>NZ_QNUX01000009.1 GCF_003312425.1 Flavobacterium psychrolimnae | reverse complement strand
GAATAAAACTGAATTTAAAAGGAATGAGCCCGATACAATATCGAGCTCATTATTATCAAAATTAATTATAAATTTGTCTAAACTTTTGGGGGCAGTCTATTACTAGCGTTTCCCTTTTTTAATAATTCTATTTTGATTATTCAATCACAATCTTTCTGACCTCTTTTCGTTCTCCATCAGTCACCGTCAGTAAATAAACTCCTGGATAGACATTTTTCAATTGGATATTTTCATTGAAATTTGACTTGTTTTTAAAGTCATTTTCAAAAAGCTTTCTTCCTAATAAATCATAAACCATAACTTTTACTCCTTCATCGGATTTAGTAGTGAATTGAACATTAAAATTCCCTTTATTTGGATTAGGAAACACAACAAAATCATTGATTTCAAAGTCCGGCGTTGCCAAAGTGTATGTTTTTGTACAAATTGTTATTGATGCAGAATCTATTGTACCAAAGTCACCTGTATCTAAATCACGAACACGCAAAGTCCAATTTCCTTGCGGACTTATCCCATTAAATGTGGACAATAATTCAAAAGGCGCTACGGTTTGGGCAGTTTTCGCTGCGCAATCAAGGGAAACTCCCAGGTCATCATAATTCAACACTAAACTATTACTTGTAGAACCACAACTTCTGTCAAATAACTTTACAACAGTCCCTTGTGGATTTACCACTTCTATTTGCACATCACTCAAATAAGTATGTGTAAAAGAAATAGCAAAATTAACATCAGAAATCACTTCAGCTGTAACTGGAACAGTCGTTGTTCTAGTTCGATAAGTTGAAGATTCCGGTATAGAAAACGGTGTTGCAAAAGCATACGTATTACAAGATGAAACAACGGAATACCCAATTGCAAAAGATTTACTGTTTACTGCATAATAAATATTTGCTGTTGGCTCAATTAGAATTCTGCAATCTTTAGCCGTTACATTTGGAACCGTAATTGTTTGTGAACCGTCATTCAGCGTATTAGAAGCTAAAACTGTAGTGAAATTTAATCCCCCGTCAGTTGAAAGTTTGATATTCACATTCGTAGAACCGGCAAGAGAATTAGAATTATTTACGTTCCAAGTGACTGTTTGAGTCGATCCCTGTAACCAACCTGAATTTTCAGTATTTTGTGATGTCACTTCAAATGGACCAGCTGCACCACTCACGTTTACCATCATCAAATCTGTATTTGTTTGCGCAGTTCCAAGAGCCGCATTGTCCCTTCCTGTTAAAGTAAAAGCAAGGGTTCTTTCAATTGTTGAAACGGATTCCCAAGTCGTTGTTAATTCATTAGCCAAAACCGAACTTAAAGCAGGCATGTATCGAACTGGCGAACTACTTGGATAAAAAGATCTAAAGTTAGGACCATAGACTTTTGTAGGCGACGCAAAGCTAAAATCACCCTCTTCGCTTACCGGAGGATTTAAAGTATTTACAGCTGTATCATTTTGTTCCCAACAATAAGTAACTACATCACCATTCAAATCAGAACCGGAACCTTTTAAGATAAATGCCGTTCCTTTAGGAATAGTATAATCTAAGCCTGCGCTGATTGTTGGAGGACTATTAGTAAGAACCGTACTTATTGGACAAGTCTTAGACAATAGATTATCTTGTATTTGCTTTATGCTTGCGTAGGCAAAATAATCATCAGAATTATTTTGAACGTTATAACCCGAAGTAATTCCTGCATACGCCATAATAGTAGAACCGCTTCCAGGCTCCACATTTACACCAGTATCTTCAATCTCGAAAGAAAACGTATGATTTGCCCCTAATTGATGTCCGATTTCATGCGCTACAAAATCAATATCAAAAGTATCTCCTTGAGGTACGGCATCACTTGGCGACGTAAAAGCGCTTCCTTTTGCCGAAGGCTCTTCAACCGTTGGATTTATACACACACATCCTATACAACCGGCGTTTCCACCACCACCATCCGCCCCAAATAAATGACCAATATCGTATCCTGCATCCGTTATTGTAGCGCTTAAATTTTCTTGTAATTCCAAGTTCCAGGCACCCGATGCTCCTTCTGAGGAATCTGAATACGGATCTGTGGCAGCATCCGTATAAATTATAAGATTGTTATTTGCGATAATACTCAGCTTTACCGCTAAATCTTTATTGAAAACCCCGTTAACCCTTGTCATAGTGGCATTCATCGCAGCCAAAGCATTCGCAACAGTCCCGCCATGAAACGCTGCATACTCACCGGTACAGGACAACGCTAATCTTAAAGTTTTGAAAACTCTATTATTTGCAGCTACTTTGCCTGTCTTGTTTAAAAGTTCTTTATTCAAAGCGACATCTTCTGTTTTGCAAGTGAAAGGCAAACTTCCTCGGACTCTGCTTTTGGAATCAAAAAGAACATAAACAGTATGATCTTTCGAATAAGGTTCGATAAATTCAGAGCCACTTTCACCTCTCAAAATCATGGTCTGAATACCTTTTGGCGACAAACTGAAATACAAAGAAGCCTTTCTATCTGTAATTCCAACACCATTATAGGCTCTTATGTCAGGATTTTGTGCTTGCAATTCCGGTTCAAAATTAGAAGATTCCCAAACCCAAAATTTTTCTAACTCACCATTCATATTAGGTATCGTAATTTCAATTCTGCTCTGCTTTGAGGTTTTATTTTGAAGTGTTTCCAAAGAATTTTTTATTGCAGATTCGTTTAAATTAAACAACAACTGATTTTCAGCAACGGGTTTAACATTGATTCTATCATAAACTGCAACTTTATCCTGAACAATTCTTTTCCAAAAAGAGCCATCTTGGGCATGGACCACAGAATTGGAAAAAATAATTATAAAAAATAGTATAATTCTTTTCATAATATCATGAATTTAAGCTTCAAAATTAAAGTATTTATAGTAATGGTTACTTCAATTATTTAATATTTTAAATCAAATTATGGAAAACTCAGTACTTTTCTATTTTTAATCCCTTTTTTCATATTTTAATTAAAAATTATATTGAAATTCAATTAGTCATATCGCTACTTTTAAATAAGATACCTTAAATTTGCGCTTTTATAAAACACTTGCTTTGAATATTTTTCATTCTATAAACGATTTCACTTCCACAAAAAAAACAATCCTAACGTTGGGAACCTTTGATGGAGTTCACATTGGTCACAAAAAAATTTTAAATAAACTAACCCAATCCCGAAGCGTCGGGACGGAAAACGAGAAATATGAAAGTCTGGTACTTACCTTTTTTCCGCATCCTCGGATGGTTTTACAGGAACATTCTGATATAAAATTGCTCAACACCATCACTGAGAAAATTGATTTGCTGAAAAAAATTGGTATCGAAAATCTTGTCATACATCCTTTTGACGAAACTTTTTCAAGATTGACTGCCGAAGAATTTGTACGTACTATTCTTGTAGATCGCTTTCACATCCAGAAAATAATTATTGGCCACGATCACCGATTTGGACGAAATCGAACGGCCAATATTGATGATCTGATCGCTTTTGGAAAACAATATGATTTTGAAGTAGAACAAATATCTGTTCAGGAAATTAATGATATTTCCGTGAGTTCAACCAAAATTAGAAATGCTTTATTGGAAGGAGACATGACTTTGGCCAACGAATATTTAGGTTATGATTATTTTCTGACAGGGTCTGTTATTCAAGGAAAACAACTGGGAAGAACCATCAATTTCCCAACGGCAAACTTAAAAATCGAAGAAAATTATAAGCTAATTCCAAAAAATGGAGTCTACATTGTAGAAAGTATTATCCATGAAAAAACTGTTTTTGGAATGATGAATATTGGGTTCAATCCTACTGTTGACGGGCACAATCAGTCCATCGAAATTCATTATTTTGATTTCAATGCTGATTTATACAATCAAGAAATCCGTGTTTCAATATTACAAAGAATTCGTTCCGAACAAAAATTCGAATCGGTTGATTTACTGAAAGAACAACTTGAAAAAGATAAAAAAACTGCACTGGTATACTTGAATAAATTTTGATTTTTTAATAACATATTACTATTTTTTCTGTAAATTTGAAAGTAATATCCTCTTTGTCATAACGATATGCTTTCTAACTTTTAAAACTAGTTATATGAAACTTCCAAAAGAATTAGTAAACGGATTCATTATTTTCATGGGAATTGGCTTTTATTTCCTATTAATGGAACTTTTAGGCCTAGCGGATATTTACTTATTACGTTTATTTAATGTCCTATTTGTATTTTTTGGAACCTATAAAACGCTAAAATCTAATTTCGCTGAAGGCAAAAACGTATTAGTTTCTAACGCTGTTTCTGCGTTATTAACTTCCCTCACAGGTATTTTCTTGAGCATTGTAGGGTTAATTGTTTATAGTTACGTCCAAGGCGGAGATGCCTATGTGGGCACATTGTCAAAAACATTTTTATTTGGTGGCGATCCATCCGTAATGACGTATTCTATTTCTCTGTTATTTGAAGGAATTGTTTCGGCAGTAATCGTTACCTTCATGTTGATGTTATACTGGGACACCCGCTATTCTTCAGATAAACATGGCGCTGAATCTTAACTTTTTATCATTCCTTTATCACAATACCACGTCGCAAACCAGTAGCTATTGCTGTTTTTACGGCGTTTATTTTTTTATATATTTTGAAATTATCTATTCCTTATATTCAACAAATAGCTTTACGTAAATCATTTGATGAGATTTTATAAAATGCCGAAACACCTGCATACAACTGCCTAACTTTATTCAAAAAATGTTTTGTGGCAGGCTTTTCAATAGTATTGCATTGGTTCTTTAGAACAATTTAACTACTTTTGACGTATCAAAAAATCGTATCGATGAGTATTACAAAACACAATTGGACCAAAGACGAAATTATCGCAATATATAATAAACCTATGATGGATTTGCTTTACGAAGCAGCCTCTATTCATAGAGAGCATCACGATCCTAACGTAGTTCAGGTTTCTACTTTACTTTCTATAAAAACAGGTGGATGTCCCGAGGATTGTGGATATTGTCCACAAGCCGCAAGGTATCATACTGAAATTGAAGGCAATGATTTAATGTCAGTTAGTCAAGTGAAAGCCCAAGCTTTGCGAGCAAAATCAAGCGGATCATCCCGTGTGTGTATGGGAGCAGCCTGGAGAAATGTTAAAGACGGTCCTGAATTTGACCAAGTTTTGGAAATGGTTCGTACCATCAACAAACTGGATATGGAAGTGTGCTGTACCCTTGGTATGATCACGGAAAACCAAGCGCATCGGTTAGCTGAAGCAGGTTTATATGCCTACAACCACAATTTAGATACCTCTGAAGAATATTACAAAGAAGTAATCTCGACTCGTGGATTTGAAGATCGTTTGCAAACTATTGAAAATGTTCGTAAAACAAATGTTACTGTTTGTAGCGGTGGAATTATCGGAATGGGAGAAAGTATCGAAGACCGAGCTGGAATGCTTGTCGCACTTTCTACGTTAAATCCACAACCAGAATCAGTGCCAATAAATGCGTTGGTAGCTGTTGAAGGGACTCCAATGGAAGAAGAAAAACCAGTTGAAATCTGGGAAATGATTCGAATGGTCGCAACAACCAGAATCATCATGCCGGAAACTCAAGTTCGTCTTTCTGCAGGAAGAATGAACATGAGCCGCGAAGGTCAAGCCATGTGCTTTTTTGCTGGTGCCAATTCCATTTTTGCAGGAGATAAGTTATTGACAACTCCAAATCCTGATGTAAATGAAGACATGAAAATGTTTGAAATGTTAGGTTTAAATCCTCAAAAACCATTTACAAAAGTTTCACAACCGCAAACTGTTGAAGCGGAAGATTCTCAATTTGCTCCATTAGGTGAAAAACCAAAATGGTCAAGACCAGGACATACTATCGAGCGAAATCTTGAAGCATCCGGTAAAGAAAAATAAATTTTGTTTACAATAAATACCCAAAACCATCTTGTTAGCCAAGATGGTTTTTTTTATACTGATTACTTTAATACATTATTTTCCTGCTAACTGACTCACCATTCCGAAGAACAATTTTCACCATAACAACCTGGTGACCGGCTTGCAAATTCAATACTGAGAAATCACTGTTATTTATCTCTTTCTTTTGATATATTTTTCTTCCATTCAAATTATAAATAGCAACCTCATCAATGAATTCATTAGTTGAATTTATTTGTAATTGTTCATTTTTACTCGATACAAAAACGGATTCTTTATTATTTGAAAATTCATCCGTATTCAAGGTTTTATCCGCGTACCGCAACACAAAACGATCATCAAATGTTCCAATGACAGTATTAAAAGCATAGCTTTCGTTTGTTATATCAACAATACTATTGGTTAATTTATCCTCAATAAAAACATTTTTATTGACTAACTCACCATCTCTTTCATCAATTTTTATCATATAACTTCCAGCTACAGTACTGCTGAAACCTAATTTAATTTCATCGGTTTCTTCAAGTGGCAATGCTCGTCCTTGAATGACTAAATTCATATCCTGATTGATGCTGTAAAAATCTAAAAACTGATTTCCATCAAAACTTTCGCCATCAAAAGAACTGTCAAAATCATTAGTGGCGCCAGTTGCATATCCTATCAAAATTTGTTTGAAAGCGCCTTCGCTGTTACTCAAATTCAACCAAATACGATGTTTTTCAACCTCATCAGATTGCGATTTTTTAGGCGAACTTGATTTAAAAAAATTAGCATTTTGACCAATCACACGCATATTATTTTGAAAAACAGCTGTTCCGCCAACATTAATGCTGGTAACAAAAAAAGATTGTCCAGAAGCTATTTTTCCGTCTGGCTTAGCATTATTAATTCCTGAATTTATGGCAGCACTCGTACCAACTCCACCCAATAAATTATAAACCGCATAATCATCCGAAGTATAAACATTTTTAGTAATCGCAGTATTATGTGTCCAAAGATAGATAGTCCCATCCATAATATCTTTATTCCTGTTTATAAACAAATCTGCGTTTATGGCTGAAGGATAAGGATTCCCAATAAGATTTGATGTATCAGTCACACTAATAGGAACTGATACCTCACCATTATTTGGAACCCCAATAAAAACAGCTTCGTGCCGGGCCGCAACAGTTTCTGAAAAAGTTCGTGGGCCCCGAATAATATAACCTTTACCCACTGACATTACATTTGTTGCAATCTCATTTGCCCAAGAATCTCTAAAAGCATCAAAGGAATAAAACTTATCGGACGGCGTATCAGGAGAAACATCAATTAATTTTTGACTTGATACTGGTGATGACCAATAGGTATAATCTGTAAAGAGAATTGGTGTTGTTTTTCTTTTTAGTTGAATAGTTCCAGAATTAGTGACCTGATCTTCGGATTGATACAACGCTGCATTATTTTCTAAAATTAATGTACCTGAACCTGAATAATCGAAAACCAAACCTAAAGTATTTCCTTCTGGAATTGTAACTGTTTTTCCCGAACTGATTGTACAGGAACAGGAATTTACAGATGCTAATACCGAATAATTTTCGTTGAAAAAAAGTGTCTTTTCAGCGGACGGAGTTCCATTACTCCAAGAAACCCCATTCCAATTAGAGCTGTTTGTACAAAGCTTAATTCGAGCCACACGATGTTTTGTAACACCAGAAACAGAATTAAAATTTCCTCCAATCATCACTTTATAATTTGGTGTAAAACAAATACTGAAAAGCGTATTATTTAAATTCACCGAAAACGTACCATCATAAACTCCAGTAGCCAGTAGCCGTACCATTCGCCTCACAGCTGTTCCGTTGTAGGTTCCAGAGAATGTTCCCCCAATCAATAATCGATTATCAGGCTGGACTAAAATAGTTCTAATTTCACCATTGCTAAAACCCAATCCCGTTGAAAAAGTGGTATCTAAAGTCCCATCGATGTTCAATCTCAACAATCTTTTTGTGGAAACGCCTTTATAACTTGTAAATGACCCGCCAATAATGAGTTTATTGTCCGATTGCAATGCGATTGAATACACATTTTTATCAAAACCAGCTCCAATGGAAAAACCTGAATCTATACTTCCATTGGGATTCAAACGCACCATTCGATTATATGATATTCCATTAAAAAGAGAAAACTGGCCACCCAAAACAATTTTCCCGTCTGGTTGCACCAAAATACAGTCTACGATAGCATCGGCTCCGGAACCAATAGTAAAACCAGAATCCAAAGTCCCATCAGGTAATAATCGAACCACTCTACTAATCAAAACCCCATTATAATTTGTAAAATTTCCTGCAACAATTATTTTACCATCTGGCTGCAACGCCAAAGCATACACTTGATTATTGAAGCCCGTTCCAATAGTAAAAGCTGCATCAATTTCTCCATTCGCTTGAATTCTGGCGATTTTATTCCTTACGACACCATTGTAATTTGTGAAAACACCAGCAATAACAATTTTGCCATCAGGCTGTACAACGGCGGTTTTAATTGAATTATTAGCTCCGGTAGCTGCGTTATTAAAAGAAGAATCAAGCACTCCGTCTTCAGACAATCGTGTAACTCTGTTGCAAATTGTTCCGTTGAATTTTGTGAAATTTCCAAAAGCCATCGTTTTATTGTCGGATAAGGCAATTACTTTTAAAACCGAATTATCAAAACCAACTCCAGCGGTAAGATATCCAAAATCTAAAGTTCCAACACCGTCAATTCTAGCCAATCGGCCTTGAGTCTGGGAATCAAAAACTGTAAATGATCCGCCAATGTACCACGAGTTTGCTAAATCCTCTGCCAACGCATTCACTGCACCACTTTGCGGTCCGGATCCAATATCGAATCCCGGATTGATCACTCCGAAAGGATCCAAAAGAACCACCCTATTAACATCAGTTCCATTATAACTTCCCGTAAACGAGCCGCCAATCATTATAGCGCCGGCAGCATTTACTTTTATAACTTCAACTACATTACTAAAACCAGATCCGGAAATAAAGGAGTTGTCGATACTTCCATCGGGATTCAACCGAATTATTCTACTGGCTTTAACACTATTGAAATTTAAAAAATCACCACCCACCAAAATCTTTCCATCAGCCTGTGTTGCTAGTGCGGATACATTAGCATCAAAACCTGTTCCTTGTAAAAAAGTAGCGTCAACAGTCCCATTGCTATTCAATCGAATAATTCTGCCGCAAGCAGTTCCATTGAAGGAAGTAAATGATCCTCCCAGAATAATTTTTCCGTCTTGTTGAATGTGAACTTCCTCAACAAGTGAATTAGCACCATATCCTATTGCAAATGTTGGATCTAAATTTCCGTTTGGCAAAATCCGAGCAACTCTGGATGCAGCAACTCCATTGTAATTAGTGAAACTACCACCAATAATAATGCTACCATCTGATTGTAAATCACATGCGTAAATAGCGTACGTTGTAGTTCCCTGTGAAGAGTTGAAGGTAACATCTCTTGACCCATCCGCATTCAGACGGATTAGTTTTCCAACATTTACACCGTTAAAGCTCGTAAAAGAACCACCCAAAATAATTTTTCCATCAGTTTGTATTAAAGAACAGTATACTTTGCCAATGATTCCGGAACCTAAATTGAACGAAAGATCTTTAGAACCATCCGGCAGCAATCGACATAAATATAAAGTTGCACCTCCATTAAAATTCAAAAACTCACCTCCAACAATCAATTTTCCATCTGTTTGCAAAGCAACTGTTCTGACTGTACCATCAAAACCATCCCCTTGCAAACCATCATCATAAATATTGAATGTTGCATCTGACTTTCCTTGCTGCGAATGAGCCACATTAATAAAAAGAAAGATGAAAAGAACAACGAAGTGTCGTATTTTTATCTGTAAAATTGATTTGCTGGCGTTTGCGAAAATCGCTCGAAAATTCATATTGGCAACGAAGAATTGCTTTTCATACTGATTGTTTTAAATTATTTCCGTTTTTGTTGAGACTCTTTTGATAAAGCAATAACAACAATAACTTTATAAATATAAAAATAATCTTTCGTTATCGCAATACCCACATTTAGTGATATTTACATCTAAAAAATTTAAACATCAATAGGAATATTTGTTTATTTAAAATCAAAAAAAATCCCATTCTGAACAAACAGAATGGGACTTCCAATACGATTGGAAAATGAAATATCAATTTTTAATAAACAACTTTTTTAGAAATTACCTCTCCATTTGTTAAGGTCACTTTGACCACCACCACTTGATTGCTCAGTCTAATCGCAGACGTTTGGAACTCATTAGAATTCACTGCAACGTTATCAAACACTTTTCTGCCTAGTAAATCAAAAACAGCAATTTGAGAAATAATTTCAGTATTTGATTTTATCTTTAATTCATTTTTATCTTTAGCAATCAGAACACTGCTATCATTTAATTCAAAATCAGCTGACGCCAAAGTTCTATCCGTGTAACGCAATACAAAACGCTCATTGAAAGTTCCTTTTTCAGTGTCAAAAGTATACGCTGCTTTTTTCAGATCATGAATGCTATTGTTACTTCTATCTTCAAGGTAAATATTTTCAGAAGTCAACAACCCATCGACCTCATCAATACTAATTGAAAAACTACCTTGAATTGTAGAACTATATCCCAATGGTACAACATCATTTTCATCAAAGGGTAAAGCCCTTGCTTGTATCGTTAAATTTTTATCATCGTTGATACTATAAAAATTAATAAACTGATTTCCGTTATTATTTGCACCATCTAAGGCATTGTCATAACCATTAGTTGCATCTGTAATATAACCAACCAAGACCTGCTTGAATGCGCCTTTATCATTGGTTAAATTTAGCCAAACACGGTTTTTCTCGATTGCATTTGTATTCTTTGAGCTTTGGGTTGTCTTAAAAAATTGCATATTGTCTCCCGCGATACCATCTACACCCACCCTCATAGTATTTTTGAATGTTGCTTTACCTGCCGCTTTACCAGTTGCAAAGAAACCTTGTCCCGAGGCAATCTTACCAGTTGGTCTATTAGACTTGTTCTCTCCACTTGGTTCCGTATTACCGATTGTTGTTATTATTTTTTTTTCAGTTCCAACGCCTCCCGTAAGATTATAAGAAGCATAATCATCCGTAATATATACTAAATCTCCTGAACCTTCGTTAGCAGCGCCAGTTGCAGTACGTATTGGTGTACTGTGCGTCCAGAAATAAAGAGTTCCCTGCAACACCTCTCTATTGGCTATTAAGAACGATTCAGCGTCTAGTGCCGAAGGAT
Organism: Flavobacterium psychrolimnae; assembly: GCF_003312425.1. Classification (GTDB taxonomy): domain Bacteria; phylum Bacteroidota; class Bacteroidia; order Flavobacteriales; family Flavobacteriaceae; genus Flavobacterium; species Flavobacterium psychrolimnae. Next base: position 160,277 of record NZ_QNUX01000009.1, on the reverse strand, counting down.
ATGGATTCCCTATTAGGTTTGAAGTTCCAGCACCTGCAATATCCACCTCATAATCCCCGTTATTTGGAACACCTTTAAAAGGAGCATCATAAAAATTTGTAGGAGGGATGCCGGTATGATGAGGCCCTCTAATAATGTAACCCTTTCCGTCTTTCATGACTACTTTATTTGGATCCTCATAAATCCAATTATTTACACCTGCATCAAACGAATAAAAATAATCCAAAGGTGTTTTAGGGGACACGTCAATCAATTTTTGTCCTGCTACTGGTGAAGACCAATACGTGTAATCGGTTTCTCTAGTAGTGTTGTTACTTCGAATATAGGATATAACACCTTTATTTACAGCATCTTTATTCACTTGCACCAAGCTTGCATTATTCTCGAAAGTTAAAGTAGTTTTTGGATCTACTGTATCTTCTACGGTAAGACCGTTAGTCAGTTTTAAAGTTTTTCCTTCTTTAATTATAACTTTTCTACCTGCTTTGACAAGACAGGTACAAGCTGTAAGATCCTCCGATTTTGTTTGATAATCACCATTAAAAATAATTTCTTCAGCGTCACTTGAAGGCTTAGAGCCAGTTGACCAAACAGTACCATTCCATGTATTAGGTTTTAATACTAATGGCTTAATAACTATATCAGCAGAAGGTAGTGACACACATCCAGAGGCATTGTTTGCAGTTACATTATAAGTACCCACTGCCAAACCTGAAAACACTCCTGTTGTATTCGTTACTGCTGCTACAACCGGACTTTTCCCCGTAACTGTAAAGAAAATTCCATCAGCTGGTGCTGGACTAGTTATAGTTATTGATCCTGTTGCTAACGCACAAGTGGCATTTGTATTAGTTGCCTGTGGTGTAGATGGTAAAGCATTAATAACAAAATCAGCTGGTGTTCTACAGCCTGGATTAAGAGAACATTCTACATAATAAGTAGTTGATCCAGGTGTATTGGTGTTTGTAAGTCCAGATCCCGTTACTCCCACTGGATTGAAAGACGCTCCAGAACCAATTGAGTTACCCCCTGATAAGGCAGTATACCACTTTAGAGTACCTGCGATACTATATGAAACTATAATTTGAATGTAATCTACAGATGCTACAGTATCTTCATCATTGGAATTTTTCACCGTTAAAACAACACCAAAATTTGCAGCATTTATGATTGCTGGTGTCAATGTCGTCGTACCCCACAAATCTGAGGGCGAACCATAATTTGCCACTGTTTCAGTGTTACTCCATATGGTGCTAGATGCTTTGTTTGTTCCAGTGGCGCTTCCTCCAATACTTAAAAACACTTTATTATCCAAAAGACTGTTAGATCTACTCGCCTTCCGACCAATAATAACCTGAACTCCATTTATTGTTGCATTAGTAGGGATACTAAATCCATATTTAGTTGCTAATAGATTTTTGGATAAACTTCCTCCAATTTGTGAATTGGCATATGAATTATCATCTGAATAAATTCTAGAGACATTACTCCAATCACTTCCTGTTCCGGAAGTAGAACCATCTCCTGCATTAGCAGCTTGTGTTGTTACTAGATTACTACAAGTCCCAGATACCGATAACGATCCTGAACCTCCGGCACAAATTGAAACCCCAGTGGACGTTAGAGTAGATGTTGGACATGCATAAGTAATAATTACCTGACCGTTACCGCCATTGCCACCACCTTTTCCTTTTCCGCCGCCGCCGCCGCCGCCGCCAGGACTACCACCGTTTGATCCTTGAACATTGTCATTTCCACCATTACCACCTGCACCACCACCTGACTTAGCTGCACCACCATTAGTACCACTACCAGGATTACCATCTTGATAACTACCTGCTGAACTTCCGCCACCTGCACCTTCCTTTGTACTAGAATTTGTATAAGTTCCTCCACTACCTCCGTTAAAAGTAATTGTTCCTGTATTTGTATTTCCACCAGCACCACCAGATTTTCCACCTGAAGCTACTAATATGGTGGTATTAGCTGATTCAAAACTTGAGTTTTCACCATTATTGTTTGCTAATCCACCTACTCCTACTGTATAATAGTAAGTAGAACCCGGTGTAACCGCAAACGTAGACTTAGCATATCCTCCGCCTCCGCCTCCATTTCCTCCGCCTCCGGCTCCGTTTCCTCCTCCACCTCCAGCTCCCCATGCTTCAACGGTAATGCTAGTTACACCTGAAGGCACTGTAAATGGATATGTCCCAGGTGTATTAAAAGTCTGGGTAGATTGTCCAAAAGAAACTAAAGGGGTTATGGAAACAAACAAAACCATCAACAGCAAACGAATTGCTGTTGATGGTTTTGATGATAATAAATTCATTTTAGAGATAGAGTAATTTTTATTCATATGGTATTATTTTATTTGTCTTAAACGTTACGCCTGATTGCCTTTTTTAACCAAAAAAAAACTGAAAACATAGTAATTGCAGCAATATAGTTTCGGTTTTTAAATAAAATATAATTTAATCGATTAAGTGCAGGATAATCCGTTTAAATACATGTTTTAGAGCATTTAAAATTCTTTTAAAAAAAACATCCTTACAGTCTTAACTTGCTTTTAAACAGTACTCATGTCTAAAATTTAAAAAGTCTTTACTGATAAAAAAAATTCCTTTTACCACTTAAAGCAATTTCGATTTAAAGGTTTATTTTTGAAATTAAATTATCGAAACCAGAAATCAACTTTAAGCTCGATAATAGTGCTGTAAAACCCAAAAAAATGAACCCAGTTTACTCCATAAAAGAAGCCATACATAAAATAGAGCATTACTGCGCCTATCAAGAACGTTGTCATGACGAAGTCGTGCAAAAATTACGAAGTATGAAAATGGATTCTGATGAAATCGACACTATTTTAGTACATCTGATCAAGGAGAATTTTCTAAATGAAAGTCGTTTTGCCTGCAGTTTCGCTAGAGGAAAGCACCGAATTAAATTTTGGGGAAAAATTAGAATTGTGAATGAATTGAAATTTCGAAAAATTACACAATACAATATAAATCTGGCACTCAAAGAAATCACTGCTGAGGAGTATTTATCGACTTTTCATAATGTCGCAGAAAGACAATGGGAAGCCATAAGAGAAACCAACAATCTGAAAAAACGAAAAAAATGTTGTGATTATCTATTGCGAAAAGGATTCGAAAGTAATATAATTTATGAAAAAGTAAAAGAGTTGGAAAATTTAAAAGAAGAATAAAATAAGCATAAAAAATCATAAACTCAAAAGCAAGCTCACCGCGTTTCCACCAAAACCTACTGCATTAATCAGTACTTTCTTTATAGGTTTTGTTTGTTTTTGTGCTTCCGCAAAAGGAACTCCGATAAATCTATTATGTTGCATCATCAGTATAGCGAGTTCCATACTCAATATTCCCGATGCGCCAAAAGTGTGTCCAATTTTCCATTTATTGGTCGTCAATAAAGGAAGGCTTTCGCCAAAGATTTTCCCTATCGCTTTATATTCCGTCAAATCGCCTTTTATGGTTCCCGGAGCATGCATCACAATAACATCTACTTCGGATAAATCAGTATTTTGCAATGCCATTTTCATTGATTTTTGGAAACAAGTCGCTTCAGCCGAAATAGAAATATTATGTTCCAGAATCTCCGTAGCGTAACCAATTCCTTCGATATACGCCAATGCGTTTTCTTTTTTGCCAATTTCCAGACAACACACGCCGGCACCTTCGCCAAGAATCATGGTATTTTGTCTTTTATCTAAATCAAGTGCGCGATTCGGATATTCTTCTGTACTGTTCGAATAAATTTTCAAAGCCCGCATTTGGGCAATCGTAAAATCAGTTAAAGGCGCTTCACTACCACCAACTAAAAATTTATCAGCCATTCCGCCTCGAAGCCACGCCACGCCATTTAATACCGCGTGCAAAGCAGTAGAACAAGTTATAGAATGTGAGATTTCGGGTCCGGAACTTTGTAAATCATGGGCAACCCAAGAGGAAATATTACCCAAAGTCGTCGTTGGAGAAGCTAGAGTTTGTGCTTTTCCAGTTTTTAAATACTCCTGATAATGTTTTTCGAATAAATCTGTCGCACCACGAGACGAACCAATGTTAATCCCAAAAATATCGTTTTGTGTCCAACCCGCATTTTGCATTGCTTGACGCGAAGCAGCCATCGCATACAAAACTGACTTATCTAAAGACTTATATTTGTTATCTGATTCTTGTAAAGCATCCACAACTTCTTTTGAATCATTGTCCAACTTAGCAACGAAAGTTTTCTTATCGTCTAAAATATGTTCGTTAAAACAATGGTCTTCATGGAGATAGTTTTCCCAAATTGTTTTTGAGTCAGTACCCAATGGAGAAATGGAAGCTATGGCAGTTATGGAAATTGTTGTTGACAAGATAGTACTATTATTTTGCGGCAAAGGTCGCAAAGTTTTTCGTAAAATTGGCACACAATAGCACCTATGCTACTGACAAAAAAAGATTTTTATTTTTTCAATCTGTGAAAATCCGCTTAATCCGTTCAATCTGTGGCTAAAAAAAATAGAAATCAATTGTAGCTGTTTCTCAGCCAGATTAATGGTAAAAAAATAGCACACGGATAACACGGATTTTAACTGATAAAAACTGATTTTTTAATCTTGGAGAATCCTTGTGATTTGTGGCTTAAAAATTAAACTATTTCCAACGCCTTTTCAACCACCTGATATACTTTTTGTAATTGCTCATCCGTAATAATGTAAGGAGGCAAAATGTATACAACATTACCAACCGGACGCAAAATCACTCCGTTTTCGATAAAAAAATTATATAGTTTATTGCGTAATGTTCCATAGTAACTGGCTGAACTTTCTGTTTTTATTTCTAAAGCAAAAATGACACCCAGCACTCGTGTTGTAACTACTTTTGGATGATTTTTTATATATTCTTGAAAATCCAAATGACTTTTATTTACTCGAACAATATTCGCTTGTATTTCATTGGTTTGCAACAATTCTAAACTTGCCAAAGCCGCAGCACAACCTGTTGGATTTGCTGTAAAGGTGTGTCCATGAAACAAAGCTTTATTGATATCGTCATCATAAAAAGCATCGAATAAATCCTGCGTAAAAGTCGTAATCGCCATAGGAATAGTTCCTCCAGTTAATGCTTTGGACAAGCACATCATATCTGGTTTTTCCACCAAATAATCCGTTGCAAAAGTTTTTCCGGTTTTCCCAAAGCCTGTCATTACTTCATCGGCAATGGTTAGCACATTATTCTCCTGACAAATTCGCATCAATTTATCTAACGATTCCGGTTCATACATCACCATTCCTGCGGCTCCTTGAACCAATGGCTCAAAAATAAAACCCGCACAATTGTTGTTTTCTATAACTGATTGTAACGCATCATAACTTTCCTGCTCCTGTCCTTTCACCGGAACTGGAATCCGAACCACATCAATAAACATTCCCTGAAAAGCTTCTATAAAAAACGAGATTCCACTTGCTGCCATAGCACCAAAAGTATCGCCATGAAAAGCATTTTCGAAAGCAATTATTGTAGTTCTCTTTTCTCCTTTATTGAAAAAATATTGTAACGCCACTTTTATCGCGACTTCAACCGCCGTAGAACCGTTATCAGAAAAGAATATTTTTTGTTGGTTTTTTGGTAAAATTTCCATCAACTTCTCGGCTACCAAAATAGCAGGTTCGTGTGTAAAACCCCCAAACAATACATGTTCTAATGTGGTAAGTTGTTTGTAAATTGCATCAGCAATAAATGTATTTGAATGCCCATAAGGATTCACCCACCAAGAAGCGATTGCATCAATATATTCCTTATTATTTTCGTCCCAAAGCAAAGCGCCTTTGCCCTTTTTGATGGCAATTGGCAACGCTGCCGTTTTGTGTTGGGTATACGGATGCCAAAGATATTGGCGGTCTCTATCAGTTAATTTCATTCTGCAAAGATAAAATAAGCAAGATACAAGAAGCGAGAAAAACGCAAAAAACAAGTGTTGATTCTTTCTTCTTGATTTTCAATTTTTAAAGACTCAATAGATTTTCTCTAAATCGGTCTGCGTATTCTTTGATTACATTTTTATCAAAATACGGCTCTTGTTCTATTCGTCCAATGCATTTTACTCCCGTTTTAGATAAAATAATCGATTCGGTTGCTTTATTTTCGTCACCAGAAAAAACTATTCCCACGACTGCGATTTTTCTGTTTTGCAAGGCTTCAATCGTCAATAACGTATGATTGATACTTCCCAAGTAGTGTCGGGAAACCACAATCACTTTATATTCATTTTGGATTAAATCAATCACGCAATCAGTATCATTTAATGGTACGAAAACACCTCCCGCTCCTTCAACAACCAAATGATTTTCTGTTTCGGGTTCAATAATTTTCTTTAAATCAATCACAATTCCGTCCAGTTGAGCAGCGAGATGTGGACTAGCTGGTGTATTCAAAGCATAGCTATTGGGATGAATCACCGTTTTTTCATTGGACAAAAATGATTTGATTTTATGACTGTCGGAGTTTTCTAAATCGCCTGCTTGTATGGGTTTCCAATAATCAGCTTCTAAAGCTTCTGTTATAATGGCTGACGCGATGGTTTTACCTACATCGGTCCCAATTCCTGTTATAAATAGTTTCATAAGTTTGGCACACGGATGACACAGATTTAACTGATTGTCACGGATTTTTTAAAAATTTATATTAGCTTTTTTCTATCGTTGGTATAAATAGACCTTTTAAATTCTGGAGTTGTTCCAAAGTTTAGTAACAATCCAATTTCTACATCAGTTGCCTTTAGATAATTTAAAAGTTGGGCTTTATGCTCATCTAACAAATACCCACAGGCTTTAAGTTCAAGAATAATAGAGTCTTCAATCAATAAGTCCGCAAAATAATCACCTACCAATTGACTTTTGTAATATACTTTAATTTGTTTTTGAGCTTCTACTTTGTACCCTCGGGATTTTAACTCTAAATACATGGCATTTTGATACACCTTTTCAAGAAACCCATAACCAAGTTCGTTGTAAACTTCAAAATAGATTTTCAAAATAGTGTCGCTCAAATTCTTATGCAACAAATCACACATCGTATATATTTTAAATTTAAAATCCGTGCTAATCGGTTAAATCCGTATTATCCGCGTTCCATAAAAACAAAAGTACTCAACAATCGTAAGACTTCAGAGATTTCCTCTTGTGAATTATAACTGTGCAAACAAAAACGCAGTCTTTCCTGTCCTTCGGGAACCGTTGGCGAAAGTATCGCTTTCACATCAAATCCTTTTTCCTGCAGTTGATTCGCAATAGTTTTTACTTTTTCATTTCCCGGAATAATGGCGGATTGTATCGCAGATTTGCTTCGAACAAAAAGCGGCTTTAATCCCAACAAATTCTTCTGCTGATTAAAAGAAATAATATTTTCTCTTAATTTCAAAATAGAATCCGAATCCCGTTTTAAATGCTGATAAGCAACCAAAATTGTAGCAACAGAATGTGGTGAAAGCCCTGTAGTATAAATAAAACTTCGAGCAAAATTTATTAAATATTCCCTCAATTCAACTGAACCTAAAATCGAGGCTCCATGACATCCCAAACCTTTCCCGAAAGTCATAATTCTGGCAAAAACGTGATCTTGCAACCCCAGCATTTGAACAAATCCTTCGCCTGTTGAACCAAAAACTCCCAAAGCATGCGCTTCATCAACAACAAGATAACACTGGTGTTTATTTGAAACCGAAACCAATTCTTCTAGATTTGGACAATCACCATCCATAGAAAAAACAGATTCAGTGACAATATAAATAATGGTATTTGGATTTCTTAAAATTAATTTTTCTAGGTCTTCAAAATCATTGTGATTAAATTTATAGGCTTTCGCATTCGACAGTTGAATTCCGTCCCGAATAGAAGCATGACACAATTCATCGTATAAAATTAAATCTCCTTTTTGTGGAACCGAGCCAAAGAATCCAAGATTAGCATCATACCCGGAATTGAAAATTAAAGCCGATTCCGATTTGTGAAACTTTGCAATAAAATCTTCAGTTTCTTGATACATTTTGTGGTTTCCAGATAATAATCGGGAACCCGTTGCTCCGTTTTGAATAATTCCATTGGCAATTAAACGCTGATGCGTTTCCTTAAAAATAATTTCTGATTGTGAGAAACCCAAGTAATCATTGGAAGAAAAATCAATCTTATTACTTGACAAAGATAATTTTCGCAACGCATTATTTTGCTTTCGAATTTCAAGTTTAGCGGATAAATTTTCTGGAAAATGTTTCATAGTCCACAAAAATAAGCATCTTTTTTGGTTTAAGAATTTTGGGAACTATTTGTTAGTTTTTTTATCAAATTTTAAAAAATGAATAAAACTCATTTCTTCAAAACGATATTCAACTTGCTCACCAAAAAAACAATTCTATTACAAATTAATATTTGAATTAAAGCAATTAAAAAAATACTTGTAATTTTTTCCGAAAACGGTTTCGATATATATATTTCATAAAATTATGTTAAAAAAAACTTAAAATTAATATCGAAGATGTTAACCAATGAAATAGTTTTCTACTTTCGGGCAATATGAAACGAATTGCATCACTTTTTCTAATAGTAACGTTGTTCTACAACGTGATGGGATACTATCTGATGTTTGCTTATCAAGAAGAGCAAGCATGGGTAGCTTCTATGGAAAAAAGACACGATTCAGAGTTTCAAGTAATCCAATTAAATGCAACTTTATACTCCTTTATCGAAGATACTGACTTTGAGTATGTAAATGAAGATGTGGTTATCAACAACAAGAGTTATCACATTTTCAAGAAAAGAATCCAAAACAATATACTTAGCTTATATTACCTGCGCAATTCTCATCAAGATGCGATAAGCCAGGATTTAAAAGACATTGTTGATAACCAATTATTCAACGGATCTTCATCTAAAGAGTCTCCGGTAAAAAAACTCATGAAGTCTTTTCTTCAAGATTATATTCCAAATAATACGGTTTGCATGGATTTTTCTCCGGAAACTGTCCTACATTCAACTGAATCTATCATTACACCAAACCAAGCGATAGATTCCGGATACATTTCTTTATCGTATTCACCACCCGATTTCGTTTAAATCTTCTTTTTAGTGAAATCATTCGCTTTTATCTGGCATTTGTAAAGTCAAGATAATTCACGATTATTTTTTAGCTAAATCTGTACATTTATTACACTCTTTTAGTAGAAATTATGCCCGTTAAAAATGCAAAATAGACTTTTGTATTTTCTGAATTCATTTATTTTTCATGTTTTCAAAGGCTTATTTTATTTCTATTTTGGTTTGTTTTATACAATTAGCTTTCAGTATCGTAATTTAAATGGATTGGAAAATTCAAATTTGGATTTATGAACAGCATTCTTTATTTTAAAGAAAGGCTTTCACCCATCAACTTTGCCTTGTAAAATCACACGTAAATCTTTGGCGAAAGCCAACAGAAAATCTTGTTTTAAAGCGACACTATCTATCAATCAATTTAAATTTTTAACAATTACTTCAATCTGGAAGAAGTTGTTATAGGCCTATTTTAAATCATTAACCATTCAAAAAACCAAAAAATTGAAAAATTTACCCACTTTACAATCCGTTTGTAGTTTTATCCTGTTCGTAACAATTGCATTTAACTCCCAAAAAATAGCTGCGCAAGGCTGTGTCGCTATCAAAGGTAACGCGACAAGTTGCATGTCGATTCATGCTGACAGTACCAACGTTTCTGGATGGCAATTTGCCAGCAGCGGACGCTATTTTAGATCATTCAGACACTTTTCAGGAACAGAGGAAAACAAAGACAGATTAGTGCAAAAAACAGAAGTTATCAATTACACTTCCGTTTTCAATCTTTCACTTACCCGAATATTAAATAACCGATGGTCCGTTATGGTCGATCTTCCTATTTCAAATAACGTTCGTTCTTCATTGTACGAACATGGATTGGTAAATGGCACTTACGTAAAAAGAGAACGTAATTCTACCAGCTCATTTGGTATTGGCGACATAAGATTCGCCGCTTACAGATGGATGTTAGACCCTGCAAAAAGCACCAATGGAAACATACAACTAGGATTAGGTATAAAATTACCAACTGGTGATTACAATTACAAAGATTATTTTTACAATGTAGGTCCAAACGGAACAAAAGAATTGCGCCCGGTAGATCAATCTATCCAGTTAGGAGACGGCGGAACGGGATTTACATTTGAAGTAAATACATTCTACAACTTCATAGAAAACTTTGGCGTTTACGGTAATTTCTATTATTTGATAAATCCACGTGAACAAAACGGAACTCGAACCTATCGTGAAACATTAGCATCACGACTTGCTAACGAAGCTATTATGAGTGTTCCGGATCAATATATGTTTAGAGCGGGTTTCAATTATTCAGTGAATCAAATTAAAGGATTGTCTCTAGCCGCAGGTGCCAGATTAGAAGGGATTCCTGTGAATGATCTTGTGGGTGGCAGTGGAGATTTCCGTCGTCCAGGTTATATCTGGTCGGTTGAACCTTCCATAAATTATGAATATAAAAAAGTTGTTCTGTTTGCATCGGTACCGTTTGCAGTGGTTCGTAACCGTACTCAAAGTGTAACCGACAAGGAAAATTCTGTAACAACAGGAACTCATGTTCAAGGAGATGCGGCATTTGCTGATTACACCATTAACATTGGTATATCAACTAGATTTTAACATTCCCTGCAGTAGCAATAATAGAAACAACACACTTTTAAAAAATAAAATACCAAAACCACTAACCAAAAAACCATTTTTAATGAAAAAATTTTATTTGAGTTGCCTGCTATTGGCACCTTTATTTATGAATGCTCAAACAGAGATTGATGGCATTATGATGAGCAAGAACAATTTTTGTTTTGGGGCTGTATACCAATATAGCAGCTGGGACGAATATTGGGAAGGAACTTTTAAAAGGGAAAACCTCAATCTTGGAACTGTTTCCACAAAATCAGTTGCACTAATGGGAAACTATGGTGTTTCTGATAAATTGAATATTATTTTCAGTCTTCCTTATGTAGAAACAAAAGCTTCTGCAGGAACAATGGAAGGTCAAAAAGGATTACAAGATCTATCGTTAACGATAAAATACATGCCTTTTGAAAAAACAATTGGAAAAGCCACCTACTCTTTATATGCTTTAGGAGGACTTTCGGCTCCAGTTTCTAATTATTCAGCTGATTATTTACCTTTGAGTCTTGGTCTAAAAAGCAAAACTGCATCTTTACGATTAATGGGTGATTATCAAAGAGGTCGTTTTTTCACCACGCTATCTGGAGCGTATATAAAAAGAGCCAACATAACCATTGACCGAAATTCCTATTATACAGACGAAATACATTATACCAATGAAGTTGACATGCCAGACGCTATTTCGGTAAACTACAGAATAGGCTATCGTTCCAATAGATTAATAGCCGAAGCAGTACTTGATAACTGGGTTACGCAAACTGGAGGATTTGACATTACAAAAAACAACATGCCCTTTCCAAGCAATACTATGAATGCATTAAAAGTAGGTGTGAATACTAAATATACGCTCAAAAAAATACCCGCATTATCTATTATTGGAGGATGCAATTTTGTTACAGAAGGCAGAAATATTGGACAATCTAATACCTTTTATGGCGGTTTATTTTATATCCTTAATTTAAAAAAAACAACTCAAGAAAATGAAAAATAAAATACAAAAAATAGCCTATAACAGTCTTTTGATTTTGTTTATTACGTTGAACTATTCTTGTAGTGATGAGTTAACAGAACGCAACGAACAATTTCCTCAATTAAATCCGGCTAATACAGACGAATTAGCAGGAACTTGGAAAACATTCCTATTGACTACGCCGGATGAATTCTCTTTGGATGCACCAATAGCAAGTACTGCAGCCGCATTTACAAGAGAAATCAATGAAATAAAAAGTTATCAAGCAAGCATAACGCCGGAACAGAAAAAAATAATAAAATACTGGAGTGCCGGAGGTGTTTTACGTTGGAATGAAATCATGCGAACTTTAGTTGCAAGACACAATCGTCCGCCATATCAAAATGAAGACGGAACCTACCCTGCACCATCTGGAGCAAATCCATTTGCGAATCCTGAATTTCCTTTTTCAAATCCTCCATATGCAGCAAGAGCTTATGCTTATGTAAGTGCGGCGCAATACGATGCGATGATTGCGACTTGGCATTATAAAAAACTATATAATAGAGCTGCACCTTTTACGGTTGATGCTACTTTACCGGTTTTAATCCCAAAAAGCATCTTACCTTCCTATCCATCTGAAGATGCTGTTTTAGCAGGAGTTACGGTTGAATTATTAAAATTATTGTTTCCAACAGAAATTGCTTACATACAAGAAAAGGCAGAGGAACAAAAATTATATCGTATTATTAGTGGCGCTAATGTTAGGAGTGATATTGATGCGGGAATTATTTTAGGAAGAAAAATTGCAGGTAAATTTATCGCCAGAGCGGCTTCTGATGGAACTGGAGCAGCTATTGGCAATCAAGTGCTTTGGACACAACTGGAAACTCAAACTACTGCCACAGGAGAAACTCCTTGGAAATCATTAGATATACCTGTAAGACCTCCAATGTTACCATTGTTTGGAAAAGTAAAATCATTCTTAATGACACCAGAAATGGTTGTTGCAAGCCGTCCGGTTCCACCGCCTTCTACAAAATCAGAACAATTTGCAAAGGAATTGGCTGAAGTAAAAAACTATGGCAAAAATGCCACAAAAAAGAACATGCAAATTGTTACTTTTTGGGCTGACGGCGTAGGAACATACACACCTCCTGGACACTGGAATGCAATTGCCTCAGAGTCGTTTGTAGAACTAAATTATAGTGAAGTACGTTGGGCAAGAAATCTTGCATTATTAAACATCGCAATGATGGATGCAGCAATCAGCTGTTGGGATGCAAAATATACCTACTTTAACCCAAGACCATCTCAAGTTGATTCATCAATAAAAACATTGACAGGAACACCTAATTTCCCTTCCTACGTGTCAGGACACTCCACGTTTAGCGGTGCTGCATGTGTAGTTTTATCACATATAATTCCGGCAAAAAAACAAAGTTTTATCTCTATGGCAAAAGAAGCTTCGGATTCTAGAATGTTTGGTTGCATTCATTACAGAAGCGATTGTGAGAAAGGACTTGAACTAGGAGAAAAAGTAGGGGGTTTTGCTGTAGCAAGAGCCATTACTGATGGCGCAGAATAATTTGAAACAATTAAGTTGATAATTTGTTTAAAGGTTTGTTTAAAAATTCTTTATCAGCTCAAGCCTAACAGATGTTGGAAACCTGTTAGGCTTTTTTATAAAAGACTGAAACTACTATACTATTAAAACACTATTTGAAGACTTCTATTTTAGATTTAGTCACAAAATGGAGAAACACAGCATCAATATCATGCGCATTGCTCTGTCTATTGTATATATTTGGTTTGGTGGATTAAAAATTTTCGGGATGAGCCCGGCCGACGAATTAGTAGAACAAACCGTTCATTGGTTTCAACCGCAAATATTCATTCCAATCCTTGGTGTTTGCGAAGTTCTTATAGGTATTGGTTTGCTTATAAAAAGATGTATTCCTTACACTATTCCGTTATTATTATTACATATGGCAGCTACATTTTTTCCTGTTTTCATTCTAAAAACCATCTGTTTTGATGCTTTTCCATACTGCCCTACTTTAGCGGGACAATACATTATCAAAAATCTGATTCTTATTTCTGGAGCTCTTATTGTTGCAGGAAAATACAATAAAAAGTATTATGTTGATATGAATTTGGAACGAATCAAAAATAGCAAATGAATACTATTCGTTAACCTCTAGAATTTTATAATTTTATGAAAGTAATAAATTAATTAAATTTGAATCATTGAAGGCTAATGAAAACTATAAGTTATAAAAGAGCATCAAATCAAAAGGAACTGGAACAAATCAGAACACTTCAATTACAAAATAGTTCCCAAAATATTACTTCCGAAGAAAAACTTCAACAAGGATTTGTTACGGTACAACATTCCCTTGCATTGTTAGATCAAATGAATTCTGCTTGCCCACATATCATAGCTGTAAATGATAATACTGTCATAGGCTTCGCTTTAGTAATGCTTCCCGATTTTAGGCGCCAAATCGAGGTTCTTATTCCAATGTTTGAGAGAATAGATGAATTAATGCCTAAAGACAAAACCTATGTTGTAATGGGCCAAATTTGTATAAATAAGAACTATAGAAAACAAGGAATATTCAGAGAGCTTTATCATTTTTACAGAGAAGAATTGCAACATCAATTTGATTATTTAATCACTGAAGTTGCCACCATAAACATTCGCTCTATGCAAGCACACCACGCTATTGGATTTAAAATAATTGATACATATCATGAAGATGGAATCGAATGGAATATCATCCTTTGGGACTGGATATAAAAAAACCCCGCAAATTGCGAGGCTTTCATTTATATAATCTAAATTATCTTAGTCAACTAAAACAATAACTTTATTGTCTTTCATTTCAATTGTTCCTGAATTGATAGCAAGTGTATAATTTTGAGCATCCAACTTCGTGAATTTACTCGCCACTTCTTTTGCAAAAGTAAAGTTTGATGCTGTAATTTTCACTACTCCTTTTTCTAAAATAGAAACAATTGGCGCGTGGTTATTCAAAATTTGAAAGCTTCCATCAACTCCTGGCAATGTAACCGAAGTTACTTCTGCTGAAAACAATTTTGCTTCTGGTGAAACTATTTCTAATAACATAATTCTTTTTAGTTTAAAGTTTAAAGTTTAAAAGTTTAAAGTTACGAGTGAACCTTAAACTTTAAACTTGTAAACTTATTTTAAGCTTCCGCTAACATTTTTTCTCCAGCTTCGATAGCTTCTTCAATTGTACCTTTAAGGTTAAAAGCTGATTCTGGCAAGTGATCTAATTCACCGTCAATAATCATATTAAATCCTTTGATAGTATCTTTGATATCTACTAAAACTCCTTTTAATCCTGTAAATTGCTCAGCAACGTGGAAAGGTTGAGATAAGAATCGTTGTACACGACGCGCTCTTGAAACGGCTAATTTATCATCTTCTGATAATTCCTCCATACCAAGGATCGCAATGATATCTTGTAATTGCTTGTATTTTTGTAAAATTTCTTTTACTCTTTGTGCACAATCATAGTGCTCATCACCTAAAATTTGAGGTGTAAGAATTCTTGAAGTTGAATCCAATGGATCAACCGCAGGATAAATACCTAACTCAGCAATTTTACGAGACAATACTGTTGTAGCATCTAAGTGAGCAAAAGTTGTAGCCGGAGCTGGATCCGTTAAATCATCCGCAGGAACGTAAACCGCCTGTACAGATGTAATAGAACCTTTGTTTGTAGAGGTGATACGTTCTTGCATTGCACCCATTTCAGTTGCTAATGTTGGTTGGTATCCTACCGCAGATGGCATACGACCTAAAAGAGCCGAAACCTCAGAACCTGCTTGTGTAAAACGGAAGATATTATCCACGAAGAACAATACATCTTTCCCTTGATCAGTTCCTGCTCCATCACGGAAATATTCAGCGATAGATAATCCAGAAAGTGCTACACGAGCACGAGCTCCTGGAGGCTCATTCATTTGTCCGAAAACGAAAGTAGCTTTAGACTCTCTCATTCCTGGCAAATCTACTTTAGATAAATCCCATCCTCCATTTTCCATAGAGTGCATGAATTCGTCACCGTATTTTATAATTCCTGACTCTAACATCTCACGAAGTAAGTCATTCCCTTCACGTGTTCTTTCTCCTACTCCTGCGAATACAGAAAGTCCACCGTGACCTTTTGCAATATTGTTAATTAACTCCTGAATCAATACTGTTTTACCAACTCCAGCACCACCAAACAATCCAATTTTACCCCCTTTTGAGTAAGGCTCAATTAAATCGATTACTTTAATACCTGTGAATAAAACTTCAGAAGAAGTAGATAAATCTTCAAATTTTGGAGCTGCTCTGTGAATTGACATTCCGTTTTCACCAGTTTTTGGCAATTCAGGTAAACCATCAATGGCATCTCCAATTACGTTGAACAAACGACCGTAAACATCGGCACCAATTGGCATTTGGATAGGATTTCCTGTTCCAACTACTTCATAACCTCTACTCAAACCATCTGTTGAGTCCATCGAAATGGTACGTACTGTATTTTCACCAATGTGAGATTGTACTTCAAGCACTAATAAAGTACCATCTTTTTTTGTGATTTCTAATGAATCATAAATTTTTGGAAGTTCAACATCCTTACCGTTGAAAACAACGTCAACTACTGGGCCAATGATTTGGGCAACTTTTCCTATTACTTTTGACATTACTTATGTATTTATTAAATAGCTATTATAGGTTTATGAAATACTGCCAATCGAAACATATCGATTAGACACTTTTTTCAGTGTGCAAAGATAATTTTTAAAATATAAAATCAATATGTTTTTTTACAAAAAAAGATATTTTTTTAATAGATTGTCTAGAAATGACTTAGAAACTAACAAAAGACAAGATTATCCCTAAAAGAAACAACCGCCACGTAGCAAAACGGGCGGTTGTTTTTTATAATTCAATTTATAAAATTTTACAATGATGCAGGGTATAAAATACGATATGACCCTACATTTACATTTTTGAAGTTAGAGCCATACTTTGCATTTATAGCATCAGTGAATAAATTTGCTATAATAGCATAACCTCTTGGACTTGGATGAACTCCATCTAAGGAGAACATACCACCAGTTACAAAAGTAGAGGTTGTAGTAAAACCATTATATACTATTCCACCATTTGCCAATTGATCAGTCACTCCTTTCAATTCAACAAATGCCAAACCTTTAGCATCAGCTACCGACTTGATAGTTGCATTATAAGCATCGGTAGCGACTTTAACTTCGGCAACTTCCGCTTTAGTTAACACATCTTTATCTTGCATAGGATATGTGACTCCAAAACTATTTAAAGGAGCTGGAACACCAGCTGGTGCTGAAGCAATAACAGTTTGAGCTGTTAAAACCACTAAATCATCCTTAGTTGCTTGTCTTGCCTGACCAAAAACTTGGCCGTAAAAAGTTGCTGTAGCTACCCCTAAAGTAGGAGTAAATGCAGCCGTTAATTGTGCTGAAAGATTCGTCAAACTCTCATCAACAATTAACAATGGATTTGCGGCAGTAGTTGACAGTAGCTCTATACGAGCTCCTTGACCAAATACAGTTAATGCTTGTTTTAAAGGCCCATACAATTGCGCATTTAGAGCTGAAATTGTTGCGTTTCCTACAGCAACATTACCTCGACCCAGAACAGAAGCCGTTAATGGATTAAAAGGAACGGTAGTAAAATAAGGTAAAGATGTTACATACGGCAGATTTGCCACTACACCCTTAGCACCCTTTGCCGTCATAGCGTTAACTATATTTGTATAAACTCCTGCAAACACTGTTGGATCCGTAATATCATTACTACCGTAGGTTGCTGGATTCAAATTGCCAATTCGGTTAATTCCTACACCACCTGAGGTAGCATATGATAAAACATCATTACCCCCAATCCACAACGAAAAGAAAGTTGGATCTTGTGCCACGGCATCAGCAACAATAGTTGTAGACGATGACGATGCAAATCTTGCAAAATATGGATTAGCTTGTCCTGTTGCAACTCCAGCAACATTTCCATATCCTGGTGCAACCAAATGGTAACTTTTAGCACCAGGTACTCCTAAGTTATTAAAAGGCCCTGTCAATTTAGTTGTCGTTTCAGTTGAAGGCCTTCCGCTTACTGGCACTGGCGCTGTTCCATTAAAAAACAATCGCTGCCCAAAAATCACATTGCCACCCAATAACAATCCTCCAACATTATCAGCCATAAACGGCGTTTTAAACTCTCCACCTCCAGCTAATGTAAACTGCTGTGCTATAATATTAGTATAAGAGCCTTTTTGTCCTTCAATAAACAAAGCATTATCACTATAGCCAGCCGCATAAGAATCTCCTAATGCTGTATATTTTGTCACAACAGCCGTACCGGAAGTTAAAGGATTCCCGTCAGATGAATTAGCATCAATAGTTACTTCATCATCATTATTACATGCTGCAAATGCTAAAGAAGCAAATAGCAACCATTTGAAATTTTTTATCATTGTTCTTTGATTTTAGTTTTAATAAAATGTTACGGGTTGATTGTCCAAGATGCAAAATATTGTTGACCAATTAGACCCGCTCCTAACACTTGTCCATATTCTTTTCCTCCAATATTGGAAGCCCCTACTTTCAACGTAGATTTCAAAGCTGGAAAATTATAGTTTAATTGAGCATCAATAACTGTTGCTGAGGCTATAGTACCATCCGCAAAAGATGATTGCCATAAGTACTCACTATTCCATCTACCACTCACATTAAACCCGAAATTTGGGAATAACTTTTCGTTACCAATAGAAGCTTTAACACGATGTTTTGGTGTATTAAAACCAGCCTCAAAGCTAGGATCTTTTGATTGATCAAATTTAAACTCAGCATAGTTATAGTTTGCACCTATTTCAAAATCTTTGTAAACTTTACGAGACAATCCA
Source organism: Flavobacterium psychrolimnae (assembly GCF_003312425.1). Taxonomy (GTDB): domain Bacteria; phylum Bacteroidota; class Bacteroidia; order Flavobacteriales; family Flavobacteriaceae; genus Flavobacterium; species Flavobacterium psychrolimnae. The sequence continues at coordinate 141,628 of NZ_QNUX01000009.1, read as the reverse complement.
ACTCCAAAACCTAATGATTCAATTTCTAAAGGAGTATTGGTATACAATTGAAAGGCTCTTGTATTACCATTTTGAAGTGCATGCAATGCCTGTTGACCTTGAGGATTTGTCAATCCACCTCCATCTATTGCAGAACCGTATAAAGGCGTAACAACGTTCAAATTACCAATGAAATTATTGTATACATTATAATACCCATTGATATCAATCGAAGTTTTGTTTATGAATGAACGATACCCTAATTCAATTGCTTTTACCTCTTCAGGTTTCACTAAATCAACATTAGTTTTTTGCAATAATGCAGGGTTACCAGCTGCAGCAAATGCTCTAACTGATGATGCTGTATATGAATTATCGTATGCATTGGTACCATTTATAGTAACTGAATTACCTCCTGCAAATCCCTGACCAACCGCTGTTGCAATTGGTAGTGTTTCCGTAAAACGAGTTAGGTTATCCGGTGCAGAACCTAGTAAAATAGCACTACCTACGTTAAAACCAATGTATTGATCTTGAGTAGAAGGATTTCTGAAACCAGTTTGAAAAGATCCTCTGAAATTATGATTTTTATTTTGACCTCCAGAATATACTAAGGAAACTCTTGGAGAAATATTACCTTTAAAATTTTGCGCTTTATCATAACGCATAGAACCCGTGAACTTCAAACGATCATCCATAAACTTTTTCATTACCTGCGTGTAGGCACCATATTCGTCATAAGTAATCGGTCCGTCAGCATCGGTATAAATACGGCCAAAAGAATTTAACTCATATTGTCTGTAAGAACCTCCAATTTGAATTTCTGCAAATTTTATTAAATCCTTAAAATTATAATTAGCATCTGAATGGTAGATTCTAGAATTATCAACTAATTTAGAACCTGTTAAAACACTTGGATCGCTAACAACTTGATTGAATGCGTTTTTAAACGCATCAGTTCCAGGTATCAATCTACCAGTATCGGCAGTAGACCTAGCTCTTGAATGTGCTTGTTCAGGAGTAAAACCTGCTAAAGTTGATTGAACATAAGCACCTGCATATTGCCCAAACCATGTTCTGTCATCTTTCCATTTTCTGTTAACATTTATACCTGTAAACAACATATCATAAGATTGACCACCATCTTCCGTAGTGGTATAACCTCTTAAAAAGAAGTTTTTTCCTTTGAACTCAATTTTATGTTGTTGCATAAAAAAGTTATTCAAATAGTAACGATTGGCTCCTTGATAAACGGTATTACCGTAACCAAATTTACTTTGCCAGATTACTTCTAATCTTTCGTCTCCAAATGGACGGAGGTGTAATGAAAAATCAATTTTTGTGTTAGAAACTTTATTATCCGTCAAATCAACTTCATTGTATCCTGTTCTACTCACATTCGTATTAGGCAATAAATTTACTGCTGAAGCCGGAATTAAACCCTGAGAAGCTAAAGCTTGACCAACACCTTTAATATTAGTAACTACTTCGTCTCCATAAATATTGATACCATCATAATCAATTGTATTTCTATCAATACCTGCACGGGTTTTATCATCATAATTTACTGCATGCCATTCAGTACCTCTCATGTAAGCAAAATTTACTTTCCCTGCAAAATATTTATTAAATGCTTTAGCCATTCTTACACCGTAGTCAACATAGTCATTAGTACCAGCCGCTTTTTGACTCGTTTGTCCAAACTTAGCATACGCTCTAATTCCTTCACTTGTAAAAGGACTTTTACTAGTCATAAACAAAATACCATTAAAGGCGTTTGCGCCGTATAAGGCTGAAGACGCACCTGGTAATAATTCCACACTTTGAACATCTATCTCCGAGACACCAATTAAATTTCCAAGAACAAAATTCAACAGAGGCGAGGAATTGTCCATACCGTCAACAAGTTGCATAAAACGAGTATTAGCAACAGATGCAAAACCACGAGTGTTTATTGATTTAAAAGACATACTTGAAGTATTCATTTGAACTTCTTTTAAGTTTTCTAAACCATCATAAAAAGAAGGAGAGGCAGTTTTTTTTATTTCAGCGATTCCCATTCTTTCAATAGTCACCGGGGACTCCAGAACTCTTTCAGGAGTTCTTGATGCAGAAACCACAATTTCATCCAGTTTATTTTCTTCATCTAAAAGCTTAACCGAAATTCTTTGATTTGCTGAAGTAACGTTAATCTTTTGAGATCCAAAACCCACACTTGTAATCTCAATTACAAAAGGAGGTTTTTTAGAAGATTGCAAAGTAAAAGAACCATCTAAATCAGTTATTGTCCCTGCAGAATCTCCAACAATTTTAATGTTGGCTCCAGGAATAGGCTGGTTGTTGCTGTCTGTAACAACACCTGAAATTGAGTTTTGAGCAAAAGTTAGGCTGCAAAAAAACAATGTCAAAAAAAGTAAATACACTCTCATTGGGTTATAATTTGTTGGTTTATGTAGCCAAAGTACAAATATTTTTGATATTAATAAAAAAGTCCCAAAAAAATTTCACATTCATCAGTTAATTTGCCCCATTTGCGCTTATTTCGTATTTATAATTAATTATTTAATGTTAAATTTTGTGTTGAAAAAACAGAATATCATTATGCATGCATATAAAAAATGCATTAATCACAAAATAATTATTAATTTTTAGATATTTGATAAAAGTGATAAAAGCGCCCAAATTTATAGTTTTTTTCACTTTTGTAGACTTTAAAAGCATCTGACAAATTTGATAATTTGACGCACAAAAAAAGCCTCGAAAGAAAACTTCCGAGGCTTAGTATTTATAAAGCAGTTAACTACTAATTATTCTACTGTAACTGATTTAGCAAGATTACGAGGCTGATCTACATTGCATCCGCGCATAACAGCAATATGATATGACAACAGCTGTAATGGTATTGTTGTAATCAACGGTGATAATGCATCCGAAGTTTCTGGAATTTCGATAACATAGTCCGCCAATTCACGTACTTGCGTATCTCCCTTAGTTACCACCGCTATAATTTTTCCACTTCTAGATTTGATTTCCTGAATATTACTTACAATTTTATCGTAATGTCCTTGTTTTGGTGCAATTACAACCACAGGCATATGCTCATCAATTAATGCAATTGGTCCGTGTTTCATTTCTGCTGCAGGATATCCTTCAGCATGAATATAAGAAATCTCTTTTAATTTCAAAGCACCCTCAAGAGCCACTGGGAAATTATATCCTCTTCCCAAATATAAACAGTTAGGAGCATCTTTGAAAACTGCAGCAATTTCTTTTGCTCTATCATTTGTCTCTAAAGCCTCTTTTACTTTTTCAGGAATAATTTCTAATTCTTGTAAATAGGTGTGAAAAGCTGAATTTGACAAAGTTCCTTTGGCTTTAGCCAAACGTAACGCAATCATTGTCAAAACAGTAATTTGTGTTGTAAATGCTTTTGTTGATGCAACTCCAATTTCAGGCCCTGCATGAGTGTAAGCACCAGCATGAGTTTCTCTTGAAATAGAAGAACCTACTACGTTACAAACTCCAAAAACAAATGCGCCGCTTTCTTTAGCCAATTTTATCGCAGCCATTGTATCAGCTGTTTCTCCTGATTGAGAAATAGCAATAACAATATCTTTACTGTTTATAATTGGATTTCTATATCTAAATTCAGAAGCATATTCTACTTCAACAGGGATTCTTGCAAATTCCTCAAAAATATATTCAGCCACTAAACCTGCGTGCCATGAGGTACCACAAGCAACTATTATAATTCGATCCGCATTCAAGAATTTTTCTAAATTATCCTCAACACCTGCCATTTGAATTAAACCTTCATTTGCATGAAGTCTTCCACGGTATGTATCTTTGATAACGCTAGGTTGCTCATAAATTTCTTTAAGCATAAAATGATCATAACCACCTTTTTCAATTTGCTCCAAATTCATTTGAAGCTCCTGAATAGTAGGATTAACTAAAGAATCATCTTTAATTTTACGAACCTTCATTTGTTTATGCAATCTAATATTTGCCATTTCACCATCTTCCAGATAAATAGCATTAGATGTATATTCAATAAACGGAGATGCATCCGAAGCAATAAAAAACTCTCCTTCACCAACACCTATTGCTAATGGGCTTCCTAACCGAGCAGCAACAATTTCATTAGGATTTTTTTTATCAAAAACAGCAATTGCATACGCTCCCACTACTTGATTCAAAGCCACCTGAACTGCTTTTCCTAATTTTAAATTATCTTTTTTCTGCACTTCTTCAATGAGATTAATCAATACTTCAGTATCTGTATCCGAATGAAAAACATATCCTCTCTTTATTAACTCTGCTTTTAAAGGAGCGTAATTTTCAATAATTCCGTTGTGTACGATTGCTAAATCGCCTGAATTAGAAATATGTGGATGTGAATTCACGTCATTTGGAACACCATGCGTAGCCCAACGTGTATGACCAATCCCAATAGTTCCATTAGTAGTTATCTCTTTTGAAGATCTTTCTTCAAGATCAGAAACTTTTCCTTTTGTTTTTGATACTTTTAGGTTTTCACCATCAAATAACATGACACCAGCACTGTCATAGCCTCTATATTCGAGTCTTTTTAATCCTTTAATTACAATAGGATAAGCTTCTCTGTATCCAATATATCCAACAATTCCACACATAGTCTTGGTTTAATTAGGTTTTGTATAATAAATTTCCAGTTTTAATCTTTTAGCCTCAGCTACGGTAGATTTTCCGCTGTGTAAAACAGTCCCTAACGGATTCATAACCGAAGCTTTTGGTGCTTGACTAATATTCGCATTTTGAGTTTTTACTTTGTAAGATGCAATTATCCCAATATCTTCTGTAACCACAAGACCCAATTTAACATTAGTTGAATCTTTATTGTTGATAAGATTTCGGATATGATTCGTAATTCTAATTTTATAAGTCAATCCCTTTTTACTAGTAGCATCTTTCTTTATAATACCATCAAAAAACGCTTTTGACTTCTTTGCATCAACACTATTTGATGTTACATCTAAGTAATAATCAGTTAAAGGCCTGCTGTTCTTAAAATCGTACAAATAAATTCTTTGTGGTTCATAACTACTAGCCATTGCAGCAGCATCAATATGGAAAACCAAGTTGGCTTCATTCACTAATAATTTTTTGCCATCAGCAGGATTTCTTAAATCATCCAGCTCATCTGAAATTCCATTTGGACCAGTTAAAACACCATTAGCATCATACCCTTTCAAATCTTTTTTATCAAAAAGATCTAAAACCGCTACAGAACCTTCGCCGCCTTTCAGGAAAAATTTATCATCCCCTTCAGTTTGGTTTCCGGTATTTGGTAAAGCATCATAAGCACCTCCATTAACGCTATAATCATTTTTCAATAAACTAACAGTATTACCCGTCATATTAAGAACGATTGTCTTTTTAACTCTAGTCGTAGCACCACCAGTTGTTGAGGCCAAATCTTCTTTGTAAGTGATGGTTATTTTACCAGCTTTAAAATTCAACATTGCTAAATTTCCAGCGCTGCTTCCTGATTTCTCCATTTTAAAATAAAGTCCTCTGAAGTAATTTTTAAAAACATCATTCGAGGCTAATTTTCCTGAATTAACTGCTTCAAGGATTCTTGATTTAAAATAATCTTTGTTCAAATTCAATTGCATACCTGGCGCCGTATACGTCGTTGTTTTTACACCTGTCACTGTATCCGTAGCAACTACAGGATGTTCAGCCGGATCAAAGAAAAATTCATCATTTTCAGCTTTGTTTAAACTATTATTCAACCGATTTCCAACCTTCAAATTATTGAAATCAGTATCTTGGTCTGTGAAATATTTTTGAGGTTGTTGGAATCCTCCAACAGGATCTGCGTCTCTCATAAAATAACCAGATTCATAGACACTTAATTTCATTTTAGCCTTTTCTGGTCCGTAGATAGAATCTAAAACATATACACGAGTTCCATCAGCATTGACTTTTAGTTGAGTTGCATCCGTGTAATAAGGAACTGTAAGAACAACACTTTCTACAAATAAATTTGTACTTACTGAAGTAATTAGTGCAGGTAATGTTAACTGAGTATTGAAATTTGCTGTTGTTTCACCAAAATTTGTATTGCTGTAAATCCCCAATGGATTTACTTCAAGATTATTGGATTGTATTGCTCCTGTTTTTTGATTGTAACCCAACACACTATATGTCTGCTTATTAAGATCAAAATTATTTTCACCTATCAAATCTCCACCAATTTCATTATAATCTTTATCACAAGAATATAAAAAAACAACACTTGCTACTAGAAGAATTTTCTTAAAAAAAGAATTATTGTACATATTTATTAAAAAAGTTTAATTTACAGAACCTCGTTTATATAGAAATTAGTATACGCTTCCGCGAATGCATCTTTCGGTGCGAAAGGTAAAAAAGGTTTTCCTGAAGATTCTATAAATTTTGTTAAACTTGGAGAGAGGTTTTCTGAAGCAATAATCACAGCATCAGAATGTTTAACTGTCGCCTTGATGATATTTTCGTAGTTAGGAACCTCCAAATCTGCTATTGCATCATCCGGAACTCCGTCAAATTTCACTTTATTAATCATTTCCTCGTTCAAAGTCCCTTCAAAAGACTGGCTGTACACTGAAGTAACAATCTTTGTTTCCGAAAATAAGGCTTCGTTTTTATAAAAATGTTTCATGTAAATAGGCAACATTGCAGCCATCCAGCCATGAACATGAATAATATCAGGAACCCAGTTGAGTTTTTTGACAGTTTCCACAACTCCTTTTGCAAAGAAGATGGCACGTTCATCATTATCAGGATACATCACACCTTCTTCATCTGCAAAGGTTGCTTTCCTTTTGAAATATTCATCATTATCAATAAAGTAGACTTGTATTCTCTCTTTTGGAATAGAAGCCACTTTAATAATTAACGGCATATCCAAGTCATTTACTACCAAATTCATCCCCGAAAGTCTAATTACCTCGTGCAATTGGTGTCTTCTCTCGTTAATATTTCCATACCTTGGCATAAAAATTCTTATCTGTCCGCCTTGATCATTAATCATTTTTGGAACGTCATAAGACATTAAAGAGACCTCGTTTTCAGCGAGATACGGCACCACTTCAGATGATACATATAATATCCTCTTATCTTTCATATTGTAATTTACTTAATTTATTGGCAATAAAAACCATGCAAAATTACAAAAATTTATGCAGTTATTAACTAAAATAGTAAGTTTGCATTTAATTTTAATAATACTGCCATGCATATTTTCTACGGAAAAGCATCTTTAATGGACTATTTGAAACCTATAAAAACCATCCATTCCACTATTGGATTTGTTCCAACAATGGGTGCGTTACATCAAGGTCATTTAGCTTTAATGCAGAAATCATTGCTGGAAAACGACAAAACCATTGTGAGTATTTTTGTAAATCCTACTCAATTCAACAATCCGGAAGACTTGGCAAAATACCCAAGAACACTAGAGGAAGATGTAAAAAAATTGACCAATCTGAATCCAAACATTATCTTGTATGCCCCAACGGTTGAAGATATTTATGACGGAAAACCGGTTTCGGAACCTTTCGATTTCGATGGATTAGAAAACCAAATGGAAGGCAAATTCAGACCTGGACATTTCAATGGTGTGGGAACCATCGTGAAGCGCCTTTTTGAGATTATTGAACCAACCAACGCTTATTTTGGCGAGAAAGACTTTCAACAATTACAAATCGTAAAAAAAATGGTGGCTAAAAATCATTTAAAAGTAAATGTAATTGGCTGCCCTATTTATAGAGAAGCTAATGAACTTGCCATGAGCTCCAGAAACGAGCGTTTATCTGCGCAGGAAAGAGACGAAGCATCTATTATCTACAAAATTCTAAGCTCTGTAAAAGAGCAATTTTCGAAAAATAGCACCGCTAAAATTTCAGAATGGGTTCAAAAATCATTCGATAACAATCCTCATTTTACTTTAGAATATTTCACCATTGCTGATGAAGCCACGCTTTTATCGTGCACCCGAAAAAATAAAAATAAAAAATACCGCGCTTTCATAGCCGTATTAGTCAACAATATTCGTTTAATTGACACCATTTCACTAAATTAATTTACTTTTGTAGCATGCAAATTCAAGTATTAAAATCAAAAATTCACCGCGTTAAGGTAACCGGCGCCGATTTAAATTATATCGGGTCGATCACTATTGACGAATCATTGTTAGAGGCTTCAAATATAATTGAAGGCGAAAAAGTTTCCATTGTAAACATCAATAATGGAGAACGTTTTGAAACTTATGCCATCAAAGGCGAAAAAAATTCTGGAACAATAACACTCAACGGTCCTGCAGCCAGAAAAGTTCAAAAAGACGATATCATCATCATCATTTCATACGCAACCCTAGAATTTGAAGAAGCTAAAACTTTCAAACCGTGGGTTATTTTTCCAAATGAAAATGACAATTCGTTGACTTAATTTCTATTCGATTAAAACCAACAATATTTTTTAGCCACTGATTCTCTGATTTTGCATTTTAAAATCAAAGAATCAGTGGTTATTTTTTTAAACGCTGGTGCCACCCTTGAAATCAAGACGCAATATTAACATTTACCGGCATTCATTTTCAAATAAAAGTAATAATGTTTATATTGCTTGCTCTTATTTGGAGCATTCTATACTTTCTAAACCAAACCAATTCATGAAAAAACTAATACTCTTATTACTCTTTTCTGTTTCCGTATTTTCACAAAAAACTGTGATTGCTTTCGATTCTCAAGTGCTTGGCGAAAGCAGAGAAATTACCATTGGGCTCCCGCCTTCTTTTGAAAAAAATCCAAATAAAAAATACCCAATTCTCGTTTTATTGGATGGCGATTATCTGTTTGAACCTTTCTACGGTGCTTTAAATTATGGTGCCTATTGGGATGATTTACCGGAAACCATCATTGTTGGCATCAGCCAAAACAAAAACAACGAACGATATGACGATTGTAATCACGACGAAGCGGATGGCGTTCCTTCAGGAAAAGGCGCGAAATTTTTCGAATTCATTGGAGCGGAGTTATTGCCCTACATCGAAAAGAAATATCCTGTTGCCCCTTTCCGCATAATCGCCGGTCATGACACTACTGCTGGTTTTTTGAACTTTTTTCTGTACAAAGACAATCCTATTTTTAATGCCTTTATTTCATTGAGTCCAGAACTAGCGCCTGATATGGAAAACCGCATTCCGGAGCAACTTTCAAAACTCAAACAACCTGTTTTTTATTATCAGTCAAATGGTGATGGCGATGTAAAGAAACTGCAAACATCTATCAAGAAATTAGACACTAATATAAAACAGGTTACAAATCCATTACTGAATTATAAATTTGATAATTTCAAGGGCGCATCTCATTATTCGCTGGTTCTGTATTCGATTCCAAATGCTTTGTACCAATTTTTCGACACATACAAACCCATTTCTTCAACTGAATATTCGGAGAAAATTGTTATTCTCCAATCCGGATATGTGGATTACCTAACTAACAAATACGAGGTTTTATCTAAAAATTTAGGTTTAAAAATCCCCATTCGCGTTAATGATTTCAAAGCCATTGAAGCTGCAATTCTTAAAAACAAAGCGTATTCTGAATTGGATAAATTAGCTGAAATTGCTAATAAAAACTATCCAAAATCAATGCTTGCCGATTATGAATTGGGTTTAATGTATGAAAAAACGGGCGACATGAAAAAAGCAGCAAAGCGATACCAAACTGCTTCACAACTAGAAGAAATTGGCGACCTTACAAAAAACATAATGATGGAGAAATATGATAATATGATCAGTCAAACACCAAAAAAATAATGTCAAAAGTAAAAACAACTTTTTTTTGCCAAAACTGTGGCGCACAATATGCAAAATGGCAAGGACAATGCAATTCCTGTAAAGAATGGAACACCATTGCGGAAGAAATTATCCAAAAACAAGAAAAAGTAGCTTGGAAGAGCGAACCAACTTCCAGTAATAAAGCACCAAAACCCTTACGAATAAACGAAATTGATTCGGCTCAGGAAATCCGAATGGACACGACAGATGGGGAATTAAATCGGGTACTTGGTGGCGGAATCGTTCCAGGTTCCTTAATCCTTTTGGGCGGAGAACCCGGCATTGGAAAAAGTACGCTATTGCTTCAAATATCCTTAAAATTACCCTATAAAACTTTATATGTTTCGGGCGAGGAAAGTCAGAAACAAATAAAAATGCGTGCCGAAAGAATCACGCCAAGCGGAGACAATTGCTATATTCTGACCGAAACCAAAACACAAAATATCTTCAAGCAAATTGAAGCCATCGAACCGGAAATCGTGATTATCGATTCCATTCAAACCTTGCATACGGATTATATTGAATCTACTCCAGGAAGTATTTCTCAAATTAGAGAAACCACAGCCGAACTAATAAAATTTGCCAAAGAAACCAATATTCCCGTGATTCTGATTGGTCATATTACCAAAGACGGAAACATTGCAGGACCAAAAATCCTGGAACACATGGTCGACACCGTTTTACAATTTGAAGGCGATAGAAATCACGTGTACCGAATTTTACGTTCGTTAAAAAATCGTTTTGGTTCCACTGCCGAAATTGGTATTTATGAAATGCTCGGCAATGGTTTACGCGAAGTTTCCAATCCATCCGAAATATTAATTTCGCATAAAGATGAAGAATTATCCGGAACCGCAATTGCTTCAACTTTAGAAGGCATGCGCCCGTTGATGATTGAAATTCAAGCCTTGGTAAGCACCGCAGTTTACGGAACACCGCAACGCAGCACCACGGGTTACAATGCCAAAAGACTGAATATGATTCTAGCGGTTTTAGAAAAACGTGCTGGTTTTAGGCTTGGCGCCAAAGACGTTTTCCTAAATGTAACTGGAGGAATTTCAGTAGATGATCCGGCGATAGATTTAGCTGTTGTTGCCGCCATTTTATCTTCGAATGAAGATATTGCAGTGAATAAAGATTTTTGCTTTGCCGGTGAAGTGGGGCTTTCAGGCGAAATACGTCCGGTAAACCGTGTGGATCAACGCATTCAGGAAGCAGAAAAATTAGGTTTTTCGACCATTTTCGTATCCAAATACAACAAAATTGCATTGAAAAATACCGGAATCAAAATACGATTGGTAGCGAAAATTGAAGATGTGGCGAGTGAACTATTTGGATAAATATAATGTCAAAAAAACAAATAAAATAATACACTATGAATCTAAAAACAAACTGTATCGGAATACTGCTGTTGCTCATTCCTTTCTTTTCGGAAGCGCAACAAGCTGAAAATCAAAATGCTTTCCCTGTTCAACTCACTATTGCTAACGGAACTATTGAAGGAGAATTTGACATAAAGACAAACATTCAAAGTTTCAAAGGAATTCCGTTTGCACAACCACCAGTAGGTGATTTACGATGGAAAGCTCCGCAGCCCGTTACAAATTGGACTGGAGTAAAGCAAACCAAAAAATTTGGACCACGAGCCATTCAATCTAATGTTTTTGGCGATATGGGTTTTAGAAGTGATGGAATGAGCGAAGATTGTTTGTACCTCAACGTTTGGTCTCCTGCTAAATCTGCCAGTGAAAAATTACCAGTTTTAGTGTATTTCTATGGTGGCGGTTTTGCTGCAGGCGATGGCTCAGAAAGTCGTTATGATGGTGAGAATATGGCAAAAAAAGGAATAGTAACCTTAACCGTAAATTATAGATTAGGGATTTGGGGATTTTTCTCCCATCCGGAACTGACCAAAGAATCACCGAATCGTGCATCTGGAAACTACGGATTATTAGATCAAAATGCTGCTTTAAAATGGGTACAAGCCAATATTTCAAAATTCGGAGGTGACCCAAAACGTGTAACTATTGCAGGAGAATCAGCGGGTTCTATTGCCGTAAGTGCACAAATGGCTTCTCCTTTATCAAAAGGACTTATTGCAGGAGCTATTGGCGAAAGCGGTGGTTCTATATTCCCAACCTTAGCTCCGGTTCCTTTGGCTGAAGCCGAAAAAACAGGCCTTGAATACGCCCAAAAAATTGGAGCAACTTCCTTAAAAAATCTGCGTGAAATGTCTACGTTAGAACTTTACCAAAAATCGTTAGGAAGCAGTTTAGGCGTTTTTAAAACTACCATTGACGGTTATTTTTTAACCAAAACACTACCTGAAACTTTTGAAGCCAAACAACAGGCTATGATTCCTTTATTATTAGGATGGAACTCCGAAGAAATGACTTACAGAGCATTGACAGCTGGAAAAGACATCAGTAATGAAACCTATATTCAAAAAGTAAAAGAATTGTATGGCAAAAAAGCTGATGAAGTATTGAAATTATATCCAACAGGAACTCTGGAAGTAACAGAGCAATCTGCCACCGATTTATCGGGTGACCGTTTTATCGCCTACAGCACCTGGAAATGGTTTGATTTGCATCGAAAAAACAGCACGCAACCAGTATATCGCTATTATTATACACATCCCAGACCAGAAATGCGAGACAATAGTCTTGAAGCTGGCCTTGCTGGCGGTGTCATCAAAAAGAATTCAAACACTCCAAAAGCACCAATACCAAAAGGAGCGGTTCACTCTGCCGAAATCGAATATGCAATGGGTAATTTAGCCGGAAATAAAGACTATGCCTGGACAGAATCTGATTATGCAGTTTCAGAAACGATGCTGAATTATTTTGCCAACTTTATTAAAACTGGAAATCCAAATGCTGATAAGCTTCCGGTTTGGCCAATGTCAAAAAATGAAGAAAAACCCGAAATCATGATTATCAATTTAACCTCAAAATCAGTACGAGCAGAGAACGACGCCCGTTACTTATTTTTAGACAAAGAATACTCGAAAAAATAATTTTTCTACCGCTGCAAAAAAGAGGAAGTCACTAAAAAAGGCTTCCTCTTTTTTTGTTAAAAACTGAAAATCAAATAATTATATTTTTGTTAATTTCACTTTTATTTTAATTAAAAATAAAAAGCAGCAAAGGAATTCATTATTTTTTGTAACTTTATGTTTTACAATATGTTACGGAAATAAAAATGAAACCTTCTCACCAAACTATGACTCATTTATACGAACACTTAGGCAAAGTGTTCTATTCTATTGCGGCCATAGACAAAACCGTTCGTAAAGAGGAAATCGAGAAACTGAAACAAATCATAAAAACGGAGTGGCTTCCGCTAGAAAATAGTTTTAATGAATTTGGGGATGACACTGCTTATGAAATCGAAATTGTTTTTGACTGGCTTGTTGCCAATGAATGGGAATTGGAACAAGTGATTCCCGACTTTAAAATTTTCAGAGAAGAGCATCAACACTTGTTCACTCCAGAAATTAATGCCTTAATTCTAAAAACTGCCAACGCCGTAGCTTCATCATTTTCAGGAAAAAATAAATCAGAACACGTTTTAATAAGTCAACTGAGCGCGATTCTTTTGCAATAAAATAGTAAAAAAAATCTACTTTAATTTAAAATAGCAAAGACATGAAAAGACAAACTGGCATTTGGATAGATTCGTCAAAAGCAATAATTGTTGCTCTTGATGGTGATACAGAAAAAATTACCGAAATAGACTCTGAGGTTGAAAATAGCGTACATCATAATGACGAAGGTAATAAAGGAACTTTCTCAGGAGTTCATCATGGCAATAGCGACAAAAAATTTGACAACCGAAAAGAACAAGAACTGGATTATTTTATAAAATCAGTGCTGTCGTATGTGAAAAAATCAGATGAACTTATCGTTTTTGGTCCGGCACAGACTAAAACGAAACTGGAACAAAAATTAATGACCGATCATTTAATTGAACCCGGAAAACTAAAAGCCGTAGAAACCGCAGACAAAATGACGTTAAATCAAATTGTAGAGAAAGTGCGCAGGTTCTACAATCCTTATGAATACAAAGAACCAAAGCCAAAAAGCTAATTGACCACAACAAAAAAGTTTAGAAACTACAGCGCCATTGAAGTTGTAGTTTTTTATGTTTACAATCGAACAAAATTATATTATTCATCAAAATTCTAAAGAAAACTATAAAAAACTTTCCTTTGGTATTATTTTGCTTTTCTTTATACACGAGATTCTAAACTCCATTATTTTAGATTTTATCAAGTATCCAAATCATTTATGAGAACCGGAAAACAAAAAATAATCCTTGCTGCGAAAATACTTTTTGTATTATTTGCCATCATGATTATTGTTTTTTACATATTTCGTGATGCCGTTTTACAACAAACCATCGCAAAGGTCTCGCACGAGATGGAAGTGGATTATAACAGTACTTTTTCAATCAAAAAAGCGTCTTTTGACGGATTATCTGGCTTGAATCTTACCGAAATAATTCTGGTTCCAAAAAATGCAGACACTCTTTTTAAAATTCAAAAACTAAAAACCAGTGTCAATTTATGGAAATTAATCACCGGCGACTTGCAACTTGGAACTCTAGAAATGCAGAATGGTTTTGTCCAATTTGTAAAAAAAGGAAAGTCGGGAAATTATGATGCATTTCTAAAAAAAGACAATCAAACAGAAATTCGTGACGAAAAAAGAAATTACGCTCAGTTTGCCTACAGAATTATTTCAAAAGCGCTGAATTTAGTCCCAACGGATATGATTCTGGACAATCTGTCTTTTCGATTTGATGATAACGGAAAGAAAGCAACTGTCAATTTCCAAAAATTACGATTGATCAACAAACAGCTCGAAACTTCGATAAAAGTTCAAACCAATACGATTTCACAACGATGGAAAATTAAAGGATTTGCCGATCCAAGAAACAAAAAGGCAGATATTCGTTTCGTAAATATGGATACCGGCGCCATCAAAATGCCATATTTAGACGAGCGTTTCAACCTGAAGTCGAGCTTTGACTCGATTCGATTGAACGTTCAAAACATAGATAAAGACGGTGACGAACTTCACATTGACGGGTTTATGGCTATTGCCAATTTAAAAATCAATCATCCAAAAATTGCCAGTAAAGATGTACTGCTAAAAAACGCCAAATTTGATTACCGATTCTTATTGGGTTCGGATTTTATTTCAATTGACAGCAGTTCAACTTTAGAGTTAAATAAAATAAAACTTCATCCTTATCTGGCTTACGAAACCGAAAAAGACACGATTTACAAACTCAAAGTAACTATTCCAAAAATGAAAGCACAGGATTTTATCACTTCGCTTCCTGATGGTCTATTTACCCACTTTCAGGGAATGGAAGCTACTGGTACTTTTGATTACAAATTAGATTTTGCTTTCAACCAAAACAAACCCAATCAACTGGTTTTTGACAGTAAATTGAAAAAAGAAAATCTAAAAATCACAAAGTATGGCGAAGCGAATCTCAACAAACTCAATGGCGAATTTGTATATCGTGCCCTTATCAAAAATGTGTTGCAACGCCCGATTTTGGTTGGTTCTGCCAATCCAAATTATACGACTTTAGACCAAATTTCCCCGTATTTAAGAAAATCCGTTTTAACTACAGAAGACCCTTCTTTCTTTTCGCACCGTGGTTTTATCAGCGAAGCATTCAAACAATCCATAGTCAAAAATATAAGAACCAAAAAGTTCTCCCGCGGCGCTAGTACCATCAGCATGCAATTAGTAAAAAATGCTTTCCTGAGTCGTGAGAAAACAGTATCTCGTAAACTGGAAGAAATTTTATTGGTTTACATTCTGGAAAATAACCGGATTGTAAGCAAGGAACGCATGCTCGAAGTATATTTTAATATTATCGAATGGGGTCCAAATATATATGGAATTGGGGAAGCAAGTCAGTTTTACTTCCAAAAAATACCTTCGGAATTATCGCTGAATGAATGCTTGTATCTCGCCCGAATTATCCCGAGTCCTAAAAAATTCATGTATCAGTTTAACGATCAGGGGATGTTGAAAGATTTTGCTGTAAAACAAGAATCGTTCTTAACCAATATTATGTTTCGAAGAGGACTCTTAACTCCTGAAGACACTATTTACAAGTCCTTACCAATACTGATTTCAGGACCTGCAAAATCTTTTATCAAATTCAAAGTGCAAGATTCAACACAAATAAAAGTAGATTCCTTATCCGTTGATGATGAATTTGATCTTTAATTATTGGAAATTGTAAATAGAAATGTCATTCCGACGAAGGAGGAATCTCACGCAACGGGATTTTTCCTTCATCAGAATTACAAAAAATGGTTTTTTAATTTACGGTGCCGGATCAGGAATAACAGCTTGTACTTCATCAATCGCTTTTAGAAGTTCATCCGAAAGTGTAACCTGAATCGTATCAATATTCTCTTTTAATTGTTCCAATGTGGTAGCGCCAATAATCGTGCTCGTTACAAACGGTTGTTGTTCTATAAATGCCAAAGACAATTCCGTTAAAGTCAGTCCATTTTTTTTGGCTATCTCCTGATACAATCGAGTAGCTTCAGTACTTTGTGCGCTGTTGTATCGAGAATACTGCGGAAACAATTTGATTCTGGCATTTGGATGCGCTTCACCAGTTAGGAATTTACCGGACAAAACACCAAAAGCCATCGGCGAATACGCTAATAAACCAACATTTTCTTTCAGGCAAACTTCGGCAGAACCGTTTTCAAAAAGTCGGTTTAATAGAGAATATGGATTTTGAATCGTTTTCACTCTTGGCAAATTATTGTATTTACTCTCTTCCAGAAAACGCATAATTCCCCAAGGATTTTCATTTGAAAGTCCGATGTGTTTAATTTTTCCTTCTTTGACAAAACCGTCCAACGTTTCCAATACATTGTGAATGTTATCTTCCCAAGCATCATCTTGTACTTTAAAACCGCGTTGTCCAAAATAGTTGGTTTTGCGTTCTGGCCAATGCAATTGGTACACATCAATATAATCTGTTTGTAAGCGCTGTAAACTATTATCCAATGCAAATTTGATGCTGGCTGGTGAGAAATCTAACTTTTCTCTCATGTATCCAAAATTTGGATTTGGTCCGGCAATTTTCGATGCCAAAACTATTTCTTCTCTCTTTCCTGTTTTTTTGAACCAAGTTCCAAGGATTTTCTCAGTGCTTCCGTAGGTTTCCTGACGCGCTGGAACCGAATACATTTCGGCAGTATCAAAGAAATTGACTCCGTTTTCTAAAGCATAATCCATTTGGGCATGACCATCCGCTTCGGTATTTTGCTCACCAAAAGTCATGGTTCCAAGGCAAATTTTGCTGACTTTTATATCAGTATTGGGTAAGGTTGTGTATTTCATTTTAAGGAAATTGTATTTTATTTTCGAAAACAAAGATAAAATTAGTTTGTGGTTACGATTTAGTGTTAACAGAAAATTGAGAAACGTTTACAAGATATTCAAAAAACACAACCGCGAATTTGCGAATTTAAAATCCTTCTATCAAAAGATAAAATTAGCGAATTTGCGGTAAAAGAAAAAAGGTCCAAAGCATACACTCTGAACCTTTCTCAATTTGAAACTTTAATTATTTTTTAATTTATCTCATTCAACATTTCGGCGATTTCATCTAATCTTGGTGTTAAAATGATTTCAATTCTACGGTTTTTAGCTTTCCCATCTGCAGTTGAATTGCTAGTTAATGGCGAAAATTCTCCTCTTCCTGCCGCAGTAAGATTTTGTTTATTGATTTTTTTGTTTTCGCTCAAAATAGCAACTATTGCAGTAGCTCTTTTAGTCGATAAATCCCAGTTATCGGCAATTGGACCTGAAGCCGTGAAAGCATCATCATCAGTATGACCTTCGATCAGTACTGATATGTCCGGGTTGTCACCCAAAACCTTTGCTAATTCTACAACTGCTTTTTTCCCTTCGGAACCTACCGCCCAACTTCCGGAATTAAAAAGTAGTTTGTTCTCCATAGAAACATATACTTTTCCGTTTTTTTGTTCTACTGTCAACCCTTTTCCTTCAAAACTGTTCAAGGCTTTAGACAAGGTTTCTTTTAGTTTTTTCATGCTCGCTTCTTTGGCGGCAATCAAATCCTCTAATTCTTGCAAACGTTGTGCGCTTTTGCTTAATCGGTCTTGTTCTAAAGCCAATGCTTTTCCTTTTTCGTCTAATTGCTCCAGCAAATCACGATTTTTCTTCATGTTGCTTTGCAAAGCATCACCGCTGTTTTTTTCCAAAGCGGCGTACGAATCCTGCAAGACTTTAAATTTATTTTGCGCTGCGGCGTAATCTGCTTTCAATTTTTCCAGTTCTGCTTTGGATTTACTCAAATCAGTTTTTAAACCATCGCGGTCTAATTCCAGTTGGTTTTTAGCTTTTAGTAAATCGGCATTTTCGTCTGCTAAATTTCTGTTTTCTTTTTTAGAATCGGCGTATTTACTTTCTAAATCATTGTATATTTTCTTGGATACACAGGAAGTTGAAAGCGCCAGAATTAATATTCCGATGGAAACTCTTTTAATCATTTTGATGGTATTTATGTTGTTTCTAATGTTGTTTTGAAAGCAAAAAATCAAATAGTATTCGATTGAGCCCCAATATCGGTGACAATCCTTTTCTCTAGTTATTTAACGAAAGAAAAGATTGCAATCTCGTATTTAGGACGAGACGGGAAATAGCTCCTGAAAATGTTATTCGATTTCTACCAAAATTGGGCAATGATCCGAATGCACGGCATCTGATAAAATAACGGCTCTTTTCAATTTATGTTTTAAAGAATCGCTGACTAAATTGTAATCGATGCGCCAACCTTTGTTGTTTCCTCTGGCTCCAGCGCGGTAACTCCACCATGTATATTGGTGCGGTTCACTATTGAAATGGCGAAAACTATCCACAAATCCGGACTTCATAAAAGTATCAAGCCAAGTTCTTTCCTGTGGTAAAAAACCGGAAACATTTTTGTTTCGGATAGGATCATGAATATCGATTGCCTCGTGGCAAATGTTGTAATCCCCGCAAACAATGAGGTTTGGCGTTTCTTTTTTGAGTTCGTCAATGTAGGTTTGAAAATCATCCATAAACGTGAATTTATGGTCCAATCGATCGATATTTGTCCCCGATGGCAAGTACAAACTCATTACAGAAAATCCATCAAAATCAGCACGAAGGTTTCTTCCCTCAAAATCCATGTGATGAATTCCCGTGCCATGAACGACATTATTGGGTTTGATTTTAGAAAGTATAGCCACTCCGCTATACCCTTTTTTGGTTGCTGAATAGTAATATTGGTATGGATAACCGGCCTTAGTCATATCGTCTACCGGAATTTGGTCTTCGGTTGCTTTAATTTCCTGAAGACAAATAATATCTGGATTTGCGTGCTGCAACCAGTCGATAAATCCTTTTGAAATAGCGGCTCTGATTCCGTTTACGTTGTATGAAATTATTCTCATTAAAGTATTTTTTGATTTCCAAATGTAACAAAAAAGTAGAAGTTTGATGGAGAAAAATAGAGAAAATGGAGTTTTTTGCTATCTTTGTTTCTTGCTCTAAAAAAACAAAAAATACATGGGTTTAGTAACCGCGAAAGAAGTTGCAAAAGCAATAAATGCTGATAAGTACGGGGTTTTAGGTACTTTTTCCGGCTGGATGCTAATGAAGGTGCTAAAAATCTCCACTTTAAACAAAGTATACGACAGAAATAAACATTTAACAGAAGTTGATTTCCTGAATGGCATACTTGATGATTTACAAATAAAATTCGAAATTCCCGAAGAGGATTTAAAACGTTTGCCAAAGGAAGGTGCTTATATCACGATTTCAAATCATCCATTGGGAGGAATTGATGGGGTTTTGTTATTGAAATTGATGCTGGAAAGAGAACCAAATTTCAAAATTATCGCCAATTTTCTTTTGCATCGCATTGAGCCGCTCAAGAAATACATCATGCCAGTAAATCCTTTTGAAAATCACAAGGATACAAAATCGAGTGTGGTAGGATTAAAAGAAACATTTCGTCATTTGAGTGATGGGAAACCGCTAGGAATTTTCCCCGCAGGTGAAGTTTCAACCTACAAAGATGGAAAATTAATGGTAGACAAACCTTGGGAAGAAGGTGCTATCAAAGTTATTCGAAAAGCACAAGTACCTGTTGTGCCTATTTATTTTCACGCTAAAAATAGTCGGTTATTTTATTTGCTTTCTAAAATAAGCGGGACTTTTAGAACGGCAAAACTGCCGTCGGAAGTATTTAGTCAAAAACATCGCGTGATTAAAGTCCGTATTGGAAAACCAATTTCAGTAAGCGAACAAAACGAGCACAAGACTTTAGAGGAATACTCTGAATTTCTAAGAAAAAAAACATACATGTTGGCCAATCCTTTCGAGAAAGAAATTCCTTTTTTGCCAACGCCTACTTTAAAAATTCCTAAAAGCCCAAAAACAATTGTCACTGCTGCCAGCCAAGACAAAATGACCAAAGAAGTGGATGCTTTGCGAAGTACGGATTGTCGCCTTTTACAAAGTAAAAATTACGAAGTGTTTCTTGCAGAAGCAAAAAAAATACCAAATATCCTTCATGAAATAGGCCGTCTTCGAGAAATTACTTTCAGAGAAGTGGGCGAAGGAACAAATGAATCTATTGACTTAGACAAGCATGATCAATATTATCACCACCTCTTTTTATGGGATAATGAAGCTAATAAAATTGCAGGTGCGTACCGAATGGGATTGGGTTCAGAAATTTATCCAAAATACGGAATAAATGGTTTTTACCTCAACGACTTGTTCCGATTTGAACCAGAATTGCATGATATGATGCACAAATCCATAGAAATGGGAAGAGCTTTTATCATCAAAGAATACCAACAGAAACCAATGCCGCTTTTCCTGCTTTGGAAAGGAATTATGCACACGACTTTGCGTTATCCAGAACATAAATTTTTATTGGGCGGCGTGAGTATCAGTAATCAATTTTCAGATTTTTCAAAATCACTGATGATTGAATTCATGAAGTCCAATTATTATGATCCGTATATTGCACAGTATATTCATCCTAAGAAAGCGTATAAAGTAAAACTGAAGGATGCCGATAAGGATTTCATTTTTGATGAAGCCGAATCCGATTTGAATAAGTTTGATAAGATTATTGACGAACTGGAACCAGGAAGTTTGCGTTTGCCGGTTTTGATCAAAAAATACATCAAACAGAATGCGAAAGTAGTAGCATTCAATGTAGATCCGCTTTTTAATAATGCCGTTGACGGATTAATGTACATCCGAATTGCAGATATTCCGGAAAGCACCATGAAACCCGTAATGGAAGAGTTTCAGAAAGAACTTGAACGAAAATTAGCAGATAAAGAAGATTAATTTCAGAATTATAAAAAATGATTTCTGCGATTTTGACTGTTTAATTCCGTGTAATCCGTGTGCTATTTTTTAGCCACAGATTTCACGGATTGAACAGATTTCCACAGATTAAAATCGGGATTTTTTATATTTTAGAACCAAGCTTTTTTTCCAACTTGATACGTTTGGTAAAACTCTTCATCAGATTTGGTCAAATAGATAATTCCTTCGATAATACCTAAAATGTACGTCACCGTTCCACAAGTAAAAAGACTTATCACTAACCAGATAATCCCTTCAGTGGTATATCCCAAAAGGAATTTATGAATTGCTAAAGGACCTAAAAGTATCGCTAAAATTCCAGCAGGCAGTTTTTTATTATCCTGACGAACCGGTCGCGGATTATTCCATTCTTCAATTTTAGAGTTTTCCATAAATTATAGTTATAAGGTTGTTTTTCAGTGGTTAAAAATATAATTTTATTGAAATGCGGCGTCAATTGGTTCCCAAAGTTCGATTTTATTTCCTTCGGAATCTACTATCCAACCAAATTTTCCATATTCATAAGTCTCCATATCACCCACAATTGTTACACCTTCATCCGATAATTTTTTTAACAAGTCCTCTAAATCATTTACTCGGAAGTTTTGCATGAACGGTTTTTCGCTTGGCGCAAAATAAGTGGTGTCCTCCGAAAATGGCGACCATTGTGTAGAACAGTCATTTCCTTCTTTGTCTTTCCACCAGAAAGTAGAACCATAATCATCGGTTTTTAAACCCAAATGTTTCCCGTACCAAGCCACCAATTCTTTAGGGTTTTTTGATTTAAAAAAGAAACCGCCAATTCCGGTAACGCGTTGCTCCGGCGCTTCAACTTTAGCTTGACCAAAATACTTTGCTTTTATTTTATCAACGATTACTTGTGCCAATCGCTCATGGCTTTCAAAAGTCCAACCGGCAATATGCGGTGTCAAAATCACATTCTTGGATTTCAATAAATATTGAAAAGCTTCCGGTGTGTGTTTATCTTTAAACAGCGTTTCAAAAGATAATTTTTCATATTCCAGAACGTCCAAAGCTGCGCCGAGAATTTTCCCAGATTGCATGGCCTTAACCAAATCGGCAGTGACAATATTCTTGCCCCGAGACGTATTTACAATCCAAAAAGACTTCTTAAATCCATTGATAAAATCATTGTCAACCATTTTATCAGTATCCGGAGTCCAAGGAATATGCAAACTTATTACATCTACTTTTTGCTGAAATTCCTGTAAGGAAACCTGTTTTGCATTGGCGTCACCCACATTTTCCTGAATATCATAACAAAGCACTTCCACATCAAAACCACGGAGTTTTTTCGCAAAAGATTTTCCCATGTTTCCATAACCAATGATCCCAACTATTTTTCCGTCCAGTTCATGACCGCGGTTGCTTTCCCGATTCCAGTGTCCCGCTCGTATCTCACTATCAGCTTCGTTCAATTTATTAAAAAGAGATAAAATCATCCCTAAAGTATGTTCGGCAACCGCATTTCTATTACCTTCGGGAGCAGCTATGAGCGTAACGTTTTTGGATGTTGCATAATCACAATCGATACTTTCTAATCCAGCTCCAACACGCGCAATGAATTGCAAATTAGTGGCTTTGTCCAAAAATTCTTTGTCAATCTTAAATCGGCTTCGAATTACAATTCCATGATAATCCTGAATTTTGGCCTCAATCTCTTCTTTTGAAGAGGAAAAATCACTGTGATTTATAAATCCAGATTGATGCAACTGATCCCAAAGTATGGGATGATTACTGTCTATATGAAGGATTTTGATATCCATAATTGTTCGGTTTTTGATCCTTCAAATTAACAAAAAAAATTACGGTTTATTGATTTATCGGAGGAAATTAGCTCGTAAAATCGTAAATTAGCGTTTTATAATTTTTTGTTCTACATCTTATATTTAGAATAAATTAAAATCCAAAAATGAAATTGACAAAAACCTTCAAAGCTTTTTTTGAAAGCGAAAAATCAGGCGGACTCTTACTACTATTTGTTACCATAGTTTCCATGTTATTGGCTAATTCATCTTTTCAAACCGAATATATTGCTTTTTGGGGAACTGATATTGGAAGCCATTCCATTACACACTGGATTAATGATGGCCTAATGGCGATTTTCTTTCTACTCATTGGTTTAGAATTAGAACGCGAAATGTATCAAGGCGAATTATCCAGTATAAAAAACGCGGCATTGCCTATTTTTGGTGCCTTGGGAGGAATGGTTGTCCCGGCAGGAATCTTTTTATTATTAAATTTTGGAACAATCACACAAAACGGAGCCGGAATTCCGATGGCGACAGATATTGCTTTTGCAATTGGTATTTTGTCCCTTTTAGGAAATCGTGTTCCTACCTCTTTAAAAGTTTTCCTAACCGCACTTGCCGTAATTGATGACTTAGGTGCTATTATGGTAATTGCCATATTTTATACAGACACCATTGCTTATATGAATTTGCTGATTGCTTTTGCCATTATGGGTGGTTTGTTTATCCTGAACCGAAGAAAAGTACACAGTCTTATTCCCTATTTAATTGGTGGTGCTGCAATGTGGTATTTCATGCTAAATTCTGGTGTTCACGCTACTGTAACCGGAGTATTATTAGCCTTTGTAATTCCATTTGGTGATGGAGGCAAGAAGACATCTTCCTATCGATTACAGCATTTTTTACATTATCCGGTAGCGTTTTTTATCCTTCCGTTATTTGCAATAGCCAATACGTGTATTGCTATAAACTCCGATTGGCATGAGGGATTGAATCACCCCAACACAATTGGAATTATGTTAGGCCTTGTGGTAGGAAAACCATTAGGGATTTGGTTGTTTTCATTCCTTGCCGTGAGTTTAGGGATTTGTACGCTGCCAAGAGATTTAAAATGGAGCACTATTCTAGGCGCAGGAATGCTGGGTGGAATAGGATTTACAATGTCTATTTTCATAACATTGCTTGCCTTCAAAAATGATGGAGAAGAAGTAATCACGTATTCTAAAATTGCAATTCTGGTTGCTTCTTTTATAGCAGGAACCATTGGTTTTTTATGGTTGAAATTTAATTTGAAACCCGCTAAAGCAAAAAAACAATCCAAGAAAGTTTAGCTACAATCTATTTCATAAAAAAATCTTCGTTTAAGAGATTAAACGAAGGTTTTTTTATGTTAGTTTAAATTTTATTTAAAAACTAAATCCATTATTTGGATTGTGTCTCTCTGTTTAGTTATTTGTCCAATAATCTACTACTGTGACTTTATCTGGTGCCGGACTCAAAACAGCCACAAAAGCTTTGTGATCCGGATGAATCAAATACGCATCTCTATCGGCTTCACTTTTGAATGTTAGGGTAAAACAATGCGTCAAACCATTATTCAAGTTTTCAGGACTGTTGTTAATTCCCCATTCATAGGCTTTTATTAATTTAATTTTATGTTCCAAGTCTCCAAAAGCAGTTACCACTTTGTCAATTGCAGCGGCATCGGTTCCTGGTTTCCAACCAAACATCACTACATGTCTAAGCAATTGTTTTTGCTTATTTTGTTGGGCGCTTACAGTGTAACTTGAAATTAAAATAAGCGTTAATAGAAGTAGTTTTTTCATGGTAGTTTTTTTCCAAATATAGGATTTATTTGAATGCTTATACAAATATGAAAGATCAATATTTGCTAAGCTTAAGTAAAAAAATTGCGCAAAGTCAGAGACATTTGCGCAGCTTATATGCGAATATTTTACGGAAACGGAAATGGAGATTTACCCCTTGATTTGTTTCAATGAAGTTTTGATTCCTCGAATCAATGACGAACTGAATCCGTGCATTTCCATTTCGTTCAATCCCGCAATCGTGCAGCCTTGTGGTGTGGTCACACGGTCAATTAATTGTTCCGGGTGTACTTTTTCTTCTAGTAGCATTTCGGCAGCGCCTTTTACGGTTTGTGCTGAAATTGCCAAAGCGGTCTGCCAATCGAATCCTATTTCAATTCCGGCTTGCATCGATGCGCGAATGTATCGCAATGCAAAAGCAGTTCCGCTGGCCGCCAAAACGGTTGCTGCATCCATTAGTTTTTCGTCAATAATAGGTGCGGTTCCCAAACTCTGAAAAAGGGAAACTACGTCTTGTCCCTTCTCTTTGTCTTTTTCATGAAACGCAATACAAGTAGCTGAAGCGCCAAATTGTGCCGCAATATTGGGCATTATTCGGATCGCACTATTAGCAGTACCGATTTTGTTTTGTAAATTTTCTATGGATAAGCCGCTAACTGCCGAAGCAATGATTTTATTGGAAATCACAGGAAGGATTTCGGCTAAAACGGTATCTACTTGATACGGTTTTATGGTCAAAATAATGACATCAGCTTCCTGAATCTGATGGATATTATTCGTGGAAACTGTAGCACCCAGTTTTTCAAGATACAAAATACTGGATGTGTTTCTTCGGGTTATAGTGACTTGATTTTCCGGAGAAAATTTTGATAATCCTAATGCAATAGAAACACCTAAGTTTCCGCCGCCAATGATGTGTACTTTCATGCTGGTTGTGGTTTTTCCTCTCCCTAACAGTATCCAAATGAAAGTAAGTTGTTAAAGAAAAGTGTTGGTTGTGTAGTTATAGTTGTATTAGTTTGTTGTTGAATTCCTTCTCAATATTCTATCCTCTTTATTCTTTGTTCTATTCTCTTGCTTCTATTTTAAAACCCTAAAATCATTTTTGCTATCGAAAAATAAATTAGAATTCCACAAATATCATTACTTGTTGTGATGAACGGTCCGGTAGCCAAAGCGGGGTCAATACCAAATTTATCCAATAATAACGGAACAAAAGTGCCTATTAATGAAGCAATAATAATTACCGACATCAATGCTACGGTAACAATAACTCCGATTATAATTTCAACATTCAACAGAAAATGACTTCCTAAAAACAATATCGTCGCTAAAATCAGTCCGTTTAATAAGCTTAGAGACACTTCTTTGACCAATCGATTAAACAAGGATCCGCTCGACGTATTGTTAGCCAAACCCTGCACAATAATTGCTGATGATTGCACCCCAACATTTCCTGCCATTGCAGCAATAAGCGGCGTGAAAAAGAATAAGTTTCCGTGCAGAAGCATTGCTCCTTCAAATAATCCGAGCACTTTTACGGAGATAAAACCGCCTAAAAGAGCCAAAACTAGCCAAGGTAATCGTGCTTTTGTATGTTCAAATATGCTGTCATCTGCCTCTACGTCTTGCGAGATACCTGCTGCCAACTGGTAATCCTCATCGGCTTCATCCTTGATTACATCCACAATGTCATCAATAGTGATTCGACCTACTAATCGTCCCATTTCATCTACGACAGGAATAGCTTCTAAATCGTATTTTTGCATGATTCGGGCCACCTCAACATCTTCGGTATCTACTTTTACGGAGTTTAATTTTCGGATGTAAACATCACTTACCGGTGTTCTGGAAGAAGTGGTCAATAAATCCTTGAGTGATAAACGCCCTTTCAGTCGGTCTTCATCATCCACGACATAAATCGAATGGACTCTGGAGATATTTTCGGCCTGAATGCGCATTTCTTTTACACACGTCAGGACATTCCAATTTTCATTGACTTTGACCAATTCCTTGTGCATGATTCCACCAGCGGTATCTTCGTCATAACGCAACAAGTCAACAATATCTTTGGCGTGCTCAACATCCTGAAGTTCTGATATTACTTCGGCTTTCAAATCTTTGGAAAGCTCCGCAATAATATCGGCTGCATCATTTGTTTCCAGCTCATCTAATTCTTCCGCAATCTCTTTTGGCGAAAGCCTGCTTAATATATTTTCCCGCAAATCATCTTCTAGTTCCAGAAGGATTTCGGCGGTTTTTTCACTGTCTAAAACTTTAAAAATATAGGTCGCTTCATTAAAATCAAGCTCATCCAGAATTTCAGCAATATCAGCATGGTGCATATCATTCAATAATACTTCCAGTTGCTGGTCGTTTTTATTTTGAATGAGCTGCTCTAATTCTTGTATTAATTCTTTGCTGATTTTAAACTCCATCGGCTTCTATTTTTTGGGTAAGTGCTATGAACTGTTCTACATTTAATTGTTCTGGTCGAAGATTAAAAATTTCATCTTCTCTTAAACTATCCGACAAATTTAAAGTTTTCAAACTGTTTCGTAACGTTTTGCGTCGTTGTTGAAAAGCCGTTTTCACTACGGTAAAAAACAATTTTTCGCCGCAAGGCAAACTGTAATCTTTCTTTCTGCGCAAACGTAAAACACCTGATTTTACCTTTGGTGGCGGAATAAATACATTTTCATCCACCGTGAATAAATATTCGGCATCATAAAAAGCCTGAACCAAAACTGACAGAATTCCATACGCTTTTGTTCCCTTTTTTTCACAAATACGTTGCGCTACTTCTTTCTGGAACATTCCCGCAAATTCCGGAATCTGATCGCGGTATTCCAAAGTTCTGAACACAATTTGTGTCGAAATATTATACGGGAAATTCCCAATTATAGCGAACTGTTTCCCTTCAAAAGTTTCATTGATATCATACTTCAAAAAATCTTTAGAAATGATTCTGTCTTTTAATTTTGGATAATTTTGGTCCAAATACGTCACTGATTCCATATCGATTTCAATAACGTAGGTATTCACCGGTTTCTCCAATAAATATTTTGTTAAAACTCCCATTCCCGGACCTATCTCTAATACATCATCATATCCTTCTAAATTCAACGTGTCAGCAATGTCTTTTGCAATGCTTTCGTCTTTCAAGAAGTGTTGTCCGAGGTGTTTTTTGGCTGTTACTTTTTCCATGTTTATGCTGAATAATTTCAGTATTTTTTATTGCCCTAATTTTATGGTTTTTTGTTTATTTCTCACAATTGCTGAATATCCAATAAATCCTTAGGTCTGTTTTCTTTAATTTTGCTTGTTATTAAATCCTCTAGTGACAGTACATTCCATTTTAAAAAAAGATTGTCATTCACTTGTACTTCTTCGCTGCTTTCAAACGCTTCAGAAAAAGTTTTATTTACAGAAAATTTTGTAATTAACTCTAAATCTAAGTCTACAGGAGAGAATTTAACGGAAATATTTTGTTCTTGTTTTTTTACATTTTCGGGAAAATCATCAATTTCATATCCCATTTCATTAAAAACGGCTACTAGTTTTTTAAAGTTTTCATCCGTGGTCTCTATCCAAAAATCGACATCCGCGGAATGGCGCTGGTATCCATGAAAATTTACCGCTCCTCCGCCAACCATCAACATTCTTACTTTATGCTTATTGGCAATAGAAATGAATTGATTGATATTTTCTTCCCATTTTTGAAACATATCAGCTTGATTTTATTTGAATAATAAAATTCGAATTAATGTCGTTTTTATGCTTCATTGGAAATTGATTAACTTTCTCCATCAAACGCAAAAACTGATAAAAACGTTCTACTTTGGACAATTTCAAAAAATCCTCCAATTGTTTTCTATTGCTTTCTTCTTTGGTTTGAAAATGGAGTTCCATGGCTATTTATAATCTGCAATCAGTTCTAATTCCGTTCTAAACGCTAACATTTTGTCTCCAAACAATTTCGCTCCTTCTTCGCGAAAACCTGGTGCATCTTCCTGGTAGTATTTCTCTAAAGTTTCTTTACTGTCCGTAGCATATTGAACGGAATACGTAACTCCACCCATTTCCTCTTCAATTAAAACTCGTACCATTCTTGCTGAAGAGAACTTTCCTGTCGCCAAAATTTCAGGAATATGCTTGTGCTGCATCCAAATCATCCATTGATCGTGAACGCTTTCGTGTATGTTTGTGGTAACGTTGTATAGTATCATTTTTTTTAGATTATTAGACTTTTAGATTATTAGACTTTTAGATTATTAGACTTTTTCAAAAAATCCAAGAATCTAAATAATCTGTTTTTATAAATTAGTATCGCCTCGCAATTGTCTGAATTTCTTTCTGGCTTCTACAAAATAAATACTGTCCTGATGATTGAATAATATCTTTTCATATAATGGCTTTGCTTTTTCAGGCAACAATTGCTTGTTATATATTTCTGCCGAAAAATACAATGCTTCGTCTATATAAATTCCGTCGCTATGCTGGTCGATAATCGTTTGATACTGGCTTAAAGCCAGAGCAAAATCACCTTTATTTTCATATATTTTTCCTAATCGCAACAAGGTTACGGCTTCTATTTCCTGTCCTTTATTATTTTTTAATATCGTCTGAAACTGCATTACCGCTTCCTGATTCCTGTTTTGATATAATAGATAATCACCTTTTGCAAATTGCTTCAAAGCCGTTTGTGTCGAATCGGCAACAGTATTGTCGTTAATTAACAGAAAATACTCCAAAGCATCATTTGCAATCAACTGCGTATTAGCTGATTTCAATTCCTTAAATTGTTTCAACGCCCAAGCAAAATCAGTTTTGAAATAACTTGTTTTTGCTGCTTTCAAACTGGCTTCATGCGCCATTACATCATTTTTCAAATCCAATTCTATCTGCGAATAATATATCAAAGCCTGGTTGAATTTTTCTTCATACAGCAAAATATCTGCCAGTTCCATTTTGGCATTAGCCATTTCATAATCATTCAATTGCAATTCCAGCGCTCTCTTGACTATTGCCTTTCCTTCTTCTGGTTTTTTCAAATTAAATGCCGTAAAATGTGCCTGAATCAGCTGCAAAGATAAGGTAAAAGGACTTATTTCAAATTGTTTCAGCAAAGCGTCTAATTCTGTGCTAATAGCTGCAAAGTCTTTTTCGGATGCTTTTTCAATTTTCATAGTCATCAAATAGGAATTTGCCTGAATCAACAATTCTAAATCTTGTGTGTTTTCCAATACAAATCCCAAAATTTCTTTAGCCGCTTCATCATTCTGCTCATCAATGGCGAGTTGCCCCAAATTCACAATATTAGTAAGTGATTCCGGATTGCGTTTGTAAATGGCTTTTTCCTGAATAAATGCTTTTTCGAATTCTTTTTGCTGTACATAAAACCAACTCAAATAATGGTTCCAAAAAATATCTTGGTTTTTTTGGGTTCTAATAATTAATGCTGTGCGCAACAGTTCATTGAAATTCGCATCGCCTTCATCAACCATAAAACGAACCAGCTGATTTTGGATTCTAATGGAGTTTTGAGGATTCGCAAACGCCTCATCCAGAAAAGTGGAAATCATCATTTCCATATTAGACAATTGACCGTAAAGCAATCCTATCTGATAATTGAAATTGAAATTAGGCTCTAATTCTGTGGCGGTTTGGTAGGATTTCAGCGCGTAGTCGAGCAACACTTTTCGCTCAAAAGAATTTGAAATTCCATAGACTTCATTTGGATTTTTTTTGATTCGTTCCAAAGCTTGTTCGTAGTATATCTTGGCTTTGTCATCATTTTTTTGCAACTGAAAATTATAGCCCAATTCCACCAGAAGATTCCCTTGATTGTACTTGTTGAATCGTTCTTGAATGGCTTTTTCAGCACTTTCAAACTGTTGCAATTGCTGAGAACAATCTATTATTCTTAAAAAATATTGGGAGTTCAACGGAATCTCTTTCAACAACTCTTCATAGCTGATTTTTGCTTTTTCAAAATCGCCTTTGTCGTAATAATATTGCGCTAATTGTTCGTTTTGCGAAAAACAAACCAATGAAAAAAACAGCGTGATATGTAGAAAGAGTTTTTTCATTGATTCAGAATCATTGTTTAACCATATAAGGCATTTAAGCTCATTTAAGAAATGATAAATTATTCAAATTAAGATATTGGAATCAATTGTGAAAATTATTTACCGTGAGTTATTTTTAAAACTTGGGCATTTTTCGCATCAATAATAATTAAAAAAGTTCCTCCCTTACTTTTTTCTGGTAAAGTTCCTAAAATAACCCAATAATTTTTTATCAAATATTCTTCATATGGTTTTTGCCTTTCAATATTTTCTTTTCCATAAATGTCAAAAAGAATGGCTTCTGCAATTTTAATTGCTGTCTTACTTCCCTTTACTATTAACTCTTTATTGTCAACAACATTATGTCCAGGTTTTTTTCCTAAAACCGCATACAGTTCTTCTTTTGCATATTTTTCACCCAAAACAAGTCTGTTATTTTGTGCACAAGAATTAATTGTAAAAGCCAAAAAAATTAGAAGGAAATATTTCATAAGCTTTTTTATGATATGATTACTTCAAAATCAATAATTTATACTAATACTTAAATGACCTTAAATGACTTATATGTTGAAAAAAATTAGTTTATGATATCAAACCCGCAATACGGACGCAATACTTTTGGGATTACAATTCCTTCTGGAGTTTGGTAATTTTCTAAAATTCCAGCCAAAACTCTTGGCAAAGCCAATGCACTACCGTTAAGGGTATGAGCCAATTGGTTTTTTCCGTCTTTGTCTTTGAAACGCAATTTCAAACGATTCGCTTGAAAAGTCTCAAAATTAGAAACCGAACTAATTTCTAACCAACGATCTTGCGCTGTAGAAAACACTTCGAAATCATACGTCAACGCTGATGTAAAACCCATATCACCGCCACAAAGACGCAAAATTCTATAAGGTAATTTCAATTCTTGTAATATATTTTTAACGTGTTCGACCATACCGTCCAAAGCTTCATACGACTTATCAGGATGTTCTACACGTACAATTTCCACTTTATCAAATTGATGCAAACGGTTCAATCCACGAACGTGTGCTCCGTAAGAACCTGCTTCACGACGGAAACAAGGTGTGTAAGCCGTAGTCAAAACCGGCAATTCACTTTCGTTAAGGATTACATCACGAAACAAATTCGTTACTGGAACCTCAGCCGTTGGAATCAAGTATAAATCATCTGTTTTATCGTGATACATTTGCCCTTCTTTGTCAGGCAATTGTCCCGTTCCATAAGCCGACGCTTCATTTACCATGTGCGGAACCTGAACTTCATTGTAACCCGCAGCCGTATTTTTGTCCAAGAAATAATTAATCAAGGCACGTTGTAATCGTGCTCCTTTTCCTTTATACACGGGAAATCCTGCGCCAGTGATTTTTACTCCAAGTTCAAAATCAATGATGTCATATTTTTTTACCAATTCCCAATGCGGTTGTGCTCCTTCGTGCAAAACCGGAATTTCACCTTCTTCAAAAACATTTAGGTTTTCCTCTGGCGTTTTTCCAACAGGAACAATATCAGCAGGAAGATTGGGTAAGGTATATAGTTTCTCTAAAAGTTCTGCAGCAAGTGCATCAGCAGTTTCCGCTAAAGCTTTGCTTTTCTCTTTGTTTAAAACGGTTTTTTCTTTTAGAATAGCAGCTTTTGCTTTCTCTCCGCCTTTCATCAATTCGCCAATATCTTTGGATAATTTATTAGATTCGGATAAAATATTGTCTAATTCCACTTGCGTAGCGCGACGTTTTTCATCCAGTTGTACCACTTCTTCAACAACACTTGTAGCATCGATGTTTCTCTTTGCCAAAGCGGTGATTACTTTTTCTTGATTCTCTCTAATAAATGCAATTTGTAACATAGCTTGATTTTTTTAACGCTAACTTTTATAATAATGGAAGCAAATTTAAGGAAATGTTTGGGACTTATAAGACAAAGTTTTGAGGAAAAGGAGAATATCCTATTTCAAATGCATTGGGATTTTTTTAAACAGATAGAATCATAGAAAAATTAGGACTGAGAAGAATTTGATAACATTTCATTTTCACATAGCTATGCATTCTAGCTAAAAATGAAATGCCTTTTTAATAAACTCAAAACTATGTTTCTATGTGGTTAAAAATAATGCAAAATGAATTTCACCTAAATAATTAGCTAATCTCTTTTAATCTCATGCCCCACAAATTCCTCCAAGGCAGCAAACATGTCGTCTACTGAAAGGACTTCAAAATCGGGGTGTGTTTTTAAAAAAGTAGCATTCAAAGTAACCAGGTTCTCTTCAATTTCGAAAAAAGTATCGTTATTGAGCAAATCTCTAATTGGATTTACGCCTTCCAGCTTTCCTTTCAAGAATTTATTGAGCTTAACACTGCTCATCAATTTTACTTTTTTGGATTGTTGTTGGAACAATTCCAAATGCTTTTCGGCTCCAATCAAAGCCAAACCTTCTTCGATCAATTCATTCAGTTCTTTATCCCAACCCGAATTGTATACAAATTGAGCAAAATTTCCTTCGGTACATTGTGACGTATAATAATCTAAATAATAACTCATTATCGCATCTTCGTGAATCAAATCATCGTTCACGCCTTCCTCACGCATTAAGTTGATTACCGAAATATTAGAGTGAATTACATCTTGAATGTTCTCACTATTAAAGGCTGTTTCTGAAATAATTATTCTACCGAATTCCATAGGTTTTGTGTTTGAATATGTGCTGCAAATTTCGGGTAAATTATTACAGAAAAGAAATCCAAAGCGATTTATATGTTATCAGATTCGTCACTACTCTTTTTCTGATTCATTTTTGTAACCAAAGCTTTCAAACGCAACGCTTTTTCTTTTTTTTCTTTTTGAATTTTAGCCTTTTTCCGATTTAGCAATTTGGTGTGCAACGCCTTATTTTTGGTATTTTTTTCGGGTCCTTTTGCCATGATTTACAGTCTTCTTTAACTTGGTTTTCAAAGATAAATAAACAGATGTTTATAATTAGATAAAATCAAATCTATCAAATAACAACACCCTTTATTCAAGCTAATTACTACTTATCAATTTCACAAAGAAAGGGGCAATTTAGTATTCATTTAATAATACTCAAATTTATACTTATTCTTTTTCATATCCCCAAAATCAAAATTAATTTTATTTTTAATCACCTTTTTTTGGAGTTTATTATATTTAAAATATTCTATTGTGTCCTTAATACTCCCTTTATATTCTTTAGAATATCCATTTTTGCTATATCTAAAAATTTCAACCCATGGTTTATCAAAATCCGGATTATGATGTACTCTCTTAATTTCTCTTTTTAATTTATCGTAATAAATAGTGTCAATTAATATTATAGCCTCGTCGTAATTTGGCGTTGCTACTGGAAACATTTCCCATGACATCGTTTTTAGAACTTTCATATCCTTTAAATTAATATGGCGACGAACAAAGCGTATTGCTGAATCTTCCTCAAATTTTGTTTCTGCTATTAATTTATTATTGACATCGTAATCAAATTTTGAAAACTGTCTAACTACACAAGTATCTTCTTTTTCAAAATAATCACAATCCATTTCTAAAACTTTCATACCATTTATATAGTCTGACTTTGTAACTCTATTAGATCTAGGATTTCCAAAATTTTGTTCTAACAATTTATTTCCTTCTTTATCAAACTCTGCAATTCTATTTTTACTTATAATACCATCTTGGATAGAAAATTCAGTTATTGATTTAATTTTGGAAGAACATCCTAGAAGAAAGGTTAGAAAAATTAATAAAAAAAAAATTTTTTTCATGACTTGAATTTTAGCTTTGAACCAAATATAAGTAATTATTTATATAAAAAACGGTTTGACAACCCAAATTCTTAGCCCCACTACAAATGAAAATCCTTTCTATTTTTCTATTAGAATAGAAAGATTGCAATCTCATCTTTAAAACGAGACAGGAAATAGCTTCAAATAAAAATTGGAATGCTTATTTTTGCGCTCTATAAAATTGAATCATGATACAGAATCCAAAAAGATATACGATTACAGCGGCATTGCCGTATACGAACGGACCGATTCACATTGGCCATTTAGCGGGTGTTTACGTACCTTCGGATATATATTCCAGATATTTAAGATTGCAGGGAAGAGACGTTTTGTTTGTTTGCGGAAGTGACGAACACGGCGTGGCGATTTCGATGAAAGCCAAAAAAGAAGGCATTACGCCACAGGAAGTAATCGATAAATATGATGGAATCATTCGTAAATCGTTCTCTGATTTTGGGATTTCGTTTGATAATTATTCCAGAACTTCGGCTAAAATTCATCATGATACGGCTTCGGAATTTTTTAGGAAACTGTACGAACAAGGTGATTTTATCGAAGAAGTAACCGAGCAATTGTATGATGCAAAAGCAGATCAGTTTTTGGCTGACCGTTTTGTGGTGGGAACTTGCCCAAAATGCGGCAACGAAGAAGCCTACGGTGATCAATGCGAAAAATGTGGTTCGACGCTGAATGCTACGGATTTGATTAATCCAAAATCGACAATTACTGGAGAAACACCTATTATGAAATCTACCAAACACTGGTTTTTGCCTTTGGACCGTTATGAAGATTTCTTGAAAGAATG
The DNA here is from genome assembly GCF_003312425.1 of Flavobacterium psychrolimnae. Classification (GTDB taxonomy): domain Bacteria; phylum Bacteroidota; class Bacteroidia; order Flavobacteriales; family Flavobacteriaceae; genus Flavobacterium; species Flavobacterium psychrolimnae. The sequence goes on along the minus strand of NZ_QNUX01000009.1, from coordinate 106,072 downwards.
GATTCTAGTTGGACATAAAAATGACTGGAAACCGAATGTTTACGGTCAAGTAAAATCGTGGATTGACGGCGGATTAGAGCCTCGTGCGGTAACTCGTGACTTGGATTGGGGAATTGATGTTCCCGTTGAAGGTGCCGAAGGAAAAAAATTATACGTGTGGTTTGATGCGCCGATTGGGTACATTTCTTCTACCAAAGAATGGGCTTTGCGCGAAGGAAAAGATTGGGAACCTTACTGGAAAGATCAGGATACAAAACTGGTTCACTTTATTGGGAAAGACAATATTGTTTTTCATTGTATCATTTTCCCTGCGATGTTGAAAGCCGAAGGAAGTTATATTTTGCCGGACAATGTGCCTGCTAATGAGTTCTTGAACTTGGAAGGAAATAAATTATCTACGTCTAAAAACTGGGCAGTTTGGTTGCACGAATATTTGGAAGAATTCCCGAATCAGCAAGATGTTTTGCGTTATGCTTTGACATCAAATGCGCCGGAAACCAAAGATAATGATTTTACCTGGAAAGATTTTCAGGCGAGAAACAATAATGAATTGGTAGCGATTTATGGAAATTTCATCAATCGTGTCGTGGTTTTAACCAATAAATATTACAACGGAATTGTTCCGCAACCAAACGAACTTTCTGAGGTAGATGAAGCAACTTTAACCGAATTGAAAGCGTATCCAGCAGTAATTTCAAGTTCTGTGGAACGATACAGATTCCGTGAAGCGTTGAGCGAATTAATGAATGTAGCGCGTTTAGGAAATAAATATTTGGCGGATGAAGAGCCTTGGAAAGTGATAAAAGACAATCCGGAGCGCGTACAAACACAAATGTATGTTGCCTTGCAAATTGCCGCTGCGTTGAGTTCACTTTGCGAACCGTTCTTACCATTTACCGCTAAAAAATTATCAATAATTTTAAAAATTGAAAGTCCTTTGAACTGGAATACTATTGCTCAAAATTCTGATTTGATTCCGGCTGGACACCAAATTGGCGAAGCGGAATTATTGTTTGCTAAAATTGAAGATGAGGAAATTCAAAAACAAATAGACAAACTAGAAGCGACAAAAACTGCTAATACTGCCGAAAACAAAAAAGCGGAACCACAGAAAGAAGCGATTCAATTTGAGGATTTTGCCAAAATAGATATTCGTACAGGAACAATCTTGGAAGCCGAAAAAATGCCGAAAGCCAACAAGCTTTTGATTTTGAAAGTAGACACCGGAATTGATGTTCGAACGATAGTTTCAGGAATTGCTGAGAGTTTCAAACCAGAAGATATTATTGGTAAAAAAGTGACTGTTTTAGTGAATTTGGCTTCAAGAAATCTTCGTGGCGTAGAAAGTCAAGGAATGATTTTGATGACTACCAATGCTGAAGGAAAACTGGTTTTTGTAAATCCGGATACCGATGGCGTTGCTAATGGAGAGGCTATAAATTAAGACTTTTTGAAAAAAATATAAAATTGCGTGACTTAATTAAAATTTTAATTAAGTTGCGCAGTTTGCATTTAAAAAACATTTTTTAACTAATAATATTTTAAAAAAAAATAAGATATTAGCTAAAAAATAAACTTATCTAAAAATGATAAAAAAAACACTTCTTGCGTCTTTAATTTTAAGTAGTTTAATTTCTTTTTCACAAGAAATGGTATCATCTATACCTCTTGAGTTAAAAAAAAATCGTGATGTTTTTCAGACTATAAATAACGATAAAAAAGAAATTACTTTATTTATTGGTGATAAAATGAAAGTAAAAGCCATTCAACTCGATGAAAAAATGAAAATCATTGATAGTATTTCATCCGAAAGGCCAAATACTAAAATTTACACGAAGATGATTGGCTACAACATCAACAATGACAACACTAGACTTTTTTGGTCATCAAATGATTCCAAGGATATTTTTACTGAATTATACGATTTCAATAACCGTAAAACGACAACAAAACAACATTCTTTATTATTAAAAGATGAAAAAGTTTTACAAAAATTTAGTGACAAAGATTTTTTTTATATTCTAACAGTTATCAAAAAAAGTAATGATTTAAAACTCTATGTTTTTGATAAAGAAGGTGATTATACCGAAAAAAAAATCAATTTAAACGGATTTACTTTTTATAAATCAGACTATACACAATCAAACTTATATGAAGTATTAGGAGAAAATTTACTTCCTTTTGAGGCGCCTTTCTCTTTGCAGCTTATAAATACCGACAACCCAACATCTCTAACTGATAGTGCCAAAAAAAGAAAATGTTATTTCAAAAACAATCGAATTATCATTACCCTTGACACTAATATCGAGTTTACCCAAGTTATCACTGTTGATTTAACAGATTTTAAAGCTACTGAAAAAAAAATAAAAACTCACGATATTGATGAAGATCGAATGTATTTGAATTCGAATTCATTTTACTTTGATAACAAATTATATCAATTAAAAAGCGCATCCAATCTATTTTATCTTACTGTAAAAGATTTAGACGGAAAAGTATTGAAGGAACATACCGCTAAGTCATCCGAACCAATCGATTTTAAAAATTCAGAAGTTCAACTGGAAGGAGGAGATTTTGGAGGAAAGAGAACCTTAGAAAATTCTTCCCAGTTTATTCGAAAAGTCAACAATCTAAACCCAGGTATTAGTTGTTATAGTATTGGTCAAAACACGTTAATTACTTTTGGAGGTATATCGCCTATTCAACAATCAGCCGGCCAATTTGGTATGAGCCAATTTGGCTTAATTGGAGCGCTAGTTGCAGTTGCCGTTTACAATCCAGGCATAGAGAGTTTTAATTCGTATTCAAATAGAAAAGTGGTAAAAACAGACGGATTATTTGACAACGAAGGCAATCATATTAAAGGCGATTTACGACCTCTGGCTTTTGATAAAATCCGTACCTTTTTCGACAAGTATACAGATGTTTCATCACAAACATTATTTAAAACGGATGCTTATTATTTAGGCTATTATGACAATAAAACAAAAGAATATATTTTTAGAAAATTCAACGATTAATAATTCAAAAATCACAGCATTTTCTGAATTACCAAACAGTTTATAAATCCCAAAAAAATGTTTAAAAAAATTATTTCAGCAGTCTTTGTCTTTATGAGTTGTGTCGCTTTTTCGCAGGAGATTGTGAATTCATTACCCATTGAATTGAACAAAACAAGTCAGATATTTCAAACTGTCGATGAAACTAAAAACGAATTGACCTTGTTTATTGCGGACAAACTTAAAACTACCGCAATTCGACTGGACAGTAAAATGAACATCATCGATTCTTTATCAACTGAAAAGCTTGATAAAGCACAGAATAAAATCATAGGAAACATAACCCAATCAAATAAAACGACATTGTTTTTGGCATCTGCCAATCCCAAAAAAATTCTTTCACAATCATTCAACTTTAATAACCGCACTTTGGTCAATAAAACTTTTGATTTGGATATAAAAGACGAAGTTTATCTTGAAAAATTTTCGGTTAATAATTCATTTATAATTTTGTACTTGGTAAAGAAAACTAATGATTTTAGATTGTATGTGTTTGATTCAGCAGGTAACCAAGAAGTGAAAAACATTAGCACTAATGAATTGAAATTCTACCATAGGTCTAATTTATACGATACTTTTGCTGATGATTTTCTTCCTTTTGAAGCCGCATTTTCCTTGCAAAAAATTAATCCAGAGAGCCCAACTTCACTTACTGACTCCGCAAAAAAGAGAAAATGTTATTATGACAAAAAGAAAATCCTAATAACAATTGACACAAATCCTAACTTCACACAAATCATAACTATTGATTTAGAGAAATACACCCTGGCAGGGAAAATCATCAAAAACGCCCCATATAAATCATTCAATACAACTGAATTAAATTCAAATTCGTTTTTAATGGATAATCATTTATATCAGATAAAAACATCTTCGACCAAATCCATTTTAACAATCAAAGATTTAGAAGATAATTTGATAAAAGAATATGAAATCACAGCCAATAAAAATATTGATTTCAAAAACTCAGCTATAATCCAACAAAACGGAAGCGAGAAAAGTAAGAAAACAATAGAAGAAACTGGACCGTTCATCCGAAAAATCAACAACCTAAATCTTGGAGTATCTTTGTACAAAATAAACGATACGTATTTTACAACTTTAGGAAGCGTATCTGAAATAAGAGATAGCGGGCCAGCTTTAAGTGGAATGTTTGGTGTTGTTGGTGTATTAATGTATTATGCCTTAAGTAATCCTACGCTAGAAAATTTTAATGCTTACGCCAATAGAAAAGTCGTTTACTTCAATAGTGTATTAGACAAAAACGGGAACCATGTAAAAGAGGAATTAAAACCACTTGCCTTTGACAAAATCCAGTCTTTTATAATGGATAAAAAAGTTAGCAGTCCTCAAACAATTTTTAAAATAAATGAATCTTACTATTTAGGATATTATGAAAACAACCTTAAAAAGTTTAGCATTCTAAAATTCACAGATTAAAAAACTTAATATGAGCCTAAAAGTAATTGCTTTTGACGCCGATGATACCTTATGGATCAACGAAACCTATTTTGATGAGACCGAAAAGAAATTCTGTGGTTTGATGGAAGATTATTTATCGCATCAAGGAATTTCCAAAGAACTTTTTAAGGTCGAAATTGACAATCTGAAATTATACGGCTACGGAATCAAAGGTTATATTCTTTCGATGATTGAAGCCGCAATGAATATTTCTAATAATACTATTCCCATTGAAATCATTGAAAAAATCATTCAATACGGAAAAGAATTATTGGAGAAACCAATAGTTTTATTAGAAGGTGTGGAAGAAACTCTGGAAGCTTTACAAGGAAAATACAAATTAGTGGTTGCCACCAAAGGCGATTTATTAGACCAACGAAGAAAGTTACACAATTCAGGTTTGGGTCATTATTTTCATCATATTGAAGTAATGTCAGACAAGCAAGAAGTCGACTATTCGGATTTGATTAAACGATTGGAAATACAGCCTGAAGAATTTTTCATGATTGGAAATTCATTAAAATCTGATGTATTACCTGTTTTAGCCATTGGCGGACACGCCGTTCATATTCCGTTTCATACCACTTGGGCGCACGAAAAAATCAATCATAAAGTAGAACATGAAAATTTCAGCTCTTTTGAAAAAATAACGGAGGTTTTAAAAAGATTGGATTAAGCATTTTTAGTAGCAAAAATGAAAACTAAAATGGTTTTTGATTAAACACATTCCGATCTTAAAATTAAAAACATTCTTCTAATCTATGTAAAATCTTACCAATAATTCTATGAAAACACATTTTAAACTGTGTTTTTATAGAATTAAAACGGATGTTTATATAATTCACTGTTTAAAATTTACCATCAAAATTTGTAATGTAGTTTTGTAAAAAAAAATAAACCCAAACATTATGAAAAAAATCATACTTACATTAGTTTTTGCTTCAGCTATAACAACTCTGAGCGCACAAACAGAAACTGTAAAAAGCACAGAAAACAACTTTAACAAATGGTCTATTGAAGTTGCAGGAGGTGTAAACAAACCACAGCAACCAATGACACCTGGTTATTTTACGTCTACGCCAAGTGCTTTTGTAGCAGATCTTGGAGTTAGATACATGTTCAATAACAAATTTGGTTTAAAAGCTGACGTAGGATACAATAGTTTTCAAGCAAAAAAAGAGTCTATTGATTTCGAAACAAATTATTACAGAGCAAATTTACAAGCGGTTGCCAATTTAGGAAGAATTTTGAATTTTGAGACTTGGACCAAGTCAATTGGTTTGTTATCACATACTGGTTTTGGTTATGCACAGTTAAGAAATGAAGACAATGATATTCAAGACAAGATGGGTAACTTTATTACTGGTGTAACTGGACAAATTAAACTAAGTAACAGACTTGCATTAACAGGAGATTTCACAACAATTGTTAATTTCAGTCAAGGAACTGCTTTTGATGGGGCGAGCCTTACTCCTGAAGCACGTGGTTTTCAAGGAATCCTTTTTAACGGTACAGTAGGTTTAACCGTTTATTTAGGTAAAAACGAAAAACATGCTGACTGGGTAATTGACAATGAGAATGAAATAGAAGAGTTAAGACAAAAAATTACAGATATCGAAAATAAAATGCTAGACACTGATAAAGATGGTGTAGCTGATTATTTAGATGAAGAAGCTAATACACCTGCAGGTGCAATGGTTGATACTAAAGGAAAATCAGTTGACAAGAACAACAACAATGTTCCTGACGAAACTGAAGCATATATCTTGAAAAATTATGCAGGAAATACTGGTGACGGATCTATTATTTACAATAATGATTTAATCAAAAGTTTAATCAACGGTGGTTATGTTGCTGTTTATTTTGACTACAACAAATCAACTCCAACAAATGTTTCTACAGAAGGTACAGATTTCATCTTAACATATTTGAGAAACAATCCTTCTGCTTCAGTTGACATTATTGGTCACGCTGACGAATTAGGAAGATCTGAATACAATGATAAATTATCTGCTGCAAGAGCAAATAATGTAAAAAACACTTTAGTAAAAGCTAATATCGATGCATCAAGATTGAATGTAGTTGGTGCTGGTGAAGACAATTCAGTTGATAAAAATTCTGACGCTGCAAGAAAATTAGTTAGAAGAGTTACTTTCATAGTAAAATAATTCTTTCTTCATATTCTCTAAAACCCTAAAGGAAATTTCTTTAGGGTTTTTTTTATGCCTTCATGTTTCCATTTGAAAAAAGTCTTCTTATTTCTTTAAAATAAAAATTCCAAAAAACGGATTTATGATTTAAAAGATTAGCAGTACTTTTGAAAAACAAATAAAATTACGCATTTTGAAAACCCTTTTAGATATAGAAAACTGGCCTAGAAAAGAACACTTCCATTTTTTCAGACAATTTGAAGAACCATTCTTTGGTGCTACTGTCGAAATCGATTGTACCAAAGCTTACGCTAATGCAAAAACATTGAAAGCTTCTTTTTTCAGTTACTATTTACATAAAACATTAGTAGCAGTGAATACGATTGAACCGTTTCGATATCGGATTTCTGATGACCAAATATATATTTGTGATCAGATAAACGCCTCGGCAACTATTGGCCGGAAAGATGGTACATTTGGTTTTTCTTTAATTGAATACGACTCTGATTTTGCTGTTTTCAAAGGAATCACTGCGACAGAAATTGACCGTATTCAAACCACAAGCGGACTTTTTACCCGAAAATTTAACGACGACAATGTAATTCACTTTTCGGCGATTCCGTGGCTCGACTTCACCTCATTATCGCATGCCAGAAGTTATACTTTTCCAGATAGCTGTCCGAAGATTTCGTTTGGAAAAATGAAAATTGCTGACAATGGCAAAAGAAGCATGCCAATGTCCGTTCATGTGCATCACGGATTAATGGATGGTTTTCATCTGGGACAATTTGTGGATTGTTTCCAAGAATTGATGAATCAACAATAAAATATTTTTTTAACTTTACTAAAACTCACTATTATGTTATCACAAAATATTGAAACCGCATTAAATAAACAAATTCGAATCGAGGCCGAATCTTCGCAAACCTATCTTTCTATGGCTTGTTGGGCTGAAATAAACGGACTCGAAGGAATTGCGCAATTCATGTTTGCACAATCTGATGAAGAGCGCTTGCACATGCTCAAATTAATCAAATATGTTAATGAACGCGGCGGTCATGCAAAAATCACCGATTTGAAAGCGCCAAAAACGACTTACGAAACCTTCAAAGGAATGTTTGAAGAACTTTATAAACATGAAATTTTTGTTTCGGATTCAATAAATGAATTGGTGCACATTACTTTTTCAGAAAAGGATTATGCCACACACAACTTTCTACAATGGTATGTTGCCGAACAAATTGAAGAAGAAGCAACCGCAAAATCTATTTTAGACAAAATCAACTTGATTGGTGATGACAAAGGTGGTTTGTATTTATTTGACCGTGATTTACAACAAGTAGCACTCGTAAAACCTGCTATTTAAATGTTAAAATTTATTTAGAACAGATAAAAATAACATACATTTGCCTTAGTTTTTAATTCTTTAGAAAATTGGAAAAGAAAAAAAAGGAAAAGAAAAAGGATAAAAAAGAAATCCTTAAAACCATTAAGATTGCAGAAAACTGTAAATCTAAATGCTGTAAAAAATTTAAAAAAGGAGAAGACAAACGTTGCAAACGATGTCCTCTTTTTGATTTATTGAAAAAGGTATCTTGATTAAAATATAAATGCCCTCTATTGCTGAGGGCATTATTTTTTAAATGTATAACGGAATAATTATTTTCCTAAAAGCATTATTTCGTTTACCACAACTTCCGTCACATACCTTTTTTCTCCGTTTTTATCGTCATAACTTCTATGTGTCAGTTTTCCTTCTATTGCTACTTCCTTTCCTTTGGTAACATATTTCTCTATGATTTCAGCTGTCTTTCCCCAAGCCACTAATCTATGCCATTGTGTTTCTTCTACTTTTTCTCCTTTGTCGTTTTTGTAACTCTCGTTTGTTGCTAGCGTGAAATTGGCCAACTTTTTTCCTCCGTCAAATGATTTGATTTCCGGATCATTCCCAACGTGTCCAATTAACTGTACTTTGTTTCTTAATGTGCTCATGGCGTGTAAAATTTAAATGTTAGTGTATATAAGTTATTTGTTGAATCGTTATTTCAAATCAACACTGCAAAGATGCGATGACAATCAAAAACTAATCGGTAACTAACTATTTACTTTCGGTTGTAACTATTTGTAAACGTTTGTAAATGGGAAAAATTCGCTATATTTGATAAAAATAAAATTTTTATGCAGGCCAAAATTAACAAAGTAGAATTACGAAATCTTGAATTTGAAGATTACAAACAACTAAAAAACTCAATGGTAGAATCGTATCCGGAAATGGTAGGTTCCTACTGGAGAGAACATCATATCGAAAAATTATTATCTATTTTCCCAGAAGGTCAATTGGTAATTTTGGTAGATGGAAAAGTAGTTGGCTCTGCTTTGTCTCTAATTGTTGACGAAAGTTTAGTAGACAAAAACCACAATTACTCTGACATAACCGGAAAATACACCTTCTCTACCCACAACCCAAAAGGAGATGTTTTATACGGAATAGATGTTTTTATTCATCCAAATTATAGAGGATTACGCCTTGGAAGACGATTGTATGACGCCCGAAAAGAATTGTGTGAACAATTGAATTTGAAAGCAATTGTGTTTGCTGGAAGAATTCCTAACTATGGGCAGCATGCAGAAACACTTACTCCAAAAATTTATATCGAGAAAGTAAAGAGAAAAGAATTACACGACTCCGTACTTTCATTCCAGTTGAGTAATGATTTTCACGTAATCCGAGTGATGAAAAACTACTTGGAAGGTGATACCGATTCAAAAGAATTTGCAGTTTTACTGGAATGGAACAATATTTATTACGACGAAAGCCCGAAATTAATAAACCTCAAGAAAAGCGTTATCCGCTTAGGACTTGTTCAATGGCAAATGCGTCAACTAAATAATCTGGAAGCTTTATTCGAACAATGCGAATTTTTTGTCGATGTCGTTTCTGGTTATGGAAGTGATTTTGCGCTGTTTCCAGAACTATTCACCGCTCCTTTGATGGCGGATTACAATCATTTGTCAGAAGCCGATGCGATTAGGGAATTAGCAAAACATGCAGAACCTGTTCGCAAACGTTTCCAGGAATTGGCTATTTCTTACAATATCAATATCATCACAGGAAGCATGCCGTACTTAGAAAACGGTACATTATATAATGTTGGTTTTCTTTGCAAAAGAGACGGAACTTCTGAGATGTATGCCAAAATCCATGTTACTCCAAACGAAGTACAGCATTGGGGAATGACAGGTGGCTCACAAATTAAAACATTTGACACCGATTGTGGTAAAATTGGAATTATGATTTGTTATGATGTTGAATTTCCAGAGCTTTCCAGATTATTGGCAGATGAAGGAATGAACATTTTATTTGTTCCGTTCTTGACAGATACTCAAAATGCGTATACCAGAGTAAAACACTGCGCACAAGCCAGAGCTATAGAAAACGAATGTTACGTAGCTATTGCAGGTTGTGTTGGTAATCTTCCTAAGGTGAACAACATGGATATTCAATATGCGCAATCCGCTGTGTTTACACCTTCTGATTTTGCTTTTCCAAGTAACGGAATTAAAGCCGAAGCAACTCCAAATACGGAAATGACACTGATCGTCGATGTAGATTTAGATTTATTGAAAGAACTTCACGAGCATGGAAGTGTTCGAATTCTGAAAGACCGCAGAACTGATTTATACGACATCAAAAAAATAAATCCATGAACAAAACCTGCTTAGAATGTGGAGAAAAGATTGTGGGCCGGGAAGACAAAAAGTTTTGCAGCGACGGTTGTCGTAACGCTTTCAACAATAAAATAAACAAAGACAGTACTAATTTTATGCGCAACATCAACAACAAGTTGCGCAAAAATTACCGCATTCTATCTGAGCTAAACACCGACGGGAAATCAAAAGCCACACGGGCAAAATTGTTAAGTAAAGGTTTTGATTTTGAATTTTTTACCAATATACTCCAGACCAAAACAGGAAATACCTACTATTTCTTGTACGACCAAGGATACATGGTTTTAGAAAATGATTTTTATATGTTGGTCAAAAAAGACATTTAATACCGTAAATCCCCAAATCTACCTAATCACCATGAAAAAAGACTATTTTTCAATTTTTGCCGGCTTATTCATCCTATTAATTCTAGGGTTAATTTACATTACGATGATGCCACAATGGACTTCTGACGATGAAGGTTCACTTCCTGAATTTTCAACAAAAAGAGCCTTAAATCAAGTAGAAGCCATTTCAAAACAACCACATTTTGTAGGTTCTGCAAATCATGAAGTAGTCGCAAATTATCTCGTAAAAGAGCTGACTAAGTTAGGACTTGAGACTTCAATTCAGGAAGGATATACGCTTAGCGATTGGGGAAATCTGGTTCAGTCCAAAAATATTTTAGCCCGAATCAAAGGTTCCAATAGTTCCAAAGCATTGTTATTGCTTTCCCATTATGACAGCGCACCTCACTCCTACTCTCCTGGTGCCAGCGATGCGGGTTCTGGTGTAGCGACAATCCTGGAAAGTGTTCGTGCTTTTTTATACAATAAAACGCCGCATAAAAACGATATAATTATTCTGTTTTCAGATGCTGAGGAATTAGGACTGAATGGCGCTGCACTTTTTGTAACCCAACATCAATGGGCTAAAGAAGTCGGCTTAGTTTTAAATTTTGAAGCACGCGGCTCATCCGGTCCAAGCTATATGCTGATGGAAACCAACAAAGGAAATGCGGGATTAGTAAAAGAGTTTGCTTCCGCAAAAGCGACTTTTCCGGTGTCTAATTCCTTAATGTACAGCATCTATAAAATGTTACCCAACGACACTGATTTGACCGTTTTCAGGGAACAAGGCAACATTCAAGGTTATAATTTTGCTTTTATAGATGACCATTTTAACTATCATACCGCCCAAGATGACATCAATCATTTGAACAAAAACACATTAGCACATCAAGGTTCTTATTTGATGCCGCTATTGAATTATTTCTCAAACACAGATTTAAACACAACAAAAGCCAGCGAAGATTACGTCTATTTTACCATTCCTTACACCTTTATAAGTTATCCTTTCAGTTGGGTTTTGCCCATGGTAATACTCGCATTGGCGCTATTTATTTTTCTGTTGTTTTTAGGAAAAGCCAAACGAATTTTGTCGTTTAGGGAAATCGGTAAAGGATTTATACCACTATTGGGTTCTTTATTTACATCTGGATTAATCACTTTTTTCGGGTGGAAAGGCTTGTTAATGGCCTATCCGCAATACAATGATTTACTCAACGGATTTACCTATAACGGACATGCTTATATTGCCGCTTTTGTGTTATTATCCTTAGCGATAAGTATGGTTTTTTATCATTTATTATCTGAGCGAAAAGTAACTATCAATCATTATGCAGCGCCATTATTTTTATGGATTATCATCAACGGTATTCTTGCTTTTGTTTTACCAGGAGCAGGATTTTTAATTATTCCGGTGTACTTTGGGCTATTAATTTTTGGGCTTTTTATCGTGACTCAAAAATCGAACAAAACATTAAATCTCCTATTAAGCATTCCCGCTTTGATGATCATAGCGCCTTTTATCCAAATGTTCCCAATAGGTTTGGGACTGAAAGTACTGTTTGGAAGTGCTATCCTTACGGTACTGACTTTTGGCCTATTATTGCCGGTTTTTGGGGCTTTCGCCAAAAAGGGAATCTGGTCCATAATCCTTCTTTTGCTTTCCATCGGCTTTTTTGCGAAAGCACACTCTGAATCCGGTTACGAAACTGGCAAAGCAAAATCAAACAGTTTATTGTATATCTATAATGCCGATACGGACCAAGCAAGTTGGGCAACGTACGACACCAATCTTGATTCCTGGACCAAAGGCTATTTGGGTGAAAACCCGAAAAACGCAACCAATTTGAACGAAATTCCTTTGTTCAGCAAATACAATTCTGGTTTTACATATGCGGCAAATGCGCCTAAAAAAGACCTTCAGAAACCAAGTATTGAATTTCTGGAAGACCGAATCGTAGGCAATCAACGGTATTTGAAAATAAAAATTTCCCCAAATCGAAATGTTAATCGTTATGATATTTTTGCCAATGAAAAAATGGCTCTTCACAATTTCAAAGCTAATGGCGTGACAACATTAGGCCAAAAAAATTCACTTTATCAGCGAAAAGGCAAAAAGATATTGAGCTATTATGTGGTAGGAAATGCACCTTTAGAAATGCAGTTCAGCATGAATGTTTCAACAGTTTTAGATATGGAACTGTTAGAAAGTTCATTTGATTTGTTGTCAAACCCATTATTTAAAATCACAAAAAGAGAAAACTGGATGATGCCAACGCCTTTTGTTTTGAATGATGCAGTGGTCATTAGACAAAAAATAAAAGCGAGTCCGGTTGTTCGGAATGCTTTGGGTAGTCTTACTAATCCTGTAATAAATGATAGTTTGACTGTTGTGAAAGAAAGTTTGAAAGTCAATTAATTTTAAAAAAAATGACACAGATTAGTATTCTAGGTTGTGGTTGGTTGGGTTTGCCTTTGGCGAAAGCCTTATTGAAAAACGATTATTTAGTAAATGGCTCGACGACATCTGCAGAAAAATTAGAAGTCTTGAAATATGCAGGAATTATCCCGTTATTAATTGCGCTTTCAGAAAATAAAATCTCTGGAAACTTAACTAAATTTCTGGAAAATTCTAAAATTCTGATTATCGATGTTCCGCCGAAACTTCGCGGTTCAGGCACAGAAAATTTTGTATCCAAGATTAGAAATATAATTCCGTTTATAGAACAATCTTCTGTAGAAAACGTGCTTTTCATCAGTTCAACATCAGTTTATAATGATGATGAAGCTTTTATCAATGAAGAAACTATTCCAAAACCAGATACGGAAAGCGGGAAACAACTACTGGAAACAGAACAGCTTTTACAAAGCAATATAAATTTCAAAACAACGATTTTACGTTTTGGCGGCTTAATTGGCGAAGACCGTCATCCAATAAAATTCTTGGCTGGTCGTGAGAATTTGGACAATCCTGATGCGCCCGTTAACTTAATTCATCAGGACGATTGTATTGGAATAATTCTAAAAATTATTGAAACGGATTCTTGGAATGAAACCTTCAATGCGGTGGCTCCATCTCATCCTTGGCGAGAAATTTACTATACTCAAAAGGCTATGGATTTGAATTTAGCTTTACCAAAGTTTAATTCTGAACAAAATTCTGGTGGAAAAATAATTTTGAGCGCTCGTATTGAAAACGTTTTAAAGTATACTTTTACGAAACCAAATTTGTAACGTGAGAACTAAAATTAAGAATGCTGTTTCGTCGAAAGTTAGCGCCATTGGATTACCTATTTTGGCATTGTGCTGGGTCAGTTTTTTTTGGGGAACCACTTGGATTGCTTCAAAAGAAGGCGTAAAACACATGCCAGCCTTGCAACTTGTCGCTATCAGGCAATTTCTGGGAGGATTTCTTTATATTTCCTATTTTTTGTATAAAAAAGCGCCTTGGCCAAAGGGAAAACAATGGAAAACAATTATCATTTTAAGTATTCTTAATTTTGTTTTAAGCAACGGATTAAGCACTTGGGGAGTAAAGTATATTAGCAGTGGTTTAGGAGCAATAATTGGCGCTTGCGTCCCTTTATGGATTGTGATTATTACTTTTTTTAGAGGCGAACGATTGTCCAGATTATCAGTTATGGGTTTGATTATCAGTTTTAGTGGCGTTTGCGTTATTTTTTACGACCATTTGAGTGATTTTTTGATTCCAAATTTCAGATTCGGAATAATTATTTCCGTAGTTTCTACATTGACATGGGCTTTTGGAACGTTATACACGAAGAAAAAAGCAGCAACTTTTAATCCTTATTTTAGCTTAGGAATACAAATGTTCTTGTCGAGTATTTTAGTTTTTGCCTATACCGGCGCAACTGGAATATCTGTAAGTTTAAGTGAAATCCCTGCGATTTCGTGGTGGTCTATTGGTTATTTAGTTGTTTTTGGTTCCATCCTTACTTTCATTGCCTTTATCTATGCACTTCAAAATCTTCCTGCTGAAATTAGCAGTGTTTATTCCTATATTAATCCCATTATTGCTGTGCTTCTGGGTGCTTTTATCTTTGGCGAAACACTTAACACCGCAATAGCCATAGGCGGAAGCGTTACATTGTTTGGATTGTATCTGGTGAATTATTCGTTGAGGAAAGGCCGGAAAATAAATTCGTAATAAATCAAAAAGTCCCATCTGAAAGATTCAAATGGGACTTTTTTTATGATTTTATGTATTCTTACCAGATTCTTACACGCTTTTCAGGTGCAATATACATTCCGTCAGTTGCTTTGATATCGAACGCTTTATAAAACGTATCTATATTTTGCAAAGGAACATAAGCACGATACATTCCTGGAGAATGCGGATCTGTTTTCACTTGGTTTTTCAACGCTTCATCACGCATTTTTGAACGCCAGATCGTTGACCAAGAAATAAAGAAACGTTGTTCTGGAGTATATCCGTCGATTAATCCTGGATTTCCATTTTCTTTCAAATACAATTGTAAACCATCATAAGCAGCATTTACTCCACCTAAATCTCCAATGTTCTCTCCTAGAGTAAATTTACCATCTACGAAAGTTCCTGGAATTGGTTCCAAAGCGCTGTATTGAGCCGCAAGAGCTCCTGTCAAAGCAGAGAATTGTTTCAAATCTTCAGCCGTCCACCAGTCAACTAAGTTTCCATCAGCATTGTAACGGGAACCTGAATCATCAAAACCATGTGAAATTTCATGTCCGATAACCCCACCGATTCCACCATAATTTACGGCTTCATCCGCTTGATAATTATAAAAAGGCGGTTGTAAAATCGCTGCCGGGAATACAATTTCATTGTTTGATGGATTGTAATAGGCATTTACAGTTTGTGGTGACATTCCCCATCTTTCTTTATCAACAGGCTTGTTCAACTCGGCTAAGTTTTCTTCAAAACGCCATTTTGCCATGTTTTTTGAGTTTTCAAAATAGGTTCCACCTTCTTCTGGACTTTTAATCGTCAAGGCTGAATAGTCTTTCCATTTGTCAGGATATCCAATTTTTATTCTTGATTTATGCAATTTAGCAAGCGCGCTTACTTTTGTTTCTGCAGACATCCAAGATAAATTATTGATTCTGTTTTCGAAAGCTAAGAAGATGTTTTTAATCATTTTCTCTGCTTTTACTTTGGCTTCAGCCGGAAATTTTTTCTCAACATATAATTTTCCTAAAGCTTCACCAACAGCACCGTTTATCGTTTGAAGTGCTCTTTCATCACGTGGTCTTTGGCTTACAGCACCCGTTAACGTTTTTCCGTAAAACTCAAAGTTTGCATTTTCAATTTCAGTAGACAATTGGCTTGACGCTCTGTTCAACAAACTCCAACGCATGTATGCTTTCCAGTCTTCCACTTTATTTTCTTTGAAAATAGTTTCTAAAGCGGTCATGTATTTAGGTTGTGATACGATTACGGTATCCACTTTTGTCAATCCAATTTTTGTGAAATAATTATTCCAGTTGATTGATGGAGTCAATTTACTCAATTCAGTCAACGTCATTGGGTTGTAAGACTTACGGCGGTCTCTGCGCTCTACTCTGTCTAATCTTGGTTTAGACATGGCAATTTCAAGAGCCAGGATTTTATCAGCATTGGCTTTTGCAACAGCAGGCTTATCACCCAAGTACTGCAACATTTTGGCAACGTGTAAAACATATTTCGCACGTTTCTCTTTAGAATCGGCATCTTCAGAAACATAATAATCTCTGTCTGGCAAACCTACGCCACCAGGACCTAAATTAATCACATTTCTACTGCTGTTTTTTGCATCAGTTCCTACACCGGCGCCCATAAATCCGATGCCACCGATAGGTTCCATTTCAATCAATAAAGCCTCTAAATCTTTAGCATTTTTAACCGCAT
Organism: Flavobacterium psychrolimnae; assembly: GCF_003312425.1. Taxonomy (GTDB): domain Bacteria; phylum Bacteroidota; class Bacteroidia; order Flavobacteriales; family Flavobacteriaceae; genus Flavobacterium; species Flavobacterium psychrolimnae. The sequence continues at coordinate 89,460 of NZ_QNUX01000009.1, read as the reverse complement.
CAATTTTTTTCAAGTACGGTTTCAAAGGCGCTATTCCTAACTTATTTCTTCCTACAGTGTCTAAAATAGATTTGTATAGATTAATTGCTTTTCCTTGATCCGTATTTGATTTATAGATCGGATTTGTCGTGGCTTCTTTTAAAATTGCCAAAGCATCCGCGTCAGTTCGTTGACGCAATTCGTCAAAACTACCCCAACGGGTTCTGTCACCTGGAATCTCCGTGTTGTCCAACCAAGTTCCATTCACGTAGCGAAAGAAATCATTACTTGGTTTCACGTTTTTATCCATGTAATTCACATTGATTCCCGGTTCCTTAGCTGCAGGAGCGGTTTGCGCTTGACTCACCGCAAAGCCCATAATTGCGGGAATCACAAAAAGCAGTTGCTTATTGCTGTTTTTCTTCATTTTTTTTAGTTTTTAGTTAGGTTAACAAAGCTATTAATAAATTATTTGATTTTTAGTTAAAATCAATTATTTACAAAAACATCTTTATTTGACTTCAAAATTTCTAAAAGGTTTAATCAGAAAAAAATAATTTTATGTGCTTTATTTGGAAGGAATCTGCTTAAAATAAGATTGTGTTAATTTGAATTAAAAACAAATCCCGTTTTCGTATTTTTGCATCAAAATAGCACTATGTCAGAGTTTTTTAAAAAATACCGTCTCTTTTTTGGGGTTTTCATTGTTCTTTCGGCAATCATTTTAACCTTATTTTATTCGGCTTTAAAGCCAAAAAAAACACTCCCCATTTTTAATCCAGCAGATGTAAATCCGGAATTAGTGGATAGCACCGTTCAGTACAAAAGCAAATACCACACTATTGCTGATTTTTCATTCATCAACCAAAACGGAAAAACCATCACTCAAAAAGATTACGAAGGCAAAATATATGTTGCTGATTTCTTCTTTACAACTTGCGGTTCCATTTGTCCAAAAATGACCACCAACTTATCCGATATCCAAAAAGCTTTCGCTAATAATCCAAAGGTAAAACTGCTATCTCACACCGTTTTCCCTGAAACAGACAGCGTTCCAGTTTTGAAGGCTTACGCCAAAAAACATCATGTTGATGATAACAAATGGAACTTAGTAACCGGAGATAAAAAAGAAATTTATACGATGGCCAGAAAATCCTATTTGGCTGTGAAACTTGGAAAACCAAGTGAACTTTACGACATGGTTCACACCGAAAATTTTGTTTTGGTCGACACCAAAAGAAGAGTTCGTGGGTTTTATGACGGGACCAATAAAGAGGATATGAAACGATTAATCGAAGACATTACTTTTTTGAGTAACGAATAAGAAGTATCCAAACGAATACCCTTTATATAAAGAAAACCGCTGCATTATCCGTTGTATCGATTTGTTTTAATTACAGTATAAATGTGATATTTATCATTTGTGTTTGTATTAAAATGTGTATTTTTGCAATCTTAATTCAATCTAAATAAGGTTTGCAAACAACGATACATTCTCTCAAAAAAGGCGAAAAAGCCATTATAAAAGACTTTGACATCGACACCGTTCCATTAAAATTATTGGAAATGGGTTGCTTGCCCGGCAATATGGTTGAATTACTTCAAATTGCTCCTTTTGGAGATCCTCTGTATTTGAATATTAATGGATCACACGTAGCAATTCGGGTGGAGACTGCAAAAGAAATTGAGGTTGACATTATAAAAACCAACTTATGGTAAGCAAACAAAATATCAATGTCGCTTTGATCGGGAATCCGAATGTGGGTAAAACTTCTGTTTTCAATCAGCTTACGGGTTTGAATCAACAAGTGGGGAATTATCCCGGAATTACCGTTGAAAAAAAGATAGGTTTCTGCAAATTACCCAATAATATCAAGGCAAATATTCTCGATTTACCCGGAACATACAGCCTGAACGCCAGTTCCATTGATGAAAATGTGGTCATTGAATTATTACTGAACAAAAACGATAAATTATATCCTGATGTCGCGCTTGTCGTTACCGATGTAGAAAATTTAAAACGAAACTTACTTCTTTTTACCCAAATAAAAGATTTAGAAATCCCTACCATTTTAGTCATCAATATGGCTGACAGAATGAAATTCAAAGGGATTACGCTAGATATTCCGTATCTTGAAGAGCACTTAAAAACTAAAATTGCATTAATCAGTTCCAGAAAAGGATATGGAATTGACGAGTTGAAAAATTTGATTGTGAGCTACCGAACTATTTCAAGCGAACCTTGCCTGAATGCCTCTGTAATTGATCGGGATTATTTCAATAGTTTGCGCAAAGCATTCCCAAATCAATTGCTTTATAAATTGTGGTTGGTGATTACGCAAGACGTAAATTTCCTGAATTTAGAGCGAAATGAAGTCCGAAGCTCGTTCACAAAATCGCACTCTGATTTAAAACGACTGCAACAAAAAGAAACCATAAAACGTTATCAATTCATCAATGATGTGCTGAAAGTAGGTTTAAAAATTGACTCCTCAGTTGCAAGAGATTACCGTAGCAAACTCGACCGCGTGCTAACGCATAAAGTTTGGGGATATGTCATTTTCTTTTTGATTTTGTTCGTTATTTTCCAATCTATTTTCGAATGGTCTAAAATTCCAATGGACTTCATCGATGCTTCTTTTGCTTCGTTGAGCACGCTTGCTGCCGAAGAATTGCCAGCCGGAGTTTTAACCAATTTAATTTCGCAGGGAATCATCCCGGGAATTGGAGGAATTTTAATATTTATACCACAAATTGCCTTTCTATTTATGTTTATTTCCATTTTGGAAGAAAGTGGTTATATGAGCCGCGTGGTTTTCCTGATGGATAAAATCATGCGAAAGTTTGGTTTATCGGGCAAAAGTGTGGTTCCACTTATTTCTGGTACCGCTTGTGCAATTCCGGCAATTATGGCAACCCGAAATATCGAAAACTGGAAAGAAAGATTAATTACGATTCTGGTAACTCCTTTCACAACTTGTTCCGCCAGATTACCTGTTTACGCTATCATTATTGCATTGGTAATTCCGGACAATCGTGTTTTTGGATTTCTGAACATGCAAGGAATGACTTTGATGTTGTTGTACCTTTTGGGTTTTGGAATGGCTATTTTCTCCGCTTACATTTTGAATAAAATCCTGAAAATTAAAGGAAAAACATACTTTGTAGTCGAAATGCCAAATTACAAATTACCACTTTTCAAGAACGTGGGAATCAATGTAATCGAAAAAACAAAGGCTTTTATTTTTGGAGCCGGTAAAATCATTCTGGCTATTTCCATCGTATTGTGGTTTCTAGCTTCTTACGGTCCAGGAGAAAAATTCAATAATGCCGAAAAAATTGTCACTGAAAACACTATAAATAATCCGTTACCGGAGGCTGAATTTGAAAATGCTGTGGCTTCTCAAAAACTAGAAAACTCCTATATTGGAATTATGGGAAAAGCCATTGAACCTGCTATTTCACCGTTAGGTTACGACTGGAAAATAGGAATTGCCATTATCAGTTCTTTTGCTGCCAGAGAAGTTTTTGTGGGAACATTAGCTACGATTTACAGCGTTGGCGGAAGCGACAATGAAGTTACCATCAAAAATAAAATGGCTGCCGAAATCAATCCGGTGACTGGAGAAAAGATCTTCAACTTTGCCTCTGGAATATCATTACTGTTGTTTTATGCTTTCGCCATGCAATGTGCCAGTACGCTTGCGGTTACTAAAAAAGAAACCAATTCTTGGAAATGGCCAGCCGGACAATTGATCTTCATGTCTGGATTTGCTTATGTTGTGGCGTTAATAGCGTATCAAATTCTGAAATAAAATATTGAACAAAAGTTAAACTTCCAATTTTTATTATTTTTATCTTGTCTAAATAAGATTTCGATTTTACCTTTGCAGCGTAGAATTAATCTAAATAAAAATGAGGAATAATATAATTGCAGCTTCACTATTAGTTACGTCAGCTTTGTTTGCACAAGAAAAGGAACTTTCGAAAACCCAAAAAGACAGTATTGAAAGTTTAAATGAAGTCATCATCACCACTGATGCGATCGTTGGCAGTAAATTTAAAGCCAAAAACAAAGCAGGTTCTACTTATTTTATTTCTCCAAAAGAATTAAAAACCTTCAACTACGACGATGTTTCCCGAATTCTAAGAACTGTTCCAGGAGTTACTATCCAAGAAGAAGATGGTTTTGGTTTACGCCCAAATATTGGAATGCGAGGAACCAGCCCAAATCGAAGTGAAAAAATCACCTTGATGGAAGATGGAATTCTTATTGCTCCAGCTCCATACTCTGCTCCTGCTGCTTATTATTTCCCAACGGTAAACAGAATGCAATCTTTCGAGATATTGAAAGGCGGAAGCCAAATCCAATACGGCCCATACACAACTGGAGGCGCCATGAATATGGTTTCGACTCAAATACCAAATCGGTTTTCAGGTCGTGTAATAGCTAGTATTGGAAGTTTTAACACAAAAAAAACATACGTGAATATTGGCGATGAACATAAAAATTTTGGTTATGTCTTAGAATACAACAACCGAAATTCTGATGGATTCAAAAAAATTGACAACAGCTCAAAAAATACTGGTTTTCAAGGAAATGATTATGTGGCAAAATTCAGGATTAATACAAATGCAGATGCAAAAGTATATCAATCCTTAACAGCAAAAATTCAGTACAGCGAAGATTTAGCAAACGAAACCTACCTTGGCTTAACCGATGCCGATTATGCTAACAATCCATACCGAAGATATGTAGGTTCCAATGAAGATTATATCGAAACGGAGCACAAACAAATCATGTTGACGCACTTGATTAAACCGTTTGAAAACTTCAGTATTACTACTAAAGCATATAAAAATGAATTTGCCAGAAACTGGTACAAATTAGATGCCGTAAAAGTTGGTGCATCAAAGGTCAGCATCAATAACATTCTAACAGATCCTGAAACTTACAATGCAGAATACCGCGCCATAACAGGTGCTGACAACACAATAAACAACGCTTTATTGGTGAAAGCGAACAACCGTATGTATGAAGCAAAAGGAATTCAAACCGTAGCGAACTACACTTTTGAAACCGGAAAAACAAAACACGATATTGATTTTGGTATCCGCTACCATGAAGATTTTGAAGACCGTTTCCAATGGGTTGACGGATATGCAATTCAAAACGGTGTGATGAACAGAACCAGCAACGGAACTCCTGGAACTGACGCCAATGCTATCGTAAAAGCCGAAGCCATTGCAGCGCATATTCTTTACAATTTGAGTATTGATAAATTCACTTTCACACCTGGAATTCGTTACGAAGACATCAAATTGAATTCGTTGAATTATGGTACAAATGATGTGCTTAGAGCAGGAACAACTTTGGCAAGAGCCAACAATAAAACAAATGTTTGGATTCCAGGAATGGGGATTTTGTATAAAATAAACGACGATTACAATATTTTTACAAGCGTTCATAAAGGGTTTTCACCTCCGGGTGTGAAAGCTGGCGAAGATGCAGAAAGCAGTTTGAACACCGAATTAGGGTTCCGTTTTCACAAAAATGCTTTGCAAGGTGAAATCATTGGATATTACAACAACTTTTCAAATCTTCAAGGCTCAGATTCAATGTCAGGCGGAGGAGCTGGAACTGGAGATTTATTCAATGTGGGAGAAGCTATCGTAAAAGGAATCGAATTACTGGCAACCTACGATGTTATCAACAACCGAGAAAAAGGGTTTAAACTACCGGTTACTGTTTCCTATACTTTGACGGACACGGAATTGAAAAATAATTTCAACAGCACGATTTGGGGAACTGTAGAAAGTGGAGATGAAATTCCATACATCGCCAAAAATCAGTTGGCTATCACAACAGCATTTGAAACTGAAAAATTCAATTTTGCTCTAAGCGGAAAATACGTAGATGCTTTCAGAACTGAAGCGGGTGTTGGAACTATTCCGGCGAATAACAGAGTCGCTTCAAATTTCATTATAGATTTCTCGGCTAAATACCACCTCAACAAAAACATCAGTTTGATGGGAAATATTATTAATTTACTGGATAAAGAATATGCAGTTTCTAGAGTTCCTGCAGGTTTACGACCAGGTCAGCCTTTTGGAATTAACTTTGGAATCATGGCGCAGTTGTAAAAACTTTGTCTTTAGTTTAACGCAAAAAAGCAACCCCAAAAGGTTGCTTTTTCTTATATTTACAATATGGAAATTCAAGAAATTTTAGCTTTTTTAGCACTCGGAATAGCACTGACTTTTTTGATTAAAAAATTCTTTTTCAAAAAGAAAAAATCCGATAAAGATTGTGGCAGCGGTGATTGTGGTTGTAGTTAATATTACTTTAGATAACCAATTTTCAGATAATAATCTTCCGGATTAATCTTGCTTCCTTCTTTTGGATACGGCACCACACCGATGTTTTTTATCTTCTTCTGTTTTTCAGGCAGATATTTAGAGAACCACTTTTTATTGTCTTCTTCGTTTTTCATCGAAAACACCAAAGTCGTATCTTCAATTAATTTTGAATCTTTGTACACCGAAACAACAGCACTAACTTCTCCCGCCCAAATACAAGTTACACCTTCAGGGCAACGAGAATCAGCAACAACAGCTTTCAAAACCAACTGAAATCCTTTTTGATTGGGACATACTTTTTGTTTTATAGTTGTGTATTTAACTTTTTGTGATTCTTGGCTTTGCGCCAAAACTACACTGCTGAATATCATAAAAAGGAATAGAATTGACTTTTTCATACGCTATGTTTAAGGATTACTATATTCTTTTTAAAACCAATACATTCTTACCCCAAAGCAACATCCAAAACCATCATCACGATAAATCCTCCAACGAATCCAAGCGTGGCAATATCCGTATTTTTATCCTGTTGCGTTTCCGGAATCACTTCCTCGACCACTACAAAGATCATCGCGCCTGCTGCAAAAGCCAAAGCGTACGGCAAAATTGGAGTGAAAAATGTGACTGCAAAAGCACCTAAAACAGCGGCAACCGGCTCAACTAATGCTGAAGATTGTCCGTACATAAAACTTTTCCATCGGCTCATTCCCATTCTGCGCAACGGCATGGCAACAGCGATTCCTTCCGGAAAATTCTGAATTCCAATACCAATTGCTAACGTAACAGCACCCGCGATGGAAGCTTCCGGAATCCCGGCAGCAACCCCACCAAAAAGAACTCCAACCGCCAATCCTTCCGGAATATTGTGCAATGTAATCGCCGAAACCAACAATGTGGTGCGTTGCCAAGGCGATTTAATTCCTTCGGTAACTTTAAAATTGATATGCAAATGCGGCAACACTTTATCAATTCCGAAAATAAAAAGCGCGCCAAGGAAAAAACCAAAAGCTGCAGGAATAACTTTCGCAAATCCTTCACCGCCCGTCATTTCAATGGCAGGAGCCAATAAACTCCAAAAACTGGCCGCAACCATAACACCACCGGTAAAACCGAGCATTCCGTCAAGAACCGTTCGATTCATGGTTTTAAACATAAAAACGAAAGAAGCACCTAACGCGGTCAGAAACCAAGTGAACAAACTCGCATACAAAGCGGCTAATATTGGGTCGATACTCGTGAAATAATCTACTATAGATTGAAACATAATTATTTGATATATAAATTACTGGCTATTTTATTTGAAATCGTTATTTCTTTGGTTCCAACCCGAATTCGGAAAGAGGAATCAAAACTTTCCTTTTCGATAATTTCAATTTGGGAACCTAAAGCAATTTCCTGTTTGTCTAAATATTTTAAAAAATCTGACGAAGTATCTTTGACACCCACACAAATCCCGATTTGGTTTTTCTCGAATTCAGAAAGCAGTTGCTTTTCAACTTTAATAATTCTTCCTTGCGCATCAGGAATGGGATCGCCATGCGGATCTTCGGTAGGATTTCCAAGAAAATCATCGAGTTTATTGATCAGTTTTTCAGATTTGATATGTTCCAATTGCTCTGCGATATCGTGTACCTCATCCCAAGAAAAATCTAGTTTCTCCACCAGAAAACATTCCCAAAGTCGGTGTTTTCTAACAATCATCTTCGCCGCTAATTTTCCTTTATCCGTAAGGGAAACACCTTGATATTTTATGTAGTTCACCAAGTCTTTTTCGGAAAGTTTCTTAAGCATATCAGTAACGGACGATGCTTTGGTTTCCATTTTTTCAGCAATAGCATTGGTACTGATATCAGCATCCGAAACGGAAGTAAGGTGGTAAATGGTCTTGAGATAATTTTCTTCTGAAAAGGTCATTTAATTTAAGATTGAAGATTAACGTTTTTTGATTTCATATTTCAGACTTCTCACTAAATCAATTAAGTTATTGATACAAATGTAATTAAAAAATTTGTTTTGCAAAATATAATTTTTAGCTTTGTCTAAATTTAATTTAAGTATAGTGAAAAAATTATGTGTGTTATTTATTTTTCTGATGTTTCAATTTGGCTACAGCCAAGAAAAAACGAGTCTTTCGGGATTTGTTTCATCAGAAAAAAAAGGAGTTTCGGAGGCTCTTGTATCTATAATTGGAACAAAATACACAGCCCAAACGGATAGTTTAGGAAAGTACACTATCGGAAATATTGATGAAGGAAATTATAAAATACAAATTGTTGCAGAAGGTTTTCAAACTTTAAAAAAGAATATAATTGTCAAAATTAATGAAAACAACATTTTGGATTTTGAACTTTCAAGTGCCGAAAACCAACTCAACGAAGTCGTTGTTTCGGGAACATTGAAAGCGGTAAAAAGATTAGAAAGCGCTGTTCCTGTCGAAGTTTATTCTCCAATATTTTTCAAGAAAAATCCAACAGCCAGTATTTATGAAGCATTGCAGAATGTAAATGGAGTACGACCGCAACTGAATTGTGGCGTTTGCAATACCGGCGACATTCACATCAACGGTTTGGAAGGTCCGTATACTTTGGTTCTGATAGACGGAATGCCCATAGTGAGTAGTTTATCCACAGTGTATGGATTATCCGGAATTCCAAACTCACTGGTGGAACGAATAGAAATTGTAAAAGGTCCCGCTTCTTCTTTATACGGCAGTGAAGCCGTGGGTGGTTTGATCAATATCATTACTAAAAATCCAACAAACGCTCCCCTTTTCTCCGCTGATGTGTTTTCTACTTCTTGGTTGGAAACCAATGTTGATTTAGGAGTAAAACTCAATGTTGGCAAGAAAGCAACCGCACTTTTAGGTTTAAATTATTTCAACTACAATCAAAAAATTGACAATGATAACGACGGATTTACTGATGTTACTCTTTCTGACCGAATTTCCCTTTTTCAAAAATGGACTTTCGACAGAAAAGAAAATCGATTGTTTACCATTGCGGCACGTGGCGTTTATGAAGACCGTTTTGGTGGCGATGTGCGTTGGGAGAAAAAAAATCGTGGCGGTGACGAAATTTACGGCGAAAGCATTTATACCAAACGAGCAGAATTGATTGGAAGTTACCAATTGCCTTTTCAGGAAAAACTAATGCTATCCTTTTCAGGAAACGTACATTTTCAAGACAGTCGGTATGGCACAACGAGTTATATTGCCAACCAAAAAATTGGTTTTCTACAATTGACTTGGGATAAAAAAATAGGGAAAAATGATTTGCTTACCGGAATTGCCACCCGATACAATTATTACGATGACAATACGCCAGCAACTTCAAAACTGGGAAATAACAACCCCGAGAAAACCTGGTTACCGGGAATTTTTGTTCAAGATGAAATCACGTTTACTGAAAAACACAAGCTGTTGCTGGGAATGCGTTATGATTACAACTCGTTTCACGGAAGCATCTTAACACCCAGAATTGCTTACAAATGGAAATTGGACGATAACAACATCATTCGTTTGAATGCCGGAACAGGTTTTAGAGTCGTGAATTTATTTACCGAAGATCATGCTGCTTTAACTGGTGCTCGTGAAATTGTCATCGCAAATAACCTGAAACCAGAACAATCCATAAATGCCAATTTGAATTATATCAAGAAAATAAATTTCGATAACGGAACCTTTATCGGTATTGAAACTTCGTTTTTTCATACGCGATTCAGCAATAAAATTGTATCGGATTACGATACGAATCCCAACCAAATTATTTATGACAACATCAACGGTTATGCGATAAGCCAAGGAATCAGTACGAATATCGATTTTAATTTTCCAAATGGATTAAAGATTATCACTGGTGCTTCTTTGCTTGACAATAAAAATATTGAAAATGGCCGAAAAGAAACGCCTTTTCTAACCGAAAAATTTACCGCAACATGGAGTGTTTCGTATAAAATTCAAGCTATTGATTTGAATGTAGATTACACCGGAAATGTGTACAGCCCGATGCAATTGCCTCTTTTGAGCGCTTTAGATCCTCGTGCTCCGGAATCGCCTTGGTACAGTTTGCAAAACATTCAATTCACATATTCTGGTTTGCAACACTTTGAATTCTATGCTGGAATTAAAAACCTGTTGAACTTTTTGCCTAAACAAAACAATCAATTTTTGATTGCAAGAACCAATGATCCTTTTGATAAAAATGTAACATACGATACGAACGGACAAGTATTGGCAACACCTGAAAATCCTTATGGATTAACGTTTGATACTACTTATGTCTATGGACCGAACCAAGGAATCAGAAGCTTTTTCGGACTTCGCTATACCTTAAAATAATGAAAAAGAATCTTTATTTACTGTTGCTTTTATGCTGTGTGATTCCTGCTGGATTCGCGCAGTTGCATTCAGTTGCATTCGAAGAAATCGAAAGTTTACAACGTATCGAAAAGAGAAAAACAATTGTTTTCATTAAAACCTATTGGTGCCAATTTTGTCATGCGATGAAAAACACCACTTTCAAAAACGAGGAAATCATCAAGGAGCTTAACACTGCTTTTTATTTTGTTAATTTCAATGCCGAAGAAAAACGAACGGTAGTTTTCAATAATACCACTTTTCAATTCAAACCCAAAGGAAATACCTCCGGAACACATGAACTGGCCATCTCACTGGGAACAATAAATAAGCAACTGAACTTCCCTGTTCTATGTGTTTTGAACAGTGAAAACGAGATTATTTTTCAGCACAGCGGCTACTTAAAACCAAAAGAATTAAAGCTGATTTTAGCCAAACTAAAAGAATAAAATTGCCTATTTTTGGGGGAAATGTCAAATTCCCAAATGAAACACTACGATTATATTTTTACCGGCGCAGGATTATCGGCTTTGATGACCGTGTATAAAATGGTGCAATCCGGAAAATTTAAGAATACAAGTATTTTGTTATTGGATGAAAATACTAAAAAAACCAACGACAGAACCTGGTGTTTTTGGAAAATTAACGATTCGGTTTGGGAACAATCTATTTCCAAGAAATGGGATTCGGCTTTGTTTGCCAATGAAAACTTTCGCAGGGATTTAGACTTGCAACCGTACCACTACAATATGGTAAAAGGGCTGGATTTTTACAACCAAGTATTTGATTTGCTTTCGAAACAAGAAAACATCACTTTTCTAACTCATAAAGTTTTGGAAATTGAAGAATCCGAAACTATAATTCTGGTACAAACCGAAAGTGAATCCTTTTCGTGCTCGAAATTATTCAACAGCATTTACAACAAACACAAAGCAGAAAGCCAGACAAAATATCCAGTTTTACAACAACATTTTATTGGTTGGTTTATCAAAAGCGAGCAGCCTGTTTTCAATTCGGAGCAAGCAACTTTCATGGATTTTTCGGTGGAACAAAAAGGAAATACCCGTTTCATGTACGTGTTGCCCACCTCAAAAACCGAAGCTTTACTGGAATACACCTTGTTTTCGCACCAGCATTTAAAAAAGGAAGAATACGAAAACGAAATCCAACAATTCATCAAAAAACTTGGGATAACGAACTATGAAATCGTCGTAAAAGAGCAAGGCAGCATCCCGATGACCTGTTATCCTTTTTGGAAATTAAATACTAAAAACGTACTCAACATAGGAACTTCCGGCGGTTGGACAAAAGCCAGTACGGGTTACACTTTCAAAAACTCCGATAAAAAATCAAGTGAATTAGTTGCCTTTCTTCAAAGGGAAACCGACTTTACAAAATTTCATAGAAAGACAAAATTCTGGTTTTATGATTTGCTTTTGTTAGACATTTTAGATCGGAAAAACGAATTAGGTTCCCACATCTTTTCTTCGATGTTCAAAAAAGGAAATCCAAGTTTGATTTTTAAATTTTTAGACGAGGAAACTACTTTATACGAAGATATTCAAGTGATTTTAAAATGTCCGAAAATGCTATTTATAAAAGCTATTTTTCACGTGGCTTTCAAAGCAATGAAATAACAATCAAACTATAACAAAACTTTATAATTGAACTCCAATTCTTGATTGTAAACTTTGTAACTTTGCAACTCAAAATTAATATTGATTTAAAATAAAAAGATATGTATCCAGAAGAAATGGTAAAACCAATGCAAGCGGAATTAACAGCTGCAGGTTTTCAAGATTTACATAGTGCTGAAGCGGTAGAAAACGCAATGAAATTAGAAGGAACAACGCTTGTAGTTGTAAATTCAGTTTGTGGTTGTGCTGCTAGAAACGCACGTCCGGGAGCAAAAATGAGTTTAGATGGCGCTAAAAAACCAGACCATTTAATCACTGTTTTTGCAGGAGTTGACAAAGATGCGGTTGATGCTGCAAGACAACACATGTTCCCTTTTCCTCCATCATCGCCAAGTATGGCTTTGTTCAAAAATGGAGAATTAGTACACATGCTAGAGCGTCACCACATTGAAGGTCGCCCAGCAGAACTAATTGCTGAAAACTTGAAAGACGCTTTCAACGAGTATTGCTAATACATGCCAAAGCATAGAATTTAAAACCACGTCTCGGCGTGGTTTTTTTATTTGGAGCTATTTCCAGCTATTCGTTTCAATCTTTTTCCCCGCTAAAAAGCGGATAAAAAAGGATTTCCACTGCAAACGAAGTTCACTGAACTCCTATAAAAATATAATCCTGTGAAGTAATCTGGGCTAGAAATATTTAGGGTAGAAAAAGAGGTGTATATTTGATAGCATTAATAGTTTGCGGAAAAGCTAAAAAATGAGACTGTAAAATGGATTATATCATAAAAGACGAAAAACTCGAATTAATACATGAACACGGAAAAGGGGCTTGGACTTATCATTTACGTATTCCAAATTCAAAACATATTGATGGAAAATGGGGCGACATAAAAGTGTCAGGTTCAATCGATACCTATAAAATTGAAGCAAGAAACCTTGCTCCAATAAAAGGAGAAGACAAAATGCTTTCTGTAAATAGTGAAATAAGAAGAGCTATCAATAAAAAAGGGGGCGATATTGTTACCGTTTCACTTTATCTATTATCCAAGAAAGAAGAAATAACTGAAAAGCAAATTTTAGAAACCTTCAAGGAATCGGGAGTTTTAGAAGCTTTTGAAAAACTTAACGAATCTGAAAAAAATGATATTTTAGAAAGTATTATTTCTCAAAAAATCGAAGAGAAACAAATCAAGATAATTATAAAACACATAGATAAATTAAGTACGTAAAATGATTAAGCAAACATCTTTAAACTTTTTAAAAGAACTTAAAAAAAATAATTCAAGAGAGTGGTTTGAACAAAACAAACTAATTTATCAAGCCTACAAGGATGATATTATTTTCTTTACAGAAAATTTATTGTTAGAATTAGCAAAATTAGACCTTTCAATAGCGAATACAAATTTAGTTCCTAAAAAGTGCTTGACAAGAGTAAACAGAGACTTGCGGTTTTCAAAAGACAAGACACCATATAAAAACTATGTATTGGTCGTTTTTAATAAAAATGCTCCACACGGAAACACAGCAGGATATTTTATTCATATTGAACCAGGAAATTGTATGGTTGGTGGTGGAATTTGGCAGACAACCCCTGAATTTTTAAAAAAAATTCGGAAAGAAATAAGTTATTCATACGAGGAAATTAACGGAATAATTTCAAGCAAACAATTTCAAGATATATTTCCAAGCGGTATTCAAGGTCAAAGTAAATTAAAAAAATTCACTGATTTTTCTGAAGAAAGGGAACCAGTTATTGAATTGCTAAAAATGAAAGGTTTTTGTACCAAAGAATTGATAAGTGACAATGTTTTGACAAGTCCAGAGGCAGTAAAAATCATTAGCAACTATTTTAAAACAACAAAACCACTGATTGAATATCTTAATAAAGCTATAGAATTTGAAGAATAAATCACTTCACCTCCTAAACAAATTCTTTCGTGTGCCTTAAAACAATAATTACGGCTCTGAAAAACTAAAAATTCTATTCACCACAACTACCCTAGCCCAGATTGCAGCGACATCCTCTTGTTGTAGCGATAGCGGAAACAAGAGATATAGCGGAAAGCTGGAATAGCTCCAAGAAAATGAAACCATTAAGAATTAAGTAAAATTAAGCGTCTATTGTTAATGATTACGAACCTTAGTTCCTTCAAAACTTTGCTCCTCTGAACCTTTTTGCATACTTTTGCAAAAAATATATTTCTCAACTTAAAACTGTTTATAGCATGCAACTGTATAACACATTAAGCGCAGAGGAAAGAGCCATCATGATTGATGATGCCGGAAAACAACGTCTTACGCTGTCTTTCTATGCTTATGCGCAAATCTCAAATCCAACACAATTTCGTAACGAATTATTTCTGGCGTGGAACTCACTTGAAGTTCTGGGCAGAATTTATGTAGCCAGTGAGGGAATCAACGCCCAATTATCATTGCCTGCAGATAATTTCTATGCGTTCAAAGATTCTATTGAAGTCTATGATTTCATGAAAGGAATCCGATTGAATATTGCCGTAGAACAAGACGATCACTCGTTCCTGAAACTCACCGTAAAAGTCCGTGACAAAATTGTAGCTGATGGTTTGGTTGATGAAACTTTTGATGTGACGAATATTGGAATTCACTTAAAAGCCAAGGAATTCAATGAACTTTTGGAAGATCCAAACACCATTGTGGTCGATATGCGAAATCATTACGAAAGTGAAATTGGACATTTTACCAAAGCTATAAAACCAGATGTTGATACTTTTCGTGAAAGTTTACCAATCATCGAAGAACAACTTGCTGAACACAAACAAGACAAAAAACTATTGATGTATTGCACCGGAGGAATCCGTTGTGAGAAAGCCAGTGCTTATTTCAAACACAAAGGTTTTGAAAACGTGTACCAACTGGAAGGCGGAATTATTGAATACACGCGTCAGGTAAAAGCCGAAGGTTTAGAAAGTAAATTCATTGGAAAAAACTTCGTATTTGATCACCGCTTGGGCGAAAGAATCACTGACGATATTGTTTCCCAATGCCATCAATGTGGCGAACCTTGTGACGTGCATACGAATTGCGCGAACGAAGGTTGTCATTTACTTTTTATCCAATGTGACTCTTGCAAACAAAAAATGGAAGGTTGCTGTTCTGCTGAATGTGTAACTGTAATTCATTTGCCGGAAGAAGAACAAAAAGCCATTCGCAGAGGAATTAAAAACGGAAATAAGATTTTCAAAAAAGGAAAATCAGAGGTTTTGACTTTCAAAAACAACGAAGAAACGCATGGTGTTTTTGTAGCAGAGAAACCATCCCGAAGCGTCGGGACTTCCGTTAAAAAAGAACCAAAAGTTAAGAAAATTTATATTGGAAAAGGAACGCATTTTTTTCCAAAACCAAGTATTGGTCAGTTTTTAATTGAAGAAAATGAAATCAAAATTGGCGATACGATTCTAATCAAAGGTTCAACAACTGGAGAACAAAAAGTAGTAATCAAAGAAATGCTGGTGGACGATTTAGCACAAGAAAAAGCAGTTTCTGGAGATACTTGCACGTTTAAACTACCGTTCAGAATCCGATTATCTGATAAGTTATATAAAATCATAGATTAAATATTTAGAATAAAATCCTATGAAATTAACCCATTACAAGCTGATTTGTAATGGGTTTTTTTATTAAAAATTTATGATGTATTGGCACAAATAGGCGTTGTTCCGTAAAATTAAAAAATACTATCTTTACACATTAAACGTTTTAAGAACTTAAGTTGTGCTCGTCGCAACACTACATATAAGATTATGGCATGTACAAGTTGTTCAACTTCTGATGGTGGCGCACCTAAGGGTTGTAAAAATAATGGGACTTGCGGCACCGATAGCTGCAATAAATTAACGGTATTCGATTGGCTTTCAAATATGAGTTTGCCTAATGGCGACGCCCCTTTTGACTGTGTTGAAGTACGTTTCAAAAACGGAAGAAAAGAATTTTACCGCAATACCGAGAAACTAACGTTAAGCATGGGCGACATTGTTGCTACTGTTGCTTCGCCAGGTCATGATATTGGAATTGTAACTTTGACAGGAGAATTAGTTAAAATTCAAATGAAGAAAAAAGGAGCCAATCCTGCAAGCAATGAAATTCCAAAAATTTATAGAAAAGCATCTCAAAAAGATATTGATATTTGGTCAGCAGCAAGAGATCGTGAAGAGCCTATGAAGGTTCGCGCACGTGAACTGGCGATTGCTCAAAAACTGGAAATGAAAATTTCAGATATTGAATTTCAAGGTGATGGATCAAAAGCTACTTTTTATTACACGGCAAATGACCGTATTGACTTTCGTGCATTGATTAAGGATTTTGCTAAAGAATTCAGTACTCGTATCGAAATGAAGCAAGTTGGTTTCCGTCAGGAAGCAGCTCGTTTAGGTGGAATTGGTTCTTGCGGAAGAGAATTATGTTGTTCTACTTGGTTAACGGATTTTAGAAGTGTAAACACCTCTGCGGCGCGTTACCAACAACTGTCTTTGAACCCGCAAAAACTGGCTGGACAATGCGGAAAGTTAAAATGCTGCTTGAATTACGAGCTGGATACGTATATGGATGCTTTGAAACATTTCCCTGATTTTGAAACAAAATTAGTTACCGAAAAAGGAGATGCTATTTGCCAGAAACAAGATATTTTCAAAGGTTTAATGTGGTTTGCTTACACCAATAACTTCGCAAATTGGCATGTATTGAAAATTGATCAGGTCAAAGAAATTGTTGCTGAAAACAAACTAAAAAATAAAGTTACTTCGTTAGAAGATTATGCTATTGAGTTAATTGTTGAGCCTGAGAAAAACTTTAATAACGCGATGGGTCAGGAAAGTCTAACACGTTTTGACCAACCTAAAGCAAAGAAAAAACCAAATAAAAAACGCAAACCTGCGGGAGAAAATGTAATTGTTGCCAATAACAATAAGCCAGCAAACAACAATAAACCTGCAAACAATAACCGTCAAGCTCCTGCTGATAAAAAACCCGCAGAGCCTAGAAAACCAATAATTATTACTAAAAATGTGGATAAAAAATAGCGCTTTACTTCTTTTAGTGGTGATTCTCTTTTCTTCATGTGATAAAAAAAGAGTTTTTGATGAATACAAATCTGTTGGAAGCAGCTGGCATAAAGACAGTATTGTTACCTTCAATTTACCGGAATTGGATTCCACAAAACGATACAATTTATTTGTGAATTTAAGGGCTAATAACGATTATCAATACAATAATTTGTTTTTAATCGTGGCCTTAGAACTACCAAATGGTTTTACAAAAGTTGACACGCTTGAATACCAAATGGCAGATCCGGACGGAACATTATTAGGCGATGGATTTACAGATATAAAAGAAAGCAAACTCTTTTATAAGGAGAATGTAAAGTTTCGCTCAAAATACAAAGTCCACATCAAACAAGCCGTTAGAGAAAACGGCAAAGTTCCCGGTGTAACAGCTTTAGATGGAATTACAGAGGTAGGTTTTAGAATAGAAAAAAAAGAATAAAATAGTATTATGGCTATCAAAAAAAATAACAATCAAGCAAAAGGTACTGTCAAAGATGTTGCACATTATCAAAGGAAATTTTGGAAAATATTCTTTATTGGCCTAGGAAGTGTAGGTTTATTTTTCCTGTTTGCTTCTTGGGGAATCTTCGGTTCTATGCCTTCTTTTGAAGATTTAGAAAATCCCGATTCTAATTTAGCTACCGAAATCATATCGGCGGACGGAGTGGTTTTGGGTAAATATTTCGAAAAAAATAGATCACAACTAAAGTATTCTGATTTACCAAAAAATCTGGTTCAAGCTTTAATTGCTACGGAAGATGCTCGTTTTTATGAACATTCCGGTATTGATGCAAGAGGAACTTTACGTGCTGTTTCTAGTTTTGGAACCAGTGGTGGAGCAAGTACATTGACACAGCAATTAGCCAAACAATTATTTCACGGAGAAGGCTCTAAATTTTTGCCTTTTAGAATTGTACAAAAAATAAAAGAATGGATTATCGCTATTCGATTAGAAAGACAATACACTAAAAATGAAATCATTGCCATGTATTGCAACGTATATGATTTTGGAAACAATTCTGTTGGTGTCAGTTCAGCTGCCAAAACTTATTTTTCTAAAGAACCGAAGGATTTAACCATCAGCGAATCAGCAATATTAGTGGGAATGTTTAAAAATTCTGGTTTGTACAATCCTATCAGAAATCCACAAGGTGTAAAAAACCGCAGAAACGTGGTGCTTTTGCAAATGGAAAAAGGAAAAATCATTTCAAAAGAAGAGAAAGAAAGACTGCAAAGTTTGCCGATAAAATTGAATTTCAAATTAGAGACGCATAAAGACGGAACGGCAACCTATTTCAGAGAATACCTGCGTGATTACATGAAAAAATGGGCCGAAGAAAATAAAAAATCGGATGGTTCTGATTATGATATTTACAAAGACGGTCTGAAAATTTACACTACAATTGATTCCAGAATGCAATTACACGCTGAAGAAGCGGTTACGGCGCACATGGCAAACCTTCAAGAGGAGTTTTTTATTCAATCTAAAGGAAATAAAAATGCTCCTTTTGTGAATATTTCCACCGCTGAAACACAAAAAATATTAAATCAAGCAATGAAATCCTCTAACCGTTGGGCCGTGATGAAATCAATGGACAAAAGCGAGGAAGAAATTATAAAATCGTTCAGTGAAAAAGCAAAAATGACCGTATTTTCTTGGAAAGGAGAAAAAGACACCATCATGACACCACTGGATTCTATTCGATATTACAAACATTTTTTACAATCTGGATTGATGGCAATGGAGCCACAAACTGGTAATATAAAAGCTTGGGTTGGCGGAATCAATTATAAATATTTTCAGTACGATCACGTAGGGCAAGGTGCCAGACAAGTGGGTTCTACCTTCAAACCATTCGTTTACGCAACCGCTATCGAACAACTGAATATGTCTCCGTGTGACTCAATTATTGATGGACCGTTTATGATTCGAAAAGGGCGTCATAATGTTACCGAAGATTGGGAACCAAAAAACTCAGACAACAGATACCGCGGAATGGTTACTTTGAAAAGAGGTTTGGCCAATTCTATAAACACTGTTTCAGCAAAATTAATGGACAAAGTAGGTCCGGAAGCCGTTGTTGATTTAGCACATAAATTAGGGGTGAAATCAGAGATTCCTTTGCAGCCATCCATTGCTTTAGGAGCAGTTGAAATCACTGTTGAAGATATGGTTGCTGCTTATAGCACTTTTGCCAATCAAGGCGTTTATATGAAACCGCAATTTATATCTAAAATTGAAGATAAAAGCGGCGTTATTATCTATGAACCTATTCCAGAATCACATGATGTTTTAAATAAAGATATCGCTTACGCAGTTGTCAAATTGCTTGAAGGTGTAACCGAAGGTGGATCTGGAGACCGTTTACGAACTACTGGCGGCGGTAACGGAGACAACCGTTGGACAGGTTACCCGTACTCTTTCAAAAATCCAATTGCAGGAAAAACAGGAACTACTCAAAACCAGTCTGATGGTTGGTTTATGGGAATGGTTCCTAATCTGGTAACTGGAGTTTGGGTAGGTTGTGAAGACCGTTCGGCACGTTTCAAAAGCATCACTTACGGTCAGGGAGCCACAGCAGCATTACCAGTTTGGGGTTATTTTATGAAACTCTGTTATGCTGATCCAGCCCTTAAAGTTTCTAAGGAAAGCTTTGAAAGACCCGCAAATCTTTCAATAAAAGTAGACTGTTATGTACCTAGAAAAGTAGTAGACACGACGGCTGTAGAACAAGATACCGAAGAATTTGAATTGTAAAATTTTCATCAGGAGCTATTCCAGCTATACGTTGCAATCTTTTTTTCGGTTAAAACCTCAAAAAAGGATTTTCACTGCTATCTGGGCTAGGGCTATCGTCATTAGAACTAAATCTTGAGATTCCTAGACAATTTAAAACAAAATCCATCATTAGATAAATATTCGACAAATAGCAAATCACTTATATGATTAACAAAAAAGTAAATAACGTTCAGGATGCCCTTCAAGGAATTGAAAACGGGATGACTATCATGCTTGGCGGTTTCGGATTATGTGGTATTCCAGAAAATTCCATCTCCGAATTAGTAAAAAAAGAAACTACAGATTTAACTTGTATTTCAAACAATGCAGGTGTTGATGATTTTGGTCTTGGACTGCTTTTGCAAAAGCGCCAAATCAAAAAAATGATTTCTTCTTACGTAGGTGAAAATGCCGAATTTGAACGCCAAATGCTTTCTGGAGAACTAGAAGTGGATCTTATTCCTCAAGGAACTTTAGCAGAACGTTGTCGTGCGGTACAAGCAGGAATTCCAGCTTTTTTCACACCAGCCGGATATGGAACTGAAGTAGCCGAAGGAAAGGAAGTGCGCGAATTCAATGGAAAAATGCATGTTATGGAACATGCTTTCAATGCTGATTTTGCGATCGTAAAAGCATGGAAAGGTGACGAAGCTGGAAACCTAGTTTTCAAAGGAACTGCAAGAAACTTCAACCCCTGTATGGCCGGAGCAGCAAAAATAACCATTGCCGAAGTAGAAGAATTATTGCCTGCAGGAAGTTTAGATCCAAACGAAATTCATATTCCGGGAATACTTGTAAATAGAATTTTTCAAGGCGAGAAATATGAAAAAAGAATTGAACAAAGAACCGTGAGAAAAATTTTCTAATTATGGCTTTAGATAAAAATCAAATTGCAAAACGTATTGCAAAAGAATTAAAACACAACTATTACGTGAATCTCGGAATCGGGATTCCAACATTAGTAGCTAATTATATTCCCGAAGGAATTGACGTTGAATTTCAAAGTGAAAACGGAATTCTAGGTATGGGTCCATTCCCTTTTGAAGGTGATGAAGACGCTGATTTAATCAACGCAGGAAAGCAAACCATCACTACTTTGCCCGGAGCAAGTTTCTTTGATTCAGCATTCAGTTTTGGAATGATCCGCGGACAACATGTTGACTTAACAATCCTTGGTGCAATGGAAGTTGCCGAAAATGGTGATATTGCCAACTGGAAAATCCCAGGCAAAATGGTCAAAGGAATGGGAGGAGCAATGGACTTAGTCGCTTCTGCCGAGAATATTATTGTAGCCATGATGCACGTCAATAAAGCTGGAGAATCTAAGATACTTAAAAAATGTACGTTACCATTAACCGGCGTAGGCTGCGTTAAAAAAGTAGTCACCGAATTAGCCGTTTTAGAAGTAACGCCGCAAGGTTTCAAATTATTAGAACGCGCTCCAGGTGTAACTGTAGAACATATTATCGCTTCTACTGAAGCAACTTTAATTATTGAAGGTGATGTTCCAGAAATGGAAATGGATTAACATCTAAGCTTAAAATACACAAAAACCGCAATCTCAAATAGTATTGAGATTGCGATTTTTTTATACTTCGATTTACAATTTAATTCAGAAATCACATCACTCCAAAATTTTTCTTTTAAAAAAACCAAGTCGCAACAAAAATCGCAGTAATCACACAGATTAAATCTACGACAAGCATGGTTCCTAGTGCATAACGTGTGTTTTTAATATTTACAGAACCAAAATAAACGGCTATCACATAAAAAGTACTTTCGGCACTACATTGAAAAATACTGCTCAATCTCGCCGTTAAGGAATCCGCTCCAAAAGTATTCATCGAGTCAATCAAAAACCCTCTTGATCCGGCAGAACTAAAGGGACGAAGTAAAGCAACCGGTAAAGCATCCGTGATTTCCTTACTTACTCCCATATTTGAAAAAATGAAAGCAATCCAATCGCTAATAATTTCAAACAAACCACTGTTTCTGAATAAAGAAATAGCTACCAGCATTCCCAATACATAAGGAAAAATAGTCACTCCGGTTTTCACACCATTATTAGCTCCCACTACAAAACTTTCAAAAACTGTAGTAGATTCCTCCGTAAATTTTTTCTCATGGATGAACGAAAATATCAAGGTAAAGGCAATTATTCCAATTAATATTAAAGCGGAAAGATTAGAGGTGAAATAGTTTTTTCCAATTAAATCTAAATGATTGACATACATCAATAAACCAACAATAGCAGCTATTAAAACCATCAATACGATAACCAAAGAAGCGCTTTTGAAATTGATTTTTTGTTTGATTCCAACTATCAGAAAAGCCGCAATTGTTCCTATAAAAGAAGTGATAATACAAGGCAACATCACATCAGCAGGATTACTCGCATTTGCAGCAGCACGATATCCTATAATAGAAGTAGCGATCAAAGTAAGACCTGATGCGTGCAAACACATGAACATAATTTGTGCATCACTTGCTTTGTCTTTCTCTGGATTTATCTCTTGTAAACTCTCCATGGCCTTTAGACCAAAAGGAGTTGCAGCAGAATCTAATCCTAAGAAATTCGCAGCGAAATTTAAGGTCATATACGAAATGGAAGGATGGTTTTTGGGAATACTTGGAAACACTTTTACAAAAACGGGACTCAATGCTTTAGCTAATTTTCCAGAGGCTCCGGAAATGATTAAAAGCTCCATCAATCCACAGAAAAAGGCCAAATAAGCCATCAGCGGAAGGATTAATTCCAGTAAAGTACTTTTACACGTTGGCAATAAACCATCTGATTTTTGAACACCGCTATATATTTTTACGGTTTTATTTTTATAGACATAAGTTGTGTCAGCATTTAGCGTATCACGATTGATAATCATGGTTTGTTCAGGTGCTTTCTTGATGCTGTCTTTAATAAAAGCAGGAAGTTGCTCTGCGAATTTCTCCGAAACCAGAATTGGATCATCTTTCTTTCCGTTCAAAACGTGGTCAATGGTATAACTGTCTCCAGAAAACAAACTAAACACTACAAATACAATTGCTGAAATAAAAATGACCAACCAAAATCTACTCAATACCATAATTTATAATTTTTGTAAATGTAATAAATCAATATCAATTGCAATAACAATGATATAATGCTTACACGTGAATAATCTCGTCTTCAATTAACAATTCTTCTCTGCGTAATCTCAAGAAAATCTGTGCCACGGCGATGGTATCTTTCTCACAATAAGTAACAATGCGGTCAATGTCTTTGTCTACATAAAACACATGTCCAACTTGGCTTCCGTCGATGTCTCCTTTTGGCGAAGGAATCCCAAGTACTTTACACATCAATTTCAAAGAAGTAAAATGCTTGTAATCGCCAAATTTCCACAATTCCAACGTATCCAAATGTGGGATTTCCCATGGTTTTTTTCCAAATAAATTCAGCTTGTTCGGAATGGCGATTTGATTGATAATCATTCGTCGGGCGAGAAAAGGAATATCGAATTCCTTGGCATTGTGCCCACACAAAACATGTTGAGGCTGATTGAAATGATTGTTCAGCAGATTATTGAAATCGAGCAATATTTTCTTTTCTTCTCCAAAAAAAGAAGTCACTCTAAAATTCCGAATATCGCCTTTGATGGTAAAATAACCCACCGAAATACAAACGATTTTACCAAACTCAGCCCAAATGCCGGCACGATCATAAAAATCTTCCGGAGTATATTCGTCTTTGCGCTGGTATTGGGTTTTGTGTTCCCAAAGATCTTTCATTTCAGCATCTAATGCATTGAAATCTTCGGCTTCCGGAACGGTTTCTATATCGAGAAACAGGATATTATTCAGGTTTATTTTTTCTATCATTTTATGGCACGCAGATGACGCGGATTTTAGAGATTTGCACGGATTTTCATAAACGAATATAGGGAATTTATTGACAAACAACTAAAAAAGAGTTTGTTGAGTAGTTGGATTCTCATGTTCTAATAACCATTTCTTTCGCCATAATCCGCCTGCATAACCGGTTAATGAACCATCTGTCCCAATGACTCTGTGACAGGGAACAACAATCCAAAGCGGATTTTTCCCATTAGCAGAAGCAACGGCTCTAATGGCTTTGACATCACCCAATTTTTTAGATAAATCCATATAACTACAGGTTTTGCCAAATGGAATTTCCAGCAATCCTTTCCAGACTTTTTGTTGGAATTCAGTACCTTTTGGATTCAGTGCAAAGTCAAAATCGGTTCGTTTCCCTTCAAAATAATCGTTGAGTTGCATAACGGCTTCTTGCACAACAGCAGGAATTGTAGTTGAAATTTCACCTTCATCCGAAACTGAAATTACAGATATTCCATTTTCATCACCAATGATTGTAGCGATCCCTAAAGGCGTTTTGATGTATGCTGTTTCCATATTTTAAAGATAAAAAAATTAATCACATTGTTCCCAAAGAAGTAAAAAGTTCAGTAAGAAATAAAAATCAGAACGTTCTGAACATAAAAAAAAACCACTCGCAGAGACGAATGGTTCTTGTATTTTAGCCCTGATAGCAGCGGCATCTCCCGATTTAGAAAAACAAGGCTTTTTAGCCGTAGTTTTTATTTATCGGGAATACAGCGAATAGCGGGATTAGCTCCAGATACTGAAATAAGTTCAGTATAAATTATTTCAAATGTGAGTAAACGTAAGCTTCTAAGGCTTTCAATTCGTCATCAGACATGGCTTTTGTAACGGCGAAGTTTGTTTTCATAACTTCATACTGGCTTGGGTCAACAATAGGTTCGCCTTCACCTTTTAAAAACGTTACGATATCAGCATTTTTATCTTTATAAATCTTAGCAATATCCTGCAGGCTTGGTCCTATCACTTTCTTGTCTACTTGATGACAAGCAACGCAATTTCCTTTTCCTTTGAAAATTTCCTCCCCTAATTCCTCTGGAGTTTGGGCAACTTCTTCGGTAGTGGTTGGATATAAAGGTTCTTTTTTGACTTCTTCTTTTTTGCAAGAAGCAAAGGCTAAAACAGCAAATAAAAACAATGTCTTTCTCATAATATTTTTTTTAATTTTAAGTATCTAAATCACTAAAAATTACCAACCCACATATTTAGGCGGCAGAATTTGATTCAGATTCAAATATACTAAAATTTGTGCTCTGTGATGGGTAACATGATCTTGCATCAAGTTGATTATCTGTAATTTTGATTTTGGACCCGCAAAAAAAGCTACTTTTTGCGACAGTTCAGTATCATTAGTTTTTTGTACAAATGCCTTTGCTTTATCAAAAGAGACTTTTATTTCTTGGATCATTTGCGCTTTCGAAAGTTCTTTTACCGCTTCTTTTTTCACATATTTCTCTTCCGAAAAATGCGTTGTACTCAACCAATTCATATTCTCTTGTATGTGAAATAACTGTTCTCTAAATGACATTTCACGGGCAGTTGGTTTGTAATCATATTTATCTTCCGGCATAGCTTCTGCAACGGCTACTAAATAATCTTTGGAATTATCCCATTTCTCGACAAAAGTGGAAACTACCTCAACTTGTGCAAAAATGCTATTGGAAAGCAATAAAACCGCTATTATTAAACATTTTTTCATGTTTATTTGTTTAAAAGTATTGCGGCTTCTTTGGCAAAATAAGTCGAAATCAAACTGGCTCCGGCGCGTTTGATACACATTAGTTGTTCCATCATTATCTGATCATGATCTAACCAACCTCTTTCGGCAGCGGCTTTGATCATTGCATATTCTCCCGAAACGTGGTATACCGTTACCGGAACATTTACCGCGTTTTTAACTTCACGAACGATGTCTAAATACGCAATTCCAGGTTTTACCATAACCATATCGGCGCCCTCTTCCACGTCCCACAACGCTTCTTTAATGGCTTCGATACGATTAGCATAATCCATTTGGTATGTTTTTTTGTCTTTTGGAATTTCAGTGGCTTCAACAGGAGCGCTGTCTAATGCATCACGGAAAGGTCCGTAAAATGCAGAAGCATATTTTGCTGAATAACTCATGATTCCTACGTTATGAAAACCGGCAGCGTCCAGACCTTCGCGCAAACGCAATACACGTCCGTCCATCATGTCTGATGGCGCTACAAAATCGGCACCCGCTTGCGCATGAGAAACAGCCATTTTTACCAAAGCTACGTTCGTCGAATCGTTTTCTACATCACCGTTTGCAATGATTCCGTCATGTCCATAAATGGAATAGGGGTCCAAAGCTACATCAGGCATTACAATCATTTCCGGACAAGCGGCCTTAATCGCACGGATGGCATTTTGCATTAATCCGTTTGGATTCCAAGCTTCATTTCCTTCGTTATCTTTTAAATTTTCACTGACTTTTACATAAATATTCACGGCACGAATTCCTAATGCAAATATTTCTTTGACTTCTTCTACCGTTAAATCTATCGAACGACGAAATATTCCTGGCATCGAAGGAATTTCTACTTTGTAGTTTTCACCTTCAGCAATAAACATAGGAAACATAAAATCCGATGGACTCAAACTGGTTTCACGAACCAAACTTCTTATGGATTCGTTTGTTCTTAATCTTCTGCCTCTGTGTAATGGGAACATATGATTTATGATTTTAGATTAGCGATTGCTGATTTATGATTTAAAACGAATTGGTGATAACAGAAAATCTGAAATCAAAAATCGTTAATCAACAATCTGCAATCCAATTTCTTGGATTCTCTAATACGTTTACTAATTTTTCTTCTTCGCTTCCGGCTTCAGCGTGATGATCGTAAACCCATTGCACATGTGGTGGTAAACTCATCAGAATGCTTTCGATTCTTCCGTTGGTTTTTAGTCCAAATAAAGTGCCTTTGTCGTGTACCAAATTAAACTCCACATAACGACCGCGACGGATTTCCTGCCACGTTCTTTGCTCTGGAGTATAGGCTAAATCTTTTCTTTTTTCTACAATTGGAACATAGGCTTCAAGGAAACTATTACCAACTTCGGTTACAAAGTTGTACCAATCTTGCATTGACATTGTATCTGTTGCTTTGCAATAATCGAAAAACAATCCGCCAATTCCGCGTGCTTCATTACGATGGGCGTTCCAAAAATAGGAATCGCATTGTTTCTTGTATTTTGGATAAAACTCCGGATTGTGTTTATCGCATGCCGTTTTACAGGTTTGATGAAAATGAATTGCATCTTCTTCAAACAGATAATACGGTGTTAAATCCTGTCCGCCTCCAAACCATTGCTGGATTACATTTCCGTTGTCATCGTACATTTCGAAATAACGCCAGTTTGCGTGAACAGTTGGCACCATTGGATTTTTTGGATGCAATACCAGACTCAGTCCGCAAGCAAAAAAATCAGCTTCACCAACGTTGAACATTTTTTGCATGGCTTCCGGTAATTTTCCGTGAACTGCAGAAATATTAACTCCGCCTTTTTCGAAAACAGTTCCGTTCTCTATTACGCGTGTTCTTCCGCCTCCGCCTTCCGGACGTTCCCAAAGGTCTTCACGGAATTTGGCTTGACCTTCAACCGTTTCCAACCCTTTACAGATTTGGTCTTGAAGGTTTTGTATGTATGTGTAAAATTTATTTTTCATTTTTAAGTTCGTATAGTTCCATATCTAATGGCAATTCATTAGGAGGAGTATATTCATTTTCTAATGTTCTTCTCCATATAAAATCACAATTCTGGGCAACTTTTATACTTGCAAAGTTGCTTTGGTGTGCTATTATTTGAAGCGTTTTTAAATGTAAATTGTTAAAGGCATAATTTGAAACTTCTTTTATGGCTTTCGACATCCATCCTTTTCCTTCATATTGATAACCAATACAGTATGCAAATTCACCTTGTTTCGAATCCCAATTCAATTCTTTGATAATTATAAGTCCAGCTATATTTTGAGTAGCATTTTCTTTAATAGCATACGTAAATTCATAACTCGATTGAATTTCTTTGTTTTTACTTGAAATATAATTTTCAGATGCTTCAATAGTCAAGTTTTTGGAAAGCGTTTTTGGAAAATATCTTTTAAATCTTTCTGTATTAGAAACCATTAATTCATTAAGACTTAATGCGTCTTCTGATTTTAATGCGGCTACATGAAAAGATTCCGTTTTATGTATTAATGATTCCATAAATAGTGTTTTGTTTTTTATTTTCTGCAAGTTTTTAGAAACCTTGCAGAAAATAAAAAAATTGAAAACTGCGACTGAATACTGTTTACTGATTGTATTCCTTCACTGCATCAATAAACGCTTTCGCGTGATCCACAGGAATATTTGGTAAAATTCCGTGACCCAAATTCACGATGTATTTGTCTTTTCCGAATTCATCAATCATTTCATGCACCATTTTCTTAATCACCGGAATTGGCGACAACAATCTTGATGGATCAAAATTTCCTTGCAACGTGATATTTCCACCAGACAAGTATCTTGCGTTTCTTGGAGAACAAGTCCAATCAACTCCTAACGCAGAAGCTCTACTTTTTCCCATTTCACCTAATGCAAACCAACATCCTTTTCCGAAAACAATTACCGGTGCATCATCAGCCAATGCTTCAATGATTTGGTTGATGTATTTCCAAGAGAATTCCTGATAATCAACCGGAGACAACATTCCGCCCCAAGAATCAAAAATTTGAACGGCATTGACTCCCGCTTTTACTTTTTCTTTCAAATATAAAATGGTGGTGTCTGTAATTTTTTGCAATAAAACGTGCGCTGCTTCTGGATGTTGGAAACAAAATCCTTTGGCCATATCAAAGCTTTTAGAACCTTTTCCTTCCACTGCATAACACATAATTGTCCAAGGAGAACCCGCGAAACCAATTAACGGCACCTCATCATTCAACATTTCTTTGGTCAATTTGATTGCGTCAAAAACGTACCCTAATGTTTCATGAACATCTGGAACGATAACTTTTTCCACATCCTGAATTGTACGAATTGGATTTGGTAAATAAGGACCAAAATTAGGTTTCATCTCTACTTCGATTCCCATTGCTTGAGGAATTACCAAAATATCCGAAAACAAAATCGCAGCATCCGGTGCAATTCTTCTTATTGGTTGTACGGTGATTTCAGCAGCTAATTCTGGCGTTTGACAACGGGTGAAAAAATCATATTTATCACGCAAAGCGATGAATTCCGGTAAATATCTTCCTGCTTGACGCATCATCCAAACTGGTGGACGTTGTACTGTTTCTCCTTTTAGTGCTCTTAAAAATAGGTCGTTCTTAATCATGTATTTAAATTTTAGCAGATTGCTAGATGCTTTCCGTTTTATAATATTCAATAACTTCTTCAATCACCTCTTCGATAGTTGGCGTTTCGGCAATTACTATGTTTTTAATTTTCTTTGTCTCTAATGCTGATGCTGTAGTAGTGCCTATGCAAAAACAAACTTCATTCTTAATTTTATTATTTGTCAAATAACTTTCAACGCCAGATGGGCTAAAAAATAGAATTCCGTCAAAATTTTCTTGGTCTGATATTTTAAAAGGCGCTAGAGTTGTTTGATACACTTCGATTTCATTAAACGTTATTCCTGCACTTTTTAATGCTTCAGGCAACGTTTCTTTACGCAAATTTCCGCTCAAAAAAGTATAGCTTTCCTTATTGTAAATTAAAGTGATTATTTCAGCTAATTCAGATGCGTAATCCAAATAAACATCAACTGTAAAGCCATGCGACTCCAGTAATTCCTTAGTTTTAATACCTACACAAAAAACAGGTTTAGTCTTTAAAACTTCCCAACCGTTTTGTTCTATCAAACTTAAAACAGCATTTTGGCTACTAAAAATTAAGTTGTTGTGGATTGTTTTCAGTTCAAAAAGGTTGTTTTTGATTTCGATAAAATCTTGTTCTAAAAGATCAAAATTAGCATCAAGAAATACTTGTCTTTGTTCTGCCGACAATGTTTTGGTGGATAAAATGCTTGTTTGGCTCATTATTTCTTCAAATTAATTTTAATTGCTGTCATCAATTCTGCTCCGCCATTTTCTAAAATTTCTTTGGCACAATAAAAGCCTAATTTCTTCCATTCTTGCATCGGAACGGTTTTTTCGATTTCGATTTTTTGCTTTCCATCGATAGAGAATAAAACGCCTTTAAACAAAATATCATCTTCTACAAAAACTGCTAAAGCGCCAATTGGTGCCGTACAACCGCCTTCGAGTGTTTTTAAAAACTGTCTTTCGATATGTGTACAAACTTCGGTATCAATATCGTTAAGTTCGTTTAGCGCTTGTCTGGAGAATTCATCATCAGCCATCGCTACAACGACCATTGCGCCT
Source organism: Flavobacterium psychrolimnae (assembly GCF_003312425.1). GTDB lineage: Bacteria > Bacteroidota > Bacteroidia > Flavobacteriales > Flavobacteriaceae > Flavobacterium > Flavobacterium psychrolimnae. The sequence continues at coordinate 58,980 of NZ_QNUX01000009.1, read as the reverse complement.
TGAGCCGGCGCTGGAATCATCCAATCCAAATCAATATAATTGGACGGTTTCAAGTTGATTCTTTCCAATCCTGCTGCCGCAAAAACAGCTCCGTTCCAATCGCTTTCCTGCAATTTTTGCATTCTGGTATTGACATTTCCACGCAAATCCACTACTTTGTGATTGGGATATTTATTTAACCATTGTGCTTGACGACGCAAACTTCCTGTAGCAATTGTACCTTCGCCATTAAGAAAATCAAGGTTTCCTTTGTGTACCAAAATATCCAACGTATTCGCTCTTTCCAGAACAGCCGCTTGTACGATTCCTATTGGCAAAGCAGTAGGAACGTCTTTCATGGAATGCACCGCAATATCGACCTGACCATTAATCATGGCAATATCGAGCGTTTTAGTAAAAATTCCTGTGATTCCTAATTCGTAAAGTGGTTTGTCAAGGATGATATCTCCTTGTGATTTTACCGCTAAAATTTCGGTTTTATACCCTAAATCATTTAGCTTTTTTTCGACGGTGTGGGCTTGCCAAAGTGCGAGTTCACTATCGCGGGTTCCTATGCGTATTGTTTTATTCATTATCTTACGGTAGCTCCTATTTTGAAAACTTTCTCAATCCATTCAATACTTTCGTCTACCATAGTATCGTCGTCTTTCAAATGATTGGCAAAGTGAGTTGTTATTTTTTGGATAATTCTGGCACTGATAATTTCAGCCTGTTCTTCATTAAAATTTGAAATCTTTCTGCTTTGGAAATCCAATTCTGAGTTTTTTATGGCATTCAGTTTTGCTTTCAAAGCATTAATAGTAGGAGCAAATTTTCTGCCTTTGGTCCAAATATTAAATTCTTCTTTTATTTCTTCGATTATAGCTTCCGCTGCAGGAATATGTTTTTTTCTATTTTCTAAAGTTTCATCTGTCATTTGGGACAAATAATCCATATGAATAAGCGTAACCCCTTCTAAATCCAGAACATCTTCATTTACATTTTTTGGAATAGATAAATCCAAAATCAACAATGGTTTTTTCAGATTCAGAATTGCTTTATCAATAGTTGGATTTTGCGCTCCGGTAGCAACAACAACAACATCTGCTTTTTGCAATTCCAGATGCAGTTCTGAATAATCTTTTACAATTAAATTCAGTTTTCCTGCTAACTTTTCCGCCTTATCTTTAGTTCTGTTAATCAAAGTAATGTGCTCATTTTTAGTATGTTTTACTAAATTTTCACAGGTATTTCTACCAATTTTTCCTGTACCAAACAATAGAATATTTTTGTTTCCAATGTCTTCTACATTCTTGATAATATATTGCACTGAAGCAAAAGAAACCGAAGTGGCTCCAGAACTAATTTCCGTGTCTGTTTTTATCTTTTTGCTGGCTTGAATGACTGCATTCACCAATCTTTCCATAAAGGCATTGGCTAAACCAAAAGATTTTGATTGACTAAAACTGGTTTTTATTTGAGAAATAATTTCGAAATCACCTAGAATCTGACTGTCTAAACCTGTTCCTACACGAAACATATGACTGATCGCTTCTTGATTTTTATATACAAATCCTACTTTTTGAAATTCTTCAACGGAACCTTGACTGTTTTCACAAATCAGTTTTATTAATTGAAAAGGGTGTTCTGCAAAACCATAAATTTCAGTACGGTTGCAGGTCGAAGTGACGATTAAACTCTCTATACCTTCACTCTTTGCTTGTTCCAGTAAACGGGTTTTTGCAGTAGCATCTAAACTAAATTTACCTCTAATCTCAGCATCAGCTTTTTTATAGCTCAATCCAACGGAGTAAAAATAATGATGCTTTGATGTGTTATTGTTTTCCATATTTGCACTTTTCCAGAAAGTGAAACAAAATTAGAACTATACTATTTATAAAAGTAACGCTAGAAGTACTTTTTGTATCGCTATGTGATTTTTTGGTTTTAAATCGTTGTTTTATTATAAAAACCCTTATTTTTGTAGCAGAAACAGGTTATTTTAATCGCCTTATTTAGAGCGTTTCTAAATAAAACAACCTGATAATTATCATTTTTACGTTAAAAAAACATCGCTATGGGTTCTCAAGAAATCATAAAAATTGAAGATGACTTTACCTTAATTCGCTTTCAGAATGACGGCACCGATGCCTTTCAAGCCCAACGTGAAGTGAGCAGTGGATTGATTCAGTTTCATTTTGGATTAAAAGGAAATGCAAAATTTATCTTTAATCAAGGAAACTATGCATTAGAACTGAAAGAGGAGAAATCATTGCTTTTATACAATCCACAAAAGGAACTGCCTTTGAATCTGGAATTAGCGCCAAATTCCTGGGTGATATCGGTGATTATTTCTATCAAAAAGTTTCATGCTTTGTTTTCGACAGAGGCGGATTATATTACTTTTTTAAGCGCTGATAATAAGGACAAAAAATATTATAACGAAGGAAATATCAGCCCTTCGATGGCAATTGTTTTGTCTCAACTGTTCCATTATAGCTTACATCCGTCGATAAAAAACCTGTATTATAAAGGAAAAGGATACGAATTACTGAGTTTGTATTTCAATAGAACCGAAGATCCAAATGCAGAACAATGTCCGTTTTTAATAGACGAAGACAATGTAATGAAGATTAGAAAAGCCAAAGAAATCATTATTGCCAACATGGCTGAACCGCCCGGACTACAAGAATTAGCAGATGAAATAGGTTTGAATTTAAAGAAACTAAAAATGGGTTTCAAACAAATTTATGGTGATACGGTTTATGGTTTTCTATTTGACTACAAAATGGATTTTGCCCGAAAATTACTCGATAGCGGTTCCTATAATGTAAATGAAGTAGGATTGAAAATTGGTTACAGCACCGGAAGTCATTTTATAGCGGCATTCAAAAAGAAATTTGCCACTACGCCAAAGAAATATTTGATGTCAATCAACCCAAATATGCAGTAAACAATTGATTTCTTATATTAAACAATAAATAAAAAATAGTTAATCGCAATTTATAAAAAAGTAAGTTTATTTACTTTTGTGCCAACAAAAAAAGACAACATGAAAGGTGTATTATTAGTTAATTTAGGTTCCCCGGAAAGTCCAACTGCTAAAGATGTAAAACCGTATTTAGACGAATTTTTAATGGACAAATATGTAATTGACGTTCCGTTTTTGTTACGGGCATTATTAGTTCGTGGAATAATTTTACAAACAAGACCTAAAAAATCAGCTGCCGCTTACGCAAAAATATGGTGGGACGAAGGTTCTCCACTTGTCGTTATTTCCAAAAGAATGCACGCCAAAGTAAAGCAATTAGTTGATATTCCCGTTTCCTTAGCGATGCGTTACGGAAATCCATCTTTATTGTCCGGTTTACAAGAATTACATGATAAAGGCGTAAATGAAGTGCTGCTTTTCCCATTGTATCCGCAACACGCTATGGCTTCAACTACTACCATTCTGGAATTGGCTGAAGAATTGCGTAAAAAGCATTTCCCGGAAATGAAATTCACGATAGTTCCTGCCTTTTACAACAAACCCGATTATATAAAAAACCTTGCCGATTCTATCAAAGGTCATTTAGAAGGTTTTGATTACGATCATTTATTATTCTCGTACCACGGAATTCCGGAGCGTCATATTCGCAAGACAGATATCACCAAATCACATTGTAAAATTGACGGATCTTGTTGCAACACGCCTTCACCGGCACATGAATTTTGTTACCGTCACCAATGTTATGAAACGACCAAACAAGTGGTAAAATTACTGGGAATTCCAGAAGGAAAATACAGCCAGACTTTTCAATCGCGCTTAGCGGGAGACAAATGGTTGACGCCTTACACGGATGTGGAAGTGAACAAAATGCCTGAAAAAGGAATTAAAAAACTTGCTGTTGTAACACCTGCTTTCGTATCCGATTGTTTGGAGACTTTAGAAGAAATTGCCATGGAAGCCAATCATGAATTTAAAGCTCATGGTGGTGAAGAATTCTTGGCAATTCCATGTTTAAATGACAGTGACGATTGGTGTAAAACAGTAGGTAGCTGGATTTCAAATTGGTCCAACGCTTCTTCATCCGTTAAAGTTGACTCTGAAAAAATAAACGCTTAAATGGCTGTTACCGCCGATGAGTTAGGAACTCAGGACATCAAAAAACTCTTGATAAAACAAGCCGTTCCCTCTTCTATTGGAATTTTATTCATGTCGGTTAATATTCTAATTGATACCATATTTGTTGGGCAATGGATTGGTTCTTTGGCTATTGCGGCGGTAACCGTAGTTTTGCCCATCACCTTTTTGATTTCTTCTTTGGGAATGGCGATTGGCGTGGGCGGAGGCTCTGTACTTTCCCGAGCATTGGGAGCCAATCATAAGGAAAAAGCATTGCATACCTTTGGCAATCAAATCATGATGACTTTTTTATTGGCATCAGTTTTCGTGCTATTTGGTCTTTTTTTCAGCGACGAAATGCTGATGCTTTTTGGTGCGAAAGGAGCCATAATGGAACCTGCAAAAGAATTTTTTATCCCCATAATTATAAGCGTTCCGTTCTTGGCACTTTGTATGATGGGGAACAACGTGATTCGGGCCGAGGGCAAAGCAAAGTTTGCGATGGTCGCCATGATTATCCCCGCATTTATAAATATTTTACTAGATATTATTTTTATAAAATACCTCAATTTAGGAATGTTTGGCGCTGCTTTGGCGACAGCTATATCCTATTTTACCTGCTTTTTATTCGTGTTTTGGTTTTTTTATTTTAAAAGTGAGCTACAACTAAAAGCCAGGCATTTCAAATTCAACATTCCTATTGTAAAGGAAATATCCGAATTGAGTTTTGTGACTTTTTCAAGACAAGGAGTCGTGAGTATTTTAGCGATAATCCTGAATCATACTTTATATACTTATGGTGGTGAACATTCCGTTGCTATTTATGGGATTATCAGCCGAATGTTGATGTTTGCCTTATTCCCAATTCTGGGAATCACACAAGGATTCTTGCCCATCGCAGGTTTTAATTACGGTGCTGGAAATTATGAAAGAGTCAAAGAAAGTGTACAACTGTCGATAAAATATGCCGCCATTCTAGCCTCGCTGATTTTTGTGGTAATTCTAATTTTTGCCAAACCTATCGTCGCCGTTTTCACTACAGACCTTAAAGTAATTACAGAAACCCCCGAAGCGTTGCGTTGGGTTTTTGCGGCTTCGCCAATCATAGCGGTACAGTTAATTGGTGCAGCTTATTTTCAAGCGGCGGGAAAGGCAAAAAAAGCATTGCTTTTGACCTTAAGCAAACAAGGATTTTTCCTAATTCCGTTAGTGCTGATTCTACCAAATTTTTTAGGTATTTTTGGAGTGTGGATTGCATTCCCAATTGCTGATATTTTATCAACACTATTGACTGGCTATTTTCTAAAAAAAGAAATGAACACAAAACTGATTCAAACTAACGATGGAATACTATAATTACCTTAAATCCTTACACCTCATCTTTGTAATCACATGGTTTGCAGGATTATTTTACATTGTGCGCTTATTCGTTTACCAAATAGAAGCAGCAGATAAGCCTTCGCCAGAGAAAGAAATTCTTCAAAAACAATACAAAATAATGACTTACCGTCTTTGGTACATTATCACTTGGCCTTCAGCAGTTTTAGCGAGTATTTTCGCTTTTTGGATGTTATTTTTCACGGATTTAGGGCAAGCGTGGTTAAAAATGCCTTGGATGCACGTAAAACTTGGCTTTGTATTTGCGTTGTATTTATACCATGCAAAATGCCAACAAATATTTAAGCAATTGCAAAATGACGAGGTAAAATACACAACTACTTTCATGCGGTTGTGGAACGAAGGCGCAACTATTATCCTGTTTGCTGTGGTTTTCTTAGTAATTTTAAAAAATGCCGTTAACTGGATTTATGGCGTTATTGGGATTTTCTTATTTTCCATTTTGATAATGCTTGGTTTTAAATTTTATAAAAGAATTAGAGAAAGAAATCAATCATAAATATGTTCAAAAGTTTCAAAATAGCAATGCTTTCTTTACGAATCAGGATTTTCCTTTCGATGATTGTATTGATATTAATGGCTTCTGTAATACTAGCTTCCATTTCAATCATCCAATTTAAAAACGAAGCCAAAGAATACCACCAAGAACGTCTGGTACGTAATGAAAATGCAGTAAAACAGCACATTAACTTCATCCTTTCAACAACGACTTATCCGCTGACCTCGGGAAATTTGGATTTAATTTTTAAGGATAAAATTCATGAGTTAGCCCACATTCACAATATCGAAATCAATATTTACAGCTTAGACGGAAAGTTGTTGAAATCCTCTAAGGAATCCTTTTCTGTTGATAAAGTAGCGCCTCCAATTCCAAAATATATTTTAAAGCTGGTTCGTTCCTCTATCGAAAAAAGATACGTGGACATTAAAACTATCGATGGCAAAAAGAACCGTTCTGCTTTCAGCCAGATTAAAGATGATAAATTCAAACCACTGGGAATCTTAAACCTGCCTTATGTAGAAGACGATGGCTATTATGAAAACGAACTCAAGAGTTTCTTGATTCGTCTTGGACAAGTGTATACTTTCATGCTTCTTATGGCTTTTGCCCTTGCCTACTTCCTGTCGTCCTACATTACAAAATCATTAAAGACCATTTCAGATAAGTTGAGTGAAACGAGTTTGAACCAAAAAAACGAGAAAATTGTTTTAGAAGCCAACAGTAAGGAAATAAATCTTTTGATAAAAGCGTACAACGGGATGGTGGATGAACTGGAAAAAAGTGCCATCAAATTAGCACAGAGCGAACGTGAGGAAGCTTGGCGCGAAATGGCGAAACAAGTGGCGCATGAGATCAAGAATCCGCTTACGCCAATGCGTTTAACGGTTCAGAGTTTTCAGCGAAAATTTGATCCGACTGATCCTAATGTAAAACAGAAAATGAACGACTTCTCGGAAACGTTGATTCAACAAATTGACACTATGAGTGCAGTAGCTTCAGCTTTTTCAAATTTTGCATCGATGCCAGCGCAGCAAAATGAAACCTTGAATGTGGTAGCTGTTGTAGAGCTGGCCATGGATATATTTAACGAGGATTACATTGTTTTCCAAAGTGATTCTCCCGAAATTATTTCGAAAATTGACAGAACACAACTCATTCGAATCATTACAAATTTAGCAAAGAATGCCATTCAGTCTATTCCAGAACACCAGGAAATTAAATCGGTGGTGGTACGTATCAAAAAAGAGGAAAACAATGTATTAATTACGGTTTCTGACAACGGAATTGGGATTCAGCCTAAAGACATTGACCGCATATTCGAACCTAAATTTACCACCAAAAGCAGCGGAATGGGTCTTGGTCTTGGAATTATAAAAAACATTATCGAAAATTATAAAGGAACGATTACCTTTGAAACTGAATTTGGAAAAGGAACTACTTTTACAGTTTCGCTTCCAATAATTAACTCTTAAAATTACAATTATGAATTACGAAAATATATTAATTACAACCGAAAATAACATTGCTACGATTACCATTAATCGTCCTACAAAACTAAATGCATTGAATGTTGCGACGATTTCTGATTTGAACAAAGCGTTTAAAAACTTAGGGAAAAATGCTGAAATTCGTGTTATTATTTTAACAGGAAGCGGTGAAAAAGCGTTTGTAGCCGGTGCTGATATTTCAGAATTTGCTCATTTCTCGATTGAGGAAGGAACGCAATTAGCAGCAGAAGGGCAAGAAAAATTATTTGATTTCATAGAAAATTTAAAAACTCCAGTAATTGCCGCAGTTAATGGTTTTGCATTGGGTGGCGGATTAGAATTAGCGATGGCCTGTCATTTCAGAGTCGCTTCAGAAAATGCAAAAATGGGATTGCCTGAAGTTTCACTGGGCGTAATTCCGGGTTACGGAGGAACACAACGTTTGCCACAATTGATAGGAAAAGGACGCGCGATGGAAATGATTATGACCGCAGGAATGGTAACGGCGCAGGACGCTTACAGAACCGGACTAGTGAATCACGTAGTTCCTGAAGCCGAACTTTTAGACTACTGTGTAAGTGTGGCGAATAAAATAATGAAGAACTCTCCATATGCTATTGGCAAAGCTATAAAAGCTGTCAATGCTAATTTCAAAGAAGGAAAAAATGGCTATGAAGCCGAAATAAAAGCCTTCGGAAAATGCTTTGGAACAGAAGATTTTAAAGAAGGGACAACAGCTTTCTTAGAGAAAAGAAAAGCAGTGTTTACTGGAAAATAATAACAAAAGAGAGCCACATTGGTTCTCTTTTTAGTTACAAGTAGTATCCTTTAAAATAATCTTTCCTCAAAAAGAGATTGTTTGATTTACAACACTTAATTTTGCAGACCCGTTTCGGAATATAACACATCATCTAAAATTAAACTTATGTCCTTCCAACCTGTATTTGCACTTTTCTGGGGAAAAGTAAAAGAAAGCATCGAAAACCACACTTACGCCAAATTAACACTTGCCAAAACTATTGGTGATACCGAACTGAAAAACATCTATGTGCGTCCCGTTTTATTAGAAAATGACGTATTTAGTCTTTCTATTACGGCGCGTTACAAAACTGAAGAAATAGAAAGTTTTCATACACTAGATGAAGCTTTTATTGTATTGGCTCCGTATATGAATAACCCGTTTCTGACCGCTTTGCTATTCACGACAGAGAATGATATCACTTTTAAACTCAATAAAAAAAGAGTAGGAACCATTATTGAGCAAGCGCCCACTTTTAAAAACGCTTCAGATGTGATTCTTGAAATGAAAGAAAAAGGAATTTCGATTTAAGATTTTTGATTAATCCCGATAGCTATCGGGACTGATTTTTGATTTAAAAAATCAGCAATCGAAAAAACATCTGAAATTTAAAATCGTTAATCCGCAATCAAAAATCCTATTTCTCCCCTTCCCATTCCGCATAAAATTGCGCCAAAAATCCTTCCATGTAACGGTGTCTTTCTTGTGCAATTTGTTTTCCGGTTTGGGTATTCATCTTATCTTTCAAAAGCAATAACTTTTCATAAAAATGATTGAGCGTTGGAGAATCGTTCTTCTTGTATTCCTCCTTGGTCATACTGGAATTTGGGGCGATATTAGGGTTGTATAGCGCTCTATTTTTAAATCCGCCGTAATTGAATGTTCTGGCAATTCCAATAGCGCCAATCGCGTCTAAACGGTCTGCATCCTGAACCACATCTAATTCTATTGATGAGAATTTCTTTTCGAAATTACCGCCTTTGTATGAGATGTTTTCAATGATATTCACCACATGAGCGATGATTTCTTCATCAACATTTTCCGATTCTAAAAAATCTCGGGCAATTCTTGGGCCAACAGTTTCATCGCCGTCGTGAAACTTACTGTCGGCAATATCATGAAGCAAAGCACCTAATTGAACTATTCCGCTGTTACAAACTTCATTTTTTGAAATTAGAAGAGCATTTTTATACACTCTTTCGATATGGAACCAGTCGTGTCCGCCTTCGGCATTTTCTAATTTTTCTTTTACAAAAAGAATCGTTTTATCTATTAAATCAGGGTTTATCATTGTTTATTATATTTTAAAAAAAATGTTGAACTTCAAAGTTATCCAACTTTAAAATCCAACATTTTTATTCTTTATTTAGAACTCAAAAATCTATCGTACTAAAGCTGGCTCAACCCATTTGAAGATATGTGATTCTTGTGGAATGACTAATCTTTCTGAAATTTTCGCCATTCTTGCAGGTAGTTTCATCAAATAATCACGGGCTTTTTCTGCTTCATCTGTCAAACCGGAAATCTTGTCAATTTCCCATTTGTCAATTAATTTTTGCATAATATCCACATAATCTGCTGCGGTATAAACCCCAATTCGTTGTGCTGAATCAGAAAACTGTTCAAAAGCAGTGCTGATTTTTTCACCGGATTCTCTCAAGAAATGAGCCGGCATAACGATTTTTGCTTTCATCATATATTGGAAAGCAAGCATCATTTCACTTGGATCAACTTGAAAAATACGATTTACAAATTCGCTATACGCATGATGATGACGCATCTCGTCACCAGCAATCATTTTGCACATTTTAGACAACTTGTTATCACCATATTTCTTAGCCATTTGCGCTACTCTATTATGAGAAACGTATGTCGCTAGTTCTTGAAAACTGGTGTACACAAAGTTTTTGTATGGATCTCTTCCGGTTCCAATATCAAAACCGTCGTTAATCAGGTGTTGCGTTGTCATTTCAACTTCACGCATGTTTACACGACCAGATAAATACAAATATTTGTTCAGTAAATCACCGTGACGATTTTCCTCACCAGTCCATTGTCTGATCCATTTAGACCAACCGTTTCTTTCTACGTTATCAATTCCTTCTACGTCCATTAACCAGGATTCGTAAGTTGGCAAAGCTTCCTCCGTAATGGTATCACCTACTAAAGTTACCCAGAAATCATACGGTAATTCTTTTGCAATTTCACGTAATTCTTTGACCTCATCAAAAAAAGTATCGCTTTGGGAATTAGGCAAAAAATCAGTTGGTTGCCATATTTTCTCCACTGGAATTAGATACTGATCGACAAAGCTGTCTACGTTTTTTTCCAAAAACTGCATTACTTCTAATCGAATGTTTTTTATTGACATTATATATAAATTAAATTTTTATTCCTTGAACTACTGCTGTTTCTGTTTTCTCCATTAAATCAGCAAAATCATAATCCTTAACCGCTAAAGGCTTATGTACTACAAAGGTAAGGCGATTTCCTAAACCTAATGGAAAAAAACCGTATTTAACTATTTTCCAAGAGTTGTTTATACTTACTGGAACCACATATGCCGAAGGTGCGTTCTTGCATAAAATTTTAAGACCAGTTTGCGAGAACTCTTTTGGTTTTCCCGTCTTGCTTCGTGTTCCTTCCGGAAAAATAACTGCCGAACGATTGTGTTTTTCAATATATTCTCCTAAACCTTTGATGGCCGGAATGGCTTGTTTGGGATCTTTTCGATCAATAAGAACAGAACCTCCGTGACGTAAATTAAATGACACACTTGGGATACCGCTTCCTAATTCTTTCTTACTGACAAATTTACAATGAAATCGGCGGAAAAACCAAATCATCGCAATAATATCGTACATACTTTGATGATTGGACACAAAAATTAAAGGCGTGTTTTTAGGAATGCTTTCTATGTTTTCAAATTTGTAGGTTGTCCCCAAAAGATTCGTGCATCTCAACAAGAAAAAATTCAAGTAATCGACACTTATTTTATGGGCTTGATAGCCAAAAACATGGAAACAAACCCACTGTATCGGGTGAAAAATAACCAAAGTAAGACCGAAACACAAATAATAAATTACGGAAATGGGATACGAAATCAGTTTTTGCATGCTTTAAAAATTTGTCACAAAAGTAAGAAATATATTTTTAGCGGTATTTAAATCCGAAACAATATACAGGCTCAACGTTTAATCGTAACTTTGCACGTCAAAATCCATGACTTTTTTATATTAAAATGAACTTCACTTACCCAAAAAACGAAAAGCTAAAAAGTAAAATCACCATTGGATTATTGTTTACCGAAGGGAAATCAGTATCTAAATATCCGCTGCGATTGGTGTATAAAGCCAGTTCTTTGAGCGAAGGAGAAAAAATAAAAATGGGTGTTTCTGTTTCTAAAAAGAATTTCAAGAAAGCCGTAGACCGCAACTATTTCAAACGTGTGTTGCGCGAAACCTATCGCCTGAACAAACACCTTTTGATTGACAATCTGGACCAACCGTATTCCTTTATGTTTTTTTACCAAACTAAAGACCGCTTGACATACGAGGAAATTAATACTAAAACCATTCAGTTGTTTGAGAAGTTTTTACTCCAAATAAAAAAAGAAGAGTAGCAATTCTATTTTTTGTATTTTTAGCATTAAAATTTTAATGTTTATGAAGTCAATAGCCCTATTCTTTCTACTATTATTTTCTTTTTCCGGTTGTAAAAAGGCCGAGGCTGATTTAGACATGAAAGTATCAGCTATCAAACTTCCTTCAAAAGAAGTTTCAGCCGGCAATTCACTTTATGACAAAGGAGATTTAAATTCATCGACAAAGGAAACTCAACAAAACATTGAACAAAAAATCATCAAAGAAGGAAATCTTCGTTTTGAAACCAATGATTTAACAGCCACTTATACTCAAATACAAAATGCTGTAAAGAGTCACAATGCTACTCTTCAAAATGATACTGAGGGCAAGGATTACGAATCTGTTTTTAGAAGATTAATCATTCGTGTTCCAAGCAAAAATTTCGATTTATTTTTGAAAGACATTTCAAAAGGAGTTGCTTATTTTGACAATAAAGAAATATCTTCTCAAGATGTAACTGCAGAATATATAGATATTGATGCTCGATTAAAAGCTAAAAAAGTACTGGAAAACCGTTATCTCGAACTTTTGAAAAAAGCAAATAAGGTTTCTGAGATGTTAGAAATTGAAAAACAACTTTCCTCCATTCGTGAAGAAATCGAAGCAAAAGAAGGCCAGTTGAACTATATGCAAAACCGAGTTTCATACAGCACCATTACCATAGAATTCTACAAATCTATCGCTGAAGAAAGTGGCGTAACAGCCTCTTATGGAATGAAAATTTGGACTGCCATCAAATCAGGATTCAACAGCGTTTCGAGTTTATTTATAAATTTACTCAGTATATGGCCGTTTATAATTATCCTCGTTACTGCAGTTTACTTTATTAGAAAAAGATTTAAGACAAAAAAAATATAAAACAATGTATTCTTTCTTCAAAAAAAAATTCATAATTCCCGTTGTCGCTTCGGCATTTCTGTTTATTGGAACCAGTTTCAAAGATGATTTTTTCGAAATCGCCAAGCAAATCGAGATATTCACCACACTTTTCAAGGAATTGAACCGGAATTATGTCGATGAAACCAATCCTGGGGAACTAATGGACAAGGCCATCAAAGGAATGCTGGCTAATTTAGATCCCTACACCGTGTATTTCAACGAGCAGGATGTGGTGCGATTTAAGATAAACAATACCGGAGAGTATACTGGAATAGGCGCTTTACTGACTCGGAAAGAAGACAAATTAATCGTTAAGGAACCCTATAAAGATTTCCCTGCTGATAAAGCGGGTTTAAAGGCCGGAGATGAAATTATTCAGGTGGGCGATGTACTTTTGTCTGATTTTAAAGATGAAGCTTCTCAGCTTTTCAAAGGCACTAAAAACACAAAGATTGACGTCAAATATATCCGTCAAGGAAAAGTAAATACAACACAGATTATTCTGGACGAAGTCGAAATCAAATCGGTTCCCTTTTTCGCAAAAATAGACGACAAAACCGGTTACATCGTATTGTCTCATTTTAACAAAAAAGCATCCTTGGAAACCAAAGAAGCTTTAGAACAACTCAAAAAAGAAGGTGCGGAACGCATTATATTGGATTTAAGAGATAATCCGGGCGGACTATTGAATGAAGCAGTGAATATTTGTAATTTATTTGTTCCAAAAAACGAGATTATCGTTACTACAAAATCAAAAATAGAGAAACATAACAGCACCTACAAAACGACAAAAGATCCTGTAGATACTGAAATTCCTTTGATTATTCTTGTTAACGGCCGAAGTGCTTCGGCATCAGAAATTGTCGCTGGCGCACTTCAGGATTTAGATCGCGCTGTGGTGGTGGGAAGCCGCAGTTTTGGAAAAGGACTCGTGCAAAGACCAGTAGATTTGACGTTTGGAACGCAGCTAAAAGTAACTATTTCGCGCTATTACACACCATCTGGAAGATGTATACAAGCTTTGGATTATTCTCGAAAAGACAAAAATGGAATGGCAATAAAAACAGAAGAGAAGAACTTCAATGCTTTTAAAACCAGAAAAGGAAGGACGGTTTATGATGGCGGTGGCATTCAGCCCGATGTGGAACTGGAAGAGGCAAAATCAAGTCCAATAACCGATGCTTTGATAAAAAATGATGGAATTTTTAATTACGTAACCAGTTATTATTATAAAAATCCCGATTTAGGAAACCGTATTCCTACCGTTACTGATGCAGATTATTCCGATTTTAAACAATTTTTGAAAGTGCAGAAATTCTCTTTCGATACAGAAACAGAATTGGCATTGAAAAACACTTTGGCTGTAGCCAAAAAAGAAAAACTGGATGAATCAATTCAGGCCGAATACCAACAATTGCTAGCCGCACTGCAGAAAAGTGAAAATGCATTATTGGATAAAAACCAAAAGGAAATCAAAAACCTAATGGTCGATGAAATCATAAAACGCTACCAATATCAGGAAGGATTGTATCAATATTACACCAAAAACAACCCGGAAATCAAGAGAGCCATCACTATTTTGAATAATAATACAGAGTACAAGTCCATTCTAAAAATATAATGAAAAAATCGTTTTCAATATTACTGCTTCTTTTTTCCAGCTTTTTATCAGCTCAGGGAAAACCTGTAGAAACGGTATATTTTGAATTTGACAAATTCACACTTGACGACAATCAAATACAAACGATAGTCGATTTCATGAAAAATTTGGATACCACAAAAGTAGAATCCATTCAAATTTATGGATATTGCGACGATCGTGGTGCCAACGATTATAATTTTGAATTATCAAAAAACAGGGTAATTACAGTTCAAAACATTCTTACGGAAAATGGTTTCAACAAAAACAAAATTGTCATTATTGAAGGCAAAGGTCGTGTAATTGTACAAAAAGATATGGTGGAAAACCTGTCCGAAACCCGATCTAAAAATAGGCGTGTTGATTTATTTATTGTTAAGAAAAACAGTTTTGGCAACGGCATTTACAATTCGTTTCAGGAAAAACATAAAGTAGGGGATCGCATTTATCTGGAAAACATCCTTTTTCCGCTTGGCAGCAGTGCATTGACAGAGCAATCCAAAAAAGAATTAGATAAGATTGTACTTCTTTTGCAACAGCAAAAAACGTTGGAATTCGAAATCAGAGGCCACGTTTGTTGCACTCCAAGTTATTTTCAGGACGCCATAGATAAGGAAACACGGGAACGAAAACTTTCTTTGAACCGCGCCAAAAACGTCTACCGTTACTTGATGAATAAAGGAATAAACAGCCTTAGAATGCATTATGTAGGAAGCGGAAACAAGTTTCCTTTAGGCCAGGGAGAAGCACTGGACCGCAGAGTTGAATTTCTAATTCTGAAAATCTGATTCGCCTCTTTTCATCTCAATATGCGGAATATCATCTTCGAGATACATTTCGCTGGTTTGCACAAATCCATGGCTTTCATAGAATTTTTTCAAGTATAATTGTGCTCCAATAGTGATTTTGCTTTCGCCAAAATGTTTCGAAATTCCTTCAATTGATTCTCGCATCAAGTCATGCCCCCATTTTCTGTCGCGGTAATTTGCATCAACCGTTACTCGGCCAATTGAGGCATTATCAAAACTGATTCCCGGTTTGAAAAGTCTGGAATGTGCGACAATTTTACCTTCAAATTCTCCAATAAGATGCAAAGCCACTTTGTCCTTTCCGTCAAGATCGAGGTAAACACAGTTTTGTTCTACCACAAAAATCTCGCTTCTCAATCGCAGTAAATCGTATAATTCGTGAACAGAAAGTGCGTCAAAGGCCTTTATTTTCCATTGTATTGCCATGCCTTGTATAAGTTTTAGAATGCAAATAAAAGAAATTTAAGATTACCTTTTTGCAACAACAACTGATTTTATAATGGATTCCAGTTCATGCATCAAATCCCGTTTATCTTTTGAAGGCGCGTAACAAAATCCTTCTAATACCAAAACTCGGTTATATTCGGTATCAATAATAGCGTAATTAATAAAGGGACCGGACATGAAATCATTGTTCAGTTGCCAGGTTCCTTTTGTTTCAAAGGTTTCTTTCCCATCCAGATTAATCTTAAAAAGATACGGAGCATATGCCTCTTCAGTAATCATATTCGTCTCCGGTTCCTTTCCGCTAATGTATAATTTCCCAATGGAATCACGCATTTTGATTATACCGGAAATTAAATCAGCCTCTTTTTTGATTGTGTTTATGGGAACCTGATAAATTAAAAGGCTGGTATTTCCACCGATAATTTCTTTTTTTAGCCACAAAAAATTACTTTTTTGAAGCACATAAGCGTAACCGGAAGGAATTTGTATTGAAAGATGAAACTTATTCTCGATTACTTTAGAATCCATCAATGATTGGCTGTTTAATCGCTGACTCTCGGCGATTTCAGCTTCTTTGATTATCTGAATCATTTGTGGTGCATTTTTTTCAATGCAATCGATAATATCTGTTGCTGTTTTACCCGAAATATGAAATACGTTTTGAGGGGATGCGTATTGATTTTTGCGAATTTCGAACTTATTTTCCTCCGCTTTTTTGACCACAATAATTGCTCGGGTATCCGTCATAAATCCTTCTAAAAGTTTGACCGGATATTGATTGATGTTGAATAAAGGTTCTTCTTGAGGCAAACCTATAACTGGCGATGCAAATTTGTTTCGAATGCTGTCGCCAATGTCACCGTTCCACAATTGATCATCAATAATTACCGAAATAGTGTTGATTTTACCAGTAGTTTTACGCGGAAGATGATCATTTTCTTTTTTACAGGAAAACAATAGCAGAGCAACGAAAAGAAATAAAAAATGGGCTTTATTCATTATAATTCTATTATAAAATAAAACCCAAATTTATAGAAGTTTATTCTATTATCCGTTAATTTTTAACTTCATTCCGGGTTTAATATCTTCACTGCGAATACCATTCCATTTTTTCAAGTCGGAAATGGTCACGCCAGGATATTTTTTGGCAATGCTAAATAAAGAGTCTCCTTTTTTTACATAATAATCGGCACTTACTTTTTTAGCTGCTGACGTTGCATTTGATTTACTCTTGAAGGAATTAACTGTTGCTTTATCCGTGATAATCGCAATTTCATCTTTGGCAACAATTAATGTTTTTCCAATAGTAATTGTGTTGTCCGGTAGATTATTCCATTGTTTCAAATCAACTACGGAAGCCCCGAATTTGCTGGCGATATTCCCTAAATTATCTCCTTTCAAAACCACATATTCAATGTCTTTACGTACCGGATTTAAAGTCAGCTCTTTCTTTGAATCCAATCCAGTTTTGGCAATTTGTAATGACGTTCCATATTGTACCGTATCATTTGAAAGTCCATTCCATTCTTGAATTTCGGCAACGGTCACTTCGTATTTTTGAGCAATACTTCCCAAATTATCTCCTTTTTGAACCACATAAAGTGTAGAGGAATCCGTTGTCAATGGAGCTGAATTATTATTTATTTTTTCTTCTTTATTGCTTTTTGATTCTGAAGCTAATAAAGATTTATTTTTTGAGACTACAGCATCGATCTTAGGTTCAGCTTTTGCAGATGAATCGACACTCTGGCCTGTTACAATTTTCAGGCTTTTGCCATACGCAAGAGTATTACTTTTTAAGTTGTTCCATTTCTTTATATCAGAAACAGAAACATCGTATTTATTGGCAACAGCCGTTAGATTATCGCCTCGTTTTACTTTATAATAAGAAGTTTTAGGCTGCGTAGTGCGCTGAATCGTATAACTGGAAGTATCTTTTTGAACTATTGCTTTCATCACCTGAAAGGGTCTTTCGCGTTGGTCTAATTCATGTTGCGTGTACGCATAAATTTGATCTTCATTAGACGCAAAAACAGCAATTTTTTCTTGGGGTAATCTTAAATAATGATTTTGATCGTGATAAAATGGAACCACATTCAGTTTATACGACGGATTCAAAACTTGCAACTGAACTACAGGAACATCCAATAAATCAGATATTTGCTTGAAAGTCATTTGCTTTTTAATCATTATGGTATCCGTGGCAAAATGTTTCACTGTTGCTCTATTAGGAACAATTCCGTGTTCTTTATGGTATTCATAAATGTACATCGTTGCTAAGAAAGCCGGAACATATCCCTGTGTTTCTTTAGGAAGATTTTTTCTGATGTTCCAATAATTTTGCTGGCCGCCAGAGCGTCTGATTGCTTTTGAGACATTTCCCGGACCTGAATTGTAGGACGCCAAAACCAAATCCCAGTCACCAAATATTCGGTACATATTAGTCATGTATTGGGCGGCGGCTTCACTTGCTTTCAACGGATCACTGCGTTCATCCACATAGGAATCAATCTTTAACCCATATTGTTTTCCGGTTTGATACATAAATTGCCACAATCCGGTTGCTCCCATTTTAGAAACTGCTTTAGGATTTAAAGCGGATTCCACCACGGCTAAATATTTTATTTCTAATGGGACATTTTGTTTGGCTAAAGCCTCTTCAAAAACAGGAAAATAATACTCCGAAACTGCCATCAAACGTTCAAAAGATTTTTTTCGATTCTTCAAAAATGATTTGATGATGTTTTCTAATCCTTGATTGTATTCAATATTGAAAGGCGATTTCGCATCCATTGCAGCCAATCTTTCTTTGAGAAGTTCCGTTGATAATTCGTACTCAATTTTCTCATCGATATTGACATTCTTAATATCATCCGAAATGGTGTTGTACAAATCTAAATTAGTCAATTCCTTCATCCACAAACTATCTACGCAAGCGGCTAAATCGTCTTTTACGAACGTTTTTTTGATGGAATCTAAGTAGGATAATTTTGTTTCGAATCTTGAAATTTCTTTATTTTCAAAACTTTCTTGAGCAAACAATTGCGACGATAACAGCAGCAAAAGTGATAATGTGGTATTTTTTATATTCATATTTTTACGATCAAAGACCTATATTACAAATGATTACAAAGCTTGTTTTTACAAACTTAATAGGTTTAAACTAAAAATTTCTTTAAATATTGTTAAAAATGCAATCTTTGATGCATTTGCAAATAATTTTAGCTGTTTTGAAAGGTAAAACCACTTTAAAAAATCAAATTCTGAAATTTCACAAAAAAACCTCAGCAATAAATACTATCGCTAAGGTTTTCCGTTTAATCCTGATTTCCGTTTTCTTGATGTTTAATTAGCACCAATAAAACGGATTATAATGATTTTCTAATACAAGAATTAGTCTAAAATAGCTGCAATTCCGGGCAAAGTTCTACCTTCCAGCATTTCCAACATCGCTCCTCCACCGGTAGAGACGTAGCTTACTTTGTCTTCCAATCCAAATTGTTTTACTGCCGCCACTGAATCACCTCCACCTACAAGGGAGAACGCTCCGTTTGCAGTAGATTCTGCAATAAAGTTACCCAAAGCAATGGTTCCGTTAGCAAAATTTTCCATTTCAAAAACACCTAATGGTCCATTCCAAAGAATCGTTTTAGATTCCATGATTACTTTTTTGAAGTTTTCCAATGATTTTGGACCTGCGTCCAAACCTTGCCAACCGTCAGGAATTTCTTTTACATCAACAATTTGTGTTTCTGCATCATTTGAAAATGCATTTGCAGCAACAACATCAACAGGAATATGAATTTGAACTCCTTTTTCTTTAGCCAAACGCAAAATTTCCAAAGCTAGTTCTTGCTTGTCATCTTCACAGATAGAATCGCCAATTTTACCGCCTAATGCTTTTACAAAAGTAAAGGTCATTCCACCACCAATAATCATGTGGTCTACTTTGTCAAGAATATTCTCAATCACCGTGATTTTAGAAGATACTTTAGAACCACCAAGAACTGCTGTAACTGGTTTTTCACTATTTTTCAAAACTTTGTTCAAGCTTTCAATTTCTTTGGCCAATAACAATCCAAAACATTTCTCCGTTGGGAAAAACTGCGCGATAATTGTAGTCGAGGCGTGCGCTCTGTGTGCTGTTCCAAAGGCGTCATTCACGTAAATATCACCAAGTGACGCTAATTCTTTTGCAAAAGCAACATCTCCAGCTTCTTCTTCGCTATGAAAACGTAAATTTTCCAACAATAAAACTTCACCAGCCTGCAATTTTTCAGCTGCTGCTTTCGCTTCTGAACCAACGCAATCAGAAACAAATTGAACAGGTACACCAAGAATATCTGATGCTGTTTTAAGTATGTGTTTCAAAGAATATTTTTCTTCCACTCCTTTTGGTCTACCTAAATGCGACATCAAAATTACGCTTCCGCCTTGAGCAAGAATCGCGTCAATAGTAGGTTTTGCCGCTTCGATACGAGTTGCATCCGTTACATTGAAATTTTCGTCTAAAGGCACATTAAAATCAACACGAATTATGGCTTTTTTATTTGCAAAATTGAAATCACTTAACGTTTTCATCAGTCTGTTTTTTAGTTTGTTTTTTTTGAAAGAGTAACAAATATAGAACTTTTAAATTATTAATAAATTAGGGAAAACGATATAAAATCAATTTTAAGCAACGAAATCGTTGTAAATTAATAAATAATGTTTCTTTTTAATACTTTATGTGTTTTTTGTTCGAAATAAAGACAAATTAAATTTTAAAAATAAATACCTTAATTACCACTTCTCTGCACTTGCTTCTACTGAAACTTTGCCTGCTAAAATTTTAGACTAAACCATTTTCTGCTATCTTTGCTTCATGCAATTTTCAGAAATTTTAGGACAAGAACACATCAAAAGTCATTTGACAAAAAGTGCTGATTTGGGCCGAATTCCACATGCACAATTATTTGTTGGTCCCGAAGGAAGTGGTACCTTACCTATGGCGATTGCTTATGCACAATACATTATTTGCAGCAATCAAAACGCCGAAAACACCGGTTCAAATGAAGCGTGCAACATCAAATTCCAGAAAACTTCGCATCCGGATTTGCATTTTATTTATCCTACGGTCAGCACCGATGAAGTAAAAACAAAACCAAAAAGCATTGATTTTATCACGGAATGGCGTCATTTTTTAGAACATAATCCGTACGGAAGTTTGTTTGATTGGTACCAAATGCTTGGTGTTAAAAATAAACAAGGCGAAATCAGGGTTGATGATGCGCAGGAAATCTTGAAATCCTTAGCTTTGAAATCTTATGAAGGCGGATACAAAATAATGATTATTTGGATGGCCGATAAATTGAATATCGCCGCATCTAATAAACTACTGAAATTATTGGAAGAACCTACAGACAGAACGGTTTTTATCCTGATTTCAGAAAATGAAGAAGATATTATTCAAACCATTCGCTCCCGATGCCAAGTTTTGCATTTTAATGGATTAAGCGAAAAAGTAATCTCTGAAGCTTTAGTTTCAAAAGAAAATATAGAATCTAAAACCGCTGTAAAAATAGCACATCAGGCACAAGGAAATTTCAACAAAGCATTACAATTACTGCAACCGGACAGCGAATCCGTTTTTTTTGAAAAATGGTTTGTCGATTGGGTTCGAGCTGCTTTTAGAGCTAAAGGAAACGCCGCAGCAATTCAGGATTTGATTCAATGGAGCGAGCAAATTGCTGGTTTAGGAAGAGAAACCCAGAAGAAATTTTTACATTTTTGTATCGACATGTTCCGTCAGGCATTGTTGTTGAATTACCAAACGCCAAGTTTAGTTTACATGGAGCCGCAAGTAGAAAAGTTCAAATTGGAGAATTTTGCGCCTTTCGTAAACGGCAACAACATCAACGATATTTTCAAAGAACTTTCAGAAGCAATGTATCATATAGAACGCAACGGAAACGCCAAAATTATTCTCACCGATTTATCCATAAAACTGACCCGATTAATCCACAAAAAATAAAAACATGAACAACATTACTTCTATTTTAATTTTAATTTTCCTGGCCATCACTTTCCTTCAGTCCGGTTACGACAAACTGTTTTATTGGAAAGACAATGTAGACTGGTTAAAAGGCCATTTTGCCAAAACACCACTAAAAAACCAAGTACCATTGGCGTTGCTAAACATTCTTATTTTGGAATTAATTTCCGGGATTTTATGTGTGGTGGGTTGTATCGAATTATTTGTGAACAACGGAAGAATATTTGGTTTTTACGGAGCCGTTTTCTCGTGTATCACGTTATTGATGTTGCTTTTTGGACAACGATTGGCCAAAGATTATGATGGCGCCAGAACAATTGTAATCTATTTTATCCCAGCAATATTGGCCGTTTATTGGTTAAATTAATATTGCAACTTACTATTTTGAATAACAACAATTCTCTTTTTATATAAAAAAAATGACTCCAAAACATCCTTCAGAATCCCTGACAACATTAACCGATTTAGTTTTGCCAAGCGAGACCAATCCTTTGAACAATCTTTTTGGAGGAGAATTATTAGCCCGTATGGATCGCGCAGCGAGTATTGCGGCACGACGACATTCCAGAAGAATTGTGGTGACAGCATCCGTAAATCACGTAGCGTTCAATAGAGCCATTCCACTAGGAAGTGTAGTGACTGTTGAGGCTAAAGTTTCTAGAGCTTTCAAGAGTTCGATGGAAATATACATTGACATTTGGGTCGAAGACAGAGAATCTGGTAATAAAACCAAAGCCAATGAAGCAATTTACACTTTTGTGGCCGTGGATGATACCGGAAGACCCGTTGAAGTACCCCAAATTGTGCCGGAAACAGAATTGGAAAAACAACGTTTTGAAGCTGCATTGCGACGCAAACAGTTGAGTTTAGTTTTAGCCGGAAAAATGAATCCGCATGACGCAACCGAATTAAAAGCGTTGTTCATTTAATACCCATAATTGACTCGTAATTTTTAATTCAAAATAGATTTAAAATATTCTTGAAAGAGAAATTTTTAATTAAAAAAAGAAGTATTTTTACAAAACAAATGTTCAGTTTACAAATGAAATTTATAGGATAATTAGTCATCCTGTCAGTTTCTTACCGTTATAAAATAATACAAATAGATGAAAGAAAAGGTAAAAGAGAAGATGAGTACAGAGAAAGAATCCAAATTAAAAGCGCTGCAACTTACGCTTGACAAATTAGACAAAACCTACGGAAAAGGGACAGTAATGAAAATGGGCGACAAAGCCATTGAGGAAGTAGAAACTATTTCTTCCGGGTCTTTAGGAATCGATTTGGCGTTAGGAGTTGGCGGTTATCCAAGAGGTAGAATTATTGAAATATACGGTCCGGAATCTTCTGGAAAAACCACGTTGACACTTCACGCTATTGCTGAAGCTCAAAAAGCGGGTGGAATTGCTGCTTTTATTGATGCAGAACACGCTTTCGATAGAAATTATGCTGAGAAATTAGGTGTAGATATCGAAAACTTAATCATCTCACAACCAGACAACGGAGAACAAGCATTAGAAATTGCAGAGAACTTGATTCGTTCCGGAGCAATTGACATTGTTGTAATTGACTCGGTTGCTGCGTTGACGCCAAAAAGTGAAATTGAAGGCGAAATGGGAGATTCTAAAATGGGATTACACGCCCGTTTGATGTCTCAAGCATTGCGTAAATTGACAGGAACAATCAGCAAAACGCATTGTACCGTTTTCTTTATCAACCAATTGAGAGAGAAAATTGGAGTAATGTTTGGAAATCCAGAAACTACAACGGGTGGAAATGCATTGAAATTCTATGCTTCGGTACGTTTAGATATCCGTCGTTCTACACAAATTAAAGATGGTGACAACGTCCTTGGAAACAGAACCAAAGTAAAAGTGGTGAAAAACAAAGTAGCTCCGCCATTTAAAATTGCTGAATTTGACATCATGTATGGTGAAGGAATTTCAAAAACAGGAGAGATTTTAGATCTTGCTGTTGAGTTTGAAATCATCAAAAAAGCAGGATCTTGGTTCAGTTACGGTGAAACCAAACTTGGACAAGGTCGTGATGCGGTTAAGTCTTTAATCAAAGACAATCCAGAACTGGCTGATGAACTTGAAGTGAAAATAAAAGCTAGAATAAAAGAACTAGCAGAAGCATAAATACTAAAACCCGTCTCGCACCTAAAAGTCAGACGGGTTTTTTCATTTTTAAACGCAACCTTTTTTTTAAAATCTCATCTATTAAGAAACCGTCGATAAAACTTTTAGACTGACGGAATAGTGTTAACTTTTAAATTTTTAAAGATGAAAAAAATAGTTTTACTTACTCTGTTTTTATTAACATTAATGGGTTGTAGTATTGATGATGATCAACCAAATTACAGTTATGAAGTGCTTGCAGTAGACAGCTACACGGTGCCACAATCTTTCACCTTGGGACAAACCTATGAAATAAAATTGAAGTACAAAAAACCCTCCGATTGCCATTCTTATCAAGGGATATATTACGATAAAAATTTAAATGTAAGAACCATTGGAATACAAACTGCAGTTCTTGAAAGCACAAATTGTACCCCTTTAACCATTGAGCCTATTGAAGTTTCTTTTAATTTTTTAGTAACCAATACCGGATCCTATATCTTTAAGTTTTACAAAGGTGAGGATGCTAATGGTCAAAATATATTTGAAGAAGTTGAAATTCCAGTGAATTAATTAATGACCGTAAAAACTGTGGTATTAGATCAAATCATTAATCAATGCAAAAAAAACTGCCCCAAGGCACAAGAGCAATTGTACCAATTGTTTTCTAAAAAATTCTTTGGGGTTTGTTTAAAATATTCCCGTGATTATGCAGATGCCGAAGACAATCTACAAGATGGGTTTTTGATTATTTTTGATAAAATTGAGCAGTTCAACTTTAAAGGCTCTTTTGAAGGATGGGCAAAGAGAATAATGATCAATAATGCCCTTCAAAAATTCAGAGGCGTTCGATACATGGAAATTATAAACGACAATATTCCTGAGGAAGAAGTCGAAATTGAAGACGAAAATATTTCTATCGAGTATTTAATGCAAATTATTCAAGAGTTACCGGACCAATACCGGTTAGTTTTTAGTCTTTACGTACTTGATGGATATTCTCATAAAGAAGTTTCTGAAATGCTCAAAATCAGTACCGGAACCACAAAGTCAAATCTTGCGAGAGCTAGAACCATCTTGAAAGAAAAAATTGATCATTACACAAAAATTAAAATAAATTCATTGGCAAAATGAACGATAAAAAAAATATAGACCGGTTTTTTCAAGAACGATTCAAGGATTTTGAACTGCCTCCGAATGAACAAGTCTGGAAAAATATCCAAACTGAATTAAAAAAAGAGAAGAAAGAGCGAAAAGTAATTCCGTTATGGATAAAATTCCCGGGAATTGCGGCCGCATTTCTATTGGGTTTATTTGCTTTGAACAGTCTTTTGAATAATAATCCTGATGGACAAAACGGTATTGTTGTATCGCCAGAAATTTTAAAAAACTCTTCGAAAATCACGGATTCTATTGTTAAAAAGAAGAGTAACACATTGGAAATTAAAAAAGAACTTCCAGTTGTTGAGAACATAATTAAAACGGAACAAAAAGATGGAAAAGAATTTACATCCACAAATCAATCTGAGATCCATTCGAATAAGAAGAAAACTCAAACTAATGCTGTTGTTTCTTTACAAAAAAATCATCCTTCGGTAAAACAAGAAACAACAAACACCACGGAACTTTCGACTAAAGTGATTATCGGTGAAACGAATAATGTATCAAATCAAACCTTCGGAAAAGAGCGTTTAAACGATACTGAAAACACTAAAATTGCTGCGATAGATTCTAAAAAGCAGCCATTAAATTCTTTTGAATCGCCGAACGAATTAGAAGAAATCCTAAAAAACAAAAAAGTAAAAGACAAAGAAGTTGTTGTTCTTAGTTCAAAAAACAAGTGGCAAATTACTCCAAATGTTGCTGCCGTATATCTGAATTCGAATTCAGGAGGTTCCGCTATTGATCCACAATTTTCAGAAAATCAAAAAACGATGGATAATAGCTTAAGTTTTGGCGTTGGGGTTAATTATGCAGTTTCTAAAAAAGTGACCTTACGAAGCGGAATTAACAAGCTCTCGCTGGGATATAACACGAATAACGTAGTATATTCGACAGGTTTGGCAAATAATAACCTGGCAAATATTAATTATACTTCAACTGCGTTAATAGAGATAAAAAACGGATCTAATTTGAATATGTTGTCCTTGTTTGAAATCAACTTACAAAAAACAAATACAGGCGCTATCAATCAAAAAATGGGATATTATGAAGTCCCACTGGAGGTTTCCTATACTGTTTTGGATAAAAAATTTGGAATTAACCTTATTGGTGGTGTGAGTACTTTGTTTCTAAACCAAAATAAAATTTCGCTGGTTTCCTCAGAAACGAATATTACATTAGGAGAGGCACGTAATTTGAATCAAATTAATTTCAGTACTAATGTTGGTGTTGGTTTTCAATACCAATTCGTGAAATCATTTAAAATTAATTTTGAACCCATGCTGAAATACCAGATGAACACGTTTTCAAGCAATTCCGGTAATTTCAAACCAATCTTCGTTGGGTTATACTCTGGAATCAGTTATAGTTTTTAATCACATCAGCATCAAAAGCCATCAGTTGATTGTATATTATTTCACGAACTTCCTCGCGAATCTCTTTGCGGTCAGTACCCGTTTTACCTAAAGTTTCTATGTGTGAATGCATTTTGACACGCATAATTCCCGGGCTTCCGCTAAAAAAAGTATAGGAAAACCTCTTCTTGTTATCGGCAAAAGTAATTGGAACAATAGGAATTTCGTGTTCTATCGCCAAGCGAAAAGCACCATCTTTGAAAGTATCCAAAACTACAGATTCATCATCCGGAACGCCACCTTCGGGAAAAATACAAATGCTTAATCCTTGATTGATTCTTTTTTGAGCGCGGTTAAAAACTTCCATTCTACTTTTTGAAGAACTTCTGTCCACTAAAATACAGGTTCTTTTATAGAAAAACCCGAACAAAGGAATTTTCGAGAGTTCTTTTTTACCCACAAAAACAAACGGATTTCTGGTCAGGGCAAGCATCAGCATAATATCAGCCATAGAAGTATGATTGGCAACAATCATGTAACTTTTTTGGTATTCCATTTCTTGGCTTTTATCTATTTTATAATAAAATCCCATCCCGAAAAGAATAAATTTTGCCCAAATACGCGCCATCTTAAAAAAATAAGGATAGCCGCTTTCTGTCAAAATAGACAATACCAGAAAAGGAAACATCACCAATATGGGAATGGCCATCAAAATATAAAACCAAATGCGCCACAATACCCAAAAAATAATTTTCAATCCTCTCATAGGTTCAAAAGTAAGAAATCAGATCTTATGATGCTCAAAAAATATTCTTCGGTTTTTCAACATATAAGTCATCAAAGTTTTTATGTTACTACTCAATTATAACTCGTTCTTTTAATCATCAACGTTTTACAGACTTAAATGACTTATATGGTTAAAAAAATTACTAACACCATTTAAAGTAAGTTGATTTTATAATTTGCGAATTTGCGGTAAAAAATAAAAAACTTTGCGAACTTTGCGCTTAAGAAAAAAGAAATAATGGCAAAAATACTTACAGGCGTTCAAAGTACCGGAACACCGCATCTAGGAAACTTACTTGGCGCAATCATTCCCGCAATAGCATTATCAAATAAACCGGAAAACGAATCGTTTCTTTTCATTGCCGATTTACATTCGATAACACAAATAAAAAACGGTGAAACCTTACGAACCAATACCTACAGTACCGCTGCAGCTTGGCTTGCCTGTGGTTTGAATGTGGACAAAGTTGTTTTCTACAGACAGTCAGACGTACCACAAACAGCTGAATTATCTTGGTATTTGAGTTGTTTTTTTCCTTTTCAACGCTTGACATTAGCGCATTCTTTCAAAGACAAAGCCGATAGACTTGAAGATGTAAACGCTGGTTTGTTTACTTATCCAATGCTGATGGCTGCTGATATTTTATTATACGATGCTGAACTGGTTCCCGTAGGGAAAGACCAATTGCAACACGTTGAAATCACTCGTGATGTAGCATCCCGTTTCAACCACCAAATGGGAGAAACTTTCGTACTTCCCGAAGCCAAAATTCAGGAAGACAGCATGTTGATTCCGGGAACCAACGGCGGAAAAATGAGTAAATCAGCCAATAATATTATCAACATATTCCTAGATGATAAAGCCTTACGCAAACAAGTGATGAGCATTGAAACCGACAGCACGCCACTAGAAGATCCTAAAAATCCAGACACTTGCAATGCTTTTGCTATTTATTCTTTATTAGCAAATGAAGAACAAATCGCAGCGATGAAAGCCAATTACCTTGGTGGAAATTATGGTTACGGTCATGCTAAACAAGCTTTATTTGAATTGATTACAGAAACTTTCAAAACCGAAAGAGAAAAATACAATTACTACATCAATAACCTTCCTGAAGTTGATGCTTTACTGAAGAAAGGAGCCGAAAAAGCAGCTGCTGTTGCCAATGTAGTTCTTGCAAGAGTGAGAGAAAAACTAGGATTTGAGGTGTAACAATCCATTTTTAAAACATATAAGTCATATGAGTTTTTTATAGTTTAATACTATTTCACTAAAGCTTATATGACTTCTATGTTAAAATCAAATCGCCTCAAACAATTTCCCCGGCAAAGGTCGTATCACGCCTTTCAATTCCATATTCAATAGCATTCCTGAGATTTTATAAATAGGAAAATCACAGCGCAAAGCTATAATATCCATGAGTTCTTTCCCGGTTTTAAGGAGGTAATCGTATACTTTTTGTTCGTCTTCATCTAAGCTTACAAACAATTGTTTTTGTACCGGTTTTGTTTCTTTTTGAATGTCCCAATTCAAAATATAAATCAAATCGGCGGCACTCGTCAAGACATTTGCTTTTTGGGTTTTTATCAGGTTGTTACAACCCTGGCTGTACTTATCTGTAACACGTCCCGGAACCGCAAAAACATCACGATTGTAATCATTCGCCATATTCGCCGTGATTAAAGATCCGCCTCTTTCGGCTGATTCAATTACGATTGTTGCTTCAGCCATTCCCGCAACAATTCGGTTTCTTTTTACGAAATTTTCTTTATCTGGATTGGATGAACTCCAAAACTCGGTCATAAAACCACCGTTCTGTTCGACTTTCGACACATATTTTTTATGGGTTTTCGGGTAAATTTGGTTCAACCCATGTGCCACCACGCCTATCGTCTGTAAATTATGTTCCATCGCCAGTTGATGCGCCACAATATCAACACCATAAGCAAAACCACTCACGATTATAGGATCCAGCGGAGCCAAATCTTCTATCAATTTTCTGCAAAATTCAGTTCCGTATGAGGTAATTTGGCGCGTTCCTACAATACTGATTATTCTTCTGTTTTTTAAATTGATAATTCCAGATGCGAATAATAAAAGTGGTCCGTCAATACAATGTTTCAACCGTTCCGGGTATTCCTCGTCCAAAAAATAAACTGCATTAATTTCATTTGCTTTTATAAACTCCAGTTCTTGAGTTGCTTTTTCGAAAACCGATTTGTCTCTTAAATTTTTCAGCAAAACAGCCCCTACTCCATCAATAGCAGCAAGTTGCGATGCCTTAGTATTAAAAACCGCTTCCGCAGTTCCAAAATGAGTCAGCAATTTTTTGGCCATTATGTCGCCCACGCCTTCTATTCTTTGCAATGCCAATAAATAAAATAAATCCTGCTCTTTCATATGTAGATAATACTTGTTTTTTATTGGAATATGGAATACGCCAGTTTAAAAAAATCTTTATTTATATTTGTATAACGATTAAACATGGCTATTTCATGCTAATTATTTGAGAGTGAAATGTATAAATTTTTATGCGAATTGTTAATAAAAATTGTGAATAAAATTTTGATAACTATTTTGGTTGTATAACTTTGTAAGTATGAAAATCGAACTATACATCGCGCAGCTTTTATACCGTTATCAATGTGTTACCGTTCCTGGTTTCGGAGCTTTTTTGACCGAAATTCAATCGGCTAAACTAAACGAAAGTACAAATTCATTTTCTCCACCTAAAAAAATGATTGCTTTCAATGCAAATCTGAAAAATAATGATGGTTTGTTAGCCAATCATATCGCTTTAGCAGAGAAAACTTCTTATGAATATGCCGTAAGTAAAATTCAATACGAGGTATTTAATTGGAAAAAAGCATTTGAAGAAAACGAACTTATTTCAATAAAAAATGTAGGTGATCTTCGTTTGAATGCGGATAAAAACATTGTTTTCACGCCTTACGATCAAACGAATTATTTAACGAGTTCTTTTGGATTGGCTCCTTTTGTTTCTCCTCTTGTAAAAAGAGAAATATTTGAAAAAGAAGTAGAAGCAATCGAAGAAAAAGCAACCATCACTATGGTTCCTGAGACAAGAACAGCAAATCCATATTTAAAATACGCTGCTATTTTTGTAATAGGATTAGGTCTTGCAGGAAGTGTGGGTTATCCAATGTACCAAAACCAAATCGCCTCAGAAACGATTCTTGTTGAAACTGCCGTTCAAAAACAAGTTCAAAATAAAATTCAGCAAGCCACTTTCTTCATTGAAAGTCCAGTTCCTGCCGTTACGCTTACTTTAAAATCTGACAAGGAAATAAAAATGCCGTATCACATTATGGCCGGCGTGTACAGAGAAGAAAAAAATGCCAATAAAACATTGCGAATTTTAAATCGCTTAGGATATAATGCCAAACGCATCGCTCCCAATAAAAACGGTTATTTTCCAGTTTTGTATGGCAGTTACGCCACGTTTGCTGAAGCAGAAAAAGCAAAAAAAGAAATCAATGAAAAGCACAATCCCGAAGCTTGGATATTGATTCAATCACTATAAAACAAAAACCCTATTCTTACCGAATAGGGTTTTTTAGTTCATAACATCTTATTAATTAAGCTAAAAGAATACTTTATATATCCATATAAAAACTCGAACTCACAAAAATTATTTTAACAAACAAAACGATTTATTATGTAAACAATGAGGTTTAGAGTTTAAGAGAATTCGCTTGTGTTTCTGCATTAAGTTTTAGTTTTTTTAAACAAAATCATCAAGTTAGACTCAATACATTAATAATTTTTAAAACATGAACTCTTAGTCTCTAAACCTCATTGTTGGTGAAAAAATCATTTCCTTTTTCAAATTTCTAATTTAAACTTGCTTTGTACATTCTCGCTTCTTCCCATGAGAATTTATGACCGTGTTTTTCCATCATAGTATTCAGTGATTCTTCTTTATATCCGGCAAAAGCAGTTGCTAAATCCTGAATTTTATCCTCCGGTAATACTTCCGAAATAGATACCGCTTTGGTTTGTATCAACTTTACAAAATGGGAGTAAATCGTTTGTTTGGTCAGAACCCTGATTGTCGCAATATCCTCAATTGATTTCTTTTCGACCCACAAATCATAGGTTTCCTGAACTGTTGATTTTTTAGGCACTGCTGTTTTGGATTTTTTCGCAGTATAGCGCTCCACATCCCTATCGTCTTCAATCAACGTAATATTTAATTCCTTGAACTGATTTTGTATGGCTTCCGTTTTACGGCTGATGTATTTTTTTATTTCTGAGGACGTCAATTTCTCTTTCGAAATGGTTTCTCCCGCCACAACGGTTTCTATCAATAATTTGGCCTTCATTAAGCGCAGAACGGCCTTGGTTTGCAATTCTTCCAAAACAATTAATTCATCATAAAATGCTTTTACTTTTTTGATGCGTTTTACTTCTTCAATTTTCCAAAGGATTTCAAATACTAAGTCGTCCATTGGTTTCAAAAAATAACTAAAAGCAGCTTGAATGCGTTCCGAAACATGATTCAAATCGACAGTTTCCTGACCAAAAAGTTTATTCAATTGTGAAATGAATTTTTTGGATGGATCCAAAAGCTGTTCGATGACTTCCGTTTGCTTTTTGGCCCACAAAGCATGTTTGGATTTTCCTGAAACTTCCGAATTTTCGTTGTAACTGAATCGGTGATTCCGCCATTCCTGAGCCAAATCATTCCAATCGAACGTGTTTATCAGATAGTTATGAATGAAATTCTTGGTTTCAAAATGCAATGCATTCTCTAAAAACGAATCCGAAGCTTTGTTCAACGAATAATCCATCACATCCTGATCGTTTGAAATGCCGTTCATGCGCAGCGGGGAAAGCAAAATAAGCCCTTCTAACGAGCGTAAACGCGATAATGCAACATAGGCCTGTCCCGGAAGAAAAACTTGCGAAACATCAAGCGCTGCTTTATCAAATGTCAATCCCTGGCTTTTATGAACCGTAATTGCCCACGCCAATTTGATGGGATAATGTACAAAAGTTCCCAAAACCTCTTCTTCAATTTCTTTGGTAGTTTCATCTACTTTGTAGCGGATGTTTTGCCATTCGTATTTTTCGACTTCTATGGTTTTATTTTCTTCAGGAAAATGAACCAGGATTTCCTGACTTGAAAGCGATTTGATAACGCCCATTTTTCCGTTGAAATAGTGCTTATCAAAAGACAAATCGTTTTTTACAAACATGATTTGCGCTCCCACTTTCAACTGCAGTTGTTGTTCCACAGGGAATATCTTGTCCGGAAAATCTCCTGTTATATCAGGTTTATAAACCACTAACTTTCCTTCTAAGTCTTCCAATGCCTGCGCATTCATTGAATCGGCTTTGTTATTGTGCGTGGTTAATGTTATATATCCTTTATTTGCTTTTAAATCAAAATCAGGTTTTACATATTGGTTTAAAGTTTGAATGTCTTGCTGGGAAATCTGGTTGTTGCGAAGATTATTCAAAACAGAAATAAACGTATCATCAGTCTGGCGAAAAATCTTAGACAATTCAATGTATAAAGGCGGATGTTGCTGCACAACATGCGAATGAAAAAAGAATTTTCCTTTATAATAGGTTTTCAGCGTACGCCATTCTTCGTCTCGAATTACCGGTGGCAACTGCAATAAATCTCCAATATACAAGACTTGGACACCACCAAAAGCGGTACTTTTTTTTCGAACGGTTTGCATCATATAATCCATAGCGTCCAATAAATCTGCTCGAAGCATACTGACTTCATCGATAATCAACAACTCCATATTGCGAATTACTGATTTCTTCAAACCGCTCATTTTGAAATGCCTTCGCAACGTAGCTTTGGTTTCAAATTTGGTGCTTTCGGAAAATTGAGGCGATGAATTATCCGGAATAAATCCTCCAAACGGCAACTGAAACATCGAATGAATGGTAACACCGCCAGCATTAAGCGCGGCAATTCCTGTTGGAGCCACAACAACTGTATTCTTGTGGGTTGTTTGAATAATTTCCCGTAAAAGGGTGGTTTTTCCCGTTCCTGCTTTCCCAGTAAGGAAAACGGATCGATGGGTTTGATTGATGAATCGTAAAGTGTAAGCGGCGGCTTCTGAAATGGTTTGCATTAGGCGTGTATATATAAAGCTAAAGTATTGAAAATTAGGAATACTATTTTAATTTTCGGAAAACATTTTAGGATTAAAATTCAACTATTTTTTAGCCCCGATAGCAGCGAAAATCCTCGAAATTTAGTAAGTGATTTTTTTCTGGCCGGAAAAGAGCGACCAACGGAAGCTCCTTTTATGGGTTAGAAAAAACACTTGCTAAACGAGAGATTACAGCGGATAGCGGGAAATAGCTTCAAAAAAAATGCCTTCAATCTAAAGCTAGACGAAGGCAATTTTTTGAATTAATATAAAAAAATTATTTTTTAGCTTCTGCTTTTTCTTCTGTTTTAGCAGGCGCTTTATATTTGTCGTTCAAACCTTTAATGATTTCTTTAGTGATATCAAATTTGTCTTCAGCGTATAAAATTGAAGCCGCGTCACCTGTACCGTAGATGTATGCATATCCTTTTTCTTTTCCGTACGCTTTGATGAATTTTTTTACTCCGCTTACTAAAGAATCCATTTCTTTTCCGCTCTCCACTTGCAATTCTTGAGACAATGCTTGTTGTGCGTAGCTTAATTGTTGTTCTTTCTTTTGCAATTCAGCACCTTTTTGTTGTGCCCACGCTTGACCATTAGCTTGTGCCTGCGCTTGAAAACTTGCTGCTTCTTGCTTGAATCTTGCAATTTCAGCTTCTAGTTGTCTTCCTTTTTCTTCTGCTTTAGTTTTATATTTTGCTTCAAGGTCTTTTGCCTCTGTATATTCTTTCATTAATTCAGAAGTGTCTACGTAAGCTGTTTTTACTTCTTTAGCTGCTTCGGCTGGTTTGTTACAAGCAACAATTGAAATTGATAACGCGATAATTAATAATGCTTTTTTCATTTTGATAAATTTCTAGTTTTGAGTATTGGTGACAAAAATATAAAAAAATAGATAGCATTGACATAAAGTTTAAAAAATGCTACTTTTTTATGATATAGGATTTTATTATTATGATTAATGAATGTATAATTTATGACTATTATAAACGGTCTTCATATCTTTTAATTAAGAGGATTAGTTTTAAAATCTAATGATCACCCTCGAATTAACCAAAAAATATCCTTAAATGCGCTTAAAATGAATTTTAGTTGTTTTTTAGGATGTAAATGTGTGAAGAATACTCGAAATTCTTCTTCGCTTTCCAATTTGATTGCAATCCGACAAAAAAGGCTTTAACATAATTCATTTTACCTGTTTTGTATTTTTCAGAAAGCAAGCTCACGTAAAAAGAGTCGAATTTCATAGGAAGTACTTTTACCAATTTCATTTCTTCTTTTTCGAAAAGCATTTTTATTGCCGTTTTAGAAAAATGCCAAAAATGAATTGGCACATCATAAGCGGCCCAAAACTTTCCGTAATGTTTTGCGTCGAAAGATTTGAAATTTGGAACAGCAACAATTAAAGTTCCGTTTGGTTTTAGTAATCGTTTCAATTCTTTGATTTGGTTTTCCAAATCTGGAACGTGTTCCAAAACATGCCACATCGAAATCACATCAAAAGACTGATTCTCTAATTCACTTGTTTCCCCAACAAATGAAACACCTTTCTTTTTTGCAATCGCTTTTGCTTTTTCGCTTGGCTCCACTCCTATCGTATGCCAACCGTTTTCTTTGGCCACAGATAAAAAATCTCCTGTCCCAGCACCAATGTCTAAAATGCTTCCTTTATTGGGTTGCAACGAATTGATTAAATTCAATTTGTTTTTAAGCGCAATGGTTTTTACAAAATGATATGCTTTTTCAAATAAAGACCTTTTGCTATCCGTGTGAGAAATGTAATCCACGCTTTCGTAATACTTTCCTAAATTTTCTAAACTGGGTTGCGGAGTTGTAATCAGCATATCTAATTTCTCATCATGATATAAATCAAAAATTTCCTGAGAAACAGAATAATCTTTAACGGTTAAAAAAGGCTGTTGGTTTGAAATGTCCATTTTTAGTTTTCAGTGGTCAGTTTTCAGTACTCAGTTTAATACGATTCCTGAAAATTATTTTAATAAATTATTTAATAGTTTCACGTGGAACAATTTTTACTATTCAGTGTTTATTGGCAGTATTAATTAAAGGACGCAGATCAAACTGACGACTGTATACTGATTACTGAACACTTTCTCATCGTCCCATATAGATCAGCAACACCGAAACATCACTTGGCGAAACACCACTGATTCTTGATGCTTGAGAAATAGTTACAGGACGAATCTTACTCAATTTCTGTTTAGCCTCAATTGACATTGATTTGATTTTTTCATAATCAAAATTCTCCGGAATTTTCACATCTTCTAATCGAAGTAACTTATCAGCATTGTTTCTTTCTTTTTCTATGTAACCAGAATACTTCACTTGGATTTCGGCTTGTTCCAAAATTTCTTGGTCCAAATCATTTTCTGCAATATAAGCTGCAACCTTATCAAATTTCATGATGTCTTCTAAATCAATTTGCGGACGAGAAAACACTTTGAACATTTTATCTCCTTGTGTAATCAGCGCCGTATCTTTTGATTCTAAAATAGGATTTGCTTCCGCAACCGAAACACTCGTTTCTTTGAAGAAAGCCACCATTTTTTCAGATTCATTTAGTTTGTGTTCCATTCTGCGCAAACGCGCTTCTGAAGCCAAACCTATTTCATGTGACATTGGCGTTAATCTGAAATCAGCATTATCCTGACGCAACAAGGTTCTGTATTCTGCACGAGAAGTAAACATTCTGTATGGCTCTTCAGTTCCTTTCGTGATTAAATCATCAATTAAAACACCAATATACGCTTCGT
Organism: Flavobacterium psychrolimnae; assembly: GCF_003312425.1. GTDB lineage: Bacteria > Bacteroidota > Bacteroidia > Flavobacteriales > Flavobacteriaceae > Flavobacterium > Flavobacterium psychrolimnae. The sequence continues at coordinate 22,918 of NZ_QNUX01000009.1, read as the reverse complement.
CTCTTTTTAAAATTAACGGCGCTTTTTCATGCACTTTTAAATGCGCATTTATTCCAGCCATCAATCCTTGAGAAGCAGCTTCTTCATATCCGGTAGTTCCGTTTATTTGTCCAGCGAAATACAAACCTTCAATAAGCTTTGTTTCCAATGTATGTTTTAATTGTGTCGGAGGGAAATAATCATACTCGATTGCATAACCCGGGCGAAAGAATTTTACTTTCTCAAATCCCACAACGGAACTCAACGCTTTAAATTGAATATCTTCAGGAAGCGAAGTAGAAAATCCATTTACATAAACCTCGCACGTATTCCATCCTTCTGGCTCCACAAATAATTGGTGTCTTTCTTTATCAGCAAAACGATTAATTTTGTCTTCAATGGAAGGACAATATCTTGGTCCAAGACTTTTTATTCTTCCGTTAAACATCGGTGAACGATCAAAACCTTCTCTCAAAATATCGTGAACATCCAGAGACGTATACGTCATGTGACAAGATCTCTGATGAATCAACGGAGAAGTTACATCTGAATAGGAGAACTTATCCGGTTTAGCATCTCCTTTCTCCTCATTCATTTTCGAGTAATCCAAAGAACGTCCATCGACTCTGGGCGGTGTTCCCGTTTTCATACGACCCGATTCAAAACCTGCAGCAACTAAATCTTCTGTGATTCCATGTGCAGCACTCTCGCCTGCTCTTCCTCCACCAAATTGTTTCTCGCCAATATGAATCAAACCATTCAGAAAAGTTCCATTGGTCAACACAACCGATTTAGAACGAATCTCCACTCCAAGCGAAGTTCGAATTCCTTTTATTTTTCCGTTTTCAATAATCAAACCTTTAACCATTTCTTGATAAAAATCAAGATTTGGAGTTCCTTCTAACATCATTCTCCACTCCTCAGCAAAACGCATACGATCACTTTGAACACGCGGCGACCACATTGCAGGACCTTTGGATTTGTTCAACATCTTAAACTGGATTGCAGTTCTGTCCGAAACAATTCCCGAGTATCCTCCAAGCGCATCAATCTCACGCACAATTTGTCCTTTGGCAATTCCACCCATCGCTGGATTACATGACATCTGGGCAATGTTCTGCAAGCTCATTGTAACCAACAAGGTTTTTGAACCCAAATTTGCGGCAGCGGCAGCAGCTTCTGAACCCGCATGACCTGCACCCACAACGATTACATCATATTCATTTAGAAACATCTTCTTTTATAATTTAATCCTTGTTCAGGATTGTAATTTTGAAATCTATATTTTGTTCCACGTGAAACATTATAAACGTGTTTTCAAACCAATACTAAATGTTCCACGTGAAACACTTTAGATTTAAAAACAAAAACAGTACTATTGTTCCACGTGAAACATAGCGATTTTTTCATCTTCTTTAGAACGCATTAAAAGTTCTTCTGCCTCACATTTGTCTTTATAACCGCAGTAGTGTAAAATTCCATGAACTAACACGCGCTTTAATTCTTCCTCAAAGGAAAAATTAAAGTCAGCAGCATTGTCTTTTACTCTTTCGATAGAAACAAAAATATCTCCGTGCAATTCATTACCCATAGAATAATCAAAGCTGATGATGTCTGTTAATGTATCATGGTCGAGATACTCAACATTGATTTTGTGCAGATATTCATCATCACAAAAGATGTAATTTATCTCTCCTTCTTTCTTGTTTTCCGACGTAATGACATTTCCCAACCAAGCTGCAATAGCTTCTTCGTTATCTAAATTAAAGTCGGTTTCGTAATTAAAATTGATCATTTTTTATTAAAATATTCTTGAACCTTTTGATTAAAATTCGAGCGCAAAGGTAAGGATTGTCTATTTAATATTTCTATGCTATTCAAATAATCTAATAAAGCAGCTGGCAGTGCATTAGATTGATTATTAAACTCCTTTTTATTGGTTTCAGATTGGCGTTTATTTTCCTCTCCTTGTTGCTGAATGGCAGAATTCAATTTCAATAATTCCTGTTTTACATTCAGAATCTTTTGAAGTGTTTCGTTCTTAAAGCCTTTGTTCAGTAATTGCTTTTCAATTTGCTTCATCTGTTCCAAAGCGCTTTGTCCACTACCTCCCAATCCTTGTTTATTCAATTCGTTTTGCAATGCTTCGCGCAATTGCTTTTGCTCTTTATATATTTCCATTATAGCTTGTGCATCGCCTTCTCCACCCTCGCCTTCTTGACCAGATTCGCCAGGTTTTCCTTGTTTGCCGTTTTGTCCTTTTTGACCGTCACCAGGCTTCTCTCCTTTCTTAATTCCGTCTTTCATTTTCTCTCCAAGACCTTCTTGCTTTTTAATAATATCCGGCAATTGCATTCCTTGTCCTTGTCCTGGCTTCGGTTTCCCAGAACCCATTCCTGACATCTCCATTTGCATATTGTTAAGCATATCACTTAGAAAATCTGCAAGTTTATTAGCCGCAGAAACAGTATATTGTTGATGCGACAAACCTTTTGGAACTTGAGCATCTGTTAAACTTGACAAAGACTTATCTACGTTGTAAACTACATTGCCAATTTCTTTAGTAATATCCTCCGCAATTTTAGGATTGCGCAACGACATCGCAAACAAACTATCATCAACATGCTTGAACTGTTGTTTTAAATCCTGTTGGACTTTGATGTTTTTATTGAACGCCGGAGATCCTGATTTATGCTTTTTAAATCGGTTCATCAAGTCTTCTTGGGATAAAGAAAATGCTAATAGATTGTCCAAGATTTGTCTTAACATGGCAACATCTTCCTCCACCTGTTCCATCTCACCTAGCTCCAAAGTTTGTGCCATTTTTTGCGCCATCTCTTTCATTTTTTTAGATGCGTTTTTTTGATTTGGTTTGGCTTTGTCCTTTTTGTCTTTCTTCAATTCCTCAGAAGCTTTCTTTAAATCTTCATCAATACTTTTTTCTTTAGCATCGTCTTTAGGTAAGTCAATAGGTGATTTCAATTCCTTATTTTCTTTTTCCAAATCATTCAAATCATCTTGGATTTTATCAAACTCAGCATTGATGTCTTCTTGTTTATCCAGATTATTTTCCTTTTCATCATCCGATAATTTATCTTGTTTCTCAGAAAGCTTGTCCAATTTGTCTCCTAATTGTTCTGCTTTCTTTTCGACATAAAACCTCTTTGTCAACTCTACCAATTGTTCTAAATTCTTAGTTTGGTTTTTACTGTTTTGTTTAAATTTATCCAACTTAGTCAACAACTCTTCATTCTGAATTTTATCGTTCAGTTCATTCAATTCATCCAAAAGCTTCTGGTTATTTTCCAATTCCTTTTCGGCTTTGTCCATTCGTTTTTGAAGCTCTTCTTTCAACTCATACTTTTTATCGGTTTTGAATTGCTCCAAATTATCGTTCATTTTTTTAGTGAATTCTTTCATCATCTCATCCTGTTTCATTTGACGCTTTATGAAATCATTTACTTTTTGCTGATCTTTGAAATCCAAATTTTCTTTCTCTTTTCCCGTTTTTTGCAACTTCTCCATTTCAGAAATTTGCTTGTCCTGGTTTTTTAAAGACTTCTCTAAACTGTTGATGTTATCATTTTGCTGTTGCAAAATTTGATCTTCCTTTTCTTCATTTGTGGAAACACGATTCGAGAAAACGGAAGACTTTGTACTTTTGAAATTGTGAATGGCATCGTTATCAAAAACTTCAAAATAATAATCATAAGACACTCCTTGCTCCACCGGAAGATTACTTGGAAACGAAAATACGAATTGGTCAAAAGCACTTTTCTTAATAGCAATTGTTCCACGTTTGGCAGTATGTGGCTTCTCTCTTTCGTAATAAACAATCTGAAGTTTAGACAAACCATAATCATCTGAGATTTGACCTAAAACATAGTTCTTAGCCACCTTCAAACTGTCTGGTGCATTGTTCACATTAATTGTTGGGAACTGATCTTTGACAATTGTGAGCTGATAATTGAGTTTTTCATAGTTTTTTACCTTCTCATTTGAAGTAAAAATTTGATAATCTGTGTTTTGAACTATATTTTTTGATAAAACAAAGGTGTTTTCTGTTTTCGAAAAACTAGCTTTCGAGATTCCATCCATCCACACTACATTTTGTGTGGCTTGTGTGTTCATTTTCCAAGTTACACTTGTTCCTTCCGGAATAACCGCATTTCCTGTTCCTTTGATTGTTTCTGGTTTTTTATTCAAATACGAAGGAAAGTTCAACTGCATTTCAAAATTAGCTATCGAAGGAACAGTTATAACTTTCAATTCATAATCCGGAGAAGAAATGGCATTTCCCTCCACGTGGAACAAAACATTTTCTGAAGGCTTCGCCATCTTAAATTGAAATTCACCTGCTTTAGATGATTCCATAAAATAACTTTCATCGTCAATAAAAATCATCGCATTCTCAGGAACTACTTTTCCTTCAGTTTTAATTCGAAGTATAAAATCTTTTCCTTGTTCGGTTTGTAAATTCGAATTAAGAACCACAAATTTAAAAGGAGCTGGCGGCAGAAAAGCCGAATTGAAATGCACTACTCTATTCAAACTTTGAGAAATCATGCTGCTGTTACCCGAGAAATAAAAGAAAGCAAATAATAATATTGGAATTAAAGCCAAAGGAAAATACTTTCTGTTTCGGTTGTAATTAATGGCATTCCCAAAAGGAATTGGTTGCAACGCATTCGCTTTTTGTTCAATCGATGCGGCCAATAATTCCGATTTGATTTGATGTTCATTCGGATTTGATAATTGCAAAAAGTTAGTCAGCTTGTCGCTCACTTCTGTAAAATGATTTCCAATAATTGTAGAAGCTTGATTATAATCGATTCCTTTTTGAAGTTTGAATAATTTAAAAATTGGAAACAAAATAAAACGAAACAACAAAAAGACTTCTACTCCAACGAAAGTCCAAAATAAAATGGTTCTTCCCATTGGCTTGAGCCAAAGAAAATATTCAACAAAAAGCGTAAAAAAGAAATACAACAATCCTAAACCGATAAAGAAAATAGTTCCCCGAATCAATTCGTTGGTGTAAAACTTTCTGATGAAAGCTTCTAATTTTTGATAAATAGATTGCTGAGTTTCCAAAATTTATGCTTTGTTTTTTGTAACCAATAAAAGTAACAATTTATATGAATAAAGAGATGTTAAAAAACATCAAACTCATTAATCTTAAATTATCTCATTTTCAGATAATAACATGAGAAATCGAATTTGTATCTTCGCAAAAAATTTACAGCAATGTCTAAACAAGTTCGGGTGCGTTTTGCACCAAGTCCAACTGGACCTTTACATATTGGCGGAGTTCGTACCGCATTATTCAATTATTTGTTTGCCAAAAAAAACAATGGCGTATTCTTCCTGAGAATTGAAGATACGGATCAAAACCGTTTTGTTCCCGCTGCCGAAGAATATATCATGGAAGCGCTGGAATGGTTAGGAATTGCACCAGATGAGACCATTGGTAAAAATGAAAAATTTGGTCCATACCGTCAAAGCGAAAGAAAAGATTTGTACCAACAATATGCTGCTGAATTAATCAATTCCGGGAATGCGTATTATGCTTTTGATACAGCAGAAGCTTTGGATACAGCAAGAAAACTAGAAGAAGAACAAGGAAAAACCTTTATATACAATCATACCAACAGAGAAAAACTGGACACTTCGTTAGTGATTTCTGCAGACGAAACTGCTAAAAGAATTGCTGCTGGAGAACATTATGTCATCCGTTTTAAAACTCCGGTAAACGAAACCTTGCATTTGCATGACATTATTCGTGGTGATGTGAAATTTGAAACGAATCTTTTAGACGATAAAGTATTGTTTAAAAGTGACGGAATGCCAACCTATCATTTGGCTAATATTGTGGATGATCATTTAATGGAAACGTCTCACGTAATTCGTGGTGAGGAATGGTTGCCATCAATGCCTTTACACGTTTTATTGTACCGCGCATTTGGTTGGGAAGCGCCGGAATTTGCACATTTACCATTGATTATGAAACCTATTGGTAACGGAAAATTATCCAAACGTGACGGTGACAAGATGGGATTTCCTGTATTTCCATTGGATTGGCAAACCGCAGAAGGCGTTTCATCAGGTTACAGAGAAAAAGGATTTTTCCCGGAAGCAGTAATCAACTTTTTAGCATTATTAGGTTGGAATGACGGAACCGATAAAGAATTATTCTCGCTGGAAGAATTAGTTGCAGCATTTGACTTAAACAGAGTTCATAAAGCTGGAGCTAAATTTGATCCGGAAAAAAACAAATGGTTCAATCACCAGTATTTAATCAAGCAAGAAGATGCAACTTTGGCGAAAGCCTATGCTCCTATTTTGGCTGAAAAAGGGTTTTCTGTAGCTGATACTGTTCTAACAAAAGTGGTTTCTTTAATTAAAGAACGCGCGCATTTTGTTTCTGAATTTTGGGAAATGAGTGATTTCTTTTTTGTGGCTCCAAAAGTGTATGATGAAAAAGCAAGCAAAAACTGGAAGGAAGAAACTCCGGCATTAATGCAGGAATTAATTTCTGTTGTGGAAGAAATTACCGATTTCACTTCTATGAATATTGAAACGATTGTCAAAGACTGGATGACGAAAAATGAAATTGGAATGGGAAAAGTAATGCAACCATTTCGTTTGAGTTTGGTTGGAGCGCTGAAAGGTCCTCACCTATTTGATATCGTTGAAGTAATTGGAAAAGACGAAACTATTCAAAGAATTCAAAAAGCAATAGCGACTTTGTAGCTTTTAAAGACAAAGTTCTCCAATAAAGGCTCAAAGTTCACTAGGTTTATTTAGTGAACTTTGAGCCTTCTACTTTATATTCTTATGTGATTAGTTACAAATAAATAATCAAATTCCCATTAAGTATTCCTGGATTTCCCTTGAAATTAACTCCTAAATTCTTGTTGTTTAAGTTTTCGAACATGTTATTGACTCCATATTGATAGGAAACATTAGCTCTGAAATGACGAACACCAAAAGTGATTCCAACTGTTGGATAAAAATTAAAATTTGAAATCTCCCTAATATCTTTGGCTAACAACGTTGTACCGGAAATGACATTGTTCTCCTCTTTGTTTTCTAAATTTAACTTCCCATTTACTTGAACAATGGGTCCAAACTCAATACTCAAATGACTTTCGATAATTTTTAAACTTGCTAGTAGCGAAATTTGGGCGGAAGCCAATTTATAATTTACATCTTCTTTTGCCAAGGTCAAACTATTTGTTGCAACAGAAAAATTGTTTTCACTAAACTGAACTGCATAAACCATATCCCAATTATTATAGAAATTTCCCCGCATGGAAAGTCCTGCATTCCAACCTAATTCTGGTTTTGTTTGGAAATTATTCGTGTTTAAGGTAAATTGATTGACACCAAAACTGATTCCAATTCTATTTGAGTCTCTGTATTTATATTGGGAAAAGGCTGTTATTGAAATGAAAATAAAAACTAAACTAAGTGATATTTTTCTCATATTATTGGAATTTACAAAGACAAACCTAAAGTTTTTTTGTAAATTGTGAGATAATTTTTAACTAAAAATAAAAACATTATGAACATTGCTTTAATTATCCTACTGGTCTTTGGGTTTTTCATTTTACTTTCTTCATTTTTTACAGTCAAACAGCAAACCGCTGTTGTTGTAGAGCGATTCGGAAAATTTTTAAGTATCAGACAATCCGGTTTGCATTTGAAAATTCCATTAATTGACAGAATTGCAGGTCGTGTGAATCTAAAAATTCAACAATTAGATGTTATCATTGAAACAAAAACCAAAGACAACGTTTTTGTGAAGCTAAAAGTTTCGGTTCAGTTTATGGTTATCAAAGAGACTGTTTATGATGCTTTTTACAAACTGGAATATCCACACGATCAAATTACTTCTTATGTATTTGATGTCGTTCGTGCTGAAGTTCCAAAACTAAAACTGGATGATGTTTTTGAAAGAAAAGATGATATTGCCATTGCTGTAAAAAGAGAATTGAACGAAGCCATGACTACTTATGGTTACACAATCATCAATACTTTGGTAACAGATATCGATCCGGATATTCAAGTTAAAAATGCCATGAACAGAATAAATGCTGCCGACAGAGAAAAAACGGTTGCTGAATTTGAAGCAGAAGCATCCAGAATTAGAATTGTAGCTAAAGCAGAAGCAGAAGCAGAAAGTAAGCGTTTACAAGGACAAGGTATTGCGAACCAAAGAAGAGAAATTGCAAAAGGTTTGGTAGAAAGTGTAGATGTTTTGAACAGAGTTGGAATCAATTCACAGGAAGCTTCAGCATTGATTGTAGTAACCCAACATTATGATACGCTGCAAGCTATTGGTGCTGATGCCAATTCAAATTTGATTTTATTACCAAATTCTCCACAAGCCGGAAGTGACATGCTTAATAACATGATTGCTTCGTTCAGCGCTTCTAATCAAGTAGGAGAATTGATGAAAAAGAGAAGTGAAAGAGGGAATTCTAGAAGGGAAAATGCGGTCGAATTACCTGATGCACCAGAAACTCCTGATACGGAAGAATAAATACTTAAATCATAAAAAAAGAGGCTTAAACGCCTCTTTTTCTTTTTGCAAACCAATTTTTTATAAACGGAATTGCTTTATTGAGTATAAATGGTGCTGCCGTTGAAACGATTGCTCCATAAGGAATAACAGAACTATACGATCCTATTAAATCGCTTACAATGTTTTGAGGTGTAAAACTTTCTTTAGTTTTCTTTACACCAAAAACCAATTTTTGATAACTGAGTTCTTTTTCAATCTTTAAAATTTCAAGTTCTCTGTCGATTTGAGCGTAAGAAGAATATTTTTTGGTTTCCATAAATTAGTCGTTAAAAAATATTTCTGAAAATTTCTCTAATATTGGTCCTTCTACAATTTTATCTTTTATTAAAAATAATAGACTGGTTATCAATAAATATATCCCTCCTATTATTAAAAATCCCAATGGATAATTATCTAAATATTTACCAATTGCCATTGCTCCTGCTATAGAACAAAACAGTAAAACCATACTAAAACACAAAAAAATCAATGTGAACTTAAGAATCATGGTCGTCGATTTCATTGCTACTTTGAAACCCCATAATTTATAATAAGCCACATTGCTCTGGATATACCCTTGTATTTGTTCCTGAATATCCTCCGTATTTTCTTTTAATTCTTCAAAAGCCATGTATTTAGTTTTAAGATTTGTTAGATCGATGAATCAAGACTATTTCTGAAGCTTTGCATTTTGTCGTTTTAACTCCGCTAGTTTTTCTTCTAAAAAAGAAATTACTTCTTCGGTTTTATGACTCATATTTGAAACCAAATCTTCATAAGTTTCTTCTAAGTCAAATTTAGCAGTTGTTAATTTGTCAGTCAATTGTAAAGATACCGTATCAAATTTACTCTGAAGATCATTTTTAGCATCGTCAAAACCATCTTTCAATTTACCTCTGGTTTTTGACCCTTTATCTGGTGCATACAAAATTCCTAATCCAGCTCCAATTGCTACTCCTGCTAAAACAGCCAATAATGTATTCCCTGTAGTATTCGACATAATTCTAAATTTTAAGAGTTTGTTTTATAAAGTTACACAATTATTAACAACATCCCGTTAACAACTCGTTAAAGTGTATTTATATAAGACAAAAAGCAAATAAAAGCGCGCTGTTAAGCGATTATTTGAAATTTATACTGACTGTTATTTATTCCGAAAAACATCTTAAAAAACGATTTATAGAGGCTGTTTTTAATCAGATAAAAATATCAAAATAAATATTTCGATAAGAAATTACAATAATAAAAAAAGCCCTCTAAAAAGAGAGCTTTAAATTGATAAAATCTATTTTGAAAATAGATCTTATATTTTTAAGTCATTTAATAATTGTAACACTTTTTCGTTTTTCTCATTTGTTTTTAATTCTGAGAGCTGTGTTTGAAAAAGATTAAAATTACTCAAATCATTTTGTAAATTTTCAATTGCTAAAATTCGAACAGCAGCCATTTGACTTTTTAATGACATGGTGTAAAATTTAGTCAAAGATTCTTCTTCAATATCTTTTACCTGTACTTTATCAGAATGATGTAAAATCAAATTTGAAAACAATAACGAGTTATTATCATTCTTGATATTTTTGACAATAGTCTGAATAATTAAACTGTAATTATCAATACTTTTTATATTTTCAACAATGCTGTTTAGAATCAAATTGGCATTGTTTTCGTCCTTTTCTTTTACATATTTATTGATTTCTTTTTGAGTGTTCATCAATAAATTTTCTTCTTTTTTGCCTTTTTCTTCCCAAGCATCTTTTAATCCAACGGTTTTATTAAAGACAATTTTGCCTTCAGCCGTATCTTTATCCACATTGAAATAACCCAAACGTTGAAACTGGAATTTCTCTCCAGATTGAACCATTGCCAAACTTGGTTCTACAAATCCTTTTACAATTTGTAATGAACTTGGATTCATAAATTCTAAGAAATTTTTTTCTTTATGACTGTCTGGCGCTTCATCAATAAACAAGCGATCGTAGAGACGAACCTCTGTTTCTAAAGCATGTTGTATCGAAACCCAATGCAATGTTCCGGCCACTTTCCTTTGACTGGCTTCGCTCCCACTTCCACTTCTGCTGTCTTCATCATACGTTACATGAATCTCCGTAATGTTCCCGGCTGCATCTTTTATAACACTTTCTCCTTTAATGATGTAAGCATTTTTTAGACGTACTTCTCTTCCTAAACTCAATCGAAAAAATTTAGCCGGAGCATCATCTAAAAAGTCTTCTCTTTCAATAAATAATTCTCTAGAAAAAGGAACTTTTCTAAATCCTGCGCTTTCGTCTTCCTGATTATTTTCGGCTTCTAACCATTCTTCTTTATCTTCCGGATAATTCGTGATTACCAATTTTATTGGATCTAAAACAGCCATTACTCTAGGAGCCGATTTATTCAAATCTTCGCGCAAGCAAAATTCCAAAAGTGAAAAATCAATTATATTTTCTCTTTTGGCAACTCCAATAATATCACAAAATTTACGAATAGAATTGGCTGTATAACCTCTTCTTCTCAATCCTGAAATTGTAGGCATTCTTGGATCATCCCACCCATTTACTATGTTTTCCTGTACCAATTGCAACAGTTTTCGCTTGCTCATTACAGTGTAATTCAAGTTCAAACGGGCGAATTCATATTGATGTGGTTTTACTTTCGAGTCATCATAAATTTGGTCCAAAAACCAGTTGTATAATTCTCTGTGCATAACAAATTCCAATGTACAAATAGAATGTGAAATTTGCTCTATATAATCACTTTCTCCATGTGCAAAATCATACATTGGATATATTTTCCAATCGTTTCCAGTTCTGTGATGATGGCGGTGTAAAACACGATACATCAATGGATCACGCATCAACATATTAGTCGAAGTCATATCAATTTTGGCACGCAAAACATGGCTTCCTTCTTCAAAATCTCCATTTTTCATTCCTTCAAACAAAGTCAAATTTTCTTCAACAGAACGGTTTCTATAAGGTCCATCAACTCCTGGTTGTGTTGGTGTTCCTTTTTGTGACGCCATATCTTCTGATGATTGACTGTCAATATAAGCCTTACCATTTTTAATCATTTTTACAGCCCAATCGTACAATTGCTGGAAGTAATCAGATGCATAGCGTTCTTCGGCCCAATTGAAACCCAACCATTGCAAATCTTCTTTTATGGCATCTACATATTCTTGCTCTTCTTTGGCAGGATTTGTATCGTCAAAACGCAAATTAACTGGCGCATTGTACTTTAAGCCTAATCCAAAATTCAAGCAAATTGATTTGGCATGGCCAATATGCAAATAACCATTAGGTTCTGGTGGAAAACGGAAACGTAATTTATCTTGAGGAAAACCGTTTGATAAACTGTCTTCAATGATTTGTTCTATAAAATGGAGTGATTTTTCTTCAGTTGACATTTTTTTGTTTTATTTTAGCAAAGGTAAAAAAGTTTAAGGTTTAATGTTTAATGTTTCCATAGAAACCTATGAAAAGTTAGCAATTCCGCTTTAAACTTTACACTTTAAACAAAAAAATAAAATAATGGGAATCATAAAACTTAAAAATATCAGAACCTACTCCTACCACGGTTGTTTAATCGAAGAAGGAAAAATTGGGTCTGACTATACCGTAAATTTAGAAGTGAAGACTGATTTGAGAAAATCCAGTATAACGGATAATTTGAAAGATACTGTTGATTACGTGCTCTTGAATCGTATTGTTGTAGAGGAAATGGCGATTCGTTCTGACTTATTAGAACATGTGGCACACCGTATTTTGACGAGAATATTTGAAGAAATTCCTGAGATATCCAGAATTATTGTAGCGGTTTCTAAACTCAATCCTCCTATTGGCGGTGATGTTGAAGCAGTTACTATTGAATTAGAAGAATACAGAAGTTAATTTAAAATATTTTTTAAAACTTTTAAACTTTAATCTTTTAAACATTAAACTTTTTAAGTACTTTTGCCATCCGTTTAACCATGGCGTCGTGGCCGAGCGGCTAGGCTGGGCTCTGCAAAAGCTCCTACTCCGGTTCGAATCCGGACGATGCCTCTAAAACCTTCAAAGTAATTTGGAGGTTTTTTTAATGTCTAATTTTTAGAAAAAATTAAATAAAGTTATGGTTCGAATCCGGATAATATTCTAAAACCTTCAAAGTAATTTGGAGGTTTTTTTTATGTCAAATTTTTAGGAAAAATTAAGTAATTATAGGGTTCGAATCCGTCCAGAAGCTTCGGGAGATACCTCTAAAACCTTCAAAGTAATTTGGAGGTTTTTTTATGTCTAATTTTTAAGAAAAATCAAAAAGTTTCTAATTTAAACCATTTAGAAATTAAGAAAAATTAAGTGTTAAGCCTTAATGAAACTTAATTTCTTAATGGTTTAAAAAAAACTTAAATGACTTATATGTTTAAAATAAAAAAAGCCCTGATTCTAAATTAATTAGAGTCAAGGCTTTTACTATTTTATAAAAATTATTATCTATTAATTATCTATTTTATCAAATGCTTTTTTAACCATTTCTTTTTCTTCCGGGAACCAACCTTGAGTGATTAGAACCATCCCAAAAACCATCATTACAATACTGATTCCTTTTTTAATTTTTAGAATATTTACTGGTGTTAGTTTTGTTTTTAACTGCTTCGCTAAAAGAATTTTGATACAATCTACAAACAAATAAGTTCCAATAACTGCAATAAAAAAAGTAATCATTCTAGGTGTTTGCATTTCTAATTTTGGTCCAACAGAAATAATGATTGCCAGCCAAAAACCCAGTACGCCAATATTAATAATATTCAACAAAAAACCTTTTATGAAAAGGCTTATATAATTTTTTTTGACAATTTCTTTGTCAATAATATCCGTATTTATTTTCTGTTCTTTTTTTAATTGTATGAACGAAATTATACCATAAGCCAACATCAATACTCCACCAAAAATGAAAAGAGCCGGTTGATCTTTTAAACTTTGAATCAATCGGTAGCTTCCTAAATACGCAATTCCTATAAAAACAATATCCCCTAAAATCACTCCTAAATCAAATACTAAAGCCGCTCTAAATCCTTTTATAATACTTGTTTCCAGTAAAATAAAAAAAACAGGACCAATCATAAAACTCAAGAAAATTCCCCAAGGAATGCCAGCTAAAATGTCGTTTATCATTAAAAATTTAAATTTATTACGCTAAAATCTAAACCAAAGTACTAATTTTTTTCTAAAATCGTACCGCCAATGAACACTTCCTTGTTAATCTGTTTTGGTTTACCGTAGATAAATATAGAGCCACCAGCACGAACTTTTGCATCAACTAATGTAGAAGCATGAATTTCAGATTTTCCGCCAGCAGCAACGCTTATTGTAGTTTGTGAAGTCTCTAAATCCTTAGCATTTAAAATTCCGCCCGATGTAATTACAACATCTTGATTTTTCGCTTTTCCTGATAAAGTAACTATTCCACCAGCATTCGCTTTAATGTTTACTTTGTCAACATCTATTTCTAATTTTATTTCTCCTCCAGATTTTGCATTCAAATCTAAGCTTGTTTGTTTAAAATCTTTTTCGCTTGAAACATAACTCCCCTCACTAACTGCAATGCTTTCCAGGTTTTTAAAATATAATTTAACAATAATATCATCTCCAGATAATAATTGAGGAAATGGCATTCTGATTTTTAATTCTCCATTTTTATTCACCGTTTCCACTTCGTCAGCGCGTGCTCCGGTTACTACAATTTTGTTTTCTGAAGCTTCAATTAATTTGACATTGATTTTATCAAAAACTTTAACTTCATCAAAATCTCCTAAGTTTCTGGTTACTTGAGCGTTTGTAAATTGACTTAAAAATACAAAAGCAATAATCACTAATTTTTTCATTTTTTTTTATTTTAACGGTTCTTCAATTCTTCTTAAAAAATTAAAATCCAGTTGTTTTTTAACTAAATCGGCATTTTTTACTTTAACGTAAATTTCATCTCCTAATTGTAATAATTTTCCAGAAGTTGCGCCGGTTAGTGCATATTGTTTTTCGTCAAAGGTGTAATAATCGTCTTTTATATCTCTGATTCTACACATTCCTTCACATTTATTCTCGATGATTTCAACATAAATTCCCCATTCTGTCACACCGGAAATTACGCCTAAAAACTCCTCATCCTGATGATCCTGCATGTATTTTACCTGCATGTATTTGATAGAATCACGTTCCGCATTGGTTGCTAAACCTTCCATGGTTGACGAATGCAAACATTTTGTTTCATACGTTTCTTCATCAACAGATTTTCCTCCATCCAGATAATGTTGCAACAATCGATGCACCATGACATCCGGATAACGACGAATTGGCGATGTAAAATGCGAATAATAATCAAAAGCTAAACCGTAATGTCCTATGTTATCCGTAGAATATTTAGCTTTACTCATACTTCTTATCGCAAGCGTATCAATTAAATTCTGTTCTTTTTTACCATTTACATCTTCCATTAATTTATTCAAAGCTTGTGAAATAGAACCTTGTTTAAAATCAATTTTATGTCCAAACTTGGCAATAACAGCTTGCATCGCAAAAAGTTTATCCTCATTTGGCTCATCGTGAATTCTGTAAATGAAAGTCTTTTTTTGTTTTCCAATATATTCCGCTACTTTTCTATTGGCTAAAAGCATGAATTCTTCAATCAGATGATTCGCATCTTTTGAAACTTTAAAATAAACTCCTTGAGGTTCGCCGGCTTCATCTAAATTGAACTTCACCTCTACTTTATCAAAAGAAATCGCTCCTTCAGCCATTCTTCTTTTTCTAAGAATTTTAGCTAACTCATCCATTTTTAGCGTCGCAGCAACAATTGCTGCTGAAACTTGATACGAACTTCCTGTAATCGAAATTTCTTCCGGAATCAAATCGTCTTTGGTTTCTATGATGTACTGCGCTTCTTCGTAAGCAAAACGCTGATCTGAATAAATTACTGTTCTTCCAAACCATTGATTCACTACTTGAGAGGTTTCTGTGATTTCGAATATGGCCGAAAACGTATATTTTTCTTCATTTGGACGTAACGAACACGCAAAATTGGATAATACTTCGGGTAACATTGGCACTACTCGATCCACTAAATAAACGGATGTTGCTCTTTGATACGCTTCATCATCCAGGATTGTTCCTTCTTGAAGATAATGCGATACATCGGCAATGTGAATACCAATTTCGTAATTACCATTTTCTAGTTTCTTGAATGAAAGTGCATCATCAAAATCCTTCGCATCTTTTGGATCAATGGTAAAAGTCAGCGTATCACGCATATCGCGACGTTTGGCAATTTCACTTTCTTCTATCGAAGTATCAATTTTTTGTGCAAACGTTTCCACTTCAATAGGAAACTCTGACGGCAAACCGTATTCAGCAAGAATTGCATGGATTTCTGTATCGTGCTCTCCAGGTTTCCCTAAAACTTTTATTACAGAACCAAAAGGACTGTCAGCTCTGGCTGGCCAATCTTCGATATGAACCAAAACTACATCGCCTTGCTCCGCCTCGCCTATTTTATCCTTTGGAATAAAAATATCAGTGTACATTTTTGGATTTGCGGTAGAAACAAAAGCAAAATTAGCTTGAATGTCAATAACACCAACAAAATCAGTTTTATGTCTTTCAAGGACTTCAATTACTTCACCTTCTGGTCTTTTTCCTTTTCTACGATTGTAAACATAAACCTTGACAATGTCTTTGTCTAAAGCGTGGTTTAAGTTATTTGTAGGAATAAAGACATCTTCTTCCATATCAGGACAAACAAAATAAGCTGTTTTACGTCCTGTCATGTCAATCTTACCTTCGTAATATTCTTTACTTTCAGCTTTCACTAAGTATTTACCTGGTTCTGACTCTATAATTTTATTTTGCGAAGCCAGAATCTTCAAATCTTTGATAATTTGATTTCTGCTTTCGGTATCGTCAAGCTCTAGCTTTGCTCCTATTTGTTTGTAGTTGAATGCTTTATTAGCACTTTGCGATAATATTTTTATAATTTTTTCAGAGAAATCTTTCCCTTTTTTTATCGGCTTTCTTAATCTTTTACTCATAAATCTGTTCTTAAAAGTCTAAAATTACAAAATACTAAACTGTTATCAGTACAGAGTGCACAGTTTTAAAGAAAATATAACTTTACAGAATAGTTGTATCTTTATAAAAAGTATCAAAAATGGAAGAATTTCAAACCATTGCAATTTTCAATTATTCCCATGAAATTGTAGTAATAAAGCATTTGCTGGAGCAAGAAGAGATTAACTATTTTTTTGAAAACGAAACGTTGGTTTCCATCGATCCTTTTGGCAGTTTCGCATACGGTGGAATCAAACTCAAAATTCATTTCAACGATTTTGAAAAAGTTCAGGAACTATTAGACAACTTGAACAACAAATTGAAAATCGTTTGAAACTGAAATCAATCTAAAATGAATTTTTTGACTTTGAATTTTTTGAAAGTTGTCAACATATATTTAAATAAACAAAAAGAAAATTTAAATTTAAAATCTTTCCTGGTTGTTATTATAGCTTGTTAATAGTGGCAATAAATTTATTTTAAAATGCATTGAAATCAAGTTTTAGGATGTTATTGGGAGTTATCAACATACTTATTTTAGGATAAAGTATTAGTTTTAAAGTGTTTTTAGATTTTAATTAACAATGGTTGATAACAGAAAAACTATTGGTTTTGTAAATAACTCACACTACCGTTTTTTGTTGATAACCTACTTTTTAATATTGATAACTATTCTAAAAATTCCTCAAACTAAATTAGGATTTAAAAACTGGGTTTTGGATTACTTTTTTTTTCGATACAACCAAAAAATAGTTCTTATTTTCTATCCAAAGTTATGAACATAGTGTGTTAATTTAAAGTTAACTGAATATCAAGCAATTCCGTTTTGCTATTAACAATGCAATTTTTTAACATTTATAATATAAATTTTTCATTGATTTACAGCTAATTATACATTTAAAAGAATTGTTGATAACTGCTAAATAAATCATAATCTGATAGTTACAAAACTAAATATTGAATGTAATTTTGATGCTGAATTTGAAGTGAAATTATCAAATAAAGAAGTCTTATTTAATTCATTCAGTATAGATACTTTATTTAAATTTGCACCACACAACTTAATACATATTATATGAAAATCTCCATAGGAAACGATCACGCAGGACCGGATTACAAAAAAGCAATTGTTGAAATGTTGCAAGCAAAAGGATATGAAGTAACGAATTACGGAACCGATTCAGCAGAAAGCGTGGATTATCCTGATTTTGGACATCCTGTTGCCACAGATGTTTCTGAAGGTAAAGCTGATTTTGGAATTGTTATTTGCGGAAGCGGAAACGGAATTTCAATGACGGTGAATAAACAATCTAAAGTTCGCGCTGCTTTATGCTGGATGAAAGAAATTGCAGTTTTGGCCCGTCAGCATAATGATGCGAACATTATTAGTATTCCTGCGCGTTTTACTTCGATTCCACAAGCAGTAGAAATGGTAGAAGCATTTTTAAACACTGAATTTGAAGGTGGAAGACACCAAAATAGAGTAGATAAAATTTCTTGTTAGAATTTTTTATTGACTGAATTTACATTAATTCAGTCAGTGTGTTGACTGAATTAATGTAAATTCAGTCAGTACGTTGACTGAATTACTATTTTTTGATTATATTTGGTTTGGGTTTTTTAAATCAAATAGCATGGAAAATTATTTAAAAAGAGCATTGTTTCAAGATTTTGGTAAAAAAGTACTTCCTAACAAAGTATTGATTTTACTTGGTGCTCGTCGTGTTGGAAAAACCGAATTACTAAAAAATTATCTTCAAACTATTCCTGATGGAAGTTATTTGCAACTAAACGGAGAAGATATTAATGATGCAAATTTACTCAAAGAACGTTCCGTTGCTAATTACAAGCGATTATTACACAATATTGACGTACTGGTTATAGATGAAGCTCAAACGGTTCCTGATATTGGACTTATTCTAAAATTAATTGTAGATTCTATTGAAGGAATAAAAATCATTGCTACAGGTTCTTCAATATTTGATTTAAACAACAATCTTGGCGAACCATTAGTAGGACGAAAAAACACTATGTACCTTTTTCCAATAGCACAAATGGAATATTCGCAATACGAAAATTACAAGCAAACTACAGAAAAATTAGAGGAGCGATTACTCTTTGGAAGTTATCCGGAACTGCTTCAATATCCTGATTGGGAGGAAAAAAAAGAGTATTTGTATGAAATCATCAACTCGTATTTATTAAAAGATATTTTAGTTTTTGAAGGTATAAAACATGCTGATAAAATATACGATTTACTACGTTTGATAGCGCATCAGTTAGGAAAAGAAGTTTCGTTGCAGGAATTGGCAAATCAATTACAAATGTCTAAAAACACTGTGGCAAATTATTTAGATTTACTTTCTAAAGTGTTTATTATTTTCAAAGTTGAAGGATTCAGTCGCAATCTTCGAAAAGAAATTGTTAAATCCAGTCGTTGGTATTTTTATGATAATGGCATCAGAAACGGTATTATTAATAATTTCAACCGTTTGGATTCCAGAACAGATGTAGGCGATTTATGGGAAAATTATTTGGCAGTAGAACGCGTTAAAAAACAAAATTACCTTAAAACAAAAACCAATAATTATTTCTGGCGCACTTATGATCAGCAAGAATTGGATTGGCTTGAAGAAAAAGGAGATGCACTTGCTGGGTTTGAGTTTAAGTGGAGTGAAACTAAAAAATCGAAAGTTCCTGCTGCTTTCGCAAAAGGGTATCCGGACGCTACTTTTGAAGTAATCAACAGGAGTAATTATTTAGATTTTATAACGTAGAAATACACTAAAAAAACTTGGAGTATACCAATTATAAAAAACTTCCATAAAAAAGACATTTTTGAAGTTTTATGGCGGAAAATAAGCATCGCTAATCCAGAACCAATTGTTCCGCCGATTGCACTTGAAAGTAATAAATTTCGTTCTGAAATGCGTCTTTTTTGCTGAATAGCCAGTCGTTTGTCTATTCCTATTATTGAAAAAGCAACTAAGTTAATAAGTGGAAAATACCAAAATAGAAAAGACATAAACAAGGGATTTTGATCCAAAGATAGCGCTTTAGCAAGAATAAATGGGAACAAAATTCAATGTTCTAAAATAGAATAATGTGCTTAAAAATATGAAGCATTGGGTGAAATTCATTTTTTTTAAAAGCATAGTAAGATAGTTTCACAAAACAGAAATTCCAATCCTGAAAATATAATTTTTAGAGATTGGAATTTCATTTTGAGATTAATTGGATTAAAAATTCTGAGGTACTATTCATCAAAATTTAAATTGGTAGGTTCTATAATTTTTTCTGATTTTTCAATTTTCTTTCCAGTTGTTTCCACGGAACTATCTACAATTTCGAAGCTCAAATTGTCAAACCAGATTTTTCCTGTTCCTCGCACTAATGCACCGTATGAAATTTTTGAAGCAGTTGCAGGAACATCTACTACAATTTCATACTTTTTCCAGTCATTTGTGCCAATTATAGGGCGGTCATTCATGTTATCAAACGAAAGTATTTGCTGGGAATTCGCTTTTTCAACTCGCAACCAAAAGCAAGCTTTACCGGCAACATCTTTTGTTTTTACATATCCGGAAAGTCGGATTCTTTTGCCTAGATATTTTTCGGCGGTAAAACTCTGCATAAGTGTACCAAATCCCGAAATATTAGGCATTATGGATTGAATAGTTGCGGCATTTTTCCCGTCGTAACCGGCTCCTTTTTCGACTCTCATATCATAACTGTTTGGATCACTTCCGGATTTAAACCAGCCAGATGGTAATTCAAATGATAAAAATGTTAACGCTAATCCAATTAGCAAAAAACGTTTAATAGTAGTAGTTTCCATATTTGTGAGGTATTAATTGTTTACTTACTTTTCATAGTTAGCAGGATTTTAATAACTGTAAATCAGGGACTTATAAAATTAGTTAAAAATTTAGTAATCACAACATTAAAATTTAATTATATTTTGAACAAGCTTAAAATTGGTTAAAAAACAATGTATTTTTGTTTTCCATTAAAATCTATACCCGCCTAATAAGGTCAGCATTATGACAAACATCGATTATATCAAAAAATATGTTGCTACTGCAGCTATAAACATTCAAAATACCGTTCAATTATTACAAGAGGACTGTACCATTCCATTTATTTCGCGATATCGGAAAGATAAAACCGGTAATTTGGACGAGGTTTTTATTGAGCAAATTGCCAAATTTCAGAAGGAATATGAAGTGATTGTAAAACGCAAAGAAGCGATTTTAAAATCGATTCAGGAACAAAATGCACTTAACCCGGAATTAGAGAAAAAAATCCAGCAAAGTTTCGATTTACAGGAATTGGAAGATTTTTATCTACCTTTTAAAAAGAAGAAAAAAACAAAAGCCGATACTGCGCGCGAAAATGGATTGGAGCCATTAGCTAAAATTATTATGGCGCAAAATAATGATGATGTCGATTTTATTTCGACAAAATATTTGAATGAAAATATCGTCAATGAAGATGCGGCTTTGCAAGGCGCCAGAGATATTATTGCCGAATGGATTAATGAAAATATTTATATTCGAAAGCAACTCCGACGATTGTACGAGCGCAAAGCAATCATTACCACCAAAGTTGTAAAAACAAAAAAAGACGACGAAGCAGCTCAGAAATTCAATCAATATTTCGATTGGTCAGAACCATTGACTAAAGCACCATCTCATCGATTATTAGCGATGCTTCGTGCCGAAAATGAAGGTTTTATCAAGTTTAAAGTAGAAGTTGATATTGATGAAGCCTATGATATTATTGATGCGTTAGTTTTAAAAGGTCAAAACAAAACTACGTCTCACGTACAATTAGCCATAGAGGACAGTTACAAACGATTACTGAATCCAGCCATTTCAAACGAAGCGTTGCAAGAAGCTAAAGCTAAGGCTGATGCCAATTCGATTCAGGTTTTTGCGAATAATTTGGGACAATTATTGTTGGCACCGCCTTTGGGTGAAAAACGAATTCTAGCCATTGATCCAGGTTTTAGAAGCGGATGTAAAATTGTATGCTTAGATGAAAAAGGAGATTTGTTGTACAACGAAACCATTTATCCGCATGCGCCTCAAAAAGAGGAAGCGATGGCGATGAAAAAAATTCGGTCGATGGTTAATTCCTATAAAATTGATGCAATTTCAATAGGAAACGGAACGGCTTCGAGAGAAACCGAATTCTTTATCAAGAAAATAGCTTTTGATAAGCCGGTTCAAGTCTTTATCGTTTCAGAGGCCGGAGCATCCGTGTATTCTGCTTCAAAAATTGCCAGAGACGAATTTCCTAATTATGATGTTACGGTTCGAGGTTCGGTTTCTATCGGAAGAAGATTATCAGATCCTTTGGCAGAATTGGTAAAAATTGACCCGAAAGCCATTGGCGTAGGCCAATACCAACATGACGTAGATCAAAATAAATTAAAAGAAGAATTAGACAATACAGTAATTCGTTGCGTGAATTCAGTTGGAATAAACATTAATACGGCGAGTAAACATTTACTGAGTTATGTGAGCGGAATAGGAGAGAAGCTGGCTGAAAATATTGTGAATTATCGTTCTGAAAACGGTCCATTTACAGATCGTAAACAACTCAAAAAAGTGCCTCGTTTAGGTGAAAAAGCGTACCAACAAGGCGTTGCTTTTATCCGGATTTCGAATGCAAAAAACCCGTTGGATAATTCAGCGGTTCATCCCGAAGCGTATGGAATTGTGGAGAAAATAGCCAAAGATTTGAAATTGACAGTGCATGATTTGATTGCCAACAAAGAAAAAACAGCTCTGATCAAACCGGAAAATTACATTACACCTGAAATAGGTTTATTGGGATTGAAAGACATTATAAAAGAACTTGAAAAACCAGGTTTAGACCCAAGAAAATCAGCTAAAGTTTTTGAATTTGACCCGAATGTAAAAACAATAAAAGATGTAAAAACAGGAATGGTTTTACCTGGAATTGTCAATAACATTACCAATTTTGGTTGTTTTGTGGATATTGGCGTAAAAGAAAGTGGCTTAGTTCACATTTCTCAACTCAAAGCAGATTTTGTGAGTGATGTGAATGAAGTAGTAAAATTGCACCAACACGTTCAGGTAAAAGTAACGGAAGTCGATGAGGACAGAAAGAGAATTCAGTTGACGATGATAATTTAAACCATAAAAAAAGGCTTTTCAAATTATAGACTGCCCCCAAAAGTTTAGACAAATTTATAATTAATTTTGATAATAATGAGCTCGATATTGTATCGGGCTCATTCCTTTTAAATTCAGTTTTATTC
>NZ_QNUX01000008.1 GCF_003312425.1 Flavobacterium psychrolimnae | reverse complement strand
GCTCCTGCTATTGTCGCTAATGATGATGCCGGAACTCCTGTAAACGGTGCCAAAGGTGGAATAGCTTTCACCAATGTATTGGTTAACGATACTTTAAACGGAGTGCCTGTTTTAGCTTCGCAAGTTGTCTTGACTACGGTTTCATCTTCGAATGCTGGAATTACATTATCTGGAACTGATGTGGTAGTGGCTGCCGGTACGCCTGCTGGTTCTTACACGTTGGTGTACCAAATCTGTGAAATACTAAATCCAACCAATTGTGATACGGCTACCGTTACCGTTAGCGTTACCGCTCCTGCTATTGTCGCTAATGATGATGCCGGAACTACTGTAAACGGTGCCAACGGCGGAACGGCTTTCACCAATGTGTTGGTTAACGATACTTTAAACGGAGTGCCTGTTTTGGCTTCGCAAGTTGCTACGACTTTTGTGTCTGCTTCGAATGCTGGTGTGACTTTATCTGGTACTGATGTGGTAGTGGCTGCGGGTACACCTGCTGGTAACTATACCTTGGTGTACCAAATCTGTGAAATCTTAAATCCAACTAATTGTGATACGGCTACCGTTACCATTAGCGTTACCGCTCCTGCTATTGTCGCTAATGATGATGCCGGAACTCCTGTAAACGGTGCCAACGGTGGAATAGCTTTCACCAATGTGTTGGTTAACGATACTTTAAACGGGGTTCCTGTTTTGGCTTCGCAAGTGGCTACGACTTTTGTTTCTGCTTCGAATGCTGGTGTGACTTTATCTGGTACTGATGTGGTAGTGTCTGCGGGTACGCCTGCTGGTTCTTACACCTTGGTGTACCAAATCTGTGAAATACTAAATCCAACCAATTGTGATACGGCTACCGTTACCGTTAGCGTTACGGCTCCTGCTATTGTCGCTAATGATGATGCCGGAACTACTGTAAACGGTGCCAACGGCGGAACGGCTTTCACCAATGTATTGGTTAACGATACTTTAAACGGAGTGCCTGTTTTGGCTTCGCAAGTGGCTACGACTTTTGTTTCTGCTACAAATGCTGGTGTGACTTTATCTGGTACTGATGTGGTAGTGGCTGCGGGTACGCCTGCTGGTTCTTACACGTTGGTGTACCAAATATGTGAAATACTAAATCCAACCAATTGTGATACAGCTACCGTTACCGTTAGCGTTACGGCTCCTGCTATTGTCGCTAATGATGATGTCTATTCCATAGAAAATTGTACCTCATCAGGCATATTAGGAAATGTGTTAGAAAATGATTCACTAAATGGAAACTCCTTAGTAGCTTCAACGGTGAATATCACTTTGGTTTCTGGGCAAAATTCAAATATTCAATTGGATAACCTTGGAAACATCAATACATTAAATGGTACAAATCCTGGAATTTATATTTTAACATATCAAATATGTGAGAAGTTAAATCCAGAAAACTGTGATACCGCAACAATAACCATAACAATTAAGGATAGTACCGCACCGGTAATTGCTCAATTACCAGTACCTTCAACTATAAGTTGTAGTGTAACTCCAAATTTTGCTCAAGCAACAGCAACTGATACGTGTAGCTCTGTTACATTAGCATTCGTTGACACAACTCTTCAAGGAAGTTGTATTGGTTCATACACTGTAACTAGAACTTGGACAGCTACAGATTCAGCAGGAAATTCGAGTACTTCTTCACAAATCATAAGTGTACAAGATACTACTGGTCCAACTACTACCACTGAATTTGCTGCAACTATAAATGTGAATTGTGATGCTATTCCTTTAAAACCAGAACTTATTTTTGCAGATAATTGTTCAACGGCTTCTCCTGCAATATATACAGAGACAATCACTAATAGTTCTCAGAACTCTTATTCAATTGTAAGAAAATGGTCTGTTTCAGATTCTTGTGGAAATATTTCTATATTTACTCAAACCGTTAACGTCTCAGTGGCAAACAGCGGAATAACAATTGCAAGCTCTGCTTGTAGTGGAGATTCCTCTCCAATTAATATCTTTAATTTATTGCCTCAAGGAACTCCAACAAACGGAACTTGGGTAGATGTTAATAATACT
Organism: Flavobacterium psychrolimnae; assembly: GCF_003312425.1. Classification (GTDB taxonomy): domain Bacteria; phylum Bacteroidota; class Bacteroidia; order Flavobacteriales; family Flavobacteriaceae; genus Flavobacterium; species Flavobacterium psychrolimnae. Next base: position 176,588 of record NZ_QNUX01000008.1, on the reverse strand, counting down.
GGAGCATTACAAGGAAACATCTTATCCCCTTTTGGATTGAGTTTAGGCGATAAAACTTTTGAATATAGAATCAATGAAGGTGATTGTCCAAGAAACATAGTACTAACTGTAAACATAAACGATGATTGTATCGTTTTAGGATGTGGTGACATAAAAGTACACAATGCATTTTCACCAAATGGAGACGGTATAAATGAAGTGTTTGTTATCGATAATATTGACGATACTGCTTGTTACCCGGAAAATACAGTTGAAATATATAACCGTTGGGGTGTATTAGTTTTTGAAACTAAAAATTACAATAACCAATCTAATAATTTTGAAGGTATCTCTCGCGGAAGAACAACTGTTAATCAGTCATCAGGTTTACCTACTGGAACTTATTTTTATATTCTAAATTACAGTTCTATTGATGGAAATGGTAAAGTGGAAATCAAAAAATTAGACGGGTATTTATACCTTACTAAATAAATTTGACTTAATTTTAATCCTGAGGACAGTCAAAAGTCCTCGGGTTAAAAAATTGAATTAGCCCTATTCTTTAATATAAATAATATTGAAATTATTCTCAGCTATCCTTTTGGATATTAAAAAAGAATTAGTTCAATCACATTAAAAAAATCTACTATGAGAACAAAAATATTTTTAATCTTGTTAATGTTTACAGCATTTACTGGTTTTGCACAGCAAGATGCACAATATACTCAGTACATGTACAATACCATTAACATCAATCCCGCTTATGCAGGATCTCGAGGAGCAATGAGTATTTTTGCTATGCATCGTACGCAATGGGTAGGTTTGGATGGTGCCCCAGTTACAAACGTAGCATCAATCAATACTCCTCTAAATGATAACAATCTAGGTTTAGGAATTTCTTTTGTTAATGATAAAATTGGGCCAACCAATGAAACCACTATTTCTACTGATTTCTCATACACCATTCCTACATCGGAGACTTACAAACTATCATTTGGGATCAAAGCAACAGCCAATTTATTCAATTTAGATATTTCAAAATTAAATCCATCTCAAACAGATCCATCAATACAAGACATAAATAATAAATTTTCCCCTAATATTGGAGCAGGTTTATATCTACATTCTGACAAAGCCTACGTAGGTATTTCCATTCCTAATTTTATTGAATCTGACCGTTATGATGATAATGAAACCGCGATATTTAGAGAAAGAATAAATTACTATTTAATAGGTGGTTATGTTTTTGATATCAACAGCACACTAAAGTTTAAACCGGCAGTACTTACTAAGATGGTCATTGGTGCGCCACTACAAGTCGATCTTTCTGGTAATTTTATGTTTAATGAGAAATTTGTCGTTGGTGTTGCCTATAGATGGAGTGCAGCATTAAGTGCTATGGTTGGATTTCAAATTTCTGATGGAATGTATATTGGATATGGATATGACCGAGAAACAACCCGATTAAGTAACTACAATTCTGGATCACACGAAATATTCTTACGTTATGAGATATTTAAAAATAATGGTAAAATTATAACTCCACGATTCTTCTAAAAAAATTATTATGAAAAATAATATACTCTTTTGTATAACATTAATAATTGCGTTTTCATTTAATGTGTACTCGCAAAAAGAAAAGGTAAAAGTTGCCGACAAAAAGTACGACAACTATGCCTATATCGATGCCATAAAAACCTACGAAAAAGTGGCTGAGAAAGGATATAAATCAGCTGACATGTTTAAAAAATTAGGCAATTCCTATTATTTCAATGCTGAGTTAGAAAAAGCTGCAAGATGGTATGGTGAATTATTAGCAATGAATACTACCGACTTGGAACCCGAATATTATTTCCGTTATGCACAATCTTTGAGATCTATCGGTCAAAACGATAAAGCAAACGAACTATTGGAATTGTTCAATCAAAAATCGGGAAACGATAGTCGCGGAAAGCTTTTCATGAAAAACGTGAATTATCTTGACGCGATAAAAGCCAACTCTGGAAGATATAAAATTGAGGATGCTGGGGTAAACTCCATCTATTCTGATTATGGAACTGCACTTTATTCAAATGAAATCGTGTTTGCCTCAGCGAGGGACACTGGAAGTTTAGGACAAAGAAAACACAAATGGACAAATCAATATTTCACTAATTTATATTCTGCAAATTTAGGGGAAAATATGACTCCTGAAGAACCACAAAAGTTTGACAAAAAGATAAATTCTAAATTCCATGAGTCTACCCCTGCTTTTACAAAAGACGGAAAAACAATGTACTTTACGCGAAACAATTATCTTGATGGAAAAAAAGGAAAAGATGCAAATAAAATTACTTTAATAAAAATATACAAAGCCACTTTAGAAAATGACTCTTGGTCGAATATAACTGAACTTCCTTTTAATAGTGACAATTACAGTGTAGCACATCCTACGCTAAGTCCTGATGGCAAAACATTATATTTTGCCTCTGATATGCCAGGTACTATAGGTCAGTCCGATTTGTTTAAAGTAAAACTAAATGATGACGGAAGTTATGGCGTACCTGAGAATTTAGGTAAAACAATAAATACTGAAGGAAGAGAAACTTTTCCATTTGTGAATGATGAAAATGAAATCTTCTTTGCTTCAGACGGACATCCAGGTTTGGGAGGTTTAGATGTTTTTGTTTCAAATATCAATGCTAATGGAACTTTTAGTGACGTACAAAATTTAGGTGCCGATATCAATTCACCTAAAGATGATTTTGCTTACTTAATAGATACAAAATCTAGAAGAGGTTTTTTTACTTCCAATAGAGATGGTGGCTTGGGATATGATGATATTTATAAATTTTTAGAGTTAAAAAAAATTACATGCCAACAGATTTTATTCGGGGAGATTACTGATCTTGTTACTGCAGAATTACTTCCAGACACTAAAATAACATTATTTGATAATCAATTTAATACTATTAGCACTACTGTATCTGATGACAAAGCTATTTATTCTTTTACAGTTGAATGTGGCAAAACATACTACGTAAGGGCTCAAAAACCTGAATATACTGTAAAAGAAGTAAAGACTACAATAGCTGAAGAAAATGGAAAAACATATTTACCAATCGCATTGGAAAATGCAAAATGTAAAGTAACCATTGGTGATGATTTGGGTAAATGTTTTAATATAAAAATGATTTACTTTGATTTAGATAAATCAAATATTCGTCAAGAAGCAGCATTTGATTTAGAAAAAATATTAGATGTTTTGAACCAAAATCCAACAATGAAACTTGATATTCGTTCCCATACCGATAGCAGACAAACTTTCAAATATAATGAAGCCTTATCTGATAGAAGAGCGAAATCTACTATCAACTGGCTAATCAAAAATGGCGTAAGTGCTGACCGATTAACTGGCAAAGGATATGGTGAAACTCAACTGGTAAACAAATGTTCAGACGATGTAGAATGCACTGAGGAAGAACACCAACTTAATAGACGAAGTGAATTTATTATTACTGCTCTTTAAACATTTACAATTCAAATTTAATAGGCTGTCCGATAAAGACAGCCTATTTTTTTTACACTATTTAAACTCAACTAGAATAGAGTATTACAATTCATAAATAAAATATCCTCAATACTGATAATCAAAATACATACTATATAAGAAGCAAATATAAAAAAAGCCTAATGAGAAATAGATTCATTAGACTTTTTAAAATGTAGTACTCTTTAATAATTTTTACACTAAGAAAATTCAATAAAATCTATTATCGAATATATAAAATAGTAATGTATATATAAATAGAGAAAAGATTAAAAAACTAGTATTTAATGGTTCTTACTCGAATAATAAAAGCAACTGAAACGATTATTAAAAGCAATATAATCTATGTTCTTTGAGCCAAAATAGAATTTAAATCATATTCACGCAACTGCTTTAAAGTTAATTTTCTTAAGTAACCTTTTGCAAATTTTTAGAAAATATAAAAGGCTGTCTTTTGGGGAGAAGACAGCCTTTTAATTATAAAAAACTCAACTTATATTTTAGCAAAAATATTTGTGTAATACTTTTTTCCAGTTGCAGGATTTTCTTTGATGGCAATTCCAAAATGAGTAAAGTTCCCTTCAATATTTTCTTTGTGACCAGGACTCGCTAACCAAGCATTTAATACTGCTTGCGGTGTATTATAGTTGTAAGCAATATTTTCACTAACCGATTTAGCACCTAAAGTTTTCATGATGTTTTCTGAGCGAGCTGCAAAATCATTATGATTCACTACATTATTTGCAATCATGTAATTGTCATGTTCTTCTGATTTGTACGACATGTGATTGATTTTTTCCAACGGATTTAAACCTTTACTAACTCTGTGGGCATTTATCAATTCCATAGTCTCTAACTCAATAGAATTGTATGAGTAAGTAACTACTTTTTGAACAGTTGCGTCAGCGGCTTCAATTTCAGAACTGTCTGAGGAACAGGAATTCATAGTGCATATCACAGCAGCGAGCAATAATGCACGAAGTAATTTTAGCTTCATAATTTTGGTAGGTTAGGTTTAAAGTAGATTGTGGGGCAAACAACTTTAATATATAATACTATGTTTTTTTATTTCTTACTCAAACATACATCTTTTATCGTTTAAATACCAAAAAAAATCGACGAACTACATCATAAAAATAATTAAATATGTATATTTCTTACATTAAGGAGAAAGACGCTCTATTTTCCAAGAATAATCATCTTGACTTGTATAACGAATTCTATCATGTAATCGATTCGGTCTTCCTTGCCAAAACTCTACCTCTAAAGGAGTTACTAAAAATCCTCCCCAATGCTTCGGTCTTGGAATTACCATACTCTCAAAATCTTTTTCCAACTGTTTTAGATTTTCTTCTAAAAATTCTCTTGAAGGCACCACTTCGCTTTGGTTGGACACAATTGCTCCCAGTTTACTTCCATCGGGTCTAGATTCAAAATAACTATCAGAAGTTATTTCCGAAGTTTTTTTAGCAATTCCCTTGATGATTACCTGTCGCTCCATAGTATGCCAAAAAAAAGACAGGCAAACATTCGGATTTGCTGTGATAGCCCTACCCTTTTCTGAATTGTAATTGGTGTAAAAAATAAAACCTTCTTCAGTAAATTTTTTCAACAATACAACTCGAGATTTTGGAAAACCATCTAAGCCTATTGTTGCGACTGTCATCGCATTAACTTCACTGTCCCCTCCAAAGTCTTCTACTTCATGAAACCATCGGTTAAACAAGTTTATTGGGTCTTCTGGGATATTAGATTCCAATAACTCACTCTTCTCGTATGATTTTCTGTAATTACTTAAGTCATTCATAATTTTTATTTTAAAAATGTTGATTGCTGAACCATTCGATTTAAAATCATCGAAAAATTCAGCAGTTATTTGATGCTTAAAATTGTTTTCTTTTATTTAAAACTCAAAGGTTTTTCCGTCATCAGCCAAGAGTACTTCGGGAAAAATAGTTTCTGCTTCTTCCTTAAACAATTCGATACTTTCATATCGAGTCGAATAATGACCTAAAACTAATTGTTTAGCATTGGCTTTCAAAGCAATTGTTGCCGCTTCTTTAGCAGTAGAATGTAATGTTTTTTTAGCTAAATTTTCCTCAGATTGCAGGAAAGTAGATTCGTGGTACAACACATCTATATTTTCTATAATTGGAAGCATTGCTTCATTGTAAACGGTGTCCGAACAAAAAGCATAATTCTTTGCAGGAATAGGATCAAATGTCAATTTGCTATTTTCTATTACTCTTCCGTCTTCAAGTGTAATGTCTTTTCCGTTTTTTATTTTTTGGTAATAACAACTATCTATTTCATAATTTTGGACGGCATCCAAATTGAGTTTTCGGTTGCCAATTTTTTCTTGGAACAAAAAACCATTCGTATACACACGATGTTTTAAAGGAATGGTTTTGACCAAAACCTTTTCGTCTTCAAAAATAATTTCGCTTTCCAAAGATTCCAATTCATGGAAAAACAAACCATAATTCGTCCAGGAATTCGACAATCGCAGTTGCAACTTGATAATTTCTTTGATGCCCTTTGGACCATAAATATGCAAATCCGTAGTTCGGTTCAGCAAAGTAAATGTGGACACTAAACCCACTAATCCAAAAAAGTGGTCTCCGTGTAAATGGGAAATGAAAATATGGTTAATTTTAGAAAATCGGATTTTATTCTTCCGCAGTTGCACTTGCGTTCCTTCCCCGCAATCAATCAGAAAAAGTCTGTTTTTTATGTCTAAAATCTGTGAAGTAGGATTGGTAAAAGTTCGGGGTGTTGCTGCATAGCAACCAAGGATTGTTAGTTTCAAGTTTTTTCGTGTTCAGTTATTTCGTATTTTGCTTAAATCAATAAACGGTTAGACATAACCGAATCAACTAATTTAAAACCCTAAATCTCTTTCAATCTCTTCCATTTCTATAATATCATGCGCTTCTAACAATGAAGGAACTACTGTTAATTTAGCAGGAACAGCATTATAATCAAAATCAGAAGTAACGATTACAAATGACTTTTTAGATTTTTTATGTTGTTTTGATAATGGCATAAACAACTTAATATCATTCGTAGACAAATCGTTATGCATCAAAAGATCAATTATTATGTTGTGTTTTTCGAATGTTTTATATTGATGGGTAACCTTCATTAAAAAAGAAGTAAAATCACCCTGAGTATCCCTAATTGTTACCGTATGTCCTTTTTGATCTACTTTCATTGTATTAAATTTCAAATACTGCTTATGGCAGCGTGGTTTATAAGTAGCTAATTTACAAAGTTTTAAATTAGTTTATTGAATTTTTGAAGCCAAAAGATAAATAACTGCCATTCTAATCGCCACACCATTTTCAACTTGGTTCAAAATCACGGATTGATTGGAATCAGCTACTTCACTTGTAATTTCGACACCGCGATTAATAGGTCCGGGATGCATAATTATAATTTCTTTGCTAAGAGAATCTAAAAGCGGTTTATCAACTCCATATTGCTGCGCATATTCCCTTGTGGACGGGAAATAATTGACATCCATGCGCTCATTTTGTACGCGTAACATGTTCGCAACATCACACCATTCTAATGCTTTTCTTAAATCAGGCTCCACGGTAACACCTAATGATTCAATATATCTTGGGATAAGCGTTTTAGGCCCGCAAACTTTCACCTCAGCGCCTTGCATTTGCAATGCATAAATATTGGACAAAGCGACTCTGGAATGTAAAACATCGCCTACTATGACTACTTTATTTCCAGCTACTTCACCTAGTTTTTCCCGAATCGAATAACTGTCTAACAAAGCCTGTGTAGGATGTTCATGTGCGCCATCACCTGCGTTTACAATACTGGCTTTAACGTTTTTAGACAAGAAATAAGCAGCGCCAGGATTGGAATGTCGCATCACTACCATATCTACTTTCATCGAAAGGATATTATTTACGGTATCTATTAATGTTTCCCCTTTTTTGACGGAAGATTGTGCCGCCGAAAAGCTAATCACATCCGCAGACAACCGTTTTTGTGCTAATTCAAAAGAGAGTTTTGTTCTGGTACTGTTTTCGAAAAAAATATTGGCAATGGTAATATCTCGTAACGAAGGCACTTTCTTAATTGGTCGATTTATGACTTCTTTAAAATGATCGGCAGTTTCAAAAATCAGGTCAATATCATTCTTGTTGATGTATTTTATTCCTAATAAATGATTTACGCTTAATTCTTTCATTTTTATTTACGATTATAGTTTTTAATAGTCAGCGTTGGGATGCAATCTAACTTGTAATTAAATACACGCCATCTTCGCCCTCATTTTCTTTCCAGCTCACTTTTACTTTTTCATTATTGATTGCGTCTACTTGCCTTCCTCTATAATCCGGTTGAATGGGTAAGTTACGACTGAAACGTCGGTCTATCAATACTAGAAGTTCAATTTCAGAAGGGCGTCCAAAAGATTGTATAGCAGTCAATGCAGAACGAATGCTTCGTCCGGTGAACAAAACATCATCTATGAAAATGACTTTTTTATTTTCGACGATAAAATTAATTTTGGTTTTATTTGCTTCTAATGGTTTATCGGTTCTTCTAAAATCATCCCTAAAAAAGGTGATATCCAAATAACCCAGCTGAATTTCAGGAGTTTGATATTCTTTTTCTAAAATTTCTTTTAAACGCTCCGCCAAAAAAACACCTCTTGGTTGAATTCCAACTAATATTGTATCTGAAAAATCTAAGTGCTTTTCGATTAATTGACAGGCCAAACGATGTAATATGATAGTAACTTCTTTTGCAGTAAGTAATACTTTTTGACTCATAGTAATTGTGTGGTTTGGTTTGGCAAATATACAAATTCCAATTTATGATTTTATAATTAAAAAGAGAGAAAATGCTAATTCCAATAATTCAAAAAAAATAGTATATTTATACTACTTAATTTTACAACAATCAATAAAAATTATATAACAGAAACCCGCAGCTATATAGTAATTTTACATTTTAACGTTTAACATAAAAAAACATAAAATCATGCAAAAAAGACTCACCCGATTATTGATGCTTTTTATAGTATTAATCTCATTTTCAAGTTGTTCAATAATAGAAGGAATATTTAAAGCCGGTGTAGGTGTTGGTATCTTTATAGTTGTTGCAGTGATAGCCATTATAATCTTTATTATCAGCAAAATTTTCGGTAGAAAATAAACAACATTACTTTCGAATTAATATTTGAAACCTATTCAAAAAAAAATCTCCCACTATTGCGGGAGATTTTCTATTTTATAAAATCACTTTTTATACGGTGTACATTTTAGCTCTTAATTCCTGAACACCTTCGTTATCTAAGTATTCATCGAAAGTCATATATCTATCAATAGCACCATTTGGTGTCAATTCGACAACTCTATTTCCAACAGTTTGAGCAAATTCATGATCGTGTGTCGTGAAAATTACAGAACCTTTATAGTTTTTTAATGAGTTATTAAAAGCCGTAATCGATTCCAAATCCAGGTGATTTGTAGGTTCGTCAAGCATTAAAACATTAGCTCTTTCCATCATCATTCGTGACAACATACAACGTACTTTTTCTCCTCCGGATAATACTCTACAGGTTTTTAACGCTTCTTCTCCCGAGAAAATCATTTTCCCAAGGAAACTACGAATGTTTACCTCATCACGTTCTTCTTCGGTTTTTACCCATTGGCGCAACCAATCTACAAGAGAATAATCACTTTCGAAAAATGAATGATTATCACCCGGCAAATAGGCTTGGTTAGTTGTAACTCCCCAATCAAAAGTTCCAGAATCTGCGGTTTGATTTGCGTTTAATATTTCATAAAATGCAGTTGTTGCTCGCGAATCTTTCGAGAAGAGAACAATTTTATCGCCTTTGGCCATGTTCAAATCTACTCCTTTAAACAAAATTTCTCCATCTATGGAAGCGCTTAAATTTTGAACATTCAAAATTTGATCTCCTGCTTCACGCTCTTGGTCAAAAATAATTGCAGGGTAACGACGACTTGATGGTTTTATCTCAGAAATATTCAACTTGCTAATCATTTTTTTACGCGAAGTAGCTTGTTTTGATTTGGCTACATTCGCACTAAAACGACGAATAAATTCTTCTAATTCCTGTTTCTTTTCTTCTGCTTTTTTGTTTTGTTGTGCGCGCTGTTTCGCTGCTAATTGGCTTGATTCATACCAAAAGGTATAATTTCCTGAATAATGATTTATTTTACTGAAATCAATATCCGAAATATGCGTACAAACGGAATCTAAAAAGTGTCTGTCGTGAGAAACTACAATTACGGTGTTTTCATAGTTGGCCAAGAAATTTTCTAACCAAGCAATGGTTTCAAAATCCAGATCATTGGTAGGCTCATCCATAATAAGTAAATCCGGATTTCCAAAAAGCGCCTGTGCCAAAAGGACACGAACTTTTATTTTTCCTTCCAAATCTCCCATTAAAGTATAATGATGTTCCTCTGTAATTCCAAGATTTGATAACATCGATGCTGCATCAGAATCCGCATTCCATCCGTTCATTTCTTCAAATTGCACTTGCAATTCGCCTATTCTGTCTGCATTTGAATCATTGTAATCTAAATACAAAGCATCCATTTCTTTTTTGATCGCATAAAGGGTTTTATTCCCCATCATAACGGTCTCCAATACGGTACTTTCGTCAAACATATTGTGGTTTTGGTTTAAAACCGACATACGTTTTCCTGGTTCCAAATGAATATTTCCCGAAGTTGGGTCCATTTCACCTGCAATTATTTTAAGAAAAGTAGATTTTCCAGCGCCATTGGCTCCGATAACGCCATAGATATTACCGTGTGTGAAGGTAGTATTTACTTCGTCAAACAAAATTCGTTTGCCAAACTGAACTGATAAATTATTTACTGTTAACATGAATGTTTATTTTATAAAATTTTTGCAAAAATACGAAAAAAATACCGATTTACTGAATTCCAAAAAAATCCGTTTTCAACGGTTAAAATTTATGGAAGAGGATAATAATTCAAATAAAAAATCCTGACGTAAATAGTCAGGATTTCAAAGTTTATTATCGAGTAAACCAATTTTTTATTTTTTAAAGCAATTTTTTCAAACTCCCACAAACTGCTAATTCTACATCAGCCGGACTTCTGGTATTGCATTTCTCCAATAAATCTTCTAATAACGCTTGATTAACTTTTTGTTTTTTATCCATTAAAAACAATAACTGCTCCGATACATCACTCAAACTTTTAGACAAAGGCAAAAGAGGTTGCACAAGCGGCGCATTAGCACTTAAAGCAATTAAATCGGAATTTAAGGTAATCCACTTCTTAAAAAAATCAGTCACCACAACTTTATTCTCCTTGCTTTTATCCGCTAAATACGCATTGACTGCAACATTAAAATCTAGCGCTTCCGAAGCATCCGCATTACAAGCATCCGCAAATAAAGTTAGCGGAGAATGCATGCGGTATTTTTTTCCGCCACCGTTGCGTTTGTAATTTTTCAATGGTTCACAGAGATTCGAAAAATCATTCAATGCCCGTGTATCTTGATTGTTGCTGATGTTTCTCAAAATCACTTCTTTGTTTCTAATGTGAGTAATTCCAAGTTCTTCTAATCGAAAAGAAATCGTTTTCAACCTTTTGCGCAAGCTGTTCATATCATTCACTTCCGCACTTGACCATAATCGTTCGGCTATTGCGGCGGTTCGTGGCCAAATCCTGGAATCTATATTTAATGGCGTTACGAGTTCGCTCCACATCGCAGCTTCTCCTCCTAAAACTCTTGCTTTTTCTTCAGGACTAAGAATAATCTTTTTAGGTAAGGGATCATTCATATAATGACTTTCTAAACCTAACATCAAATCAATATAGTATCCATTGGATAAAACAGTATTATAACCGCTTTTTGCAGCTTTTATCAATGCTCCACCAGCTTCTTGACCTTCATTCGTTCCTCTCCAAGCATGAATTATAGCATCTTTAGACATGTTTTCAGTCATTATTTCTTCCCAACCCATCAATTTTTTATTGTGTTTTTTTAGCATTGGAATCAACTTCATGTTAAAATAAGTCTGTAAATCATGGTTGTTGACCAAATTATTATCCTTCTTAAATTGCTGAATAGTAGGATTTGCATTCCATTCTTTACCATTATTTTCGTCACCACCAATATGAAAATAACTACCTGGAAATAACGGACACACTTCATCAAAAATTGAGCTTAATATTTCATAGGTTTTTGGATTTGTAGGATCTAGAGTCGCATTAAAAATTCCTGAATTTCTTTGCACTTCGTACGTAATTTTACCCTCGCCTACTTTACTTCCTATTTCCGGATAAGCAGTCAACAATGCCGAAGCATGTCCCGGAACATCTATTTCAGGAATAACCAGAATTCCTCTTTCATCGGCATACTTTACAATATTTTTGATTTCTTCTTGAGTATAAAAACATCCATCTGACGCTAATTCAGTTAATTTAGGATGATTTTTTAATTGAATTCTCCAACCTTGATCATCGGCTAAATGCCAATGGAAAACATTCATTTTCATCGAAGCCATAGCGTCTAGATTTCTTTTTATAACATCTACCGGTTGGAAATGTCTTGCGGCATCAATCATCAAGCCTCTCCAAGTAAAACGTGGCGAATCTGAAATTTCAACAACCGGAAAGTAAAACGATGTATTATTGTTTTGCAACAATTGCAATAAAGTTTCCAAGCCATGCAATGCTCCTAAATCATTGCTGGCATTAATAATAATTTTATTCGAGGTAATTGTAAGTTGGTAACTTTCGTCCTCATTAATTTCTATTTTTCCATTGCGAACACAATTTATTTGTAATTCGGCTTCCGGACTTTCGTTGACTTTCGTCAAAAAACTCTGCTCGAGAAATAGTCCGGTTCTGCCATCCAATCGTCTTACAAAGTTGGTTGCGCCTATGAAAATTCGGGAATTAGGATTCCCGGTAATATTCACTTTGAAATTTTTGCTTAAAGCAAAAGTGCCTTCAGACAACTTTATATTTTGTGGCCAAGGCATCAGGTTTAATTGCTCGGTGGTGATTTGAGCATTCGAGATAAAAGTTCCCAATAATAGGATTAAAAAGTATTTCATAGTTTATAGGTATTCAAGATATTATTAATAATCAAAACGTTTAAAAGCTTCGATGGCTTCATATTCAGCCAATCCCAAATCATCATACAATTTTGCTGTATGTTTATTTCGATCTTCGGCTCTTACCCAGAATTCTCTGGAATCATTGCCTTGAAACATCACGCGATCTTTTTGCGATTGATGGTACAAAATAGCGTGTCGTTTTAACATTACTTCTTCCGGACTTAAAGGAACTGCCATGTCTATTTCGTGTATTTCCCACTCATGCCATGCGCCGCGATAGAGCCACAACCAACAGTCCTTCATAAACGATTCGGGTTTCAAAGCTCCCATTGCCGCAAAAATAGCGTTTAGGCAAACCTCATGCGTTCCGTGCGGATCTGCGAGATCACCTGCGGCAAAAACCTGATGCGGTTTTATTTTTTCGATAATTTCTTTTACAATAGCAATATCATCGGCATGAATTGGGTTTTTCTTTATTAGTCCCGTTTCATAAAAAGGCATATCCAGGAAATGAATATTAGACTCATTCAATCCAATATATCGAACTGCAGCATACGATTCTCTTCGTCTGATAAGTCCTTTTAGTTTCCGAACTTCAAGAGAATCCATTTGGTTTTCTGACTTGTTATTCAAAAAATCAATAACCGATTGAAAATCTATTTTTGTGGCATCATTTTCTACAAAATCATTACAAACTTCGGCAAATTTCAACGCTTCTTCATCCGTAACCGCTATATTTCCTGAAGTTTGATACACGACATGAATGTCATGTCCTTGTCGTATCAATTTAGAGAAAGTCCCTCCCATCGAAATCACATCATCATCCGGATGCGGACTAAAAAGAATAATTCGCTTCTTGGCGGGATTCGCTCTTTCAGGTCTGTTGCTATCATCTGTATTGGGCTTTCCTCCTGGCCATCCTGTTATGGTATGCTGTAATACATTGAACATATTAATGTTCAAATCATAAGCAGAGCCCTCTAAAGCAAGTAAATCTGACATCCCGTTATTGTTATAATCCCTATCAGTTAATTTTAGAATGGAGCGATTTGTTTTTAAACACAACCAAACAATCGCTTTACATTTAAGTTCTAATGTCCAATTACAGTCTTGAACCAGCCATGGAGTTTTGAATCGGGTTAGTTCTGAGGCCGCTGATTGGTCTAAAACAAAAGTGGTATTATCATGATTTTGTAAGAAAGTTGCTGGAATCTCCGGGCTTATATCACCTTGCACAGTTCTTTTTATCACATCAGCTTTATTTTGGCCCCAAGCCATCAAAACAATTCTTTTGGATTTAAGAATTGTCGAAACTCCCATAGTAATGGCTCTTTTTGGAACGTTTTCGATACCATTAAAATCGGAGGAAGCATCAACTCGAGTAATGTAATCCAAAGTAATTATTCGAGTTCCAGAATTGATGTGGGAACCCGGTTCATTAAAACCTACATGGCCGGTACGACCAATTCCTAACAATTGAAAATCAAGTCCGCCTGCGTTTATTATCTTATTTTCGTAATCAATACAATATTGTTTGAGCGCATCAATAAGAATTGTTCCGTCAGGAATATTAATATTTTCCGGTTTGATATCAATGTGATTGAACAAATGCTCGTGCATGAAATGATGATAACTGTGATGATTTTCTTTCTTCATTGGATAGTATTCATCCAAATTAAAAGTGATTACATTTCTAAAACTGAGACCATCTTCTTTGTGCATCCGAACCAATTCTTCGTATACTTTTATAGGTGACGAACCTGTAGCCAAGCCAAGGATACAATCTTTGTTTTCGGCTTGCTTGGATACAATCAGTTGTGCGATTTCCCGAGCAACTATTAAGGACGCTTCTGAAGCATTTTTGAAAATTTTATTGTGAATTTTTTCAAAACGTGTTTCCTCAAATTTACCGACACTTTCATAACTGATATCTGCTTTTCCTTCTGAAGTACTTTTCATATCGTCTTTTTTATACTGATTTATAAAGATAGTTTTTTTTAAAAGAGCAAGGAAAATAAAAAATAACAGAAATCGAATTACTGAGATTACCAATGAAAATTATTAAATCATGAAAATCTTAGACTATTTCTATCGATAAACAATATTCTAAACCAAATTTCCACTTTACCGTTGTTTTATAATTAGCAAAAAGTTTGAAAAAAAAGCAGGTATTTTCAACAAAAATTGGTTATTCAATAATTCTAACAATATTTAGTCTAAATTATTTTTTTTTGATTTACTTAACAAATATATTTACGGTCTTACAACAATAAAAAGTATTTAACACTAATCATTAACCCATTTATACTTATGAATTCAGAACAAACAAAGTCTAATAATTCCGCGCTTTATACGCTCATAACCGTATTTTTCTTTTGGGGTTTTATTGGAGCTTCAAACGGGATTTTTATTCCATTTTGCAAAGCTAAATTTGGCTTAGACCAATTTCAAAGTCAACTAATCGATTTTGCTTTTTATGGTGCTTACTACATCGGAGCTTTATTGCTTTTCATTTTTAGTAGTATTGCCAAAAAAGATATTCTTAACGGTTGGGGATTCAAAAAAGGAATTATTTACGGATTATTGGTCAGCACATTTGGAGCTGTACTTATGATAATTGCAGTAACACAAGGAAGTTATTTGTTTATTCTAGGCGCATTATTTATTGTTGCACTTGGTTTTTCACTACAACAAACATCGGCTCAGCCTTTTGCAGCCTCTCTTGGTGAACCTCATTCAGCTTCTAGCAGATTGAATCTTGCAGGAGGAATTAATTCATTGGGAACCACGATAGGACCAATAGTTGTTTCAATCGCCTTATTTGGAGTTATTGCAGGTGTAAATATTGAAGAATTTGCTCAAAAACCAGATTCATTAGATTCAATGAGAATCCTTTATGTATTTGTAGGAGGATTATTTTTATTGGCAGCAGCCTTATTTCATTTTTCTAAAAAGTTACCATCTGGAAAAAGTGATTCTTCATTTGAAACGGCTAATAAAGCAATGCAAACATTGATTGCTATTACAGTAATTTTGGTTGCCATTTTTGCTTATATCTTTTCTCGTTATGAAGATGCTGAATTTATTACTCGTTTTATAGAGAACAAAGAAAAAGATTACTTGGGATTAGCCTTAACAGTTTCTACACTTTTGGTAGTTGTTATTGGATTATTCTTTGCAAATACAACTGCTCAAAAAAATCCTGAAGGATGGGGAGCCATGAAATACCCACAATTAGTTTTGGGAATGTTAGCACTTTTCGCTTACGTAGGTGTCGAGGTAACTATAGGAAGTAACCTTGGTGAATTATTGGTGACCGCTGATTTTGGTTCTATTTCAGGTCCAGCTTTGGCGCCATACATGTCTATGTATTGGGGAAGTTTAATGATCGGACGTTGGGCAGGAGCCATCACGGTTTTCAACCCATCATCACAATTAAAGAAAATTTTACTTATAGTTGTTCCTTACATTGCATTTGGAGTAGTTTTAGCTGCAAACGCTATTTCTGGACAAGATGTAACGCCTTTATATGCTTACGCATTTGTAATTTTGTTCCAAATCGCTGGTTTCTTTTTAGGAAAAGACCAACCGTCAAGAACGCTTATGATTTTTGGTTTAATGGGAATGACTGCTATGCTTATTGGTTTATTCACTACTGGAACGATTGCTATTTTTGCTTTTATGAGCGGTGGATTATTCTTAAGTATCATGTGGCCTTCTATTTTCTCATTGGCAATTGCAGGTTTAGGAAAATACACATCTCAAGGTTCAGCATTCTTGGTAATGATGATCCTTGGTGGTGGAATTATCCCGCCATTACAAGGAAAACTAGCGGATATTATCGGAATTCATGCTTCTTACTTCATTCCTGTTTTATGTTTCGCTTTCATCGCTTTCTACGGATGGAAAGTAATTGGAATTTTAGAAAAACAAGGAATTGGAAAAGAAATAGAAGTTGGTGGAGGACACTAATTTCAAAACAAACTAACCAAAACCAAACCAATAAAAAATCCCATTTCAAATTTGAAATGGGATTTTTTTATTTAACTGAGACAGAAAACTCCTCACTGAAAACTTTTTTATTTATTTCCTTTCTCGAAATCAGCAACAAACTGTGCCAATCCAATATCAGTCAATGGGTGTTTCAACAAACCATATATTGCAGAAAGTGGTCCAGTCATTACATCAGCACCAATTTTAGCACAGTTTACAATATGCATCGTGTGACGCACTGAAGCAGCAAGAATTTGAGTTTCGTAACCGTAGTTATCATAAATTAATCTGATTTCTTCAATCAAAGCCAAACCGTCTGTAGATACATCATCCAAACGACCAATGAATGGAGAAACATAAGTAGCTCCCGCTTTTGCAGCCAATAAAGCCTGTCCAGCCGAGAATACTAAAGTTACATTTGTTTTAATTCCTTTATCCGAAAAGTATTTAGCAGCCATAACTCCTTCTTTAGTCATAGGCAATTTCACTACGATTTGCTCGTGTAAATCTGCTAATTCTTCCCCTTCTTTAATCATTCCGTCGTAATCCAAAGCATTTACTTCGGCACTTACATCACCATCAACTAGGTTACAAATATCAACATAATGCTTCAAAATGCTGTTTTTCCCTGTAATTCCCTCTTTGGCCATCAACGAAGGATTTGTTGTAACGCCATCCAAAACGCCTAATGCCTGTGCTTCCTTAATCTGAGCTAAATTAGCCGTGTCAATAAAAAATTTCATATTATATAAATTAATTGTGTGTTTCTAATTATTTGGGCGTGACCCTTCGTAAAAACTTCGGGTCAGGCTTTCCGCTATATCCTCGCTAAAAAGCGTGGGATGCCGCTTCAATCCTTCACGCAAATACCGTGCAAAATTACAACTTATAATGGTTCATCAGCATTTTTTCATATACTTTATCCGGTAAAATTCTCTTCAAAACAATTGAGAATTTTTGCATAAAAACGCCCACTTTATAATGAATTTCAGGTTCCCGAGTTTGTATAATCTGATAAACTGCTTCTGCCATTTCATTAGGGTTACTGCCGCTATCCACATGTTCATCCATAGTTTTCAATGTATTTCCGTATGGAGTTTCGTAAGCCGAACCTTTTAGAACAGGAGCATGAAAACGTCCTGAAGCAATATTTGTGGCAAAATCTCCCGGAGCCACATTAGTAATATGCACACCAAATGATTTTACTTCCATTCGCAATGCTTCCGTGATGAGTTCTAACGCTCCTTTTGAAGCAGAATAAACACTTCGGTAAGGCAATCCCATATAACCCGCAATCGAAGTAACGTTGATAATCAAACCCGAGCTTTGCGCACGCATTTGGGGCAAAACCGCTTTCATCACTTCAATTGGACCAAAAAGATTGGTCTCAAAATTATTCTTGATTTCATGCATAGGAATTTCTTCCAAAGGCCCCGTAATCCCAACACCAGCGTTATTAATAACAACATCTAATCTTCCGGAGATCGAAATCACTTTGGCAACAGCCGCATGAATCGAATCCGCATCCCGAACGTCCAAAGCCACTAAAGGAAAAACCGAATTCAAAATTCGATCCGGATTTCTACTAGTCCCGTAAACTACAAAACCTTTATGATGCAAAAATTCACCAATAGATTTTCCTATTCCGGAAGAACCACCTGTAATTAGAACTACTTTATTCATGATAATTGCTGTTTATGATACGAAAGGTCCAAAAATAAAAAAATCCTCCCGAAGGAAGACTACTTTTGTAATAAATAAAAAAATGGCAAGCGACCTACATCGCACCGCTCAACCACGTACCCTTGCTATGTTCCCATCCTGGGGGAGTCTGCAGGAGCTGGTCGTGTAGGACTTGCCGGTGCAAATATACAATCTTTTTATATTTTTACAAGAGCTTTAATCATTAAAAATAACATTGTATATTGGTACAACAAAAAAAACAAATCATGAAAAATTATAACTTCCTATCTGTCATTTTATTAGGAATCACCTTAGCAAGTTGCAACGAAACAAAAAAAGGTGAAAATACTTTATTCTCCTTTGATAATTCTAAATTTAAGGAACAATACAACCCAAAAGAAACCCTTTCTTTAGAAATTTTGAACTCCAATTCTAAAACTGTAGACAGCATCATCTATTATGTAAATGATAAAAAAGTTGGTTCAACAAAAGGAATAAACAAACTAACTTTTGAATTGAAAGATCAAAAATTAGGCTATCAAAACCTAAAAGCTTTGGTATATTATGAAGGTCAAAACTCCGAAGCTACCACTAGAGTAGAATTAGTTTCAGACATTCAACCAAAATTATTAAAATACACCATCGTAAATACTTATCCGCACGACATCGGAGCCTACACACAAGGTTTAGAATTTTATCGTGACACGCTTTATGAGGGAACTGGAAACGGTACTGGAAACGGAACCGGAGAAAAAGGGATTTCCAGCTTAAGAAAAACAAATTATAAGACTGGAGAAGTTTACAAAAAAGTGGAATTGGCTGACAAATATTTTGGGGAAGGAATTACGATTCTAAACAACAAAGTTTACCAATTAACCTGGCAAAATAATGAAGGGTACGTTTATAATGCAGATACTTTCAAAAAAGAAAAAACGTTTACCTATTTCAAACCTATCGAAGGTTGGGGATTAACAAATGACGGAAAATATCTTTATCAATCTGATGGAACCGAAAAAATTTGGATTATTGACCCAACAACATTTAAAGAAGTAGATTACTTGAACGTGTATTCCTTTGAAACAAAAATAAAAGCTGTCAATGAACTCGAATGGATTGACGGTAAAATTTATGGTAATGTGTATCAAAAAGATGCAATTGCTGTCATCAATCCTAAAAATGGTGCGGTAGAAGCAATTATCAATCTTGCCGATTTAAAGAAAAAAATAACTCAATTACCGGATACGGATGTCCTAAACGGAATTGCCTACAACCCAAAAACAAAAACCATTTTTGTAACAGGAAAAAACTGGAACAAAATGTTTGAAATCAAAGTTTCAGAGTAATTATTAAAAAATGACAACATTAATCATCAATATTAAAGAGTTGCTTCAGGTTCGGGATTCTTCAATTTTGAAAGTTTCGGGTGCTGAAATGGCGGTTTTACCAACTATTAAAAATGCATTTTTGGTAATTAAAGACAAGTTAATTGCTGATTTTGGTTCGATGGATAATATTCCGAAAATAGACAATGACAAAACGATTGACGCAACAGGAAAGATCGTTTTACCATCTTGGTGTGACAGTCACACGCATATCGTGTATGCGGGAAATCGGGAACAGGAATTTGTAGACCGAATAAACGGTTTGTCGTATGAAGAAATCGCTAATCGTGGTGGCGGAATCTTAAATTCAGCTAAAAAACTCAACGAAACTACTGAAGAAGAAATCTGCCAGCAATCCAAAACGCGTCTAGAAGAAGTCATGCGTTTGGGAACCGGAGCAGTAGAAATCAAATCAGGATACGGATTAACAGTTGATGGAGAATTGAAAATGCTTCGCGTGATTCAGCGATTAGCTCAAAATTATCCAGTTACCATAAAAGCAACTTTTCTTGGTGCTCACGCTTTTCCATTAGAGTTTAAAGAAAACCATCAAGGATATATTGATTTAATCATCAACGAAATGCTTCCTGAAATTGCCAAAAATAAACTGGCAGATTTCATAGATGCATTTTGTGAGACGGGTTATTTTACTGTTGAAGAAACCCAACAAATCATGGAAGCCGGAATTAAATTTGGCTTAAAGCCAAAAATTCACGTCAATCAATTTAACTCTATTGGCGGAATTCAAGCGGGAATAAAATACGATGCACTTTCCGTAGATCATCTAGAAGTTATGAAACCGGAAGATATTGAAGCTTTAAAAAATACTGAAACAATGCCCGTTGCATTACCTTCTTGTTCTTATTTTTTGAGTATTCCTTACACTCCAGCACGAGCAATGATCGCGGCAGGACTTCCTCTCGCTCTGGCAACGGATTATAATCCAGGTTCCACTCCATCCGGAAATATGAATTTTGTAGTATCAACTGCGTGTATTAAAATGAAAATGACTCCCGAAGAAGCCATCAATGCTGCCACAATAAATGGTGCGTACGCCATGGGAATTTCTGAAACTCATGGAAGCATCACCATTGGCAAAAAAGCAAATCTAATTATCACAAAACCCATTCCCTCCTACTATCAATTACCTTACGCTTTTGGCAGTAATCTAATTGAGACAGTACTTTTAGAAGGTGAAATTTTTGCATAAAAAAAGAGGAACGTTTTTACGTTCCTCTTTTTTTATACTTATTTTTTGGACGATTATCTTAAAATGAAACTTGTTTTAGAAACCAATATATCAGTATCAAAAATATTGATATAATAAGTTCCTTTAGCAAAATCTTTCCCTTTAAGATCTTGAGTTACCTGAACGGTTTTATTGTCATATTGTACAACCGTTGTAAAACTGTAGGTTAAGGTATTATCTCCAAAAGTTTCTGTTTTTTTGTCTCCTAAAACATTGTTTTTACTATCAATCACTTGAACGTAATACATTTTTTCACCTGATTTAGCAATCGGGTTTTCAGGAATTGTAAAACTAACTCTCAGAACATCTGCTCTGCTCGCTTTGTCTGTTTCAATTTGTTTTCCAGAACTTCTAAGTTTAAAAGCCGATCCTCTTGTATTTAAAACTGTTAATTTCGAACCAATTTCAACTGCTTTAGCCAATTCTTCGTTTTGACCTACCAAAACTTCATTGTATTTCTTAGATTCTCCCAAAACAACTACTGTACTATCACGTTGCGTAGTCAAAGTTGTGTTTTGTTTTTTTAATCCTTCATTTTCCGCCATTAAAACTTTCATATTGCCTTGTAGCGCATTGAATTGAGTTCTATATTTTGACAATGAAGCCACATCACCTTTAGATTTGCTTAAATCAGACATTAAGTTTACCACTTTATCTCTTTCTTGAATCAACTCATCAGACATTGAAGTGTTTTCTGCTATAGCAGCATCATAAGTCGATTTTAATTCCTGCAAATCTTTCATCACCGATTCTTTCTCGGTCAATGTAGTTTTTAATTCTGTTTTAACGGTGTCAGCATCAGAGGTCATTTTGAAAATGTATATCAAACTACCCACTAATAAAATCGCTAATACAGCTATTACGGCTTTAAGACTTGAACTGCTTTTTTGATTTTCCATCTCGATTTAATTTTTATTTATTTACAAATTTAACAATATATAACTACCTAATAACGTAAGTTAACACAATTATATTATTTTTGACTAAAATATTTTTTAATGGAAAAGATTATCCCGTTCACAATCAAAGATCTCGCAAAGATAACCAACCACAGAAGTGGCGAAATAAAATTTGGAGAAAAAATGATAACCATTCCAAAAGATGCAGATCCTCTTGAATTTCTAAAAAATTGTGAAGCAAAATATGTATTGTTTGGTATTCCCGAAGATATTGGCATAAGAGCAAATTACGGCAGACCTGGAGCAGCTTCAGCCTGGGACAGCGCCATAAAAAGCATTGCAAATATTCAGCACAATCGTTTTTGTAAAGGCGGTCAACTTGTAGTTTTAGGTCAACTTGATGTAAGTGAACTTATGAATAATGTTGAAATCCTTGATTTTAATGACATTGATGACCGTTCTAAATTGAGTCAGCTCGTTGATAAAATTGACAAAGATGTATCGCATATCATTTTCAGTATTGTAAAATTAGGAAAAACTCCTATTGTTATTGGTGGAGGACACAATAATTCCTATGGAAATATAAAAGGAACTGCTCTTGCTAAAGGGAAACCTATAAATGCAATTAATTTTGATGCGCATTCTGATTTTAGAATTCTCGAAGGACGCCACAGCGGCAATGGTTTTTCGTATGCTTTTGAAGAAGGTTTTTTGAAAAAATATTTCATTTTTGGATTGCATGAAAATTACACTTCAAAAAGTGTTTTGGATATTATTAAAAAAATTGAAGATCGAGTTCGATATATTACGTATGATAGCTTAAGTATTAGGAAAGAAAAAGACTTTGACCAAGAAATGATAAATGCATTAAGTTTTATAAATGATGATTTTTTTGGAATTGAAATAGACTTGGATGCCATTCCTAACATTGCTTGCAGTGCTATGACAATGAGTGGCTTTTCTGTGGAACAGTTGCGTCAGTTTATATCATTTTTTGGAAAAAATAAAAATGCTTCCTATTTGCATATTTGCGAAGGAGCACCAGATTTAGGAGAAGAAAAAAACAATCATCTTATAGGAAAACTAATAGGTTACTTGGTAACTGATTTTATAAAATCCAATACTATCCAACCCATTCAAACTGTAATTCCTTAGCTTAAAAATTTCTAAATTCAGCTCCGAAATAACATTAAAGAACCATCAAAAATATTAATACTATCTTTACAACACTTTCTAGCTACTTAATTCAAGATATTTACATAACGATAAAACACATATTAATTTATAAGTAATTATTTATGAATGACTTAGATATCATTAAAATCAGAAGAGATTTAGGCAAAACACAACAAGAGTTCGCTGAATTTTTAGGGGTAGATAGAAGAACTGTAATTAACTACGAACAAGGAAATAAAATTCCAGCTTCTAAAATTAAATTACTGGGGACGTTATTATCTAATAATAAAGTTTACACTAATGAGGTGAACAAAAATAGAATTTCAGGGAAAATAGAAACAGTCGCAGAAACGACGGAAAGTCTCAATCGTGAAATTCTAGATTT
This sequence comes from Flavobacterium psychrolimnae, assembly GCF_003312425.1. Classification (GTDB taxonomy): domain Bacteria; phylum Bacteroidota; class Bacteroidia; order Flavobacteriales; family Flavobacteriaceae; genus Flavobacterium; species Flavobacterium psychrolimnae. Next base: position 153,207 of record NZ_QNUX01000008.1, on the reverse strand, counting down.
AAAAGATCACATCAAAACCTTAAAAGATTTAATTGAGGAAAAAAACAAAACTGCTGAAATGTACATCAATGAAAATAAGTTATTAAAAGAAAGTATTTCAAAACTTCAAAGCGCTTCAGTAGATTAAATTTTACACAATTTTACACAAAATCACCAAAATACAGCTATTATGATTAACAAGTATCACATGTATTTAAAGGTATCTATTTTTATTAAATAAGAAAATCAAAATATGTTATTCGAAGATTTATCACTTTCAAAAAGTATACAAAAAGCCGTATTTGAACAAGGCTACCTGAATCCCACTCCTATTCAAGAACAATCGATTCCTCTAGTATTAGCCGGAAGAGATTTAATAGGATGTGCACAAACTGGAACAGGAAAAACAGGCGCATTTGCTATACCAATTATACATCAATTACACCGAATTGTAGGTTCATCAAAGAAAGCCAAAGTAATCAGGTCTCTAGTTGTAACTCCTACGCGAGAATTAGCTGTTCAAATAGGCCAAAGTTTCGACGATTACAGCAAATACACTAACTTGACCCAACTGACAATTTTTGGTGGAGTTTCACAAAATCCTCAAGTTGATGCCTTAAAAAATGGTGTAGATATCCTGATAGCAACACCTGGAAGATTGCTTGATTTACACAAACAAGGTTTTATAGATTTAGATCATTTACATACTTTAGTGCTGGATGAGGCAGATCAAATGCTGGACATGGGATTTGTAAACGATGTCAAGAAAATTGTAAAGCTTACGCCAAAAAACAGACAAACATTATTTTTCTCAGCAACGATGCCAATTGCCATTCGAGAATTAGCTGAAATGTTTCTTACGGATCCTGCAACCGTTACCGTTTCGCCAGTTTCCTCAACAGCTGAAAACGTAGAACAAAGGGTTTATTTTGTTGAAAAGGCCGAGAAAAGAAATTTACTGTATCATTTGATTAAAAATGAAAATTTATCAGATGTACTGGTTTTTTCCAGAACGAAACACGGTGCAGATAATGTTGTAAAAGCTTTACGAAAAAACAACATCGCCGCTGAAGCCATTCACGGTGACAAATCACAAAATGCAAGACAACGTGTTTTGGATGCTTTCAAAAATAAAGAAGTTGGCGTATTAGTAGCTACTGATATTGCTGCCAGAGGAATTGATATCGACCAATTACCGTTTGTAATTAATTTTGATTTACCAAATATCCCAGAGACGTATGTTCATAGAATTGGTAGAACCGGTCGCGCCGGAAATGGCGGAATTGCGATTTCTTTTTGTAGTAAAGATGAGCACGGCTATTGGAAAGATATTCAAAAACTGATAAAAGTTGACGTTAAGACTGTAAATGACCATCCGTATCATTGGCATTCAGGAAGTCCCGAAACAGCGCCCGCATCTGCTGCACAAAAAAATTCAAACCGAAGTGGTGGTGCGCATAAGTCAAGAAAGTCCGACGCATCCAAACAAAATAAAAAGCGCTGGTATTAATTGTATTTCCATAGCAATTTTTTAGCTGTAAGAATTGCCCTTTTAACCAAAACATAAAAACGTAATTAAACGTTAATACATTGTTTTTCAACGTCTTAAATGTTAAAAGCGGTTTGTAAAAATAATTAAATCAATACATTTGATTTAATATATTATAAACAACTTTAAACACAAAATTATGGAAACTTTAGTTAAAAGAAACGGATTAGTGCCAGTAATGAATACAAGTTTATTTCCTTCAGTAAATACATTTTTTGATGATTTTATCTCAAGAGATTTATTTGATTGGACTGATAAAAATTTTACCGCTATGGGCAGTAATTTACCTTCAGTGAATTTAAAAGAAACTGATGACAAACTACAAGTAGAACTAGCTGCTCCGGGAATGAAAAAAGAAGATTTTAAAGTTGAAATTGACAACAACATGCTCATGATTTCTTCTGAAAAAAAAGAAGAAAAAGAAGAAACAAGAAAAAAAGATAATTACGTTCGAAAAGAGTTTAATTATCAATCCTTCTTTCGATCTTTTACTTTACCAGATTCAATTGATGAAAATAAAATTGAAGCTAGTTATAAAGATGGAATTCTTCATATCGACATTGCAAAAAAAGACAATGGTAAGAAAAAGATGTTAAAAAAAATTGCAATAAAATAGAAAAGTATTCAATCATTAACAGATAAAACATCGTTAAATCTTAGAGTTTGTAGGAGACTTTAAAGGTTTAACGATTTTTTTTGTTGTAAAAATTTTAGTTCCTTTAGTTTTTAGAAATCAAAATTGTAATAATACTAAACAACTTAACCGAGTCAAAAGGTTTTATAATAATATCATTAATTCCTGCTGAGAGCGCTTCTTCAGTAATTTCAGCTTTATCGAAAGCAGTAAGTGCCACAATTGGTGTTTCGATTCCCATAAGCCGAATTTTCCTGGTAGTCTCAAACCCATTTATTAGAGGCATATTGATATCCATGAGTATAATATCAAAGTATTCTCTATCAAGGATTTCCAGTGCTGCATATCCGTTATCTACTACGCTACATTTATAATTATTCTTTTCTATAGTTTTTTTGGTAACCAACTGATTAATATGATTATCCTCTACAACCAACACATTTATGGAATGAGGAGGAGCAATATCAACTTGAATGTTATTGATGATATCGATTGTTTTCTCAGGATTGTATTCAAAAGCAATCAAGAACTTAAAAATAGTTCCCTGACCAATGGTGCTTTGCAATGAAATAGTACTATTGAATAAGCCTAACAGTTGTTTTACTATTGAAAGTCCAAGTCCGGTTCCTTGATAATCCGTTTCTTTTCGACCTACTTGTACAAATTTTTCAAAAATCTTCTCTTGATCTTCAGCTGCAATTCCAATTCCGTTGTCTTCAATTCTGAATTCTATAAAATAGGATTTGCCTTCTATTCTTTCTAAATTTATGTGAATTATTACTTCCCCATTTGCAGTAAATTTCAGAGCGTTACTCACCAAATTCATAATAATTTGAGATAGCCGTAATTTATCCCCAATTAAATATTCTGGGATAGCAGGATCAATTTTTACTACGATAAAATTATTATTTTTTTTAGCTAAAAAAGAAAGCGAATTTTTGACCATATTAATTTCATCAGAAATATTAAAAGTCAAATTCTCCAAAATCATTCTATTATCTTCAATTTTGTTAATTTGAAGAATATCATTTACCAACGAAAGCAAGTATCTGGCCGAAAATTTTAATGAACTCAAGTGCGGACTGTCGGCTAATTCTTTATGTTCGTCCAACAACATATTTGTAATTCCTACCACTCCATATAAAGGCGTTCTGAGTTCATGGCTAATGGTTGACACAAATTGAGATTTTAAAACAGAAGCTTCCTCCGCTTTTTCCTTTGCAATTAATAGTTGTTTGTTAGTGGTTGAAAGTTCTGCATTCAATTTTTTTCTAAAATTATTGTTTTTAAACAAAGTATAAAGCAAAAGCAATAAAACGATAGATATTACTGTAAATAACAACAAAATCGTTTTAGATTTTTCTACAATCTGAAGTTGGGCTTCTTTTTCGATTTCAAATTTATCGATTTCCCTTTTATACTCATCTAATTCAACATTAATTCCGGCAATATTAGCTTTCTCCAGTTTTTCCTTGTTGTAGAGTAATGCGGTAATTTCGTTGTATCTATTAAGGTTTTCGTACGCATTTTTATAATCACCCTTGTTCATTAAATGTTTAGAATATTCAAGATGTGCAAAGGATAAATCCGACTTTTCATTGGCTTCATTTCCAGCTTTTATAGCATTCAAAAAAGAATTTGTGGCTTTTTCATCATTGCCTTGATGGGAATAATACATTCCGTTGAGCATATTTATAGCACCAGCATTAGATTTATTACCGAATTTTAAATTGTACTTATTTACGAATTCTAAACTTGGATATCCTTTCTCAAAATGTCCAACATCAAAATAAGCCCAAGCAATATTTAATTTGGTCATAAAAATCTGATTCGTGTCTGCTATTTTTTGACTGTATTTAATAGCATTTTCATAAAAATTTATCCCTTTTATATATTGCTTCTTTTCAAAACAATAGATATTACCTAAATTATTATGAATCCTGCTTTCAAGAGTATCATTGGTAGTCTTGTTAGCGTACTTTAATGCTTTATTGTAGAAAAAAATAGCTTTGTCAAATTCAGCAAGTTCAGCGTAATTAGCAGCTATGGTATTGTAGGAAATTGTAATTGCAGTAGCATCATTAGCAGTAATGGATTTTTGTAATGCTACCTTAGAGACTTCTAATGATTTTTCAAAATTAGCCTCCTTTAAATATTGAGAAGCCTCATCCGTTAGTTTGGTAATTTCTTTGTCAGAAAATAATTTTGTTTGTGCAAAAATAGTGCTGTTAAAAGAATTTAACGTTAGTAATGCCCACAAAACAACACGTATCTGATACATAAACAATTAAAGTTTATCAAATATACATTATTTTAATAAAAAAAGGAAGAAATGGGTAAATTATGTATTAAAATCAAACAGAAGAAAAGAATAATTTAAAAGACAGAAAAACTCCCATATTTAAACAAAAAAACCTGTTCAATAGTTGAACAGGTTAAAATAGGTACTTTAAAATATTATTAATTTCTACTACTCGATAACAACTTCTTCCGTTTCATCAGCCCCTTCCCATTGCCCTACAACTGAAGTCGCTAAAGCATTTCCTAAAACATTCGTTGCACTGCGAAACATATCGCAAAAGTGATCAATTGGCAGAATCAAAGCAATTCCTTCAATTGGAATATCAAACATACCGCAAGTTGCCGCAACAACTACTAAACTCGCCCTTGGAACGCCTGCAATCCCTTTACTGGTAAGCATTAAAACCAAAAGCATGGTCATTTGAGTTCCTAAATCTAAATCTATTCCGTACGCTTGGGCAATGAAAATACTGGCAAAAGTCATGTACATCATACTTCCATCCAAATTAAAAGAATATCCAAGCGGCAACATGAAAGATACAATTCTATCTTTGACACCAAAACGTTCTAATTCTTCCGTCAATTTTGGAAAAACAGCTTCACTGCTGGTTGTACCAAAAGCAATAATTAACGGACTGACAATTCTTTTAAGCAAAACAGTCATTCTGCTTTTTAGAAAAATATACCCTACAACAATCAAAACTACCCAAAGTGATGAAATTCCAATTAAAAAAGAACCAAAAAACTTAAAGTAAGTAATGGCCAATTCCTGAAAATCTCTTACTGCAAATACACCCGCAATAGCTCCAAAAACTCCTATTGGAGCAAACTTCATTACATAGTTTACCATTTTCAGAACAATGTGAGATGTTTTATCTAGAGCGTTTGTAACTGGCTTCACATAATCTCCCAATGCGGCTGCAGCCAAACCAAAGAATATAGAAAAAATTACAATTTGTAAAATTTCATTGGTTGCCATGGCCTCAAAAATACTTTTAGGCACAATATGTTCAATAAAATTTTCAAAAGATATATTTTGAGTTTTTGCAGTAACCTCTGAAACTGAACCCATATCAACATTTGATAAATTAAGGCCAACTCCAGGTTCCAATATGTTTACAAAAAACATACCCAATAATAAAGAGATAAATGAAGCTGTAAAGAACCATCCCATCGCTTTTCCTCCAATTCTTCCTACCGCCTTGATATCACCAAGTTTCGCAATTCCTACAACCAAAGTTGTAAAAACTAATGGAGAAATAATCATTTGAACCAATCTAATGAAAATTGTCGCCAGAATTTTGATTTTATTACTAAAATTTTGAGCCGATTCTGGAGAAATCGAATTGTGTATGATAATGCCTAAAACAGCACCCAAAACCATAGCAATTAATATTTGACCCGTTAATCCTGAAAAAAAAGATGGTTTTTTAGTTGTATTGGTATTCATTAATGAGTTTGTTAGGCTTCAGGACTTATTCTAATTAGAACACTATCTTGTTCACTTATATTGAAGTTAAAAATCGATAATGTTTAAAGCAGAAAAGCTCCAAAAATTAGTATTAATATGTTTTGTTTATCAAATAAAAATCAGCTAAAACAATCGCTGCCATTGCTTCGACAATAGGAACGGCACGTGGTACAACACAAGGATCATGGCGTCCTTTTCCGGTCATTTCCGTAATATTACCTTTATTGTCTAAGGATTCTTGTTTTTGCATAATGGTAGCCACCGGTTTAAAAGCAACTCGGAAATAAATATCCATTCCGTTACTGATACCGCCTTGTATTCCGCCTGAAAGATTGCTTTTTGTCGTTCCGTCAGAATTGTATAAATCGTTATGCTCGCTACCTTTCATTTTTGCACCACAAAAACCGCTTCCAAATTCAAATCCTTTTACAGCATTTATGGAAAGCATTGCTTTTCCAAGTTCCGCATGAAGTTTATCAAAAACTGGCTCTCCTAAACCAATAGGCACATTTTGAATCACACAGGTTACAGTTCCGCCCACAGTATCCCCTTGTTTGCGAATATCCCGAATGTATTCTTCCATAATTACAGCTGCTTCTTCATCAGGGCATCGAACCGGATTATTTTCGGTTTTTGAAAAGTCTAAATCTTGGTATGGTTTTTCTAAAAAAATTGGACCTACAGAAGAAACGTAAGCATTAATTTTTATTTCCGGTAACATTTGTTTTGCCACAGCACCAGCCACTACTCTACTTGCAGTTTCACGGGCTGAACTACGTCCGCCACCGCGATAATCACGAACGCCATATTTTTTTTCATACACATAATCGGCATGACTGGGTCTGTAATTATCTTTTATATGAGAGTAATCGTCTGATTTTTGATTGGTGTTAGGAATAATAAAGCCGATTGGCGTACCAGTAGTTTTACCTTCAAAAATCCCTGAAAGAAATTGAACATCATCCGGCTCTTTTCGTTGGGTAACGATAGCTGATTGACCTGGTTTTCTTCTTGACATTTCGAATTGGATTGCTTCTAAATCTATTGTAATTCCTGGAGGACAACCGTCTATGATTCCGCCTAAAGCATCACCATGGGATTCTCCAAAAGTTGTTATTCTAAATAGTGTTCCGTAGCTATTTCCTGCCATTATAATTTGTTTTGAACAAAAGTACCATTTTAGTTTAAAGTTCAAAATTTTAGCCTTTAAAGTTTTAACCAACATTTCATATTTATTGTTATTAAATTAATATTATATTAAATTTCTTAACCTTTAATTCCAATTCATTTGATAATATTTCGATTATTTTGGTAAACTTCAAATGGAAAAACCTTGAAAAAAAGAAAAGTCGAGTTAGTGGTGATTTCAGATGTACATCTTGGAACTTTTGGAAGCCATGCCAAGGAACTTTACAATTACTTATCCACCATTAAGCCTAAGATTTTAGTCTTAAATGGCGATATTATTGATGTCTGGCAATTTAGAAAATCTTATTTTCCAAAAGCTCATTTAAAGGTCATTCAAAAAATTATCAGTTTTGCTTCAAAGGGAACAAAAGTCTATTACATTACAGGAAATCATGATGAAATGCTACGAAAATTCAGTGATATGAATTTGGGTAATTTTTCATTAGTTGACAAATTAGTCTTAGATCTTGATGATAAAAAAGCGTGGATTTTTCATGGTGATGTTTTTGATGCTTCTGTACAGCACTCAAAATGGATTGCAAAATTGGGTGGATTAGGATATGACTATCTAATTCTTTTAAACCGATTTGTAAATTGGTGTTTGTTAAAACTAGGAAAAGAACCGTACTCTTTTTCTAAGAAAATAAAGGCTAGTGTTAAGAAAGCAGTAAAACACATTTCTGATTTTGAGAAAACAGCCACTGAATTAGCAATCGAAAAGAAGTATGATTATGTAATTTGTGGTCACATCCACGAGCCAAAAATGATTCAAAAAGAAACTAAAATTGGCAGTACAATGTATTTAAATTCCGGAGATTGGATTGAAAATCTTACAGCATTAGAGTACAATAAAAAACGTTGGAAATTATTTCGCTATTCGGAAATGAATTATATTGAGGAAGATAATCTTTTTGAGATGGAAGATATTTTGAGCAATCAAATCATTGCCTCCGTGCTTTTCTCGAAACAAAACATTTTGATGTGATTCTCGTTTTAGGGCGCTGTGATTCCGGAATATGTAAATTATATAACTTTTATCTGAAATTTTATAAAAATTTACCCTGTGTTAGCGTTACATTTGTATCAACAAAAACTCACATATGAAAAAGATTATTTTATCGGCAATAATGTTAATTGGATTAGCATTTACCGCACAAGCACAGGATATTTCAAAAAATGCATTAGGTCTTCGTTTTGGAGATAGCGGTGGATTTGGTGCTGAACTTTCTTACCAAAGAGGTTTATCAGCTAACAACCGTTTAGAATTAGACTTAGGTTGGAGAAACAGAAGTAACTTTAACAACAACAACTATGATGACAATGCAATCAAACTAACAGGTTTATACCAATGGGTTTGGAACATTGATGGTGGTTTCAACTGGTATGCTGGTATTGGTGGTGGTGTTGGAAGCTATGGTTATGAAGATAACAATACAAAATACAATGATACATTTGCATTTGCTGCAGGAGATATCGGTATCGAATACAACTTTGATATTCCATTGTTAATCTCTTTAGATTTCAGACCTGAATTTGGTGGAAGTGGATACTACAAAAACAATTACGGATCTGATGTAGCTTTAGCTCTTAGATATCAATTCTAGTATTATCTAGATAATACATCAAAAACGGCCACTAGAAATAGTGGCCGTTTTTTTATTTAATAATAATTTCTTTTTTAGAATTTATTTTAACAACACAAAAAGGAGTTGTAAACGCCTGCGTTACCATGCTACCAGGTTCAGGATTAGTTTCTTTTACAGTTATAATTACATTTTTATCAGTTTCTACAATATTCTCAATTCCTATACTGTAACCTCCAGTTGTTTTCTCTCCCATATTCAAAACAATAAAATTCGAGTTCTGAATATCAGTAGCACTAATCTTATCTTTCAAATTTTCATCATTCTGCAGCATTTTAATTTCGTTTGGCTCAGAAAGTATTTCAAAAAAACGAATATTGGCGCCGCCATTAGATTGCTGTGTCAAAACTTCATATAATTTGCTTGTATCTGAAATTTTTGAAGAAGTAGCGCCACATGAAGCAAGCGTAATAGCAAATGCGGAAAGAATTAGTTTTTTCATTTTCTATATTTTAAATAAACGGAATAGCTTTAAAAACATATTCTCATTCATAAAGTTATCAATCGAGAGTTTATAAATATTTATTAATGGCTTTTTGATACAACTCTTCGTAAAGTGGCAAAATATTTTTAATATCAAATTGTTTTGCAACTGATAAAGCATTTTCTTTAAATTGTTTCAGAACCGAATCGTCTTTTAAAATTTTCAATGCATTTTGAGCCATTTCATCGGTGTTCCCAACGTTACTTAAATAACCGGAAATACCATCAAAATTTACCTCAGGCAAGCCTCCAGAATTACTGGAAATGACAGGAACTTTGCACGCCATTGCTTCCAGAGCGGCTAAACCAAAACTTTCTGTTTCAGACGGAAGCAAAAACAAATCCGTTAAGCACAAAATTTTGTCAATTTCGTTACTGTTACCAAAAAAGATTACTTTATCTAAAATTCCCAATTCCTGACATAAATATTCTGCTTTTTCTTTTTCAGGACCATCTCCTACCATCATCAGTTTCGCCGGAATCTCTTTCTGGATGTTATAGAAAATTTTAATTACATCCGGAATTCTTTTTACTTTTCTGAAATTACTGATGTGTGTAATAATCCGTTCATTTTCCTTTGCCATAACTGAACGCTGACAAGGAATACTCGGATCATTTATATTTTTTTCCAATTCAATAAAATTTGGAATCACCTCGATTTCATTTTTTATATTGAATAATTTAAGTGTGTCATCTTTCAAACTTTGGGAAACCGAGGTAACAAAATCAGATTTATTGATGCTAAAGGTTACGGCTGGTTTATAAAAAGGATGATTTCCAACCAATGTAATGTCAGTTCCGTGTAATGTAGTCACCATCGGAATATTGATTCCTTCATCTTTCAACATTTGCTTGGCCATATAGCCCGCATAAGCATGCGGAATGGCGTAATGCACATGAAGCAGTTCTATTTTATATAATTTTACCATATCGACTAATTTACTGGACAAAGCCAATTCATACGGTTGATAATGGAATAAAGGATATTCAGGGACATTTACTTCGTGGTAATGAACATTTGGACTTAAAAGTGCCAAACGTACGGGCTGACTGTAGGTTATAAAATGGATTTCATGACCGCGACGCGCCAATTCCAGCCCTAATTCTGTAGCGACAACACCACTACCTCCAAAGGTAGGATAACAAACTATTGCAATTTTCATGTATGTAATTTAATGAAACGAAATTAAGAAAAATAGGAATGGGTTTTATGGAATTTTAAGTTAAATACGAGATGAACTTAAAATTTCATTCGCTGAATTCTAACCGCATTCAAAATTGCTAGTAATGCCACACCAACATCTGCAAAAACAGCTTCCCACATTGATGCAAGTCCACCGGCTCCAAGAATTAGAACTATTAGTTTTACAGAAAAAGCCAAACTAATATTTTGCCAAACGATTTGTTTTGTTTTTCTTCCAATAGCAATGGCGGTAAAAATCTTAGTAGGCTGATCATTTTGAATAACAATATCAGCCGTCTCAATTGTTGCATCGCTTCCTAAACCACCCATAGCAATTCCGGCTTGCGCCAAAGCAATTACCGGAGCATCATTTACGCCATCTCCTACAAATGCAACTTTTAGTTTTTGGTTTATAAGCGCTGTTACTTTTTCGACCTTATTTTCCGGTAATAAATTCCCAAAAGCTTCATCAATATTCAACTCCTTGGCAACAGCTGAAACTACAGCTTGATTATCACCGGAGAGCAGAATTGTTTTGATATTTATTTGGTGTAAACTTTCAATAGCTGTTTTTGCATCTTCTTTTATTTCATCGGCAATAAGGAAATAACCTGAATATTTTTTATTTATGGCAACAACAATAATAGTAAATGGAATTGTATCTAACTGTTTGTCATAATCGATATCAAATTTATTCATCAGTTTAGGATTTCCCACTAAAATTTCTTTTCCATCCACAAGGCCTTTTAAGCCAAGGCCTGAAATCTCCGCAACATCAGAAACAACAATTTCATTATTAGCATTATTGGCAAATTCTAGTAGTGCAGAACCAACAGGATGCGTAGATTTGGCTTCGATTGCAGCAGTGTAAGTAACCAAATCGGCCTCGGAAATCCCTATTGAAACTACTTTTTGAACTTTAAAAACACCTTTAGTCAACGTTCCAGTTTTGTCCATAACCACTACCTGAATAGCTGCCATTGTATCCAAAAATGTAGATCCTTTAAACAATATTCCGTTTTTACTTGCTGCGCCAATACCGCCAAAATACCCCAACGGAATAGAAATCACTAAGGCACACGGACATGAAACCACCAAAAAAATTAAGGCTCGATACAACCAGTCTTTAAACACATACGTTTCAACAAACAAGATTGGAACCAAACAGATGGCAATGGCGAGATATACTACTATTGGCGTATAGATTTTAGCAAACTTCCTCATGAATAATTCTGTCGGCGCTTTTTTGGCAGTAGCATCCTGAACCATTTCCAGAATTTTAGACAATTTACTGTCCGTAAATGCTGTAGTAACTTCAACTTGAGAAATCGTATTGAGATTAATCATTCCTGCAAGAATTGTTTCTCCTTTTGATTTGGTGTCAGGTTTACTTTCGCCGGTTAGTGCGGCTGTATTGAAAGTGGCATAATCCGAAAGCAATTTCCCATCCAATGCTACTTTTTCCCCGGGTTTTAATTCTATAATTGCGCCAATAGGTACTTCCGACGCTTTAATTGCAACCACAGTTTGTCCTTGAACAACATTTGCTACATCAGGTCTTTCATCCAATAATGATTTTATGTTAGATTTGGCTTTTTGTACCGCCATCATTTGAAACAGTTCACCAATAGCATAAAAAAGCATTACAGTAACTCCTTCCGCATATTGACCAATGCCAAAAGCGCCAATGGTAGCAACACTCATCAAGAAAAACTCAGAAAAAACAGCTCCGTTTCTAATACTTTGAAAAGCATCTTTCAAAACTGGAAAACCCACTGGAATATAAGCTATAACATACCAAACAATTCGAATCCAACCATTAAACCAAGATTGCGGAAAGTAACTATCAAATAATAATGCAACTAATAATAATGCAAAACTGACAATAGAGGGAAAAAACATCTTTAATACCCCTTCACTTCCATTTGAATGATCGTGATCATGGTCATGTCCAGAGTGATTTTCAGTATCACTTTCTGATGAGCAGCAATCCGTTTGTTTATTTGTTACCGTTTTATTATCTTCTATTGAGCAACAAGCATCCTGATGACTAGCTTTATTAGTATGTTTGTGCGCCATAATTGCAGTAGATTAAGAATTCTAAAAGTACAAAATTAACCCTCAAGAAGGTAGTTGAACGACTCTTTTCTAAACCTAAACTGAATCCAAAAAGATTGTAGATTTTAATCTGTAATGGCTTCGTAAATTATTTTCTGAATGTCTTCCCGAATATTTGCTTTGGATAATCTGTTCTCTGCAGCAACCGGAAAAGTTCTATTGGATAAAAAAACATAGACAATTTGCGTTTCAGGATCTGCCCAAGCCATTGTTCCAGTGTAGCCGGTGTGTCCAAAACTGGTCATTGAAGCACAACCGCATGTAGGTCCTTCGGTACCCAATTGTGGTTTATCAAAACCAACACCTCGCCTATTTCCCACTGCGCAAAAATAGCAAGTATTAAAGTCTTCAAAAGTTTTCTCGGAAAAATATTGCTGATTGCCATAATTCCCTTTTTGCAGATAAAGTTCCATTATTTTAGCCACATCCATTGCATTTGAAAAAACTCCTGCATGACCAGAAACGCCACCTTCTAAAGCAGCCGATAAGTCGTTGACATACCCTTGCAAAAGCTGGCGACGGAAATATGTATCCGTTTCCGTTGGCGGAATTCTATTTTTATCAAATTTATTCAATGGATTAAAACTGGAATTATTCATTCCAAGCGAGCGATAGAAATTTTCCTGAATCAAGATATCTAATGTTTTACCCGTTGTTTTTTCCAAATAGTCCTTCAAAATCATGAAAGTGAGATCACTGTATTTGTATTCTTTTTTTACTGACAGCTTACTATCAACAATCATTTTCATAATGGTGTCGCTAAAATCATCTCGTATAAAAAGACTATCTCCTAATTTTTTTGAGAAATTCTCTTCAGCAACTTTCCTAAAATAAACCTCAGAAGGAGATTTTGATTTATCCATTGTAGCCTTGTAAAATGGAATTCCTGCCGCTAAACCAGCATAATGAGACAATAAATCCTTGAAATTGATATTCGCTTTATTAGAATCTTTAAAAATTGGAGACATTGTTGCTAATGTAGTCTCCAAATTTATTTTTTGCTGATCGTATTGCAACATAACATTTGGCAAAGTCGCTAAAATTTTTGTCAACGACGCCACATCATAAATATCTGAATCCTGCACTTTTATCGATTTATCATACGTATGGTATCCGAATGATTTTTGATAAATAACTTTACCTTTTCGGGCTACCAAAACCTGAATTCCAGGTGTCATTTTAGCATTAATCGCTTTATTGGCAATACCTTCAATTTTTGATAAAATAGTCGAATTCATTCCAACATTTTCTGGTGTAGTGAAACCTAAACGATTCAATTTTTCTGTTGGCAAACCATCATTTACTTTGAAACTATCATTGATTGAAACCGGTAATTTGCCTTTTGCTTCAATCGATCCAAAAATTAGTTCGGCAGAAACAATCTGAGCAATCGAACTATTTTGATAAGAAACAACCAATCCTTCGATATCATCAAAATTGGTAATTGGCAGTAATGAATAAGGTTTGGCAAAAACATTCAGAATTACTGTATTGTTTTTGGCTAAAAAATTAATCTTGAATAACTCATTAGATTTTAAATCATCGTTTCTAAAAGCAACATCTGATTTGTGATAGCCAATAATTACCGTTGTAAAAGGCTGTAATTTCGCTTGAAGACTATCCAAATTAGTTTCTTCAATTTCAGTTACTTCAGCGTATTTTTTTAAAGTCGATAAAAAATCATCGTTGCTGTCATCGCCAATTTTTACGTAAGCAATTTTTTGTTTATCCAAATTTTTAACTGGCAAAACAGCCGAAGTATTTTTTAGAACAGTAATTGCATTTTCATACAATTCATATTGTAATGCATCATTTTCTAAAGCATTTAAATCATTGTACAAATTTTCTATAACAATCGGTTTGTACGTATTCAAACCAGCTTTATACTTGAATTTTAAAATTTTCTTTACAGAAAAAGCCAACCGTTCATCAGTAAATAAATTCAAGGAATATGCTAATCTAAATTTATCAATCGCAGCAGGAACATTTTCAGGAAACAACAAAACGTCATTTCCGGCCATAAAAGCTTCAAAATTAATTTCGCTGGGTAATTTAAAATTACTTACACTTTTCATATTCAAAGCATCGGTGAAAATAAGTCCATGGAAACCCATTTCTTTTTGAAGAATATCAGTAACTACATTATAAGAAATCGAAGAAGGAAAATTAGGTCTTGGTTCTAAACTGGGAACGCTTAAATGTGCCACCATAACTGATGCAAGTCCTTCATGAAACATTTTTTTGTAAGGGTAAAACTCAATATCCTTTAGTCTCTCTTTCGAAGAATTAATGATTGGTAATTTTTTATGAGAATCGGTATCTGTATCGCCATGACCTGGAAAATGTTTCCCTGTCGAAAATACTCCCTGACTTTGAACCCCGTTCATAACGGCAATTGCCCGTTCTGTAACTTTAAATTTATCTTCGCCAAAAGAACGAAAACCAATAATAGGATTTTTAGGATTTGAATTGATATCAAGTACCGGTGCAAAATTAAACTGCATTCCCAATCGCTTGCTCTGCTTTCCCATTTGCACACCAACTTTCTCTAAAAGTTTCATGTCTTGAATGGCGCCAAGAGTCATATTCCAAGGATAACGATAGGTAGAATCCAATCGCATACCCAAACCCCATTCCGCATCACTTCCAATAAAAAGAGGAATTTTTGATTTGGATTGAAAACGATTAGTCAATTTAGCCTGGCGAACCGGACCTCCTTGGAAGAAAATTAATCCTCCAATTTTATAATCCAAAATAAGTTTTTCAATGGCATTACTATGAGCAGAATCTTTATTGGAATAAGCAGCAACCATAAATAATTGGCCAAATTTTTCCTCTAAGGTCATAGTATTATAAAGACTGTCTACCCATTTGTTTCCTTCGGGAGATAAGTCAAAAAGCTTAGGAATATTAGTAGTATTTATGCTGTCCAAATTTTCTATTTTGGACGGACCTGTGGATACAATTGTTTTGTTCTTATTCACTTTTGTACCAACGCAACCAGCAGCAACAAAAATAAATAAGACATAAGAAAAAACAATTTTGATGCCTATTTTTTTCATTGAACTATTTTGTTTAAAAAAACCTACTGTGCCAACTGTCGATAGCTGGAACTTCCCAAGATTCATTATATTCTTCTACATTATTAACCAGATTATTGAAAACGATTGTGTTCTCCGTAACGGCTTTATCTTTTACCATTTTCTTGAAATCAATTAATGGCTTATGGGCAATATGCTCTCCAAGTTTGAAAGTAACATTCATTTTATCCAATAAATCAACGTTGTATTTTTGTTCTAAACTTTGGATAAATTCAACGGAGGAATCAATAGAACATCCTGTTGCGGGCTGAACATCTTGATTTACTGCAATAATAATGAAACGATTGTATTTTAATTCATACGATGATTCTAAACTAGTGCCATGCGCAGCCCAACCTTCTAAGAAGGATTGCAAAGCAATTTCTATTTCAGAAAATTCCGCATCCGAAAACTTTCTGTTCGATTGATAAATCCAAATTCTGGATTCTTCGGGTAAATTTTCAAATGGAACGTACATTGTAATTATGAATTATGAGTTATGAATTTTGATTAGGATAATCAAAATTTGTAATTTTAATTGATTTATAAATCCTGCGCATTTGCGATTAATTCCGCAATATCCATAACTTTTACATCACCTTCCTTTTCTTTGTTTTTAATCCCATCTGTCATCATGGTATTACAAAAAGGACAACCAGCAGCAATTATTTCCGGTTTTGTTTCTAATGCGTCTTCGGTTCTTTCAACGTTGACTTCCTTATTTCCTGGTTCAGCATCTTTAAACATTTGGGCACCACCGGCACCACAACATAAACCATTAGCTTTGGAACGCTTCATTTCAACTAATTCAGCATCCAATTTTAGAATTAAATCTCTTGGTGCTTCATATACATTATTGGCTCTTCCTAAATAGCAAGGATCGTGAAAAGTAATTCGCTTTCCCTTGAATTGCCCACCTTCAATAGTCAATCTTCCATCATCTAACAACGATTTCAAGAATTCCGTATGGTGAACTACTTCATATTTTCCGCCTAATTCCGGATATTCGTTTTTAAGCGTATTAAAACAATGCGGACAAGCAGTGACAATTTTTTTTGCTTCGTAAGCATTCAAAACTTCAATATTCATCATCGCTTGCATTTGGAATAAAAACTCATTCCCAGCTCTTTTCGCGGGATCACCTGTACAACTTTCTTCAGTACCCAAAACTGCAAAAGGAACATTGGCACGATTTAAAATTCGTACAAAAGCCTTAGTTATTTTCTTTGCTCTATCGTCAAAACTTCCTGCACAACCAACCCAAAATAAAACTTCTGGTTGTTTCCCTTGAGCTAACATTTCGGCCATAGTTGGCACTATTAAATTCTCTGACATACTATTTGTGATTCGGTTATTCGTTGATTTGATTATTCAAGTAAACGGAAAATTATTTTTTGATTATTTGATATGAACTCTAAACAAATAAAACTATTATTCGTTTTTCCAATTCAATCGATCTTGCTGATTGTACTGCCAAGGTGCACCATTATTTTCAATATTGGTCATCATAGCATTCAAAGGCATTGGAGCCGCACTTTGTTCCATAACTAAATAGCGACGCATATCCATAATGATTGAAAGCGGACTAATATTTACCGGACATTCCTCTACACATGCATTACAAGAAGTACAAGCCCAAAGCTCTTCTGGTGTAATGTAGTCGTTTAATAATGTTTTGTTATCCGGAATAAAAATACCTTTATTAGCATCAATATTTCTTCCTACTTCTTCCATTCTGTCTCTGGTATCCATCATAATCTTACGTGGAGACAATTTCTTTCCTGTTATATTCGCTGGACAAGATGAAGTACAACGACCACACTCTGTACAAGTGTAAGCGTTCAATAATTGTACCCAATTTAAATCCTGAATATCACTTGCGCCAAATTTACTCGGAACTGCATTTTCATCCACTGGAGCTGCCGCAAAAGGATCAGCGTTAGGATCCATCATTAACTTCACTTCTTTAGTAACTGATTCTAAATTATCAAATTGACCTTGCGGATTCAGATTTGCAAAATAGGTGTTTGGGAAAGCTAGCAGAATATGTAAATGTTTTGAAAAATAAAGGTAGTTCATGAAAATCAAAATACCCACAATGTGTAACCACCAAAATATCTCTGAAAGCAACATTACCAATTCATTTGACATACCGTTAAAGATAGGCTCAATAAATTGACTTACAGGAAAAAAACCTGCTTTTATAAAATGTGAAAAACCACCCGGAACATTTTGCAAATGCAAATCAGAAGCGTTCATTAATAAAAATAATGTCATTAGAACCACCTCGAAATACAAGATGTAATTCGCGTCACTTTTAGGCCATCCTTTCAAGTCTGAACTTACAAATCGTTTCAGTTTGATTGCATTTCTTCTGCTCCAGAAGGCAAAAACAGCTACTAAAACCAAAAATGCTAAAATTTCGAAAGAAGCAATCAGTACATCATACGTTGTTCCTAAAAAAGCAAAAACACGATGCGTACCAAAAAGTCCGTCAATTATAATCTCTAATAATTCAATGTTGATGATTACAAAACCTACGTAGACAATAATGTGAAGTATACCGGCAATGGGTCTTTTTACCATCTTTGATTGACCAAGTGCAATCATGGCCATATTGGTCCAACGCGCTTTAGGATTATCTGAACGATTTACATCAGTTCCAAGATTGATATTACGTCTAATTTTTTTAACACTGTTGAAAAAATATCCAAAACCAATAACCAATAGAATGGCAAATAAAATATTGTCTAAATAGCTCATAATTGCTAATTTTTTACATTAGGTATAGAATCGTTCGTAGGACCAACATAAGGTTTGTTTTTCTTTCCAAAAACAGAGATATTCACATATCGTGTTGGATAGAGTCTAATATCCTGCAAGAGTAATTCTAATTCTTTTGTAGAACTTTTAATGTTTTGGTAAAAAGCTTCGTCATTTAATAATTTCCCCATAGAACCTTTACCTGATTCCAAACCGCTCATGATACCATCAACTCTTGCTAAAGTTGCATTCAAATTACGGGCAGTTTTACCTAAATCAGCTTTATTAAGGGAATCTGAAATTTTAGAGAAATTTCCAGATATTTTATTGAAATTGGTTACCACTCCATTTATTTGAGTTTTATTAGTGTCTAATAAATCATTAACATTCATAGAAACTTTGTGAAACTGTTCAATAGTCTTGCTCAATTCAGCCAAAGTAAGCTTTAAATCTTGCTGCCCTTTTTGATCCAAAACGTTATTAAGTCCTGAAATTAATTTTTCAGTACTTCCCAATAACTTTTCCAGTTTTTCCTGAAGAGGAGCTAATTGATCTCCTACTTTATCAGTAAGTCCCATTTTCACTCCACCTTGCAACTTCTGACCATCAACAGCTAATGTTTTGTCATTAAAATTTGGAATAATAGCAATTTGTTTTCCTCCAATAAATCCTGGCTCATAAATAGAAGCAACACTGGAACTGGAAATTGGAAAATCAGTTTTTAACTGTAATTCCACTAATAATACACCTGTATTTTCATTTATGGTGATGCTGCTAACTTTACCCACGACTAAACCGTTTAAGGTTACTGGTGCTGATGTAGCTAAACCTTCTACACTTTTATATTCTACAAAAAAAGTTTTGTAATTGGTAAATAGGTCTCTTCCTTTTAAAAAACTGTAGCCCCAAATAAATAATAAAATCGACGCTATTACTAGAATGGCAGTTTTAATTTCTCTTGTTATTTTCAAAATTTAAGTATTTTTTACAAATTTAATATAAATTATTTGACTTGTTGTAATTATTTCAGCGCTTCTTCAACACTAATATTTTTTCCATCACTAAATGCTATAATATACGCTGAAGAATACCCTTTGGATTTAACTTCTTTCAAATTCTGTTTCGCAACATTATAATCCGATGTTGCACCGTAAGCATATTTATAAAAGGAGCCGTTGTTTGTTCTTACGCTGACATTTTTTAATCCTTTAAAATTAGAAGGATTTAATTCGATATTTTTATTTCCGGCTGCAAATTGAACTTTAAAAATCACTTCAGAATTTTGTATTCTTGTTTCGCTCTTTTTCGAAACTGATTTTTCAATATTTAGTTTTGATTTTGTGCGCTTTGAACTATTTTCTGTACTGTTTTCCGTTATTTTTTTGGTGGAAGTATCCTGATAAGTATTGCCGGATTGTATTCCAAAATATTCTTTTTTGTATGCGATAATTGCTGTAGCAATTGCCTGTGCCATCTTGTTTTGTCCCACATTTGAATTTAGAAAAACGCCTTCCTCGTTATTGGATAAAAAGCCTAATTCAATCAATACGCTGGGCATGTAAGCGGCATCCAAAACCCATAACGGAGTCTGTTTTATTCCTCTTGATTTTCGATGTACTTTATTTTTAAAATTATTTTCAATTTTTGAAGCTAGATTTATACTTCGGTCTAAATAATCTTCTTGCAGAATTTTTAACCCTATTAATGTTTCGGGATTTTTGGGGTCAAATCCTTTATAGGTTTGCTTGTAATCTTTCTCCAATAATATAACCGAGTTTTCTTGTTTTGCAATTTCTAAGTTACCTTTGCTCCTTGCCAAACCCATTACAAACGTTTCTGTACCAAAAGGAACTGGATTTTTGACAGAATTACAGTGTATGGAAATAAATAAATTAGCATCAAGACTGTTCGCCTTTTTTGGTCGGTCTTTTAATTCTATAAAAACATCTGATTTTCTGGTATGGATGACTTGAATACCGCCCTCTTTTTCAAGGAGCTTTTCTAGTTTCAATGTAGTTTTAAGTGCAATTTCTTTTTCAACAAAACCATGATAGGAATTACCGGGATCTTTTCCACCGTGACCCGCATCTAAAATTACAATAAACTTAGTTTTAGATTGAGAAAAGATATTTACTGTAAAAAATAAAAACAGTAGTATAAAAACTATTTTAGTTTGTTTGAGAATCTTCAAAATATAAGTAGGTGTGTTTTCCGATTATAACATGAAAGTAGCTGCTATTATTTTAGAGCATCCTGAATGTTGATTTTTTCTCCGTTTTTGAAAGCGATCAAAAAAGCAGTATTGTAACCTTTATCTTTTGCTTCGCTTAATTGCTTTTTTGCTTCGTCATAATCAGCAGTTTCTCCGTACATATATTTGTAAACTCTATTTTCATAGGCTACAGAAATATTTTTCAGCCCATTAAAATTTCTAGGAATCAATTCCAGTCTTTTAATGCTTGCCGAAAGTTGCACTTTGAATATTGGTTTAGTATTATCAACCGCCTTTTTAGTTTGCGTTGGCTCCACCGTTTGAGACATCGTTTTTGGTTTTGCCGGAGTAACCGTATCTCTTATTGGTTTTTCATTTATTTTTTGCGAAGGTCTTTCTTCAAAAAATTCCATTTCGCCACTACCATAATATTCTTTTTTATAACTGATAATCGCATCAGCAATAGCTTTGGCAATTTCATCCTGTCCTTCTTCAGAATTTAATTTATTTCCTTCAGTAGTATTAGAGATAAAACCCATTTCTATTAATACTCTTGGCATATATGCCTTGTGAAGTACCATAAAAGGAGCTTGTTTTACTCCGCCACCTCTAATTTTTTTACCAAGATCCTCAAAAGCATCTTCTACTTTACTTGCCAGCGAAATACTGTTATCTAAGTATTCCTCTTGCATCAAAGTCATTCCAATCATCGTTTCGGGAGAGTTGGGATCAAATCCTTCATATTTTTGTTTGTAATCTTTCTCTAATGTAATTACAGAGTTCTCTTTTTTGGCCGCCTCTAAGTTTGATGCCACTTTGCTCAAACCCATTACGTAGGTTTCGGTACCATCAGCAGCAGTGTTTCTATTAGCGTTACAATGAATGGAAACAAAAATATTGGCATTAAATCTATTGGCAATATTAGCTCTTTCGATCAAATCAATAAATACATCTGTTTTTCGGGTGTAATTTACCTCCATTTGTGGAGTGGCTGCTAATATTTTTCCAACTTTTAAAACTACTGCCAAAGCAATGTTTTTTTCAACTCGCCCTTCATAAACAGCACCAAAATCATGCGCTCCATGACCTGCATCTAAAGTCACCTTAAAATTATTGGATTGACCATACCCAATTACCGAAAATATTATCAAAATAAAAGTTAATATTCTTTTAATTTTATATGTTTTGCGCATAAAGCTATAAGTTAATTTAATTAAAACACTACCGTTATAAATTTATTTATTTGACTATTTTTGACAAAAAATAATATGTAAGTTTGACATGTCAAAAAACAGGCCATAATTTTACAAAAATAGCATTTAAACCTTTGTATACAAACTTATTTAATATCGTTTTATTATCAATTTTCCTGTCACTTGGGTCCGGTAAATTATATTCTCAAGATATCCCAAAAAAAAAGACGGCTATATCCCCTACTAGACAAATAGATAGCACCAAAAAAAGCGTTACCCAAAGTAAAGCTCCTGTTGTAACTGTTGAAAAAGTTGCTGATACAATCAAAATTGACAGTATCAAACCTAAAAAAGCATTTCTAGACGGAAAAGTGAGATACAAAGCAGATAAATATGCTAAAATTGATCAGAAGAAAAAAATCATAACTCTTTATGACCAGGCAGAATTATACTATCAGGACGTTGAACTGAAGTCGGGAATAATTGTTATGGATTATGAAAAAAATGAAGTTTATGCCGGACGTATCAAAGATTCAACGGGCACTTACACTCAATATCCAAATTTCAAACAAGGCGCCAATGTAATTGAACCTGATTCTATTCGGTTTAACTTTAAAACAAAAAAAGCTTTAATTTGGAATTCAAGGTCTGACCAAGGTGAGTTTAAAATAAAAGCGGCCATAACCAAAAAAGAGAATGACTCAGTTTATTTTCTAAAAGGAGCCCGATTTACTACTTCGAAAGATGTGGATAATCCTGAATATTATTTTCAAACTAATAAAGTAAAATTTATTCCAGGCAAAAAAGTAGTAACCGGTTTGACCAATATGGTTATTGCAAACGTACCAACTCCAATTGCTTTGCCGTTTGCTTTTTTTCCAATGAGTAAAGAAACCAGTATTTCCGGGTTAATTTTACCTAGTTACAATGACTCTAACAACAGAGGATTTTCACTTCAAAATTTAGGATATTATTTTGCGCTCAGCGATAATTATGATTTAACAGTTTTGGGGGATTATTACACCAACGGAAGTTATGGATTGCGTTTTGAATCAAGTTATGCGAAAAGATACAATTACAGAGGAAACCTGAACGTTCGATTTGAAAATTTAATCACCAGCGAAAGAGGCTATCCAGATTATTTGAAGCAAAATATTTATAATATTCAATGGTCACATTCGAAAGACTCGAAATCAAATCCAAATTCCAGTTTTTCAGCGTCTGTGAATTTAGGAAGCAGTAAGTATTTCCAGCAATCCATCAATCAGGTGAATATTGGATCAAACCTTAATAATACTTTGAGTTCATCGATATCGTATTCAAAAACTTTCAATTCAGTTCCACAGGTAAGAATGTCGTTGACTGCAACACATTCACAAAATACACAAACCGAAGAAATTAATATGACTTTGCCAACCTTACAATTAAGTGTTGACCGGATTTATCCGTTTGTGGGGAAAGACGGAGTTCGAAAAGGTTTGCTAAAAAACATCAACTTACAATACAATCTAAACGGGAGAAATAGCATTGTTACCAATGATTCTTTATTCTTCAAACCTCAAATGTTCCGCGATGCAAAAGTTGGTTTTCAACACAGCATTCCATTAAGTACGAATTTTAAATTATTTAAATATTTCAGTGCTTCATCATCTTTGAATTATGAGGAAATTTGGTATACCAAAACAATAGAAAGAAGCTATGATGTTGACCAAAGTAAAGTTGTAGACAAGACCATCAATGGATTTGACGCTTTTAGAACGTATTCATTCTCTTCAAGCATAGGAACCACCATATACGGGACTTTTAATTTTGGTAATGACAAAAAAATAAAATCTATAAGACACGTCATGAGGCCATCGGCATCGTATGGTTATACCCCAAGTTTCGAAAAATATTATGATACTTACGCATCCGATGCCAGTGGAACAATGAACAAACAATACACCCGCTTTGAAACTGGAATTTATGGTGCTCCGGGATTAAACAATGCTAATACGTTGGGTTTTGATTTGAGCAATACTTTCGAAGCTAAAGTAACTGATAAAGACAGTACCAAAGTGGAGCCTAAAAAAATAATGTTACTTAATAACTTAAATCTTTCTACATCGTATAATCTGGATGCAGACGGAGTAACTTCTTTAGCTTTTTCGCCAATACGAGTTAGCGGTGGGACAACTTTACTGGATAATAAAATGAATGTCAATTTTGGGGCAACATTAGATCCGTATGCTATTGATAATTCAGGTAACCGAATTAATGTTTTTAATATTGATAATGGCGGAAGTCTTTTTAGAATGACGAGTTCTAATATGACCTTAAATTACTCCATTTCGAGCCAAGGTAAAGACGATAAAAAAGATAAAAATGTTCAAAGCCAACGAAATGGTGGTCGAGAGGATGATTTATTTGGAACAAATACTGATTTAGGAGACAGCAGAAGAAGCCAATTCGAAGATGAAGAAGAGACGGAAGGCGAGGATAAAATTTCTGAATTTTTCAACTCTAAATTGCCTTGGGACATGACATTCGCCTATTCATTAACGTACGGGAATAACAACCGAGAGAATCAAATAATTGGTAATTCTATTATGATATCAGCCAATGCTGACATTACTCCAAAATGGAAAGCAGGTGTTTCTACAGGTTACGATTTTGTTCAAAAAGGCGTTACATTCACACAACTTCGTTTTGAAAGAGATTTGTTAAGCTGGAGAATGGATTTCAACTGGTCTCCGTTTGGTACCAATGCCAACTGGGGTTTCTTCATTGGAATAAAATCAGGCGTATTGAGTGACATCAAATGGGACAAAAGAAGTACGATCAACAGATAATTCTATTACCTATTAAATACTAATTAACGCTACGTTTTTTAACTTTAGACAAGCTTACTTTTATGAAAAAAATAATTTTAACAGAAAATGCTCCGGCTCCAATTGGACCTTATAACCAAGCTGTTCTTAAAGGAAATACACTTTACACTTCAGGTCAAATTGCTATAAATCCAGTGTCAGGAGAATTGATTACTGAAACCATCGAATTAGAAACTGAACAAGTGATGCAAAACATGAAAGCGGTTCTGGAAGCAGCAGAAATGACTTTTGATAACGTTGTAAAAACAACAATCTTCATTATGGATATGAATGATTTTGGAAAAATAAATTCTGTTTACGGTTCCTATTTTAACGAAAAAATTGCTCCAGCTCGCGAAACGGTTCAAGTGGCTTGTTTGCCAAAAAACGTTAATGTAGAAATCTCGATGATTGCAATACTTTAGTATTCAAGAGAAGCATTAATTCAATCAATATGCATTCAGTTTAGAAACTATTTAAAATAGTATAAAATAAAAAAATCACTGATGATTTACTTTTAATCAAGTAAATTGTCAGTGATTTTTTTTTGTTCAAAACTGAATTTCTCCAGCTGAAACTATTTATTTGCTATATGGTAAGCAATAAGTCCGTCAATAGGTCTTCTTAAAACATTCCCTAATTGCAATTCATATTTATCAAAAGTTTCTTGCAATTCTTCTTTCAAATAAAAAGCAATGGAACCTACAAAATGCACAGGAACCTCTTTGCAGTTTTCATATTGTTTGATATAAT
Source organism: Flavobacterium psychrolimnae (assembly GCF_003312425.1). Lineage (GTDB taxonomy): Bacteria > Bacteroidota > Bacteroidia > Flavobacteriales > Flavobacteriaceae > Flavobacterium > Flavobacterium psychrolimnae. The sequence continues at coordinate 127,808 of NZ_QNUX01000008.1, read as the reverse complement.
TTTTTACAAAAGATTTCATTCCTTTGAAAATAATTTTTCTGCAGAACTCTGTTTCTTTATGCTGAATTAAAAACTTTGCAAAAGTCGCTAAATAAGCATTTGGATTTGGTTCTTTATACAGTTTGCTTTTTATAGCATCTGGATCTAAATCGTATTCTTTTTCAAATTCAACTGCCAGTTCTTTTGGCATTTTATTGAAATAATATTTTCTTATTAATTCTTTTCCAAAAACATTTCCACTACAATCATCCATGGCAATATACCCTAAAGATTGTACTTTTTGGTGTAATTCTTTACCATCAAAATAGCTGCAGTTTGAACCTGTTCCTAAAATAGAAACAATTGCTTTCTCTCCTTTTGGAGTTGTTGCATAAACGGCTGCATACGTATCTTCTTTTACGTCAATAATGGCGTTAGGGAAATACGTTTGAAAAACTTGTGAAAGTGTAATTTTCATTTTATCGGTACCACAACCGGCACCATAAAAGAACAAATGAGTTGCATTTTTTTTATTTTGTAAAATGTCAAAACGATCATTTAAACGTTCAATTATTTCATCTGCTTCAAGAACTTCAGGATTTAACCCTAAAGTCTGTGTTGTAAACAATACTTTGCCATTGTCATCTATTGCAATCCAATCAGCTTTTGTAGAACCACTATCAACTATTAATCTCATTTTCTTTTGGTTTTTTGGTTTTGGAGTTAGCTGTTTTCTACTTGCGTTTAATGGAAAACATCTATTTTAAAAAAGTAACAAAAAATAAAATCCCGTTAAAATAAAGATAACGGGATTTGTAAATATAAAGAATTATTTTAAACCTGCAATGTGTACAGATAAATCAATTAATTTGCTAGAATATCCATATTCATTATCATACCAAGAGATGATTTTGAAAAAAGTAGAATTCAAACCAATTCCAGCGTGAACATCTACAATAGAAGTTCTTGAATCAGAAATAAAATCCTGAGATACAACTAAATCTTCAGTGTATCCTAAAATACCTTTCATTGTAGTTTCAGAAGCCTTTTTCAAAACTGCCATAATTTCTTCGTATGAAGTTTCTTTAGCAACTTTTACAGTTAAATCTACTACAGAAACGTCAGCTGTAGGAACACGCATTGACATACCTGTTAATTTTCCGTTCAATGATGGAATCACTTTACCAACTGCTTTTGCTGCACCAGTCGATGATGGAATAATATTTAGGTTTGCTGCACGTCCACCTCTCCAGTCTTTTCTAGAAGGACCATCAGTAGTCATTTGAGTTGAAGTTGTTGCGTGAACAGTAGTCATCAAAGCTTCAACAATTTCAAAATTATCGTGAATAACTTTAGCTAAAGGAGCTAAACAGTTTGTTGTACAAGAAGCATTAGAAACAACCATATCAGTAGCTTTAGCTTCAGTATGGTTAACTCCCATTACAAACATAGGTGCATCAGCAGAAGGAGCAGAAATGATTACTTTTTTTGCACCACCTTTGATGTGCTCGTTTGCAGTTTCGATAGTTGTAAAGAAACCTGTACATTCAGCAACTACATCAACATCAACTTCATTCCATTTTAAATCTGCTGGATTTCTTTCCGCTGTAATACGGATGTTTTTTCCGTTTACAAAAAGTTGTCCTTCTTTTACTTCTACAGTTCCGTTGAAACGACCATGTACTGAATCATATTTTAATAAGTAAGCCAAGTGATCTACATCTAATAAATCGTTGATTGCTACAACTTCTACATTATCTCTATTGAAAGACTCTCTGAATACAATTCTACCAATTCTTCCAAAACCGTTTATTCCTAATTTTACTTTTGACATTTTACTTTAATTTTTTTGTTTATTTTATATTAACTTCATATAAAGTCTAATTTCCTCACAATAAACTTTAACCACTTATGTAGACATGATGTCTGAAACTCTTAATAATTCTCTATCAATCTCTGTTTTGCCTTTGATTGCTTGTTCCAAAGGTGTCAACGAAACTTTATCATTTTGTAATCCAACCATATAATTCGATTTTCCTTCTATCAAAGATTCAACAGCTTTTACACCTAATCTACTGGCTAAAACTCTATCAAAACATGAAGGTGAACCACCACGTTGCATATGACCCAAAACAGAAACTCTAACATCATATTCTGGTAAATTGGCTTCAACGTAATCTTTCAATTCGAATACATTTTTACCTATTTTATCTCCTTCTGCAATAACTACAATACTGGATGATTTACCTGAAGCTTTACTTTTTTGCAAAGATTCCAATAATCGGTCTAAACCTAAATCTTCTTCTGGGATAAGAATTTCCTCTGCACCTGCTCCAATACCGGCATTCAAAGCAATATGACCGGCATCTCTACCCATTACCTCTACAAAGAATAAACGGTTGTGAGAACTCGCAGTATCTCTAATTTTGTCAATTACATCTACTACGGTATTAAGTGCGGTATCGTATCCTAAGGTATGACTGGTTCCAAAAATATCATTATCAATGGTTCCCGGAATTCCCATCACTGGAAAATTAAACTCCGTATTAAACAACAAACCTCCTGTAAAAGTTCCATCACCACCTATTACCACTAAAGCATCAATTCCGGCTTTAGTAAGATTTTCATGTGCTTTCTTTCTTCCTTCTGGAGTTTTGAATTCTAAAGATCGAGCTGATTTTAAAATCGTCCCTCCTTTATTTACAATGTTGTTAACGCTTCGAGGTCCCATTTCTTTGAAGTCTCCTTCAATCATTCCCTGATAACCTCTATAAATTCCTATACATTCTATGTTATGATAAGCACAAGTACGAACAACTGAGCGAATTGCTGCGTTCATTCCTGGTGAGTCTCCTCCCGAGGTTAGAACACCAACTTTTTTTATTGTTTTTGGCATTATTTAAGTATTAAAGTGTAAAATTAGCAAACATAAACCATTTTCAAGGCTGTGTTTTTAATAAATTAGCAAAGCATTGTGAATTCAAACGTTTTCGTTGATAAGTTTTTGAAAAACCCAAATAAATTGAATTTTATTTAACAAAATTGAAAAATAACCAACTTTTATTTAACAATTAACAATTCGTCTGTTTTTTCGACACTAAACGAGTCGATATGCTGCATTATTTAATAGCAACAAATCATAACGCTTTTTTATGTTTGGGTCAAAAAAACAAATTGAAATTTTAAGGATGTGAGTTTTGGATTACTGCTTAACAGTTTTAGGCGTGACTTTGTTTCAATTCAAAATGGTACTGATAACAAGTAAAAAGTAGTAACTAGTTTTCTTCAGGTATCAAACCTTCCTGATTTTTTTTAATTTTTTCAGTATTCGTTTTCTTTGATTTTGAAAAATTAATATAATCCGGAGATAAATTTGAATCTTGATCTTCTGAAACTGGAGCCGACAGACTCTCAATTTTCAGATTTTTAAATATTTTATTGACAAATTCTTTAAAAGTATCAAAATCTACTTCGTAAGAAACCCCTAAACCTTGCGTGTAACCAATTCCTTGACCAACATAATTGATGTCATTTTCTTTATTAAAAAGACGTAAATTAAGTGTTCCGTCCTCGTTAACTCTATATAAAATTTCAACATCACCTACAATTGCTGATTCATTAATTCCACCAAAAGGAACTCCCAGTTTACCATTGATAGTCACTCTTTCATTTATTTTGGATGAAATTGTTGCAACGAATCGTCCATCAGTTTCTTTTCCTATTCGTCTGTCTGCACCAATAAAATTAAGTCCTACTTTAAATTTTTCGTCATCAGACTGAATAATTCCACCTAAGATACTCGAAGCGGTTTCAAATAAACTTCCGGAAAAATCAGACTGATTCACTCCTTCCGGACTCAAAAATCCACCTGAAGAAAGTAAATACAGCGCTTGCGTCTGGCGAACATCTTTGTCGTTTAATTTATATTGAATTTCTGATTTCAAAACATTACTTACAGTTGGAAATTCAATATTAAAATCGGGTTCAGGACTCGTTAAATCGCCTCGAAGACCTATCACTACTTCAACTGGAACTTTGGTATTAAAAGAGGAATTATCCAATAAAACCGCAGGATTTGCCGAAGTTTTATAGATTGCTTCCAGGTTTAATTGCGCCTTCATGGGATTTCCTTCCCATGTGATTGAACCTCCTTTTTTAACTTCAAATTTCTTATCAATAAGCCCACCGTATTTGAAATTATAGGTTCCTTCATACGCCTGGAAATCTCCCCACATATTGAATCTTCCTAAAGTATTAATTTTAAATAATAACGATCCAAACCCTTTTCCTTTCATTCCGTGACCGGTATTACGATCCAGAATTACTTCTACTTCGGCATCGGGTGTAATATCAAAATCAAATTCTAATTCCAGTCCGTTATAATTTCTGGTGTTTTCGACAATTCCATTTTCCAGATTGTATTTTTCCTTAGCTGTTACAAAATGAATAAAGATATTATCACTAACACTTTCGGCATTATTGATAGGAATTTTTACTGCGGTTCCTTTCTCAGATTTTGCTTCAACTTTTATAAACAAGGAATTAGTAGGTCCCTTAATAGTTGCCATTCCATCAATAAACGCGGTACCATAATAGGCGGCATCTTCACTATCCTTAGTGTCTAATGCTAATAATCTTTTTGAATTAATGGCTAAATCTAACTTCCAATCCGTAAAATTATTATGTTCAATGCTTCCGTTTAAGTTTCCTATTGTTCCATATTTAGTATCGGTCAGCGTATTATTTCTAAAGAGAAACTTTTCATCTGTTAAATCAATAATCGTATTATCGCTCAATCCATAATCTACATTAAGATACGGTATTGTAATTCCAGCATCATCTAAATACAGACGACCGCTAATATTCGGTTTTTTAAGATTTCCTTCAATCGTTGAGTTTCCTGAAATATAGCCTCTAATATTGGATAATACTTCACCACCAAGGGAGTTTAAAGTTGCAATATTGAATTTATCAAATTTCAATTGCAAATCTAAAATGGTTTCTTTATTGACAATTTCAAAACTTCCATCCGCTTTGAATAAATCTACATTTTCATTTTCTAAATTCGAATTGATGGTAAATTTCCTAAGACTTTCATCGCCTTCAATATCAAAATTCAAGGTTCCTAAATCCGTTTTATTAACGTTCAATTTGTCAATAACAATAGAAGCTGTAGGCTGATAAACGTCCTTGTTCTGCTTGAAGTTCACTTCTCCATTTATATTTCCCTGAACAATAAACTTATCATTGACGGGCGTAATCTGATTTAAATCAACATCCTTAAAACTCAACTTCAGATCCTTAATGGTGGTATCCTTAAAAACCCCAGCTAATGAAATTGATTGGTCTTCATGGGATAATATGATGTTATCAATATCAAAATTTTTGAATGATTTATCAAAAACTATTTGGTTATCAGGCGTTTCATTTTCATTTAAAAACCAAAGATAATCCTTGAATTTAACTTCTGATTTACTGATTCCTACCACATTATTATTGTCTTTATTAATGGTGTGGTATAAATTCAGATTGTAATAATCCTCCGCTTTAGGGCCACCTTTAAATTCAGAACGAAAGAACAACGTATCTTTCATTGTAACATTTATAAGACTAAAATCGCGTATTTTATAATATTTAGTCTTGATACTATCTAACTCTATGTAAGCATTATACAATGGATTTTTATTATCCACTGAAACTCTAATATTATCAAGTGTATTGTTTGCAGCAATAATCTGAGGTGAATTAAAATTGAGTTTAAACTCCTGATTATCGGAGTTTATACTTCCTTTTACAATAGTATTGGCGCCAATTGAAATTTCAGGATAAAATATCTCGATGATCTTATTATAGATGGAAAAATTAAACTTCAGAAACTGTCCTTTTTTAACTTTACTCGGTTTAAAATTCGTGTAAAGACTTCCCAAAGAGTTTTTTACCAAATTTTCTAACTGATTGAATTCGTACTTACCTACAATTTCACCTTGAACTATATCTGGAGAATTCACAGTTATTGTTCGTACTCTGTTGCTGTCAAAAGTTGAATTTATGGCAAAATCATCAAAATTATAAGTGTCCTTTTCATTTTGATAAGACGTTTTATTAATGTAGACATTTCCCTGAAAGTTCTCGATATTATTCCCCGAAGCCTGAACTACAACATCGCCTTTAAATACAGAAACCGAATCTTTCATTAACTTCAACTTATGCAAATCTGCATTTTCAACGTTGATATGAAAATCGTAACGGCTATCTTTTTTACTTAAGTCCAATAATCCGTCGAAATTCATGCTCAAATTTGGGTCATTAACAGAAATCTGACCTTTATAATACGGGCTTTTAAGCGTACCGTCAACAACAATATTGGTGTAATTGTAATTTTTATAATCTATTTGACTGATATCTCCTTTGATGGCCGTATCTAAAAATTTTTGTTTAAAACCTTTTCCATCAACATCAATATTCAAACTTACACGACCCAAATCTTTTTGATCCAATAAAGTTGCAATGTCAAAATTTTCCAGAATTACATTCCCTAAATAAGAAGCTTTGTCAATTACATTTATATTTTGGATAGCCAATTTTGAAGTTACTTTGCCTAATGCAGTGACCATGGAAAAATCAGCATCAACTGCTGTAGTTGAAACATTTGAAATTCCTGATGCAGAAAATCGACCTAACTTTTTTAAGGAAGTAGGTAATTTAGTTCCTAAAATATTCGGGAGTATAACCACCAAATCGTCGTAGCTAGACATTAACTTATCAAACTTAGCGTACATGGAGAATTTCTGACCTTTTTTGGCAAACAGGTTTTTAAAATTAATATCACCGTTGATTCGAGTTTTTCGGTCATCTACTAATTCCAGATTTTTAAATTTCAAATCATTCAGCGTACCTTTAATACTTGCTTTAGCATAAAAATGCTGGTTTTTACCAATTTCTTTATAAAAATAACGAATATCGTTTGAAGCAATTGAAGCCGAATTCAATTGAATATCAAAAAGTACTTTATCAGTGAAATTGGAGAAATCTTCAATTTTATAATTCAATAAAACTGTTCCAACCAAAGTAGATTCCTTAGTTAATAAATCAAGATTTTCAAGTTTTATATTTTTCTTTGAATATGTAAATTTTGATTTCAAATTTTTAACATACAAACCACGAAAGTCTAAAAATGACATTTTGTTTATGTTAGTAGTCACATCTGGTCCAAATATTAAGAAATCAGTTACTGAGGCATTCAGTTTTGTAAAATCTAAGTCTTTTGGATTTTCTCGGTTATAATCCGTAACGATAAAATGTCCATCAAAAATTTGCAGTTTATTTGCTTTAAGCAAAAATTTTCGGCTGGAAGGTTTACCCGTTTCAAAAGCTTTAATGAATTTATCAAGATTTGATTCTTTTTCGTTTTTATACGTTTTCAGATCAAAAAGCAATCCATGCAAATCCAAACCGTCAAAAATCAAATCGCCATCAAGTAGTTTTTTACTTTCTAAAATAGTGGTGGCAATTCTTTGTGAGTAAATTAAAGTGTCTTTATGGTGGTCCAGAATCAATACTTTTTTGAATTTCACGCCTCCAAAAACGGAAACGGCTACACCATCAATAGCGATATTAGTTCCAAAATCCTTATTGATACTATTAGTGAAATAACGTGCAATTTTCGTCTGAACAATTGGCATAGTAAGCGCAATAGCAAGTACCAACAAAAGCAGGATTAGTCCAAGCAGCAAGCGCAACGCTATTTTTATAACTTTTTTGATACCTATTTACTATTTAATGTTCTAAAATTTGATTTTGCGATTGGAAACGGAGCGCCTTTGATAAAAATTCTTTAATTTTGCCTTCTGACGAAAAAATGTGTTTTTCTTTAATTGACCCGTCAAATGTAATTCAAAATTTGTGCCTTTTTATGCAAAATCCCGAGGTTTTTATTCTTGCCATCGAAAGTTCCTGTGACGATACTGCCGCTGCCATCTTACAAAACGATAAAGTGCTGTCAAATGTTGTAGCAAATCAGCTAATTCATAATCAATACGGTGGCGTGGTTCCTGAGCTTGCCTCTCGTGCGCACCAACAAAATATTGTTCCCGTTGTCGATGCCGCTCTTCGCAAGGCAAATATACAAAAAGAACAACTATCAGCAATTGCTTTCACGCAAGGTCCTGGCCTTATGGGCTCGCTTTTGGTAGGTAGTTCTTTCGCAAAATCATTGGCGCTAGCATTGCAAATTCCATTAATTGCCGTGAACCACATGCAAGCCCATGTTTTGGCTCATTTTATTGATGAAGAAAGTTTTGATAAACCAACCTTTCCCTTTTTGGCGTTGACCATCAGCGGCGGACATACTCAAATCATTAAAGTGGATGATTTTTTTGATATGACCGTAATTGGCGAAACTACAGATGATGCAGTTGGTGAAGCTTTTGACAAAAGCGCAAAAATTTTAGGACTTCCCTATCCAGGCGGTCCTTTGATTGATAAATATGCACAACTGGGAAATCCAAAAGCATTTGCTTTTACCAAACCAAAAGTTACTGGTTTAGATTTTAGTTTCTCTGGTTTGAAAACGGCAATTTTATATTTTATCCAAAAGAAAAAATTAGAAAACCCGAATTTTGTTGATGAAAACCTCAATGATATTTGCGCTTCTATTCAGTTTACCATTATAGAAATTTTGATGGATAAATTGAAATTAGCCGTAAAAGAAACCGGAATAAAACAAATTGCTATTGGCGGAGGCGTTTCTGCCAATTCCGGAATTAGAAATACTCTGAAAGAAGCCGAGAACAAATACGGATGGAAAACATTTATCCCTAAATTTGAATACACCACTGATAATGCCGCAATGATTGGAATTGTGGGTTATCAAAAATTTTTAACACAATCATTTGAAACTTCTTCAGTAGTTTCTAAAGCAAGAATACAATTCTAAATTATGCAATTATTTTACAATCCAACTATTACGGAATCTACTGCGATTTTTTCTTTTGATAAAGAGGAAAGCAAACACATTATTAAAGTATTGCGTAAAAAAGATACTGACATATTATTTGTCACAAACGGTTTAGGTTTTTTATTTAAAACTGAAATTACATTAGCTTCCGACAGTAAATGCACGGTTAAAATCATTTCTTTCGAAAAAGCTGCTCCTTCAAAATTCAGATTACATCTGGCTGTAGCGCCAACAAAAATGAATGATCGCTACGAATGGTTTCTGGAGAAAGCCACCGAAATAGGTATACAGGAGATTACACCAATAATTTGCGATCATTCCGAACGTAAAGTAATCAACAATGAACGCTTTGATAAAATTTTATTGACAGCGATGAAGCAATCCAATGAATTATATCTGCCAAAATTGAATCCCGCTATCACTTTTAAGGAATTTTTAAAACTTAAAAATGAAGATGTAAAACTAATTGCGCATTGTGAAGAAACAGATAAAAAAACACTGAAATCTGTTTTGAAACCAAATGAAAATATTACAATGCTTATAGGTCCTGAAGGCGACTTTTCCGAAAAAGAAATAGCTTTGGCTCTTGAAAATAATTTTACTGCCGTTTCATTGGGAAACACCAGATTACGCACAGAAACTGCAGCAATAGTTGCCTGTCACAGTGTAGTATTTGTTAATGAAGAATAACTAATTTTATTATGAGGCAACTATTTTATCTTCTGTTAATCCTTTCAACACCGTTGTTTTCACAAGAAATTGCTTTGGTAAAATACAGTGGCGGTGGCGATTGGTATGCAAATCCAACTTCACTGCCAAACTTGATAAAATATTGCAATGCTAACATTAACACCCGAATAAAAGCAAAACCGGCAACTGTTGAACCAGGAAGTCCAGATCTATTTTCATATCCTTACATACACCTGACTGGTCACGGAAATGTTGTTTTTAATGATGCGGAAGTAAGTAATCTTAAAAATTATTTATTAGCCGGAGGATTTCTACACATTGACGATAATTACGGGATGGACCAATATATAAGAAAAGAAATTAAAAAAGTATTTCCCAATAATGACTTAGTTGAAATCCCAGCAAATCATGCTATTTTCCAAAAACCTTATTCATTTCCTACTGGTTTACCAAAAATACACGAACACGATGGGAAACGGCCACAGGCTTTTGGAATTTTTATAGAAAGTAAACTAGTCCTGCTCTACACCTATGAATGCGATTTAGGAGATGGCTGGGAAGATTCCGAAGTCAATAACGATCCCGTAGCAGTACGTGAAAAAGCTTTAAAAATGGGCGCCAACATCATAAGTTATATATTTAATAATTAGCGTAATTTATTTCCCTCAATCTATTCGAATTCCCTTTTCCATTTTTTTTCTATTTTAAAACTCAAATTGTACGTTTTTTTTTCAAAGAATATGTTGAATTTTTTTTAACATAAAATTTAGAAAAATAGCTTTTATTATACTCCTGTTTTTAATAAATCACCCCCTAATTTTAGGCGATTTATGATGCTATAGTTGATAAAATTGACTTATAAAAGTATACATTTACACTGATTTCATACAAGTAATACATCTCGATATTTCAAAAAAATTAGCGTATTATTAGTAAAAATGACAATAAATATCACAAATCATTCCATTATAAATACAAAAAGAAGTAATTCTTCTATTGAACATAAATTAAAGTATCAGAAAATACCTTAAAAATAAAAAATCTCATTTTACGGAAACCCGTAAAATGAGAGGATTAGAAATTATTTCATAAAAAAGTTAAGCAATTATTTTTTTTATGAAAAATTTGTTATAAAATTGTGAAATAATTAACCAAATCTATTAATTTATAACAAATTTATTATGAAAAAAATTCTTTTATCTGCTGCTGCATTATTAATGCTTTTCTCTTGTCAGAATGACACAACGGAAACTACTCCAGAAGCAAGCGCAGCATCACAACGTGGTTGTGCTTCACAAGAAGTTCTAGCAGCACAAATGAAGGCTGATCCATCTTTAGCTTTAAGAATGAATAAAATTGAAGCTTTTACTGAAAAAGCAATGTTAACTGGACGTTTAGTAAACGGTAAAGTAGAAATTCCAGTAGTAGTAAACGTTTTATACAGAACTGCTGCAGAAAATATTTCTTTGGCGCAAATTCAATCTCAAATTGATGTATTAAATAAAGATTTTAATGCTTTGAATTCAGATTACTCTTCAGTTCCAACTTTATTCTCAGGCGTAAAAGCAAATGTTGGAATTACATTTGTATTACAAAATGTAGTAAGAAGATCTACAACTACATCATCATGGACAACGAGTGATGCAATGAAAAAATCAGCAAAAGGAATTGCTCCAACTACTCCAACAACTGTTTTAAACATGTGGTCATGTAATATGGGTGGTGGTATTCTTGGTTATGCACAATTTCCTGGAGGAGCTTCTGCTACTGATGGAGTTGTAATTGACAACAATGCTTTTGGAACTACTGGTACTGCTACTGCACCATTTAACTTAGGAAGAACAGCTACTCACGAAGTAGGACACTGGATGAACTTACGTCACATTTGGGGTGATGCAACTTGTGGAAGTGATTTAGTTTCTGATACACCTACACACAACACTGCTAACTACGGTATCCCTGCTTACCCTCATTATAGCACTTGTACTGGTACTCCAGTAGAAATGACAATGAACTACATGGACTATACTGACGATGCAGGAATGTACATGTTCTCTAACGGTCAAAAATCTAGAATGGCTGCTTTATTTGTTTCAGGTGGAGCAAGAGCAAGTTTCGGAATATAATTTTTTAGTTTTTTTTTGAAATTAAAACTCGCTACTTGTTAGCGAGTTTTTTTTATATTTACAATCTAAAATAGAAATATGATTACATCAAAAACCATTTCAAACGGGATTCTTAGAGCATTATTAACACTAACTTTCTGTGGCTTAGTATTGTTCTTTTTTTACCAAATTCAATCCGTATTGATTTATCTTGTTGTATCATTCATACTAACATTAATAGGAAATCCCATTTTAGATTTTTTTAAAAAGCGATTGAAATTCAACCATATTGTTGCAACAATAGCAACATTGTTTATTTTCATATTAATCATTTTTGGTTTTATAATGATGTTTGTTCCATTAGTTTTATCTCAAGGACAAAACCTTTCACTTCTTAACACCGCTGAAATTGAAAAAAACATACTTCAGTTAATCAATCAAATTACTGCTTTCCTTGATGCTCACCAAATTGATTCTGCTCAAGTATTAAAAGAAGCAAACATTACATCGAAAATAAACTTTAATTTCATTCCTAACTTTTTAAATACAATTCTAGGCACACTAAGTAGTTTAGGTGTTGGATTAGGTTCGGTTTTATTTATTACTTTTTTCTTTTTAAAAGACAGACTCATGTACATTGTAGGAGCAAAAAAACTAATCCCTAACAGTCACGAGGATCAAATATTACATTCATTAGAAAAAATTAATCACCTATTATCTCGCTATTTCATTGGTTTACTGATTCAATTATTCATCGTATTCCTTTTATACCTTATTGTGCTATTCATTTTTGGAGTTCCAAATGCGCTTGTTATTGCCTTTTTATGTGCGGTTTTGAACATTATTCCATATATTGGACCGCTTATAGCATCCTTTCTGGCTGCAATTCTAACCATGTTAAGCAATCTGGGAAGTGATTTTCAATCTGAAATTTTACCTACCACCATTTACGTTTTAATTGGATTTTGGATTGTCCAAATTATCGATAACAATTTATCCCAGCCCATCATTTTTTCTAAAAGTGTAAGTTCACATCCGCTGGAAATATTCTTGGTTATCTTAATTGCAGGATTCCTATTTGGAATATTAGGAATGGTAATAGCAGTTCCTTTATACACGATCATTAAAGTTATGGGTAAAGAATTTTTTCCGGAAAACAAGATTATCATGTTATTAACTAAAGATATTTAATGTTGGATTTACTGCTTCTAAATCCCGAAATACAAGCATTTATCAATGCGAATATTGGCACAAGCATTTCGAAATTAGCACTTCAAAAAAATCCATTTCCTGAGGTGGATTGGATTCGTATTTTGAACCAAATTGAAGCTAAAACAAAAGCAAAAGATAAATTATCGATTTGGTTCAACACCAAAAATATTATTTATCCCAGTAAAATTTCGATAGAGCAAACTTCATCTCAAAAAACAGCTCAATATAAAGCTTCCATTGTTTCTGGCGAAAGTTTAATTGATTTAACGGGAGGTTTTGGTGTAGACGATTATTATTTTGCAGAAAAAATAAAGAATGTCGCCCATTGCGAAATCAATTCTGAATTATCAACTGTTGTAAAACATAATTTTGAACAATTAAATGTTTCAAATATTACTTGTTATTCAGGTGATAGTTTAGATATTTTACAAATTTTAAATAAAAAATGGGACTGGATTTACATTGATCCATCCAGACGAAATGATGCCAAAGGAAAAGTATTTCTGCTTAAAGATTGCTTGCCTAATGTTCCTGAAAATTTAGATTTTTATTTTAAAAATACTGAGGCAATTTTAATAAAAACTGCTCCATTGCTGGATATTTCAGCCGGATTATCTGAATTACAACATGTAAAAACGATTCATATTATAGCCATCGATAACGAAGTTAAAGAGTTATTATGGGAAATCCACAAATCTTTTTCTGGCAATACAACTATAAAAACAATAAACAAAACAAAAGATAAATCACACACTTTTGAATTTATTTTGAATGAAGAATCTAATTCTTCAACGTTCAGTTTGCCACAAAAATATCTTTACGAACCCAATAGCGCGATAATGAAATCCGGCGGATTCGATGCTGTGAGTTCCTTTTACAACTTAAATAAACTGCACAAACACTCCCATTTATACACTTCGACTGAAATCAAATCTTTTCCAGGGCGTGTTTTTGAAATTCAAAAAATTTTCTCGTACAACAAATCGGAAATGAAATCCTTTTTAGAAAACACACAAGCAAATATAACCACACGGAATTTTCCAGATAGTGTAGAAAGTATTCGGAAAAAATGGAAAATTAAAGAGGGAGGAAATAGCTATTGTTTTTTCACAACCGATGAAAATAATCATAAAATTGTTTTAATTTGCACCAAAATATCATAAAAATGAAACATCTAATTGCACTGACTTTATTGTTATTCTCCTTAAATATATTTGCTCAAAAACCTTGTGATTACAGTACAAATGTCACCGATTCTTTAGGTACTTACAAATCAACGAAGGACTACATGATTAGCGAGAAAAATTTTGCCGGAAATTCCAGTTATATTTTTTATTCTTTGGCATTAACAGATGATTTACCAACATTAAGCGTTCAAATCATCCAAAAAAGTAAAGACTTTTTGAAAGCGAATTGTTTTGATAAAAATTCGAAATTATTTTTACAGTTAAATAATGGAAAAATAATCACGTTGATTCATATTGATCAAGAAAATTGCGGTACCATGATACGTGATGAAAAAGGATTTGACAACAGAATTAATTCCGGTATTTTCATGTTTATGAAAGACAGCTTTGAAGAACTGAAAAAATCTCCTGTATCACTGATGCGAATTAAATATTTGACAGATACCGAAGATTATGTCTTCAAAAAAGAGTTTAAATCTGAACTAACAAACGAAACTTACAATCCCGAAACCTATTTCATTGAGTCCTTAAAATGTATTGAATAGATACTTATTTACATTCCCATTTAACATTTGAGACCGCATCATTCAATCCCAACTTTAAGTTGTAATGCCACCATTCGGAATCAAAAGAATTGAATCCAGTAGTTGTCATAATATTTTTTAAAAGGATTCTATTTTGCTTCACTTCTTCTGAAACATTTGGATAATTATGGCTTGCTTCCTCTCCAAAAAAATCGAAGGAAGTTCCCATATCCAGTTCCTTTCCGTTACGGTCAACAAGAGTAATATCAACGGCTCCACCCCTATTATGTATCGAGCCTTTTGCCGGATTTGCTACATATTTTGGGTTTGAAACAATTTTCCACATTTTTTTCTGAATATCTAAAGGACGATAACAATCAAAAATTTTGATTTTATATCCTTTTTCCATGAATTTCGAATTTGCTTCCACAAGCGCTGTAACCGTTTTTAATCTTAAAAAACATTCCGCACAGTCGTACACTTTTGATTTCAGGAAATTATCATCCGTCGCATACTTCATGTCATATTCAAAATCTTGACTATACTCTTTTAAATTTACAAATGTAGTATCATTGATAATCACACTATTTTTTTCTTGAGTATCCACAATGATAGTTTGCGACTTGCAAGAAACAATACAAAAAAGAGAAGATAGAATTATAAATGGTTTTAAGTAGGAAGTCATGAATACTATTTTTTATAAAAATAAAACATTTTTTTGGGATTTTAGAAACTATAAAAAACAAAAAAACCGATACTAATAAAAGTATCGGTTTAAGTGAAGGCAGAAGGATTCGAACCTTCGACCGCCTGCTTAGAAGGCAGGTGCTCTATCCAGCTGAGCTATGCCTCCATTGCTCTTGGAAAAAATTAGTCGGGGTGGCAGGATTCGAACCTGCGGCCTCCTGCTCCCAAAGCAGGCGCGATAACCGAGCTACGCTACACCCCGAAAAAAACAAAAAATTAAAAAGCGGAGGGACAGGGACTCGAACCCTGGCACCGATTACTCGATGACAGTTTAGCAAACTGCTCCATTACCACTCTGGCACCCCTCCAAGCTCAAGAAAACGTGTCCTGTTTTGCGGTTGCAAATTTAAGACATCTTTAGACTTCTCACAACTATTTGAAGGCTTTTTTTTAATCTTTTTTATCATTTTTATAAAAAAGCTTCACAATCAAACATATAGAATAAAAATAAATATAAAAAAGATAAACTCAGTATCAAAATATGAAATTGTATAAAAAAGTTTAAATTTGCTACATAAACTAACATTATGAAAGTCATGAACAAAAGAGTTGTTATCGTTTCTGCCGTTAGAACACCTATCGGAAGTTTTATGGGGGGATTGTCTACAGTTACCGCTCCAAGATTAGGTGCAGTTGCTATTAAAGGCGCATTGGACAAAATAAAATTAGATCCAAATTTAATTGATGAAGTATTTATGGGTAATGTAGTTCAAGCTGGCGTAGGACAAGCTCCTGCCAGACAAGCTGCAATTTTTGCCGGTTTACCTAATACCGTTGCCTGCACCACAGTAAATAAAGTATGTGCTTCAGGAATGAAGGCAGTTATGTTGGGCGCGCAGGCGATTCAATGTGGTGATGCCGAAATTGTGGTTGCCGGTGGTATGGAAAACATGAGTTTAATTCCACATTATATGCATTTAAGAAATGGAACTAAATTTGGTCCTGCATCCATGATTGACGGAATGCAGAAAGATGGACTTACTGATGCTTACGATAACAGCGCTATGGGAGTGTGTGCTGACTTATGTGCTGCAGAATATAACTTTACTCGCGAAGATCAAGATAACTTCGCAATTCAATCGTATGAGCGTAGTGCTAAAGCATGGGAATCTGGGAAATTTGACAATGAAGTTGTTCCTGTTCCAGTTCCACAAAGAAAAGGTGATCCTATCATCGTTTCTAAAGACGAAGAATTCTCTAATGTAAAATTAGACAAAATACCTTCATTGAATGCTGTTTTTACAAAAGACGGAACAGTAACTGCCGCAAACGCATCTACAATAAACGATGGTGCAGCAGCAGTAATCCTAATGAGTGAGGAAAAAGCTAACGCTTTAGGATTAAAACCTTTGGCATACATCAAAGGATATGCTGATGCAGCTCAAGAACCAAAATGGTTTACTACAAGCCCTGCAAAAGCAATTCCAAAAGCATTGGAAAAAGCAGGAATAGCGATTAGTGATGTTGATTATTTTGAATTTAATGAAGCATTTGCTGTTGTAGGTCTGGCTAATTCTAAAATTTTAGGATTAGAGGACAGGAAAGTAAATGTAAATGGTGGCGCTGTATCTTTAGGGCATCCACTTGGTTGTTCAGGAGTTAGAATAATTGTTACTTTAATCAATGTTTTAGAACAAAATAATGGAACTATCGGTGCAGCTGCAATTTGCAATGGCGGTGGCGGTGCTTCTGCAATTGTAATCGAAAGAGCTTAAACATTTATAAAGTAAGAGTTATAAATTATAAACTTGTAACTCTTACTTTTTAACTACTAAAAAAACCTAAATGTTCGGAATTTGTAATTTAGCCATAATCCCGCTTCGCTTTGAACCGAGTGACAGAAGCGAAATCGTTTCTCAAGTTTTATTTGGTGAACATTTTGAAATTTTAGAACAATTGAGACAATGGTCCAGAATCAGGACACAATACGACAGCTATGAAGGCTGGATAGATTCCAAACAATTACAACTGATTTCAGAAACTAGTTACCATCAATTATCTAGCGAAGCTATTATTTTAAATGCAGACTTAATTGAATATATCAGTACACCAAATAATCAGCTGATACCAATTCCTCTTGGTTCTTCTTTATCTTTTCTGAATCATAACGAGATAAACACTTCTAATTTTGATTTTGAAGGAACTAAAACCAGTGGAGAAAAAAGCAAAGAAAGCTTGATAAATACTGCCTTCATGTATTTGAATGCTCCATATCTTTGGGGAGGAAAAACTCCTTTTGGTATCGATTGTTCGGGTTTTACTCAAATGGTATATAAGCTCAATGGATTCAAATTACTTCGTGATGCTTCACAACAATCTTCACAAGGAGAAGCCTTAAGTTTTATTGAAGAAAGTGAACCTGGCGATTTAGCTTTTTTTGACAATGAAGAAGGTAATATCATCCATGTAGGAATTATAATGGCTGATAATTACATCATTCATGCCAGTGGAAAAGTTCGAATAGATCGTTTGGATCATTTAGGAATTTTTAATGCAGAGACAAATAAGCATACACACAAATTAAGAGTCATTAAAAAAATTGTATAAAAAAACCTGTCTAAAATTAGACAGGTTTTTTTGTACTTTAAAGCAAATATTACATTTTCGCTTTCAATGCTTTGTATTCTGCAGTCATTTCTAATGCGCTGTAAACTCCTAAAAGAGTTTTGGAAACATCTGAATTTTTTGAATCTAATTCAACTGCTTTTTCAAGATAAGGAATCGTTGCTTTAAAAAGCTCTTCTCTTTTCTTTTTTAATTCATCATAACGCTTCATATCCTTTGCAGAAGTCCCCAATTTGTTCATTTCATCAATAATCACTTTCTCATTCTCTAACTTCATTGCAGCTAGATTGATATAAGCATTGATGTATTTAGGGTTAATTTCAATAACTCTTTTGTAATATTTCTCCGCTTCGGCAGTATTCTTAGCATTTGCACTTAATACTCCAAGGTTAAAAATCAATTCTACGTCGTTTGGATTTTTTTCCAATACTTCAGCAATTAACTTCTTGTACATGTCAAAATCTTTAGTTTCTAAATAAAGATTAGCCTCTGTCAAAGTCAAAGAAGTATCCTCAGGATTTGCTAATCTCGCTTCAGAAATTGCTTTTTTAGCTTCTTCAGTCTTACCTTTTTCCACTAAAATCAAAGCCATATTCTTATAAATTTCACCTCTTTTAGAAGGAACAACTTCAGTTCTTGGCTTCTCATGAGTTCCTAATTTTACCATTTTATCTCTTTCTTGAGCAGTAGTAAAAAAATCTTCTTGTGTAGTTAATTTATTTACAGCAAAATAACTGGTACCTTTTCCAGAATAGTTTAACGTTTTCAAATTATCATACAACTCAAGTGCTTTGTCATATTCTTTCGCATTAACATACGTTGAAGCTGCATAATACAAATTGATAGTGTCTTTTTTGTCTAATAAATAAGCATCATATAATTTTTTAGCACTATCTGAATGTTTATCCACTTTTGAATCAGCAATTGCACCATTAATTAATTTGAATTTAATATCTGTAATTGAAGCTGCAGCTTGTGTTGAGAATTTTACTTTCCCAGAAGCTTTTTCAGCTGCAATTAAATCTTGATACGCTTTTGCAGCAAGCGAAAGATTCGTATTGGCATCAACATTCTTGTTTGCTAAATCCAATAAAGAATTTCCTTTTACAAAGAAAAACTGTGCTTTTTCAGCATCTGGAGCATTAGCTATTAAAGATTCTGCTTCCATCAAAATGGTCACCGCCTCTTGAGATTTTCCACCTTTAAGCGCCTTTTCAGCTGCTTTAATTTGATCTTTTTGAGCAAAAGTAGCTACTGATATCAATAACGCTGATGCTAGTAATACATATTTACCTTTCATAATATTCTCTGTTTGTTTAATAATTATTCTTGTTCTTCTTTTTTAATTATGCTTCGTCGTCAGAATCGTCTTCTTCAGTTTCATCCTCAGCGTCATCTTCTTCGGTTTCATCTTCATCATCGTCCTCTTCTACACCTTCGTCCTCAAGAACTTCCAGAACCGGCTTCACTCTTTCGATAGCTTCAGATTCAACAATATTTCCGTCTTCATCAACAACTACTTCCGCTACATCGTCTTTCATTACTTTTGTAACAGCAGCAATCGAATCGTTTCCTTTAATGTTGATCAATTTCACACCTTGCGTTGCACGTCCCATTACTCTTAAATCTTCAACAGCCATTCTGATTGTTAATCCAGATTTATTAATAATCATCAAATCGTCCGCATCAGTAACCGCATTAATCGAAATCAGCTTACCTGTTTTCTCGGTAATATTTAAGGTTTTAACTCCTTTACCACCACGATTTGTGATTCTGTACTCATCAAGGCTAGAACGTTTTCCGTATCCATTTTCAGCAACTACTAATATTTCGCTGTTCATGTCATTTACAGTAACCATGCCAATAACTTCGTCAGTATCATCTTTTAGTGTAATTCCGCGAACTCCTGAAGCTGTTCTTCCCATCGGACGCGTTTTAGTTTCTTCAAAACGAACTAATTTTCCAGATTTCACGGCCAAAATAATTTGACTTTCACCATTGGTTAATTTTGCTTCCAATAATTCATCGCCTTCTTTAATAGTGATTGCAGCAACTCCATTAACTCTAGGTTTAGAATATTTCTCTAAAGATGTTTTCTTAACCTGACCTTTTTTGGTTACCATAATAAGGTTGTGGCTTTTTATGTAATCTTGATCTTTTAAATCCTGAGTACAGATAAACGCTTTTACTTTATCATCACTTTCAATATTAACCAAGTTTTGAATTGCTCTTCCTTTAGCCGTTTTACTTCCCTCCGGTATTTCATAAACACGCATCCAGAAACATTTTCCTTTTTGAGTAAAGAACATCATATATTGATGATTCGTTGCCACAAACATGTGCTCTAAGAAATCCTGATCTCTTGTTCCTGCACTTTTTTGTCCAACTCCACCTCTGTTCTGAGTTTTGTATTCCGTAAGGTTCGTACGTTTAATATAACCTGCATGTGAAATGGTAATTACCACATTTTCATCGGCAATTAAATCTTCAATACTTACATCACCACCAGAATACTCAATTTGAGAACGACGTTCATCTCCATATTTATCACGGATTTCAGTCAATTCTTCCTTAATTAAAGCAATTCTCAAGTTTACATCTGCTAATAAAGCTTTCAAATGCTCTATTAACTTCATGATTTCATCGTATTCTGTTCTTAACTTATCTTGTTCCAGACCGGTTAATTGACGTAAACGCATTTCTACGATAGCACGAGATTGAATATCTGATAATTTAAATCTTTCGATTAATTTTTCTCTTGCTTCTTCAGTACTTTTTGAAGCTTTTATTAAAGCAATTACTTCATCAATATTATCCGAAGCAATAATCAAACCTTCTAATATATGCGCTCTTGCTTCCGCTTTTTTCAATTCGAATTGCGTTCTGCGAGTTACTACATCGTGACGGTGCTCGATAAAATAATGAATCAGATCTTTCAGATTCAACATTTGCGGACGCCCTTTTACAATGGCAATATTATTTACACTAAACGAAGATTGTAATTGTGTAAATTTATAAAGTGTATTCAAAACTACGTTTGGTGTAGCATCACGTTTTAAAATATAAACGATACGCATCCCGTTTCTATCCGATTCATCCCGGATATTCGCAATTCCATCAATTTTTTTGTCATTTACCAAATCAGCTGTACGCTTAATCATATCGGCTTTATTGACTTGATACGGAATTTCGGTAACAATTATGCACTCACGACCATCTACTTCTTCAAAACCAACTTTGGCACGCATTACGACTCTACCTCTTCCAGTTTTGAAAGCTTCACGAACGCCTTCATATCCATATATTATACCACCAGTAGGAAAATCAGGAGCTTTGATATGCGTCATCAACTCGTCTACCTCAATATCATTATTATCCATGAAAGCTAACGTACCGTTAATCACTTCCGTTAAGTTGTGAGGTGGCATATTTGTCGCCATACCTACCGCAATTCCTGTTGCCCCATTTATTAATAAGGTAGGAACACGCGTTGGCATAACAGTTGGCTCTTCTAACGTATCATCAAAATTTAATTTAAAATCAACCGTTTCTTTATCTATATCCGCTAAAATTTCTTCCGAAATCTTACGCATTCTAGCCTCTGTATAACGCATTGCTGCAGGACTATCACCATCTACAGAACCGAAGTTACCCTGACCATCTATTAATAAATAACGCATACTCCATTCCTGAGCCATACGAACCATGGCATCATAAACTGAGGTGTCACCGTGAGGGTGATATTTACCAAGAACTTCCCCAACAATTCTTGCAGACTTTTTGTGGGCTGATCTGGAGTTAACTCCTAAATCATGCATTCCAAATAGTACTCTTCGATGTACTGGTTTCAAGCCATCTCTAACATCTGGAAGCGCTCTTGATACAATTACTGACATCGAATAATCGATGTAAGCCGTTTTCATTTCATCTTCAATGTTAATAGGAATTAACTTTTCTCCTTCAGACATAAGTTGTTATATTAAATAATTATATTAGTTTCAAAACGTGCCAATATACGCTTTTTTGAAATTTTTAAACCAATTTTAAAACACTTATTTCAATGATTTATTAACAAAATAAACTTCGCTTTTCGTTAATAATTTAAGGGAAATTTAACTTTAATATTATGATTATTTTTGTCTCTTAGCTGACACGACTTCTTACAGGAACGGTTTTTGTTTTTCTATCACTAATTCACTAAATTTACGATATCAAATATATATTATGGATGATAATTTTTCACCAAGAGTAAAAGACGTTATTACTTACAGCAAGGAAGAAGCTTTGCGACTAGGACATGACTTTATAGGAACAGAACACTTAATGTTGGGTATTTTAAGAGACGGAAATGGTAAAGCAATTCAAATATTGAATAATCTGGATGTTGATTTAGACCACTTACGTAGAAAAGTGGAAATCCTTAGCCCTGCCAGTCCAAGCTTAGAAGTAAATGTTGAAAAGAAAAATCTACACTTGACAAGACAAGCAGAAAGAGCATTGAAAACTACTTTCCTGGAAGCTAAAGTATTTCAAAGCTCTTCTATTAGCACCGCACACTTGTTGTTGTGCATATTAAGAAACGAAAACGATCCAACAACCAAGCTATTGAATAAACTTAAAATTGATTATGATGTAGCTAAAGAACAATATCTAAACATGACTCCAAACGAAGAAGATTTTATAGAAAACTTGCCACGAAATGAATCGTATAATGACGATTCAGGACAAGATGACAGTCTCAAAGAAGGAACCTTTAACAATCCGGCCAATAAATCTAATAAAAAATCTAAAACACCAGTTTTAGATAATTTTGGAAGAGATTTAACCGAAATGGCTGAAGAAGGAAAACTAGACCCTGTTGTAGGACGCGAGAAAGAAATTGAACGTGTTTCTCAAATTTTGAGCCGTAGAAAAAAGAACAATCCATTACTTATTGGAGAACCTGGAGTGGGAAAATCAGCTATTGCCGAAGGTTTAGCGTTGCGAATTATTCAGAAAAAAGTATCTCGTACTTTATTCAATAAACGTGTAGTTACTTTGGATTTAGCCAGTCTGGTTGCGGGTACAAAATACCGCGGACAATTTGAAGAACGCATGAAAGCGGTAATGAATGAACTTGAAAAAAATGACGATATCATTCTTTTCATAGATGAAATTCACACTATTGTGGGTGCTGGTGGCGCAACTGGTTCACTGGATGCTTCTAACATGTTCAAACCTGCATTAGCTCGTGGAGAGATTCAATGTATTGGTGCAACAACATTAGACGAATACAGACAATACATAGAAAAAGATGGTGCATTAGAAAGACGTTTTCAAAAAATAATTGTGGAACCTACATCAGTTTCCGAAACGATTACTATTTTGAATAACATCAAAAACAAATACGAGGACCATCATAATGTTACCTACTCGCAAGAAGCAATTGAGGCGTGTGTAAAATTAACGGATAGATATATGTCTGAACGTTTCTTGCCGGACAAAGCTATAGATGCGTTAGACGAAGCAGGTTCAAGAGTCCACATTACCAATATTGAAGTTCCTAAACAAATTTTAGATCTCGAACGTCAACTAGAGGATGTTCGTGAATTGAAGAATGTTGTAGTGAAAAAACAAAAATATGAAGAGGCTGCTAAACTTCGTGATGACGAAAAACGCATTGAAAAAGACTTAGCTATCGCCCAAGAACAATGGGAAGAAGATGCTAAAAACAACCGAATTGAAGTTACAGAAGACAATGTCGCTGATGTTGTTTCGATGATGAGCGGAATTCCTGTTAATCGTATTGCACAAACAGAAAGCAATAAACTTGCTAAACTTCCAGAACTAATTGAAGGGAAAGTAATTGGACAAAAAGAAGCAGTAATGAAAATTGCTCGTTCTATTCAAAGAAATCGTGCCGGATTAAAAGATCCGAATCGTCCAATTGGCTCTTTTATATTCTTAGGACAAACTGGTGTTGGTAAAACCCAATTGGCTAAAGTTTTGGCTAAAGAATTATTCGATTCTGAAGATGCTTTGATTCGTATTGATATGAGTGAATACATGGAGAAATTTGCGATTTCTCGTTTAGTTGGAGCTCCTCCGGGATATGTAGGATATGAAGAAGGTGGTCAATTAACAGAAAAAGTTCGCAGAAAACCATATTGTGTTGTTTTATTGGATGAGATTGAAAAGGCGCATCCTGATGTTTTCAATATGCTATTGCAAGTTTTGGATGATGGCTATTTGACAGACAGTTTAGGTAGAAAAATTGATTTCAAAAACACTATAATTATCATGACTTCGAATGTTGGAGCCAGACAATTAAAAGATTTTGGACAAGGAGTAGGTTTTGGAACTGCTGCCAAAGTAGCTCAGGCTGACGATAATTCGAAAAGTATTATCGAAAACGCATTGAAAAAAACTTTTGCTCCTGAATTCCTAAATCGAATTGATGATGTAATTGTTTTCAATGCTTTGGAGAAACATGATATCGATTTGATTATCGAAATCGAATTAAAAAAATTATTTGCTCGTGTTGCGGAACTAGGCTACCAATTAAATCTTTCTGATAAAGCAAAAGCTTTTATTGCGGAAAAAGGTTTCGACAGACAATTTGGCGCAAGACCTCTTAAAAGAGCTATTCAGAAATATGTTGAAGATGCGCTTGCTGAAGAAATCATCACTTCTAAAATTAGTTCTGGAGATGAGATTTTCATGGATATTGAAGATGGCGCTCAAGAATTAACAGTACAAGTTCATAAGGCGGGAGAACCAACAAATCCATAATTATTAAACAATTATCTTGATATAAACCCGTTACGTTTTTATAACATAACGGGTTTATTCTTTACGGCAAATACCCTTTTTTTTAAAAACAAATATTTACATTTGAGTTTTAAAAAAAGATTTAATAAAATTAATATATGTCAGATAACAAAGTTATTCTAGGTAGCGAAGAATGGTGTTCTTTTCCAGAATTAGGGATTCCTACCATTAAAGCCCGAGTGGACTCGGGTGCAAAAACATCTGCTCTACATGCTATAAACATTGCTCCATTCATTAAAAATGAAAGCAACTGGGTAAAATTTGACATTAACCCGATTCAAAATAATTTAAAAACGGTAATCCATTGTGAAGCACCACTAATTGATAAACGGATTGTTAAAAGTTCCAGTGGTTTTAGAGAACAACGTTATGTAATTCAAACAAATCTTCAAATTGGAAGTTCCAAGTGGCCAATAGAAATGACGTTGACAAATCGAGATTCTATGGGTTTCAGAATGCTTTTAGGACGTGAAGCCATGAGCGGTAGAGTTCTGGTTGATCCTGAACAAAAGTATCTTTTGGGACAACCTACAACTGACACTTTAAAAGAATTATATAAAAATTCGGAAAAAGCAAGTTCTGGTTTACGAATCGGACTTTTAGCAAGTAATCCTGAATTGTACAGCAACAAGCGTATTATGGAAGCTGGTGAAATGCGTGGTCACGAAATGCACTTTCTAAACATTAAGGAATGCTACATGAAACTGGATGCAAAAACACCAGAAATTCATTATCGTGGCGGTAAAATATTAAATCAATTTGATGCCATCATACCTAGAATAAGACCTAGTATCACTTTTTACGGTTGTGCATTGACACGACAATTTGAAGCCTTAAAAGTATATTGTTTGAATTCATCAAATGCCATTACACAATCACGCGATAAATTGTATTCATTGCAATTGTTATTAAATCATGGTGTAGAAATTCCTACGACTGGTTTCGCTAATTCTCCTTTAGATACTGATGACTTGATAAAAATGGTTGGAGGTTCTCCTTTAATCGTGAAATTACTCGAAGGAACACAAGGAAAAGGAGTCGTATTAGCAGAAACAAAAAAGGCGGCAGAAAGTGTAATCAATGCATTCAAAAGCTTAAATGCCAATATATTAGTTCAAGAATTCATCAAAGAAGCTAATGGAAAAGACATTCGTTGTTTTGTTATTGATGGAAAAGTTGTTGCCGCTATTCAGCGTGAAGCAATGCCGGGCGAATTTAGAGCCAACATTCATCTTGGAGGGACAGCATCAGTTATAAAAGTAACCGCAGAGGAAAAACGTATTGCCATAAAAGCTACGAAAGCTATGGATTTGAAAGTAGCAGGTGTTGACATCATTCGTTCTTCTAAAGGGCCTTTGTTACTGGAAGTAAATTCATCACCAGGATTAGAAGGAATTGAAGGCGCTACCAATAAAGATATTGCCGGCGAAATGATCAAAGCAATTGAAAAAAACTTCAAACAAAAAACAGATTTAAAATAGCATTATGCTAACCTTTAATTTGTAAAAAACTTACCCAAGTTTTGGTTATTGTTGAATTTAAAAACAAAATAGTAAACCTAAAAAAATGAACGAGTACTTTGCTATAATTCTTCGCAGTAGTGCCGTTTATTTTTTTATGGTTATCGCTTTGCGACTTTTTGGCAAAAAAGAATTGTCTCAACTGAACACTGCTGATGTGATATTAATTCTGCTCATCAGCAACTCCGTTCAAAATGCAATGGTAGGAAATGATACCAGTTTATGGGGAGGCTTAGCCGCGGCTTCGGTCCTTTTTACTATTAATTTTATTTTAAAAAAATTAATGTTTAAATATCCTAAATTTAGCGATTTCATGCAAGAAAAACCAGAAATCCTGATACACGATGGAAATCTTGATTTTAAAACTTTAAGCAAATTAAATATCACATCTGATGAATTGAAAGAAGCGATGCGCGAACATGGAATCGAATATTTTAAAGATGTAAAACTCGCAATGTTAGAAATTGATGGAAATATCAGCATCATTTCCGGCAATCAAAATCTTAAACAAACCTATCACAAGCGCAAACACATCCACAAAAGTTTAAGCGGAATAAACTAAAGGAAATAGCAAACACAAAGTCAATTTTCGTTATTTCTATATTTAAAAAAAACACTTAATATGTCGAATATAAAACTAATTATAGAAGAACGTCCGAGTAATATTGGTAACTTTATGGTTGGGCGATTGCTTCCCTTTCGAGAAAAAAGAATGGTTGGACCTTTTGCCTTTATTGATCACATGGGACCTTCTTGCATGAGCGAATACGAAAATTTAGATGTTCCGCCGCATCCACACATTGGGCTTTCCACGCTAACCTATCTGTTTGAAGGAAGCATTATGCACAAAGACAGTTTGGGAACGGAAATGGAAATTAAACCCGGACAAATCAACTGGATGACTGCAGGAAAAGGAATCGTTCACTCAGAACGAACACCGGAGTATTTGCGAAGTTCTGATAAAATGTTGCACGGACTTCAAATTTGGGTGGCATTACCAAAAGAGCTGGAAGAAATGGAACCTTCTTTTTTTCACGTTCCTGAAAACCAAATTCCAGAATGGGAAATAGACAACATCGCTTATAAACTAATCGCGGGAGAAATACTTGGCAGAAAATCTCCTGTCCCTGTTTACAGTCCACTTTACCTCTTAGAATTAAAAAGTACCACGCCACAAACAGTAACAATTGGCGAGCATTTATTTGGCGAAAGCGCTTTGTATATTTTAGAAGGCAGCATCGAAAGTGAAGAAAATGTTTTTGGTCCAAAGCAAATTTTAATTGCCAAAGACAGCAAACTCTGTACGTTTGAAATGGCCGCAAACACGACTATTTATATTTTTGGAGGAGAACCCTTCCCAGAAGAACGAACTATCTACTGGAATTTTGTGGCTTCAACCAAAGAATTGATTGAGCAAGCCAAAGAAAAATGGTTGGCACAAACGTTTGATAGAGTTCCTGGTGAAACTGAATTTGTTCCACTTCCGGAGCAAATTAAAAAACAATAAATATGAATAATATCACAGCAAATATTGGCACTGAACTGTACAAAACGGAAATAGAATCAGAAACAAATTTGATTATTTCTGATGAACCTAAAAGTAGCGGAGGGCAAGATTTAGGCTTTGCGCCAAATGAATTATTGGCATCCTCATTAGCAGCTTGTACAGCAATCACTTTGCGCATGTATGCGAATAGAAAAGGTTGGGAATTAACCGATGTTAAAGTTGTAGTAAGTTTTGAAACAGACTCTTTGGAAAACAAATTCAAAATAGTTCGCGATATTCAATTACTTGGAAATTTAGATGAGGATCAACAGGCGCGATTATTAATCATTGCCAATAAATGTCCGATACACAAAATTTTAACCAATCCTATTGAAATAACTACCGCATTAAATTAGAAAGCCATGACAATAGAACATTTCAACGAAACAAAAAACGGTCATTTTAAAGCAATTGCTAATGAAATTGAAGCCGGAAAAATGATCTATACTTGGGCAGGAACAGATAAGTTTATTATTGACCATACCGAAGTAAACCCTGATTTTGCCGGACAAAGTGTGGGTAAAAAAATGGTCTTGGAAGCCGTACAATACGCAAGAGAAAACAATCTTAAAATTTTGCCTCTATGTCCTTTTGCGAAAAGCGTATTTGATAAAACTAAAGAAATACAAGATCTATTGTTTTAAAAAATAGAAATTTTAGAGCATAAAAAAACCATTCTGAGAATGGTTTTTTTTTATGAATATTATTTTAGCATTAAATAAAAATACTGAAAATATAATAAATTATTGCTGCTAATATTGCTGAAATTGGAATAGTTAAAACCCAAGCCCATAATAAACTTACGGTCATTCCCCATCGTACGGCTGAAACTCTTTTAGTAAGTCCAACACCAATGATAGATCCAGTAATTGTATGCGTTGTACTTACAGGAACTTTAAAATGCTCTGTAAAATATAAGGTCAATGCTCCTGCAGTTTCTGCTGCAACACCTTCGAAAGAAGTTACTTTTGTAATTTTAGAACCCATTGTTTTTACAATTTTCCAACCACCACTCAAAGTACCTGCAGCAATTGCAGAGTAACATGCTAGTGGAATCCAATCTGGCATTTTGAAAGCTCCATTTTCATCCGGAAGGACAACATCTAACCAATCCGGTAAACTTTCCTGTGCGATACCACTAGTTTGAATATAAACGGTAACAGCAGCAGCTATAATACCCATAACTTTTTGGGAGTCATTTCCACCATGCCCTAAACTAAAAGCAGCTGATGACAATAATTGCATTTTCTTTAACCAATATGTTGACTGATGTAGATTTAGACTACTAAAAATCAAACAAAAAGAACTTATTGACAATACAATAAATGCAACTAAAAACCACTTTATATTGTGTGATTCAAAAACAACACTCCAAAGATGGGAGTCGAAACGTGGTTTCTTGATTTCATCAAAGTATATCATTTGACTTTCTACAAACCAAATAGTTAACAGCATTAATCCAACTGTAAAGATTTTAGGATAGATACTTCTTTTAGAAGCATTAAGAAGCCAAATAGAGATTAGATACGACATTAAAGCACCAATTAAAGGAGCCAAAACAATAAAGGCAATAATGATTAAAACCCCAGAAGGGAATCCACCATTTTTTCCTGCGGTATACCAGTTTACAGTATCATACCAATATGCGGTATGAACTTCTGTTCCTTCGATTACTGCATATCCAAAAAAACCATGGACTGCAATAGCGTGTGCAATGGCTGCTCCAGCGAATCCTCCAATTAGAGTATGTGAAGAACTGGATGGAATCCCTTGCCACCATGTGAACAAATTCCAAATAATTGCAGCTATAACTCCAGCAAGGATTACAACTAAATCAATTTCTAAAGTATTGGCAGTTTTTGCCACAGTATCTGCGACCCCAAAACCAAAAACCCAATAGGCCAAAAAGTTAAAAAAAGCTGCCCAGACAACTGCTTGAAACGGACTTAATACTTTTGTGGCAACAACTGTTGCTATAGCATTAGCAGCGTCATGAAAACCATTGATGTAATCAAAGATCAAAGCCAGTACTATAATAACTATAAGTAGAGTAAATTCCATAAATTATAATTTCAGAATAAAACTGATTGAATTAAGAATGTTTTACAGAAATAGATTCTAGTACACCTGCTACGCTCTTACACTTATCAGTTGCTGTTTCTAAAACTGACAATACTTCTTTGTACTTGATAATATTTTTTGCATCTGTTTCATTTTCGAATAAATCAAGTACTGCTTTATCATAAACATTATCTGATTTATTTTCCAACTTATTAATTCGAAGACAAGCATCAGTAATATTCTTCATTTTTTTCAAATCTCTCAATTCTCTTACCGCCACATCAATATTTTGACAAGCCTCAAGATTAATTTCGGTCAATTTTCTGATAGATTTTGTAATTTTATCCACTTGATACAAACGCATTCTACTCGCAGCACCATGAAGATTACCCGCTACATTGTCTATTGAAGTTATTAATGAATAAATATCCTCTCTATCAAACGGAGTAATAAAATTTCTACTCAACTCAAGATTGGTTTGACGGGTTATATCCTCCCCTTTTTGCTCTAAAACATCGATTTTCTGAAAAAGAACTTCACGCTCTTTCAAAGGAAGGTTTACAGCTTCATGCAAATTTGTAGCAATTTCAATTAAATTACTTGATGCTTGTTCAAAAAGCGGAAAGAACTTTTTATCTTTAGGAACCAAAAATTGGAAAAAATTATTTATATTCATTTCATTAAAATTTAGTCCGGCAAAATTACTTCATTATTCACCGCTAATGTTAAGCTAACATTAACAAATCGTTTTCTATTTGAAAAGTGTTCAAAAAAGAAACCGTCTTTTCAATATCATAATGCAATATTCGGTCTTCTTTAATCAAAGGAACTTCTTCGCGATATGCATTTAAAAACATTTCAATAAAATCACTCGATTTCAGTGGCCGTCTGTATTCAATCGCTTGCGAAGCATTCATTAATTCGATTGCCAAAATGCGTTCCAAATTATCCAAAATACGTAATGCTTTCGTAGCGGCATTGGCACCCATACTGACATGATCTTCCTGCCCGTTACTGGAAACAATACTGTCCACACTGGCGGGAGTTGCTAGTTGTTTATTTTGGCTGGCGATACTGGCAGCGGTATATTGTGGAATCATCAAACCCGAATTCAAACCTGGATTATCTACTAAAAATGCCGGAAGATTTCTAGTTCCTGAAATCAATTGATACGTTCTTCGCTCCGAAATACTTCCCAATTCAGCCAAAGCTATAGCCATAAAATCTAAGGCTAAAGCCAAAGGTTGTCCGTGAAAATTCCCTCCGGAAATGATTTGGTCACTTTCAATAAAAATATTAGGATTATCCGTAACTGAATTAATTTCAGTCTTAAACACTTTTTTCACATAATCAATTGCATCTTTTGAAGCGCCATGTACTTGAGGCATGCATCGGAACGAATAAGGATCCTGAACGTGATTTTTTGCCTGTTCGATAATCTCGCTTCCCTCTAAAAATCCTTTTATGCGGTTTGCCGTAACAATTTGTCCCTTATGAGGTCGTATAAAGTGGATTAACTCATTAAAAGGTTCTATTCTTCCGTCAAATCCTTCGAGAGAAATGGTTCCTATTAAATCCGCTAAATAAGAAAATTTGCTAACTTTCATTAAAATATGCGCGCCATACGCACTCATAAATTGCGTTCCGTTCAACAGAGCTAATCCTTCTTTTGATTGCAAAACAATCGGTTCCCAATTAAAATGTTTCAAAACTTCGCTCGAATGCACTTTTTTGCCTTCAAAATATACTTCTCCTTCGCCTAATAGCGGCAACGATAAATGCGCCAAAGGAGCCAAATCTCCCGAAGCTCCCAGTGAACCTTGTGTATAAATTACCGGCAGAATGTCATTATTATAAAAGGCAATCAATCGTTCGACCGTTTGCAATTGAATTCCTGAATGTCCATAACTGAGCGACTGGATTTTAAGCAACAACATCAGTTTCACAATTTCAGTTGGCACTTCTTCGCCTGTCCCGCAAGAATGTGATTTCACTAAGTTCTCTTGCAATTTTGACAAGTTCTCATTAGATATCTTAACATTACAAAGCGACCCAAAACCTGTATTTATACCGTAAATAGGATCTGAATGCGAAGCCATTTTTTTGTCTAAATAATCACGGCATTTTTGAATATTTATTTTCGCCTCATCAGACAAAGCCAATAATTTGTGGTGAGAAACAATTTCAGCTAATGTTTCCAGGCTAAGCAGTTCAGTACTAATATAATGCGTATTATCCATTTTGATAGTGTTTAAAAGGTAAAATTGAATAAATCTTTATAATTACACAACAATTATTGATAATAATTTAAATTTAATAGTTAAACAAAACCAAAAAATAGATTTCATGCAAATATTCTTATACACCTACAAAACACTAATTTTTAATAGTCACTTTTCACGGTCTTTTTAGAAACCAAAATGAGAGTACAAACTAATAAACTGATTTTGCCTGTTTTGAAAGTAATTAGAGGTGAAATTCATGCTTTCAATTCAATAAAAAAGATACTTGCGCGCTAAAGCAATTTGAAAAATTTGCTGATTTCTACGAATAGCTTCATCATAGACTTGATAAATCACACAATATTTCATAATCATCAAATAGCATCGGATATTTTCAAATATTCGCAAAAACACAATTAAAGGCGCTATTTTTTATAAAAAACTGTACTTTTGGAACATCAAAATGGTAAACAATAAAGCTACATATCACTCTTCGATAACAACTCAAATCTGGGTTGGCACTGCTGTTACGTTTACTACAACAACTACAACTACCCCTTTGGGGTAAATTTTCAACATATAATCCTATTATTATATTTTTTTCGGAAGAAAGAAAGTTCTTGGGTATATAATAAACATTGCATTTTCAAAAAAACAACACACACCATTAAATCGTCTGCAACAACTAAATAGCGATTTATCATTACATTAAAATAACTTGATATGAAAGTATTAAAATTTGGCGGAACTTCCGTTGCCAATGCACAAAATATAAAACTGGTTTTAGCTATAGTTAGCGATAAAGCACGAGAAGAAAAATTAATTGTTGTCGTTTCCGCTTTCAGCAAAATCACTGATTTACTTCAACTTGCTTCGCAAAAAGCAGCTGCCGGAGATGAAAGTTTCAAAGATATTCTTGCCGAAATCGAGAAAAAACATTTAGACGCCTTAAAAGAACTAATTCCTGTCAGCGAACAAAGCAGTCTTTTGAGCCACATCAAAAGAATCGTCAATCACCTGGAAACCTTATTGGATGGATGTTATCTTTTGGGTGAATTATCATCTAGAACTTCGGATACAATTTTGAGTTTTGGTGAATTGTTGTCTTCGTATATCATCGCAGAAGCTTTAAAACAAAACCTAAAAAACAGCAGTTATAAAGACAGCCGTGAATTGATAAAAACCAATAATCATTTTGGGAAAGCTGTCGTGAATTTTGATGTTTCCAATGAATTAATTGTAGACTTTTTTGCTTCTAATGAAAATCAGGTAGTTGTTATGCCCGGATTTATTGCTGCTTCGCTTGACGGAATCAACACAACTTTAGGACGCGGAGGATCGGATTATACTGCCGCTATTCTTGCAGGCGCTCTTGACGCCAGTGATTTGGAAATTTGGACTGACGTCAACGGAATGTTTACTGCCAATCCAAAAATTGTAAAACAAGCCCAACCTATAGCTTACATTTCGTATCAAGAAGCGATGGAGTTATCTCATTTTGGTGCCAAAGTTTTATATCCGCCAACAATCCAACCGGTATTGAGAAAGAATATTCCAATTCTAATCAAAAATACTTTTGAACCAGCAGCTGAAGGAACGTATATTTCCAATCAGGTTTTTGCACAATCCAATCCTGTAAAAGGAATCACACACATTGATGCAATCACATTGATTACGCTTGAAGGCTCCGGAATGATTGGTGTTTCCGGTTCTTCCAAAAGGCTTTTTGAAGTATTGTCCAATAAAAACATTAACGTAATTTTCATTACTCAAGCCTCATCCGAACATTCTATTTGTATCGGAATTCTAAATTCGGATGCTGATGTGGCGGAAGATTCCATTAATAAAGCGTTTGAAGTAGAAATTTCACAAAATAAAGTAGAACCTTGTATCGTTGAAAAAAACCTGTGCATCATTGCTTTGGTGGGCGAAAACATGAAAAATCATCAAGGTTTGAGCGGAAGAATGTTCAGCACTTTAGGTAAAAACAACGTCAACATCCGAGCGATTGCGCAAGGTGCTTCCGAAAGAAATATTTCGGCAGTAATCAACGAAAGAGATGTAAAAAAAGCATTAAATACATTACACGAAAACTTTTTCGAGGAAAATACAAAACAATTAAACCTATTTGTAATGGGTGTTGGAAATGTGGGAGAAAAATTCATCGAGCAAATTCACCAACAAAAGAAATTCCTAAAAGAAAATCTAAAAATAAACTTGCGTGTTATTGCATTGTCTAATTCCCGAAAAATGTATTTCGATGAAGATGGAATCTCATTAAAAGAATGGCAGTTTTTACTGGAAACAGGAGAACCTGCGGATAAAGAACAGTTTATTAATAATGTAAAACAACTCAATTTACGCAACAGTATTTTTGTGGATATTACTGCAAATGAAAGCGTGTCTAAAACCTACGAACAGTTTTTAAAAAGAAATATTGCCGTAGTGACTTGCAACAAAATTGCCTGCGCCTCCGAATATGATAATTATAAAAAACTGAAAAAATTATCGCAACAATTTAATGCTCCTTTTCTTTTTGAAACGAATGTGGGAGCTGGATTACCAATCATCGATACCGTAAAAAATCTGGTTGCTTCGGGCGATAAAATCAATAAAATTCAAGCCGTTTTATCTGGAAGTCTGAACTTTATCTTTAATAATTTCGATGAAAACAACACTTTTCATAATGTCGTTAAAGAAGCTGGTGTACAAGGATTTACAGAGCCGGATCCAAAGATAGATTTGAGCGGAATTGACGTTGCTAGAAAGATATTAATCTTGATTCGTGAAAGTGGTTACAAAATGGAAATCGATGAAATCACAAACGAATCTTTCATGCCTGCTGAATGTTTGGATACTACTTCAAACGAAGCGTTTTTCGAATCCTTACAAACACATGCAGCTCATTTTGAAACTATTTATAATGAAGCGTTGAGTAAAGAATCTCGTTTGAAATACGTAGCGCAATTCGAAAATGGAAAAGCAAATGTTGGTTTAAGATTCATCCCTAAAGACCATCCGTTTTACAATTTAGAAGGAAAAGACAACATTGTATTATTCTTCACCGATCGTTATGTGGACCAACCTTTATTGATAAAAGGTGCTGGCGCCGGAGCTGCAGTTACAGCTTCCGGAATTTTTGCTGATGTGATTAGAATTGGAAACATATAAAAATAGTTTAAAGTTTTCTTTGTTTAGAGTTTCAAGTTCAAAAACTGGCAACAACTTTAAACTTTAAACCTGAAACAAAACAACATGAACGAAATAAAAATATTTTGCCCCGCCACAATCGCCAATCTTTCCTGCGGATTTGATGTCCTTGGGCTGTGTTTAGAAACTGCCGGTGACGAAATGATTATTCGGAAATCAGATGTAAAAGGGATTCGCATCACTAAAATTGTGGGTGCCGACCTGCCTTTGGAAACCGAAAAAAATGTTGCCGGAGTATCCGCTTTGGCGATGTTGGAAGCGGTAGAAACCGAATTTGGATTCGAAATCGAAATCTACAAAAACATCAAAGCCGGAAGCGGAATTGGAAGCAGTGCCGCAAGTTCAGCCGGAGCTGTTTTTGGAATTAATGAATTACTGGGACGACCATTTACCCGAAAAGAGTTGGTTTTATTTGCTATGCAAGGCGAAAAACTAGCCAGTGGAAACGCCCATGCCGATAACGTTGCTCCTGCCCTTTTGGGTGGTTTTACGTTGGTGAGAAGTTCGAATCCTTTGGACATTATCAAAATAGAAAGTCCATCAGAATTGTACGCCACCGTGGTTCATCCACAAATTGAGTTGAAAACTTCCGATGCGCGTTCCGTATTGAAACAAACTGTTTCCTTGAAGAGTGCGATTACGCAATGGGGAAATGTGGGCGGATTAATCGCTGGATTATACACTAAAGATTACGATTTAATAGGACGTTCGTTGCATGATGAAATCGTGGAACCGTTGCGAAGTGTTTTAATTCCCGGATTTGATTTAATCAAGAAAACAGCCTATGAAAATGGCGCTTTAGGCTCTGGGATTTCGGGTTCCGGTCCTTCAATTTTTGCTTTGAGCAAAGGAAAGGAGACCGCGGATAAAATCGCAAAAGCCATGAGCGCCGTGTACGACGAAATGAATTTACCGTACGAAATTCACGTTTCTAAGGTGAATGATGAGGGGATGAAAATAGTATCCCCCTAACCCCGAAGGGGGAATAAAAGGAATACGATTATTGATTTTAAAATTACAACAACACACTCTGAATCCAGTTTCTTGTCCCTTCCCTTTGGGGAGGGTTGGGTTAGGATTCTACAATTACTAAACACAATGAAATATTACAGTTTAAACCATAACGCACCCCAGGTTTCTTTTAAAGAAGCCGTAATACAAGGATTAGCAACTGATAAAGGATTGTATTTTCCGGAAAAAATCACACCATTACCAATAGATTTTTTTGACACTATCGAAAATTTAAGTAACGAAGAAATTGCTTTTGAGGCGATTCAACAATTTGTGGGCGACGAAATTCCGGCAGACACTTTAAAACAAATCATTGCCGAAACCTTATGTTTTGATTTCCCTGTGGTCGAAGTCGAAAAAGGCATTTATTCCCTTGAATTGTTTCATGGCCCAACGATGGCTTTCAAGGACGTAGGCGCGCGTTTCATGTCGCGTTGTTTAGGTTATTTTAATAAAGATAACGCCGACAGTAAAAACACAGTCTTGGTAGCGACTTCCGGCGATACGGGCGGAGCTGTGGCCAGTGGTTTCCTTGGCGTAAAAGGCGTTGAAGTGATCATCCTTTATCCTTCCGGGAAAGTGAGTGATATTCAAGAACGACAATTGACGACTTTAGGACAAAATATTAAAGCGCTAGAAGTGGACGGCGTTTTTGATGATTGTCAGGACATGGTAAAGAAAGCATTTCTGGACGAAAGTTTAAAACATAAAAACCTGACTTCGGCGAATTCGATAAATATTGCACGCTGGTTACCGCAAATGTTTTATTTCTTCTTTGCGTACAAAGCATTAAAAAAACAGAACAAACCATTAGTTTTCTCTTGTCCAAGTGGGAATTTTGGGAATATTTGCGCGGGAATTATTGCTAAAAAAATGGGATTGCCCATCGAACATTTTGTAGCTTCCACGAATGTGAATGATACCGTTCCGAGATTTTTAGAAAACGGAATTTACGACGCAAAACCTTCTATCGCTACGATTTCGAATGCGATGGATGTGGGGAATCCAAGTAATTTTATCCGAATTCAGGAAATGTATCATAATGATTTGGAGCAATTCAAAAAAGATTTTTCTTCGTTTACGTTCTCTGATGCACAGACTTTAGAAGCCATGAAATCCATTTACAATACTGACGGTTACATTGCAGAACCGCACGGAGCTGTTGGTTATTTAGGATTGAAAAAAGAATTACAAAATCACCCTAATGCAATTGGTATTTTCTTAGAAACTGCCCACCCAATAAAGTTTTTGGATACGGTTGAACCAACATTAAGCGTAACTCTGCCGATTCCAACCCAAATTGAAAGCGTATTAGGAAAGGAAAAAGTAAGCGTAAAAATTAAAACGTATGAGGATTTGAAAGCTTTTTTGGCGTAAAAATTATATGTTTATTTTTAAATACAAACCGACTGAGAAGTGATTTTTAGTCGGTTTTTTTTATAGGAATTCGTCAGATTTTTTTTTCATTATTAAATTAGTTTTCCGTAAGTAAATTTATTACGTTTGATATAATAAAATATTCTATTTACATGTCAAAGTCAAATGAATTAAGAGTTTATACTTATGTTCATAGCACAAAACGAATATAAAACATTTTAAAACCACATTAAAAACAATGACAGGAATTAAATTAAGTGAAAAACAAAAAGAAAGATTAAAAATCTTAGAACCTAAATTTAAAGATTCAATAAAAAGAAAAGATTTAGAAACTGCAAAAAGTTTGATTGTAGATATTCAAACGTTATTACGCCCTACAAAACATTTCAATAGAATTGTTCAAAATAAAAATAGCTTATATGAACTTACATTAGAATTAGGTCAAATAGAATTTTCAATTAGTGGTTTAATTTCGAATCGTTCTTCTGTTTCTAAAAATACAAGATTACATTTAGAAGCCACTTCATTATTAGCAATTTGTTATCTTAGAAAAAAAGATATTGAAAGTGCAAAACCATTGATAAAAGAAGTCTTAACAAACTATTCTTTTATAAAAACAGAAAGAACAAGGCGAGAATTTAGAGCAGAAATTATCGAAAGATTTGACGAAGAAACTGCTTTATACTCCCTTAAAGAAATTGGAATAGAAGCTTTTAGTGATGAGGAACTTGAGACAGAAGTTATTAGACTAATAACTTCGCAAAATGAATCCGAAATTTTTGAGCAAATTGGTAAATCTGTACCTGAAAACACAAAATATCTACTTTTTCAAGTACATGAATTCTCAACAAAACAATTACCTTCAGCAGAACGATTAGCTTTGCCTAGCCCTCAACAGAAAATAAAAGATGCAGAGGTAGGTAAAACTGTTTTTCAATCGATCAAACGGGTTGCTTACAATTCCCTTTGCAATCCAGAAAGTGAAATCTATAAAGTTTGGTTTCAAAATGGAATGAGTACTGTTTTATCAAAAGGTTATATTAGTATTGCTATTACGACTTGCTTAGCATCACTTGGCATTGGAATAAAATTAATAGCAGCATC
Organism: Flavobacterium psychrolimnae; assembly: GCF_003312425.1. Taxonomy (GTDB): domain Bacteria; phylum Bacteroidota; class Bacteroidia; order Flavobacteriales; family Flavobacteriaceae; genus Flavobacterium; species Flavobacterium psychrolimnae. Next base: position 88,982 of record NZ_QNUX01000008.1, on the reverse strand, counting down.
AATAATTGCTTTAATAATAAAGTTTGGTCTAGAAGTATATTGCGAAAAATACAAACCTATAGAATTAATGGAATTGAGAAATAAATAAAAACTTCGTTAGCATAAATAAAACATAACGATACCCGATTGCGCTAATTTACCTAAATCGTTAGCCCAGTTTTGCAAACTGTACCCGCGATAATTAGTAAAAAATATAACTAATTACATAGCATCAACTGCAAAACAGGCTAAAAGATAATTTAGATCTGATTTTAGTTGCAAATTGAAATGGTCACAGTTTACAAAAGTGTGCTAACGATTGTATAAAAAAAGTGATTTAGATAAAATACTATGATTTATATTGTAATAGTCACGAGCGAGACGCTCGCGCTAGCAAATTAAATTATAGAACAATACTAAAAAACAAAATAAGCTACTGACTTAAAAGGATCTAGCTTTTTTTATACCTTGGCACTATAAAAACCAAACAGAAAAACGATGAACACAACAGAGCAAGTGTCACCAGAGCAAAAACAAACCAAGTTCCGAATCAAAAATATTTTTCTTCCGGACTACGAAAACTACGAAGGCGTTCGCCGGATCAATATTTATGTGATGCGGTTGTTTTTCGCATTAATGTTTGTTTTTGTTGCCACAGATTCTTGGACCGTTATTTTAACTCATGAAGGGGATTGGGATCCAACAAGAGCAGTTGCTTGGTGCTGTTGGGCGGCTTACTCCACACTGGCGCTTTTGGGCGTATTCCATACGTTGCGCATGTTACCCATTATGCTTTTTATGATTTTTTATAAAGGCCTTTGGCTTGCCGTCGTGGCATATCCGTTATGGTCCGCAGGTACACTTGAAGGTTCGCCAGCCGAAGGAATGGCGTATATGTTCTCCGGAATTATAATACCAATACTCTTTGTGCCTTGGAAATATGTATTCAAAAAATACATTTTATTCGATACAAAAAAGAAATCAGTATAGCATTTCAAAATACCTTCTAAAAATCAAAACGGCTGAGAAATTTCTCAGCCGTTTTAGTTGTATCACAATTTATTAAACTTGAATTGCTGTCCACCAATTGACTCCTCGTACATGAGTCCGCCTTTCTGCATGGTGAAAACCATCACGCCATTGGTATATTTTACATTTGCCGAAGCGCCTTCGGTTACTGCTACCGCTGAAGCTTGTGCGGAAAACTCGAATCGGCTTTCTTTAAATCGGTCCATTTCATTTTTGGATTCAAAAAATATCACTTCTCGATACGCTTGTCCTCCAGCCTGAAATCCTATGCTCACTTGCGATAACTTGGCCATACCAATTCTTTTGTTTTGTTCATAAACCACTCCATTACCCGCTGCTCCGCCTATACCAAGTCCGCCTTTGCCCACATTAGGAAATATGGCATAACCGTACGCTTTATCAAAAAGTGCCTTCATCAAAGGATCACTTTTTATAAATTCGGATTTTGCGGTTTCGCTATCGGCAATAATTTTATTCTTTTTGGCGGTCGTTTGCCCAAATATTGGTGCTGTGTTTAATACACAAACCATTATTATCACCAAAATACTATTTAAATTTTTCATAATTGTAACTATTAAATTGTTGAATTTATTTCTTTATCTAAAGGTAAAAAAAATATTTAATTAAATACAAAATATTGATTATCAATTATTTAATTAGTATTTTTCCAAATTAAAAGTTTAGATAATAATAAAGAAACAAGCTGATCACAAAACTAGTTATACCGAAAAAGGAACGAAATGGACCTGTAATTGTTAGTTCGTTTTTTCTACCTTTGAAAAACACAAAACCGTAGACTACTTCACATGATTACAAAAGCAACACTAGAGAACGTTTCGCAATTAAATACCTTGATTAATTCAGCCTATCGCGGGGAATCCTCTAAAAAAGGATGGACTACTGAGGCTAATATTTTAGATGGACTTAGAACGACTGAGGAAGAATTATCAGAAACGATTCTGAATCCAAAAAATACGGTTCTGAAATTTACGGACAACGACCAAATTATAGGTTGTGTTTTATTGGTTGAAAAAGAGAAGGAATTGTATTTAGGTATGCTGACCGTTTCCCCGGAATTGCAAAACAGTGGCGTTGGAAAAAAATTATTGCAGCAGGCAGAAATTCATGCGCAAGCATTGGGATTACCAAAAATTGTTATGACAGTGATTTCCGTTCGGGATGAACTTATTGCTTGGTACAAACGCAACGGTTATGAGGATACTGGCGCAAAAGAACCGTTTCCCGCAAGCGATGTTCATATTCCAATTACGGAAGAGCCTTTGGAATTTATTGTTTTAGAAAAAAAGATTAGATAAATTTTATTTATTGATTTTCAAATAATTAAACTTATTAACTTCATAGGTTCAATTCAAGTTTTTTTTAAACACATAGATTCATAGTTTTCATATATTTTATGAAGGCGTTTCACTTACTTGTAGTAAATCATAGCTTTGTTAACCCAAGCATTGGGCTATACTTATCTTTTTTTCTATGTTTCTTTGTGTTTATTTTTGATCCATTTTTCGGAATTCTAAATTTTGAATAATTGCATTCAACTGGTATTTTTTTAAATAAAATAAACTAACTTTAATAGTTCGTTTTTCTTTTATACATCAAAGGAATAGCAACTGAATCAATATTTTATAAGTATCAATTTTAAATCTCAATAAAATGGCAACTACTCCCAAAACTCTTGTTGTAAAAGATTTAGAAGAAAAATCAATTCTGGTTTCCAGAACATTTTCTGCGCCGGTTGAAAAAGTTTGGCGTGCGTTTACCGAAAGTGAATTATTAGAACAATGGTGGGCACCAAAGCCCTGGAAAGCCGAAACCAAATCGATGGACTTTTCTGTTGGAGGTTATTGGTTGTACGCCATGGTGGGCCCTGAAAATGATAAACATTGGGGACGCATGGATTATACAGCCATTACACCTCATTTAAGTTTTGAAATTAAAGATAGTTTTTGTGACGAAGAAGGAACTGTAAATACTTCGTTGCCGGTTTCCAAAGGAACAATTGTTTTTACCACAACTGATGCGGGGACTTTGGTCGAATTCAAGATGTTTTATTCCGATGAAAAAGAGATTGAAACCATGATTGAAATGGGCTTTGAACAAGGCATTACCGCTTGTTTGGAACAATTGGAAATGTTATTTGAAGAAAAGAAGATCTAGCGATAAGAAAATTTCGTTTAATCTTCTGGCAGCTCGCGTAAGGGATTGCGGCGGCATCCCACGCTTTTTAGCGTGGATACAGCCAAAAGCCCGACCCCAAAGTTGGAGATACGGGAATAGAAAAGGGAATTTTCTGCTTTGGGGTTACGCCAAAAAAAGGTTGCTACTTTGGAAATTACTATTCTGATTACTACTTTTTGCCACTCTATTAAAAAGCAATATATTAGTGCTGTTAAAATTATATCCAAAAAACGGTATCAAAATGCCCCAAACCAATCTTTTATGAAAAAAACAATACTATCCTTGCTCTTCCTTGGATTTTTTACCGCTTTGCATGCCCAACCACAAAAAGCTGCTACAACACCTGCCGCTCCAAAAGAAGAAAATTCAGCCGCAAATCTTATTTTCAATCCGGATTCGCAAGTGGTAACGGAACATGCTACGACTATCAAAGGTCAAAAAGTGTCCTATAAAGCTACAACTGGTACGATGCCCGTTTGGGACGAAGACGGAAAAGCAATTGCGGGTTTATTTTACACGTATTACGAACGTTCCGATGTAAAAGATCGTGCCGCCCGCCCTTTGGTAATTTCTTTTAATGGCGGTCCAGGATCGGCTTCGGTTTGGATGCAAATTGCCTATACGGGTCCAAGTTTAATCAATATCGACGATGAAGGATATCCGTTACAGCCTTATGGAATCAAGGAGAATCCATATTCGATTTTGGATGTTGCCGATATTGTTTTTGTAAATCCGGTCAATACCGCATATTCAAGAGCTACGAGTAAAGAAATACCAACTACTAAATTCTTTGGCGTAAATGCCGACATTAAATACCTCGCCGACTGGATTAATGGATTTGTATCCAGAACGAATCGTTGGGCTTCACCAAAATATTTGATTGGTGAAAGTTACGGTACTACACGCGTTTCCGGACTGGCGCTAGAATTACAAAACAGCGAATGGATGTACCTGAACGGCGTTATTTTAGTTTCACCAACTGAACTGGGAATCACTCGCGGAGTCGCCTCTGAAGCCGCACTGAAACTGCCATATTTTGCAGCAACGGCTTGGTATCACAAAATGCTGCCTTCTGATTTGCAAAATAAAGATTTAACTACCATGTTGCCTGAAGTGGAAGACTTTACCATCAATGAATTGCTTCCCGCAATGAGCAAAGGAGGCGCATTAGACGACCAAAAAAGAAAAGAAATTGCTGCTAAAATAGCGCGCTATTCCGGTCTTTCTGAGAAAGTGGTTTTACAAAATAATTTAGATGTGCCATATGATTATTTCTGGAAAGAATTGTTGCGAGATCAAGGTTTTACTGTTGGTAGATTAGATTCGCGCTACAAAGGAATTGACCGCAAAGCGGCTGGCGACGGACCTGATTTTAATGCGGAACTTACTTCTTGGTTGCACTCCTTTACTCCAGCCATCAATATGTACTTGCGCAATAATTTGAATTACAAAACCGATTTTAAATACAATATGTTTGGTTCTGTGCGACCTTGGGACGATTCCAATGATAAGACTGGGGAAAATCTGCGTCAGGCGATGGCACAAAATCCGTATCTGCATGTAATGGTTCAATCCGGATATTACGACGGCGCCTGCGATTATTTCAATTCGAAATACAACATGTGGCAAATGGATCCAAGCGGAAGACTAAATGACCGAATGTCCTGGAAAGGCTACAGAAGTGGACACATGATGTATTTGCGAAAAGTAGATTTGGAAACTGCCAATGAAGATATCAGACAATTTATAAAACAATCCTTGCCTAAAGCGGGAGAATCGGCAAAATATTAGTTTTAGTATAATTTTTATAAAAGTGCTGTTCAAAATGATTTTGGACAGCACTTTTTTGTTTTTTTAGAAATACATTGGTTAATAAAAAATCCATATCGGCGTTTACGGGTAAAACAAAGTCTACTTTTGTACTGTGAAAAAATCAGTTTCAATTATTGGAGGAGGACCCGCAGCACTTATACTTGCTGCATTATTGGATTGTAATAAATTCAAGGTTACTGTTTACGAGAAAAATAAAACACTAGGGAGGAAATTTCTGGTGGCCGGAAAAGGAGGATTTAACCTAACGCATTCGGAACCCATTGGGGAATTGATTGCGCGCTATACACCGCCTCATTTTCTGGAAAAAGCATTACTTGATTTTGATAATGAAGACTTTAGACATTGGATTGATTCGATTGGTATTCCAACCTACATCGGCAGTAGCAAACGCGTGTATCCTGAAAGTGGTATCAAACCCATAACTGTTCTCAACGCAATTCTAAATGTTCTAAATAAGCAAGGTGTTGCGATTGAATACCAACACACTTGGAAAGGTTGGACAAATGAAAAAGATATTGTTTTCAATACCGATACAACTATAAAATCCGACTATACCATTTTTGCTATGGGCGGAGGCAGCTGGAAAGTCACCGGTTCTGATGGTTCTTGGCTAGATTTATTTGAAATGCAAAGTATTCCTGTAGTTCCTTTTCAATCTTCAAATTGTGCGTATCGTGTGAATTGGCCGGAAGATTTTATTTTAGAACATGAAGGCAGTCCGCTTAAAAATATTGCGATTAGCTGTTTGAATAAAAAGCAAAAAGGCGAAGCGGTAATCACACGTTTTGGTTTAGAAGGAAATGCTATTTATGCGCTTAGTCCGCAAATACGGGAGGAATTGGAGAGCCAACAAAAAGCGACAGTTTTCTTGGATATGAAACCAACCTTACTTTATGATGATTTGCTTCAAAAGATTAAAAAATCAACCTTTAAAAAGACCAGCGAAACATTACAGAAAGAAGTAAAATTGAGTTCCGCACAGATTGGACTTTTAAAAAAATACCTTTCTAAAGAAACTTATTTGAATCCGGAGTTATTGGCGCAAAACATAAAAAAACTACCTATAGAAATTACCGATACTAGCCTTTTGAACGATGCCATATCCACAACAGGAGGCATTCAACTGAGTGCTGTGGATGAAAATTTTCAACTAAAAAACAAAAAAAGTAATTATTGTATCGGTGAAATGCTGGACTGGGATGCGCCCACTGGCGGTTATCTGCTGCAAGCTTGCTTTAGTATGGGGATGCATCTTGCACGTCACCTGAATAAGGTTTCTTAATTTTTTAATATTCCATTGTCGTCTGCAAAAAAATATTTTGTTTTTGAGAAATGACTTTCCAACAGTTTTAAAATTTATTTACAATACCATTTCCTCAAATAACCGTTGTGTGGTTTGTTCCAAATCATCACACAAACCCGGATGTGGTCTTGAGGTTTGAATGGCAGAACTGCGAAGTGCTGTCAACCAACGAAAACGCGATGGAATATCAAATTGCGCTATGGGTCCGCCAGATTTTTCGCCATGAGCCACTTTTGCAAATGCTTCTACATTTAAATGCAGTTGTTCCACATCCAAATCATCTGCAAAAAGTTGGAGTTTGGAATCATTAACAGAATATAAAACCTTAATAAACTTTGCTTTTTTACAAAAAAGAATAATACCCACATTGAGGAATTCTTCGCGTTCTACCCTTGGCACAACACGGATTATGGCATACTCATATAAGTGCTTTTCTTGCATTTTGTGCTTCGTTTATAAAAATTTCGGAATGGTTCAAACGTGTTCTTAAAAACTGAAAATAGACTTCCCGAATGGCTTCGGGAGTTTCATCGGTATCTTCCCAATTAAGCCAAACTTCCGGAATCAGATTTACGATATTTTGCAATACATCCTCAGATAATATTTTTTTGAAATTTACGTCTGTATCTGGCAACAAAGAAGCCTGAGGCAACAATACATGGTCTTTTATCAGTGCAAAAGGGCTTTGTGCATGCTTTTCCCAATTGGTCCAAGAATGATGAAAATAAAAACTGGCACCGTGATCAATCAGCCATAATTCTTTATGCCAAATTAACATATTGGTGTTTCTAAACGTTCTGTCCACGTTTGTAATAAAAGCATCCAACCAAACAATTTGCGAGGCCAGTTTTGGATCAACCAACGTGACAACAGGATCAAAATTTATGGCTCCTGATAAATAATGCAAAGCTAAATTAAGTCCTTGGCTGCCTTGAAGCAAGTCCTGAATTTCTTCGTCGGCTTCACTCCGTCCAAAAGCCTCGTCGAGATTTGCAAAAACGAGTTCGGGCATTTTTAGGTTTAAAACACGGGCTATTTCTCCGCCAATTAATTCGGCAATTAAGGCTTTTACGCCGTGTCCGGCACCTTTGAATTTCAATACATATTTAAAATCATCATCGGCTTCAGCTAACGCAGGCAAAGAACCGCCTTCCCGCAGCGGAGTGATGTATCGCGTAACATTTACGGTTCTAAGATGGGGTGTTTTTTCCATAATCGAATTGGATAAAGCAATTTTGCTTGGATACAAACTTACAAATAAGTGGTGTAAAATTCATTTAAGAATGTTATTTACTCCAATTTTTCTAAAGACAAAAAGGCTTTCCCAATATTCGCAATAACATCTGAAGCGATGAACGATTGATAGCCCGTTTCCGGTAAAGCAATATCAGCGGTTAAACCATGAAGATACACGCCAAGAATTGCAGCGGCTATAGGTTCATAGGATTGTGCCAACAAACTGGTAATCATTCCCGTCAAAACATCGCCAGTTCCTGCGGTTGCAAGCGCAGCATTTCCAGTGGTATTTTGATAGACAGTTTCGCCATCGATGATTTGAGTTGGCGCGCCTTTCATCACGATTATAACTTGATATTGTTTAGAGAAAGAGATTGCTTTCCTCATTTTCTCCTCTTCAGAATCCCATTTTCCAATTAATCGTTCCAGTTCTTTGGGATGTGGGGTAATGATCGTTTTGGGTTGTAGTAAAGCTAGTAATTTTTTGTTTTTGGAGATGATATTCAATGCATCAGCATCTACTACTAAAGGAATTCTATTCGTTTTCAAAAATTGATACAATGCGTTTTGGGTTTCTACGGCTTGACCTAATCCCGGACCAATTCCGATGGCCTGTGGTGTAATTTCGAAAGTAATATCAGAAATTATTTCCTCCTGAATATCTGTAAGAACTATAACTTCGGGAATTGCAGTTTGCAGAATTGTGTACCCACATTTTGGAATAAAAACGGTGACTAATCCGCAACCAGTTTTTAAGCAAGCTTTGGAAGATAAACTCACTGCTCCTATTTTGCCATAACTTCCGCCAATAATCAAAGCGTGTCCTTGAATGCCTTTGTGTGTATGTTTATCAGGTTGTTTGTAACGTTTCAGGATTTCTTTTTGGTCTATGTAAATAGGATTTGTCATGGAAATTTGTTTGGTTAAAATTACGGATTTTATAGGAAACAAATTCGTTAATGGAACCGAAATTTCCTAGCCCTGATAATAGCGGCATCTCCCGCTTTAGAAAAAGAAGGCTTTTTAGCCGTAGTTTTTGTTAAGCGGGAATAAAGCGGATAGCAGGAAATAGCTCCTAAAAATACTTATTATAAATCCTACAGTACAGATTGTTGCGAAAACGTTTGAATCTTGAAACTTTGCTAGGCTCCGCCTTTGTCACCCGAAATAAAATCAATAAATTAGCGACTTCAAATTTTATATAAAAACACAATGAAAAATACTGCGCTTACGCACATACACGAGAGTTTGGGAGCAAAAATGCTTCCGTTTGCCGGATACAATATGCCTATTTTATATGAAGGAGTCAATGCGGAACATGAAACGGTACGCAATGCCGTGGGTGTTTTTGACGTTTCTCACATGGGTGAATTTCTGCTTACTGGTCCAAATGCATTGGCATTGATTCAGAAAGTCACTTCAAATGATGCTTCGACTTTGACTATTGGAAAAGCACAATATTCTTGTTTGCCAAACAATGATGGTGGAATTGTGGATGATTTGCTGGTTTATAAAATGAAAGACGAGCAGTATTTATTAGTCGTAAATGCGTCGAATATTGACAAGGATTGGGATTGGATTTCGGCTCAAAATGATTTGGGTGTGGAGATGAAAAACTTATCGGATGATTATTCATTATTGGCCATTCAAGGACCAAAAGCGGTTGAAGCAATGCAATCGTTAACTTCAAAAGATTTATCTGCGATTCCATATTACCATTTTGAAGTGGGAGATTTTGCCGGTATCGAAAACGTAATTATTTCGGCTACAGGATATACGGGTTCTGGAGGTTTTGAGATTTATTGTAAAAATTCAGAAGTAGAACAAATTTGGAATAAAGTTTTTGAAGCGGGTGCGGCTTTTGGTATCAAGCCAATTGGTCTTGCGGCTCGTGACACGTTGCGATTGGAAATGGGTTTTTGTTTGTACGGAAATGACATCAACGACACTACTTCTCCACTGGAAGCTGGATTGGGATGGATCACAAAATTCACAAAAGAATTTACGAATTCTGAAAATCTAAAAAAACAAAAAGAAGCTGGAGTTACTAAAAAATTAGTCGCATTTGAAATGCAAGAACGTGCTGTGCCAAGACACGATTACGAGATTGTAGATGCTTCAGGGAATGTAATCGGGATTGTAACTTCGGGAACGATGTCGCCATCCATGAATAAAGGAATTGGAATGGGTTATGTAACTGTTGAAAATAGTGCCTTGGAAAGCGATATCTTTATCCGAATCCGTAAAAATGATGTTCCTGCCAAAGTGGTAAAATTACCTTTTTACAAGAAATAAAAATAAATGAAGAAACTTTCACTAGCATTTTTGCTTACTACATTTTCACTTTTTGGTCAAAATGACGCAAAAACTTGTGAAACACTTTCTAAAATAAACGCGTTATTACAACGTGAACATTATCAACCTAAACCGGTAGACGACAGTTTATCGGTTTTTGTTTTTGATGGTTTTTTGGATGCTTTGGATTCGAACCGAAACTTATTCACGAAGATTGAGTACGACAAATTATGCAAACACAGATTGCAACTTGACAATTATCTATTGCAAAATAATTGTTCTTTCATGAATGATTTTGTCGCCGTCTACACTTTGGCTTTGAACAGAAAAAAGAAAGTTTTAGAGAAAATACAGAAAGAACCATTTGATTACACTTCCAATGATTCAGTCAAATTTTCGAAGAAAAAATTTCCTTTTGATTTAGTTGCAACAGATTTAGAACGTATTTGGAAAAAGAGAATTCGATATGATATCCTGGAAGATATTTCGAAACTAAGTTCAAATTTAGATTCATTAAATCAAAATTTTGCCACTCTCGAAAAAACAACTAAAATAAAGTTATTTGATGCTAATTTGTGTCAGGTAAACAGTATTTTGGACATTAAAGGCCGAATAGAAAGTGATTTACACAACACTTTTTTGAATTTGTTTTGTACTTATTTTGACCCGCATTCTAATTATTTTTCTTTAGCTGCAAAATCCAGCTTCATGTCGGGTTTGTCCACCAGCACGTTATCATTAGGGCTGAATGTAGGTTTTAATGAGAAAGAAGAAATCGTTGTGCAAGAAATAGTTCCGGGCGGTCCCGCTGCAAAAACTGGTAAGTTTGAAAAAGATGACATCATTCTAGCCGTTTCCAATACCAAAGGAATCAGCTATACCGTTTCCTGTTCTTCTATTGAAAAAATTGGAGAATTGATTTTTTTAGATTCCAATACAGACATAGAATTAACCATTCAGAAAAAAAATGGAGCTGTCATGACTGTATTTCTTAGAAAGCAAGTGATGAAAGCAACGGATAATGTCGTCTATAGTTTTATTGCCGAAAAAAAAGCTAAAATTGGTTATATCAATATCCCCAGTTTTTATTCGGATTTTGATGGAAATTCCGTTCAAGGATGCGCTGATGATGTTGCCAAAGAAATTGTAAAACTTCAAAAAGACAACATCAAAGGATTAGTGATTGACCTCCAGAATAATGGTGGTGGCGCTATACAGGAAGCGATTAAATTAGCCGGAATGTTTATCGACATCGGTCCTTTATCCGTTTTAGTCGACAGCAAAGACCAGCAAACTATCTTGAAAGATTTTAATCGCGGCAGCGTTTACAATGGTCCTTTGGTAGTGCTGATAAATGGGAATTCTGCTTCAGCAAGCGAATTTTTTGCAGCAGCTATCCAAGATTACAACCGCGGAATAATAATCGGGAGCACCTCATTAGGAAAAGCTACAATGCAGGCTATTTTGCCTTTGGACGAAAAAAAACAACAGGATTTTGTGAAGGTAACTATTGAAAAATTCTACAGAGTTTCCGGTAAAAGCCATCAAATGCAAGGAATTATACCAGATATTGCGCTACCGATTTTATTTGACAGTATTACTTCTCGTGAAGACAGTTACAAAACGGCTTTAAAAAATGACATCATTACTACCAAAGCGAGATTCAGTCCGTTGCCACGAACTTATTTCCCACAACTAACAGCATTAAGCCAAACAAGAGTAAAAGCAAATGTTCGTTTTAATGAAATTAATACAGCAAATGAACAGATTAATGCACTTTATAACAATCCTAAAAAACCAACACGATTAGTTTTTAAAGATGTGTTTGACGATGTACATGAAATTGATTCCCTTTGGGAAAAAGTTAAAAAAATAGTAGAAAGTGAAAGTGATTTTACTCTTTCCAATACTTCGTATGATGTAGAAAATTTAAAATTTGACACTTTTCAGCAGGAAAGCAATGCGTATAAACTCAAAAATTTAAAAAACAGTCCTTATCTGGAAGAAGCAATTGCAATACTGAATGATTACAACACTATAACCAAATAAACCAATTCTAAAATATGAAACCAACCTTTACCTTGCTCTTACTTTTGCTTATTACAACTTTTACTAATGCTCAGGAATTCAAAACGCCTGTAGATTATTTGAATTATATCAGTAAGGAAACCGATATTATTGCCCGAACAACTTGGAAGTACACTTCGGCAGTGGCACACAGCAAGAATGCCCGAAAAATAGATGTTACTCGAAAAACATTAGTCAAAAGCATACAAACCGCAGCTAAAAAAATAGAAGCCCTTAAAGACGGCTACAAAGGTGATGTGGAATATAGAAATCAACTTCTAGCCTATCTGGCAATTTCTGAAAAGCAAATCAATCAGGAATATGACAAAATAATAAACATGCAGGAAGTTGCAGAACAATCCTATGACTTTATGGAAGCATATATTATGGCCAGAGATTTAGTGAATGCTAAAATCAATGAGGAAGTCGATAAATTGAATGCCAACCAAAAAATATTTGCTACCAAATATGGGATTCAAATTGGGGAGGATAAAAGTGAATTGGGCAAGAAAATGAAAATATCCAATGAAGTTTTCGAAAATCATACTCAATTATACCTGATCTTTTTCAAAGTGAATTTCACAGAGTCAGTATTGATGAAAGCGATTACTGATAACAATTTGAACGCAATTCAACAAAACAGCAATGCACTGGAACAGTATTCGAATGAAGGTTTAGAAAAACTAAAGACATTTCAACCTTATAAAAATGACTTAATGCTTGTAAATGCTACCAAAAAAGTATTGGAATTCAGTAAAAAAGAAGCGTTAGAATTTGCACCTGGAGTTGTTGCTTTTATGATGTTGAACCAAAAATTTCAGGAAAGCAAAAAGATTATGGACGACAAAGCAGCGAATGCAAGATCTAAAGCAGAAATTGATAATTTTAATTCGCTTGTAAATGCTTTGAATAAAGAAGTTGGAACTTACAACAAACTGAATACAAAGTTCAATACTGAGCGCTCCAATGCAATCAATAACTGGAATGCGACAGGAACAAATTTTATTTCGAAACACGTTCCAATTGATTAACAAAAATATTTGAAAAAATAACTAATAACTGTATTTTTGCAGTTCAAAATAAGAAATAGAAATGGGAAGAGCGTTTGAGTTTAGAAAAGGAAGAAAAATGAAACGTTGGTCAGCAATGGCCAAAGCATTTACCAGAATTGGAAAAGATATTGTAATGGCTGTAAAGGAAGGCGGACCAAATCCTGATGCCAACTCCAGATTAAGAGCTGTTATCCAGAACTCTAAGGCAGTAAATATGCCTAAAGAAAATGTGGAACGCGCCATAAAAAAAGCAACTGACAAAGACACAGCCAATTATAAAGAAGTTTTATTTGAAGGATATGCGCCTCATGGAATCGCAATTCTAGTGGAAACTGCAACTGATAATAATAACAGAACGGTAGCTAATGTTAGAAGTTACTTCAACAAATGCAACGGAACTATGGGAACTCAAGGTTCTGTAGAATTTATGTTTGATCACACCTGCAACTTTAGAATTCCTGCAAACGGAATTGATCCTGAAGAACTGGAGTTAGAATTAATCGATTTCGGTGCTGAGGAAGTTTTTGAAGATGAAGACGGTATCTTGATTTATGCTCCTTTTGGAAGTTTTGGAACCATCCAGAAAGAATTAGAAAACAGAGGATTGGAAATTCTTTCTTCTGGATTTGAAAGAATTCCACAGATTACAAAGAAATTATCGGAAGCAGAAATGGCTGACATCGAAAAGCTAATTGAAAAACTGGAGGAAGATGATGACGTAATGAACGTGTATCACACGATGGAAGAAGCTTAAAATTCGTTACAATTATACGTAAAACTCTAGCTTTGGCTGGAGTTTTTTTTGTTTCACAATTTATGATCTAACTATATAACTTCTGCCATTTCACTTTTTCTGAAGTTTTCAAGAAAAAAATCAATAGTATTTCAAAACAATTTTTAATCAGCTTTTGCATTCAAATTACTGTATGAATACCTTTTAAATAATAGACTTTAACTAAAAACAAAGGATTTAGCAAACGAGTATTTTTTAATATCTTTTTTACTGCTACCAAGTTTCTTATCTTTGCTAACTTTTGCGAAATGCAACGCCTCAAAAACAAGCGAAACATAAAACCATTAGAAACACAATTATTTTTTGTGAAAATTTTCTCCAAAAGATGATTCTTGATTGAATGAGTTTAGTAGAAAGCAAATTATTCCCAATACAGAATATCGTTCTAAGGAACGCTTAAAATTATAACATATATGACAAACAATATTCTAATTGAAAATCAATATAAAAGAACCAGTTTATTTGAAAAAGAAAATGTAGACTATTTAGTTCGCATTTTAAAAAGATTCAATACCGTACCAAAGATAAATAACATTAACATTATCACTTCAACCAGTGAGCCTACTATTTTCAAAATTGTACCTAATAAATCAATTATAATTGGTTCCTCTTTTTTGAACAAACCTATTTTAGCTTTAGTCTATTTAAGATATGGAATCGAATGGCAGCTATGGTACAAAGCTTTGAACGCCGAGAAAAAAGATGTTGTTTTATGTGATATTGCAGCTCTTGAAGTAATCAGAATATTTTATAATTTACTGCCAAAAGATGATAAAGAAAAATTAGAAAATCTTGATTATGTTCTAATTAATTTAATCAAAAATGACATCCATCTAAATGCTGAATCTTCACTGATAAATGAAGAGCTTCAATCTTTTCATGGTTTAAAAAATTCTAACACTGAACTCAAAGAATCTTGGAAACCTATTGTCGAAAATCTTGCAAAACCTACAGAATATATGTTGATGTCTGGTGGTGATCTTCGATTGAATATCGACGAAATTCATTTACTAAACAAATACGGATGTCGCCCATTCCCAAGACCTGATGCATTTACTTTTGCTTCTTCTACGGCGTCGAGCGTTTCTAATTTTGCTTTTGATAAAACAGATAAAGTAAGAAGTATATTGATTAGAAATAGCCTAAAAAAAGGTTTTCAAGATACTACAATCGAGTTTTCTGAATTGCTAAAAAACAACCTTAGACACATATTTAAATTAAATGAGGAATGTGAAATAATTTTTTCACCGTCAGGTACTGATTCTTCTCTTCAAATAGCAGCCATAACGCAAATTATTTCCGACAAAGAAATTACACATATTCTCGTTGCTTCTGATGAAACTGGTAGCGGTGTGGCGGCGGCCTTAAAAGGGTGTCATTTTGAAAACACTACTGCTTTAAATCATCCAATTAAAAAAGACACTAAAATAGAAGGTTTTAGAGATGTTGATTTAATACAAATTCCTTTTAGAGATCAAAATGGAGCATTAAAATCTTCTAATCAATTAGATCAGGAAGTATTTGATGCCGTTATAAAGACCAAAAATCAAGGCAGGCATATAGTGTTACATACTATGGACCAATCAAAACTAGGATATCAATCTCCCAGCGACGAATTTATTAAAAAACTAAATACACTTGAAGATTTATCAATTCAAATAATTGTAGATGGCTCACAGCTAAGATTAGATCCAAAAGACATACAAAATTATTTAAATAAAGGATATATTGTCACCATAACAGGGAGTAAATTCTTCACTGGCCCTCCATACTGCGGTGCATTAATTTTACCTAAAAATGTCAATAAATTAATTCAATCTGTAAAAAACACATTACCCAAAGGTTTAACCCAATATTATAATCGTTCTGATTGGCCGACTTCCTGGTTTTGTTCCAATGAATTATCTGACGGCTACAACTATGGTTCTTATATGCGCTGGAACGCTGCCGTGGTTGAAATGGACAGGTATTACAAAACACCTATTTTATATCGAAATATGGGTATTGAGATGTTTTGCAATTTTGTGGATGACTCCATAAAAGAAGCTACTTTTTTACAGCCTATTTATGGGGACGAAACAAAAACCAAGAGCTACAGCAGTAAAGAATTTGGAATAAGAAATATCCGTACTATTTTTCCTTTCTTTATTTTTAAAAACAATGAAGTATTATCTGTTGATAAAGTAAAGAAATTATACACTTTATTAAATTCTGATTTATCTGATCAGTTTGAAGGTTCTTCTTTAGAAATCATTCGACTTGCTGCCCAAAAATGTCATATTGGTCAAGCAGTTAATGTAAAATATACTACTGAAATTGAAAGTGCTATTTTAAGAATTAGTTTGGGTGCAAGAGTTATTTCTGAAAGTTGGGTCAATAGAGATATTAGCCTCTTTTTTAGAAACATAGAACTGCAAATGAGTCAGATCACAATCACTATTAAAAAAATTGAATTGATACTTAATAATCCTGAATTATTGGATTAAATAAAAAAGTGTTCTTATATAAACTCAATAAAAAAGTCCCATTCGCAAAAGCAGATGGGACTTTTTCATTTATAATTTTTAACTTATTTTATCATTTCAATTTTTTGAACTTCTTCTTCGTTGATGCTGTCAAAGAAACCTTGTTCGTTCATCCAATCATCGCTAAATACTTTACTCATGTAACGAGAACCGTGATCAGGAAAAATTGCGATTACATTACTGTTGGCATCAAATTCACCTTCTTCTGCATATTGTCTTATCGCTTGCATTACTGCTCCTGAAGTATATCCAACAAATAAACCTTCTTTTCTAGTGATTTCTCGGGCAGCATGAGCGCTTTCCTCATCCGTCACTTTCATGAACTTATCAATAATATCAAAATCCGTTGCAGATGGAATCAAATTTTTTCCCAGACCTTCTATTCTGTATGGGTAAATCTCATCATTATCAAATTCTCTGGTTTCATGATATTTTTTCAATACAGAACCAAAAGCATCCACTCCAAGAATTCTAATATTGGGATTCTGTTCTTTTAAGTATTTTGCAGTACCTGAAATAGTTCCTCCAGTTCCACTACAAGCAATTAAGTGTGTAATTGCTCCGTTAGTTTGTTTCCAAATTTCCGGACCGGTAGACTTATAATGTGCATCAACATTCAACTCATTGAAATACTGATTGATATAAACAGAACCTTTCGTTTCTTCGTGCAAACGTTTGGCTACGTTATAATAAGAACGTTCATCATCAGCAGAAACATGTGCCGGACAAACATACACTTTAGCACCTAAGCTGCGAAGCATGTCTATTTTATCTTTAGATGATTTAGAACTAACAGCAAGAATGCAGTTGTAGCCTTTTATGATACTGACCATTGCTAAACTGAAACCCGTATTACCGGAAGTGGTTTCAATAATGGTATCACCCGGAGATAAAATACCTTTCTTTTCAGCTTCTTCAATTATGTATAATGCTATTCTATCTTTTGAGGAATGTCCTGGATTAAAAGCTTCTACTTTAGCGTAAAAATTTCCTTCTAAATTTTCAGTAACTTTATTTAGCTTAATAAGTGGAGTATTACCTATTAATTCTAAGACATTATTATAAGCTGTTATTTCTTTTTTCATAAAAAAATAGTTAGTCGTGGCAATTTTACATTAAACACGAATGTTGCAAATCTAACAAAAAAAATCTAATTAGTTTTTAATTCCTTCTAAATCTAATAAAAAACTATATTCTTTTGCTAATTCCTTTAGAGCTTCAAATCGTCCTGAAGCGCCACCGTGACCGGCATCCATATTCGTATTAAGATATAAAACAGTATCATTTGTTTTTAGGGTTCGTAGCTTTGCAACCCACTTTGCAGGCTCCCAATACTGAACTTGAGAATCATGTAGTCCGGTAGAAACAAACATATTTGGGTATTTTTGAGCCTTTACATTGTCATAAGGCGAATACGATAACATATAATCGTACGATTTTTTCTCGTTTGGATTTCCCCACTCATCATATTCTCCAGTTGTAAGCGGAATAGTGTCATCAAGCATAGTTGTAATTACATCTACAAAAGGCACTTGAGCAATCACTCCGTTATACAATTCCGGCGCCATATTGACTACTGCTCCCATTAACAATCCTCCTGCAGAACCGCCTTCAGCATATAAATGCTTTGGTGAAGTATATTTTTCTTGAATCAAAAACTTGGAACAATCAATAAAATCAGTGAATGTGTTTTTCTTTTTCAATAATTTTCCGTCCTCATACCATTGTCTTCCTAAATCCTCGCCACCGCGAATGTGTGCTATTGCAAAAACAAATCCTCGATCCAAAATCGACAAACGTGTTGATGAAAAATAAGCATCCATTGTCACTCCGTACGAACCATACGCATAAAGCAATACCGGATTATTCCCGTCTTTTTTCAATCCTTTGCGATAAACCATTGAAATTGGCACTTTGGTTCCATCAGTTGCTGTAGCCCAAACACGCTCTTCGATATAATTATTTTTATCAAATTTGCCTCCTAGAACTTGTTGCTCTTTCTTGATTTCTTTCTCCTTGGTTTTCATATTAAAATCAATAACCGAAGATGGTGTAGCCAATGATTGATAGCTGTAACGTAAAATATCAGTGTCAAAATCTACATTTGTGGTTGTGTAAGCACTATATGTTTCGCTCCCAAAAGGCAAATAATACTCTCCTTCTCCACTCCAAGGCATAATACGAATGTGATTCAAACCATTAGAACGTTCTTCTACAACAAGATAATTACTAAAAATCTCAATATCTTCCAGTAAAACATCTTTTCTATGTGCGATTACATCTTTCCAATTTTCTTTTGCAGTAGCGTTCTCCGGCGTTTTCATCAACTTGAAGTTAGTCGCTTTGTCCTTATTGGTCATGATGTAAAAAGAATCACCAAAATGAGAAATACTGTATTCTAATCCGCGAACCCTTGGTTGAAAAACCACAAATTCTCCGTCTGGATTATCTGAATTTAAAATTCTATATTCAGTAGTTAAAGTACTTCCAGAACCTATAACAATGTATTTTTTTGATTTTTCTTTACCCACAGAAACGTTGAATGTATCATCTTTTTCATTAAAAACCAATACATCATCGGCAGCGTCTGTGGCTAATTTATGTTTGAAAACTTTATCAGAACGCAACGTAACTTTATCTTGTCTGGTGTAAAATATCGTTTTGTTATCATTCGCCCAAACTGAACTTCCGGTAGCATTTTCAATCTTATCCGAAAGAATTTCTCCTGTTTCAAGATTTTTGATTTGTATTGTGTAAATGCGTCTTCCCACAGTATCAATACCAAAGCTCGCAAATTTATTATCCGGACTCACGCTCAAACCGCCCAATTGAAAGTAAGTTTGCCCTTTGGCCAAGTCATTACAGTTGAATAAAATTTCCTCATTAGCGGTAAGACTTCCTTTTTTTCTGGAATAAATAGGATAATCTTTTCCGGTTTCAAAACGCGTTATGTAATAATAACCATTGTATAAATAAGGAACTGATTGGTCTTCTTCCTTGATGCGGGCTTTCATTTCTTCGTATAATTCTTTCTGAAAACCTTTCGTATCCGCAGTCATAGCGTCATAATAGGTATTTTCCTGATTCAAATAATCGATTACTTCAGGATTCTCTCTGTCGTTTAACCAGAAATAATTATCTACTCTTTTTTCGTTATGTTTTTCTAAAGTTTTTGGGATTATTTTAGCTATTGGAGTTGGAATATTTTTTGACATTTTTTGTGCTTTAATTTTAGTATTTGATGCTGCAAAAATAACACAAAGACAACTGAGGATGAGTTTATTTTTCATGAATATTTTATTGATTATGACTATGCAATATAGTAATTTTGTAAATCAAATTAATTTAAAAAATTAAAACATGGATTTAATGGGAATGATGGGCAAACTTAAAGAGACCCAACAAAAGATAGAAGACACAAAAAAACGTTTAGATACTGTTCTAATTGACGAACAAAGTTCGGATGGTTTATTGAAAGTAACGCTGACAGCTAACAGAACTATAAAATCAATCACTATTGACGATTCATTATTGGAAGACAAAGAACAATTAGAGGATTATATGATTTTAGTAATGAATAAAGCGATTGAAAAAGCAACTAAATCCAATGAGGCAGAACTTGATGCTGTTGCAAAAATGGATATGCCAATGATTCCGGGAATGGATAATTTGTTTAAATAAAAAAGTTTAAAGTTTAAAGTTTAAGGTTTAACGTTTTTGATTGCGATAAAAACGTTAAACCTTAAACTTTAAACAAATTGCCTAAGAAGACTTACACTAACTTTTGTAGCGTTTCTAAAACATACGTGTGCATTACTTCTTTATAATCAAGATGCGTAACGATTCGCAATTTTCCATGACCCATGGAACTTATTAAAATATTTTTTTGTTTCAACAATTCAATTAAGTTCTTCTCGATACAATTTGGAACCAGTGTGAATATCAAAATATTAGTTTCAACAGGCTCCACTGATGCAACCCAGCTTACGTTTTTCAAAACTTCCCCTATTTCTTTAGCTCTTCGATGATCTTCAGCAAGGCGTTCTATATTATTATCCAAAGCATAAATTCCGGCTGCCGCTAAATAACCTACCTGACGCATTCCGCCACCTAATATTTTTCGGATACGCAACGCTCTATGAATCGTGGCTTTATCACCCAATAATACTGAACCAATAGGCGCTCCCAAACCTTTAGACAAACAAACCGAAATCGTATCAAAAAGTCTCCCAAATGCTTTTGGATCTTGATTTTTGGCTACCAAAGCATTCCAGATTCGAGCACCATCCATGTGAAATTTTAAATTATTGGCATCACAAACCATCTTTATTTTTTGCAAATCTTCCAATTCGTAGCATGCGCCGCCACCTTTATTGGTTGTATTTTCAACACAAACTAAACTCGTTAACGGACTGTGGTAAAATTCCGGATCATTAATCGCTCCAGCCACTTGTTCCGCAGTTATCATTCCGCGATTTCCATCTAATAAACAACATGAAACACCACTGTTAAAGGAAACTCCACCGCCTTCGTAATGATAAACATGCGCATATTTGTCAGCAATCAATTGTTCTCCAGGCTGTGTATGTAATTTTATCGCTGTTTGGTTTGCCATCGTTCCTGAAGGAAAGAAAAGTCCCGCTTCCATTCCGAACATTTCTGCAACCTTTGCTTCAAGTTCAATAACCGTAGGATCTTGTTTGTAAACGTCATCACCTACTACAGCATTTAACATGTGAACCAACATTTCGCGTGACGGTTTTGTAATCGTATCGCTAACTAAATTTATTTCCATATTATTTTTTTATTTTTGATAAGGGCAAATCACGACTTGCCCCTGCGTAAAATTTTTCTATTTTTGTGCCACAAATTTACACAATACCGTTTGTTAATTCCAACTAGTTCCGTTAAAACTAAACTAATTGTAGTACACAACGGCATTTTTGATAAATATTGAAATCAGACCTATTAAATTAATATAATTTTATGACAACTACCGAACAAATCAAAGGTATTGTAGAGCGCCTTGGTGCGTTGAGGAGGTATCTTTGACGTTGATGCCAAGCTAATTGAGATTTCAAACGAAGAAGAGAAAACTTTTGCACCAGACTTTTGGAACAATGCCAAAGAAGCTGAACTCATTGTAAAAAACCTCCGAAACAAGAAAAAGTGGATTGAAGATTACAATAAAGCGGTCGAAATGACTGAAGAATTGCAGCTCGCTTACGATTTCTACAAAGAAGGTGAACTTACGGGAGAAGAATTAGACGAACATTACACAGCTACGCAAGCGCATATTGAAGCCATCGAATTCAAAAACATGCTTTCGGACGAAGGCGATACTTTGAGTGCAGTGGTACAAATAACCGCTGGTGCCGGTGGAACTGAAAGTTGCGACTGGGCCGAAATGCTCATGCGCATGTACATGATGTGGGGCGAAAAATATGGCTATAAAATCAAAGAACTGAATTTCCAGAAAGGAGAAGCAGCAGGTATAAAAACTGTAACCCTTGAGTTTGAAGGTGATTATTCTTTTGGTTATTTAAAGGGAGAAAACGGAGTACATCGATTGGTAAGAATATCACCATTTGACAGTAATGCCAAACGTCATACCTCATTTGCTTCAGTATATGTTTATCCACTTGTAGATGACAGTATAGAAATTGAGATTAATCCTGCTGATATCGAGATTACGACTTCGAGATCCAGCGGTGCGGGAGGACAAAATGTAAATAAGGTGGAAACTAAAGTGCAATTGTTTCATAAACCAACCGGAATCCAAATACAATGTTCCGAAACACGTTCCCAGCAAGACAACAGACAACGTGCCATGCAAATGTTACGATCTCAATTATACGAAATTGAATTAAAAAAGAAACAGGCACAACGCGCGGATATCGAAGCAGGGAAAATGAAAATAGAATGGGGTTCCCAAATCAGAAATTATGTTATGCAACCTTATAAATTAGTCAAAGATGTTCGTACCGGATATGAAACCAGTAACGTTGATGGAGTGATGAACGGAGAAATTGACGAATTCCTGAAAGCCTATTTAATGATGATGGGACAAAAAGAAGAGTAATGTTATCCTATTATTAAAAAAATATCCTACAATAAGCAAATCGCTATATTGTAGGATTTTTTTATTACTTTTGTTTTAAAATCACTCTTTATCAAATGAAAAAATTACTTCTTCTATTCGTTTTGTTATCCTCCGAAACTTTTTATGCTCAGAAAAAAGTATACTTTACTGAAGACTTTAAAGAGCTACCGTCTCCAGAAAATGCGATTTATTATACTATTTATGAAGACAGTCCAGAAGGAACATTACGAACAACGTACTATCTAGATAATTCTCTTTTTTCCAAAGATCATTATTCTAATTACAAAAAAAGAATTTTAAACGGAACATCCGAACGTTGGTATAAAAATGGCGCAAAAGAAATGCTGGCGATTTATGTAAAAGGAAAACAAGAAGGTCCACAAACACGTTATTATGAGTCGGGAAAAATTAAAAGAGTTGAAAATTATAAAAACGGGGATTTTGTAGACGGGAAATGTTATGATGAAAACGAAACAGAAATAGCGTTTTTCCCATACTACATAAAAGCAGAATTCCCCGGAGGAGAAAAAGCATTTTATGACTTCATTGCCTCTGATTTTAAAAAACCAAATAATAGTGTTGGCCAAGTTATAATTGGGTTTTCAGTAGAATTGGATGGTACTTTAAATCATTTCGAAGTAATAAAAAGTGTGAACAAAGAAATTGATTTAGCAGTGATCAAGACATTAGTAAGAAGTCCAAAATGGCTACCTGGAAAAATTGATGGTAAGGCAAGCGTAACAAAGCACAAACTTCCGATTACATTACAATCATTCGAAGGAAAACAATCAAAAATTGTTAGAACTAAAATGGAGGATTAATTAGGATAACTACGGGTAAATTCTTTTATTTGAAAAATATTTAACAACCAAATCCGATACATATTTAATGAAATCCTACACAATTCAAGAAATTAATGAAGTTCTAAATGGAGAAATAGTGGGAAATACTTTTCACAGTATTACTGCACCTGAACAACTTGAGGCCGCTAATGAATCTGAAATTTCATTTATTGGAAACAAGAAATATGAAAAATTTTGGGCTACCTCAAAGGCTTGTGTTGCAGTTGTTAATGAAGATATTACTATTGAACCCGGAGAAAACAGGGCTTTCATAAAAGTAAAAAATGCTGATTTGGCGATGTCACAAGTATTAGAACTTTTTGCCCCTCCTTCACCATTATTCAACATTGATATTCATCCAACCGCAATAATAGACGAAACAGCAACTATTTGCAATGGAGTCCGCATTGGAGCTGGTTCTTATATTGGACCAAAAGTTGTCGTTGGTGATAACACAACAATCTATCCAAACGTGACTATTCTTGATGAATGCACCATTGGAAAAAACACTGTAATTTGGTCTGGTACCGTTATTAGAGAAAGATGTCACATTGGAAGCGATTGTATTATTCACCCCAATGCTACAATAGGCGCAGATGGTTTTGGTTTTAGACCTGACCCACAAAGAGGTTTGGTGAAAATTCCTCAAATTGGAAATGTGATTATTGGCAACAATGTCGAAATTGGCGCAAATACATGCGTTGACAGAGGTAAATTTAGTTCTACCATTTTAGGTGATGGTTGCAAAATTGATAATTTAGTCCAAATAGGTCATAACAGTAAATTAGGGAAATTTTGTATTATGGCTGGAAATAGTGGACTGGCAGGATCTGTGACATTAGGAAACGGTGTTATTATAGGCGGAAGCGCATCTATAAAAGACCACACGACTATAGGTGATGGAGCCATAGTAGGCGCCGGTTCTGGTGTAACAGGAGATATTCCGGCAGGAAAAACCATGTTAGGATATCCAGCTGTTGAAGCTCGAGATGCATTGAAGCAATGGGCGATCTTGAAAAGACTCGTAAATGAATCTAAAAAATAATTACTAGCTTTTTTATTGAATTCACAAAAAAACAGAAGTTCGCTTCTGTTTTTTTGTTTTAATAGTAAACAAATATTCGATTTTCATTATTTACAATTTAAAATAATAAAATTTATTTAGTTGGATTTTGTATTTTAGCGCAAACTTTTTTTAACACTATTTCATCATGGATTTGAACTTCAACAAAAACGAAGACCACAATAAACTTTTACTTTCCGCTTTGCGTCAAAAATTAAGCGTAGTTAAAATGGGAGGCGGCGAAAAACGCATCCAAAAATTACACGGAGAAGGCAAAATGACTGCACGCGAACGTATCGATTATTTATTGGATCCAAAGGCGAAATGTATAGAAATTGGGGCATTTGTTGGTGAAGGAATGTATGCGGAACACGGCGGTTGTCCATCAGGAGGTGTTGTGGTAAAAATAGGATACATCCGAGGAAAACAATGTATTGTTGTGGCAAATGACGCTACCGTAAAAGCAGGTGCTTGGTTTCCTATCACCGCAAAGAAAAACTTACGTGCACAAGAAATTGCGATGGAAAACAGGTTGCCAATCATCTATTTAGTGGATAGTGCCGGAGTTTACTTGCCGTTGCAAGATGAAATTTTCCCTGACAAAGAACATTTCGGACGTATTTTTAGAAATAATGCCCTGATGAGCAGTATGGGAATAACTCAAATTTCTGCTGTAATGGGAAGTTGCGTTGCCGGAGGTGCTTATTTACCAATTATGAGTGATGAAGCCATGATTGTTGATAAAACGGGAAGTATTTTTTTAGCTGGAAGTTATTTAGTGAAAGCTGCCATTGGCGAAAGCATCGATAATGAAACATTGGGCGGAGCAACAACACACTGCGAAATTTCGGGTGTTACAGATTATAAAGCCAAAGATGATAAAGATGCATTAGACAAAATAAAAAATATAGTCGACAAAATAGGTGATTTTGACAAAGCAGGTTTCAGCCGAATTAAAGCTGAAAAACCGGCATTAGACGAAAATGAAATCTATGGCGTTTTGCCAAAAGCCAGAAATGAGCAGTACGACATGATGGAAATCATCAATCGTCTGGTTGATAATTCTGAATTTGAAGCCTACAAAGACGGTTACGGTCAAACTATTATTACCGGTTATGCCAGAATTGACGGTTGGGCAGTAGGAATTGTGGCTAATCAACGAAAAGTAGTAAAAACTAAAAATGGCGAAATGCAATTTGGAGGCGTAATTTACTCTGATAGTGCGGATAAAGCCACGCGTTTCATTGCCAATTGTAATCAGAAAAAAATACCTTTAATATTCATACAAGATGTAACCGGATTTATGGTTGGATCTAAATCTGAACATGGCGGAATCATAAAAGATGGTGCCAAAATGGTAAACGCCGTTTCTAATTCGGTTGTACCAAAGTTTACAGTAATCGTAGGAAATTCATACGGAGCAGGAAATTATGCTATGTGCGGAAAAGCGTATGACCCAAGATTAATTTTTGCTTGGCCAAGTGCAGAATTAGCCGTTATGGGCGGAACGCAGGCTGCAAAAGTATTGGCACAAATTGAAGCTTCATCGCTTAAAGCAAAAGGTGAAGTCGTAGATGAACTCAAAGAAAAAGAATTGTTCGATAAAATAAAAGCCAGATATGACGAACAAGTTTCGCCATATTATGCCGCTTCTAGATTGTGGACTGATGCCATTATCGATCCAAAAGACACCAGAACTTGGATATCTATGGGAATTGAAGCGGCCAATCACTCGCCAATTGAGAAAAAATTTAATTTAGGAGTTATTCAAGTTTAATACTGATTTTCAAATACTTACAGTAATATTTTGTATATTTATGGCTGTTTTACTCTTGCTTTTCAGCAATTGTAAAACAGCCTCATTTATTATACAATACTCAAAAATCTTAACCTAATTCATTTTATTAATTTAAACTTGAATAAGAAATGAAAAAGATTTTGGTTTTACTATTTAGTATAATGTTACTAATAGGTCACACAATTTATGCACAAAACAAATTAGGCAATTCTGATGCTCAAAAAGAAAAGAAACCTATTTATTTTGAATCGGGACTGAATGCATCCTTACCGGTTCATATCGAGATGTATCGAACGCACCGACTGGCGATTGGTTTGAATGCGAGAGCTGGAAAATTGATTTCAAAGAAAGTTGAATTAGGAATCCGATTTGATTATGATTACCGGTTCATCCGAAAAAACACTCGAATTCTAACCCCAGAAAGCACACTGCAAGAAAGAGCCAGTCACAATAACTTTAGCCTCTTTAGCCTAAAACCCAATATTCAATTCAATATGAATTCGCATTGGTTTTGGGGTGCAGAAACGGGAGTGGGATATGTTTTATCCGACGAGGACAGTAAAATAGGAATGGGTTTTGTGTCAGAATATGCCAGCGATCAACAATTTGGCTTATGTTCTGGACTTTATGTAGGTCGGTATTTTATCATTAGCCCTAATAAAAACAAATTTGGAGTTTCCATGAATTTAACCCAATTTCTGGCGCTTGGACATGCTGAAAACAGTTTAGGTTTGAGATTCAATTACCGATTTATTAACTGATTTACATTAAAAAAAGTATCAAATTCAAAAGTGTCTTCCAGAAAAGATTGTTTTGAATTTGATACTTATACTAATTTATATACTTTCCAGTATTTCTTTTCTTTTCAGCTTACCATTTTCAGTTTCGGAAAATTTTGCTACATAAAATACTTCTTTTGGTTTTTCATATTTATCTAAACCATCAAAAATATTATCTTCTAAAGTTTGATTTTCACCCTCGATTACTAAAACTAATTTTTCGCCTAAATCAGCGTCTTGTATTCCAGTTACAAAAAATCTGGATTGAATCTTTGAAGACAATTTATCTTCAATTTTCTCCGGAATTAATTTAACCCCACCGCTATTGATTACATTATCTATTCTTCCTAAAAAAACAAACTGATTCTCACCAACTAATTCCACTAAATCATTGGTGACAATAGCTTCTTCTGAAATTTTAGGTGCATCAATAACCAAACAATTTCTGTCATCTTTAGCAATTTTTATATTAGGCAAAACTGAAAATGCCTTCTCCCCTATTTTTTTTGCTGCAATATGCGTGATAGTTTCAGTCATACCATAAGTTTCGTACACCTGCGTTTTCAATTTAGAAAGTCCTTTTTCTAAAGCATTGTTCATCTTTGCTCCGCCAACAATCATCTTTTTCACATTATTTAATTCTGCTAAAGAGTTTTGGGCTTGCAAAGGAACCATTGCTACAAAATCATATTTGGTGTCATTTTTCAACATCGGATGCGAACTTGGCGCTACAAAATCGATATCAAGACCAAGAATAAAGCTTCGAACAAACATCATCTTTCCAGCGATATATTTCGTTGGCAAACAATGTAATGCTTTATCACCCGGTTGTAAATCAAAAAAGTCACCTGTGGCAATTGCTGAATTGACCATTGCTTGTTTCTCAATTCGGATTATTTTGGGCGTTCCCGTAGTACCGGATGTATTCAGTTCCAAATAGGATTTATTGTCAAACCAATCGAGTACAAAATCTCCAACAGACTTTTCATACTCATCGCCTTCTTTGATAAAACTATACGCAACTCGGCATAAATCATTTCGGTTCAGATGAAATCCGTTCAATTTAAACAGATTATGAACATTCTGATAAGTTATTGTATTGGTCATGAGTGAGTATTTTTTTTAAATTATTTAATGCTTAAATCAACTATATTTTCCCGGTTAATTTTTCTTTCCAGTTCGTCCAGTTGTATTTTTTACTAAAGATAAATAAAAGTATTGGGTAAATTATGACAACTGGTAAAATAACGTCTAATCCTGCTGAAGGATCTGAAATATCTTTAAAAATAGAATGCGTTTGAAAAGCAGACCAATCAGAAGTGATTAGCAATGCACCAATTAAATTATTAGCCGCGTGAAAGCCCAAAGCCAGTTCCATTCCCTCATCCATTAGCGTTATAATTCCCAAAAACAGTCCGGTCCCAATGTAATAAACCAAAACAATTGGACCAATTTTAGTGACTTCTGGATTAAACCAATGCATCCCCCCAAAAATAAGTGAAGTCATCAGTAACGGAAACCATTTGTTTTTAGCAAGATTAGCAAATCCCTGCATCAAATAGCCTCTGAAAATATATTCTTCGGAACTGGTTTGTATTGGAATAAGAAATATACCGATTAACGCCAAAATAGCAAATGGAACAGGTTTAAAGTTGATGACAAAATCACTTGGAGAATAATAATAAAATAACAATGTCGATACAATTGTTATTGCGGACCACATCATAAATGAAAAAACGATTCGGTTCCAATCTACTTTTGCTCTCGAAGTAGTGACAGAAAGTACCGTTTGATGGTGCAAATATCTTATGACCAAAATGATTCCGAGCATTATAAATACAAACGAAATCATAATCAAGAATAAAGTGAAATTGGGTTGAAAAAAACGCATGATTGCCTCATTGCTATTAGGATAAGGTTTTCCATTTACGAATGTCTCATAAAGTAATGCCATAAGGAGTGGTAACTGACCCAGAAATGAGGCGAAAATGATTATTAGGGAGCCAACAATATACTTCCAAAACTTATTTTCTGATTTTAATCCTTGTTCTATAAACATGCATTTTTAGTTTAATATTTTTACCTAATTAGTATAACAAATGTTATTTTTGCTACACTGAATATCCTTTCAATCCTAAATTATTTTATTTAAAATATGATACAAATATACCATAATTCCCGCTGTGGAAAATCCAGAAATTGCCTCGCTTTTGTGGAAAACTCAAAAAAAGAGTTTGAAGTTATCAATTATTTGATAAACCCACCTTCTTTTGAAGAGTTGTCTGATATTATCGAAAAATTAAATATAAAACCCATTGAATTAGTTCGTCAAAAAGAAAAAATTTGGATAGAAAATTTTAAAGACCAAAAAATGAATGACGAACAAATTATTCAAGCCATGATATCTAATCCTATTTTGATTGAAAGACCTATTGTTATTGTGGGAAATAAAGCAATTATAGGAAGAGATTTAGAGAGAGTATCCGAATTTATTTCATAAAAAACAGGTTTTTAATTAACATTTATTTGTGATTTGTAGTATTAAACCAAATCTTACTTTTGCAATCTAACGATTGTAACCAAAGTTTTTTTAAAAATGAAAAAAATAAAATCCGTTTTAATTCTTGTTCTCTTTTTCACAACCCTATTCAGTTTTGCCCAACAAGGTCCTGCTGTTCCAAAAATCAAAATTTCTGGAAAAGTAGTAGAAAAAATAAGCAAACAACCGCTCGAATATGCTACAATTACTTTTTTAGCACCTAATAATCCAAAACCAGTAGCTGGTGGAATTACTAATGCGACTGGAGAATTTGACATTGAAGTTAACCCAGGTATTTACGACATAAAAATCGAGTTTATCTCATTTAAATTAAATGAGTTCAAACAAAAAAATCTTCAAAAAACTACCAGTTTAGGACTAATCAGTTTAGAAGAAGATGCCAATCAATTGAATGAGGTTATCATTCGTTCCGAAAAAACAACGGTTGAAATCAAATTAGATAAAAAAGTATACAACGTAGGAAATGACCTTATGGTAAAAGGCGGAACTGTAAGTGATGTTCTGGATAATATTCCTTCTGTTGCTGTGGATGTCGAAGGTAACATAAGCCTTCGTGGAAACGAAAATGTAAGAGTTCTTATTGATGGAAGACCTTCAAATGCTATTAACATTGCTGAAGCATTACGATTAATTCCTGCTGATGCTATTGAAAAAGTAGAAGTAATTACTAATCCGTCTGCACGTTATGATGCTGAAGGTGGTGGAGGTTTATTAAATATCATCCTTAAAAAAGGAAAAAATCAAGGTTTAAACGGAACAATAATTGCGTCTGCTGGATATCCTGAAAATTATGGTTTAAGCGGAACTTTAAATTATAAATCAAAGAATTTCAATCTTTTTACAACACAAGGATACAATGACCGTAGTAATCCTGGAAATGCATTTACAAATTCGAGATATTTAAATAAGGATAATACAACTCGAAATTATGTAAATGAAACTAGAGAAAACGAAAGAGACAATAAAGGTTACAATGGAAACTTTGGAATGGAATGGTATTTAAGCGAAAGCGTTTCATGGACTAATACTTTCAACTACAGAAAAAGTAACGGAATCAATGTGGATAACGTTTTCCAGAATAACTATGATGCAGGATTTAATTATGACTACACTCGTAACCGTATAAATTTAGAAAATAGTGACAGTGAAAACGTAGAATTTGCAACTAACTTCACTAAAAAATTCAAAAAAGACGGTCATAAATTAACAATTGACGGTTCTTTCTCTACAAATGATGACATTAATGATGCTTTGATTACCGACACGGCAACAAACACAAGTGTAGTAAAATTTGACAATACGATCAACAATCAAACTCAAAGCAGAAATTTGCTTCAAATGGACTATGTTTTACCTTTTGGAAAAGGAAGTCAGTTTGAAGCAGGTTACCGTGGTGATTTCTCCGAATTACTTACAGATTACAGAGTTGATAATGATGGCGTAATCAATCAAAATTTCACGAATACATTAGAATATAAAGAAAAAGTAAATGCGATTTACACTCAATACGGAGTGAAGATCAATAAATTTTCAGCTTTATTTGGATTGCGTTTTGAAGATTCTAATATTGAAATCAATCAATTAGCAACTAACGATTTCAATACTAAAAAGTATAATAACTTTTTTCCAAGTGCATTTTTCACTTATGAAATCTCAGACGAAAGCAGCGCTTCTTTAAGTTATAGCCGAAGAATTCAAAGACCAAGAGGAAGGATGTTGAATCCGTTCAGTAACTTATCAAGTAACATCAATATTTTTGTTGGAAATCCAGATTTAGATCCAGCATTTTCAGATGCAATTGATTTTGGTTACATTAAAAGATGGGAAAAACTAACTTTCAATACTTCCTTATACGTAAATAAAACAACTGATGTTTTCCAATTTGCTCGAAGAGAATCAGGTGATTTTGTTGTAGATATAATTGACGGTGAAGATACAGTTGTAAATGGAGAAGTAACACAAATTAATGGTGGTCAAGATACTCGTACACCTATTATCATTAGTTCACCTATTAACTTAGCTACAGAATATAGAGTGGGATTTGAATTCACGTTAAATTATTCTCCTTTCAAATGGTGGAAATTAAACAGTAACTTCAATTTCTTCAGAAACGAAACTCAAGGAGATTTTACTTATACTGATTTTAAAAATAATGAAATTGTACAAAATTTTGATAACGTAGCAACTTCATGGTCTACAAGATTGACTTCAAAAATCACATTGCCATACAAAATTGACTGGCAGACTAATGCAACGTACAACGGTCCGCAAAATAACGCACAAGGAAGAAGCTTAGGTGTTTTTGCAGCAAACATTGCATTCAGTAAAGACATATTAAAAGATAAAGGAACACTTTCATTCAACGTGAGTGATGTTTTCAATTCAAGAAAAAGAATGATGGAAACTTTCCTTCCGGGGACTGTTGATTCTTACAGCGAAATGCAATGGAGAGTAAGACAATTTAATTTATCATTCACATACCGTTTTAACAAACCTAAAAACGAAAGAGAACAACCTAAAAGAAATCAAGGGGATAATGAAGGAGATTATCAAGGATAACAAAATTAAGGACTCATGAAAATGGGTCCTTTTTTTATAAGTCACTTAATCTAAAAAAATAAAAAAAGTATAAGCATAAAAAAAAGGGCCCATAAATGAGTCCTTTTTTTATTTAACAAAAAGATTAAACTGATTGTTCTTGCTTCTTTTTTGCTCTTTTCTCCTTGTATGCTTCCCAACTTGCTCCACCTACCCAATAGGATACGAAACCAACTAGAAAAAACATCAACCAAAATCCTATAGTAAGAATGGTTAAGAAAAGTAAAAAGCCTAAGTACTGTGAAAATTCAAACATGTTTTCCGGAATTTTGAATGTAGCCACAAATGTAAGTTTAATTCCTTTTCGTACCAATAAAAAACCATAAAAACTATCAATCAATTTTTATAAAAAAGGAATTATCCGTATTTTTGAACTCAGAATTTGGAGCTGTTTCCCGCTGTACACTACAATCTTTTCTTTTTGAAAATAAAAAGAAAAGGATTTCCATTCCCATCAGGGCTAAAAACATAATAAACAATATAATTATTTCTAAATAACAACAAAATGAAATTCAGAATAGAAAAAGACACCATGGGTGAAGTGCAGGTTCCAGCTGAAAAATATTGGGGCGCACAAACAGAACGTTCAAGAAATAACTTCAAAATAGGTCCATCAGCATCGATGCCAAAAGAAATTATTGAAGGTTTTGCTTATCTTAAAAAAGCAGCGGCTTACGCTAATTGTGATTTAGGAGTTTTACCAGTCGAAAAACGCGACGCTATTGCTGCAGTTTGTGATGAAATCCTTGCGGGAAAATTAGATAATGAATTCCCATTGGTGATTTGGCAAACTGGTTCAGGAACGCAAAGTAACATGAACGTAAATGAAGTTGTTGCTAATCGTGCACAAGTTCTTAAAGGATTCAACATTGGCGAAGGCGAACAATTCATTAAAGCAAATGACGATGTAAATAAATCGCAATCTTCAAATGACACGTTCCCAACAGGAATGCACATTGCGGCTTATAAAGCAGTTGTAGAAGTTACTATTCCCGGAGTTGAAAAACTAAGAGATACACTTCATGCCAAAGCAGTTGAATTCAACAATGTCGTAAAAATAGGTCGTACGCACTTGATGGATGCTACTCCACTTACATTAGGGCAAGAAATTTCAGGATATGTAGCGCAATTGAACTACGGTTTGAAAGCGGTTAAAAACACATTGGCACACTTATCAGAAGTGGCTTTAGGTGGAACAGCGGTAGGAACTGGATTAAACACACCAGAAGGATATGATGTAAAAGTAGCGGAATATATTGCTGAATTTACTGGACATCCATTTGTAACTGCCGAAAATAAATTTGAAGCACTAGCCGCACACGATGCCATTGTAGAAACACACGGTGCCTTAAAACAACTGGCCGTTTCATTGAATAAAATTGCCAATGATGTGCGTATGTTAGCTTCTGGACCACGTTCCGGAATTGGAGAAATCCTTATCCCTGAAAATGAGCCTGGATCTTCTATCATGCCTGGAAAAGTAAACCCAACACAATGTGAAGCATTGACTATGGTTTGCGCACAAGTTATGGGAAATGACGTAGCAATATCTGTTGGAGGAATGCAAGGTCATTATGAACTGAATGTTTTCAAACCATTGATGGCTGCAAATTTCTTGCAATCAGCGAGATTACTTGGTGATGCATGTATGTCTTTTGACGAACATTGCGCTCAAGGTATCGAACCTAACTACAAACGTATCAAAGAATTGGTTGACAATTCATTAATGTTGGTTACGGCTTTGAATACCAAAATTGGCTATTATAAATCAGCTGAAATTGCTCAAACTGCACATAAAAACGGAACAACCTTGAAAGAAGAGGCGGTTCGTTTAGGATATGTAACTCCAGAAGATTTTGATGCTTGGGTTAAACCCGAAGATATGGTGGGAAGCTTGAAATAATTATTTTTCAATGATGAATTATTAATTATAAGTATAAACCAAAAAACCCTGCAACTTACATTGCAGGGTTTTTAATTTATTTTAAATAATTGAGCTTCTTAAATGAACTTATATGACTTATATGGTTTAAATGTATCAAAATACTAAGTTAATTTTAGTTAAAAAAAACATCCGAAATTCTACTACTTATTAATAGCATCCATGACTTCCTTCATGATTCGAATGCTTTTCAATTTGTCTTCATGATTAAAAATTGGGCTGGTAATCATCACTTCATCGATACGGGTATATTCGATAAATTGCTTTAATTCTGTTTCCAATTTCTTTTTGCTTCCTACAAATGAGCAAGCAGTCATTTGATTGACATGAAAATGCTCTTCTTCGCTCATAATTCCATCTAACGAATCAACTGGCGGCTGCAATGGCTTTCTGTCATTCCGAATCAAATTCAGAAACATTTGAGTCAAACTAGTTGCTAATTTTTCAGCTTCTTCATCGGTTTCGGCAGCTGTTGCGTTTACACATGCCATCGTTTTGGGTTGGTCTAAAAATTCCGAAGGTTCAAAATTATCTCTATAAAACTCAAATGCCTGATGCATTTGTTTTGGTGCAAAATGTCCTGCAAAAGCATACGGTAATCCATTGGCAGCAGCCAAACCAGCACTATCCATACTGGAACCTAAAATCCAAATGGGAACTTTAATTCCTTCCGCAGGGAAAGCACGCACTTTTGCAGTAGCATTATCCTCTGAGAAAAATTGCTGCAATGAGGCAACATTTTGAGGAAAGCGTTGCGATTGTTCAAAGAAATCTTTCCGAATCGCTTGCGCGGTTAAACCATCCGTTCCTGGCGCTCTTCCTAATCCTAAATCGATGCGGTTGGGATATAAAGTCTCAAGGGTTCCAAATTGTTCCGCAATTATAAGTGGAGCATGATTAGGTAACATGATTCCGCCTGAACCTACGCGGATATTCTGGGTTTCACTGGCAATATAACCAATCAAAACAACTGTTGCCGTACTGGCTACATGTGCCATATTATGATGTTCGGCTAGCCAAAATCTGTTGTATCCTAAACCGTCAGCTAATTGTGCTAAAACTTTTGTTTTTTGTAATGTTTCGCTTGCATTACTATTTTCGGTGATTATTGCTAATTCTAATATAGAAATTGGAATATTTTTTGTCATTATAAATTTCTGATTTTGAACAAAATTAATCATTTACAATCGAGCCAAAAATTGTGCGGTGTTAATTGATTTATAATATTTCAAAAGTAAAACAGATTTTCAGCCACTAGTTTGAATAAAAAAACCTGCAACATTACATTACAGGTTTAAAAAAATCATTTAAAAACAGGACTTATTTCCCATCAACATAATCCTGTAAATAACTAAATCTTGGAGTTAATTTTCCATTTTCAGTAATCTTAGCTCTTTGTAAAATTCCGTCTTTATCATTATTGAAAAACGCAGGAACTACATGTTCCAACACCATTTCTCCAAATCCTTCACTGGCATCTTTGGGCAATTCACAAGGTAAATTATCAACGGCCATGACCACAATTGCGGCAGGATGAAAAACTTCAACTTCTTTATCTTCGTTTGGAAAATATCCGTACAAAGGTTCTGCAATAGTCGATGATCTAAGCGTGCAGGCAATTGGACCGTTAACATCGCAGGAAACATCAGCCACAACTTTGATTTTACAATCTTTGGACTGAAGCATTTCACGGGTTAAAATCACGGGAGCTTCATTGGCATGAAAATGACCTGAAACATAAATATCAGATACTTTAGTAAATCTTTCGAAATCAGAAATATATTCATTCGGATTCTGATAAAAATCAGTGAAATCTAAAACCTGTCCATCTTTTCGTTTGTTGTAATCTAAGACGTCAATTTGAGTATAAACAGGTTGAGTATAGTTTTTAGTCAAATAATTCTCTACCGATACTTCCTTAATTTTTATTGCATCTAGAATTTCTTTGACTCCATTCCCCACTTTTCCGGTTCCTGTAATTACAAATTTCAAAGGAGGCAATACGACTCTTTTTAAATGTGTAATCAAGGCTTCTTTACCCGAAAGTGTTTCTGCTTTTGGTAATTTAAACAATTCGAATTTGATTCCAAAAGCGCGAATGCTATTATAAGCGCCTACAATTCCGGCATAACGCCCAAAACCTATAAGCCTACGATTATTAGCATCAACTATAGTTTCATAATCATACAAATTGATGTTTTTTTCTAATATTGCCTGTAATAATTTTCGATTGTAAGGCTGTTTTTTGATGGTATGCGAAAAAAAGAAATACGATTTATTAGGTATCAAATTTTCTACCGGCACTTCCTTTACTCCAAAAAAAATATCACAATCGCTGATATCATCAGTCAATTCGATTCCGAGATTTTCATATTCCGAATCAGTAAAAACCCTAATATCAGAACGCTCTACTTTCACAGTGACATTTTGATGTTGCTGTTTTAACGTTGTCAGCTCATCTGGTGAGAAAACAACTCTACGATCTGGCGGATTTTTTCTTTCTTTTATGATTCCAAATTTCATATATTTCGTATGCTTTTATTTATTTTAATATAACTTTATAATACGTATTTGTTACAAATATAACAATTTAAACTAAATTGAATTTAATTTTCAATAAAAATACACAGACCGAAAACGACTACCCACTGATGTCCAAAATGATACCAAAAATGGGATTACAGCCTACTGATAAAATAGTGTTAAGGTTTAGAAAAAACACCCTTTGAAAAGACATTGATTCTATATATTTGCCTTTCTAGCACTACAGAAATGAATTTTATAAAAAAAACAAATATACTACATATATTCCTCCTCTTTTTAATTTTGGGTTCTTGCGCAAAAGAGAAAAAGAAAGTTGAGTTAAGCGATGACAAACTCCCAAAGAGTACATTGCCTAAGATGAAGCCGTTAACAAAACCAGAGCCTAAACTTACGGCAGAATATATCAATTCGAAAAAACAAGAAATAGACTCTTTTTACAAAAAAAACTGGCCTAATAATAGTGCAAACGGAAGTTTTCTAGTTGCTAAAAACGGCCAAATTATTTATGAAAAATACGAAGGCTACTCTAATTTTAGAGATAAAACATTAATTACAAAAAATACACCTTTGCATATTGCATCAGTGAGCAAGGTGATTACCGCAACCGCTATTTTGAAACTCGTAAATGCAAAAAGAATAGAACTGGATCAAAAAGTAAATACAATTCTGAAAGAGTTTCCTTATCCGGAAGTTACCATAAGAACATTACTTAATCACAGAAGCGGTATGCGTCATTACTCCTATTTTACAGATCGTGACAAAAGCATTTGGGACAGACACAACATTCTTACCAATCAAGATATTCTGACCATTATGGCGACAAAAGATATTGGTTTAGAATTCAAAACCGATACTCGTTTTAGTTATTGTAATACCAATTATGCCATGTTGGCATTAGTAATTGAAAAAATCACTAAACTTCCCTATAAAGAAGCCATGAAACAGATTATTTTCAAACCGCTTGGCATGAAAAATACGTATGTTTTTGACTATGAAAGAGATAAAGACACTGCTGTTACTTCCTATAAAGGAAATAAAGTCGAGATCGGAAAAGATTATCTGGATGCAGTTTACGGAGATAAGAACATTTATTCGACACCGCGGGACTTGTTAAAATTTGACAGAGCCAGAAACAATTCCGCTTTTTTAACGCCTGAATTACAAAGTAAGGTTTATAAAGGCTACAGCAATGAACGTAAAGGGACAAAAAATTACGGTCTTGGAATTCGAATGGTCAACTGGGAAACCGGGCAGAATTTTTATTTCCACAATGGCTGGTGGCACGGAAATACCTCATCCTATATAACATTACGAAAAGAAGGTGTAACCATAATAGCGCTTTCTAATAAATTTACCCGAAAAACGTATGACGTACGTAAATTGGCTGTATTATTTGGTGACTATCCGTTCCGATTAAAAGACGAATAAAAAAAGGTACGATTTTTGAAATACTGATGTCAATACAGCAATAGTAGTTCAGATAAAAAGTGTACATTTGCAAACTCAAAATTCTGGTTTGGATTTTGAAATAAAAAAGGGGTCGACTGGTTTTGACAGCAAGTCGAATTGATAAGTAAGCACGTCGAGCATTGAGACCTTGCTCGTAAATATAAGATCTTACAATTTTACACGGCGAAAATAACTACGCTTTAGCTGCATAATCCGAATTATAGTACGATTAAGCCACGTTCCTATCAGATAGGAAAGCTGGATTCTCCTTGAAAGCCTTGGTTTGTGGCGTTCAGTTCAGGGGAACCGTAAAAATAAACCTAGATTTCCATAAGCTTCGGGTGGATTTCAAAATTAAGAAGATAAGTAGCGTGTGGCTGTTTCTGGCCTAGCACACTATCGAAAACTCAATCAGAAAATAAACGCGTAGAAAGCTTTTTAGTTGCTTGTTTGGACCCGAGTTCGATTCTCGGCGACTCCACAAAAAATCCGAAAATCAATGATTTTCGGATTTTTTTATGATTAAATCTCATAAAAATAAAAGTCTTACAAAGGTTTTTACTGCTATTGCAGTGTTGTAAGGAATCTAATTTCTATTTCCAATATCATTAAATCGATAAAAT
Source organism: Flavobacterium psychrolimnae (assembly GCF_003312425.1). Lineage (GTDB taxonomy): Bacteria > Bacteroidota > Bacteroidia > Flavobacteriales > Flavobacteriaceae > Flavobacterium > Flavobacterium psychrolimnae. The sequence goes on along the minus strand of NZ_QNUX01000008.1, from coordinate 50,373 downwards.
CGATTGATTAAAATCATCAATCTTAATTTACGACTCCAAAAAATCTTCTGCTGTTAAACTCTCAAGCTCGGAATTGGAAGTAAACTAATTTCTCAAATACCAAAAAAAACTTTTATTTTAGCGTACTTTTATAAGTACAATCTTAAAAATTTAAGATTAATGACTTAAGATGTCATACTTCACGAGAAATTAAATGAGGTAAAAAAAGATTATAAATTATACTGAAACCCAATTGAAATTTTCAAAAAAATATTCGCTGTGTGATAAATGTTACTGTAGCTGAAATTTAAACTGACAATATTTGCAGTATAAAATTTATAATTATGGAATATATAGGTTATTTTGCGTCAATCCTCATTGGCGTAGCATTAGGACTGATAGGTGGAGGTGGTTCCATTCTTACGGTGCCCGTCTTAGTTTATTTATTTGCTGTTGAACCTGTACTAGCAACGGCATACTCGTTGTTTATTGTAGGTTTAACTAGTGCAGTAGGAACTGTTGGCTATTTCAAAAAAGGGTTAGTAAATATAAAAACTGCCATTGTTTTTGGTATTCCTTCCATCATTGCCGTATTTACCACACGAGCTTATATTGTTCCCGCAATACCTAAAGAAATATTTTCTACAGGAAGTTTCACACTGACGAAAGACCTTTTTTTAATGTTACTTTTTGCAGTAATAATGGTTATTGCATCCTATACGATGATTAAAAAAGACAAAAAAAATACCATTGAAGAAACTGGCGAACAAAAATTCAATTATCCATTGATACTTATTGAAGGTGCAATTGTTGGAATAATCACCGGACTTGTAGGAGCTGGCGGTGGATTTTTGATAATCCCTGCATTAGTTATTCTTAGCAAATTACCTATGAAGGAAGCTGTGGGGACGTCGCTTGTAATTATTGCCGCCAAATCATTAATCGGCTTTTTTGGAGAAGGTGGAGAAAGTATAATCGACTGGCAATTTCTATTTATCATTTCAGCATTCGCAATTATTGGAATTTTCATAGGTACAGCCATATCCAAAAAAATTGATGGTAACAAACTAAAACCTGCTTTTGGTTGGTTTGTTTTAGTGATGGGAATATATATCATAACCAAAGAACTGTTTCTGAAATAAAATTCTGCACCTGTCATACCAAATAGTGCAATCTTATTCCGATTGAACAAATTGTTACGGTACAAACAACAACAAATACAATTACCTCATAAAATACAACATCCGTAAAAGGCAAAATAATTCAGTTATAAATGCCTATGTAACATTAGTCACCAAATTTAAAGAATTCATGCATTAATTTTGTCCTATAAATTAGAAACTTAAAAATAAACGATATGTATTTTCAACACATTTACGACAAGAGTCTTGCTCAGGCAAGTTATTTTATTGGCTGTCAAAAAGCAGGAGTAGCCGCAGTTATCGATCCTAAAAGGGATGTTGATACCTACCTTGAAATTGCCAAACAAAACAATATGAAAATTACTCATATTTTAGAAACACACATTCATGCTGATTTCCTTGCAGGTTCCAGAGAATTAGCCGTATTGACGGGAGCAGAAATGTACCTTTCAGCGGAAGGTGGGCCAGATTGGAAATATGAATTCCCTCATGTTGGCATAAAAGATGGTGATGTTCTAAAAGTAGGGAACTTAAAGTTAGAAGTAGTTCACACACCAGGACATACTCCGGAAAGCATCAGTTTTCTGCTAACCGACACGCCTGCAAGCGATGAGCCTGTCATGTTATTCACCGGTGATTTTGTATTTGTTGGAGATGTAGGACGACCTGATTTGTTAGAAAAAGCAGCAGGAATAAAAGGAACTCAAGACGCAGGTGCCAAACAAATGTATCAATCCATTAATAAATTCGATGCATTACCTGAATACATTCAAGTTTGGCCTGGTCATGGTGCAGGTTCTGCTTGCGGAAAAGCATTAGGAGCTGTACCAAGCACAACTGTTGGGTATGAAAAAATAAGAAACTGGGCTTTCCAACATAAAAATGATGAAGCTGGGTTTGTAAAATATTTATTGGAAGACCAACCGGAACCACCGAAATATTTTGCAATGATGAAAAAACTGAATAAAGTAGATCGTCCCCTTCTTACAGCTGTTCCTAAATTAAAAAAATTAGATTACACTGAATTATCTTCGGCTTTAGCCAAAGGAACTAAATTGATTGACGCCAGAGATAAAACAGAATTTTCTAAAGGATTTATTCCGGGAAGTATCAATATTCAGGGGAATAATTCTTTTGCTACTTGGGCAGGATGGTTCCTTACGTATGAAGAGCCTTTTATCTTGCTTGTCGATGAATCACAATTGGATGATTTGACCCGAAAACTAATGAGAATAGGATTAGACAATATTCAAGGTTACGTTCATTCTACAAAAATATGGGAAGAAAACGGCGGTTCTTTGGAGAAAGTGAATCAGATTACTATAGAAGAATTTAAAGCCTTACAACTAGAAAAAGATGTTCAGGTAGTTGATCTTCGTGGTGTTGCAGAATACAATGCAGGTCACATTAAAGGAGCTGACAATGTATTTGTAGGTACTTTAGTAAATAATCTAGATAAAATAAGTAAAGATAAAAAAGTACTAATCCATTGCCAAGGCGGTGACAGAGCGGCAATTGCCTATTCTTTATTAGTACGAAACGGCTATAAAAATGTACTCAATTATTCTCCTGGAATGAATGAATGGGTTAGCCAAAACAATCCTATTGAATAGTAAAAAAAGTAATTATGTTCGGAATTTTTAAAAATATGTTTTCAAAAAAAGACAACACACAAATGGAAAAATTAATAAAAGAGGGTGCGTTCCTTGTAGATGTTCGCACAGCAGCAGAATTCGCCGAAGGTCATGTAAAAGGATCTACCAACATTCCTTTGGATCAAGTAGCAAGTCAATTGGAAAAATTCAAAGGAAAAGAACAAATTATTGTTTTCTGCCGAAGTGGGAATCGTAGCGGTCAAGCCAAAATGATTTTAGAACAAAATGGCTTCAAAAATGTGACCAATGGTGGTACTTGGCAAGATGTAAACGAAGCAATAAGCAAATAAACAGCGGTTGTTTTAAAAATAGTGTGTGCAGTTTAAAACAAGAAAAGTATTTGTTTTAAACTGCACACTTATTTATTAGGCAATCAGAATTAGAGGACAATAAAGACACTTTGATTTTCTTGTAATTATAAAATACTGGAAAAAAAGTTGATTTTTCAAATTGATTTAAATAAAGAAGTAAATTTGATAGTCGTCTAAAAATTAGGAATAACAGACTTTTTGAAAAAAAACAGAATAATAACATACTATGGAACAGAAAAAACCAGCAAACAAAGACTTAATTTTAAGAGAAAAATTAGCATTGCAACGAACAACTTTGGCTAATCAATCTACTTTTCTTGCCTTTTTGAGAACGTCAATGTATTTTTTGATTGCAGGCTTGAGTTTGAGAAATCTACTAAAAATTGAAAATAGTTTGCTTATTGAAATTGCACTTTTCGTCACTTCATTTATCATTTTTGTTTTTGGAACGGTGAACTATTTTAAACATAAAAAATCCATTGCAGAAAATAAAAAACACATAGGCGATTACCAATTAGAATATTACAAACTGTAACAGTAACTCTTTTTGTACCAAATTCCTTTTGTAAACGGAGATTTATAATCAACAACAACAACACCGCAATTGAAAACAAATACAACTAAACTTGGACTGAAAGAAAATTGGAAACAATTTACTATTTTGGTAATCGTCAATGCTTTTGTTGGCGGAATGATAGGAATGGAACGAACGATTATACCAAAATTTGCTGAAATTGAATTTGGTATTGCTTCAAAAACGGCTATTCTCTCTTTTATCGTTGCCTTTGGAATTACAAAAGCCATTACCAATTATTTTACGGGTAAACTAGCAAATTATTTTGGCAGAAAAAATTTGCTTTTATTTGGTTGGATTCTAGCCATACCCATTCCTTTTATTTTAATATATGCTGAATCTTGGAATTGGGTGATTTTTGCCAATATTTTATTGGGAATAAGCCAAGGACTTACTTGGAGCAGTACGGTGGTGATGAAAATTGATTTGGTTGGAGAAAAAGATCGTGGTCTAGCAATGGGACTCAATGAATTTGCCGGTTATTTTGCCGTTGGTTTAGTTGCATTTCTTTCTGGCTATATCGCTCAAAAATACGGTATTACGCCCTACCCTTTTTACTTAGGAATTGGGATTTCAATAATTGGTTTTCTATTGACTTTGTTTTTCGTGAAAGATACCCGAGTATTTGTGCACCAAGAAAATGCGACCAATACAACTGAAAAATTACAAAATATTTTCCTCGAAACGACTTTCAAAAACAAAACCTTAAGCGCCATAACGCAAGCAGGATTAGTCAATAACCTGAATGACGGGATGATTTGGGGACTGTTGCCTATTGTGTTACTTTCTTTAAATTATGATACCCAAAATATTGGAATTATAACTGCCATTTACCCTACTGTTTGGGGATTTGGTCAATTGGTAACCGGAAAAATGTCTGATGTTTATTCGAAAAAAAAGATGCTGTTTTGGGGAATGTTACTGCAGGGAATTGCGATACTTTTTATTCCTTTTGCGACAGCTTTCTATCAATTGGCTACCATTTCAGCTATTTTAGGATTAGGAACAGCATTGGTTTATCCCACTTTTTTATCGGCCATTGCGCAGGGTACAAACCCGCATCAAAGAGCTGAAAGCATAGGTACATTCAGACTTTGGAGAGATTTAGGATATGCGATAGGAGCAATTATTTCAGGAATAACAGCCGATTTATTTGGCGTTAATTATGCCATCATATTAATAGGAGTTATCACCATTGTGTCGTCCCTGATTATTGAAATCCGAATGCCGAAAGACACTTAATAAAAAAATAAACAGCTAAAATTGAACAGAAAATAATTTCTTTTTAGAAAATAATAATTAAAAAATGGAACCAAAAAAATCAAAAAAATCTACTATTCAAAATATTGTTTTTATCGTTTTGATAGCATTGCTTTTGTTTAGTCCTTTGGGCACTTTTGTAAAAGTACATTTAAACCGATTAATTGCTTTTTCGCCGAAAACTATAGCCGTAACAGATCAAAAAATTCTTTCCACTTATCAATGGCAATTAAAAGATGCCACCGGAAAGACTGTGTCACTAGAAGCATACAAAGGAAAAATAGTATTCATTAATTTCTGGGCAACGTGGTGTCCGCCATGTATTGCCGAAATGCCGAGCATTCAAAAATTATATGTTGATTATCAGGATAAAATAGTCTTTTTATTTGTGACAACGGATTCATTCGAAAAAGCAAATGCTTTCATGATTAAAGAAAACCTGACCCTTCCCGTTTATCAATCACTTAGCAATCCCCCTTTAGAAATGGAATCTTCAACCATTCCGGCAACCTATCTTATTGATCAATCCGGAAATGTAATTGTGGCCAAAATTGGAACTGCGGATTGGAACAGTGATTCGTTCCGAGATAAATTAGACGATTTATTAAAAAAATAAAAATCAATGTCATTTTTTACTTTTTTTTTCTTGTGTGACAAAAGTAACATAACTACTCATTTATAAATATAACCTTTGTGGTAATAAAAATATAATTATGGAAATTTTAGAATTAATTAGAGAACCTTGGCCTTGGTATATTGCCGGCCCATTAGTTGGACTTACAGTTCCGGCTTTGTTAATCATAGGCAACAAATCATTTGGTATTAGTGCCTCTTTACGTCATACTTGCGCCATGTGCTTACCGGCAAACATTAAATTTTTCAAATACGATTGGAAAAAAGAAATCTGGAATATGTTTTTCGTTTTAGGTATTTTATTGGGCGGTGTAATTGCGTACAGCTTTTTATCAAATCCAAATCCGATTATCATTGATGGAAATCTACAAACCGAATTGGCAGGCTACGGCATAACTGAAATTTACGGAATGTTGCCAGAACAATTGTTCTCGTGGGAAAGTTTGTTTACACTCAAAGGATTTTTTATGATGGTCGTTGGTGGCTTTTTCATTGGTTTTGGATCTCGTTATGCGGGAGGTTGCACCAGTGGTCACGCTATTTCAGGTTTGTCTAATTTACAAATGCCATCGCTTATAGCAACTTGTTGTTTCTTCATTGGCGGATTGATTATGGCAAATATTATTTTACCATTTATTCTTTCACTTTAAATTACGAATTATGAATATTAAAGATCAAAATACAGATTTCGAAACACGTTCCTTGGATACAGTTTGTATCAACGAGAGTCAATTGGAACACAAGTGGTACCACAATTTAAAATATCTTGTCATTGGTATTTTGTTTGGTATTGTATTTATCAAAGCAGAAATTATCAGTTGGTATCGCATTCAGGAAATGTTTCGCTTCCAATCTTTCCACATGTATGGCGTTATTGGAAGTGCCGTTGTGGTGGGAATAATTTCCGTTTTCCTGATAAAAAAATTCAATATTAAAACCATTTACGGTGAGAAAATTGAGTTTCACGACAAAACCTTCAACAAAGGACAGATTTATGGTGGACTCATCTTTGGATTGGGCTGGGCAGTAACCGGAGCTTGTCCTGGACCGTTGTTTGCACAAATTGGAACGGGTGCAACCGTGATGATTGTAACCCTATTTTTTGCAATAGTAGGAACTTGGGTTTATGGATATTTTAGAGATAAACTGCCTCATTAATACATTTATGATTCCAGAAAAACAAAATATCGTCCAATTTAAATCGCTTGTAAAAAGACTGATTTATCTCTTTATGACTATTATTTTCTTAGTCATGGGGTTATTCTTGGTTGTGTTTTTCAATTCATCCATCACCTCTTGGTTTCAAAATAGTGATTCAAACCTCGATTCCCTTTATATCGATGCTAAGAAAAAAGTGATGGTACAAAATGAAACGGCAAAATTCTGGAAGCCAGCTGATATAAATTTGATTGCAGATGCCACTTTAAAACAAGAAGTCGAATATGGTAAAGATTTAATTGCGCATACGGCTAAATATTTGGGTCCAAATGGCAGTGTGAAACAAATCTCTAACGGGATGAATTGCAATAATTGCCATCTGGATGCGGGTACAAAACCTTGGGGAAACAATTATGGTTCGGTATATTCGATGTATCCAAAAATGAGAGCGCGCAGCGGCCAAGTGGAAAATCTCTACAAAAGAGTAAACGATTGTATGGAAAGAAGCTTGAACGGCAAGCCACTTACAAAAGACGACAGGGAAATGAAAGCCATGATTGCTTATATTGAATACATTGGCAGTAATGTTACTAAAGGAAAAGAAGCAAACGCATCCGGAATATATGATCTAGAATATTTAGATCGTGCGGCTGATCCTGCCAAAGGAAAAGCTTTGTATGACGCCAAATGTGCGAGTTGTCATCAAGTGAATGGCGAAGGAATTTTGGCAGTAGACAAAAAAGAATATACGTATCCGCCACTTTGGGGCAAGAGTTCATATAATAGTGGTGCGGGATTGTTTAGAATCAGTCGTTTTGCTGGTTACATAAAATACAATATGCCGCTGGGTGTCACGTATGAAAACCCTCAATTATCAGATGAAGAATCTTGGGATATTGCGGCTTACGTAGAAAGCATGGACAGACCGTTAAAAGATTTAAGTCAAGACTGGCCAGATATTTCTAAAAAACCGGTCGATCATCCTTTTGGACCTTTTTCAGATTCGTTTACGGAAATCCAACATAAATTCGGACCTTTCAAACCTATTAAAGAAGCAAAAAAGAAAAAAGAAAATTAACGACTTAAAACCAAATTATGAAAAACCTCACGCTTTCATTTATTCTTGTATTTAGCATGATTTCAATTGCTGCATTCGCTCAAAAAAAACCGAATAACCACAAAATTGTTTTTCAGTTTACCAATGCTGTTGACACTTTACAACAAAAAGCAATTGTAAACCAATTAAAAAACTTAACAACGCATTGGCCTAATGCAAAATACGAAGTAGTGATTCACAGCATGGGTTTATCATTTGTAATGTCTGCAAAATCAAAACAAATAGACGCGATAAAAGAACTTAGAGCTAAAGGAGTTCGTTTTTTAGTGTGTGAAAACACTATGAAAAGTCAAAAAGTATCTAAAGACCAAATAATTTCTGAAGTAGAATACGTACCTGTGGGAATTGCCGAAATAGTTGAAAAACAAGAACAAGGCTGGACGTACATCAAAGGCGGATTCTAAAATAAGAATGTAACTATATTTTTATCCAGCCACACCATTAAATTAGCTGTAGTTTTTCCTGTAAAATTTGCTATTAACCCGAAAACCTAAAAAAATGAGCAATAACCGAAGAGATTTCCTTAAATCAGTTGGGACTTTAGGTCTGGGTGCTGCTATTATTTCGCCTATTTCCGCTATTGCAAATATAACTCTGACGGAAGAAATAAACTTGGATAGAGCAATAGATGATACTAAACCTCAAACCATTTCTATTCTTCAAACTACCGATGTACATTGCCAAATTCATCCGCATGATGAGTTGTTTTGGGAAAATGACAAAGTAGTTTTTAGAAAAACGGGCGGTTATGCCTATATGGCAACGATGCTTAAAAAGTTAAAAAAGAAAAACCCAAACACCTATATCATTGACACTGGCGATATGTTTCAGGGTAGCGAATTAAGCGTGGAAACAACCGGTGAAGCTTTTGTTCCCATTTTAAACGCATTGAATTACGATTTATATCTTCCGGGAAATTGGGAAGTAATTTACGGAAAAAGAAAAATGCAAACCTTATTGGGTTCGCTGGATGCGCCAAAAATCTGTACGAATATGTACCAGGATTTAGGCGACGGAAAACGAGGCGAACTTATTTTTCAACCCTATACTATTTGGCATATTGCAGGAGCAAAAATTGGTTTTCTAGGCTATACAGATCATTTAGTACCGTTGCGACAAAGTCCAAATTACAGCAAAGGAATTTTATATACCAATCCCGAAGAAAATCTGGCTCATTATGTAGATGTGCTTAGAAATCAAGAACAATGCAGTTATGTGATCATAATTGCACATTTGGGTTTATCACAACAAATAGCATTGGCAAACCGACCGGAATGTGAAGGTGTCAATTATATTCTAGGAGGCGACACGCACGAAAGAGTTAGAAAACCTATAGTATGTAAATATTCAAAAGTGGTGGAACCGGGAGCTTTCGGTTCGTTTATTGGAAAATTAGATTTGATAATTTTAAACGGAAAAGTAATCGAAGATAACTATGAACTACTTGAAGTTGATTCGCCAAAAATAAAACCGGATGCTGCAATTGAAAAATTATTAATAGAAAAAGAGTCTATTTATAAGGAACAAATCAATCAGGTTATTGGTTACAGCACAATTCCTTTGTACCGCTATTTTGTGGTGGAAAATCCAATTGACACGATGATTTTAAATGCTTTACACTGGAAATTTCCAGATATAGACATTAATCTTTCGAATGGATTTCGCTTTTGTCCGCCAAAAACGACTCCGGATCAAACCGGAAATATTCCCATCACAAACGGATTTATTTTTGATATGTTACCCGTTGACAGTACTGTGCGAACTGCAAAAGTAACCGGAAAGCAACTGAAAAACTGGCTAGAAAAAGAATTAAATAATGTTTTTGCCGAAGACGCTTCGAAACGTTTTGGTGGCTGGGTAGTAAAGTTCAAGGGAATGGAAGTGCGGTTTAATGCTTTTGCAGAAATGGACAAAAGAGTACAAAGTATTAACGTGAAAAATATACCATTAGATCCTGAAAAAATGTATTCTATAATGGCCTGTGAACGCGAAGGCGATCCTGTAGACATGCTGTGCAGAATGAAAGGCGTGATGGATGCTAAAAACACAAATGCAACCTTACATTCAGTGATGAAAGAGTATTTAAAGCAAAATTCTCCTGTTACGCCTACTCCGCAAAAAAATGCGATAATTCTGGATGCTCCAGAAACGCTGTTATCACAGGTTACTGGTGTCGATTATACTTTCAGATAAATATTAAGCCGAAAAATCAAAATTCATAAAGTCGAATACTTAAAACATTCGGCTTTTTTTTGGTCAATGTGATAAAAGTTACTTCCCATTTATAGGGAGAAGATTATTTTTGTATCAAATCTAAACGTTCAAAAATGAAAAATTTTTTCGCTGTAATATATATCCTTACTTCCCTACTTTTTACCATAAATACAATAGCGCAACATCAAGAAATCTCAGACAAGCCGAGCGTTTGGAAAGAAAAAAGTAATGAAAAAATTGATTCCACATCGATTTTACATGCTTTCAAAAACGGAAACTTCAGTGGTCATTTTCGCTATTTTTTCATGGCGTCTAACAATGAAAGTGGTTTATCTGATTATTATGCCAATGCTGTTGGCGGAGGCGTAAAATTTGAAACTGCTAAATTTCATAATTTTCAATTTGGCGTCAGCGGCTATTATATTTTTAATATTGGCTCTTCTGATTTTACTCAAAAAGATCCCGTTACTAATGCGTCCAATCGATATGAAGTGGCACTTTTTGACATTCAAAACCCATCAAACAAAGACAATCTAAGCCGGTTAGAAGAATTATATTTAAAATACAATTATGAAAATTCGACTATAACTCTCGGAAAACAACTGCTCAATACGTCCTTTATAAACCTCCAAGACGGCAGAATGCGTCCTACGGAAGTAAACGGAATATGGGTAGATTTTAATGAAATTAAAAAAACTAAAATTAATTTGGGCTATCTCTACGGAATTTCACCACGAAGCACACTGAAATATTTTGAAGTCGGAGAATCCATAGGAATTTATCCATCGGGCGTAAATCCTGATGGAACAAAATCCAGTTATGCGGGGAATCTGGACAGTGACGGAATTTTTATTGTAGGTATACAAAATGAATCCATAAAAAACCTAAAAGCACTTTTATGGAATCAGTATGCGGAAAACATTTTCAATTCGGCGTTGTTCCAAATGGACTATAAATACGATTTAAATCCAAATTCAAAGCTACTTTTCGGTTTTCAGACGATATACCAAAACGCACTGAATTCTGGAGGAAATGAAGATCCCAGCAAAACCTATTTTGAAAAAAAAGGCAATTCTCAAACTTTTGGAGGAAGATTAGGCTGGCAAAATAAAAAAATAGAATTGACTTTAAATTACAACCGCATAACTGCAAAAGGAAGGTATTTAATGCCTCGTGAATGGGGACGGGATCCGTTTTACACCTTTATGCCCAGGGAACGAAATGAAGGTTTTGGAGATGTAAATGCCGTGATGACCAAAATACAATACACAAATCCTAAAAAGACATTCAAATCGAATCTGGCAGTAGGATATTTTGATTTACCGGATGTAAAAAACGTTGCATTAAATAAATACGGTTTGCCTTCTTATGTGCAGACCAATGCTGATGTTCGCTAACAATTTCAAGGGATGTTAAAAGGTTTTGACGCACAGTTATTATATGTTCACAAGTTCAATGTGGGAGAAACTTACGGGAATAAAAATTATATTTTCAATAAAACGAATATGAGCAATATCAACTTTATACTCAATTTCAATTTTTGAGATGCTTCTCTTTTTAATCCAAATGATAAAACTTCATTATCAAATAATTTAGAAGCAAATACAACAGCGTTCCTACCACTGCAAATGTGATAAAAAAACTAATCAGGTTCAGCACAATATTAGGAATAAACTTCAATCGAGGATGCGTGATTAAAGGTTCCCTATGCAGTCTTTCGTGAATACTCTCCTTCGCTATTTTGATTTTCTTTTTGATAATCGAATTGTTTTTAAAGACGAATTAAGTCCTGAATTAAAATAAAATCATGCAGTTAGTTAAACACTCTAAATTAGGTAATTAATTTAAGAATAGTATATTTAGAAGTGAAAAATAATAACGACTTATTTTTAATTTATGTATTTAGCATGAAAATTCAAAATTCTTTCATTCAGCAGCCACAGGAATTTGATCCATAGCACGTTCTGCAATTGCTGTGATAGAAAGCGATGGATTAACTCCGGGGTTTGCAGATATCATGGAACCGTCAATGATCAACATGTTTTGATAACCAAAAACTTCATTGTTTTTATTAATTACTCCTTCAAAACGGTCTTTCCCCATCACAGCACCACCCAATACATGGGCTGTTGACGGGATTCCTGCTACGGATTCCAAAACAAATGAAGTTGCTTTCCCATTGATTATTTTACTGTATCTTTCGGTTAAAGCCATAGACTCCGGAATATAAGCGGACGGTTTTAATCCAGTACCTATTGTCGATGACATTCCGCCAAAAAAGTTGTTTTTGAATTTTAAGGTACTGTCTATTGATTGCATGAATAACAAAACTGTAGTGCTTTTTGACCAACTGTTTACCCAATAAATTTTAAAGTAGGATAAAGGATATTTTACAATTTGCTGCGTCATGTTTGCCATTCGTGCCAACGCGTTTTTACCAGTAGACAAAGGCAAATGAAGCAATTTCCAGAAACCAGATCCTTCTGAATATCTAACTATTTCCAAATGACTGTTGTCATCGGTATGCAGAAGGCTGCCAATAGCAACTCCTTTTGATAAATTTTTAGTTTCGTCCAAAGAAGAAACACTAATTAGCGTTTCATTATTGGTCCGTATGTCAGCACCCAATTTATATGACAATAACGGAAGTGATTTCGTCTTTAGTTTGAGCAGTAATTTAATAGTTCCCAAAACTCCTCCAGAAAAAATTACTCCTTTTGAAGTAAATTCTTTTCTGGATCCAAAAAATTTTGTACTTGATTTTACAGCGACTTTGTAGCCTGAAGTCCCGTCTTTATCATCAATTGGTAAAACATCATACACCTCGTTTTCGGCAAGGATTTCAGCACCATAATTTTGTGCCAAATACAAATAATTTTTATCAAGTGTATTCTTTGCATTGTATCTACAACCGGTCATGCAACCTCCACAAAAATTACATCCGGCTCTTTCCGGACCTTTTCCTTCAAAATAGGGATCCTTTACTTTTACTCCTTGTTTTCCAAAAAAAACTGCAACATCAGGGTGTTCAAATTGATCTTCTTTCCCAATTTCTTTAGCCAATTCCTTCAATGCAAGATCACCGTCAAATAATTTCGGATTTCTGGATGCACCAAGCATGGTGAGTGCTTTTTGGTAAAATGGTTTTAATTCGGTTTCCCAATCTTCTAATTCACTCCAACTTCCTGATTTAAAAAATGCCGATTTTGGTACAGGCAAAGTATTCCCATACACCAGCGAACCGCCGCCAACTCCCGTTCCTGATATAATTACGATATGCCTGAAAATACTCATTTTCATAATACCAAAGAAACGCAACGAAGGCATCCACAACCATTTTCTGAGATTCCAATTGGTTTTGGCAAAATCTTCCGATTTGTACCATTTGCCTTTTTCAATTACTAAAACTTTATATCCTTTTTCAGAAAGTCGTAAAGCACTGACTGAACCTCCAAATCCGCTTCCTATTATTATGTAATCAAAATCGTATTGCATCTTTTTTTGTGTTATATATCAAAAATAAGCAATTATTTTGAATAATATGCGTGCATAGTAAAAGGTGCGCAACGATTCTTTTGACAATAAAAAATTAACTTTTTGTGTATCCAAAACAAAAAAAGAAGGGCATTTCAGATTTGAAATACTCTTCCTTTTTATAATCAAAATTAAACCCATTTAATATGCTCTCCGAAGTAGAACTCTATTTTGAGTTAGACGTTTAAATTCCTTTAATATTTCCTTTATTTTTCAAGAAAATGACTTCAATTATTTTGCTGGTCATTTCTTTCTCAATGTCTAATTGATTGGATAAAACTTCAATTACATTTTTTTCTTCTTTTTCCAATGTTCCGTCCGCAAGTAAAACTTCCAAGGCAAGAGCAAATACGGTTTCTTTATCTTCTCCTTTTATCCATTCGGAACAAGCCGAAATATATTTTAATTGTCCCAGTTCTGCTCGTACATTAAATGCTTTTCTGTAAAGAGGTGCAATATCAGTTCCGACAAATTTCTGTTTTGAAGACAAAACTCTGGATAATGTTGCCGTTTCCGAGTCAGTAATTTGATTATCGGCAGAAATACAAGAATATAAAATGCCAACCCAAGCTTCTAACTCAGAATTTACAGTATTTTGACTATTATTATTATTTTCAAATGAACTCATGTTTTTTATTTTTGGTTAAAGTTACTGCTAACAGTGCTGTGATTTGCTAGATTTTAGTAATAAATTATGATTTAAAATTTAACCCGTTGGGTGTGATTCAATTTGTTTATTTTTTAACCACATAGAAACATAGATTTTAAAATTTTGGAAAGCGTTTCACTTTTTTAGAGAAAGTCATAGCATGTGAGCCCAAGAATTGGACTATCCGACTGTTTTTTTCTATGTCTCTATGTTTCTATGTGGTTCAATTTTTTTATTTAAGATTAATTGAAATTTTTATTAATTACATCCAACGGGTTTAAAAATTATAAATTCGTTGCAAATTTTAAAAATTGCACTACAGCAAAATAATTTTAATTCCAGTAAATTTAAAAATATTTCATAAAAACGTAACGCTTTGACCTTTTGGTTTGAAAACCAAAATTTAATACAGTCTTAACACTATGAATCTGCTAAAAAGAGGCGTTATTACTATAAATTCATTAAATTTAGCATATTCAAAGACAATTACCATTATAAATTTTATCTATTGAAAATTAAATCAGGTAAGGAGTCTTTGTGGTAAATTCGCTTTAAGAAAATAAAAATCAATTATACTATGGAAAATAACACAAACCCAACATCCTACAATGTCAACGGAGAAAGCAAATGCCCATTTTCTGGTGCAACTGCTGCAAAGCAAAGTGCGGGTGCCGGTCCAAGTAACCGCGACTGGTGGCCAAACCAGTTGAAATTAAACATTTTACGCCAACACTCTTCCCTATCCAATCCGATGGGAGAAAGTTTTGATTATGCTGAAGAATTCAAATCATTGGATTTAGATGCTTTGAAAAGAGATATATTCGAAATGATGACTACCTCTCAGGAATGGTGGCCGGCAGATTATGGTCATTATGGCCCGTTCTTTATTCGTATGGCGTGGCACAGTGCAGGAACGTATCGAATTGCAGACGGACGCGGTGGAGCAGGTTTTGGAACGCAACGTTTTGCACCCTTGAACAGCTGGCCTGATAATGCAAATTTAGATAAGGCTCGTTTATTATTATGGCCTATCAAACAAAAATACGGTAAGAAAATCTCTTGGGCCGATTTAATGATTCTAACCGGTAACTGCGCTCTTGAGTCGGCTGGATTAGAAACATTTGGTTTCGCCGGTGGTCGTGCAGATGTTTGGGAACCAGCTGAAGATATTTACTGGGGTTCTGAACGCGAATGGTTAGCACTTAGTAACACTCCAAATAGCCGTTACTCAGGTGATCGTGAGCTTGAAAATCCTTTAGCAGCAGTGCAAATGGGACTTATATATGTAAATCCCGAAGGCCCGGACGGAAATCCTGATCCGCTATTGGCAGCCCGTGATATTCGGGAGACTTTTGCCCGTATGGCGATGAATGATGAAGAAACAGTTGCACTTATTGCCGGCGGACACACATTGGGGAAAACCCACGGTGCTGCTGATCCAAATAAATACGTTGCTTCAGAACCTGCAGGAGCTGGTATCGAAGAGCAAAGTCAAGGTTGGAAAAACACTTATGGGAAAGGTAATGCCGAAGATACAATTACCAGTGGTCTTGAAGGTGCATGGACAACTACCCCAACAAAATGGAGCAATAACTATTTCGAAAACTTATTTGGTTTCGAATGGGAATTGACGAAAAGTCCAGCTGGTGCACACCAATGGAAACCAGTAGGTGATGCAGGTGCTGGTACCGTTCCAGACGCACATGATCCTTCAAGAAGTCACCAACCTTTTATGTTGACTACCGATTTATCTTTAAGAGTAGATCCAGTATACGAGAAAATCTCAAGACACTTTTTTGAAAATCCAGCCGAATTTAATGATGCATTTGCAAGAGCATGGTTCAAATTGACGCACAGAGATATGGGACCAAAAGCTCGTTATTTGGGACCAGAAGTTCCTAGTGAAGAACTAATTTGGCAAGATCCAGTTCCAGCAGTAACCAATCCGTTGATTGACGAACACGATATTGCTACACTAAAAGTTTCCATTCTTGCTTCTGGATTGTCTGTGTCAGAATTAGTTTCTACTGCTTGGGCATCGGCATCTACGTTCCGTGGATCTGATAAACGTGGTGGTGCAAACGGTGCTCGAATTCGTTTAGAACCGCAAAAAGATTGGAAAGTGAATAATCCTTCTCAACTAGAGAAAGTATTAGCAACGCTTGAGAACATTCAAAAAGAGTTCAACAACGCAAACTTTGGCGGTAAGCAAGTTTCCATTGCGGATTTAATTGTTTTAGGTGGTAGCGCCGGAATTGAACAAGCAGCTAAAAATGCTAATTTTGAAATAAATGTACCTTTTACTCCTGGAAGAACTGATGCTTCACAAGAACAAACAGATGTAGAATCATTTGCAGTTCTTGAACCTCAGGCTGATGGCTTCCGTAATTATGTGAAGACAAAATATACGGTATCAGCTGAAGAAATGTTAGTTGACAAAGCACAATTATTGAACTTATCAGCGCCGGAAATGACCGTTCTTGTTGGTGGACTTCGTGCTTTAAATATGAACTTTGATCAGTCTCAAAGTGGAATATTTACAAAAAGACCAGGTGCATTGACTAATGATTTCTTTGTAAATTTATTGGATTTAGGCACTACTTGGAAAGCCCTTTCAGAATCTGATGATGCTTTTGTAGGAACTGATCGTAAAACAGGTGCAATCAAATGGGTTGGTACTCGTGTAGATCTTATTTTTGGATCTAACTCAGAGCTTAGAGCTATCGCTGAAGTTTATGGTTGTTCAGATGCTCAAGAAAAATTTGTGAAAGACTTCGTTGCAGCATGGACTAAGGTAATGAACCTAGACCGTTTCGATTTAGTTTAATTTTAGATTTATAATTTGTTTAAAAAGGTGGTCTGGTAACAGATCACCTTTTTTGTTATTTATAGGTTATATAGAATCACCTCAGCAACCTCAATTCCATGAAAAAAGCCATCTCGAAAAAAACGAGATGGCTTTAATTTTCTAATTAAAATAGATTTACATCGTATAATCCGTATTAACGAAATTAGATTCTTTACTATTTAATAATTCCTGCAAAATAGCGTTATTATAGTCATTGTCTTTCGAAGCTACAAAAGTTCTAATCGAGAACGAACGCAAGGCATCATGAATACTCAACGTTCCTACAGCAGAATCTTTACGTCCTGTAAACGGATATACATCTGGACCTCTTTGGCAAGAACTGTTTAAGTTCACTCTGCACACTAAATTCACTAAAGTATCAATTAACGGCGCGATAGTTTTGATGTCTCTTCCAAACAAACTCACTTGCTGTCCGTAATTCGATTCTGCCATATCGTTCAACGGTTCCTGAATGTCTTTGAAAGTCAGGACTGGAATTACGGGACCAAATTGCTCTTCGTGATACACTCGCATTTCTTTATTTATTGGAAACAAAACCGCCGGAAAAATATAATTTGGAGTATGTTTTCCTCCTTTTTCATTAATGATTGTCGCGCCTTTTTTCACAGCATCATCAATTAATTCCTGAATGTAAGCCGGTTTTTCTTTTTCCGGTAACGGAGTCAGCATGACCGATTGGTCCCAAGGATTTCCAAATACAAGCGAATCTACTTTGGCAGCAAAACGTCTATTGAATTCATCAGCAATCGTTTCGTGAACATATAAAATTTTCAATGCTGTACAGCGCTGCCCGTTGAATGAAAGCGTTCCTGCAATGCATTCTTGGATAGCTAAATCTAAATCGGCATCCGGCAAAATGATGGCTGGATTCTTAGCTTCTAAACCTAATATCAAACGCAATCTGTTTTTGTTTGGATGCTGATCCTGTAAGGCGATTGCCGATTTACTGTTTCCTATCAAAGCCAAAATATCGACTTTTCCAGACTTCATTATTGGCGAAGCAACCTCACGCCCTCTACCGTAAACAATATTGATAGCTCCTTTTGGAAAACTACTTCTGAAAGCTTCTAACAAAGGTGAAATTAATAATACACCGTGTTTAGCAGGTTTAAAAATAACCGTATTTCCCATAATCAATGCCGGAATCAACAGCGCAAAAGTTTCGTTCAACGGATAATTGTATGGTCCAAGACACAAAACAACTCCTAAAGGTCCACGACGGACCATGGCATTAACGCCTTGACTTTTGGTAAAACGAGAACTATTTCGGTCTAATAATTTATAATCTTCAATGGTGTCATAAATGTATTCTACGGTTCTGTCAAATTCTTTTTCGGAATCACCGAGTGATTTACCAATTTCCCACATCAAAAACTTAACGACTTCACTTCGGGTCGCTTTCATTTGAGTGACAAAATTCGCCATACATTTAATTCGGTCTGACACTTTCATCGTAGGCCACAATCCTTGACCGTTATTGTACGCTACGCTAGCCGCATTGACAGCTTCCAGCGCTTCGGTTTCGCCCATAAACGGAATCGAACCTAATATTGTTGGACCGTATTCCTCAGTTGATGAAATCGTCGAAAAAACAGCGGTTGTCTGACCTTCCCATTTTTTTAATTCACCGTCCACTAAATACGTA
Source organism: Flavobacterium psychrolimnae (assembly GCF_003312425.1). Classification (GTDB taxonomy): domain Bacteria; phylum Bacteroidota; class Bacteroidia; order Flavobacteriales; family Flavobacteriaceae; genus Flavobacterium; species Flavobacterium psychrolimnae. The sequence goes on along the minus strand of NZ_QNUX01000008.1, from coordinate 31,633 downwards.
TCTTGATTTAATAATGTTGTAATCTGAAATTCTTCTGGAATTATATTCATACTAAAGGATATTATATTTATAATTTAAATACATAAAAGAGGCGGTTGCCTCTTTCTGTTTTATGGTTCTATGACTTCGCCTTCCCACTCTATAATCCCGCCAATAAGATTATAAGCATTTTCAAAACCCAGCTGATTCATTATCTCACAGGCTTTTGCGCTTCGCATTCCGGAGCGACAATACACATAATAATTTTTACTTTTGTCCAAAGCCTCGATTTCATTTACAAAATCCTGTCCTCTGTGAATATCAATATTGATGGCATTAGCTATAAATCCTTCGTTAAATTCGTCTTCGGTTCTCACGTCTAAAATCACTGCGTTTTCATCAGCTTCAAACTGTGAAACCCAATCTTCTTGTGTTAAATTCATAATAGTGTTTTTTGTAAAAATACAACGTTTTTACCGAACAATAAACGCATCAATTGTTAATTAGATAATAATCTTTAGAAATCGTTTTCGCAAAACATTAACTGTCAAGAAACTATAAATTAGGCTTTTATTTTTACGAAAAACAGTCTGTTAAATCCATAGACAATGCAACAATACTAGTCCGAAAATCAAGCACTTGTCACCATTTTTAGTAGCAAAATCGCTCGGTTTTTCTGAGTTTTTACACTACTTTTACATTATAAAACATAGAAAAAAACTAAAATGCTTGATCCGATAAAGAAAATATTCCCTTCCTTTTCTACTGAATTAGTCAAAGATGTTGATGCAAATGCTTCTATTCAATCTTTCAAAGCTGGCGATATCATTATGCGAACCGGACAGTATATCAAAAATACGGTGCTGGTAATCAGTGGAAAAATAAAGGTATATCGCGAAGATGAAAACGGCGGTGAGTTTTTTATGTATTATTTGCAACCTGGACAAGCCTGCGCCATTTCTATGATTTGCGCTACCAAAAATGAAAAAAGTCAAATCATGGCCAAAGTTGTTGAGGATGTCGAGTTGATTATGGTGCCATTACCTTTGATGGATAAATGGATGATGCAACACCGCAGTTGGTATGAATTTGTTATCGATACATACAGAAGTCGTTTTGAAGAAGTGCTGGAAGTCATTGACAGTATTGCTTTCAGAGCTATGGATGAACGCTTGGAATTTTATTTGAAACGCCATGCCGATGTTTGCGGTTGTAAAGAATTAAAACTTTCCCATCAGGAAATTGCCTCTGAACTGAACACCTCAAGAGAAGTAATTTCCCGTTTGTTAAAAAAAATGGAACAACGCGGCATTGTTTCCTTGCATCGCAATAATATTGAACTTTTAAAATAAATTCTATCAATTCATCGAGAAAATCCATTTTTATAAATGCTGCTTTTTCTGGGTGAATTATTCAAAAACTACTATTTTAAATCTGATTACCAATACTTTAAATTTTAATTTATAAAAAATTCACTTTGTAAAACGATCACTAAACTTCATTTTTGATTATCTTTAGTATTGTTTTTTTGGGATTATTTTCGAAATAGAAAAAATCAATCAATCAAATTATTTTTTAGTTCCAAAATAAAAGTAATGTAACAATTGTCACTGTTTTTCCTAAAAAACAGAAGTACATTTGTACTATACATTTAAAAATCGCAATCATGCAAATAGAACAAATATATACCGGATGTTTAGCACAAGGTGCTTACTACATTACTTCAAATGGTGAAGCTGCCATCATTGACCCGTTACGCGAAACCCAACCGTATCTGGATCGACTAGAAAGAGATGGCGTAAAATTGAAATATATTTTCGAAACCCATTTCCACGCTGATTTTGTTTCCGGTCACGTAGATTTGAGTCGTCAAACTGGCGCTCCTATCGTTTACGGTCCAAATGCGACCTGTGAATTTGACTGCATTTCTGCAAAAGACGGTCAGGAATTCAGCATAGGTAACATCAAAATAAAAGTATTACACACTCCTGGACACACCATGGAAAGCTCTACTTTTTTATTGATTGACGAAAACGGGAAAGACCATGCCATTTTCTCGGGTGACACCTTGTTTATTGGTGATGTGGGAAGACCGGATTTAGCTCAAAAAGCGGCACACATGACGCAAGAACAATTGGCCGCTACCCTATTCCATTCTTTACGAACAAAAATTATGACTTTGGCAGATGACGTCATCGTATATCCAGCTCACGGAGCAGGAAGTGCCTGTGGAAAAAATATGAGCAAGGAAACTGTTTCGACCATTGGTGACCAAAAAGCAACCAATTATGCGTTACGTGCGAATATGACAGAAGCCGAATTTATTCAAGAAGTAACCGAAGGTTTATTGCCACCACCTGCTTATTTTGGGATGAATGTGGCCATGAACAAAAAAGGATACGACAGTTTTGAGAATGTCTTGGATTTAGGAATGCGTTCTCTTTCTCCATCAGAATTTGAAGTGGCTGCCGAAGAAACCGGAGCTTTATTATTAGACACTCGAAAAAACGGAGAATTTGCTAAAGGATTTATTCCGCAATCTGTAAATATTGGAATTGATGGTGATTTTGCTCCTTGGGTAGGCGCTTTAATTGCTGATGTGAAACAACCTATTCTGATTATTTGTGAAGTGGGTCAGGAAGAAGAAACTGTTACACGCTTGAGCCGTGTAGGTTTTGACAACTTGATTGGACATTTAGCAGGCGGTTTTGATGCTTGGGCAAAAGCCGGAAAAGAGATCGATACTGTAAATAGAATTTCAGCCGAACAATTTGCCAAGGAAGTGAAAATTGGCAAAAGCAAAATAATTGATATTCGTAAAGAAAGTGAATACTGCGCTGAGCATGTTGAGGAATCTTACAGCAAGCCATTAGCGGCTATTAATGAATGGGTCAAAGATATTAATCCAAAAGAACATTTTTACTTGCATTGTGCCGGCGGATACCGCAGCATGATTGCAGCTTCAATTTTGGAAGCGCGTGGTTTTAGAAATTTCACCGAAATTGAAGGCGGTTTTAATGCTATTGCAAAAACGGATGTTCCTAAAACGGATTTCGTTTGCCAAAGTAAAGTTTTGAAATAATTAATAACCAAATAAAAGGTATACAATGAAAAAAAACATGGGTTCAACAGACAAAGTTATTCGGGTCGCGATAGCAGTAGTAATTGCTATATTGTATTTTACCAATACAATCAGCGGGATGCTTGCATTGGTTTTAGGAATTTTTGCAGCTATTTTTATATTGACCAGCTTTATTAGTTTTTGTCCATTGTATTCCCCGTTTAGAATTTCAACCCGAAAAAAAATATAACATGTCCGACTTAAAATGTTCTGATACTTCTTGTAAAAAACAGTTGGATGCAACCTATTGGGAAGCGCAATACAAAGCCAAAAGTACCGGTTGGGATTTAGGTCAAGTATCACCGCCAATACAAGAATATATAGATAAGATTACTGATAAGAAGAAACGAATTTTGATTCCCGGTTGTGGCAACAGCTACGAAGCAGAATATCTTCTGGAACACGGATTTACAAATATTACCGTTATCGATATTGCACCGACACCAGTTACCGTTATAAAAGAAAAATTCAAAAATAATCCTAATATTCAGATTGTCTTGGGAGATTTCTTTGAACATCAAGGAAACTATGATTTGATTATTGAGCAGACTTTTTTCTGTGCTTTGCCGCCAACACTTCGGGAAAAATACGTTTGGAAAATGCACCAACTTTTGGCCGAAGATGGAATTCTGGCAGGATTACTGTTCAACAGAACGTTTGATTCCGGACCTCCTTTTGGCGGGAGCAAAGAAGAATATGAAAAGCTTTTTGCAGATGCGTTTGATTTTATAAAAATGGATTTATGCGATAATTCTATTGCACCAAGAGCGAATTCAGAATTATTTATCGAATTGAAAAAGAAAAGTTTAACATAAAACTAAGGAATGAGAATGAAAAGATTGGTTTTTAAAGTCCTCATAAATCCTCTTTTTTTTGTTCCTCTGTTTTAATAGTAATTTAAAACGTGGGATGTAGTCAATAAAATCAATTAATCTTAAATAGAAAAATTGAAACACATAGAAACATAGAAAAAAGAGTCATATAGCCCAATTCTTGGATTCACAAAGCTAGGGTTTCTTTAAAAGAATAAAACGACTTCCTAAATATTAAAAATTTATGCTTCTATGTGGTTAAAATTAAACGAAATGTATGGTTCTTTATGATATAACAATCATGAAAAACTAAATTCCTTTTAGAAAAAATGAAAACATTATTATTTACAAATTGGCATATTATGCGCTGGGTTCGCCTGGTGTTTGCCTTATTTTTATTTGCACAAGCCTATATTTTGAAAGAATGGATGTTCATTGGTTTTGGACTATTTTTCCTCGTTCAGGTAATTTTTAATTTTGGCTGTGGCGCAAATGGTTGTAGCATTCCTAACACTAAAAAACAATAACGATGAGTAATTTTGATACGATTATACAATCCGAAAAACCAGTTTTAATTGACTTTTTTGCCACGTGGTGCGGACCTTGTAAAATGCTGGGACCAATTTTGAAAGAAGTAAAAGACAGTTTGGGAGATCGCGTTTCCATCATTAAAATTGATGTGGACAAAAACCAGCAAATCTCCAGTCAATATCAGGTTCGTGGCGTTCCTACAATGATTTTATTTCAAAACGGAAAACAGTTGTGGAGACAATCCGGCGTATTAACAAAGGAAGAAATTATTAAAACTATTTTGGAAAAAAGCAATCAATAATGATTGCTTAAAAAATATTTTTTTTGAGTTTACTAATACTGAAAATCTAAGAAAATTTGAATTATAAACCATTTCTATTTTTGAAGATTCATACATTTATTAAGTTGGAAAAATAAATCTCGACTGTTATTTTTCCTATCTTAGTAACCTATGGAAAACCCTCGCCAATATAGACTTTCTAAATCCGAATCTTTATTTGTAAGAGGTCCCTTGACTCGTTTTAAAAATCTTTTCTTCATTTTTAAAGTGCTCTATAACTTCATCAGAGCTTTTCAGAAAATGCATTTTATAGGACCTTGCGTGACCGTTTTTGGGTCGGCACGTTTTGGACCGGAAACAGCACATTATAAAAGCGCCGAACGCATTGGTTCTGAAATAGCAAAATTAGGTTTTACAGTAATGACTGGCGGAGGCCCAGGATTGATGGAAGCTGCCAACAAAGGAGCTTATGAAGCCGGAGGTTATTCGGTAGGTTGTAATATTGTCCTTCCTGTGGAACAGAAACCAAATCCTTATCTTCATAAATGGATTTATATTCCCTATTTCTTTGTGAGGAAAGTAATTCTGATCAAATATTCCTATGCGTTTGTAGTAATGCCAGGAGGAATTGGGACTTTGGATGAATTATTCGAAGCACTTACTTTAATTCAAAATAAAATAATCAGCAATTTTCCGATTGTTATTTTCGATTCCGTTTATCATCAGGAATTGTGTCATCACATTCAAAAAATGGTAGACAATGAAAGCATAAGCCCTGAAGACATGAAGCTTTTATTCGTGACTGATTCCGTAGAAGAAGTGATGGAACACCTCAAAAAACATGCTATCAAAAAATTTGGTTTAAAAAAGCATAAATATAAATCCTCATGATTCCTTGGTTGAAAAAAGCTTTTTTCATTGAAAACTTCTACTAAAAACAAGAGCGTTTTTGTTAATTAAGTCAAAGAAGTTCTTTGTTTGAATCAATTATTTTAGTTCAATGTTTTATTTTTCAACCATTTATATAAAACCTCTTCTAAATTGCATCTGATAATTGGTTTTGAAACATAATCGTCCATTCCGGATTCCAAACATTTTTCTTTTTCCCCAAGCATAATTCCAGCCGTCAAAGCAATAATAGGAATATTGTTGTATTTTTTTAAATGTTTGATTTCGGCAGTTGTTTGATATCCATTTTTATGTGGCATTTGAATGTCCATTAAGATCAAATCGAGCTTCTCTTTTTTGTACATTTTAATTGCTTTTTTACCATCGGATGCTTCAAGAACAGTGCATCCAGGAAGTATCGATTTGAGTAATGTTTTTACCAAAAGCATATTGATTCGATTGTCCTCGACCACTAATATTTTTTTATCTGAGAAATCATCGGGAGCAATCGTTGTGTCTTCAATTGTGACTTTTATTTCATTTACATCGGAGGAAATTTCCTGAAGTGAGCTTTCTAATTCAACCTCAAAATAAAACTCACTTCCCTGTCCAAATTTACTTTTCAGTTTTAGTTCACTATTCATCAAACCTAAAAGCTGATTAGAAATCGCTAATCCAAGTCCTGTACCGCCAAATTTACGTGTGATAGAACAATCCTCCTGAATAAAAGATTGGAACACTTTTTCTTGATTTTCCTGTTTTATTCCAATACCGCTATCCTTAACGGAAAAATTTAAAAGACAGCGATTCTCGCCTCCGGAAATTATTTCACTGCTAATATCTAATCGTACAAATCCTGTAGTTGTGAATTTTAATGCGTTTCCAATTAAGTTCACTAAAATTTGTTTCAAACGTACGGAATCAGCAAAAACAAAACTAGGAACAGACTCCTTACTATTTAGAATTAAATCTATTCCCTTTAATTCCGCCTGATATTTAAACATATCAACAACATGATGCGTCAGTTCCGCAAGGTTGATTTCCTCAATATTTAATTCTAATTTTCCGGATTCAATTTTCGAAAAATCTAAAATATTATTGATGATTTCAATTAATATATTTGCTGATTCATGAACGGTATTCATATATTCCTTCTGGTTTTCGTCCAGATTGGTTCTCATTAATAAATCAGTAAAACCAATAATTCCATTCAAAGGCGTACGAATTTCGTGGCTCATATTAGTCAAAAAACTGGACTTCGCTTTATTTGCTGCTTCGGCTTGTTCTTTGGCTTTTGTCAGTTCAATTTCCAGTTTTTTTAATTCTGTTATTTCGATGAAACTTATTACAACCTCATCAAGTTCATCGTGGATATTAAAAACAGGAAAACCATTCAATAAGAACCATCTCACATCCGTGCTATCCGTTTTAATTATTCCAATAATAAAATTACTAATTGGTTTTTTAGTTCGAATAATTTGATTGACTGGAAAATTTTCTGTTGATAATGTTTTATGATCCTCTTTTATAAATTTCCAAATTGGATTGGCAACATCCTTTCCTTTAATTTGATCCTCACTCAAACCTATCAATTCGGAGGCTTTTGGATTCGAATAAATGATTTCAGTATCTTTGTTGTGTACAATTATTCCAACATCCAGATTGTTTAATAAATCGCGATACCGCTCTTCACTATCTCGCAAAGCAGATTCAGTTTCCTTCAACTGGGAGATATCTAATATCGTAATTAGCGCCTGCTCTTTATTATCTGAAACAATTCCAGTCAAATAAACATTTACTGGAGTGTTCTCATCCAACAGCAATTCAACTTCACAACATTCTTTTACACTAGCCTGAAAAACAGTCTCTAAAAATTGATTAAAAACCGGCTTCGTAGCATTAGAAATAAAGAAACCAAATTGACTATTTATCAATTTAGATCTTTCTTTCCGTAATAATTGTGAACCGGCGAGATTCAGTTCTACAACTGTTCCTGAACTTGTCAATGTGAAGTAACCTGTAGGCGCAAATTCATACAATTCAGCATATTTTTGCTTTACAATTTCAGCTTCCTCTTTGGCGAGCATCAATTCTTCTTTTTGCATTTCAAGCTCAATCTGATGCACTTCTAATTCCTGGATAAGCTTCAAAGTGTCAACTTCCGAAAGTTTAGAACTATATTTTGATTCTTTACTGCGATGTAATTCTTCCGCTTTTTGTCTGATAATGAAACGGGCTTCGGTTTTATTTTCGATATTTTCCATGTGTACTGCCTTTTTAAATACTACTAATTTAATTGTCTGAAATTGGAAATTATGCAACCTATTTTAACTTACATACTATTCTATACTGCTATTTCATGAATAAAAAACTGAATGTTTTTTTGATCTCCAATAAAATATACCGCGCTGATAAATTCGATATTGATTCGCTTATTATTGCTTGTTTCGATTTCCTTGAAAATGGAATGAAACGATTTTTTTTGGCTTAATTCCGTGAAAGTAGACTTGTTTGGTATTATATTTTTTAGAAATTTAACAGACCAAACTTCTTTCCCAATAAAATTCTCTTTAGTTTCCCCTATTAAAGCTGTAAAAAAAGGATTTATCGCATTGATCTTTCCTGTTTCACCATCTACGAAAATAATTCCATCTTTCACTGATTCAAATAGGTGCTTGTAACGGGTTTCAGCATTGACTAAAGCCTCCTGAACAAATACACGATCCGAAATGTCACGGATAATACACTGAATGACTTTTTTATTATTGACCAAATAAACGTTACTGACAAATTCAACATTTATTTTTCGTCCTTTTGCAGTTTCGAGTGGCAAATTTTCATAGCGAATAAATTCTTTTTTTTGTAATTCTGAAAATTTGTCTTTATTGGTCACAATGTCTTTGAGTGAACCTATTTCCCAAATTGATTTTTCAATTAACTGCTCATGAGAGTAACCTAACATTCCGACTAAAAAAGGATTAACATCGATTATTTTGCCGGTTTCATAGTTCAGAATCAGAATTCCATCTTTGGCTGACTCAAAAAGACGGCGGTATTGATTTTCCATCTTAAGAGACTCTTCGGCAAGTTTTGCAGCTGTAATGTCAGTAAAAGTAATTACGATTCCATCAATACGATCATCGAGCGTACGATACGGCATGATTCGAACGTAATAATACCTGCCATCAATAGTTTCGACTTCCTTTTGAATTGGTGCCAGCGTTTTGATAACCTCAAGTGCATTACTGACCATTTCAGGATATTTCAAATCGCACACTAAATCCGTGAAAGGTCTTCCGGTATCTGTTGCACGCAACTTGAATATTTTGGTTACAGGATCAGTAAATCGGCGGATATTTAATTCTTTATCTAAAAAAAGAGTCGCTATTTCAGTACTGTTGAGCAGGTTTTTCATATCATTATTGGCCTGTTCAAAATCGACTAATTTGCTTTGTAATTCGGTATTTACCGTTTGCAACTCTTCATTTAAACTTTGTAATTCTTCCTTTGAAGTAGTCAATTCCTCATTGGTAGATTGTAATTCTTCGTTCGTAGACTGCAGTTCTTCATTCGTGGATTTGAGTTCCTCCTGAGAAGTTTGCATTTCTTCTCTCACGCTGTTCAAATCTTCATTGCTGCGTTTCAGTTCTGCTTCTAATTCTTGCTGTTTAAGAGTCGCACTTTGTTTTCTTGATTTAGAAGTTCCAGAAACGGATTCGGTACTAGTTGGAATGTCTGTAAAAACAACCATAATCATCCCTTTTACTGCATCTGGACTTTCTATTTGTTGTACCGTCAGATTGATAAAATGGAATCCTCCGTTTTCAGCTATTTTTATATTATCAATATATACTGGTTCAAAACTTTGCAGTGCTTTTCGAAATGCTCCTGGCAGTTCATTACGCAAACCTTCACGTGCCATTGCATGAACATTCCAGTTTGCTTTGCCAGCTACAGGTTCTAAATATTTTCCGGTTCTGCCGGTAATGTATACGATATCGCCTTTGCTGTTAACAAGTACACTTGCAGGGGCAAAACGTTGCAGTAAAATTTGATCCGTAAGTGTCTGAATGTTTTCAACGACCTTAGTTTCTTTCATAGTGTCAATGGTTACTCTTTTTGTTTGGGAATAGGAACTTGGAAAATTAGAAAATTCTGGAGAAACTGATTTTGAAATCCGTTTATAAAACTTCAGTTTCGAATCTACAACTTCAAATCCTTTGATGCTGCTTGAAATAGTCTCTGCAGTACCAAGCATCATAATTCCTCCCTGATTGAGGCTATAATTAAATAGCATTATTAATTTATTTTGTAATTCCGGTTCCATGTAAATCAACATATTGCGACAAGTCAATAAGTCTAATTTTGTAAAAGGAGGATCTTTGGTAACATTATGAGGTGCAAAAACTATCATTTCACGAATGAATGTATTTACGCGATAACCGTCATTTTCGAGGGTAAAAAATTTAGTAATCCGCTCTGGAGAAATATCTTTTGTAATACTGGAATAAAAAAATCCTTTTCGGGCTTTTTCAATAGACAACAGGTCTAAATCAGTAGCAAAAATTTGTAATTTAATACTTTTAGGAGGTTTTATTTTAGATACCGCTTCTTCAAAAACGATTGCGAGGGAATACGCTTCTTCACCCGTTGAACAAGCTGGAACCCAGGCGCGCAAGGTTTTTCCGTCTGGTACATCCTTCAGCATATTAGGAATAATTTCTTCTTTGAGTTTATCCCAAACAGCAGGATCTCTAAAAAAACTTGTTACACCAATTAATAGTTCTTTGAAAAGCAGTTCAATTTCACTTGGATTTTCCTGTAAAAAACGCACATAGGTTTGCATTTTATCAATGTGATGAATTCCTTTTCTTCGTTCAATTCGGCGCATTAAGGTACTTTTTTTATACATCGAAAAGTCATGCCCGGTTTGATCCCGTAACAAGATTATAATTTTGTCCAGACTGCTTTTGGTTTTGATAAGAAAATCCGATTCTGACTTAATTTCAGGAAAATAACGCAGCAAAGCCATCAGTTTAGCAGGTAATTCCTCTACGGGAGCGACAATATCAGCAATCACTGAATCTATAGCATTGCGAGGCATACTGTCAAACTTTGCAGATGCCGGTTCTTGCACCACTACAATTCCATTTTTTTCTTTAATAGATTTCAATCCTAAGCTACCATCAGAACCCATTCCGGAAAGAATGACACCAATACTTTTTTCCTGCCGATCTTGTGCTAAAGATTTAAAGAAAATATCGACGGGCAATCGCAAGCCACGAGATTCTGTAGGAACAAATAAATGTATTTTTCCGTTTAAAATTGATAAGCTTTTATTGGGTGGAATTACATAAACGCAATTAGGTTTTACTTGGAGCGCATCAGTTGCCTGATAGACTTTCATTGTTGTCATTCTTTGTAATAACTCTGGCATTATTCCAGTACGGGTTGGATCTAAATGTTGAATCACTATAAATCCCATACCGCTATTGTCGGGCATGTTTTTAAAAAATAATTCAAGTGCTTCCAGTCCACCAGCAGACGCTCCAATACCAACAATTGGAAAATCAGCAGAATCCGCATCAGATACCCTTAAATTTGGTTTCGAATCTAACACTTTACCTTCCCCAAGGTTGGCTTGACTATTTTTTATCATTACAAATTTTGAATTTTCAATAACTATTATAAGTTGAGTAGGACTGCTCCATCAAATTACTTGTTTATTTTTAATATTAATAAATGGCTAATTTAGTACGTTTTTAGCGGTTTCTCCCTTTTTAAAAAAGCAAAAAAAGAATAAAAAGACTTCACTTGACTCAGAGAAACTAAACTTAATTTAACAACTGTTTAATTTTTATTAAAAAAAGATTAAAATAAAATATTATCATAAATCAGTAATCCGCATAAATCATGTCGTTTTCATAGTGTTAATTAAATTATTTAACTTATTAAACTATAATATATGTTAAATTTAATAAAAAAAATATGATTTGACAAGTAAATTAAACATTAAAAACTATAAACAAAATTTTAAAAATTTCACATAAAAAAAGTGCCTAAATCATTAGACACTTTTATTAATCATTCTAAATCAATTAATTTTTTTTGCAGCCATATTTGCAACATTTGTTCTAAATCTGCTTGAATAATTGGCTTCGGTAAATAATCATTCATCCCTGCTTCCAGACACTTTTCTTTATCACCAACCATTATTCCGGCAGTGATTGCTATTATGGGAATATGTTCCGCTTCTTTTAGCTGCCTGATTTCTTCTGTTGCTTGATAACCATTTTTATTTGGCATCTGAATATCCATTAAAATAACATCAGGTTGCTCTTTTTTATACAATTCTACGGCTTCATTTCCATCTTTTGCTTCAATGATGATACAATTTGTTATAATTCTTTTGACAAGTGTTTTAGCTAATAACATGTTGATTTTATTGTCTTCTACTATTAAAACCTTTTTATCTTCTAAAGCAGTGACCGGAGTTATTGCTGCTACTTGAATTGTTTTAGAAAGGAGCCGCTCTTTATTCTTCTTATGATTTGTCTTTTTGAATTTAACTACAAAATAAAAATCGCTACCATCGCCATATTTACTGATTAATTGCAATTTACTGTCCATTAAGGCCAATAGTTGATTAGAAATTGCCAAACCTAATCCGGTGCCGCCAAATTTACGATTCGTAGAATTGTCTTCCTGAACAAATGAATTGAATATTTTTTCGTTATTCCCTGTTTTTATTCCAACTCCAGTATCTTTTACAGAAAACATAATCGTAGACCATTTCTTTTCGACTGTCTCAATTTCGGTAATATCCAAACGAATTTCACCAAAATTGGTAAACTTAATCGCATTACTCAATAGGTTCACCAATATTTGTTTCAATCGCACCGAATCTGCAAGAATATATTGTGGAATACTTTTATTAATATCCAGAATTAAATCTATTTTTTTCAAATCGGCTTGGTATTTAAATAAATTTATAACCTGATTTGTTAATTTGAAAAGGTTAATTTCTTCAATATTCAGTTCTAATTTTCCCGATTCAATTTTAGAAAAATCCAACACATCATTAACAATGTCCATCAATGAAATTGCGGATTCATTAACGGTTTTCATATATGCGGATTGATTCTTTTTGAGATTTGATTTCATCAACAAATGCGTAAAACCAATTATTCCGTTCAACGGAGTTCTAATTTCATGACTCATATTGGCTAGAAAATCAGTCTTTGCTTTATTAGCGGATTCGGCTAATTCCTTCGCTTTTACCAGCTCCATTTCCATCACTTTCTGTTCCGAAATATCAATAAAACTAATTACAATTTCATAAATTTCCCCATTTGCATCCATATCGGGATATCCATTTATTAAAAGCCATACCACATCATTAGTTATTGGTCGGCTTACTCCTAATCTAAAATTTTTGAGTGCTTTTTTGGTCGCGATAATTTGGTTTACAGGATATCTTTCAAAAGACATCACCGTATTATCTTCATTTAAGAAATTCCATGTTGCATCAAAGGCTGTAACTCCGCGCATTTGATCATCCGTTAATCCTAATAATTCAGCTGCTTTTACATTATTTACCACTACGGAAGTGTCTGGCGCATGAACTACGATACCAGCATCCAGATTGTTTAACAAACCGCGGTATCGTTCCTCACTTTTTAGCAATGCCCTATCGGATTTTTTGGCTGCTGTAATATCTCTTGAAAGGCAAATGTAGTGCCTTTCATGATCCTGACTTTCTTGCATAGGTGCAATAGAAAGCTCAAACCAATGCAAACCACTTGGTAACTCCAGAGAATATTGTCGACCTGTTGAATATCCTTTTTCCGAAGCTTCCCGAATAGCGGAAATGCACAAATTTGAAACATCAGTTGGCAATACTTCCGAAAATGTTTTTCCCAAAAATGCTTCCGGAGGAAAAGCTAATAAATCATCCCGACGAGAATGGTAGTTGAAAATTTTACCTTCAATATCCACTTCAAATAATAAATCTGGTATAGCTCCAATTATGGCTTCTAGTTTTTTATTTATTTTCCTGAAATCATCCTCAGATTTTTTACGTTTAGTAACATCTCGAACGATGGCCACAATTCGACCATCAATAATCATTTTGGCAGTAATCTCTACTGAAATTAATGTTCCATCTTTATGCAACATACTGCGCTGAATCAATGTTTTTTCACCACCTAATAATTCCTCCATCATTATGGGTCTTGATATCAGCTCTTCTTCGGTATATAAATCTATTAGGTTTTTTGTACACAATTCCTCTTTTGAATATCCTAACAGCAAACAGGCACTTTCATTTACTTCAAGTAAATCTCCGGAAATATTATTAATAAAAATAGCATCAGAAGCTTGTTCTATCAAACTGCGATACTTTTCTTCACTATTAATCAGTTGTTCTTTTATATTTTTCAATTCGGTTATTTCAGTCAAAGCTCCATTCAAGCGCAATGCCTTACCAGTTTCATCTCTGGAGATTACACCACGATCATAAAATATTCCGTAACTGCCATCAGCCTTTTGAAAACGGAATTCATCTGACCATAATCTTGCCGTTCCGGCATAAGAATCCTCTAATTTCTTAATCACTCGTTCCCTGTCATCCGGATGAACTCTGGATCGCCAAATAACACTATTGTTTTCTCCATTAGGTTCCATACCGCCAAAACCCAAAAGATCTATAAAAGTCTGATTATTCCAACTTTCCCCTGTTAATAAATCCACTTCAAAAACTGCATCGTTGGTGGCAGCAGCAATCATTTCGAATCGTTCATTTGCTTTTTTGACTTTCTCTTCCGCTTTTTTACGTTCAGTGAGATCAATACCCATTCCCAACAGACATTTTTTACCCTCGTAATCAATCACATGAGAACTAATATAATATGGGATTTTATTTTTATTTTTGGTATAGAATTCAACTTCAATACCAGGTGATCTTCTTTCAAATACTGTTTTTATTCTAGTTTTAACTTTTTGCTTCTCTTCTCCATCAAAAAATTCCAGAGGGTTCATTTGTTTGATTTCCTCATAATCGTACCCAGTTACTTGTTCAAAATTTTTATTCCATTTCAAAAATTTTCCTGATTCGTCATAGAGGTAAAAAATTCCCGGAAGATTATTGATTATCGATTCTGAAAGATTTTTTTCTCGGAGGATTATTGATTCTGCATTTTTTCGTTCCGTAATATCGGTGATGGTTCCTATGTATCCTACAATTTCATTTTTTATATTTTTTTCAGGTAAAGCCTGTCCCATCACCCAGGCAACAGATCCATCCTGACGCACAAATCGGTATTCAGATAATGAATTTTGTTTGTTATTTGTGGCATTTTCCCACCCTCTGAACAATGAATTTTTATCGTCCTCATGAACGCCTTTTAACCAACCGTTTCCTAAAGCTTCCTGAAAAGACAAACCTGAAATTTGACACCAATGTGGATTAACAAACGTGGTATATCCGCTGGCGTCCGTTCTAAAAATTCCCACAGGAGATACATCCGTAAGCAAATGGTAACGCTGTTCACTTTCAATAACTGCTTCCTCAGCCTTTTTTCTTAAAGCCTCTTTTTCAAAAACTTCTAATGCAAAAGAAACATCACCGGTTGCCTCCTCTAACAATGCAATTTCCTCCGCGTCAAAAAAGTTTTTTTCATTAGCATAAAAAGAAAAAACGCCAATTACCTTTCCGAATTTTTTTATTGGCACTGCAATCGATGAAAGATAAGCTCGTGATAAAGCTTCTTTACGCCAAGGTTGCATCATTTGATCATTTTCAATATCATTGCAAATAACATATCGTGCTTCCCGCATTGCGGTTCCGGCCGGACCTCTTCCTTCAGGAATATCTTCTATGGAAATGGCTTTAATTGTTGACAAATACCCATTATTCTCTCCAGCAATCATCACCGGAATTAATTTTTTAGTTTGTTCATCAACCGTTCCAATCCAGACCATTCTAAATTTACCTAAATCCACCGCTATTTTACAGGCTTCTTCAAAAAGCGTTTTTTCATCAGTTGTACGAACAATCATTTGATTAATTTGACTGATGAACAAATAAAGTCGGTTGGCTTTGATCAGTTTTTGATCAGCTCTGATGCGTTGTGTGATATCAGTAACGATACCGTGACAAATCACAGTTCCTTCCGGTTCAACTACCGGTAAAGAATTTAATTCATGCCAAACTAACCCTTTTTCAGGATGAAAATAACGGTATTCGCATTTGAGAGGTAGCAACTTTATTTTTGTTGCTCTGACACTTTGCATAACACAATCTAAATCATCAGGATGAATCAAATTGAAAATTTTATCAGCGTTATTTTCGATTTCTTCAAAACAAAATCCATAAATTCCTTCAACAGCATTACTGGCGTATGGATAGCTCAAAGTGCCGTCTTGATGTTGACGCATCGAATAAATTAAACCCGGTGAAGTAGCCGCAATTTTGGCAAACTTATCCTTTTCACTCAACAAAGTTTCATTTGCTTTTTTGTTCTCCGTTACATCTCTTAAATTCGAAATAATTCCTCCAACACTACTATCATCAATTTTATTATTTAAGATTCCTTGGAGCCAAATATAATTTCCGTTTTTATGCTTGACCTGAAACAGTACTTCAATAGGTTTATCGGGACTATCTATTGCTTTTTGGACCATCTGATTCACATAATCTAAATAATCTAGATGAAAATATTCATTCTTCGGAATTTTTTCAAATTCATCATCTGTGTATCCTGTAACTCGAGCCGAAGATGGGCTTCGGAAAATAGTATTTATATCTTTATCAAAAACCGTAATAATCCCGTCATTATTCTCAACCAAAGCACGGAATCGTTTTTCACTCTGTTCAATTTTATCTTGGGCAATTTTACTTTCTGTAATATCTCTTAAGTTGGCAATAATCAACCTCACCCCATCCTCACTCAATAAGTTTGTAAGTACTCCTTTTATCCAGATGTAATGTCCTTTTTTATGTTTTACCTGAAACTGAACTGGATTTAGAACTCCCGGATTTTCGAATGTTTCTTTCATCTTCTGATTCACGTACTCAATATAATCCGGATGAAAATATTCTGAATCAGAGATCTCAGTCAATTCTTGTTTTGAATAACCAGTTATGCGTTCCGAGGACGTACTGCGAAATAATGTTTTTAAATTTTCATCAAGTACCGTAATAATTCCCTCATTATTTTCGACCAATGCTCGAAAATATTTATCATTATTTTCAATCGTTTCTAATGCTTTTTTGCTTTCAGTAATATCTTTAACAAATCCTAAAAAACGATTCTCGGATAGTTTTACCGCTTCAACAGACCACCATTTTATAGCTCCCTTTTTATGAATTGTTTTAAACTCTTTTTTTGCCGTTCCTTTTTCTAAAAGAATTTGGAATTCCTTGTATAATTCTCCTTGCAATTCATGAGATGACAAATTTCCAAATCTCATAGTCAGCAATTCCTTTTTTGAATACCCAGTCAATACAGTTGCGGCATGGTTTACATCTACATAATTCCCTTTTTCATCTAAGACAAAAACTCCATCAGGTGCGTTTTCGATGTAAGTCTTAAATTTAGCATTACCTTCTTCCTCAACTAATTTTAGTTTATATTCTATTACCGCTGCTTCTTGCTCTTTAATGGAATCTTCAATATATTTTTTCTGGGTAATATCTTGTATATTCCCTCTTACTGCATAAACATTTCCAGAATTATCAAGCACCGGAATTACAATTGCATGCAGCCATTTATTACTATTATCTGATAAAGTGACGTTTTGTTGTAGTTCAAATTGTTCTTTATCTATGATGGATTGATTAATTTTATCTTGAAAAAATGTGGCATCTTCTTCTGAAAAAAGATTTAAAAACTCCTGATACAAATTCTGGTCTGGTTTCTTGTCGATTCCATAAATTGAATACAATTCCTTAGACCAAATCATCTTTTTATTCAGTAGATTGAACTCCCAACTCCCCATTTTTGCAATTTGTTGCGCATGGTTTAGTAGGTCTTCACTCTTAATTAACTTTTCTTGCGTGCTTCTTATCTCCGAAATATCTCTTCCAATTGCATAAATATTTTCCGCAGAAATTGCATTTGCTGTCCATTGAATCGTTACAAATTCACCGTTCTTTTTTTTAAATCTGTTCTCAAAATTCATTGCTGGGTTTCCCATTGCAAGACTTCCAATCTCTTGTAACGATCTCTCAAGATCATCCGGATGCAAAAGATGGAGCAAGGATTCCTGTAATAATTCTTCTTTTGAATATCCTAGAATTTCAACAAAAGCGGGATTAATCTCTTTGAAAAAAGTATCTGTTCCAACAACGCACACCAAATCATTAGACTCCTCAATAAAAAATTTGAAAGTAGACAATGACGCTTCTTTTTCTGTTAACCGGTTTATTTCTAATTCTTGTTCTTTTAATTTAAGAAGTAGAGCATCGTAAGATAGATTGGCTTTATTCATACGGGTTATATTCAAATAATTTTTAAATATAATAAATAATACTTACAAAGTAAGAAACCTCAACATTAAGAATCGCATTGAAAAAATCTTGACAACATAATTTATAAGCCAATTATGTAACGATTTAACATTAAAATTACCTTTTCTTTTATATTATAAACAACAAAAACCGAAACTTTCATTTCGGTTTTTGTTGTTTATTATTCGTGTTAAATTAAACGCTTTTCACTATAGTTTTTCTTCACGACTCCAAAAACGGTGTTCGCCCATAGCTGCTATAAAAGATTTTGTAAAGTTCTTATCTTCTTTGTTTGCGTTTAAAACAATTCCTTCGGCATCCGATTTGACATTCAGTACCGATTTGACATTTGTTTGCGTAAAAATTGCAGCATCATCGGCGCCAATAACTTTACAATGTTTGAAAGCTTCATTTATAAACTCAATTGCTTCTGGTTTTGAAGCTAGGAAGCCTATGTTTTTCCCACCGGGAATATAAACTGCATCAAATAAAACTGAGGCAGCAATCAGAAAACTTTGATCTACTTTGACTTCACTTCCATCGTTAGCTTTTATAGTTCCTAAATGCGGCGCTATAACTTTCATAGTCGCTCCTTCTTTATCTAATGCAGCTTTCATTGCATTAATAGCAGCCCTGTCAACTCCTTCCGAACATAAAAAAGCGACCTGACGAGTTGTAATCGTTTTAGATAACGTCTTATTTTTAAGCATACTTAACGCATCCGAAGACTTTACGCTTTGTTCTACTTTTTTAGGTTCATATTTATGCTTATCCGCATCCGCACCAACGCCATGATTTATTGGTTTTTCTGGACTTTTAGGAACTTTAAGTCCTAAACCTTCGGCTACTTTCGTTGCCAAATTGGTATCTATTTGTGACAACAATCCCAGCATACGGATTTGTATTGCCTCGGTTTCCAGTTTACCTAATTCAAAACGCAACGCATTTATAATATGATTTTTTTCTGTTTGCGTCTGACTGTTGAAAAACAAGGTAGCCTGACCAAAATGATCTGAAAAACTCTCACTTCGATCACGTACTTTATGTGCATCTACACGTTCATTAAAACTGCTAAAACCACCTTCATCAATTTTTGCCTGAAAAGGACAGCCGCCGCCAAGAGAATTTGGATGATAACTAACCCGACCCACATTTATTTCCTGACGCATGTGTCCATCCCGCTGATTATTGTGCATGGGCGCAATGGTTCTATTGATTGGAATTTCATGAAAATTAGGACTTCCTAAACGGGATAATTGTGTGTCCGTGTAAGAAAATAAACGACCTTGTAACAATGGATCATTTGTAAAATCGATTCCCGGAACGATATGCCCTGGATGAAAAGCTACTTGCTCCGTTTCAGCGAAAAAATTGTCAGGATTACGATTCAGAACCATTTTTCCAATAAGGGTTACGGGAACTAATTCTTCAGGAACCAGTTTGGTTGGGTCTAATAAATCGAAATCAAATTTATGTTCATCGGCTTCCGGAATCAACTGTACTCCTAATTCCCATTCCGGATAATTCCCGTTTTCGATTGCTTCCCACAAATCCTGACGATGAAAATCAGAATTTTTTCCGGATATTTTCTGCGCTTCATCCCACACCACGGCATGTGTTCCTAATTTTGGTTTCCAATGGAACTTTACAAAATGTGATTCATTTTTAGCATTTATAAAACGAAAAGTATGTACTCCAAAACCTTCCATCATGCGCAAACTTCTTGGAATCGCCCTATCTGACATTACCCACATAATAGTGTGCATCGTTTCTGGCATCAAGGAAATAAAATCCCAAAAAGTATCGTGAGCAGAAGCCGCTTGCGGCATTTCATTATTCGGTTCCGGTTTTACGGCATGGACTAAATCTGGAAATTTCATAGCATCCTGAATAAAAAATACTGGCACATTATTTCCTACTAGATCATAATTGCCTTGCTCTGTGTAAAATTTAACTGCAAATCCTCGAATATCTCGTGCTAAATCCGTAGAACCTCTCGAGCCTGCAACGGTAGAAAACCGAGTGAAAACTGGAGTTTTAAGGTTAGGATCCTGAAGAAATCCAGCTTTGGTATATTTTTCCATTGATTTATAAACCTGAAAATAACCATGCGCAGCAGAACCTCGTGCATGCACAATTCTTTCTGGAATTCGTTCATGGTCAAAATGCGTAATTTTTTCTCTTAAAATGAAATCTTCCAATAATGATGGTCCACGCTCGCCTGCTTTAAGGGAATTAGTATCATCATTGATTTTAAGTCCTTGATCTGTGGTCATCATTTGACCAGTAGCATCGGATTTACTGACTTCTAAATCCTGCTGTTTCCTATTTTCAGAATCCTTTGCTTGTTTATTTACGTTTTTCATATTATTAGTTTTTAAAAGTTTTTACAGTTTTTTATTTCTTATAAATTTACACTTTTAAACAATGATTTATTTACACAATTCCAATTAAATTTTACAATTTTATTATTTTAACAAATTAAAAATCAGTAAATTATAAATAATTTAAAAAAAATATTCTAAAAATTAGACGTCTAAATCCTGTGTATATTTCAAATTAAATTTTAACTCAAAGTCCTTAACTAACATTAATTTAAAGAAAATAAAATTGGTCAAAAATTGATTTTCATACTTTCTTTATTTTAAATGATAAATAAAAAATATTTGTGGTATGTATTTTGACTATCAACTGGAAGAAAACAATTTATTTTTTTGAATACAACTATACCTAAGAGTCTATGCTACTGATATTCAACAACTACAATCAACATTAGAGATAGCTTTAAAAAAATTTAACAAAAAATTAATTCACATTTGTATATACAACTATAAAATGTGTTACATTTGTACCAACAAATTACATATATACAAATATGAAAATTGAAGAAATTTTAAAATCGACTGTTCCAATGGATAATTCTAAAAAAATTATTCTGAACGTTTTGTATACACAAAATGTAATAACAGAAAATTTTAATGAAATATTAAAACCTCACGAAATTTCAGGAGAACAATATAACGTGCTTCGAATATTAAGAGGACAAAAAGGTAATCCAGCAAATATGTGGACCATTCAGGAGCGAATGCTAGCTAAAACCAGTAACACTACTCGATTAGTAGACAAATTGTTATTGAAAGAATTAGTCACTCGAAAAGTATGTCCTGAAAACAGACGAAAAATAGAAGTATTAATTACACAAAAAGGATTAGAAGTTTTAGCAGCATTAGATCCAAAAGTGATTGCTCATGAGCAGTTTTTTTCAAAAAATCTAAATTCAGAAGAGATAGCCCTGTTAAATCAATTATTAGAAAAATATAGAAACCAATAAATAGTCAATACATTATGAGTACTTTTTTAGAAAATCAAAATTGGAGATACGCAACAAAAAAGTTTGATGCATCAAAAAAAATAACTGCCGAAGACTTAAGCACACTTAAAGAAGCGATTCGCTTAAGTGCATCTTCTTACGGATTACAACCGTACAAAATCATTATCGTTGAAAATGAAGCATTGAGAGCTCAACTTCAAGGCGCGGCGTATGGTCAATCACAAATTGTTGATGCTTCACACGTAATTGTTTTTGCAAATGAAATGAACTTTGGCGAAGAAGGAATCGTGAATTTTGGTAAAAACATCAGCGAAACTAGAGGAATTCCATTAGAAAGTATTCAAGGTTATGTTGAGTATATGAAATCGAATATCACAGGTTTACCTGAAGAAACTAGAAACATCTGGTCTTCAAAACAAACTTATTTAGCATTAGGAAACTTATTAAACGTAGCAGCAGAGCTTAAAATTGATGCTACTCCTATGGAAGGTTTTGTTCCGGCTCAGGTTAATGAAATATTAGGTCTTGACAAATTAGGTCTAAATGCTACATTAATTGCAACTCTAGGTTACAGACACGATGAGGACGCAACTCAACATTACAAAAAAGTCAGAAAATCAAACGAAGACTTATTCATTACATTATAAATTACTAATTCAAAATCAAATATTAATTCAAATCAAATTTAAACAAATGAAAAATTTCAAATCAATCGCATTAGCACTAGTAGTAGTTTTATCTACATTATCAGTAACAGCACAGACTAAAAAAATCAACACTGCTGGAAGTACAATCAACTGGACAGGAAAAAAAGTAACTGGACAACACGAAGGAACTATCAACATTAAAGATGGTGCTTTAGTTTTCAAAGGAAAAAAATTAGTAGGAGGTACATTCAATGTAAACATGAATTCAATAGTAGTTACTGACTTAAAAGCAGGTCAAGGTAAAGAAAAACTAGAAGGTCACTTGAAAGCTGATGATTTTTTTGGAACTGATAAATTTGCAACAGCAACTTTAGTTTTCAAAAAAGTAGTTACTAAAGCTCCAAATTTATATACTGTATCAGGAGATTTAACTATTAAAGGAATCACTAAACCAGTAACTTTTGATCTTGCTACAACAGCAAATACAGCTACAACGAATGTTGTTATTGACAGAACAAAATACGATATTAAATATGGTTCTGGAAGTTTCTTTGACAGCTTAGGAGACAAAGCTATCAATGATGATTTCACTTTAGCAGTAGCTTTGAAATTCTAATTTCATCAAAGATTAAAGACTAGCCTCAACAAGAAATTGTTGGGGCTTTATTTTTCTGAATTTCTGTTGGAAATTTTATTTAACAAAAAATCTTCATTTTTAATGTTTTTTAACGCATTTTATATTTGAATAATCGAATTTCATTTCTATATTTGTTGCAACAAAATAAAACATGAAAACAATTTTAAACAATACTTGGTGGTGGAACAATTTACGTCAGTCGTCGTGAACTAAGCTCCTATAGTATTATTAAAACTATAAATATAAAAGGCTTGTCATCACGACAGGCCTTTTTTTTTGTGCAAAATTTACCTTAACACACAACATTAAAAACATAAAAATTGAAATCATTTAACTTAAATACAAATTACAAGCAAATCCTTGCAGATACAATTACTCCTGTAAGTGTGTATTTCAAAATTCGGGATAAATTTCCCAATAGCCTGCTACTGGAAAGTAGCGATTATCATGGAAATGACAACAGTTTCTCCTACATCTGTTGCAATCCGATTGCTTCTATCAAAATAGAAAACGAAATTATTCACAAGACTTTCCCTGATGGCAGTTCTGAGAAAATTGCAATTGATGCAACAACTAATATTCCAGAAGTGATTCAAGAATTTTCAGGTCAGTTTAAATCCGAGAAGAACGATTTTAAATTCATCAATAATGGACTTTTTGGATATATTTCGTATGATGCGGTTCGGTATTTTGAAAAAGTGACTATTGCCAAAAAAGAAAACAGCAATACCATTCCTGATGTGTATTATGCCGTATACCAAAACATCATTGCCATCAATCATTTCAAAAATGAAGCGTATATTTTCTGTCACAGTTTAGATGGAAGAAACAACATTTCGGAAATCGAACAATTATTACAATCGAGAAATATTGCTTCCTATAAATTTTCGAAAGAAGGCGAAGGTTTTTCAAATTTAACTGACGAAGAATTTAAGCATAATGTGGCTTTGGCCAAAAAGCATTGTTTCCGTGGTGATGTATTCCAATTAGTTTTATCCAGAAGATTTACCCAAGGCTTCAAAGGCGATGAATTCAATGTCTACAGAGCGTTGAGAAGCATTAATCCTTCACCGTATTTATTCTTTTTTGATTATGGCGATTTTAAAATATTTGGTTCTTCACCTGAAGCCCAAATTATTGTCAAAAACCGTAAAGCCGAA
The DNA here is from genome assembly GCF_003312425.1 of Flavobacterium psychrolimnae. GTDB lineage: Bacteria > Bacteroidota > Bacteroidia > Flavobacteriales > Flavobacteriaceae > Flavobacterium > Flavobacterium psychrolimnae. The sequence goes on along the minus strand of NZ_QNUX01000008.1, from coordinate 7,736 downwards.
ATTCATCCTATTGCAGGAACTTTCAAGAGAACTGGAGATGACGAAAAAGATGCGATTCTTGCCAAAGAATTATCCATTGATAAAAAAGAAAACAGTGAGCATGTGATGTTAGTGGATTTGGCCAGAAACGATTTGAGCAGAAACGGTCATCATGTAAATGTGGAGAAATACAGAGAAGTACAGTTTTTCTCTCATGTGATTCACTTGGTTTCAAAAGTAACGGGACATTTGCACGAAAATGCTACAACGATGCAAGTGGTTGCTGATACTTTTCCAGCAGGAACATTGAGCGGCGCACCTAAACACAGAGCGATGCAGCTGATTGAGGATTATGAAAAAACAAATCGTAATTTTTATGGTGGTGCTATTGGCTTTATGGATTTTGAAGGTAACTTTAATCATGCGATAATGATTCGGACTTTCCTTAGTAAAAATCACCAATTGCATTCTCAAGCCGGAGCGGGAATTGTTGCCAGTTCTGATGAAGAGAGTGAAATGCAGGAAGTATACAACAAATTGAGAGCGCTGAATGCGGCGTTGGATTTAGCAGAAACGATATAAAATAATTTAAAGATTCAATAATTTAAGAATTTAAAGATTGCTGAAACATTAGAATTTTTCAATCTTTAAATCTTTTAATTTTTCAATAATAAAAATGAAAAAAATACTAGTCATAGACAATTACGATAGTTTCACTTATAATTTGGTGCACTATCTCGAAGATTTAGATTGTGAAGTAACCGTTTACAGAAACGATGAATTTGATATTGATGAAATTGCAGTTTTCGATAAAATTCTTCTTTCTCCAGGACCAGGAATACCAGATGAAGCAGGATTATTGAAAGATGTAATTCGGAAATATGGTCCGACCAAAAGTATTTTTGGTGTTTGTTTGGGTCAACAAGCAATAGGCGAAGTTTACGGAGGAACGCTTTCCAATTTAGACAAAGTGTATCACGGTGTGGCTACCAATGTGAAAACCGTTGTTGATGATGAACTTTTATTTGAAGGATTAGGAAACGAATTTGAAGTGGGACGTTATCACTCGTGGGTAGTAGATCCTAATTTACCTGATGTCCTTGAAGCGACTTCTTTTGACGAAAACGGACAGGTAATGTCCTTGCGCCACAAAACATACGATGTGCGCGGTGTACAATTTCATCCCGAAAGTGTTTTAACTCCAAATGGAAAAAAGATATTAGAGAATTGGGTGAAAGGGTAATTCCTCCCCCCAACCCCCTTCGAAGGAAGGGGAGCCAATACGGATATTTAGATTGAAGTTTTAGGTTTTTTATTAAACTTTAAACCTGAAACCTTAAACAAAAAAATAAAAATGAAAAATATATTAAACAGATTAATCAATCACGAAATCCTTTCGAAAGAAGAAGCAAAAAACGTATTAGTTAATATATCAAACGGGAGTTATAACACCAGCCAAATCGCTTCTTTTCTTACGGTTTACATGATGCGAAGTATAAGCATTGATGAGCTTGCCGGTTTCCGTGAAGCATTATTAGAATTGTGCATTCGCGTGGATTTATCCGCGTATAATACCATCGATTTGTGCGGAACCGGTGGTGATGGGAAAGATACTTTTAACATTTCAACATTGGCATCATTTGTGGCTGCAGGAGCAGGAATAAAAGTGGCAAAACACGGAAATTATGGTGTTTCTTCCATTTCAGGTTCCAGTAACGTCATGGAGAAACTAGGAATAAAGTTCAGTAATGATACTGATTTCTTAGAGAAATGCATCGATAAAGCAGGGATTTGTGTTTTACACGCACCATTATTTCACCCCGCAATGAAAAATGTGGGACCAATCCGAAAAGAATTAGCTGTAAAAACATTCTTCAATATGTTGGGACCAATGGTAAATCCATCATTTCCACAAAATCAATTGGTTGGTGTTTTCAACTTAGAACTGGCCAGAATGTATGCGTATTTGTATCAAAACACGAATACTAATTTCACTATCCTGCATTCGCTTGACGGTTATGACGAAGTTTCATTGACAGGACCTACAAAAACAATTACCAGTTCCATGGAAGGAATGCTAAATCCGGAAGATTTTGGTGTTCGTCTTTTGCTGCAAAGCGAAATCGAAGGTGGAACAAGCATCGAAGAATCCGCTCAAATGTTTACAGATATCATTTCAGGAAAAGGAACCGAGGCCCAAAATAATGTGGTTTGTGCTAATGCTGCGATGGCAATTGCTACTGTTACAAAATGTTCTCCTTTAGAAGGATTTCAAATAGCGAAAGAAAGCTTAATATCCGGAAAAGGACTTGTAGCTTTGAAAAAATTACAAGAATTAAGCAAATAAAATAGTTTAAAGTTTAAGGTTTAAAGTTGTTGGAATTTCGAACAACTTGAAACTTTAAACAAAGAAAACTTTAAACAAACAATTAAGAATGAATATTTTAGATAAAATCATAGTTGACAAAAAAAGAGAAGTCATTCTCAAGAAATCGATTATACCCGTTTCACAATTGGAAGCTTCTGTTTTCTTCGAAAAAAAGACTATTTCTTTGAGTGATAATTTAAGAAACAGCACATCTGGAATTATCGCTGAACACAAACGCCGTTCGCCTTCCAAAGCAGAAATTAATTACAGCTTTTCGGTTGAAGAAGTTACCAAAGGATATGAAAATGCTGGTGCTTGCGGTATTTCGGTATTGACGGATGGAAAATATTTTGGTGGTTCATTAGACGATTTACTTTTGGCAAGAGCCACAGTCAACATTCCATTATTGAGAAAAGAATTCATTGTTGATGAATACCAAATCCTAGAAGCCAAAGCACATGGAGCCGATTTAATTCTGCTTATTGCAGCAGTTTTAACAAGAGAAGAAATCAAAACATTATCTGAATTTGCTAAAAGTTTAGGACTGGAAGTTTTACTGGAAGTTCATAATCAGGAAGAATTGGAAAAATCGATTATGCCCACATTAGACATGATTGGTGTCAACAATAGAAACCTGAAAACATTCGAAGTAAGTTTGGATTTCAGCAAGCAATTGGCTGCACAAATTCCAAATGATTTTGTAAAAGTTTCTGAAAGCGGAATTTCATCTATTGAAGCCATTAACGAATTAAAACCTTTTGGTTACAAAGGATTTTTAATTGGAGAAAACTTTATGAAAACGGATAATGCCGGTAAAGCAGCAACCGAATTTATATCAAAACTATAAAAATGAAAGTCAAAATCTGCGGCATGAAATATCCCGATAATATTCTCGAAGTAGGTTCGCTCCTACCCCATTATATGGGATTTATTTTCTGGGAGAAATCGTCTCGATATTTTGATGGTGTGATTCCAGAATTACCTAAATCAATTAAAAAAGTAGGGGTTTTTGTTAATGAAAGCACCAAAGTTATTTTGGCGAAAGCCCAGAAATATAATTTGCAAGCCATTCAATTACATGGACACGAATCCGTTGAGTTTTGTCAGGAATTGAAAAATAAAATAGATAATACAATTGAAATTATAAAAGTATTGTCGGTAGATGATTCTTTTGATTTTGACGTACTGAAACTCTTTGAAACCGTTTGTGACTATTTTCTTTTTGATACCAAAGGAAAATTACCAGGCGGAAACGGAACCACATTCGATTGGAAAGTTTTAGAAAAGTATCCTTCTAACAAACCGTTTTTTCTGAGCGGCGGAATTGGAATTGAGGAAATGGAAGCAGTGAAAGAAATAGCAAAAACCAATTTACCGCTGTACGCCATTGATGTAAACAGTAAATTTGAAATAGAACCGGGATTAAAAAACATAGAAAAATTAGATAGTTTCAAGAATAACTTGAAAACTTTAAACTTATAAACTTTAAACAAAATGAGTTACAACGTCAACGAAAAAGGCTATTACGGAGAATTTGGAGGCGCTTTCATTCCTGAAATGTTATATCCAAATGTGGAAGAATTACGTCAAAATTATTTAAAAATCACCGCAGAGCCAGAATTTCAGGCTGAATTTGATGCTTTGCTAAAAGAATATGTTGGTCGTCCTACACCACTTTATTTTGCCAAGCGATTATCTAAACAATATAACACTAAAATCTACCTGAAAAGAGAAGATTTATGTCACACTGGTGCGCACAAAGTGAATAACACCATTGGTCAAATTTTGTTAGCCAAACGTCTTGGTAAAAAACGAATCATTGCTGAAACCGGTGCCGGTCAACATGGTGTTGCAACAGCAACCGTTTGTGCACTAATGGGATTAGAATGCATCGTTTATATGGGTGAAATTGACATTAAACGTCAGGCGCCAAATGTAGCTCGTATGAAAATGTTGGGTGCCGAAGTTCGTCCGGCAATGTCAGGTTCAAAAACCTTAAAAGATGCCACTAACGAAGCCATTCGCGACTGGATTAATAATCCCGTTGATACCTATTATATCATTGGATCTGTGGTCGGACCGCATCCTTATCCGGATATGGTGGCGCGTTTCCAAAGTGTCATTTCCAAGGAAATCAAAGAACAATTATTAGAAAAAGAAGGTCGTGAAAACCCTGATTATGTGATTGCCTGCGTAGGTGGCGGTAGCAATGCTGCCGGGACGTACTATCATTTTCTGGACAATGAGGACGTGAATATTATTGCGGTCGAAGCAGCAGGTTTGGGAGTTGATTCCGGCGAAAGTGCCGCAACTTCTGCCTTAGGAAAAGTGGGTGTTATTCACGGAAGTAAAACTCTTTTAATGCAAACAACGGATGGCCAAATCACTGAGCCATATTCCATTTCAGCAGGACTGGATTATCCGGGTGTTGGACCTATGCACGCCAATTTATTCGCCACCGGAAGAGCGCAATTCATCTCGATCACGGATGATCAAGCGATGCAATGGGGAATCAAATTATCTCAAATGGAAGGTCTAATTCCCGCCATTGAAAGTGCGCATGCCTTTGCCGTTCTGGACGAAATGAAATTCAAACCGGAAGACGTGGTAGTCATCAATCTTTCCGGTCGTGGCGACAAAGATTTGAATACGTACATCGATTATTTTAAATTATAGTTGGGCGTTCCCTCGCTTCCACTAGTGTTACAGCGAGGTCAGGCTTTCCGTTACAATCTTTTTTATCTCGTTAAAAAACGAAACAAAAAAGGATTTTCACTGTAATCCTTAACGCAAAGTCGACAACACAAAATGAATTTCAATTCACATTTTCAAAATAGAAACTATGGAAAAATTATTCGCTTACGGAAGTTTACAAAATGAGGATATTCAAAAAGATCTTTTTGGACGTATTCTTGACGGAACGCCTGAAACATTGATTGGTTACATCGTGAAAGAAATCCAAATTGAAGAAGAATTTGGGTTAGTTCACTATCCCATTATTACGGAAACCCAAAAACCGGAAGATACCATCAACGGAATGGTGTATTCTGTTTCGCCACAAGAACTTCGGCAAACAGATTTGTACGAAGGATTGCATTACAGACGCGTGGAAGTACAGTTACAATCCAATCAAAAAGCTTGGGCTTATAGTGCCGCTATCTAAACTTTTAAATTAAAACTCCAAGGCAAAAACCTTGAAAATGGAATAAAAAATACAACAATGAACAGAATAAATCAAAAATTACAAGAGACTAAAAAGATACTTTCCATTTATTTTTCGGCGGGATATCCTAACCTCAACGACACCGTTCAAATCATTCAGGGTTTAGAAAAAAATGGTGTTGATATGATAGAAATCGGATTGCCGTTCAGCGATCCATTGGCCGATGGACCAACGATTCAAGCCAGTTCCACGCAAGCATTGCATAACGGAATGACGACACAAGTGTTGTTTGACCAACTAAAAGACATTCGTAAAACGGTTGCTATTCCTTTAGTGATTATGGGTTATTTTAACCCAATGTTACAATACGGAATTGAGAATTTCTGCCAGAAATGTGCAGAGATTGGAATCGATGGATTAATCATTCCTGATCTTCCCGTCGATGTCTATGCTGATGAATATAAAGCCACTTTCGAAAAATATGGCTTGAAAAATATATTCTTGATTACCCCACAAACATCCGTAGAACGAATCCACTTTATTGACAGCGTATCCGATGGATTTATCTATATGGTAAGTTCCGCGAGTGTTACGGGTTCACAAACTGGTTTTGGAAGCGCTCAAGAAGAGTATTTCAAACGCATTGCCGATATGAATCTAAAAAATCCTCAAGTAATTGGTTTTGGAATCAACAACAAGGAAACCTTCAACCAAGCCACACAATTTGCCAAAGGTGCGATTATAGGAAGTGCCTTCATTCAGCACCTAACCGAAAACGGAACCGGAAAAATTGAAGAGTTCGTAAAAGCGATTCGATAAAAATTTCTTTTAAGTATTATCAAACGGCGTTTAAAGTTGATTTAAACGCCGTTTTTTTGTGGTTTAAACAATTATAAGTTTAGTAATTTATAAGATTATTTTTATATATTAGCATAAAGGATAAAACTGATGTTTATCAAACCTATCTCTCTATATCTGGGGTGATAGGTCGCAAAATGTCAGACCAATACACTAGTTGGCAGTAATTGTAAACAACTATAAACATAAAATCTACTAAACAAAAAAAAATATGAAAAAATTTTTGCTTTTACTTGCCCTTTTAACGGTTTGTAATATTACTTATTCACAAGAAGATAAAGTCGATCTCGCAATAAAAGAACTTATTAAAAAACATAAAATTGTCGGTTTACAATTAGCGGTTATTAAAGATAATGCAATCGTAAAAACAAGTCATTACGGATTCGCCAACATTCAAGATTCAATTGCAGTCGATAGCGAAACCGTTTTTAGCATTAATTCAATTACCAAAGCATTCACAGGAGTTGCGATTATGCAATTAGTAGAAAATGGCAAATTAAATCTCGCTGAGCCTATTTCAAATTATTTGGATAAATTACCCAAAAGTTGGCAGCAGATTACAGTAGAGCAACTAGCAAGCCATAAATCAGGACTTCCAGATGCTATGGATTCACAAGGCAATCTGCTATCTGATGATGGTACAATTTTGCTGGAAAAAATCAAAAAGTTACCTATTTCCTTTGAACCTGGAAAACGTATAAGTGAAGGCTTGGCCAATTACATGCTACTTGGAATGCTTATAGAAAAAGTTAGTGGACTGCCATTTGAAAGATATATTGCGGAAAACCAATTCAAAAAAGCGGGTATGAAAAACGCCATGAAGGCAAGAATGGGGGACTTTTATAATATTATTAATCACTCAGCAAGACCATATACTTATTTTAGAAATAATGTTATAACTAATGTTTATCAACCAATGCCTTCAAATTTATTGCCTGCAGGTGGTATATATGCAACAGCAACCGAAATGGCACTATGGGTAATTGCATTACAAACTAATCAATTAATTAATGCGGAAAATCTTAAAACTCTTTTAAAACCTATTGAATTAGAAAACGGAAAACCATATGAAGAGAATGGTTTGCTCGACAGAAGTTCAATAGGTTTTTCATTAAGTTCAAGAGTTGAAAATCCAATTATTGCTTCAATGGGTGGTGCAAGAAATGCATTATTTATTTATCCTAAGAAAAATGTTTCAATAGTAATATTGACAAATTTAATGGGTTCTCATCCTCAAGATTTTATAGAAGAGATTGCTAAATTATACATTGCAAATTCCAGTGATATTGACCACCCAATTCCAATTTAAAGTGAGCACCTGATTCCAATTCAAAATGACCACCCAATTCCGGGGCAAAATGACCACCC
>NZ_QNUX01000007.1 GCF_003312425.1 Flavobacterium psychrolimnae | reverse complement strand
AGCACGTACTCCCATTTTTAAAATCAAAATACAAAAGTATTCTTTATTTAAAAATAGTCCGTGAGCACTTGTTTTTATTGAATAATCCAGCTTCGTAACGAAGTCTAATACAGAATCTGGGTTGAATTCTTACCGTGATTTTTTTGACTAAAAATATAAGGGCGGTCCGAAGAGGGATTAAAGCAACGTTTTTTGTTCCCTGTACTGCTTGGTGTCTTTAAGATTATCTTTTCTTTTAGTTCACTAAAATTTTATTTTAACTGGTGTTCACTGAAACTTCGATTTGTCTTGATACAAAAGAAACAAAAGATCAAGCCTGAATATTTTTATCCCAAAAATCATCGGACGTATTTTCCTATCGCGACCCCAGCCGCTCGTGTTTTACACTCGACTCGGGGGTCACTCCCTCCGGCCAACCCTTAAATACTTACCGTGATTTTCTGGTAGAAAAATATAAGGGCGATGAGAAGAGGGTAAATTTTCGTTTACCCCGACCCTAAAGGGAGCCGAAAATTTAGAGCTATTGTTTGAAATTTTCGTTTTACCCCGACCCTAAAGGGAGGCGAAAATCATACTATAGGTGATTTGGGTAAAATGAGTAAAGACTATTCCAAAAAGAATTATGATAGTAGAAGTGAGTGTTCATTAATCCTATATAGGAGTGTGGTGGGCAATTACTGTTGTAGTGTTGTATTTTCTATGCAAGAATTTTAATTTTTTTCGTTCTTGTTTGAGAAATCCTATGAATAAGAATGTGAGGTGCAGTTGGTCGCCCAATGGCTTAGCTGTGAGTAGTGTTATGTTTTGTTTTTCACCCATTTTTTCCAGTGTTACTTCTGTGCTGTAGCAAGTGTTCAATATATCCTTTTCATAATCCCAGTTGGCTGTAGCTATTGCTATTTGTACATGAGTTGCTTCCTCTGGCCAATCTAAATGTTGACTGGGCATGAAATCACTCAGTATGAATGTCCTATTTTCGGGTTTGTAATTCCACCCTATTTTAAGCACTTTTTTCAAAGGTCTTATTTTATTACTTTCGAAAAACAGCAATGCTTCTTTGCCATCACTAGTTTTTAATCCTTCTGTAAGGGTTCTTTTTCCTTGTGGTTGGGTTGCGTCTTCCTGAAGAATTTCGAATAGCAGCTTGTTAGCTCTGCCTGCTACGCTCCCATCTTTTGCCCGTTGATTGAAATTGAATGCCAGTTGCCGAAATATAGCTGATTTTTTAGCGCATTGTCCGAATTCCTGGCCTTGTTCGCGTATCCTGTCATAAATGGGGTTGTTTTTGAACTGCTCTGCAGTAACCCCTGTGTTTCCTCTCATACGAGCATAATTTTCTCCTTCGGCTGTTACCACAAAATTGATGTCTTCTATTGTTCCTTTGATTAGAAAGGGTGCTATTATTTTTGCCATATATTTTCCTATTTTGTTTTTTTCTTACATCCTATGTATTATTTGAACAGCTTATTGAACAGGTTTCTGGACTCTATAAAAATGTGTTCGCTATTTAAGTTGCCTTTGATCCTATCCGATGATACAACGTAAAACATGTTCCAGCTGAAGCCCTGAATAGTCGCAAAACTCCTCTATGGAGAGTAGTTGATGTGGCTCTTTATTCAAGTTTAGTTTGATCTTGTGCAGATACAATCTTGCTTGGCGGTATGTTTTACCAGTAATACGTTGTACATCTTTTGGATAAATACATACCCTGATGTTACTTGCAATCACATTTTTATATTTAATATATTATCTACTTCTATAGACTCTCGTCTATTATATCCCATTCTTGGGTTTTGTTATGTAAAGTTATCAAAATTAATGACTTAAGGGTTGACTAAAAAAGGTAATAATAGGCTTTTTAGTACCTTTTTTGACAATGGCTTTTTGAATAGTGGTTTAATTGATCGAATCTTTGCTCTAATCATTCCAAATTTAGTTGCAACAAATGTTCAGGATGAAAGTGTAGTTCAAATATTTAAAAACTTAAATTTTATCGATTATGGCAAGACAGAAAGGCATTATCAAATTGAAAGGTACTATCGGAGATATTACTTTTTACAAAACTAAAGACGGCCACTTGGCTCGTGAGAAAGGCGGTATAGACGCAAACAGAATTGCGAACGATCCTGCTTTTCAGAGAACACGTGAAAATGGTTCTGAATTTGGCAGAGCAGGTAAGGCAGGAAAAGTACTAAGGACAGCATTGCGAGGACTACTTTTAAATTCAGCCGATGGCAGAATGGTGAGCCGACTTACCCAAGCAATGGTAAAAGTCATTCAAGCAGATGTTACAAGTGTAAGAGGTTTGCGCAATATCATTGATGGTGAGGCAGAACTGTTAACCGGTTTTGAGTTCAATATCAGGGGTAAGCTGGGAACTAGTTTATTTGCTCCTTATACTGCCACAATTGATCGCATAACCGGAGCTATCAAAGTTGATTTGGCTTCGTTTATTCCCGTAAATATGATTGCTGCTGCCTCCGGAACCACGCATTTTAAAATTATTTCCGCAGGAGCAGAAATTGATTTTGAAGCAGAGAGTTTTGTATCCTCCACTTCTGAAACTGATATTCTTCCGTGGGATGCAGTCGCATCTGATGTTATTAGTCAAACTAATATGGTTACTCCTAACAGTGTTAAGCCTTTATTTCTTGCTTTAGGAGTGGAGTTCTATCAGGAGGTAAATGGTCAAATGTATCCAATGAAAAATGGTTCTTATAACCCATTATCCTTGGTACAGGTTAGTGGATTATAAATTGGTTTTGGTACTCACGAGAAGTTATTTCTCTCAAGGAACTAATGGGAAGCTTGTATGTGACGGTCAATTCATTTGTAAAACCATTGAATTGCCTTGGAAGGAAAATCAAAAGGGAATTTCCTGTATACCGGAAGGCTATTATTTATTGCGAAAGCGATACAGTCAGAAATTTCAATGGCATATTGAAGTGGTTGCTGTAAAAAACAGAAGCTTTATTTTGTTGCATCCTGCAAATAATGCCATGAATGAATTAAATGGCTGTATTGCTCCAGTTACAAAACATTCCGGTGCCGGATTAGGTTTGCAATCCCGACAGGCATTTAGCCTGATAAAAAAATTGGTTTACACTGCTTTGGAGCAATCTGCGGTAGTTTCTTTAATTGTTCAATCTTAAACATTTAATCTTATGAATATAATAAAAAGAGTGAAAGCTCCAACTCCTAAATTTTTTAAAGTGCTACGGAATATCGGACTTACAGTGGGTGCTATAGGTGCCGCTATTTTGACTTCTCCGATTGTGCTACCTATTGCTGTCAGTACCGTTGGAGGGTATCTTGCTGTGGCCGGTGGTGTTTTGTCAGCTATTAGTCAGCTTACCACTACTAGTCAGGAGGTTTCGAAACATGTTCCAGATGCTAAGCAGTAATCCTACGTTGATGGGGACTGCCGGTGGTACGTTTTTGAGTGTTGTGCCGAATTTGGATTCGGAGGATGTTTTAAAAACTGTTTTATTGGCTGCCATAGGGGCTATAGTGAGTTTTGGAATATCTTTGGTACTTAAATTTTTTATTAAGAAGTACCAAAAATAGTTTGATTCCAGTTTTATCAACTGATGTTAAATTAAATAAAAGCCCAAACCGAAAGGAATGGGCTTTTTTAGTTTACACTACCAGTAGCATTTGATTGGATAATTTTCTCAAATAGCTGTGCTACTATTTTATTGATTTAACTTGACAGGTCTTCTGTTGTTGCATCCGGCGCATTGTTTTTAACAGATTCAATTCCGTTGTCGCGAGAAGCTACCGTTTCATACATTTCACTTGTACCGATAATTTGGCCATTGGTTGCTTTCAGATTGAAATACGGTTTACCATTCACAGCTGTCTTGCGATCAAACTTGGTGTCATCCTGTGCATTATGCTTTACGGATTCAATCCCGTTTTGACAGCTTGGCTTTGTCCCGTAGCCCTCGCTGGCAAGAATTATCTGGCCGTTGTTAGCCTTTAAGTTAAATTGAAACTCACCATTTACTCTTTTAGTAATTACAAATTTTCCCATTTTAAAATTGATTGATTAACGTTATAGAACACTAATTTAATTGTTTATTTAAATGCTTTAACACGCTAGATACTATTTTATATTAATTTTAGTACATGTTATGCATTTAGCAACTGTTTGTTGAACTTATTTCAGGTCTTCTGAAAAATTAAAAAGGATTACCATACTGCCTTTAAAGGGATTAAATGATGGTTCGTATTTGATATATCCTTTTTCATTTAGTTCTCTCATGCATTTGTGATACGTTGCGGTGGAGCAAATTTTACTAATGCTCATTACTTCTTCACGGGTTATACTTATCGGATTCTGAAAACGATTTATATTCCAATATTGAAATAATGTAATGTAAAGACTGATATGAGTAGGGTTGATGCTATGATCATGTATAGTACGGTCAAAGAAACCGGTTAGGTGTTTTATGTAATTCATTTTTTTTTGAGGTGCTAAGGTGCTGATTGGTTTAAGAACTAAGTAATGCTGTCCCAAGTCAGTGTATCGATTCCAATTAATGAAGACTAGTATCGGGGCTGATTATGTAAAAGGTACAGGAGGGCGCTGATTTTGTTCTCTTTAAGTAGTTTATCTATGTCTTGTTTTTTGTAATAGTTACTACCGGCATTTTTATCTGTCAATGTTTTATTAATTCAGCGGTTTTGTAAAGTACCGGGTGAAATGTTTAAGAGCTTTCGGACTTCATTGGATTTTAGTCATTGATTCTGCTTTAAAGGTTTGGATTGAATGATTGCAATTAAATTATTAAGGATAAGACTTCGAAATTCGTTTAAGTCTTCTATTATAGTTAATTGTTCGTAAAGCATTCTGTTTTTAATGACGTTTACGGTACTATTGTTTTCAAGTGCCATGAAGTATATTTTAGGTTGTTATGGCACAAAAGTGTTGGTTTTGATTCGTTTTGTATCACAAGTGGTTCACAAGTTGTGATAGAAAAAATGGTTTTTTATTTTGAAGTGGTTGAGGTTATTGACTTATTTTGATTAATATAAATGTTGGGTTTTTATTGTGTTTTTTCTTTTGTCTTGATACAAAAGAAACAAAAAATCAAGCGTGAATATTTTTATCCCAAAAATCATCGGACGTATTTTCCTATCGCGACTCCAGCCGCTCGTGTTTCACACTCGACTCGGGGGTCACTCCCTGCGGCCAGCGCATAAACCCAGGTTCCGCATTAGAAATCTACTGCATCTGAATTCTTCTGCAAAACCGAGCACGTACTCCCATTTTTAAAATCAAAATACAAAAGTATTCTTTATTTAAAAATAGTCCGTGAGCACTTGTTTTTATTGAATAATCCAGCTTCGTAACGAAGTCTAATACAGAATCTGGATTGAATTCTTACCGTGATTTTCTGGTAGAAAAATATAAGGGCGGTGCGAAGAGGGTTTATAAGAGCGATTACTGTTATCGATACTGCTAAGTGTCTTGAAGATGATCTTTTCTTTTGCCTTGATGCAAAAGAAACAAAAGATCAAGCCTAAATATTTTTATACCGAAAATCATCGGACGTATTTTCCTATCGCAACCCCAGCCGCTCGTGTTTCACACTCGACTCGGGGGTCACTCCCTGCGGCCAGCGCTTAAATTCTTACCGTGATTTTGTGGCATAAAAATATAAGGGCGTTCCGAAGAGGTTTTATAAGAGCGATTGATGTTGCCGGTACTATTTTATATCTTGAAGACGATCTTTTTCTTTTAGCTTACTAAAATTTTATTATAAGTTGTGTTTCCTTCGCCTATTCCTTCGTTTAGGTGTCTGAATCTTCGATTTGCCTTTATGTAGAAGAAACAAAAGATCAAGCCTCAAAATAAAAGCTTTAAAACTACCTCGAAGTTCCATTCCGTAGCCCGAGCCGTTCGTCCTCAACTCGCGGACTGCTGCCACTTTACTTTTTCGTTGTTTTTTATGCTTTTTATTTAAGGGCGGTCCGAAGAGGTATCAAAGAAACGTTTGTTTTTCCCTGTACTGCTTGGTGTCTTGAAGATTATCTTTTCTTTTAGTTCACTAAAATTTTATTTTAACTGGTGTTCACTGAATCTTCGATTTGTCTTGATACAAAAGAAACAAAAAATCACTGCCTGAAAATTCAAAACTTAAAAACTATCTCAAAACTACGTTCCGCAGCCCGAGCCGTTCGCTTTTCAAGCTCAACTTGCGGACTGCTGCCACTTCGTTTTTTCGTTGTTTTTTGACATTTTTAATTTAAGGGCGGGGGTAGAGTGGAGTGAAGAGCGTTTACGGAGTTATTATTATTATTATTATTATTTCTGAAGGACAATATTTTCTTTTGTTCAGACTATTCACAATTTATTAATTTATTGGAGTTCGTGAATTTTCGAGCACAGACTGTTTTTATTGAAGAAGATGATTTTTTCTTTTGTCTTGAAACAAAAGAAACAAAAATTATTCACTGGTTTTTATTGTTTTTTTTGAATTCATGAATCTTCGATTTTAAGCCGGAAAATAAAAAGCTTGAAAACTACCGAAAAGTCCGTTCCGCAGACCGAGCCGTTCGTCCTTCGTCCTCAACTCGCGGACTGCTGCCATTTCACTTCATCGTTGTTTTTCTATGCTTTTTATTTAAGGGCGGTATGAGGAGGGTTTGTAAGAGCGATTGATGTTGCCGGTACTATTTTATATCTTGAAGACGATCTTTTTCTTTTAGCTTACTAAAATTTTATTTTAACTGGTGTTTGCTTCGCCTGTTCCCTTCGCTCGGGTGTCTGAATCTTCGATTTGCCTTGATGCAAAAGATCAAGCCTTAAAATTAAAAGCTTGAAAACTACCTCAAAGTTCCATTCCTCAGCCCGAGCCGTTCGTCCTCCTTCCTCAACTCGCGGACTGCTGCCACTTCGTTTTTTCGTTGTTTTTTGACGTTTTTAGTTTAAGGGGTGTGAAGATTGTTTACGGAGTTATTATTATTATTATTATTATTAATGTTGTTGACTTTTTAATTTACTGATGAAGTAGGTTGGAGAGAGGCCTGTTCGGTTATTGAATGCTCGTGTAAAGATTTGGGTGGAACCGAAACCTGATTCCTCACCCAATGCTTTGTTAGTGTAATTGCGGTATTTGTTTTCATTTTTTAGTAATTCTATGATATGGTCAATCTTTAAATGGGTGATGTAGTCAACAGTTCCTTTGTTGCGATATCGTGCTATAATTTTTGAGGCATATTTCACATTAGTGTTTAATAATGAAGCCATTTTTGCCAAAGACATGTCTTTTTCGAGATATTTTTTATTTCGCTCAAATTTTTCCAGATTTTTTAGAATAGCGGCAATCACTTCGGGATTGATATCGAGTTCGGTCTCTTTACCGGTATTGTTTGAAACCAATGATTGTGGCGTTTCGGGTTTGCGATTCATCAACTCTTCAAATAATCTTTTATTTTTATAGTGTCTGAGCACAAGTACTACAATGATAGCTGTCATTATTGTAATTATTATGCAGGCTACAACTGTCCAGTATTGTTCAATGTTTCTTTGCCTTTCAAGTAGTTTTTTTGTGTCGTATTCTTTGTGTATTTTACCTGAAAGGTATTTGTAGTCCTTAAGCAGCACTTGGTCTACTTCTAAAAGGGCTTTGACATAATATAACTCCAACACTTTGTCGTTTCGTTGCTGATAATAATCAATTAATATTTCATAGGCTTCCCGTAAATGAGGACGTATATACTTTTGTTTTTGGAAAGCTTCATCTATCTTTTTTAAGTAGGGTAATGCTTTTTCCTGCAATTTTTGAGCCCAGTAACTTTTTCCGATGTAAAAATAGGCGGTCGTTTCGTTTATAAAGTCTTTATTATCTATCACAACAGGCAGTGTCTTTGTCAATTTCTTTATTGCATCCGCATAATTGTGTTTGAAATACTGGTTTACTCCTTCGGAATGGATGAAGTAGGGTTCCATTTCTAAATTTTTTAATCGCAGACCCTCGCTTAGTCCCGTTTGATTGATCTGGCTACACAGTTTATATTTACTTGTACGGCTGTAGCAAAGACCTAAAGAGTGAAGTGAATTTAGATAGGCACGGTCATTTTTTTCCTTGAAATAGTTTACACATTCTTGAAATAATGTTGTTGCCTCATCGTAAAATCCAAGGTAATATTTGACCTGAGCAATAACATATTTTACTTTATATATTAGGTAGTGGTTGTTTGTCTTTGAAATGTATTCGTCTGCCATCAGGTAGCTATCGAGTGCATTCATGTGCTCTTTAAGATCGTATTGTACAATCCCTTTCGTCATGTAGACCGATCCGATTAATTCCATGTCGGCTGTACGTTTAGCTGCTGTCAACATACTATCGGCATATTTTAGTTGTAGCTTATTATCGCTTGTATAAATTAAAGCTTTATAAGACTGCGTCATTTGACCGAAGTTTTTCTCCCGTTTTGCTTTAGCTAACCATGATTGTGCATACAACCTTTCGTTGATGCTATCTTTTTCCTCATAAAGTATGTTGTTGCTAAAATATTCATAGCTTTTAGTTGAAAGACTATCCGGAATTACAAAAATATTTTGTTGTGCATAGGCATTGTACTGTAGGCATACCCATATTATAAGTAAGTATTTTTTCGTCATATTTCTGAGAGATTGGGGGGCTTTCTGATAGAAGGTACAGCATTAATGAGTTTAACACTCTGTTCTAGTAAAATAAATGTAACTAAAATAACTTAATAGATGCTAGAATTACCGCGACAAATGGCTTTTCTGTCTTTCTGTGTGTAAGTTTCTGGATGTTTGTTGTTTATCTAAAAAAGTTCAGTATTCAATTCGGGAATTGCATATAATAGATTCTCGAACTGAATAGTTGTTGGCTTGTCGAGGAGGAACTGACTCATTAGTTTTGCCATGAATTCAAAAGGTTTTGTTATGAGTAAAACCTGCACCAACATTGTTCAGATTACCCCGGGAGAAATGAACTGATGAAAAAAAAGTAATCAGTAACATTTAAAAACATTAACCAAAATGAAAAAATTCTATCCAGGTTTTAGCACTTTAATTTGCTTGTCCTTTTTGTTTACACTTGATTCCTGTACTGCCGATTCGCCCTATGTATCAGATGAAACTTTAGTTAAGGTAGATGCGAAGAATGAATACCCTTATTATGATTCCCGAAAAGAAGATTTAGTGCATGCCAACAGTGAAGATACCTACGCCTCAACCAAGCGTATTCCTAATGCGATACTTGAGGCTTATCATGCACCTGATAGTATTATCACTTATTCGGCTACGGATGCAGATAAGATTATTGACCCGGACTGGAAAAAGCTCATAACCCGTTTCATTGAGGGTACTGAGTAGTCGACTTCAGTTTTAAGATAAGCATTTTGTTGATCAATTTTAAAAGGCTGCTCGATTTTGAGCAGCCTTTATTAATTTTCATCAGCTTCTTCCATACGGATGGTAAGCTTGTTTTTGAGCGTATTCAGAAATTTTGTTCTGTCTGATTTCCTTTTCCGGATTTCCAGAAAGACCCTGTTAAACTGTCCTAAATCAATATTAAAAGAGTACTCAAAAAAAGTTGTGACCTCTTTTAGTTTTGAACCTCCGTTATTAAAAACGCCTTCTGCATGGAGTGCATAAATCAATTCTATCAGTTCAACTTTTGACCCTGTCCATTTTGGGCCTTTAGGAAGTTGGGAAGGTGATTGTATTGTTATTGTCTTTCGGTTTAATTTTGCTATTTGCTCTTCCAGAAAAACTTTTATATCATCGTTTGCTAGTATGCAAGCCACTTTATAGTCATGAGAGGTATTGAAGCGATGGTCTGCTTGAAAATAATAACTGTCAAGCATTAGTTTAAGATCATATTTTGCCCGTATAAAATATTTATTATCTAGGCAGTTGTTGCCGGTGCGGTAGTAACGGTAAAACTCCTGGTTCTCCATGAAAAAGACTTTTAATTTAAGGAGTTCAGCTTTATAATATTTGCCTATTGTTTTTTGGGAACCCAATGGTTTGTTGGTTTCAATAGTATAGATTTCGTTGTAGTAAATCAATTTGCTAGCAAACTTTGGCTTGATGTCCCGAAAGAATTCTATTTCCTCTGTTTTATTTAGCCGTTTGTATTTTATGAAAAAGGTTTTTAGTTTCTCTAAGGCACCAACGCTATTAGTTATTGCCTGCTCGGCCGACTGTACCGGATTTTCTGTTTCCAGATGGATTAATTTTAACTGATGTTCTAACTCAGACATCAAGGATTCAGCAAACAATTTCATTCGAGCAGTTTTAGATTTACAATTTGACTGATTCAGTAATTGAATCGGGAGGTAAATCTATTTGATGGTTGCGTGGGTTGCAAATGGTGTGGTGTTCGATTCCCGAATTGAATAGCGAAATTCCCGAATTGCATACTTTGTTTTTTAATGCTCATGCGGTAAATATCATTTGTATTTACCGCAAAAATGCGGTGATAAATGAAAGTAATCACCGCATATTTTTATTTGCGGTATTTCGGATAAAAGGTAGTTGTTCGAGGTCGGGAGACCTTGAAGAGCTGAGGGATGCTGAGCGGTAAACTGCTTTGAAGAGTTTGGATTTAATTTGCTTTTCTCATTTCCGTGATAATCGTAGCTGTTCTTCTATCGGCATACATCCTGTTTAAGGAACTAAAAGCCCATATGCAAGCAGGAATCCAACCTATAATTGTGATTTGTAAAACTAGACAAAAGATGCCCGATACAATTTTACCTTGTAATAGCAAGGATAGCCATGGCAGAAAAAACGCTAAAACGTATCTCATATTTTTTTATTTGTAAAAGCAGAAGGATTCGAACCTTCGACCGTCCCGATTAAAAATCGGGATGTTTTTAATTTATAGCTTGTTTGATAAAACTCATAATATACCCGATATTAGCGGGGTATCCCGACCTCGAAGAGCATGGGACATAAGTTATTGTCTTGTTTTCTAGTTTGATTATTTTTTGCTTTTTAATAAATCAGGTACTGCAATAACAGGTAAAATAATTGAACTCAAGAATGTGTCTTTCCATAAAGTAAATACCATACCCCTTAAAGTAGAATAGGAAATTCCTAAAAGGGTACAGACAAAAACGCCACTAAATAATGGTTTTTCATTATTTATTTGATAATGGTCTTTCAAATCTTCTATTTTGAAAAAGAAATCAACCTCATAATTACCACCTTGATTTATTGTTTTTTCATCAATAACCGCGCTAACATCCAGAAAAAGTCTGATTTTGACAACCTCCTTTTCCAAGTTATGCATCATATTATGAGCAATATTAATATCGTAAGTAGGTTTCTTCTCTAATTTTTCAGATACCAAAAAAGTGTTTTCTTTTTCCCATCTAATGTTATTTAAATGGATTTTAGATGGTACTATTTCATTATTATCCATAAAATTATGATACTTTCTTATCTAAACCGCTTACTGTTGCAAAAACCTCTGAATTTTCAAATAGTGTATCTTCTAATTCTTCTTCTTGATTGACATGAACTTTTAAATAAACATATTCTTTTTGAGCCTCGATATGAATAATGTCTTCACCTAATACTGTTTCTATTTTAGTAATTGTTTTGGTAGTAAATGTGTGTGTGCCTGTTAGCCATTTGCTTATTTCAGATGGTTTTTTCTCAAGCATACGTGCTAAATCAGCGGGTTTTAAACCTCGATCTTTGAGTAGTTCTTGAATTTTGTCAGCAATAGCAAGATTCTTTTCTACAAGTTTTGCTATTTCAGGGCTTCCATTTTCATCAAGCCAAGTGTCAATACTATTATTTTTGGGAAATTTCATAATTTTTAGAATTGTAGTTTAAAATCATCTTCACAATCGATTTCTGTACAATCATCGTTCCAAACGATGTCTTTGTTTGCAAAAGCACTGTCAATCGCTTTTGTAAGTTTGTTTGCTAATTTGAAATGTTTTCGGACATTTGGACAATCTTGTGCATAATGGGCAGTTTTAATATCGCCATTAAATAAAAACACTACATTTTCATTGGCTCTTAAGCAATACAGACGGATATTGTTTGCTTTCTTTTTGCCGTACTCGGTGTAATGAGGTTTTCTCTCGATACCTTTGGGAGGTAATGCCGAAGCATCAGCAGTTTCTCCTTCGGGTCTAAATAAATGAGACTGTGCGCCATATTTATTTCCTATTAGTTTAATCCAATCCAACACATGGTTTAATTTCTTTTTGTTAGTGCTAGTATGATGCGTTATAAACTCCTCAAAAAGAGAAATTTCATTACCTTCTATACAAACAGAATAATAAGAAACCTTATTGTATTGTGCTATTGGTTTTATATGTGCAAAAGTATTCACTTATAAGTTATTTTCCAAATTATTATTCACTTTTAAGTTAATATTTATAGATTAACTTGTTATATATACTGTTTAATTAGAGTAGCTATCTGTATTTTCATAGTTTCCATTTACATTTCACCATGACTGATTAGGTTTCTGCTATTTTATCGATCTAAGCGCTAACTCTCTCGCCAGTTCAAAATCGTTAGATCGCGAAAAGCTGGTCGCTGTATTATTCTGACTTATCCTGAAAATATATTTGAAATATAAGAATTCATTTTACTTGTAATTCAAATATAGAAAAAAAACTACAAAATAATAGGTCTGCTACTTTGTAGTTTTATATAATTATTTGAAAAACATTCAATTATTAAAGATGTTATCGGAAAAAGTCAGGAGACTTTTATTGCGTTTAGGTCTTTTAAGAATTTAAAAAAAAAAGCGCAAAGTCATGAGACTTTGCGGAGCGGGGCATTTTCCACAAGGTATAGATGAAACGAACTTTCTTCGTAAAACAAATCCTCGTAATCCTAATATTATGGATGTGATGCGGGAAGTAAGTTATGCCGAAAAAGCAGGTACTGGTTTTGATAAAATATTTACAGCCTTATTGTCTAAAGGAAAAAACTTACCTAAATCAATACAAAACGAACATTCTATTATTTTTAGAGTTGATGCTGATGTCTATTCTGAAAAATTAGCAGAATTGAGTCACGAATTCAAACAAATTACGGGTACTGATATAGATTTAGAAAAACTATTGGTAATCAATTGTATTTACACCGAAAAGAAACAAACATTTCAGCAATTGGAAGCTAACCCGTTTGTCAACCAATACCAATTACGAAGAATATTAAAAGAATTGCAAGAAATAGAATTTATAGAAACAACCGGAAAAACTTCAGGAGTTAAATATATTATCCATAAAAACAAATTAGCATCTACCGAAGATAAAATTAGCTATTCCAAATTAAAGAAGCAAGAAAAAGCCAGGCAGATTGAAGCAATTATCAGATACCTTGACAGTGCAGATGAAATAGACAATGAAGCTGCCAGAAAGTTACTTAATCTTGCTGATTCAGACGTGTCCTACGTATCAAGACTTTTTGCCGAAATGATAGAAAAAGATTTCGTGGAAATTGCAAGAGAGATAAAACATAATCAAAGAACCTATAAAATTAAAAAATGATTGCAAAGAAAAATATGTTGAAAAACAAGGGATTAGCGATGGTTTTCTTTGCAGGTTTCTTTGCAGTTTTGTAAACTTTGGGAAGTTTTTATAAAGAATATCGATAGGTTTTTGGGTTATTGAAATACATTTTCTTTGCAAATCTTTGCAGAAAAATTAACTTTTTTAATAATGTTATAAATAGTAAATGCATTGTTTATCACTACTTAATGTAAATGTCATTTGCAATCTTGTTTGTAAAAACAATAACTTTTATAAACCTTTCAACAACTTTTGCAAAGAGTAATTGTATAAATGGTATTGATTACTTCGCAGGTGCGGGTGGTATTGTAAATCTGTTTTTTTAAATATACTCAAAATAATCTTCTTTGGAATTTATTGAATTTTTCTCATAGAATTTAGAATAATTAATTACATAACCTTCATATCCACAGCTTTTTAAAATTAGTTTGCTAATCAAGGTATATAACTTGGCGCTTACATGTAACATGTGATTATCTATTTCTTCATTAGTTCTTTCTAGCTCATTATTCATCAAAATGTTTCCGTGCAGAAGATAATTACGATAATCAAGAGCTTTTTCTTCTTCTGCTGTGAGCTTTATTTTTAACTGATCAAAGGGCGCTCTCAGCTTCTCAGCATTGGTTAATCGATTAAGATTTATAGGTTTGTTAATTTCATTTATTCTTCGTCTTATTTTTATTTCAGCTTCAGGATATATTTTTTTCGCATGTTTATCTATGACTGTATTCATGTCATAAATTATTTTTCCAACGAGATCTTTATCATTGATTAACTTTTCTTGTTTATTTTGCTTTATGATAATAATATTAGCAAAGGATTCTAAAATAACAGAAAAAATACCAGGCATTGAAACTATAGATTTTAAGCTTGCCACTTCCATTAAGAAAATGATGGCGTTTTATATAATTATTTGAAAAACATTCAATTATTAAAGATTTTATCGGAAAAAGTCAGGAGACTTTTATTGCGTTTAGGTCTTTTAAGAATTTAAAAAAAAAGCGCAAAGTCATGAGACTTTGCGGAGCGGGGCACCAGAGGGGGAAGATAACACTGTTTTTTTTAATGTAAATATCGAACCTTTATGTTAATCTCATTATAAGAGCCGCGTTGCAAACGCTTTATTTAATTCGCACAAGTAAGTAGGTACTCGTTGCAAACGAGCACCAGAGGGGTAATCTCATTATAAGAGCCGCGTTGCAAACGCTTTATTTAATTCGCACAAGTAAGTAGGTACTCGTTGCAAACGAGCACCAGAGGGGAATTACGAAGAAGATAACACTGTTTTTTGTAATGTAAATATCGAACCTTTATGGTAATCTCATTATATGAGCCGCGTTGCAAACGCTTTATTTAATTCGTATGTGTAAGTAGGTATTCGTTGCAAACGAGCACCAGAGGGGGCACCATAGGGGGAAGATAACACTGTTTTTTGTAATGTAAATATCGAACCTTTATGGTAATCTCATTATAAGAGCCGCGTTGCAAACGCTTTATTTAATTCGCACAAGTAAGTAGGTACTCGTTGCAAACGAGCACCAGAGGGAGTCCTTATAAAAATAATCCCTCATGGACTCATAAAACTTCCCTATCACATAAAGACCTAAAACCCATACCACAATTATTCCTATAATTTCGTACCATTTCATATTTTGAATCTTTAATTGAATTCAAAATAGGTGTTTAATTTTTTTATATAGTATGCAATTTGGAAAATTCGATATGTATTTTTGGTAGATTGTAAAAAGTAAATAAAGATCCATAATAGCATCCTTATTTAACTCTTTAAAATGTTATTGATCTTAATCAAAATCTAATAATTCTCTGGGGTGTTTACCAAGTCCTTTTGCTAAATCTAAAAGTGTAGTAAAAGATAAATTTCTTTTGCCATTTTCAATATCACTTATTGTGGCTTTAATAAGTTTATCACTATTTAAGGCAACATTATCTTGACTCAAATTTAAGTCAGTGCGAAGTTTTTTGATATGCACACCGAATTTTTTTAACTTCTCTTCCTTATGTTTGTCCATTTTTTAGCTTTTAAACAAAAGGCGCTATATTTTTTTTAAAAAATGTTATAAGAACTTATAACAAATAACTTTTTTTTGTTATATTTGTTTATTATTGAAATAATTATTAAATAATATTTGCTTTGAGCATTTAAATAAATAATTTTGCGATTCTTCATATAAAATATTTGAAGCATTCGCTTAGAATCTCGTTCCAAAAACTGGTACTTTTAGCACGCGAGATGATAAGTAAGATGCTCACGTCCCATGGCGTGGGCTCACTTATTCGTGTGCGGGTATACCAGTACCTTGGAGCGATATAAGCTGAGTTCCATGCCATTTTTTTATGGCTATACCTCAGCTTGTTCTAAGCAATACTTCTTCATTTTAATAGTCTCGCATTCATTTGTTACCTAGTCTAACCACTAAAACCCATGAGCCTATGATTTAAAAACTATTCTTATTTAAGCCTTTCGTCTGAACCTCGACTTCGCTCAGTATGGACTTATCAGGGTGACAAAACTATAATGCCTAGAAAACTCCTGCACCGAAAAACCTTTTGAATAAAATGGACATAATTTAATTTGAGTTAGTTATCACAAGGTGCAGGTTGTTTTTTAGTCGCTAACAAAAAAAGCACTTAACCTTTTAAACAAGTAAATATTAATATGAAGTACTACAAACAAATAATAGCTACATTAATAATAGCATTCATAACACTTATATGTCTTTGGTTTTATGGTTGCGACTGTTTTAACTAAAATAGGTTATTTAGTATTTCATAACAACCAACTACCATAAATAAAACCGCTTGCCTATGATAAAATAAATAATAGTGCGATTGCTTCGTGCCTCGCAACGACAAAAAAAAAGGCCCTCCAACCGTCTGGACAACTGAAAAGAGGACCAATGCTAACAAAACTAACGTTTCATTTAACTAAACCAAAATTATGAATATATTTTCATTATTTAAGTGTAAATGGTGGATTCCTTTACTTTTAGGGATTTACTGCTTCCTTTATACTACTAAGTCATTAGCCCGAGAAAAGAGCGGCATACCTGACAGCCACTGGCTGTCCTCCTCTCCATATCACATGCTCGGGATGACACAATCTATTGTAATTACCGGAACTGTAAGTGACAGTCAGGGTGTACTGCCCGGCGTTACTGTATCAGTTCAGGGAAAATCAACAGCCACTATTACAGACTATCAAGGTAAATATAGTATAACGGCAATGGCCACTGATGTTCTTGTTTTTTCTTTCGTAGGGTATACCACTTTAAATATTCCAATTGGTGGACGTACTGTAGTTAGTGTAAGCCTACAAGAAGATGCTACCCAACTGCAGGAAGTGAAAATTAATGCGGGTTATTACAGCGTTAAAGAAAGCGAACGTACTGGAAGTATCGCTAAGATTTCCGCTGCAACCATCGAAAAACAACCTGTAAATAATATGCTTGCTGCAATGCAGGGTAGGATGGCAGGCGTGAACGTAACCCAGACAACAGGCGTTGCGGGAGGCGGTTTTGATATCCAGATACGAGGACAGAATAGTCTGCGCGCCGGTGGAAACGAACCATTATACATTGTAGATGGTGTGCCGTTTGCTTCGGAAGTCATTGGCAACAGCAATACTACCGGTGTACTGCCAAGATCAGCCAGTCCACTCAGCATTATCAGCCCAACCGAGATAGAGAGTATCGAAATTTTAAAAGATGCCGATGCTACAGCTATTTATGGTTCGCGTGGTGCCAATGGTGTTGTGCTAATCACCACTAAAAAAGGAAAGCAGGGAAAAACACAATATACCGCCAACGTGTCCCGTGGAACTGGAACTGTTACCCGTTTTATGGATTTGATGAATACACAACAATATTTGGAAATGCGTAAGGAGGCCTTTGCCAATGACGGTATCACAACATTCCCTACAAGTGCTTACGATGTGAATGGAACTTGGAGTCCAACCCGTTATACCGATTGGCAACGGGAACTTACCGGTGGCACATCTGAATTGACCGATGTGCAAACTAGTGTTACAGGAGGAAGCCAGCGCAACCAGTTTTATCTCGGAGCCAACTACCATAAAGAAACTACGGTTTTCCCGGGAGATTTTAATTTCAATAGGACAAGTGTTCGCGGTAATTTTAGCCATGCCTCCGAGGACGAACGTTTTCGTGCTAATTTTTCAGTAGGATATACTATGCAGGGCAATGACCTACCAGCAACAGATTTGACACGTGATTCCCGCATTCTTGCACCCAATGCGCCAGCCTTGTATGACGCAGAAGGAAAATTGAATTGGGAAAATGGGAGCTGGAATAACCCACTGCGATTATTGTATGCCTCTTATCTTGCAAAATCGCAAAGTTTGATTGCTAATTCACAGTTGTCCTACCGTATTGTGGAAGGACTGGACTTTCGCACCGCTTTTGGCTTTACTGATTTGCGTCACAACGAGCGAAGAACTAACCCCTCAACGCTTTACAACCCATCCTTGGGCTTTGGCAGCAGTTACTCTTCACTGTATCGCAATACCAATAATCGACAGTCCTACAGTGTAGAGCCACAATTAGATTTCAACAGGCAATGGAATGATTCCAAGGTTTCTGTATTGGTAGGAGGAACGTTCCAACAGCAGGAAGGTAACCAGTTGATATTATTTGCAGATGGTTTTACAAGCAACAGCCTATTGAATACGCTTGCGGCAGCAAGTGCCATCTATGTAGTGGCGGATGATGCATCACAATACAAATATCAGGCCTTCTTTGCTAGGGCAAACTACACCTATAAAGACCGCTATATTTTGAACTTAACCGGTCGTCGAGATGGTTCAAGCCGTTTTGGTCCCGGAAAACAGTTTGCTACTTTTGGTGCTATAGGAGCCGCATGGCTGTTTTCTCGAGAAGCCTTTTTAGCCAATAACAGTATCTTAAGTTTTGGAAAATTAAGAGCCAGTTATGGAACAACGGGTAGTGACCAAATAGGAGATTACCAGTTTTTGGATACTTACAGTACGACCTCAAACGGGTATCAAGGTATCACCGGTATTCAACCTACACGGTTGTTTAATCCTGATTTTGGTTGGGAGACCAATAGTAAAATGGAAATTGCACTAGAAACAGGTTTTCTAAAAGATCGTATTTTCCTCACTTGGGCATGGTATGATAATCGCTCATCGAACCAGTTGGTGGGCGTCCCACTGCCGGGTACCACAGGGTTTACTTCTATACAAGCCAATCTTGATGCAACTGTAGCCAATTCCGGGACAGAACTGAGTTTGCGCACTGTCAATTTACAAAAGAAGGATTTCTCCTGGACAACCGATTTCAATATTTCCTTTATGAAAAATAAGTTGGTATCGTTCCCTAACCTTGCGGCTTCTACTTATAAAAATCAGTTCGTAATAGGAGAGCCTATAAACATAAAATTGTTGTATCACTACACGGGTATCAATCCAGAGACAGGAGTTTATACTTTTGAGGATGTAAATGGTGACGGAGTGTTGACGGCTGAGAAAGATAAGAAAACCATAGTCGATTTCAATCCATCGTTTTACGGAGGGTTACAAAATCAGTTGCGCTATCAGCGATTGAGGCTGGATTTCCTTTTTCAGTTTGTAAAACAGCAAAATTACAGTAATGATTATATTTTTGCCCGTCCGGGATTATTATCTAATCAACCGGTATCGGTTACAGACCGCTGGCAGCAGGCTGGGGATGTAACAGCCTATCAGATGTACACGACCAGTTCTAATTCTGATGCCGGTAAAGCCTTCAATAATTTCCAAGCGAGTGATGGTGTGGTTACTGATGCGTCCTACATCAGGTTGAAAAATGTATCACTCTCCTATGATCTGCCACAAAACTGGACCGGACAACTGCAATGTCGTTTGTATGTAGAAGGGCAAAACCTATTGACTTTTACGCCTTATACCGGAACTGACCCTGAGTTTAAAACCACAGGATTTCTACCGCCGTTACGTATGCTTAGTGCGGGTGTGCAACTTACTTTTTAATCTTTAATGACTACTATTATGAATATATGGAATTATATAGGGGGAAGTTTTAAAAAGACTGTCTCCAAAAGTTTTGTTTGTGCTCTATCATTTTTTGCGGTTAGCAGTTGTGATGATTATGTAACAGTAGATTTACCTCCTACACAATTGACAGCCTCCGCGGTTTTTGAGGATAAAATGAGTGCTAACGCTGCCATGGTAGAAGTATATGTCAAGATGCGCAAAACGGGTATCTTCAGTGGGACTTCTTCGGGAGTGTCTGTTGCGATTGGTGCTTATGCAGACGAGCTGGATTATTTTGGTGATGATACCAAAGGGATTTCTTTTTTTTATGCTAATGCATTACTTCCTTCTTTTGGAGATGTTTCAACGTTATGGAATAACAGCTATAGCCAAATTTATGGTGCCAATGCAGTACTTGAGGGTATACAAAAATCTACTGCTCTCTTACAAACTGATAGAGATCAGCTTCGCGGCGAAGCTTTGTTTGCGAGGTCATTGGTACATTTATATTTAGTACAGCTTTATGGAGCTACCCCTTACATCACCAGTACCGATTATAGGATAAACAGTAAGGCGGCAAAAATGTCCGCTATGGATTTATATCCAAAACTAATTGCCGACCTTGAAGAAGCCTCTACTTTACTTCCGGAAGCCTATATCAGCACTGATCGAGTTCGCCCGAATCGTTTTGCCGCAAGAGCACTATTAGCAAGAGTATATTTGTATAATGGCAATTGGGCGGAAGCGGCAAACGAGGCTTCGGCAGTATTGAATCATACTGATTTGTATCGATCGGTAGTCAATCTCGCTGCAACCTTTAAAAAGCAGTCCACGACAACCATCTGGCAATTTATGCCGGGTGTGGCCGGACAGAATACTGACGAAGCGACGACTTTTATTTTTACTGCCGGACCACCGCCATTAGTTGTACTGTCGCCTTCGCTGATGTCAGCATTTGAAGCGGGAGATTTGCGAAAAAGTACTTGGACGAAGGCGGTTACAAAAGCAAGCAGTACTTGGTACCATGCTGACAAGTATAAGACTAAAGGTAATTCGGGTACTTCGGTTGAGTATTCTGTTGTGTTACGCCTTAGCGAGCAGTATTTGATCCGAGCCGAAGCCCGAGCAAGACAAGGAGACTTGATTGGAGCAAAAGAAGATTTAAACGTAATTCGGACTGCCGCTGGTCTTGGTAATACCACTGCGGTAACAGATATAGCGATTATCGATGCGGTATTACGTGAACGAAGAGTGGAACTGTTTACTGAATATGGCCACCGCTTCTTTGATCTTAAACGCTACGGGACTGTTAATGCAGTATTATCAGTGGTAAAACCCGGATGGGAGGCTACTGACAGTCTGCTGCCATTACCTGAAACCGAATTATTGGTTAACCCCAATCTTTTGCCTCAAAATCCCGGTTACTGATATGTGGCGGGGTGTTATTTTGGATTTCTGCCGCCTAGCAGTTTATTTTTTTTGTTTCGTCAGCTGCCTTCTAACGGGGCAGGTTAAGGAAAAGAAAATACTGCGTGCAGAAGATTATCCACTTTGGGGTACACTGTCAGTGGATGCGCTTTCAGATAAGGGAGGATGGGTCAGTTTTTACATGCGTTATGAAAACGGTTCTGATACACTTTTTGTGACCGATACCAGCACGCGAAGGCGTTTTGTATTTCCTAAAGCAAAAAATGGTCAGTTTAATGGAGAAGCGGTTTTTGCGTGCCTTGATAAAGAAAAAAACTTTAAGTTGATTTATCTCCCAAATGGCAAGATGCAATCTTTTGAGGGAGTTTCTGCTTATAAGTTTTCGGGTAACCAAAAGTATTTGCTTCTAGAACGTTATGATGAAAGAAAACATAAGTACTTAGAAATACGCAAACCCACTGGTGAATGGGTTAAAACTATAGAAAGGATTAATCAATGGGAACTTTCTCCGTCGGGTACTAGCTTACTTTATGCAACAACAGATGAAAATATGAATTCAGTAGTTCTCCTGAATTTAGAAGATAAACCGATCAGTACCCTAATTACTCAAAGTGCTTCGTTTGTTTTTTCTGCTCTTGTTTGGCACGAAAAAGCATTGTCGATCGCATGGATGTCTGTTGCGGAGGGAAGAGAACCTCAGATTCAAATTTACAATATAGGTAACCGTGAATTTTTTACTCTTGAACCGGAAAAGATGATTGGCTTTCCGAAATCAATGCAGGTCAATAGCAAATTGTTACGTTCATTACGGATTGCATCTGAGGGAAGATCAATCTTCTTTAACCTGCAAATGAAGGATGTTCAGGCAAGTCCTCCTCCAGTACAGGTATGGAATTCCGCTGATACCATGCTATATCCTACGAGGGAAATGACAGGTGGAAATGATTATGTGGATAGGGTAGCTGTCTGGTTCCCGGAGAAGGGAATGTTTTTACAGCTTACTAACAAAGAGCAATCAAAATTGCTGTTGGCAGGAAATGGACGGTTCGCCGTCACTAACAACCCATTGGAAGAAGAGCCTCAATTTCGGGAGAATGCTGTTAGGGATTTCTATATCACAGATTTGGAGACCAATATAAAAGAATTGTTGCTGAAGGCACAATCGGGAGCTAATGGTCAGCTTTTGGCATCCCCTGACGGAAAATATATTGGTTATTTCAGGGATGGAGATTGGTGGACTTACAATCTGTTCACAAAGAAACATATCAACTTAAGTAGCAATCTGGGCGTTTTGTGTTACGATACTGCGACAGGTGAACCCTTTGGAAATCCGGGATGGGAAGACAAGGATTCTAGTATGCTTGTTTACGACCAATACGATATTTGGAAACTTGATCCCGACGGGAAGGCTATTCGGCTGACTAACGGTAGGGAAAGCGGAACTGTGTTTCGTGTGGTGGAAACTACAGATGAACAGTCCGTAAAATTGTATCAAAATGGATATACGGCAGGAAGATTTGATAGTAACACCGGATGGGTTATCAGCTCGCGTCATTTGGTGAGCGGTGCGACGGCATTTTATGAATACAATCAAGACAAAGGGATCCGGCTTCTGGACGGTGGTGCTTTTCGGGTGAGGCAGTTGGTAAAGGCTGTAGCTGTGAATGGATACGCCTATACTACTGAAAGTTACGATTGCTCTCCCTCTTTATATTATAAGAAAGTGGGTCGTGCAAAATCGGTTCCTTTGTTTGAAAGTAATCTTCAGCAAAAACATTTTCGATGGGGAAGCGAAAAATTGATATCTTATGATGCGCCCGATGGACAACATTTACAGGGAATACTTTATTATCCAGCCGGATACGAGCCCACAAAGAAATACCCTTTGATTGTGCATATTTACCAAAAGCAATCGCACAATTACCATCAGTATCATAATCCTTCGACAGCCAATAATAGAGGCTTTAATATCACAGATTATACAGCGCGTGGCTATTTCGTTTTGCTAGCTGATATTGTTTATGAAAAAGGAAAAGTGGGGATGTCTGCAGTTGAATGTGTTAGCTCGGCAGTCAAAACTGCCCTTAAGGAAAAAGCGATAGACGCCGACCGTCTGGGATTGATTGGTCATTCCTTTGGAGGGTATGAGACGAATTATATCATCACACAAACCAATTTATTTGCCACAGCTGTTTCGGGAGCAGGCATAAGTGACCTGGTGAGCAGTTACCTGTCTTATAATACTAATAATAGTATGTCTAATATGTGGCGTCTGGAAAGTTTTCCCTACCAAATGGGCGGATCTCTTCATGAAATCACCAACGTTTATTTAGAAAGCTCACCTGTGCTGCATGCCAAGGATATTACAACACCTTTGTTGTCATGGTCTGGCGAAGCAGACAATCAGGTAAATGCATTTCAGTCTATTGCATTTTATAATGCTTTAAGGAGATTGGGAAAAAAGCATATCATGCTCCTTTACCCCAAAGAAGGGCATGTACTAATGAATAGCGGCAACAGGAAGGATTTGAGTACTAAAATAAGAGAATGGTTCGATTATTACTTAAATAACGCTTCTGCAGTTGACTGGATGGAACCTGATTTTACACCCAGATGAAAATAAAAAACAATGCAGTCCATGTTGGACTGCATTGCATTTGTTTAAAGAAACCGATTACTGGTTTTTAAACAAGCGAACTGTACATTTGTTTGCAGGATTTTTGCCAAAAACCTGTTCTGATCCTGTAGTACAGAGATCACCTTCGATGTTAGAACACATGATGGATTCATCACAGTCATCTTCTGTCAACACATGAACATAGCCTTGTACCGGCGCGGTATCAGCTTTTTTATTCATTGCGCTTGTTGACAAAGCAGAGCCGGTGGCAAGCAATACAACTGCTACAGGCATAATTAATTTTAAAAAATTTGTTTTCATAATAAATAAAATTAAAATTAGCGACCTACTCTTTTTTACAGGTTTTCGGTCTTCCCCTGGCGTCCGGCACGCACTAATTATGTTTGCTATTTCGCTTGAGAAATAATTTTATCACTAATCTTGTAACTGACGATATTGCTCCCGATAATACCATACAATTTGTTACCTCGTACTATAAAACTTCTGAGCTTGGAGCCATCCACATCATAAATGTAAAAACTAGAAATGTATGATCGCTTCTTTAGATTATACACATCAATAATACTAGCGTCATTCCACATTGATTCGGGTTCGTACCGCCCAATAAGTCCTGCATTTACAAAGAGAAGGCCATTATCCGCAGCACTTCCTTTATTGACTATCAGTGGTGGTTTAGACATTTTTTTCTCGCCCCGGCTTTTTACTTCTGCTATTGAAATTTGTGCCTTTGAGATAGTATCAATGGTATTTCCGCGATACTTGACTTTCATCATGCGATCTGCAACTGTATATTGGTTCCGATAGCGGTATAGGAATATGAATTGCTTTGTTTTTTGGTCGTAATGCAGAGATCCATCGCTGTCAAAATTGCCATCTATTTGTTGCTGCAATATGTTGTTCCCGTAATTGACAACATTAGTCTTGAAATTAAGGATACCAACTGTACTTTTCCCAGTATTGGTTTGTGATCTGAATGCGATTGTAGTAGAATCAACGATTTGCGGATGTGAAAAATAAGTGTTGCTTTTCCAAAGGAGCGAAGCTTTCCAATCGCTACTATTTCCTCGAAAAACACAAGGAACTGTTCCATCTATCACATAAAAATATGGTGGATTAATTTTTACGCTTACCGAACGAAAAGGCAGTGATGTATCTGTTAAAGTAATCCGTTTTGTTTTATGGATTTTAAGGGAGCTATCCATACTAATTCTTCGTTGTTTTTCTATGCTTTTTCTTTAAGGGCGGGGGTGAGGAGTGGTGAGAAGAAGATTTGATTTTCGTTTTACCCCGACCCTAAAGGGAGCCGAAAATTTGGAAGTTGTGTTATCAAGACATTATAATTTTCGTTGTACCCTAGCCCTAATGGGAGCTGAAAATTAAGAACGTGTATTTTAATTTTCATTTTACCCAAGTACCAAAAGGAGTCGAAAATTTAGAATTTAAATCGTGTATGAGAGATTAATGGATTAAATCAAAAGCAGATGAAAAAAGCTTCCTGTGTGTCAATGTTGTCGATTGATTGTTAATTATTGCTATTATTTATAAAGGAATAGTATATTCGCTGAAAAACAACTCTTATTGACAAATGGACTTCGCCTTACTACTGTTAGTTAGAGTCGCGAAGCGTATCCGGAACTTTCGTTTTTGGCCTTCGTAAATATTAATTGAAGAGGAAATTTGTCAACATAAATACAATACGACGTCATTTTTTAAGTAAATAAAAAGTACGAATTATTTATATTTGCGTCGAAATCAAAGCATTTAGCGACATGTTTGATAAAACACAACCAAAACTAGGATTTTAGCATAAACCAATGAACCAAGCCGAACAAACCAATATCACGTGGCTGTTTGAAATAACACCCAAAAATAAATTCTTCTCCCTTAACCTCAAAGAAGTTTGGCAATATCGTGATTTGCTGGTGCTTTTTGTGAAAAGAGATGTGGTAACGGTGTATAAGCAAACCGTTTTAGGACCATTGTGGTACTTGATTCAGCCTTTGTTTACCTCCATTACTTTTACGATTATTTTTAATAATTTAGCGGGAATTGATACTGGGACAGTGCCTCCATTTTTGTTTAATTTGGCGGGAATCACGGTTTGGAACTATTTTACGGCTTGTCTTAACGGAACCTCAAATACCTTTGGTGCTAATGCTGGAATTTTTGGGAAGGTATATTTTCCAAGGATTATTGTGCCTATCTCCATAGTGATTTCTAATTTGATTAAATTTGGAATTCAATTTCTGATATTTATAGCCTTTTATATTTTTTATTATCTAAAAGGTGCTACTGTCGGGCTGAATGGTTCCGTTGTATTCTTTCCTTTTTTAATTGTACTGATGGGTGTTTTAGGATTGGGATTAGGGATGTTTATCTCTTCCTTGGTTACTAAATACCGGGATTTTAGTAATTTGATAGGTTTTGGTGTGCAATTGTTGATGTATCTCTCTGCGGTTATGTATCCCATGGTTTTGATCAAAGAAAAATTACCTTCATATGGGTGGTTGGTGCAATATAATCCATTGGCTTATATAATAGAAACTACCCGTTATATGTTATTGGAGGTAGGACAAATTTCCATTTGGGGATTGGGCTATACGTTTTTGGTAACTGTAATCGTATTTTTTGTAGGTGTACTGATTTTTAATAAGACAGAGAAGAATTTTATAGATACGGTTTAGTGATCAGTGTTCAGTAAAAAAAAAGTGGTCAGTATTCAGTGATCAGTATTCAGTGATCAGTATTCAGTTTTTAGTGATCAGAATCAGTTTTTAGATTAAAATTTATTATTATCTATTAATCGATTAGAAGATTAAGCGAATAAGCAATTACACTATTAAATTATTTCAACTTTGAAAAAAGATATTATATTAAAAGCCGAAAATATCTCGAAGCAATACCGATTGGGGCAGGTAGGTACGGGAACACTGAGTCATGACTTTAACCGTTGGTGGCATCAGATTCGCGGTAAGGAAAACCCATATTTGAAAATTGGAGATGCCAATGACCGCAGTACCAAAGGCGAGAGTGATTATGTATGGGCCTTGCAGGACATTAATTTTGAGGTGGAACGTGGTGAGATTTTGGGGATCATAGGTAAGAATGGAGCGGGGAAATCTACCTTATTAAAGATATTGTCACGGGTTACAGCTCCCACTACGGGAAGTATAAAGTTTGGGGGGCGCGTGGCTTCTTTACTTGAAGTGGGTACCGGTTTTAATGGTGAAATGACGGGTCGTGAAAATATATACCTGAATGGTGCCATTTTAGGAATGACGAAAAAAGAAATCACCTCTAAGATTGATGAAATCATTGATTTCTCTGGTTGCGAACGTTATATTGATACGCCTGTAAAGCGTTATAGTAGTGGAATGTATGTGCGTTTGGCTTTTGCTGTTGCCGCATTTCTCGAGCCTGACATCTTGATTGTCGATGAGGTTTTAGCGGTGGGCGATGCCGAGTTCCAAAAGAAAGCCATAGGCAAGATGCAGGCTATTTCTAGAACGGGAGGGAGAACCGTATTGTTCGTGAGTCATAATATGGCGGCGGTGAAAAGTTTATGTACAAGGGGAATCTTGCTAGAAAACGGTAAGATTAAAGATATAAATAACATTAACACTATAATTTCTAATTATTTATTATTGAATGCAGATTCTAGTGCTGAATGGAAAAGAGAAACTGAAACTGACAGCCAATTATTTTTTGATAGAATTTATGTTTCAAATTCAAATTCAAAAATTACCAATCAAATTGCCTCAGGGGAAGATTTTACAATAAATATTTTTTTGAATGCTCTCAACAGCATTAGTAATTCTACAGTTTCAATTAAGTTTGTAAATGCTGAGGGTATTGCTGTTTTTACAACTTCTTTACATGATTATGACAATGATTTTGAAGTTGTTGAAAAAGGTAAGTATAAATTAATTACTAACATATCAAAAAACATTCTTACACCCGGAAGTTATAATTTAGTTATTGCTTGTTTCGTTTCAAGAATAAAACTTTTTGATATTGTAGAAGATAAAATATCAATTAATATTGAGGATTTAGGTATTAAAAAAAGAGATTTAGACCGAGAAGGGTTTGTTGTGCCAAACTATAAATGGGATTTTTTAAAACTAGAATAACTTACAAATGAAAATTAATATCTATCATAGCCTAATTTATAATTTTTTATTAAAGACTTATAAATTAAGAGACAAGCAAGGTGTTTTGGGGAAATGGTGGTTGATGCTTTGGGAACATTCATCTGAAATTTTTGCAGGTGCAGTATCAACTACCATTCATGGTTTTGAAGTTAAAGTTAATAATGGAAATTCATATGCGCTTTATGCAAGATTGTTTCCAAATTATAACAATCCATTATTGCAACTTGTCGGTTCGGTTTATGAGTTATATAATCGAGAACTCACCATAATTGATATTGGCTCAGCTGTTGGTGATACTAATTTATTTTTGATAAAGAATTTGCCTGGTAAAATTGAAAAGTTTTACTGTGTCGAGGGTGATTTTGAGTTTTTTGAATATTTAGAAGATAATAAAAAATACTTCCCAAAAAGTCACTTGTTTAATGCCTTATTAAGTGAATCTGATCATAGCAAAATCAATAGTTTGGTTAAAACGCATTTAGGGACGGCTAGTGCCATTGGAGAAGAAAAAGTTAAATCAATAAGTTTAGATACACTTCTGTTTGATAAATTAGATGGAAGAGTTGACATAATAAAAATAGATGTTGATGGTTTAGACGGAATAATTTTAAAAGGGACAGAAAAATTATTACAATATCATAAACCTTTTGTTATTTTCGAATGGCATCCAATTATGATAAAAAAAACTCAAAATGATTTTCATGAACATTTTGAAATACTTAACAAATGTGGATATAATAGATTCTTATGGTTTAATAAATATGGCGATTTTAGTCATTTTAGTTTAAATGATGATTATCTAAATAGAGTGGAATTAAATAAAATATGTTTAAGAAATAAACATGATTTTGATTTTCATTATGACGTAATTGCAATTCATAAAGATTCAAATATAGATATTCTGAAACTCGCAGAATTGAAAGAGGCTAAAACAAAGCAGTCAAGTTACTAAATAAATGAAACATAAGAAAAATATAATATGGATTTCACACGGAAGTACTTTAAATGGTGCTGAAAGAGTATTGATAGAAGGAGTTAAAGGGCTTAAAAATTTAAATTATGAAGTAAATGTTGTTTTTCCTTCGAATGGAGAATTGTTGGAAAAATGTAACCAATATGCTGACAATATTTCAATCACAAATATTCCGTGGTGGATCGATAGAGGTGTAAGAATTAATTTTATTTCTAAAGTAATTTTACTTCTAAAAATTTTTAAATCAACTTTCAATATTTTAAAGGAAATTAGAAAATTAAAAAGTGATACAGTAATCTCAAATACTATTGCAATACCAAGTGGAGCAATAGCCGCTTTTATATTAAGAAAAAAACATATTTGGTATATTCATGAATTTGGAAAAGAGGATCATAATTTTAATTTCGTATTTAATGAATGGTTGTCATGTAAAGTAATTTCATTGTTATCAAATAAAGTGATTTTTAATTCTATTGCTGTTAAAAATAAATTTGAAAAATATATAAGTAATAAAAAAACTACTATTCTTTATAGTGCTGTTGATATTAATTCATTTTATAGAAAAACATATACTAATTTTATTTTTAATGAAAACAAACCTTTAAAAATTGCGATTATTGGGAGAGTGTCGAAATCTAAAGGACAATTTGAAGCAATAAAGGCAATCGAATATTTAATTCTAGAAAAAAAATATAATATTATTCTTAAAATTATTGGAGGATCAAACGATGAATATACTCTACAATTGATTAAATATGTTATCGATAATAAAATAGAAAAACAAATTGAAATTATAAACTTTATTTCTAATCCTATTGATTATATGAAGGAGAATGATGTATGTTTAAATTGTTCTAAACAAGAAGCATTTGGTCTGATTACATTAGAATCTATGAAATTAGGTATTCCAATTATAGCTTCAAATAC
Organism: Flavobacterium psychrolimnae; assembly: GCF_003312425.1. Classification (GTDB taxonomy): domain Bacteria; phylum Bacteroidota; class Bacteroidia; order Flavobacteriales; family Flavobacteriaceae; genus Flavobacterium; species Flavobacterium psychrolimnae. Next base: position 166,121 of record NZ_QNUX01000007.1, on the reverse strand, counting down.
TGGAGGAAATCTTGAATTAGTTGAAAATAATAAAAACGGAATGCTATATATTCAAGGGAATTATAAATCCTTAGGTGAAAAAATCGAATATTTATATTTAAATCCAAATGAAATAAAAAGAATGGGTAGTTATGCCTATGAATGGTCAAATAAAAATTTTAATATGACAAAATATCAAGATGAATTAAACAGAGTTATCTTGGATTTATATAAAAACATTTAGATGCAAAATAAAATAAAACCAATTGCAATTTATCTTCCACAATTTCATCCTATTCCGGAAAATGATAAGTGGTGGGGTAAAGGATTTACAGAGTGGACAAATGTAACCAAAGCCCAGCCACGATTCGAAGGGCATTACCAACCGCATTTGCCTGCTGATTTGGGGTTTTATGATTTGAGATTAGAGGAGGCAAGACTTGCTCAGGAAGCAATGGCCAAAGAATATGATATATATGGTTTTTGTTATTATCACTATTGGTTTAATGGTAAAAAAATTTTGCAGGAGCCGTTGGACAGAAAATTGAAAAACCCAAAAGAAGATTTTCCGTTTATGCTTTGTTGGGCAAACGAAAATTGGACAAAAGCGTGGGATGGTAATTTTGAAGATGTTCTTTTGAATCAAAAATACAGTTTAGAAGACGATTATAATCATATTCTAGAATTGATAACTTTTTTTAAGGATGATAGGTATATAAAAGTGAATGGAAAACCTGTTTTTATAATTTATAGACCAAAGTTTTTTCCGGATATCGAAAAAACAATTGAAATATGGAGGGAAGAAGCAAAAAAGGCTGGTTTTCCGGATTTGTACCTTGGTTTTTCTCAAAATTTTGAACATCAATTTGAACCAAAAACGAAAGGATTTGATTTTGCATTTGAATTCCAACCTAATTTTTCGAATACACCCGCGAATATACATTACCCAAGAACCTTTTTTGAGAAAGTAATCCGAAAGATTAAAAAGAGTATAAAAATTAAAGTAGTAGATTTAAATTATTATTTTGGATATTCTGGTTTTGTTGCCAAACAAATAAAGGTAGGGTTCAAAAAAGATGTCTATCCTGGAATAACTCCTATGTGGGATAACTCAGCTAGGCGTAAGGAAAATCCTTTTATCCTTCACGATTCTACTCCTGAAAAATATAAAAGCTGGTTAGAACATATAAAAAACAACTATCCATGGCAAGAAATGCCTGATGCTTTTTTATTTATCAATGCATGGAACGAATGGGCAGAGGGGAATCATTTAGAACCATGTCAAAAATGGGGAACGTCTTATTTGGAAGCTACAAAAGAAATACAAGAATAAATGCTGGCGATTGTTATACCATACTACAAACTCAATTTTTTTGAAGAAACGTTACAGTCGTTAGCCAATCAAACCAATAAAGAATTTAAAGTGTATATTGGAAATGATAGCAGTCCGCAAGATCCTTTGCCACTATTGGAAAAGTACAAAGATCAATTCGATTTTGAGTATTTTACATTTGAAGAAAATTTAGGGAGTATTTCCCTGGTACTACAATGGAAACGTTGCATCGATTTGACTGGAAGCGAAGAATGGTTAATGATTCTTGGAGATGATGATTATTTAGATTCCGCGGCTATTGAAAATTGGTATAAGAATTATAATCTTTTTTATAAAAAATCTGAAGTCATCCGGTTTGCTACAAAATTGATAGTTGAGGAAACACAAACGGTTTCGAAAGTTTATTCTCATTCTGTATGGGAACGCGCTACAGATTCGTTTTATAGAAAATTTGAATATTTAACAAGGAGCTCCTTGTCAGAGCATATTTTTTCCAGAACTGCTTATGTCAAATATGGCTTTTATGATTACCCTTTGGCCTGGAACAGTGATGATCGGGCCTGGCTAGAATTTTCGGATAATAAACCTATTTTCACCATTAATGAAAGCGTTGTTTTTATTAGGATTTCAACGATTAATATTTCAGGAAAAACAGATAATTTTTATGAAAAGGATTTAGCAACTCTTGAATTCTATAAATTTATAGTTTTAAAAAAATTAAAATTTTATAATAAACAGCAACGCCATAGATTGCTTAATAAATATGAAAATGTAGTCAAAAAAATCAGAAAGCTCTATTTGTCCGAATGGTTTTTACTTCTGTTTTCCTATGTGAAGTATTTTGATTGGTATTTGTTAAAAAAGGTTTTGAAAAGATTTATAAAAAGTATTTTAAATTATGAATAATCCTTTAGTCTCCATCATAGTTCCCTGTTACAACCAAGCTCAATACTTGGATCAGGCTTTACAATCAGTATTAAATCAAACATATGACAACTGGGAGTGTATTATAGTTAATGATGGGAGTCCAGATAATACAAAGGAGATTACGCATAAATGGATTGTTACTGACAATCGTTTTGTTTATTTATATCAAGAAAATTCAGGGGTTAGTAGCGCACGTAATTTAGGTATTGCTTTTTCAACAGGAACGTTTATCCTTCCTTTAGATGCAGATGATAAAATTTCACCAGACTATGTGGCATTAGCTGTCGAATCTTTTCAAGCTGAAAAATCTTTGAAAGTAGTTTATTGTAAAGCCGAAAAATTTGGAGATGAGGTAGGCATGTGGAATTTACCCTCCTTTACACTCAAAGAATTATCTTTGGATAATGTGATTTTTTGTACGGCTATGTTTAGAAAAGAAGACTGGAAATTAGTGGGAGGCTATGACAATAGGATGGTTTCTGGATGGGAAGACTGGGAATTTTGGATTGCCCTTTTAAAGGATGGTGGCAAAGTGAAGTGCCTGGAAACTGTTGGGTTTTATTATAGAATAAAAGATATATCTAGGCAAAAACAAATGATTTATGATAATATGAAACATTTGCTTGAATACCTGAGTGTAAAACATGCTGATTTTTTTGTTGCACAATACGGTTCATTCATTCATTTAAATAACATTATAAAACAGACCCAAAAAGAAAAATTTTATAAATTAAGAAGCAAAAAATTTGTTGTTGATGTTTTTTGCAAGACTTTTTTCGGATTTTCTATTTTCGGAATATATAAAAAAGATTTATAGTTATGCTAGCCATAGTTATTCCTTATTACAAACTCTCTTTTTTTGAAGCAGCACTAAAGTCTTTATCATTACAAACAGACAAACAATTTAAAGTGTATATCGGTGACGATGCTAGTCAGGAAAACCCAACCGATTTACTTGAAAAGTTTAGAGATAAATTTGAATTTGTATATCATCGGTTTGATAGTAATATTGGTCAAAAATGTTTAGTTAAACAATGGGGACGTTGTATTGCTTTAACAGAAGATGAAGAATGGATTATGATTTTGGGAGATGATGATGAGTTGAGTGAAAATTGTATTGAAGATTTTTACTCGAATTTACCAGAAATAAAACATTATGATTGTAATGTCGTGCGATACGCTACTATAATAAATGATGTGGTACACAAAAAATTATCTATAACTTATACTCATCCATCTTTAGAAAAATCGACTGATTTTTTTTACCGACGTTTTACTAATCAAACTAGGAGCTCACTTTCAGAATATATTTTTAAAAAAAGTGCTTGGAAAAAACACGGTTTTTATAATTATAATTTGGCTTGGCATGCAGATGATAGAGCCTGGCTTGAATTTTCGGAGTTCAAATATATCTATTCTATCAATTCATCTCATGTAATTTTCAGGCTGAGCAAAGAAAATATCTCGAGAGGTGGCTATAAAATCAAAGAAAAACAAAAGGTTACTTTGCAGTTTTATAAATTTTTTATAGTCAGACATCTTTATCGATTTAGTCGCTACCAGCGAAAAGATTTCCTGTTGTATTATGAGCAATTGATTTACAAGAATAATAAACGAACATTGTTCTTTTGGATTTTGCTCTTTTTATTATTTTTAGCTAACTTTTATATTGTTCAAAGTATAAAATTTACGAGAAGATTTTTAATCAATAGGAGAAGAGATGGAGAGTAAACCCAAAATAACAATTATAATACCGGTTTACAATCGTGCTCAATTGCTGTCCTATACCCTAAACAGTATTTTGGAACAAACTTTTATCGACTGGGAATGCATTCTCATTGACGATCAGAGTATCGACGATTCTTTCCTTGTTTTAAAGGCATATCAAAAAAAAGACCCGCGTTTCAAAGTCTTTAGGAGACCTGCAGAATTAAAAAAAGGAGCTAATTCATGTCGTAATTATGGATTTTTGCAGGCTATCGGTTCTTATATTAAATGGTTTGACAGTGATGATATTATGTTGCCGAAACATCTGGAAATAGCTTACCATACTATTCTTAAAAATAAATTGGATTTTGTGGTGACCGATACTCTAAATTTTAATCATGAAAATGGAGAAATAGTAAATAAACCCTACAAATTTGATAGAAAGGAAGCCATAATTACTGCTGAAAATTTTGCATTGAACCAAATAGGATGGATAACAGATGATTTTTTAGGGTCAAGAGAAATCGTAGAGAAAATAAAATTTAATGAGAAAATTATAGATGGTGACGAATATAATTTTTTTATAAAACTTATGCAATTACCTTTTAATGGTAATTTTATAGATGAAGTATTAACTTACAGAAGAATCCATGAAAATTCTGTAACAGTTAAAAATAAAAAAAACGAAACTAATTATCTATCGATAATTGCAACTTTAAAATACCAAACAGCACATGATTTAGTTATTTATAATAATGTTTGGTTAATTCGGTGGTTTTTATCGGGGTATATGCTATATTCTTTTAAACTTGCTGGTGAGAATGAGTCTGTTCCTTTTTGGCAACCAGCTTTTAAGCTTATTTGCATCTATTATTCATTCTCTAAAGGATGTGCTTTTATTGTAGCTTTGGTTACTGCTAAGTATTATAATAAAGGATACAATATTATGAAATATGCAAGAAAATAAAATAATTATGAAACAGCTTGTCTCAATCATCATTCCCTGTTATAACGATGGGCAATACATTGAGCAATCAGTAAATTCAGCATTAGCACAAATCTACTCAAATATAGAAGTGATTGTAGTTGATGATGGTTCAAATGCAGTAACTAAGGATGTTTTAAAAAAAATTGAGCCAACTATCACCAAATTAATTACTCAAAGTAATCAAGGGCAAAGTACTGCCAGAAATGTAGGGATCCGAGCAGCAAATGGAGAATATATTTTAGTATTAGACAGTGATGATTTTTTTGAACCTACTTTTTGCAGTAAGGCGATAGCAGTTTTTTTAAACAAAAAAGAGGTGAAAATTGTAACCTGTCAGGCAAATTTACTTTTGGAAAATGGCTCAAAAGTTGTTTATACTCCAAAAGGGGGGACAATCTCAAATTTTATGATTTCTAATAGCGCTTTAGGAACTTCAATGTTTAAAAAAAAGGATTGGAAAGTCTGTGGTGGTTATGATGAAAACATGAGAAAAGGTTTTGAGGATTGGGAATTTTTTATTCGGCTTTTAAAAAACGGTGGTGAAGCAGAAGTTATTGAAGAACCTTTATATAATTATAGGAAAAAAAATAACTCAACAACGGTAAAAGCTAATCAAATAAAATATGAGTTATTACAATATATTTATGTTAAACACATAGAATTATACAAAGAAAATTGCGAGTCATTAATTAGGCATTTTTTAAGAAAAATTGAGGGAGAAGAAATAGAGAAATTAAAAAATTTAAATAGAATTGAATATAAAATTGGATTTAATATTTTGAGACCATTTAGATTTATCAAAAGAAAATTTAAAATAATTAAAATAAAGTATGCAGCAAGTCATTTTAATTACTGCTTATAAAAATTATAATCACTTAGAAGAAATTATATTATTCTTTGATGTTGATTTTGAGATATATATTCATATTGATAAAAAAAGTAAAATTACAAAGGATGAATTAAATCAATTAAAAAAATATAGTCAGGTAAAACTCGTGTCACAAAAATATAAAGTCAATTGGGGAGGGTTTAACCATTTAAAAAGCATTCTTTTTTTGGCTGAAAAAGCATTAAAAAATTCACAAAATTATTATTTTCATTTGTTGAGCGGGCATGATTTTCCTATTAAAAAATTAACCGAATTTAAAGAGTATTTTGATAATAACAGAAAATTAGAATTTATAAATTACTTTGATGTTCCTAAAATCGGTTGGGTTGATAATGGAGGAATGGATCGAATAGAATATTATAATTTATATGATGCATTAGACGCGAAGATTCCAAAACAAAATGGTTTGATTAGACGCTTAATTGCCATTCAAAAAAGATTGACCTTTAAAAGACCAATTTCCTCTAAATTTCCAAAACTTTATGGAGGGTCGACATGGTGGAGTCTGAGTAGAGATTGCTTACAATATGTTGTCAATTTTACTAAAAACAATAATTTTGTTCTTAAAAGATTCAAGTACACATTGTGTTCAGAGGAATTTTATTTCCAAACCATAATTATGAATTCTCACTTTAGTTTAAAAGTAGCCAATAATAATTTAAGATATATCGACTGGGTTGCTAGAAATGGTAATAATCCAGCTATTTTAGATACGAGTGATTTTGAAAAACTAGTAGCAACTGATGCTTTTTTTGCACGTAAATTTGAATATCCTCTTTCTATTGATTTAATGAATCAGATTAAATCCATTACAAAATGAAACCAAAAATAACTATAATTATGGCGACCTATAATAGGGCTCATTTTATTATGGAAACCTTAGAATCTATACAAAATCAATCTTTTAAAAACTGGGAATGTCTTATTATTGATGATGGTGGAACCGATGATACAAAAAAAATTTTAGTTCCAATTCTGGAGCAAGATGATAGGTTTCAGTTTTTAAAACGTTCTTATAAATATAAAAAAGGTTTGCCGGGTTGTCGCAATTGTGGCTTGGATATAGCCAAAGGAGAATTTATTGTTTTTTTTGATGATGATGATCTGGTACATCCCGATAATTTAAAAATAAGTCTTGAAGTTATTGAAATCAATAATATCGACTTTTGTCATTATCAAAAAATGTCTTTTGTAGAGGAACGACCCATCATTAAAAGTAATCCAATTGCAATAGTAAAATCGCTAAGCAAATCGGATATAGAAAAAATAATTACTCAAGAAATAGGTTTGGCTTCTTGTACTGTATTGTGGAAAAAACAATGTTTTGATTTCATACGATTTAACGAAAGTCTTTTGTATGCTGAAGAATGGGAGTGTTATACTAGAATTATTGCAGAAAATTTCAAAGGAATAATAATTGATAATGTTTTATATTACAATAGAAAACATCCTGACTCCAATACTGGCGAGTTTTACAGGAATAATTCCATTAGGCGGGAGTCATACACTAAAGCTGTTTTGCTAGTGATTAAAAATCTCAAAGAAAAAGAATTGCTTTCGGCTTCCTTAAAGCGTTATTTTGTAACCCTTTCAAAAAATTTTACTGAATATAATTTATTTATTGCCATTTTAAATGTTCTAGATTTGACTATATTTGAAAAAATAAAATGGCAACTTTTTTATATATCCTATCCTATCCGTTTACCCATTTATAAAATCAAAAAAGCATTACAAAAGTAGCAAGCAATGAAAATTCTAATCGTTTTCGGTACACGTCCCGAAGCCATCAAAATGGCACCACTGTATCACGAACTATGTCAGTCAGAGCTTAGCTTGTTCCAATCCTATCAAGGGGTTGAAGACTCAAAAAACAAATTTGAAGTAAAGGTTTGTGTCACGGCACAACATCGCAAAATGCTAGATCAGGTATTAGATTTTTTTGAAATTGTCCCAGATTATGATCTCAATTTGATGCAACCTAATCAAACTCTAAATGGTTTGAGTGCTAATATTCTTCTTAAGATGGATGAAGTTTTGATCCAAGAAAAACCCGATTTAGTTTTGGTTCATGGTGATACAACTACTTCATCTATGGTAGCCTTGGCGGCTTTCCATCTAGGGATTAAAGTAGGTCATGTGGAGGCAGGATTACGTACCTTTAACAAGCATGCTCCATTTCCGGAAGAAATCAATCGCCAAATAACCAGTAGAATTGCCGATATTCATTTTACTCCTACTGAACAAGCTAACCGAAATTTGTTAAAGGAGGGAATACTTCAAAAAAATATTGTAGAAACTGGAAATACAGGTATTGATGCTTTATTCTGGACTCTAAACAAAATGGAGACTAAAAATTATACTAATCCTGAAATTGAACAATTAAAAAATAGTTTACCTACTAACAAAAAAATAGTGTTGGTGACAGGACATCGCCGAGAGAATTTTGGAGAAGGCTTTCAAAATCTTTGCCAAGCTCTTTTGAAAATTTCTGAAAGAGAGGATGTGGTAATTATATATCCTGTACATTTGAATCCTAATGTTAAGGAAATAGTATATGAATTATTGTCCAACAAGGTAAATATCCAACTTATTCCGCCAGTTTCTTATCCCACTTTTGTTTGGCTGATGCAACAATCTTATTTAATAGTTTCTGATTCAGGAGGTATACAGGAAGAAGCACCATCACTAGGAAAACCCGTTTTAGTCACCCGAAACGTTTCCGAAAGACCAGAGGGGGTGGCAGCAGGATTCTCTACCATAGTAGGTACTGACAAAAATGAAATTATAAAGAACATTCAGGATATCATGGATAATTTTGAAGGTTTTGGTTTACAAAAAAACCCCTATGGTGATGGGAATGCATCAAGAAAAATCATAGAATATTTATTAAATCAAGCTTAAAATGAAAATTCTTGTTGTAGTTGATTCTATTAATGTGAATGATAGTAGTGGCTCAAAAGCCAATGTATCACTAATTCATAATCTGGCAAAAGCGGGTTACGAAGTATTAGTATATCATTATTCAAGAAAAAATATCCAATTTCAGGGTGTTACTTGTGTGTCTATCAAAGAAAGAAAGTTTTCTTTATTTTATCTACTAAGTAGGTCACAACGAGAGATTTCAAGAATTACTAAAATTAATTTTAATTCAAAAATAGAATCTATTTTTGGTTTTTCTTTCACATTTTTTAATGATTCTAATAGCATTAAAGAGGGATTGAAAAAAGTTCAAAACTTTGAATCTGATTGGGTTTTAACGCTGAGTATGGCTTCAAGCTTCAGGCCGCACAAGGCACTTCTGGGTTTGCCTGAATGGCATTCTAAATGGTTAGCTTATATACACGATCCCTATCCGATGCATAGTTATCCAAGGCCTTATGATTGGGTAGAGCCGGGGCATCAATTCAAAAGAGATTTTTTCTTGGAAATAATCGAAAAAGCTAGATATGTGTTGTATCCAAGTAAATTCTTAGCGGATTGGATGCAAAGTTATTATCATAATCAAAAAGGAAAAGAGATAATTGTCCCGCATCAAATTGCTAAAGAAACAATAGATCTAAGTTTATTGCCAACTTACTTCAATCTGAATTATTTTAATATCTTGCATGCAGGTAATATGATGAGTGCAAGAAATCCAATAGCACTAATCGAAGCTTTTGAGAAATTTGTAGAACAAACGCCTAAAGCTAAAAATCATTCAAAACTTTACTTTATTGGAAGCCCTTCTTGTTTTGATGAACAAATAAAGGAAAAACAAAAAATGATGCCTCAACTTTTTTTAAGCAAGGAATATGTGCCTTTTCAAACTGTTTTGGCAATGCAATATTTGACCTCTGTTAATGTTATTTTGGAAGCATTGGGACCGCTAAGCCCCTTTTTACCCGGAAAGTTCACGCATTGTGTTCAAGCTAGAAAGCCTATTCTTTTGTTGGGGCCTTTTTTTAGTGAATCAAAACGATTGTTAGGAAATGATTACGCTTATTGGAGTGCAATAGATGATGTAGACCTTATTCATTCTCATATTAACGCGTTATATTATCTTTGGTTAGAAAATAAAAATCACCTAATAATGGATAGACCTGATTTGATGTATTATCTTTCTGAAGCGCATCTACAAAAAACTATAAATGAATTGAAACCGTAAACCATGATTACTCTCGTATTTACTTATCGTAATCGATCAATCCATATTGTAAAGAGATGTTTGCAATCGTTGAAAGAACAATCTAATTTGAACTTTCAAGTTGTTTTAGTCAATTATGGAAGTACTACGATTTATACCCAGCAAATTGAAAAATTACTCGAAAATTTTCATTTTGTAACTGCTATTAATTGTGAAGTTTCAAAACAGCTTTGGAACAAATCAAAAGCCATTAATATCGCTTTAAAAAAATGCGAAACATCACATTTTTTTGTTGGAGACATTGATATGATATTTCGTAATGATTTTATTGAAAAACTTAATTGGCTTAAAAGTGATAATGAAGCTATTTATTTTCAGGTTGGTTTTTTAAGTGAATCAGAATCTAAATTAGACAAATCATTTGATAACTATAAAATCAAACATAAAACCAATGAAGAAGCCACGGGAATGACTTTATATCCCACCAAACTTTTAAAAAAAATCAGTGGTTATGATGAATTTTATCACGGTTGGGGAGCAGAAGATACCGATGTTCATTGTAGATTGAGAAATGCGGGAATAAAAGTTAATTTTTTCGATAAGACAATATTATTATTGCATCAATGGCATCCTAGATCCTACCGTTCTATGGAAAGTATCGCCCCATTTCATTCCAGTTTGGAACAAATCAATCACCAATACATTCAGAAAATTGTTCAAAATAAAATGGTGTTGGCAAATACAATTTTTGATTGGGGTTTAATTCCCAATTCAATGGATTTTACTTCAAATGTGATACAATCTTTTCAAATGACAAATCAAGAAAGTGAAGTAAATGCAATGTTGTATGGATTATGGGATAATTATAAAGGACACTATTTGATTATAGACATAAAGCCTCATTCAGAATATAAAAGTGTAAAAAATAGTATAAAAAAAATTATAAAAAAAAAACATTTTGTTTTTTATGATTTTCAGAGTCTAAATGATTTAATACTAATTCATTTGATTACTCGATTTAGAAACCAGTACTATGAGTATGAATGGGATAAAGTTATAAACACAATTCAATTAAAAATAGTCTTGTAAGATGAAAATTTTAATGGTTTCCATGCCTTCTCTACATTTTTTCCGTTGGTCAGAACAGCTTCAGGATTACGGTCATGAGGTTTATTGGTTCGATATTACAGATGGTGGAGCAAAAGTAGAACGTTTGCACTGGGTAAATCAAATAGTGGGTTGGAAATTGTGTTGGGATTTTCCGGGAAGGATTTTTTTAAAAATAAATTTTCCAAAATTATATATTCTCATTCAAAAATTTAATGAAAGAAATATAACAAAAGTATTTGAGCAAAAAATGTTAGAAATTCGACCTGATATTGTACATAGTTTTGCTATACAAATTGCTTGCATTCCCATTCTTTCGGTGATGATGAAACATAAAAAAGTCAAGTGGGTTTATTCTTCTTGGGGAAGTGATATGTTTTATTTTATAAACCTGAACATTAAGGAAATTACTATGAATCAAGCTTTGAAGCGTATTGATTTTTTAATAACTGATTGTAATCGTGATTATGAAATTGCAAAAAAAATAGGTTTTAATAATAAATTTTCAGGTGTTTTTCCTGGAAATGGAGGTATTGATTTTCCGATAGAAAAAGAACAATTATTGATGCCCAAAGATAGAGATACTATTTTAATAAAAGCTTATAGTGACGAGATTGGAAAGGGTCTTGAAATAATAAAATCTTTTGATGAGGAATTAATTTCTTTGTTAATGGAATTTAAAATTGTGCTTTTTGGGGCAAATCAGGAAATTGTTGATTATATAAAAAACGATAACAAATTAAAACAATTGAATTTTATTGTCTATTTAAAAAACCGACCGATACGCAATGAAGAACTTTTAAAACTGATGAACCACAGCTATATTTATATAGCAAATAGCTTGTCTGATGGTTTACCTAACGCCCTTTTGGAAGCTATGGGAATGGGATGTTTTCCCATTCAATCTAATCCAGGAAACGTGATGAGTGAAATTATTGAACATAATAAAAATGGCTTTTTAATTACTAATCCTTTAGATTTAAACGAAATTAAAAAATGGCTTTTAATCGCATTACTGGATAAAAATTTAATAAATTATAGTTTTGAAGCCAATGTAGATACTATTAGAAAAAAGTGTAACAGAAAAGATTTAAAAGATCAAATTGGTAGTATTTATGAAGAAATATATAAAAATTAGATTGATACAATTGTTTGATTTTGCTTTTAAGAATAAAAAACAAAATTACTTGGAGGTCAAAACAATAGCATTGAAAGCACAAAAAAAATCCGATATTGAAAGATGGTCTGTAAATAATTCTTTATATGAAAACTGGAATCAAAGAACAGCGCTATTAGCTACTTTTTTATCTGAAACAGCTAAAATTATTGAGTTTGGTGCAGGAGCTATGTACTTAAAACAACTCATAAAGCCTACTCAGACTTATGTCGCTTCAGATATTGTTAAACGATTTCCTGAGACACTTGTTTTTGACTTAAACGGACAATTAGATATAGATTTGTCTTTATATGATACTATAATTTTTAGTGGTGTACTAGAATATATATATGATATTGAAAGGCTATTTGAAAAAATGAAAAAGGAAAAAATAAATCAAATAATCCTATCTTACTGTTGCTCTGATGTAATGAAAGTTTCAAGAGAGAAAAATGGATGGTTAAGTGATTACACCCAAATACAATTAGAATCGATTTTCAAGAAAAATAATTATAAAATTGTTAATCATCAGATTTGGGAAAAACAAACAATTTTTAATTTAATGTTTGATTAACATAGAAAAGATTTTTTTAACAATTTTAAATTTTATCTATGGCTATAAAATTATATAAAGTGGCTAGTTTTACCTATATTGCCTCCGATAATATTGATGATTTAGAGTATTTAAAAAACAACAACAGAGAAATCGCCAACACAATATTAGAGTCAGACATTATTATATCTCAAAATTACAAACACATAAAAAAAATACTTTTGGAGCGCTATTTTTAAAAAGAAGTTTCTGACATGGACTTTAGAACCATGATTTGATACTAATTTTACCACCGAAAATTTTTTTTTTTTTTGATTATTCAAATAGAATATAATGAATGTATTCACCAATGATGTTTTTGTTTCAAATATTACTTTTATAACGCATATAATTTCTAAAAAAATAGATTTAGTAGTTGACGATTATGAAACAAAATCTTGAAAAATAATTTAGTTGATGTCGTATTACAAATGGGTTAATGAACCAAAATTGTTAAGGCAAGGGGATAATGTTGATTTAATTGGTTTGCGTTCAAAAATTGCACTTGTGGAAAATAAATTAGGAATTTTGGATGTTTAAGACAAAGGTTGGCCTAACGGTGTTTCTAAAGAAGATTCAAGAGATGGAGATTAATTGCAATAAAGCTTTGTTAATCCTATTGAAAGATATTAGGGGAAATAATTTTATTATTAATCTAAAAAGGGCAAACACTCATTAATCCCTTTTGCAACGATTCAATAATTTCTGTTCGAATAAGAATACTTTTTTCATTAATCAAATCAATCAATTGAGCTTCTGATTTTTTATTGTCAAATAGAAAAGGTGTAGCATTGAAAACCCCAACTGATTCAAAATAATCTTCAAATTTGATATCATCACCAAAGAGTTTATCCGAAAATTTTACCCAAACGGCAGAAATTCCATAAGCATGTGAAACAATAATACCGTGCAAAGAAGAAGAAATAATGTGCTCACAGCTCCTAATTTCATCGATTACGGTTTCTACGGAGTTATTTAAAAGATTAATAATTTTAATTTCAGAACTGTTAATATACCAATCTGATACCAAAGGATAATCTACAAAGTGAGGGATAATTCCAATTTTATATTTTCTTGGTATTTTCGAACTGTAGTATTTGGGCAAAAGCAAAGCGGGATCTCCATATACTTCTGGAACATTATAGTTTTGGAGTATTAAATTTTTTCTGGTTTTTGGACCTCTTACTGCTAAGAAAGTTGCCCTGGCTACTTTTGTGTCATATTCAATTATACCACTTCCCCAAACAATACTTTTGTTGTCTACATGGGCTAAAATACTTCCTGCGGTAACATAAATAGTAGTGAAAAAATCATACCATTTCCTTTTATTTGGTTGTACAAATCGAACTTCTTTTCCGCATATTTTTTTAATTAAATAAGGACCAACGATATCTCCAAAATTTTCTAAATTATTTTTTCCAAATTTTTCGGATGCCCACCAAAAAAGTGGAATAGTTTTTTTAGAAGACATGTTTTTTTGTCAAATATAAACTTTTTTACAAATCTATTTTTAAGCGATTGTTAATATAAACAAAATAGGTGTCAACTGTATAATATTAATAAACAGAAATTATACCTATTTTTGTCTAAATAAAGAAATTTTAGCCATGTTTCTAAAAAAAACATCTCCATATTTAATAGCTGAAATTGGTCAGGCGCACGAAGGCAGTTTGGGCATTTTGTATTCCTATATTGAAGCCATTGCACTAACTGGTGTTGATGCCGTGAAGTTTCAACTGCATATAGCTGAGGCAGAAAGCAGTGAACACGAACCTTTCCGGGTGAAATTCTCTTTGGAGGATGATACCCGTTTTGACTATTGGAAACGAATGGGTTTTTCTTTAGCGGAGTGGAAAGGGATTAAGCAACATTGTGATAGTGTGGGGCTTGACTTTATATGCTCCCCTTTTAGCAATTTAGCAGTAGATTGGCTGGAGGAAATCGGAACTAAATATTATAAAATAGGCTCAGGTGAAGTTACTAATTTCTTGATTTTAGAGAAAATTGCACAAACTGGAAAACCTGTGATTTTGTCTTCAGGAATGAGCTCATATGCTGAATTAGATCAAACCGTCAATTTTCTGAAAGAAAGACAGGTTAATTTTTCTATTTTGCAATGTACGACTGCTTATCCCACTATCCCAGAGCAATATGGATTGAATGTGATTCAAGAATTAAAGGAGCGATATAAAGTTCCTGTTGGTTTTTCAGATCATTCTGCCCGAATTGAAACCTGCATCGCAGCAACGGCTTTGGGTGTCAGTATTTTGGAATTTCATGTTGTTTTTGACCGACAGCTTTTTGGCCCGGATGCGAAAGCGTCTTTGACTATGCAAGAGACTAAAGATTTAGTAGTAGCCGTTCGAAACATAAGTGTCGCTTTGTCGCATCCTATTGATAAAAACAACAATACTAATTTTTCGGAACTCAAACAGATTTTTGAAAAATCATTAGCAGTCAACAAAAAATTGCCTAAAAATCATGTTATTACTTTTGGTGACTTAGAAGCAAAAAAACCAAAAGGGTTTGGGGTCGATGCCCTGCGATTTCAAGAAGTAATCGGGAAGGTTTTGAATCGGGATTTGAATCAATGGGATTTTTTGACTGAGGGGGACTTCGACAAGCTGAGTCTGACGGAGTGAGGTCTTCGACTCTTCGATAAATACTCAGGGCATAAAGGGTCTTCGACGCTTCGATATAAACTCAGGTAAGGTTCTGCTCAGAAGGACAAGTGTAAGTTGAGGACTTCGACCCTTCGATAAAATACTGAGGGCAGGCTCTGCTCAGATTGACAATCATTTTTATAATTGTGTTTAGTGGTTTATCGAAAAGTCTTTAATAATCTTGTCAAAATTAATTGTTGTCGCGATGTCACACTGAGCCTGTCGAAGTGCTTTTATATTATTAATAACATGAAATTCTACTACGTCTATATCGTCAAGTGCTCAGATAACTCTTATTACACAGGAATGACCAATAACATCAATAGAAGAATATTTGAGCATAATTCTGGAAAGAATCAGGATTGTTATACTTATAATAAGAGACCTGTTGAATTAGTTTGGTTTGAAACTTTTTCAGAACCTACACAAGCAATTATGGTTGAGAAAAAAATTAAAGGCTGGAGTAGGAGAAAGAAAGAAGCTTTAATAAATGAAGATTGGGATAAACTAGTGAAGTATTCAAAAAATTATACTGAATTTGGAAAGGACGCCCTTCGACAAGCTCAGGATGACACGTCTTCTACAAGCTCAGTCTGACAAATTCAAGTTTTATAGAAGATCTGTGACTCTTCTATAAAAAATCAGGACATAAAAGGTCTTCGACAAGCTCAGACTGACAAGTGCTAATTAGTATGTATATTTTATAGAACTAGGTTTCCGCTTTGAAGAACTTACTCAGTCTAACATCAGAATGTTCTATTTGATAAAAATAACGTTTTCACCTGTCCGCTTTTTGCCTACTTTTAAACCCAATAATAATAAATTTAAAATGCCGAAAAGAAAAATAGTTGTAGTAATAACGGCGCGTCCTTCTTATAGTCGCGTAAAAACGGTTTTGTCTGCTATACAAAGGCATCCTGATTTGGAATTACAATTAGTGGTTGCCGCATCTGCCTTGTTAGATCGTTACGGTTCTGCTGTGAATTATATTGAGAAAGATGGTTTTACGATTGCTGCCAAAGTATTTAATGTATTGGAAGGAGAGAATCTGACTGCAGCGGCGAAAACAACAGGAATTGGAATATTGGAATTGTCGACCGTTTTTGATAATTTAAAACCGGATATCGTTGTGACCGTCGCGGATCGCTTTGAAACAATGGCCACTGCTATTGCGGCTTCTTATATGAATATTCCTTTAGCACACATACAAGGGGGAGAAGTAACCGGAAATATTGACGAAAAAGTACGTCATGCCATCACAAAATTGGCAGATTATCATTTTGTAGCCTCCGAAAATGCTAAAGAAAGAGTCATCAAATTGGGAGAGGATCCTGAAATGGTTTTTAACACCGGATGCCCTTCTATTGATTTGGCAGACGAAGTAGTATTGAGTGAAATGCTTCCTTTTGATCCATATGAGAAATATGGTGGAGTGGGAGCAAAACCAGATTTGGCTGATGGCTACTTAGTTGTTATGCAACATCCGGTAACTACTGAATATCTAGATTCCAGAAAACATATTGAAGCTACTCTGGAAGCAATTCATAAATTAAATAAGCCCACGCTTTGGTTTTGGCCGAATGTAGATGCCGGCGCAGATGGAACCTCTACAGGGATTCGTGCTTTTAGAGAGCAACACCAGTTACCCAATGTTCATTTTTTTAAGAATATGGAAGGCAAAGATTTTTTACAACTTCTGTACCACAGCGATTGTTTAATTGGAAATTCAAGCGTAGGTATTAGGGAATGTGCTTTCTTAGGGGTTCCTGTTGTTAACATAGGATCTCGACAAAATAGAAGAGATCGAGGCGGCAATAGTGCTGACGTTGATTATTGTCAAAATAGTATTGAAGAAGCCATTTTAGACTCCGTGCAAAGAGGTAAATCAATCTCTTCCTCTATTTATGGAGACGGAAAAGCAGGTACGCAAATAGCCGAATTATTGCTACATTTACCTTTGCAGTTTCATAAAACAATCATGTATTAAAGGCTTCGACTTTTCGATAAAAACTCAGTGCAGGCTCTGCTTAGTCTGACAGGACTTCGACAGGCTCAGTCTGACAATCCATTTTTACTGACAGTTGATGTTGTAATTTATCAAAAGACCAGAATAGTTAAGAAATGAAAAATAAATTTAAAATAAAACCTAGTTTTAGTATAAATAATACCAACATAAAATGCGAATTTTAGGCATCATACCTGCTCGTGGAGGTTCAAAAGGTATTCCTGGGAAAAACATTAAACTGTTGAACGGGAAACCGTTGTTGCAATATACAGCTGAAATTGCTTTGGGATCACAGTATTTAACAGCTGTGATTGTGTCCAGTGAGGATAACCAGATAATTACGGTGGCCAAAAGCTTGGGAATTCAAGTACCTTTTTTACGACCAGAGGAATTAGCCCAAGACACAACACCCACTATAGATGTCATTATTCATGCGTTGAAATGGTTCGAAAATCAGGCTATTTTCTTTGATGCCGTTTGCTTGTTGCAAGTAACCAGTCCTTTTAGAACCCTTGCTTTTTTAGATAAAGCCATCGAAAAATTTATAGCAAGTGGTAGTGATTCTTTGGTTTCGGTGCAAAAAGTACCCCATGAATACAATCCACATTGGACTTTTGAAGTTAATCCCGAAGGAAACTTAAAAATTGCCACCGGAGAAGAAAAAATCATCAGCAGAAGACAGGAGCTTCCTGAGGCCTATCATAGGGATGGAATTATTTACATAACGAAAACTAAAGTGCTGTTGGAACATCATTCTTTGTTTGGTAAAAGTATTTCATTCATTGAGTCTTCTCCTGAATTTTATGTAAATATAGATACGTTAGCCGATTGGGAAAAGGCGGAACAAATGATTAAAAACAATCAAAAATAATGTGTGGTATTGCAGGAATAATTGGAGCTTTCGAAACCTATCAGTTGGATGCCATGCTTTTGAGTCAGCACCATAGGGGTCCGGATGCCACGGGGAAATATATTGACAGGGATTTTGCTGCCTTAGGTCATAATCGATTGGCTATTATTGATTTGTCTCCAGCATCCAATCAACCTTTTTTGGATCCTTCTGGGCGGTATGTTTTGGTTTTTAATGGTGAAATCTATAATTATATAGAGTTAAAAACTGAAATGAAAGGACTGTATTCTTTTAAAACAGATTCAGATACCGAAGTTTTACTAGCTTCGTTTCTTGTTTACGGGCACGACTGTCTGCAAAAATTGAACGGGATGTTTTCTTTTGCTATTTGGGATAATCAAGACAAAAAGTTATTTGCTGCAAGAGACCGATTTGGTGTCAAACCTTTTTTTTACTGTACAGAAAAGGACTCGTTTTATTTTTCATCAGAAATAAAAGCGATTCACGCTGCGGGTATTTCACGGATTCCATTCGAGAAAGTCTGGGCTTCTTATTTTGCTTATGGTTCTTATGGAAATCCTGATGAAACTTTTTGGGAGGAGATCTTGCAATTGCCCGGCGGCCATTTTTTAGAATTTCAAAACCAGCAATTGGTCCTAAAAAAATGGTATTTTTTTGAAGACGAAGTTGCCAAGCAACCTAAGAATTTAACTTTTGAGCAAGCCAAAGAACATTATGTTGTTCTTTTAAAAGACAGCATTAATTTGCGTTTCAGGGCTGATGTCCCCATTGGTTTCAATATCAGTGGCGGGTTGGATAGTTCCGTATTATTGGCTTTAGTCAATGTTCAAGAGGATAATTCTAAAATAAATGGTTATACTTTTTATACGAATAATCCTGACTACGATGAATTGCCTTGGGTAGAAATGATGATTGCCAAAACCAAAAATCCTTTGACGAAAGTGCTGCTTCAAGTAGAAGACGTTCCTGATTTTGCACAAAAAATGGAAGGACAGCAAGATGAACCTTATGGAGGAATTCCCACTTTGGCGTATGCCAAAATTTTTGAACAAGCCAGAAAAGATAATGTGTTAGTATTGCTTGATGGACAGGGTATGGACGAACAATGGGCTGGGTATGATTACTATACTCAAGAAAATGATGCTACTATTCAAGGAGTTATGGATTCGCCATTCAAAATAAATTTGCTTTCAGATAGTTTTTTGGAAAAAGCCGAAAAACCAAACTATCCCAAACCCTTTGTCGATGCGATTTTAAATAAACAATACAGGGATTTATTTTATACCAAAATCCCACGAGCACTTCGATTTAATGATCGAATTTCCATGCTGTTTTCCACGGAATTACGGGAGCCTTTTTTGGATTATCGATTGGTGGAATTTGCTTTTTCATTACCGCTGGATTTTAAAATAAAGAACGGAACAACCAAATTTATGTTGCGAGAAATCGCCTCAGAATATTTGGCCAATGATTTAGCCTTTGCACCTAAAAGACCCTTACAGACCCCACAGCGGGAGTGGCTTGCAGAAGATTTGAAAAACTGGGTTAAGGAATGTTTTTCAACTGTTGAAAAATCAAAATATGGGGTGTGGTTTGATAAAGCAGCATTGGAAAAAGAGTTGGAATTGTACTTTGGGGGTACTATTCAATCCAGTTTTCATATTTGGCAATGTATAAGTTTGTACGAGATGATACAGAACATTAATTGATTTACCGTAAATTTAAATTAGAAAAAACGATATTTGGGAAATCTAAATATTATTGTATACAGAGAGAAGATGCAAATCAAGAAGAATAATATATTTAATGTCGCAAAATGCTGACCGTTAGTAATTACCATTATATTCGTGAGAATTTCGATGCGCCATTTTTAAGTATTTTTGGTGTAACTCCTAAATTATTCGAAAAGCAATTGTTATTGCTAAAGAAAACGGGTACATTTATTCACCCAAATGATTTAATCAGCAATCCTGATAAAATTATAAAATCCAAACAAAATTATATTCTAATTACTTTTGATGATGGATTGAAAGAACAGTTTGAATTAGCGAAACCAATTTTAGATCAATTAAAAATACCAGCTTTGTTTTTTGTTAATTCTATAAACCACATTGAAAAAAAGGTTTCTTTAGTGCACAAAATACATTTATTGCGTTCCCAAATGTCTCCATCAAAATTGTTAAGTACATTTGCTGCCGCAGGCCCAAAATTTATCATTGCATTATCTACGCTTGAAAAGAGAAAAGCGATATTGCATTATAATTATGATAATGAGGAAAGTGCTTATTTGAAATATATATTAAATTTCAAACTAAATATAGCCGAGCAGTCAAAATTAATAGATAGTATTTTTGATCATTTTTTTAATGAAAAAAAAGTAATAGAAACGCTTTATATGGCCGAAAACCAATTAACAATATTGGCTAAAGAAGGAATGTTAGGAAGTCATACGCACAGTCATATGGCGTTGGGATTATTAGAACCGGAATTAATTGAAGATGAGTTATCAAAAACAAAGCATTATTTAAAACAATTAACTAATACTAATATAGTTAGTATTAGTTATCCCTACGGTAGTATTGAGGCTTGTGCGAAGCCAGTTTCTGAACTAGCTCAATCATTGGAATATACTATTGGTTTTACAATGGAAAGAGGAATTAATACAGGAGATGAAAATAAATTACTTTTGAAGCGATTTGATTGTAACGATTTGCCAGGAGGAAAAAACGAAAAATTTTTTAAAGATGAATATAGCTTTATTTACAAGTAATCATTTACGACACAAGTATATTGCTACTGAAATAGCGAAGACGCTTTCTTTGAAATTGATTATTTGTGAAGAGAAAAATGAAGCTATTCAAGAGACTTCTTCATTTATTGATGCTGATGCAAAAGTGCTGGAAAATCATTTTACAAATAGAAGAGCTTCTGAACTGATTTTTTTTGAGAATTGCCAAGATTTTCCTCAAGATGTTGAATTAGTTGAAATTAATTATGGAGAAATAAATAGCCAAAAGTCGCTGAATTTATTAGAAAAATCAGAAATTGATTGCATTCTTCTTTTCGGGACATCGATGATTAAACCAATTATTCTTGAAAAATTTCCAAATAGAGTAATTAATTTACACTTGGGATTATCACCTTACTATAAAGGGTCTGGAACTAATTTTTTTCCAATTTTTAATAATGAATTTGAGTCTATTGGTGCAACAATTCATTTGGCCGATGATAAAGTAGACAGTGGGGTAATATTGCATCAGTTTCGTCCTGATTGTATTGATGAAAACGATAGTATTCACTCAATTGGAAATAAAGTAATACAGAAAGCAGGTTTTATTTTTCCCAAAATAGTTGAACAATATTTGCTAGGAAAAATTATATTACATCCACAAAAAGAAAGCGAAATAACAAAAGAGTTTCGATTAAAAGATTTTACTCCCAATTCTGTAAGAAAAGCAAACGAAATTATAAGAGATGGTGGGATATTAGACTATTTAACAAATAAAGCACAGCGACTGGCTTTAAAACCAATTGTTTCTAATTATGAAGAATAAAAAAATTTTTGTTTTATTACCTGATGGAGTTGGATTACGAAATTTTGCTTTTACCCAATTTTATGATATTGGGATTAGAGAAGGTTTGGATATTGTCTATTGGAATAATACTGTATTTGATTTATCCTCATTGGGATTTAAAGAGATTAGAATTCAGAATTCGAAGCTTCATTCTTTTACAGATTTTTTAAAGAATGTAAAAATACAAATTGGATTAAATCAGTTTATAAAGAAAACTAATGACAAGGTATATGATACTTATCGTTTTTCGTCTAGTAATGAAACAATAAAATCAAAATTAAAGTCTTTTTTTACAAATATTTTAATTAAATATTTTGATTCGGAAATTGGATTGAAAAAAATAAGTCAGCGTATAGAAAATTTGGAACGTAATACTCTTTATTACAAGGACTGTATGAAGACTTTAGAAAAAGAACGACCCTCTTTTGTCTTCTGTACCAATCAACGTCCCGTTGTTGCAATTGCTCCTTTATTGGCAGCTCAAGATTTAGGAATACCAACAGCAACATTCATATTTTCATGGGACAATTTGCCAAAAGCCACAATGATAGTTGGCGTTGATTTCTACTTTGTTTGGAGCGATTTTATGAAAAAAGAAACATTGTTTTACTATCCTTATATTAATGAAAATCAAGTTTTAGTTGTAGGTACACCCCAATTCGAACCTCATT
Source organism: Flavobacterium psychrolimnae (assembly GCF_003312425.1). GTDB lineage: Bacteria > Bacteroidota > Bacteroidia > Flavobacteriales > Flavobacteriaceae > Flavobacterium > Flavobacterium psychrolimnae. Next base: position 143,535 of record NZ_QNUX01000007.1, on the reverse strand, counting down.
TTGATAAATCTTTGATTTTGGGCAGGAGTGATTTCTTTAAAAAGTATGGTTTAGACCTAGATAGAAAATATATTTGTTTTTCTGGAGATGATATCACTACTAGTCCTCATGATGAACAGTATTTAGAAGATGTAGCACATTCGATTGAATCCTTAAATAAAAATGGACATAATTTAGGAATTATTTTCAGAAGGTGTCCAGTAGATTTTTCTAATCGATATTGCGGTACTTTAAAAAAATATCAAAATATAATTACCTCAATTAATCCTTTGTGGAATCAAAACGGAGATTCTTGGAACACTGTGATGCCTACGGCTGAAGATTTAAAATTGCAAGTAAATATAATTGCTAATTGTGAGATGGTTGTGAACATAGCTTCGTCTATGGTATTTGATTTTGTAGCATTTAAAAAACCTTGTTTGTATATCAACTATAATGCTGAAAACAAAAAAAAGGATGATTGGAGTTCTCAAACGATTTATAACTTTGTCCATTTTCGTTCGATGCCACATGAAGCAGCTGTAGTTTGGATAAACGATTCAAATGAAATTGCATCGAAAATTGAAATGATGCTTAAAGATTCTAAAATAACGGTTAATCATGCTAAAGAGTGGTTTAAAGTAATTAATAAACATCCACCCCAAGATGCGTCCAAACGAATTTGGGACAGCATTAAAACAATAATTTCATAAAATTTACTTATCAGCATGTTTTTCAATTCGTTTTCCTTTGCCATTTTCCTGCCTATTGTATTTGTGTTGTATTGGTTTGTTTTTAATAAAACCAAAAGCACTCAAAATGCAGTGCTCATTATAGCGAGCTATTATTTTTATTCTTGTTGGGACTGGCGCTTTTTGTTTTTGCTGATTTTCTCTACTTTTTTAGATTATTACACCGGTATTAGGATAGAAAAGACCAAGACGGAACTGGGACGAAAATTTTGGTTTTGGTTGAGTATTAGTGTGAATTTGGGTTTCTTAGGAATCTTTAAATATTATAATTTTTTTGCAGATTCGTTCTCGGAGTTGTTGAATGGGTTCGGGCTTCAAACAAGTCCTTTATTGCTGAACGTGATTCTGCCGGTGGGTATTTCTTTCTATACTTTTCATGGGTTATCGTACGTAATTGATATTTATTTAAAGCGTATAAAAGCAGAATATAACTTTATCGATTACTCTTTGTTTGTCAGTTATTTTCCATTGCTTGTCGCGGGTCCTATTGAAAGAGCGACACATTTATTGCCACAGGTAAAAGTGAAACGCAGTTTTGATTACCAAAAAGCCAAAGAAGGAATCTTTCAGTTTGTTTGGGGATTGGTCAAAAAAGTGGTAATTGCCGATACTTGTGCGACTTATGCCAATGCGATTTTTGATAATTATGAATCGATGAACTCTTTGTCACTGCTTCTTGGAGCGGTTTATTTCGCTTTTCAAATTTATGGGGATTTCTCCGGTTATTCGGATATGGCATTGGGAATGTCAAAACTGTTTGGAATCGATTTACTGCGCAATTTTAATTACCCGTATTTCTCCCGTGACATTGCCGAGTTTTGGCGTCGTTGGCACATTTCATTATCTTCTTGGTTTCGGGATTATTTATACATTCCATTGGGAGGGAGCAGTGGTGGTACGGCAATGAAAGTCCGCAATACGTTTATCATATTTTTAGTGAGTGGTTTTTGGCATGGCGCCAATTGGACTTTTATTGCCTGGGGTTTTATTAACGCTTTGTATTTTTTACCGTTATTGCTTTTGAAACGTAATCGGTCTAATATGGAAACAGTATCCTTGTATTGGGATTTGAACTCCGTTAAAGTTTTCTTTAGTATTGTCAGCACGTTTGCATTGACCTGCTTGGCCTGGATTTTCTTCCGAGTAAAATCGATAGGAGAAGCTTTTGAGTATATTGGGCGTATTTTTACCAATAGAATTTTTGAATCACAGTATTTGGAAAACGAGCGTTACAATTATGAAATCATTATTTTGATACTTGCTTTTATTATTGTGGAATGGAATAGCCGCACGAAAGTAGATCCCATTTCCGGGAAATATAGTTATTTGAAATTAACGTTCTGCCTTGCCGCGATTGTAGCATTGGGAACGTATTCCGATTATAAAGAATTTATTTATTTTCAGTTTTGATATCAGTATGGGAATCGATTAAGGCTTAATGGAGTCCTTCGTCTACGCTCAGGAAAGGCTATAGTCGAGTTGTCAAATCGAGTCCTTCGTCTACGCTCAGGACAGGCTATAGTCGAGATTAGTTTTGGAATATAAGGCGTCTCGACTGCGCTCGACGTGACAAAAGATCTCGAGTTGTGAAATCTAGTCCTTCGTCTACGCTCAGGAAAGGCTGTAGTGGAGTTGTCAAATCGAATCCTTCGTCTACGCTCAGGAAAGGCTGTAGTGTAGTTATCAAATCGAGTACTTCGTCTACGCTCAGGACAGGCTATAGTCGAGATTCGTTTAATTTTAAAAAAGCGATATGAAATTCTATTATGTATATATTCTTCTTTGTAACGATGATTCGCTTTATGTAGGAGTAACTTCTGATATTGACAGGAGAGTTATCGAGCACAATGTCGGTAAATATCCAGAAGCCTATACAAATAGTAGAAGACCTGTGACGTTAGTTTTTTATCAGGATTTTACAGATCCGAATCAGGCTATTGAGTTTGAAAAAAAATTAAAAAAATGGAGCAGGGTTAAAAAACAGGCATTAATTGATGGGAATTTTGATAAATTACAAGATTTATCAGAATGTAGAAATGCAACGCATCATAAATACAAATCGGATTTTGAAGATATAGAATAATAGTTTGACTAAGCGTCTCGACTGTACTTCGACTCCGCTCAGTATAAACTTCTGACGTGACAAAGAGTAGTTTAATTGTCAAATCGAGTCCTTCGTCTACGCTCAGGACAGGCTTTAGTCGAGATTAAATTGATTATTAAAGGCGTCTCGACTGCGCTCGACGTGACAAAAGATCTCGAGTAATCAAAACGAGTTTTTGGTCTACGCTCAGCACAGGCTGCAGCCGAATTGTCAAATCGAGCGCAGTCGAGATTCATTGAGACATAAAAGCGTCTCGACTGTACTTCGACTCCGCTCAGTGTAAACTTTCGACGTGACAAAGAGAGTAGTTTAATTGACAAATCGAGTCCTTCGTCTACGCTCAGGACAGGCTTTAGTCGAGATTCATTAAGACATAAAAGCGTCTCGACTGTACTTCGACTCCGCTCAGTATAAACTTCTGACGTGACAAAGAGAATAGTTTAATTGTCAAATCGAGCTGTCAAATACAATACATTAAAATACTAGAATAATAATACAGAATAAAACAATAATGAAGCAGTTTTTAATTTTTACCGTCAAAACCCTTGTGCTACTATTTTTACTGTTAGTGGTATTGGATTTTTTGTATACAACTGTTTATTTACAGTCTTCGAATAGAGGAAAAATTGATTATGTTTACAACTCAGTAGAGCGGGATTACGATGTGGTTATTTTAGGTTCTTCCAGGGCTAATAATCATTTTGTGGCTCCTATGTTTGCTGAAAAAGGATTGAAAACGTTTAATTATGGAATGAGCGGCGGCCATTTATTTGAAGCTTCATTGCTCTTAAAGCTTATGGTGGAACGAAAGTATACGATAAAGAATGTGATACTGGAGACTGATTTGAATTTGTCGAATGAGAAACGAGCAGAGGGAATTGCTGCAAAATTTTTACCATATATTCATAATTCGGAAATAACAAAAAATCATTTCTCTACAGAAAAAGACTTTAATGAATTGTATTATATTCCTTTTTACAGATATGTCGCATTTGAGACTCGAATTGGTTTTAGGGAGATGTTTTTTAATGCCATTCATAAAAAGACAAATCATTTACTGAATATGGGGTACTCGCCACTGGGAAATGGTAAGGGTAACATGAAAAATAACATTAGCAATTTAAAACCGTTGCGTAACAAATATTATGAAGAAATTAGACAACTTTGTAAGGACAATAATATCAATTTAATCTCAGTAATGACACCGATGTGCAGTAATACCAAAGGATTGAATTATTTTGATAAAGTGCAACAGCTTTATCCTGAAATTCATAATTATGAAAAAGCGGTAGAGGGAGATCAGTATTTTTCTTCCTGCGGACATCTAAATGATACTGGAGCACGACTGTTTACCAGTGTAATTATAAAAGATTTTTTTAATAAATAACCATGAAAATAGCTTTTTTAACGCCGGAATATCCACATCCAAAAACAGGAGGTTCGGGAGGAATAGGTACCAGTATTAAAAATCTGGCGATGGGACTTTTGGCGGAAGGCTGTTCGGTTCGGGTTTTAGTGTATGCCCAAAAAGAAGAAGGTGTTTTTTATGATAACGGTATTTGTATTCAACAAATCAGAAATATAAAATTTAAGGGATTGTCTTGGTATCTCACCCGAAAAAAACTTGAGAATAACATTAATACTTTATATGACAATAAAGAAATTGATTTGGTAGAAGCGCCAGATTGGACGGGAATTACGTCATTTATATCCCCTAAAAAATGCCCTGTTGTGATACGATTAAATGGTTCCGATACTTATTTTTGTCATTTGGATCAGCGCCCCGTAAAATGGGTAAATCGGTTTCATGAAAAAAGAGCTTTGAAAAATGCTGATGGGTTGCTTTCTGTGAGTCAGTTTACAGCTGATACTACAAATGAGGTATTTCATTTAGATAAAAAGTTCTCCATTATTCCGAATTGTATTGACATGGATGTGTTTAATAATAACAATATCAATTGCAATAGCAATAACAATGTCAATGAAAATTGCCATAATAATGGCACTGTCAATGGTAATAATATCAACAATAAAAACACCATACTGTATTTCGGGAGCTTAATCCGTAAGAAAGGACTATTGGAACTGCCATTTATTTTTAATGTGGTGGTCGCTAAAAAACCAGAGGCGAAATTAATTCTGATAGGAAAAGATGTTCCAGATATTATTTCGGGGCATTCTTCCACTTGGCAGATGATGCAAGGCTTATTCTCTCCAGCTGCCTTGCTGAATGTGACTTATTTAGGGGCTGTGCCGTATGATGAAATAAAAAATCAAATTAGCAGAGCGACGGTTTGTGTATTTCCTACTTTTGCTGAAGCCTTACCCGTTTCCTGGATTGAAGCCATGGCATTGGAGAAATCTATTGTAGCCTCGAATATTGGATGGGCACCGGAAGTTATTGATGATGGTGTCAATGGGTTTTTAGTGCATCCAAAAGATCATTTGCACTATGCTGCTAAAATTATTCATTTGATGGAAGATAGTGACTTACAAAAAGAGTTTGGATCAGCGGCAAAAAAGAAAGTTAGCGAAAAATTCAGTATCCAAAAAGTAGCACTACAGAGTTTAATTTTTTATCAATCTTTAATACAGTAACTTTTGATTGTAATCTATCATTTGGGGAATAAAATTACCGATGTAGTAAGCATGGATAATCAAAAAATTAAATTTGATTGTACAGGTACAATTTCGGCGGGCTTGATTCAGTTAGCGGCTGTATTTCCTGATGAAAAAATAGTTTGGTGTCATTCCAATTATAAAGAACATCTTGCTCTTGAAAAAATTAATACGCTTCATCATCATAATAAAATGATGCTTTCGTTTCGACCGGAATCAAATAATTTTTTTGATAATTCCATCGGATATGTAGAGGAATCTTTATTTATTAACGTTAATAAAATGGTGTCGTATCCCACGTGGCAAATGAGTAGTTATGTTGGGGTTATTCACGCTTCTGTTTTGAATGCAATAGGTGATAAAATAATTTGTGAACCCTATTTTGATTATTATTTGAGTTCACTGGCTAAGTTATGCATGCCGTTAGGATTATTATGCTATTCCGAACCACAGCTTTTGAAGTCGGTAGAAATAATGGATTCAACTGCTACAGCATCCAGCGTTACACTTTTTCGTTTTGTGAAGCAACATTATAAAACGCGATGGGTGTTTTTGTTAGCGTTGAATTTGCTTTTATATGAACGTAAAATTTTGTTTTATCCTTTTATTTCCGCACTTTTTTCTAAAAGAAGATTTAATAATAAAATAAATATAAATGATATTGTCGTTCAATCATCAAGAGTGATAGCAGATAAAGGAACCATAGATGTTATAATTCCAACAATTGGGAGGAAAAAATATTTATATGATGTGTTAAAAGATTTTTCAAAGCAAAGTCTTTTACCTCAGAAAATTATTATTGTGGAACAAAATCCAGAACCATTTAGTAAAAGTGAATTGGATTATATAGAAACTGAACAGTGGCCTTTTGAAATACAACATATTTTCACGCATCAGGCAGGAGCTTGCAGTGCCAGAAATGTGGCTCTAAAACAAATTAAAAACAAATGGGTTTTCTTTGCTGATGATGATATCAGAATTGGCGGAGACTTTATCGAAAAAACCTCTGAAAATATTGAAAAATTTGGAGTAAAAGCAGTTTCATTATCTTGTTTGCAGGAAAAAGAAGTGCCCACTTTTAATACTGTTTTTCAATGGGGAAGTTTCGGTTCTGGTTGTAGTTTTGTTGCAAGTGACATTTTAAAAAACCGTAGTTTTAATCTTGGTTATGAATTTGGTTATGGGGAAGACAGTGATTTTGGCATGCTATTGCGAAATCAAGGGTATGATGTTTTATTTTTGCCAGAACCTTCAATATTACATTTAAAAGCGCCAGTTGGAGGATTTAGAACGAAACCAATATTGAAGTGGCATGATGAACTTATTCAGCCAAAGCCTTCTCCTACAGTGATGCTGTATTTGATTACGCATAACACCAAACAACAAATCTTAGGGTATAAAACCGTTTTGTTTTTTAAGTATTATAAGCATCAAAAGAGTAGGGATCCTTTTCAATATTTCGCAGTTTTTAATAAGCAATGGAATCAAAGTGTCTATTGGGCTAATCAATTAAAAATAGATTCATGAAATTTTCATTAATAATTTGTACGTACATGCGTGCTGAGCCTTTATTACAACTATTAAAGTCTGTGAAAGAGCAAACAATATATCCAGATGAAATTTTAATTATCGATGGCTCCACTAATCAGGATACGACGTTAATTTTAGAGAATAATCCATTTGATCATTTAAATTATTACTCCGTTCCACCAGAATATCGTGGTTTAACAAAACAACGTAACTATGGAATTGAAAGAGTTGCAGCTGATTCAGAAGTTGTATGCTTTTTAGACGATGATATCGTTTTAATAGCTACTTATTTTGAAGAACTATTAAAAACATATCAAATATTTCCAGAGACTTTAGGTGTTGGAGGGTATATTATTGATGAAACTAAAATTGAATTTGTTGGAGAGAAATATCAGCCAAAAATGGATGAGTTTTATTTTGACGGATGGAAAAGAAAAGATGGTAGCCGATTTGTGTTGAGAAAAAAATTGGGATTGGATAGTGATTGTCCGCCTGGATATTCTTCCTTATATTCACATGGTCGCAGCGTGGGGTTTTTGCCTCCCAGCGGGAAAACGTATGAAGTAGAGATGTTGATGGGTGGAGTCTCTTCGTTTAGAAAAAAAGTATTTGATACGTTGCATTTTTCAACTTATTTTGAAGGCTATGGGCTGTATGAAGATGCTGATTTTACTTTAAGAGTTGCTAAAATGGGTACATTATACTTGAATACCGCTGCAACATTGTACCATTATCACGATGCATCAGGTAGACCTAATAAATATCAATACGGAAAAATGGTCGTGCGTAACGGTTGGTATGTATGGAGGACTAAAAATCCTAAGCCAACATTTATACATCAACTAAAATGGCATGCTATTACTTTGCTTTTGACCGGTATTCGATTTAGTAATACTTTAACTGGGAGTAGTAAAAAAGAAGCTTTTACGGAGGCAGTAGGCAGAACTGTAGGTTGGTGGAGTTTGTGGTTAAATAGCCCCAAAAAAAATATATAAATTGAATTTTAAATATGAAGTTTGTTATCATCACCCATGTTCCTCACATAAAAGAAGAGAACAAATATTATGCATATGCTCCTTATGTTCGTGAAATGAATGTTTGGGGAAACTACGTAGAAGAGGTTTTGATAGTAGCACCAATAGCATCAAAAGATAAAACCGCTATCGATTGTGCTTATAATCATCCTCATATCAAATTTAATGCGATTACTAATTTTGATATACTGAACTTTAAAAGCATCTTCAATGCTTTTTTTAAAATTCCGGGGATTTGTTGGCATATTTTTATTGCTATGAAAAATGCCGATCACATTCATTTGCGTTGTCCAGGAAATATCGGGTTGTTGGGATGTATAGTTCAAATTTTATTTTCCAATACTCCCAAAACGGCCAAATACGCCGGGAATTGGGACCCTAAATCGAAGCAACCTTGGACGTATCGACTTCAAAAATGGATATTGAGTAATTCCTTTTTGACCCGAAATATGCAGGTTTTAGTTTATGGCGAATGGGAGGGTAGTTCCCGAAATATCAAACCTTTTTTCACTGCTACGTATTCGGATTACGAAAAAATGGCGCTAACGCCAAAAGCGTTGGCAGGCAGAATTGATTTTGTCTTTGTGGGTACTTTAGTCAAAGGAAAACAGCCGTTGTATGCCATTCAGTTGATTGAAAGACTGCATAAAAAAGGTTATTTGGTTCGTTTGCGTATGTATGGCGAAGGAGTTCAGAGGAAAATACTTGAGGATTATATTATAGCGCACAAGTTGGAGTCCATTATTACTTTAGAAGGGAATCAATCCAAGACTACCGTACAGCAAGCCTATCAAGACAGTCATTTCGTAGTATTGCCCTCCGATAGTGAAGGGTGGCCAAAAGTGATTGCCGAAGGAATGTTTTGGGGTTGCGTTCCTATTGCTACTTCAGTTTCGTGTGTCCCTTTTATGCTGGATTATGGGAGTAGAGGGGTTTTGCTGGGAATGAATTTAGAGCATGATAGTCTACTAATAGAGGCTGTTTTACAGAATCAAACGGATTTTGACAGTAAACTAAATAAGGCTGCGGACTGGTCTAGAAGTTATACGCTGGAAGTATTTCATACGGAGATTAAAAAATTGATTTTACCATGAGAGTATTACAACTAATAGATTCACTTGAAGTTGGTGGTGCTGAGCGACTAGCCTTAAACTATGCCAATGCCCTTTCTGAAAGTATAACTCTATCTGCTTTAGTGGTTACAAGAAGAGAAGGTGCTCTAAAAAAGCAACTTAACGATAAAGTTTCCTATTTATTATTAAAAAAAAAAAACGTTTTAGACTTTAGGGCACTTTTGAAATTAAAATCATTCGTAAAGCGTTATAAAATAACAATAGTGCATGCGCACGGAACCTCATTTTTCACTGGGGTATTATTAAAGTTGATGTATCCCAAAATTAAACTAATATGGCATGAGCATTATGGGGCAAGGGCTGAAGAATCTATATGGAATAATTTGATATTATTATTTTGTTCCAGTTTTTTCTCTTGTACATTTGTTGTTAATCATCAATTAGAAGTTTGGGCTACTAAAAACTTATGGACCAAAAAAAACTATTATATTCCTAATTTTGCTGTTTTTGACGATACTATTTTAAAGGAAACTTTTTTAAAAGGAGAAAAGGATAAACGAATTGTATGTTTGGCAAATCTAAAAGAACCTAAAAATCATATAACTATATTGCGGGCCTTCGCAAAAATGAATTTAAAGGAACTAGGATGGAGTTTACACTTTATAGGCAAAGATTATAAAGATGATTATTCTGTTGTTTTGAAGGAATTTATAAGTAAAAATAATTTAGATAAATTTATTTTTATTTATGATTCAAGGAATGATATACAGCACATACTTTCTCAAGCAACAATTGGCTTATTAGCATCAACATCCGAAGGATTTCCTGTAACATTATTAGAATATGGTTTGGCAAAATTACCGGTATTATCAACAAATGTAGGGTATTGTCCATCGTTCATAAAAGATGATTTTAGCGGATTATTGTTTAATCCATTAGATGTTTTTCAGCTTCAGCTTCAATTGTACAAAATGATTTCTGGAGAATCTTTAAGAATTAGTTTTGCACTACATTTGCAGGAATTAGTTTTAGATAATTATTCAAAAGAAAAAGTGATTGATCTATTAATTATGAATTACAAAACACTTTCTAATTCAACATAGTTACAAATGAAAAACGAGAATCAATCCTATCTCTATTTAATTCTTTTCCATGTGGTGGTTGGTGCATTGGGCTTTTTGTTGCCTTTTACAGCTAAGATTTACGGGTATTCGATTTTTATTTTTGGAATTTATTACATCATCAAAAAACAAAATAGAAATAATGAAGCGTTAATTGCCGCGGCATACGTAGTAGGGAGTGAAGTTTTTTTGAGGATGACCGGTGGGAATCCATTGTATGAGATTTCTAAGTATGGGGTGATGGTCTTTATTTTTATTGGAATGTATTACAGCGGATTTTCTAAAGGAGCAGTGCCTTATTGGATATTTCTACTGTTATTAGTCCCCAGTGTTATTATTTCGACGTTTACATTAAACTTTGATACGGATATTCGGAAGGCCATTGCGTTTAATATTTCCGGTCCCGTTTGTTTGGGGCTTGCTTCCTTGTATACGTTTCGCCGAAAGATTGCTTTAGCAGAAATCAATAGTGTATTGCTGAGTCTGGGATTGCCTATCATTACTTGTATGGTGTACCTTACTTTTTATACGCCCAATGTTCAGGAGGTTATTACCGGAACCGAATCTAATTTTCAAACTTCCGGTGGTTATGGACCCAATCAGGTGGCTACGATTTTAGGTTTGGGAATGTTTATCTTTTTCTCCCGAGTGATATTGGATTCTAAGACAAAATTTCAAATTATCCTTAATCTGATAGTTGCATTAAATATCACGTATCGCGGGATGCTTACCTTTTCCAGAGGTGGAATGATTACTGGATTTCTGATGATTGTTTTGCTTCTGGTGTTTCTATATTTTAAATCCAATTATGGTGGCAGGGTCAAATTGAATTATATCATTGTGCTATTAGTGTTTGCCATGTTCGCCACTTGGACGTATACTTCTTTTCAGACAGGTGGTTTGATTAATAAACGGTATTCCAATCAAGATGCTGCCGGAAGGGTGAAAAAAAGTCAGTTTACTGGTAGGGAGGATGTGGCCCAAAACGAGATCGATACGTTTTTGAAGAATCCTATTTTTGGGGTAGGTGTTGGAAAAGGGACCGAAGTTCGTGAGGAAGAGACAGGAATTTCTGTTTTGTCTCATGATGAAATTACGAGAATGTTAGCGGAACATGGCTCTTTAGGTGTAGTAGCATTGCTGATTTTGTTTTTTACACCGTTGGTTTTGTATTTAGAAAATAAGTTCAATATGTTTTTGTTATGCTTTGTTGCCTTTTGGTTTTTAACCATTAATCATGCTGCCATGCGTACAGCCGCACCTGCCTTTGTGTATTCGTTGTCGTTACTCAATGTGCAGTTGGGATTTTCCAGAAAAAAGATTCTGGGAGAGGGAGAGTAAGGAATATAGATTATAGAAAAGAGAATATAGAGTGAAGAATATAGAATATAGAGACAAGAATATAGAGACAAGAATATTGATAAAAGAATCAAGATGCAAGAATCAAGATGCAAGAATCAAGAGATAATTGCTCTATTCTTCGTTTTATTCGAGCCCTAAAGGGAGCCTAAAATTACTGTAATTGCTGAATGTTGTCATTTTAGTCCAATAACAAGATTCCAGAGGTCTTTGTATATAAAAAATGTCTAAATTTTGTTTGTGAAGCATTTCATTAATACTAATTGATTGTAAATAAAAATTACTTTGCTAAAAAGGAAAATTTGTTAAAAAAATTAACATATCTTAATTTTATTTTGGTACAAAAGCACTAAATTGCGCCTATAATACTAAATACCACCCATGTTTTCAGTTGACAAAATGCATTTTGAAATATCAGAACGAAAGTCGATTCTTCGGCTTTTTGATGTTCTGTTTGTTTTGACGGCATTGTATCTGACTGGTAATGTGTTTGATTTTGATTATTTCGCATTATCAGCAACTAATTATTACTGGACAATTGTTCTGGCCGTTTATCTGAATGTATTTGGCACTATTTTCGAAATGTACAATCTTCAGGTAGCCAGCAACCAATTTCAAGTGTTGAAAAGCACTTTGATTACCGTTTCGACCACTGTTTTAGTATATTTACTTACTCCGTTTTTTTCACCGCAACTGCCTTCCAACCGATTTCAAATTTTGCTGTTTTTTGTGGTTATATTTGTTTCATTGTTTACTTGGCGCATGCTGTATGTTGCCTTTTTGGCTTCTACTAGATTTTTTCAGAAAGCTATCTTAATTTGTGATCAGGAACAGGTACAAGAATTGATTCTTGGCTTGGAAAATATAGATCCTCATTACAAAATAGTTGGTTTTGTTAACACAGATGGCGTCGAAGAAGAAATGGAAGAATTCCATTATGTGCAACACATCAAAAGAGATGATCTGTTCTCCTTTGTAAAAGAAAATGGGATTTCTGAAATTGTGATTGCTTCTCAAAAAACAGAAGGAATTACCGCTGATTTATACCAACAATTGTTGCATTTATTAGAGTCGGGAAATATTATACGAGAGTATACTCAGGTTTATGAAAGTAAAACACAAAGAATTCCCGTGCAGTATATGTCGCGAGATTTTTATCGTTTTTTCCCCTTCAGTCGAAGCAATCAGAATAAGTTATACCTGTTAACCGTCCGTGTTTTTGAGATTGTAGTTTCCTTATTTGGTCTTGTTGTAGGGTTTGTTCTTTTTCCAATTATATTGGTTGGAAATGCAATAGGAAACAGGGGACGTTTGTTTTATTCCCAGGAGCGCGTTGGAAAAGATGGTGTTGTTTTTGAAATTTTGAAATTCCGCACGATGGTGAAAAATGCCGAATCGAATGGTGCGGTTTTTACTGCTACAAATGATACTCGTGTGACTGTTTTTGGCAAATTTTTGCGTAAAACCAGAATGGATGAGTTTCCGCAGTTTATAAATATTTTAAAAGGAGAAATGGCTGTTATCGGTCCACGTCCGGAGCGTCCGGTTTTTGTTCATGAAATTGCCGAAATAATGCCTTTTTATGAGACGAGACACATCATTAAGCCGGGACTTACCGGTTGGGCACAAGTTAATTATTCGTACGGGGAAACGATTGATGATAGTTTAATCAAGCTACAGTATGACTTGTATTACATCAAGCACCGCAGTATTTATCTGGATTTGAACATTGCTTTCAAAACTATAACTACCGTATTGTTTTATAGGGGGCAGTAATTATTATTATTATTATTATTAATTGTTATGGCAATGCTTTATTTCTTTGCCACAGATTTGCACAGATTTAAACGGATTATAGAATGAGTTTTTTTAATTTAGGACATTTTGTAACGACCAATAAATAATTATTTTAGCTACGAATTACACAAGTAATACCTTTAAAAAATTAGCTAATTAGCGGTTAAAAGGCTTAATGTCAAGAGTAATTTAAGTTAAAGTAATAGAAGAAGTCCTTATATTATGATTGGAATTCTTTTTTTGTTTTGAATGGCCAGTCTCACTAAAACAACCCCGCTGCAAACTACCAATGGCAGTACTAATACTAAATGTGCTTTGTTGATTATAAAAAAGAAATAAACCACTACTGATAGTATATTGAATAGCGCCAAATTGTAAATTACTTTTTTGTTTTTCGTCCAATAAAAATAAAGTAAGCCTATTAAGGTTGGATTGAATAATAAAATATTGTAGTTGTATCCTAATTCCAGATGTAACGAATAAAATCCTGCAAACGAAAAGAAAATCCCAATTATGGCCATGATGCTGAGGTAGAACAAATCGATGCTTTTTTTGTTTATAAACACGATGAAACTAAGCACTATGAAGTACGTATAAGGATTATTCCACCAAGACATAGGAACTTCATTTTTGAATTCGATTATGGTTTTGTTTTCAAGTGCCAGCGGACGGTTTTGAAAAGAAACTTTCTCGAGGCTTTTTTGTAATTCAAATGGTAGAAAAATTTGCGTGCCTAATTGATCTACTTTTTTACCGAAGATAATGCTGGTGCCTAATTTTTCATAAAAATGACCGTCAAAATACGGGTACAATATGGTTCTGTAGGTGATGTCTGTATCGGTATTTTTTACGATGGCAATTGTGTCCAGCGTTTTATTGATGATGTCAACTACCATCGATGTACAATTTTTGTCGATGAATTTGTAGGTATAATGACTTTCTCCCGAAGCCAAAGAAATATTCAGGTTGTCAAATAATTTTTGTTTTAAATCAACCGGAATGTTTAATTCCTGCTCATAAACGGATCTTTTTTCATACTGATATTGACTGATAAAATCAGCATAGGAATGCGCAACAGCAAAGTATTGCAAATCTCCTTTTATGAATTTCATTACAAAATTTGGCGTATTGAAGTCAAATGCGCCATAATTATAAACTACATCAATGGCGTTAGTTGTATCCTGTACTCGTATTGCCGTGTGTCCAAAAAGCGAATACGATTCATTACCCGTTCCACAAGTGATTACGCTAACATGCGTGTTTTTTGATAATTGTATGTTTTGCCCGAAACTAAAATTTACCGTTGAAAATACGAGGAGGAGTAGCGCTATTTTTTTGAAAAATGATGTATGCATTCGTTTGCTGTTAAAAGGGTATAAAATGTGATTTTGTTTTAAAAAAAAACTCCTTTTCGATTTCATTGATTAAATTTGTCTGACAAAGATACTCAAAGAAAGAAAAATGGCGCACAAAGTTTTTCTGTTAAAGAAAGGGTTGTTATTTAAACGGTTTGATACAACTTGGAATGAACTTCGGAAAAGTGGACAGTAATTCCATTATGCTATTTGATTTTAAATCTCCTCCTCTATTAATTTCTAAACATTCCTAAATCCACCTTTACCGAAAAAATATTGGAATATAAAGCAGCGCTTTGATTCCCTAAATCGGTTAACGCATAATCAATCTGAATCCCTTTGTATTTGAATCCCAAACCAATATTTGGTTGGAAACCTACTTTTTCGGTGCTGTCTAATTGCTGTACATTCTGAAAATTTCCTACTCCGGCACGAACGAAAACCAAATCAGTGTATCCAAATTCCAATCCCAAAGCTGGGTCGATACTGACAAAATCGGTAGCAATTACATCATTGGTTCTGGCAAAACGCATGTTTACATTGGCTGCAGCCTGAATGCTGTAATCGTAACGGATGATGAACTTTTTAGCAATACCCAGCTGTGCTTTTGGAGCTGTGATCTCAGTGCTTTCCGGTAAGTCTTGATTTTCACCGGGTATAGCGTTTGCAATTTTCTGATATTCATCTTCGTCAATATTCCACACATTATAGGTAGTGGTGATGTCGCGGAGCATTAATCCAAATTGCCAGTTGTTTTTTTCGAATTGGATTCCGGCATCAAAACCAAATCCCCAAGAATTGGCAAACTTCCCAATAATGCGTCGGATGATTTTTGCATTCACACCGTATTGAAATCCAGGAACCGGTAATTTTCGCGCATAAGAAAAAGTAAATCCGTAATCAGCAGTCGAAAAAAGGCTGATTCGGTTGTAGTCTATATTTCCTTGACTGTCGATTAGTTCGGTAGTGTTTAGGATATCATCTACCCCAAAACGGATTAGTGAAATTCCCCAAGCACTGCGATCATCTATTGGACTGGCATATGCCAAGTAATCGTATTGTGCAATATTCGCAAAATAATTAGCATGCATGAAAGACACTTGGTGGTCTTCCATACGGATAAGTCCCGCAGGATTCCAATATCCGGAATTGACATCATTGGTGGAAGCCACGACAGTATTTGACATACCCAATGCAGCCGCATCTACGCCGATATTCATAAACTCATTTGAATATTTCCTAACGGCCTGGCTGTACATCAGGGTACATACGAAAAGTGTTGCTACTAAAAAGCTTTTTTTCAAGGGTGTTGTTTTTACAAACGTAATGTAAGTTTAATTTTTATCAAAAATATAATTTTTAATTGAGGTTATTTCATTTTGCTATTGAATTTAGTGAGAGGGACTAATTCTTTAGTTTAAAGAAACGTTAGGATATTACTAATAGAACGCGGATGAGACTGATGAGACTGATTTTCGCTGATTTTTCGGATAGTTATTTTATTCCTTAAATAAATCGAGAGTGTAATGTGTGCAAAAGATAAGGAATGTAGTTTGAATTCGTGATGTTGTTTATAGGACAGCCCTATCAGGGTTCAAAACCCTGACAGGGCTACATAGAAACTATCTCTAAAAATCTCTATTGAAAAATATCCATAGCAACCATTTATTATGTTAAATTTGCCAACTTTGATTCCTTAAACTGTATTATGATGACTATTAAAAAACATATTCCGAATTTAATTACGCTCCTTAATCTTTTTTGTGGTTGTATCGCGTTGGTTTTTGCATTCAATCAAGATTTTGAAATGGCCTTTTATTTTGTTTGTCTGGGTATATTTTTGGATTTTTTTGATGGTTTTTTTGCCCGATTGCTCAACGTTTCCAGTCCGCTTGGATTGCAGTTGGATTCTTTGGCCGACATGGTGACAAGTGGTGTTGTTCCGGGTTTAGTAATGTTTCAAATGATGATTAGCCATGCTTCAACCGCAGCGGCAGGTCATTTGCAGTTTTTCCCTTATTTAGGTTTTATAATTGCGCTGGGGTCTTGTTATCGTCTGGCAAATTTTAATATTGATACTCGTCAAACGGATTCTTTCATTGGTTTGCCAACACCTGCGAATGCACTATTTATCCTAAGTCTGCCTTTGGTTTTGAAATATACGGATTCATTAATATTAATCGAATTATTGACTAACCCTTGGTTTTTATTGGTGGTGACATTATTGAGTGCTTATATGCTGAATGCTGAAATTCCGTTATTCTCTTTGAAAATCAAGAAGTTTAGTTTTAAAGAAAATGCGCTTCAAGTTATCTTTCTGACTTGTTCGCTTTTGTTATTGGTCTTCTTTCGCTATTTAGGAATTCCGTTGTTGATACTATTTTATGTTTTATTGTCGGTTCTGAATAATAAAGTACTCAAAAAGTAATCTTTTGAATGAGAAAACAACCCGTTCGAAGAAAGTCAAACGCAGTTCGTAAACCCAAAAAGAAAGCTACTTTTTTCTCTGGGAACTTTTTACGCTATTCGATTGTTACTTTTTTTATTGTATTGATTTTAGGATTTGGTTATCATTATCGAAATGGTTTATCCTATTATTTGGGTTTTAAATCGGATAAAATCAGCAGTGTGGAAAGAAATGCGAAACGTATTTCGGATGTTCGAAATTTCCAAGTTCTGGAAAAACATGAGGGAAAAAGTATTGGTATTGATGTTTCAGAGTATCAGGGAAAAATCAGTTGGTCGTATGTGGATACTTTAGAACAAAAATATCCATTGCATTATGTTTTTATCCGCGCTACGGTTGGGAAAGATCGAAAAGATCGAAAATTTGAACGGAACTGGCTTGGCGCCAAAGAAAATAAAATGATTCGGGGAGCCTATCACTATTACCGACCAAACGAGAATTCATTGGAGCAAGCCGAACTTTTTATTAAAACCGTCACGCTTGAAAAAGGGGATTTACCACCCGTTTTAGATATTGAAAAACTTCCTAAAAATCAGTCTGTTGCCAATCTTAAATTAGGACTTAAGCGATGGTTGAAAGCTATAGAATCTCATTACGGAGTCAAACCGATTATTTATACCGGTGAGCGTTATTATGATGATTTTTTAAAAGAAGAATTCGGTGATTATCTTTTTTGGATTGCGAATTATAATTTTTACCGAGAAGAAATTGGTGAAGATTGGCTGTTTTGGCAATTCACAGAGAAAGCAGCTGTACCCGGGATAAAAGGGAAAGTGGATGTCAATATTTACAATGGTGATTTACAGCAATTGCAGTTTATTACTGTGGAGTAGTTTTAGTGATCAGTATTCAGTATTCAGTGATCAGAGATTAATGTTCAGTATTCAGAGATTAGTGATCAGATATCAGTATTCAGTTGACAGTGATTAGTTGATATTTCTAAACGCTAACTCCGAATTTTTGAGGATTTAAAATCATGTAATTTATTAGTTTACCAACTTCATTACTTTCATTTAATAACTCATTATGGGTATTTTCATTGATATAATTACATTTCAGCGCAAATTCCAGCCAAACTTGAGTTTCTGAGTTTTCAGCATCGGAATCGGTTGATTTACTATGAAAATGTTTAGGATAAACTCTTTTTCTATAGGCTTCTGCAATATTAGCTGGTACACTTTTAGAAGAACGTCTGATTTGGTCTGTCAAAGAATACATTTCTTCTTTTGGGAATGATTTTGTTATTTCAAAGATTTTCATTGCTAAAGAAAATGATTTCTGATACGCTAATAAGTCTTGGAATTTCATAATTATTGTTTTTAAAAATAAACGTTGAGTACTGACCACTGTATTTAAGACTGACCACTGACCACTTTTTTAAAAACTGACCACTTTTTCTAAAACTCCAATTTCTTTTTTCTCAACTCGAAATTTTGTCCAAGATAGACGCGACGCACCATTTCATCTTCAACAAGTTCTTCCGGAATGCCCGCTTTTAAAATTCCGCCTTCAAACATCAGATAGGTTTTGTCCGTAATCGCCAAGGTTTCCTGTACGTTGTGATCGGTGATAAGAATACCGATATTTTTATTTTTTAGCTGGGCTACAATTCTCTGAATATCCTCTACGGCAACTGGATCGACACCCGCAAAAGGTTCATCCAGTAAAATAAATTTTGGATCGGTGGCCAGGCAACGTGCAATTTCAGTACGACGACGTTCTCCACCGGAAAGTAAATCACCTCTGTTAGTACGAATGTGTTCTAAGCTAAACTCGGCAATTAAGCTTTCCATTTTTGCTTCTTGCTCGGCTTTGGATAGTTTTGTTAATTGTAGGACACTGAGGATATTGTCTTCAATACTTAGTTTTCTGAAAACAGAAGCTTCTTGAGCCAAATACCCAATTCCCTGTTGTGCTCTTTTGTACATCGGGTAATCGGTGATGTTCAAATCATCCAAGAATATATTGCCTGAATTTGGCTTAACCAATCCTACAATCATATAAAAAGAAGTTGTTTTTCCGGCACCGTTTGGTCCTAAAAGTCCAACGATTTCGCCTTGATTCACTTCAACCGAAATGCCTTTGACAACACTACGTCCTTTATAGGTTTTAATCAGATTTTCGGCTCTTAATTTCATTTTTTTTGGTTTAATCGTTTAACTGTAAAACTGCTTATTCGTTTAATTGTTTACTCGTGTCAAATAAACGAATAAACAATTAAACGATTGAACTTCTTAACAAATTATTTGGTTGCAGTTTCTTCTAATGCTTCCCAGAATTCATAGGCTCTACGTAAATGTGGCACTACGATTGTTCCGCCCACAAGGGTTGCGATTCCCATTGCTTCCATCATTTCCTCTTTGGTAACACCTTCTTTGTGGCTGGTTTCCAAATGGTATTTTACGCAGTCATCGCATCTTAAAACTGCCGAAGCCACTAATCCCAGTAATTCTTTCGTTTTTACATCCAAGGCACCTGCAGCATAAGCATTAGTGTCTAAATTAAAGATACGTTTTACTATTTTATTATTGTCTGCCAATAATTTTTCGTTCATTCTTGAACGGTACTCGTTGAATTCTTCTATTATATCAGCCATTTACTTTTTTTTGATTTTTTACTACTATTTTTGAAATCAGGATACTTGCTTCATAAATTAATAACATCGGAATGGTTACAATGATTTGGCTAACCACATCCGGCGGTGTTACAATTGCCGCAACTATCAGAATGATAATTACAGCATATTTCCAGTATTTCCTTAAGAAATCTGGCGTTACTAAGCCTAGTTTGGTTAGGAAATAGATGATTATTGGTAATTCGAAGAACAAGCCACAAGCGATAACACTTGTTTTTACCAGTCCTATATACGAATCAATACTAAACTGGTTCTTAACAACATCACTGATGGTGAATGTCGCGAAAAAGTTGACGGACATGGGTACAATTACATAAT
Organism: Flavobacterium psychrolimnae; assembly: GCF_003312425.1. Lineage (GTDB taxonomy): Bacteria > Bacteroidota > Bacteroidia > Flavobacteriales > Flavobacteriaceae > Flavobacterium > Flavobacterium psychrolimnae. The sequence continues at coordinate 123,392 of NZ_QNUX01000007.1, read as the reverse complement.
AGCCAAAAAGTACACCTAGAAAGAAAAGTAACGAAGACGAAAAAATAAAAAGTTTCGCATGTTTTTTCTCTGAATCGTATAATGCAGGGCTTATGAATTTCCAAACTTCCCACAGTATAAAGGGAAAGCCCAAGATGAAACCTGCGGTGATACAGGTCCAAATCAAAACGTTGATTTGGCCTTCCATATTTGTGTTTTGGATAATAAAAGGCATGTCTGTCACGCAGATGCTTTCAGCAAAACCCAATTGATTGGAAAGGTCGCAAAAGAAGCGATAGGTTATGAAATTAGCATTTGTAGGACCAAAAATAACAACATCAAAAATGTAATCACTCACAAAAAATGTGACGGTGGCCAAGATTAATATTGCAACTGTGCTTCTAACTAATAGCCATCTTAATTCTTCAAGATGATCTAAAAACGACATTTCGTTTAAGTTCTTTTTTGTCATTATACTATTCCTTCTTTTAAAATATCGTGTAAGTGCAATACGCCTTTATATTCGCTTTCGTCAACAACTACTAATTGTGTAATGGAAAAATCTTCCATTATATTCAATGCATCTACTACCATAGCGCTGGAAGTTGTCATCTTTGGATTTTTAGTCATGATGTCTTTGGCGGTTAAATCGGCAAAAGTGTCTCTGTCGCTTAACATTCTTCGAATATCACCATCGGTAATAATTCCGATTACTTTGTTGTTTTCAACTACTGCGGTCACGCCAAGACGTTTTTCGGAAATTTCGAAAATAACTTTCTTGATGGACGCATCCGGAGCAACCATAGGTTTTAGGCTGTGTTCCAACATGTCTTTGACACGCAACAGTAATTTCTTGCCTAATGCTCCTCCAGGATGGTAGACGGCAAAATCTTCGGGTTTGAAATTGCGCATTTCCATCAGGCAAACGGCCAAAGCATCACCCATTACAAGTTGTGCTGTGGTAGAGTTTGTAGGGGCCAGATTGTTGGGACAAGACTCTGCATCTACCGTGGTGTTCAGAACAAAATCAGAGCCTTTAGCCAAAAAAGAGGTCATGTTACCGGTGATTGCAATTAAGGTGTTTCCAAAACGTTTTAATAGCGGAACCAGTACTTTTATTTCAGGGCTGTTGCCACTTTTTGAAATGCAAATGATCACATCTTCGTTTTGAATCATGCCTAAATCACCGTGAATGGCTTCAGCGGCATGCAGAAAAAGTGACGGTGTTCCGGTAGAATTAAAAGAAGCTACCATTTTTTGGGCAATAATAGCACTTTTTCCAATTCCTGTCACTACTAATCGTCCTTTAGAATTATAGATTTTTTGTGTCGCTTCGATAAAGTTTTCATCCAGAAAATCAGTTAGTTTAGCTATAGATTGGCTTTCCGATAAGATAGTTTTTTTGGCACTAGCCAATATATTTTCTTTAGTGATCAAAACAGAATGATTAAAATTTGTATGTGTAAAAGAAATTTGTACCTTTAGGTGTTGCAAATTTATACAAAATACCACATAATAAAGAATGAATCCAAACGAAATTGACATACACAAAGAATTAAAGAAGTATTTTGGCTTTAGCCAATTTAAAGGATTGCAGGAGCAAGTCATAAAAAGCATCCTGAATCAACAGAATACATTTGTGATCATGCCCACTGGCGGAGGAAAATCACTTTGTTATCAATTGCCTGCTTTAATTCAGGAAGGAACTGCCATTGTGGTTTCTCCTTTGATTGCTTTAATGAAAAATCAGGTGGATGCCATCAGAAGTTTGTCTTCTGAAAATGGTGTGGCTCATGTTTTAAACTCTTCTCTTACCAAAACTGAAATTGCCCAAGTAAAAAAAGATATTACTTCCGGACTGACCAAGTTGCTTTATGTAGCGCCAGAGTCATTGACCAAAGAGGAATATGTGAATTTCCTGAAAAACGTCACAATATCTTTCGTGGCCATTGATGAAGCACACTGTATTTCAGAGTGGGGACATGATTTTAGACCGGAATACCGCAATCTAAAACACATAATCAAGCAATTGGGTGATGTTCCTATTATTGGTTTAACTGCCACAGCAACACCAAAAGTGCAGGAAGATATTCTGAAAAACTTAGATATGACTGATGCAACTACTTTTAAAGCATCATTCAACAGACCTAATTTATACTACGAAGTACGTACTAAAACGAAAAATATCGAATCGGATATTATTCGCTTTATCAAACAACATAAAGGAAAATCCGGTATTATTTATTGCCTGAGCCGCAAAAAAGTGGAGGCAATTGCCGAAGTTTTGCAGGTAAACGGAATCAGTGCAGTGCCGTATCATGCGGGATTGGATGCTAAAACTCGAGCCAAACATCAAGACATGTTTCTTATGGAAGATGTTGATGTGGTGGTCGCGACCATCGCTTTTGGGATGGGAATTGATAAACCGGATGTGCGTTTTGTAATTCATCATGATATTCCTAAATCACTTGAAAGTTACTATCAGGAAACGGGTCGTGCCGGTCGTGATGGTGGCGAAGGACATTGTCTGGCCTATTACTCCTATAAAGATGTAGAGAAATTAGAAAAATTCATGTCGGGGAAACCCGTTGCCGAACAAGAAATAGGATTTGCTTTATTGCAGGAAGTAGTGGCTTATGCCGAGACTTCGATGTCCAGAAGAAAGTTTCTGTTGCATTATTTCGGGGAGGAATTTGATGATGTTACCGGTGAAGGAGCCGATATGGATGACAACGTGAGAAATCCGAAAACAAAAATTGAGGCTAAAGATCAAGTCGTGCAACTGTTGCAAGTAGTACGGGATACCAAACATTTATACAAATCAAAAGAAGTTGTTTTTACATTGATTGGTCGCGTCAATGCGGTTATCAAAGCACATAGAACGGATGCTCAGTCGTTTTTTGGATGTGGTTCCGATCATGACGAAAAATACTGGATGGCCTTATTGCGACAAGTACTCGTTGCCGGATTTTTATCGAAAGATATTGAGACGTATGGCATTGTAAAAATTACAGATAAAGGACTGGATTTTATAAAAAATCCACAATCGTTTATGATGTCTGAGGATCATGAGTACAATGAATCAGTGGATGAAGCGATAGTTACGGCTTCAAAATCTACTGGAGTTGCAGATGAAGTTCTGATGAGCATGTTGCGTGATTTACGTAAAAAAGTGGCTAAAAAAGCTGGCGTTCCCCCTTTTGTGGTATTTCAAGATCCATCGCTGGAAGATATGGCCTTGAAGTATCCTGTTTCTCAGGAAGAATTAATCAATATTCACGGTGTTGGTGAAGGAAAAGCTAAAAAATACGGAAAAGAATTTTTAGAATTAATCAGCCAATACGTAGAAGATAATGATATCATTCGTCCAGAAGATTTAGTAGTAAAATCGACGGGAGTCAATTCAGTCAATAAGCTGTATATCATTCAAAACATTGACAGAAAATTATCTCTTGATGATATTGCTTCCGCCAAAGGAATCAATATGGATGCGCTAATTAAAGAAATGGAACAAATTGTTTATTCAGGAACTAAACTGAATATCAAATACTGGATTGATGATATGCTTGATGATGATCAACAGGAAGAAATTCATGATTATTTTATGGAATCAGAATCCGATAATATTGAATCTGCCTTAAAAGAATTTGATGGAGATTATGATTTGGACGAATTGCGTCTGATGCGTATCAAATTTATCAGCGAAGTTGCTAATTAAAAAAAGTGATCAGTAATCAGTGTTCAGGGTTTCTGCAATCTGAATACTGATTACTGCGAACTAAAAAAGTTCTGCTCGATGCGGTTTCAAAGCATCGCGAACCTGAATCATGTTTTCATCGGTGACAACCATAAAAGCAATGGCTTGCATTTCGCCTTGAATTTCAAAACCAGTAATGTTTAACGGTAATTTTTCAATTGCGATATATTCTTTTAAGTGAATTTCATGATGTTCGGCTGTTTTTGCGGAAGCCGGTCCACGAAAATCCCAAATCAATTTTATTTTTCTAGACATTTTTTTCTAAGATTAATCAGTTAACGGTTTAAACGGTTAGCTGTTTTAAAGGACAAAGTTACAAAGTCTAAATTGAAAACAAGCTAATTTGAAGAGTTGAACAACGGAATCTACTTTCGATAACAAGAATTCACTACAAAATACTACTTTTGTACCAAGATTGTTGGGCGGTTTATCAAAGTCTAATAATCTAAAAATCGAATAATTTAGAAAATGCCTCAAGAACTCTTATTACAAGTATCCCCGGAAATTGCAGCAAACGATTTGTTGTTAAAAAATCATTTATCCAAACAAATTAGCGTTTCTGTAAATGAAATTCAGCATGTTTCTATCCTAAAGAGATCGATTGATGCCCGCCAAAAAGCCATTAAAATCAATCTTAAGGTTTTGATTTTCATGAAGGGAGAACCTTTTCAAGAGCAAAAACTACAACTTCCAGAGTATAAAAACGTTACTTCGGCTCAAGAAGTAATTGTTGTTGGCGCAGGACCTGCGGGACTTTTTGCTGCATTACAATTGATAGAGTTAGGGTTGAAACCAATCGTTATTGAACGTGGGAAAGATGTTCGTGGCAGACGTCGAGATTTGAAAGCCATCAATGTGGATCATCTTGTGAACGAAGATTCTAATTATTGTTTTGGCGAAGGCGGAGCAGGAACCTATTCGGACGGAAAGCTTTATACGCGTTCTAAAAAAAGAGGCGATGTAACTAGAATTTTGGAATTATTTGTTGCTTTTGGAGCTTCAGCCGATATTCTTATTGAAGCACATCCTCACATTGGAACTAATAAATTACCTCAAATTATTCAGGATATTCGGGAGAAAATAATCGAATTTGGCGGACAAGTTTTGTTCGAAACCCGCTTGACAGATATTTTATTAAAAAATAATGAAGTGCAAGGTGTTGTTACCCAAAAAGGCGATACGATTCTTGCTAATAAAATTATTTTGGCCACCGGACATTCAGCTCGGGATATTTTCGAATTATTGGATCGAAAAAAGATTTTTATAGAAGCCAAACCTTTTGCCTTGGGCGTACGGGCAGAGCATCCACAATCATTAATTGACAGTATTCAATACAGTTGTGATTATCGTGGGGAATTTTTACCTCCGGCTCCGTATTCTATTGTGAAACAAGTAGGAGGAAGGGGAATGTATTCGTTTTGTATGTGTCCCGGCGGCGTAATTGCACCTTGTGCAACGAGTCCCGGCGAAGTGGTTACGAATGGTTGGTCGCCATCCAAAAGGGATCAGGCTACTGCCAATTCCGGAATTGTAATTGAATTGCAATTGGAGGATTTTAAACCTTTTGCGAAATTTGGTGCTTTGGCCGGAATGGAATTCCAAAAAAGTATCGAACAGCGCGCTTGGCATTTGGCAGGAGAAAGCCAAAAAGTTCCCGCACAACGCATGATTGATTTTACGCAAAATAGGGTTTCATCAGATATTCCCAAAACATCTTATGTTCCCGGAACGACTTCAGTAGAAATGGGACAAGTTTTTCCTGAATTTCTAACACAAATATTGCGAGAAGGATTCACTGAATTTGGAAAATCGATGCGTGGTTATCTGACCAATGAAGCGATACTTCATGCTCCGGAATCCAGAACATCTTCGCCAGTTCGTATTCCCAGAGATCCATTGACTTACGAGCATGTTCAAATAAAAGGACTTTATCCTTGTGGAGAAGGCGCGGGTTATGCAGGTGGGATTATATCTGCTGCTATTGATGGTGAGAAATGTGCGTTGATGATCGGTGAGATTTTGAACAAATAAAATATATTTTTCGATTCTTCAAAATATAGAAATCGCTTTTAATATTTCTGTAATCAATGGTCATAACTAATTACTCTCGCTATTTTCCATTGATTGTCTTTTTTCTTCCAAATCATTAGAAATTTGAAGGTTCCAATTTCTTCTTTCCCGTTTTCCATGTGGCGGAATTCGTGAACGCCAATTTCAATCGCTCCGTAGTCTTTTACAGGATGGACTTCCAGCGTTCCTTTGACTAGTTTTCGCCTTAGTTTGTTTTCGTTTTTAAACATATTTGAAAAATTGTTAAAAACAGTTTCATACGACAGTAATCCACCATTATCCTGAAACCATTCTAAATCTTCAGTAAATAAAGATTTGAATTTTTCGAAATCTTTTTTGTTAAACGCTTCAAACATAATCTCGTCCATTTTTTCGATTTCCTTGTATAGTTCGGCTGATGTCGGCGCTACTTTCTTTTCTTGCGCAGTCGCAGTGTTCATTACAACTAACGCAAGAATTAGATTTAAAAAGAACGTAAATTTGAATCGATTTTGTTTCATTGTAAATTATATTTTTTGGGTTTGTTTGTACGTGAGATTAATATTTATTTTTTAACAGCAACGGCAATTTTTGAATCAGCAGTTCCATAATACAGAAACCATTGTTTTTTGAAATAAACCAATCCTTCTACAAAACAAACCTCATTTACTTCGCCTGTTTTTTCATAAGGCTTGTCAGGATGAATAAAATAATTCTCCATTCGGTCTATTAATTTATAGGGTTTTTCTTTGTCAAATAGTGCTTGACTTGCCGCATAGGTGAATTTAGGTAAATTTGGATCGTTGAAATTGGCGGCATTACTTCCGTTATAAATTAGTACAATACCTTCTTTTTGAACTAAAGCAAAAGGACCAGGTTCAACCAAACGACTATCAAAATAACCCATTCGAGGATGTAAAACGGCAATCATTTTTTTGTTTTCTTCGTTTTCGGCTACTTCCCAATGGATAAGATCTTCGGAGGTTGCAAGGTATAAATCAGTATCTCCAAAATACATCCAGTATTTGCCTTTAATTTTTGTCGCTGTGATTTTTTCACCGCTTTGTTTACAAACGATGGCTCCGGATTTTGACCACAAATCTTTGTATTTTTCCTCCTTTAAAACTAAACCGTGTTTTGTCCATATTTTTAAATCTTTTGAGCTGGCTAAACAAAGTCGTGCTATTTTGCCATCATAGGAAGTATAGGTCATGATATACGTTCCGTTTTCACTTTCAATTATTCTTGGATCCTCAACGCCACCTTTCCATTCGTACTGTTTCATCGTGTCGTTATCTGGATAAAAAATGGGTGCCGGTTGTTTTTTAAAATGCAGTCCGTCTTCGCTGATGGCCAGACCTAATCTGGAGGTCATTTCCTTGTCCTGTGCTCTGTATATAAGATACACTTTTCCGTCTTTGACAATTGCAGATGGATTAAGTACATTCCGTTCTTCCCAATGTACTTGTTTGTTGCTTAATGGGGATTGAAAAACTTGATTTAATTGAGGTTCTAAAATTGGGTTAATGCTATCTACTTTTACAAAGTTGAGCATTGCCCAATCTTTGCTTTTCGTTTCGGATTTATATGCAGAATTACTGCTACAACCAATTAAAGTAAATAATAATAGCGTAAAGATTTGTTTCATACTGTTCAAAATATTTAAGAAGGAATATTATTCCTTTAGTTAATTAACATTCAATTGTTTAAAATATTTATAAAAAAGTCTTGCAAGGTAAAGTTGCATTTATTTTATGAAATAACAATTCTCTTTTTAAACTTAACACCGCCTTGATATTTTTAAGATGCTTTCTTTCTTTTGAATTTGTCTTATAGGATGGGATTGTTTTTTTTAAATGTAGGATAGCAACTTCGAAATCGTGCCATTCTCCAAGCATATCCGATAATAGCGTTTGAGTTGAAATCAGTTTGCTTGATTGGGCAACGGGGAATATTTTCTCATTGTATTGGTACACTTTTAATCGTTTCCGAAAATTGTGGATTTCATTCTTTTTAAAAGCATCTTTAGAGATTTGTTTTTTTATCTCTTTTCTCGTTTTGTTCCGGTAGCGATTTACTTTTTTTTTGCCTGTTTTTGCAAGAAAATCGATGATTATGAGGTGTTTTTCATTTAACTTTTTGATCAAGCTTTTATTTGTAAACAAGAAAAATTTTTGTATTTCTTTGATCTCAAGCTTTTTTAGTTGATTCGGATATTTTTTTAGTAAACTAAAATATGGCTGCTCCTCAAGAATGGTTTGTTGCAGTTGAAGTTCTCTTACTTTACCGGCTTGTTTGAAAATAACACTGAAAGGTTTAAAGGTTTTTCTGGGTTTAAAGTTCTTTTTGCAAAAGGCAGTTAACTCAAATAATGCTTTCAATTTTTTGATTTCAACGCGGAGTTCATGAAAAGTTTCTACAGAATATGATTCGGGTGCTTTTTCCAAAATGAGGTTCAAAGCACTTTCTCTGGTTTTAAAATATGTAACAAGTTCTTTCATTTCGCAGCCAAATAATTGATTTGATTTTCTATAAATTCCTTATGCGGTTTTTAAAATCCTTTGTATAAAAGCAGTTCAAGCTATTGAAGTAAATTTACAATAATATGGCGATAAATTTATTTAAGTTTTTGTAAATCAATCGCTTATTATTTTTATTTTACTAAAAGGCGTAAAAAAACCGAAAATCTCTTTTCGGTTGTTGTTTTTTAAATTTTTAAAATTTTCAGTTATAAGGTTTTATTTTTTTGCATTCATTTCCATGTAGTCTATTGTTAATTCGGACATCGCTTTCATTCCTAACACAAAGCCACCTTCGTCAATATAAAAATCAGGTGTGTGATGTGAGGCTGTTTCGGCAGGATTTTTGCCTTTCGGCATTCCGCCAAGGAAAAAGAAAAGTCCGGGTATTTTATCTTGATAGTACGAAAAATCTTCTGCTCCAGTTGCTGCCGGAGTTAGTATCACATTGCTTTTTCCAGCCACAGCTTCCAGTGTTGGTACCATTTTCTCGGTCAATGTTGGGTCATTGTAGGTTATCAATGTTTGTTTTGTAATGCTGATTTCAGCGGCGGCTCCTGCGCTTTCTGCGATATTAGTGGTGATTTGTTTCACTCGGTTGTGAATCATTTCCTGTACTTTTTTATCTAAAGTCCGAATTGTTCCTGCCATTTCAAGTTCTTCCGGAATAATATTGCTTCTTACACCGGATGTGATTTTCCCGACACTTACCACAGCTGCTGATTCCGTGAGATCTACATTGCGACTCACGATAGTTTGTAAACCCAATATGATCTGGGAAGCGGTAACAATAGGATCTACGGATTGCCATGGGCTGGCTCCGTGGGACTGTTTTCCTTTTATTTTTATTTTGAACCAGTCCGATGACGCCATGGCTCCTTTTGGTCGGTAATTGATTTTGCCGATTTCAGTATCAGCGCTAATGTGTAATCCAAAAATCACATCAACTTTTGGGTTTTCAAGAACACCTTCTTTAACCATTAGTGCAGCTCCACCTTCTTCACCTTCGGGCGGCCCTTCTTCAGCAGGTTGGAAAATGAATTTTACTGTTCCTTTTAATTCACTTTTGATAGAAGCGAGGATTTCAGCTGTTCCCATCAGCATGGCAATATGCGAATCGTGTCCGCATGCATGCATGACGCCTACTTGCTGACCGTTATATTCTCCCATTGCTTTGGAAGCAAAAGGAATATTTACTCTTTCGGTTACGGGTAATGCATCCATATCGGCTCGAAGAGCGACTACTGGACCGGGTTTTCCTCCTTTTAAAATACCTACAACACCCGTTTTGGCTACGCCAGTTTGTACTTCTATACCCAACGATTGCAAATGCACTGCTATTTTTTTGGCTGTTTTGAATTCTCGATTGCCTAATTCGGGGTTTTGGTGAAAATCTCTTCGCCAAGAGCTGACTTTGGATTCTAAAGATGCTGCTTTTTGAGCCACTTTAATTTTAAGATCGGAATTTTGTGCTGCAGCAAAAATAGAATACGTAAATAAGCCAGCAAAAAGAATAGTTTTTTTCATTAGTTGTGGTTTAAATTTTGGTTGGGTAACAGCTTTAATTTAATTGAAATTTAGTCTGTTTTGGTACTAAATAAAGTTGGTTGAAAACAAATATAGCAAAATTATTTTGCCTGGAGGGAATTTTAAATAGTGGCCTAAAGTATCTTTCTGTGAGTAGAATATAAAAAAAAACCGCCTTGTTTGTTACAACAAGACGGCAGCTTACGAATTTATTTTTGCTTCTTTAATTTGCTCTTAAATAGTTTTTCAAACTTTTCCATTTTGGGTTGAATTACCATCTGACAATAAGGCTGTGTTTTGTTATTTTCATAGTAATTCTGATGATAGGATTCTGCTTTGTAAAATTTGGTCAGAGGTTCTATTGTTGTTACTATTGGACTATCATAAATTTTAGCTTTTTTAAGGTCATTGATAACTGTTTGTGCAGCTTTCTTTTGAATTTCATTTTTATAAAAAATGGCAGAACGGTATTGTGTACCTACATCGGCACCTTGACGGTTTAGCGTAGTTGGATCATGAACCGTAAAAAAAACTTTGAAAATTTCATCCAGATTCGTTACATTTTTGTCGTAAGTAATCTGCACTACTTCGGCATAACCAGACCTTCCCGTAGACACATCTTCGTAGGTAGGATTCGCATTTTTACCGCCTGCATAACCTGATATAGCTGATTGTACTCCGTTTAAATTTTCATAAACGGCTTCCACACACCAGTAACACCCGCCGGCTAAAGTGATGGATTCAAGATTGGATTGCTTTGGTGCTTTACTTTGGGCAAACAAACTAGTTGTTGCCAAAAGGCACACTAAAAGTAGTTTCTTCATGTTATTTGGTGTCAGGAATAAAGTCAAGCGCGATAGAATTCATACAGTATCTTTTTCCGGTTGGTTCCGGCCCGTCATCAAAAAGATGCCCTAAGTGACCGTCACATCTTCCGCAAAGTGCTTCGATTCTTTCCATACCCAGAGAATTATCGGTTTTATAAACCACACTGTTTTTATTATCTTGTTCAAAGAAACTTGGCCAGCCACAATTGCTTGAAAATTTAGCACCGGAACGAAATAGTTTGTTCCCACAGGCGGCACAATAATAGGTTCCTTTGTCATCAGTATTCCAATATTTTCCTGTAAAAGGTCTTTCCGTATCTGCATTACGCGTCACTTCATACACATCTTCAGGCAATACTTTTTTCCACTCGGCATCACTTACGTTGAGTTTTGTCGTGTCCGTATTGGAATAGTATGGATTTCCGGGTTTTTTAATAGTATTTTCCATTGCGACTGTTTTTTTTGTGTTTCCTTGTTTTTTTGTGGTTTGCGCACAAGCTGTGAACATGAACAGCGGGATTAAAAATAACATGCTTAGTACCTGATTTCTTGTTTTCATTTTTTTTGTATTTAAATTACAAATGTAAAAGAGTTTTAAATTTTAAAATGTCGCTTACTTTGCAATTGAATTTTATTTTTATTCCGTTATGACTTCTCTCTATTTACGAAAAATTATTGTTTTTAGTTTTAAAATTTTAAAGTATAATAATCTGTAAATAAGCAGTGTATTTTTGACAATATAAAATTAGAATTTTAGGATATTCAACACTCGTTAAACTTTTCACAATTTCAAAAACCCTTCAGTTACCATTTCTTTTTTTGTATTTTTGACCTGAAATACATCGATATGTTAGAAGAAAACGTAATATTAGTTAACGAGAAGGATGAGCAAATAGGATTGATGCCTAAGCTTGAAGCACATGAAAAAGCGGTCCTGCATCGTGCTTTTTCGGTTTTTGTTTTAAACAGCAAAAACGAAATCATGTTGCAACAACGGGCACATCAAAAATACCATTCCCCTTTGTTGTGGACCAATACGTGTTGCAGTCATCAGCGTGAGGGAGAGACAAATGTACAGGCTGGAAGCCGAAGATTATTTGAAGAAATGGGTTTTAAAACCGAACTGAAAGAACTTTTCCATTTTATTTACAAAGCCCCTTTTGATAATGGTTTGACAGAGCATGAACTTGATCATGTGATGATTGGCTATTATAATGAGGAGCCAGTTATCAATCCGGAGGAAGTTGAAGATTGGAAATGGATGAAAATTGAGGATGTGAAAATGGATATGGAGCTTCATCCTGCATTGTACACCGTTTGGTTCAAAATAATTTTCGATGAATTTTATCATTTTCTGGAAGAACACAAAAGCCCTTTGTCCCCAAATAACCTATAATTCATAAATTTTATGAAAGTTACCATTTCACGGAAAGCCCATTTTAATGCGGCTCACAGATTATACAGAAAAGATTGGTCGTTTGAGCAAAACGATGCGATTTTTGGTAAGTGTAATAATCCTAATTTTCATGGGCATAATTACGAATTGATTGTTAGTGTTACCGGAGCAATTGACCCTGAAACAGGATATGTAATGGATGTGAAATTTTTGAGTGATATTATTAAAGAAGATGTCGAAAATCAGTTTGATCATAAAAATCTGAATTTAGATGTTCCAGAATTTCAGGATTTAAATCCAACCGCCGAAAATATTGTGGTGGTTATTTGGAATAAAATTAGAAAAAGAATCAAGCCTGAATTTGAATTAGAAGTGGTTTTGTATGAAACGCCTCGTAATTTTGTAACCTACAGAGGAGAATAATGGAAGTAAAAGTAGGGGATACAATTCCCAATTTCACAGCTAAAGATACTAATGGAACTGATTTTGATAGTGCAACTGTAGTGGGACATAAACCGCTTGTTATTTATTTTTATCCAAAAGACAACACGCCGGGTTGTACGGCTCAAGCGTGCAGTTTTAGAGATCAGTACGAGGATTTTAAGGATCTTGGTGCGGAAGTAATCGGAATTAGCAGTGATAGTGTTGGCTCACATCAAAAATTTGCTAAGCAATTTAAACTTCCTTTTATCCTTTTGTCGGATTCAGATAAAAAAATCAGAAAACTTTTTGGTGTTCCCACCGGAATGTTCGGATTACTTCCGGGAAGAGTGACCTATGTAACCGATAAAAATGGAGTGGTCCAAATGATTTTTGACAGTATGCTGGCTACAAAACATATTCCCAAAGCGCTAGAGGCTATTAAAAAATTAGTGTAATTTATTGCTGAAAGCTATTGGGATCCATTACTGAAGGATGCCGACTTATACTTTGTTTTTTGGTTATTAACTGGTTTCTGTAAATGGAAATCTATTTTCATCGGAAACAATATGGATTTTTTATACATTTGGACTTCGAAAAAAACATTTGAATGAAACTTTATCCTTTACAATTTGAGCCCATTTTAAAAGAAAGAATATGGGGTGGCGAAAAACTAAAAACGCTACTTCATAAACCAATTACTTCAAATATCACAGGAGAAAGCTGGGAGCTGTCTACCGTGGAAGGCGACGTAAGTATTGTTGCAAACGGAGAATTGAAGGGGAAATCATTGACTGAATTAATCAATTCGTTCCCTAATGAAATTTTAGGAACTGCTGTTCATATTCGTTTTGGAAAACAATTTCCGCTACTTTTCAAATATTTAGATGCACGCGAGGATTTGTCCATACAAGTTCATCCTAATGATGAATTGGCAAAAAAACGCCATAATTCTTTTGGAAAAACCGAAATGTGGTACATCATGCAAGCAGATGATAATGCTCGTATCATTGTAGGTTTCAAAGAAAATTCAAATGCTGAGGAATATTTAGAAAATCTGGAAAATAAAACCTTACTTTCTATACTGGATGATGTAAAAGTAAAATCACGAGATGTTTTCTTTTTAGAAACTGGTACGGTTCACGCCATTGGTGCAGGGCTTGTCGTAGCTGAGATTCAACAGACTTCAGATATTACCTATCGATTGTATGATTTTGACAGATTAGATGCGAATGGGAATACCAGAGAATTGCATGTTGATTTGGCTTTGGAGGCAATCAATTACAATAAGGTAGAAACTAAAAAATTATATACCACTAATAGCAATCAGTCCAATACAGTGGTTGATTGTCCTTATTTTACCACTAATTTTATTCCTTTAGACGGAGCAATTTCAGTTTCTAAATCTGGAGAAAGTTTTACGGTTTATATGTGTGTTGAGGGATCCTTTGAAATAGAATACAACCACTCAAAAATACAATATACAAAAGGAGAAACTGTTTTGATTCCTGCGGCAATGAATGCATTCATTCTCAATGGAAAAGCATCGATTTTAGAAATTTACATTTCATAGTCGGTAATAGAAAGATTATGTGTACTTTTGCAGACGCAAATTAAAATTCAAATTTTAAAAAAATAAAAATGGCAAACGTTAAGAATTTAAAAAAAGACATCAACTACGTTTTAGGAGATATTATTGAAGCAGTTTACTTGTTCGAAATTTCTACTACAGGAAAACCAACAACAGAAACTAATGCTTTAATCGACGAAGCTATCGCTGCTTTTGACGCTTTGATCACAAAAGTGAACGCAAAAAAGGTAGAAGATAAAAAAGCGCACTTCAAACAAATCAACGTTGAATTGGAACAAACTGCTAATCAATTGATTGCTAAAATCAACGAATTGTAGTCAAAAAAAACGCAAAAAAAGTTTGAATTTGTTTTGGAAAAAAGAAATTCAGTCTTATATTTGCACCCGTAATGAGTCGCCAGCGTAGCTCAGTTGGCTAGAGCAGCTGATTTGTAATCAGCAGGTCGTGGGTTCGAGTCCCTCCGCCGGCTCTTAATAAAACCATCTAACTTTTGTTAGGTGGTTTTTTGTTTTAGACAAAATAACAATTTAATTGTATTTTTATGTAATGTGCTAATTTTTTTGTTAAATTTGAAATCTAACCTAAAACCAATACATTATGGAAGAGCATTCAGTTATTGAAAGTTTCGAGATGAAACTTAATGAGTCAGCAAAAGACTTTTTAAAAGAAACGGCAAAGTGGGCGTATTTTTTATCTATCCTTGGCTACATAGGAATTGGCTTTATTATTTTTGCTGCTTTATTCGCCGGGACATTATTCTCCGCTATGGGCAAGATGAATCCTGCTATGGGCGCTATGGGCTCTTCTTTCGGGATTATGATGGCTGTGGTATACTTTTTAATTGCGTTGCTTTATTTCTTTCCGGTGTACTACTTAAATAAATTTGCGTCAAATGCAAAAGCGGCCTTCAAAAACAATGATTCCGAAACTTTGACAACTTCCTTAGAATATCTAAAATCACATTACAAATACATTGGAATCATGACTTTGGTCGTTTTCTCTCTTTATCTTTTAATGTTTGTAGGAATGATTGTTGCAGGAATTGCTTCCAGTACTGTTTAATCTCTTAGTAGGTTCTAAAACACGTTTGTTTGAATTTTATACTGAATTTGAATCTACTTCCTAATCATAAATGCAAAAAACCATCTTGCCGAGCAAGATGGTTTTTTAATTTTAGTTTTAAATTGGTGTAAGATTTAGAGAAAAACTTTGTGTTTTTAAAACTTTCGCTTTCTCATAAAATAATTACTGCTGTTTTTTGATAGTTGCAATATATTCCGTTAGTTTTTTTCCGTAAAGAGATTTTGCAACTTTTGCAGACATTGATTTCTGAATGGTATCTAAATATTTTACGTTGATATCGTAAATCTCAGATAGTGCAATAAAAGGCGATACTTCGTAATCTCTATTGTTTAAGGCAAAATTGGTAGCGAATAAATACTTTCTTTTGATATTAGAATCCTGTTTTGCAGCCAGACTATCTATAGCTTTTGTGTTTTGGTTTTTGATGGCATTGAATTTTTTCTCAATCAGCGAAAGATTTTCATCAGTGAAACGAGTATTTATTTTTTTATATTCTTCGAATATCTCCTGATTTTTTGATCCTGTGATTTTTGCATCAGACAAATAACGGTCTAAACTAGTTTCAATTTTGATGTTGCCCGGTTCAGCAAAGAATGGGATATTATTGTCTAAAGAATTACTCACGCCTCGGTCTAAGAACAAATAAAGCATTTCTGGAGATTGTAGGTTAAGATTGCTTTCGAAAGCAGCGCTTCCATCAATATTTATGGTGTCAATGGCTACCAAACTTGTGTCAACAACTCTTTGGATGTAAAGAGTTCCTTTTTTTAATCCTTTAATATTTCCGGTAATGTGAACATTGCCTTTAGATTCATTCTTGTTACAAGAGGCTATAAGGATAAGTGTAACGAATGCAATAATTGATTTTTTCATGTGAAATTAAAGTTTGTTTTGAATAGGGAATCGCCATTCTTATTCTAATTTTATTGGAACGATTGCGATTTAATTGGTGTTTGTATTTTGGCGCAAAATAAAGAAAATTGTTGGAAAGATTTTGGTAACGCATCCAAATTTTACAAAAAAAATCCCAATCTATTTCTAAATTGGGATTTCTTAAAATTATTTCAGGATTTATGCTTTAAACCAAGCTTCTTTCAATGCTTTTTTTGATGCATCAGTTGCTCTTAGTCCTTCTTTTTCTTCGTAAGGAAGTTTAACTTTTCCTTTGATTACTTGTTCTTTACCATCGCGTTTTATTTTTACGGCAATAGCATCGTTCTCTTTCCAGCTCTGACTTTCAGTAATCATTTCATAGATATTGTCTAATGAATACGGTTTGTCATTGATAGCAACTAGAATATCTCCGCCTTTTAATCCCAAATTGGTATAAAAAACATTCAACTCCATATTAGGAATAACCAAAATTTCTTTGGTAGCTTGATTCACAGTGATGTATGGAGATTGTCCTTTTAGGAATACATTTCCAGGTACTTTTTCCATAGATTTTGTCACCCCAACTTTAGCCAAATAAGTTTCGTAAGGAATTGGAGTTGCACCAGAAACATACGTAGTCAAAAAAGCTCCCACTTCAGGATAGGTGAATGAAGTAATTTTAGCGAAAAGCTCATTATCATTAAATGGTTTTGAAGCGCCATATTCATTAGATAATTTTTGCATCAAATCAAGAATTCCTCTTTCTCCGTTGCTTTTTTCTCTGATGATAATATCGAGACACATTCCAATAAGTGCTCCTTTTTCATACACGTTCAAGTATTGTGCTTTGTAAGGTTCTGTCAATACATTTGCACTCATTGTTGTGAAAGGCATCGTGTCATTCATAGCATTTGCGTGCTCAATTTTTTCTGCCATACGAGTATAAAACTCCTCTTCTGTAATCAACCCTTGGCTTATTTGGAAAAGGTTCGCAAAATATTCTGTTACTCCTTCATACATCCATAAATGTTCTGACATTTTAGGCGTGTTGTAATCAAAATAATGAATCTCTTTAGAATGAATTGTTAAAGGCGTTACAATATGAAAAAATTCATGTGAAACGACATCTTTCATAGATTTTACCAATTCTGATTTAGGCATCATTTCAGGTAAAACAACTGTTGTAGCTGTAGGATGTTCCAAAGCTCCAAATCCTTTTGCGTCAGTAGGCGTCATGCTGGATAAATACAGTAATACAGTATATTTTTTAGTAGCATTAATTTTTCCTAAAAACGTTTTCTGAGCAATCATCATCGTTTTCATTTCTGGAGTAATGCTTTCTGCAGTTACTTTTCCAGTTGGAGAATAAACACCAATCAGAATTTCCATTCCATCTACTGTGAAAGTAGTGTAGTCCGGTTTTGCATACATAACAGGATTTTCAACTAATTCAGCATAACGCTGCGTTTTAAAAACATCGTTGGTCGCACTTGCATCCAAATCAGTCATTGATGTTGCGCCCCAAAGCGTTTCAGGATGTGAGATGCTCACAGTGTATGCGAAATCTTTTTTGTCTTGGAAATAACCCACAAAACCATGCATGTTTAGCATGAAGTTTTTACCCGCATCAATATTGGTTCCCGCAGGAGAAAAAATATCGTTTTGACCAAAACCGCCCCCTTTTTCAGTATCGAAAGTATCATTAACCAGATAAGTGATTTTTACCAATGATTTTGCGTTCTTAATATTCCACGTGTTATCATCGGTTTTTGTGGTAGAAAGTATGTTTCCTTTGCTGTCAAATGCTTTGAAGTCATCGATGTATTTCCCATAATCATCAATAGAATACGTTCCTGGGACAATTTTAGGCACGCTATATGTAACTTCTTCGGTGTTGATTTTTGGCGAAGTAATGGTAACCATCACTTTATCGTCTTTAATGTCATTTAAATTAATGGCAACTTCCACTTGTTCTTTTGCTACAGCAGTGACAGCTGACGTTCCAGTTTTACAGCTCCAAAGAACTGAAGCAAATGCTAATGCAAAAATTATTCTTTTCATTTGTTGTTATTTTTTTAAATATTAGTCTTCCCAACTATAAAATTGTTACAGTTTACAATGATTTTACAAAGGCTATTATTGTGCTTTTTAATTTTGGAACTATTGGTAAATCGGGATTAGTATAGGATTTCATGTTTTCAGCATCATCGCTTTTGATTTCTTTAAAAACATGATTCATATTTTCGATCAAAACGAGTTCAGCCTCCGGCTTTGCTTTTTTTAGTAGTTCCGCTTCTTGAACTGAAACTTGTATATCCTTGGTTCCGTTAATTATTAGGATTGGCATTTGTAATTTTGCAAGTTCCATTTGCGGATTGTATTTTATCCACGAAATCATATAGGGTTGAATGCTTTCTCTAAAAATGGAAGCTAACATCGGATTTTTTAATTCGAAAGTTTTTCCGCTTTTCAGGATATCAAGATTTTTTTGTGTTTCTTCTTTTAGAAAAGGCGCCTGTTTTGCGATTTGTTCAACTAAAACGGCATCAATAGTTCTTGCGGCTCCAGCCAAAGAAATAAAACCATCAGCTTTGTCTTTTGCGGCAATCATTCCTATTAATGAACCTTCACTGTGACCGGCGATTATAATTTTGTTGTATTTTTTTTGATTTTTAAAAAACATCAAGACAGCTGTCGCATCGGTAATAAAATCGTCAAAAGTTAGCGTTGCCTCATTTACGTTTCCTATTTTCACTTGCGAAATGATTCTTTTATCATAACTGAAAACGGCAATGTCATTTTTTACTAATTCTTCGGATAGGTATTTTAAAGAATTGTTGGTTAATCCTTTTTGATTTCCATCCCTGTCTGTTGGTCCTGAACCAGCAATTAAGATGACAAGATTCGTCTTTTTATTTTGTTTTAATGGGGAATACAACGAACCATTTATCAATGGATTTATAGCGATTTCTTCTTTATTAAAAGATTTAGTTGCTGATTCTGTTTGAGAAAAACCGAATAGAGAAAACAACAGTAGTAGGAGCAGGAGAGATTTTTTCATTTTATATTTAGTAAGTTCAGCGTTAATTCCGGATTTTCAACTTCAATAATTAGTTTATGGTAGTAAGAATCTTTGAGTTCAACAATAATCGCATTTTTTTTATTGCAGACATCCCAGAAATTGCGTTTGCCGTTTTTTATATAGGTTCCGGCAGTAATAACCCAGGGTAATTGGGTACCCGGCATTTTCCACCCAATCCAAAACGTGAATTCATCTTTGCTTTGATACGCATGGATTATTTTGTCTTTTGGTACCCTAATTTTATTTTCGAAAGCCCAAAATTTGTGACTTCCTAAAATATCAAAAATAAATTCATCTTCGTTTGATGTTACTGAAACCATATTGTGAGGTGTAAAGCAAGTATATTAAAAAACAAAAAACTCCCGGATATCAGGAGTTTCATAGTTTAATCTAGTTTGTTTTTTATATAATATTTGCCATCCAAATCTTCATCAAAATCATCAATTTTAACGGGTTTTGGTTTTGGTTTATTTGCAGTAGCTTTCTTTTTCCACATTTCAAATTTTTCTGCCGGCATCTTCTTTTTCATTATCTCAAGAATCTCTTTTTCTGCCAGACCAAATTCTTTTTTTATGATTTCAAAAGGATTTTTTTCTTCTAAAGCCATTGTAACAAGTTTTTCTGTTTGCTCCCAGTTCAATTCTTTTCGGTTACTCTTTTTCATCACGTGAAAATTAATTCAAATAAGTTGTTAATGATTAATAAATTACATTTCTAATTTGATACCAATATTAAGAAAAAAAATAATTAGATTTTCTCAAAAGGCCATTTTTTTTATGCTTTTCACCTAATTTCTTTCAAAGGTGGTTTTTGAAAGGGTATTTTTAATAAACTTTTTAATTCATTGTGGTCTTCAGGATTCGGGTAAGTGTCAATACCGTATATGATTTCTTCTTTTGGCAGTGTCATAAAGGTTCCAAAAAGCCGGTCCCAAATTGAAAATATATTTCCGTAATTACTATCCGTGTACGGCAAAACATGATGATGGTGTACTTTATGCATGTCTGGAGAAACGATAAAATAACTCAAAATAGTGTCCACTTTTTTCGGAAGTGAAATGTTAGCATGATTGAATTGTGTGGCCACAACCGATAAGGTTTGATACAGAAAAACCAGCCACATGGGACTACCAATAATTAAAACACCTAATGCCGTAAAGGTAAACCGAATCACACTTTCGCCAGGATGATGTCGATTTGCAGTTGTGGTGTCAATCCAAGTATCCGTATGATGGATCAAATGGAAACGCCATAAGAATTTGGTTTTATGCTCCACTAAATGTACCAAATAAGCGCCAATTAAATCCAATAGAAGTAATCCGATGAAAGCGTAAAGCCACAAAGACATTTCAGGCAACCATTGTAGAATTCCAAAATTATTAGCAATAGTCCAATCGGCAGTTTTTAATAAAATAAATGCGAGACAAAAATTGACTACAATAGTAGTAAAGGTCATAAATATATTTATTCCCGCATGCTTCCATTTCTTATAGGTAAAGTTGAAAAGCGGAAAAGCATTTTCAAGTAACCAAAAAAATGTAATTCCGCCCACAAGAATTAAGCTTCGGTGTGAAGATGGAATTGTAGAAAAATAAGCAATAATATCATTCATAATTGGAGTATTTATTTCAAATTTAATACATTTTTGGAAAATATCTATTTGATAACGCGAAAAGTAAGGTTTATTCTTGGGTTAATGGGTTTTGCTGTTTTCGGGATTTGGTGTTTCCAAAAATGCTGCGTTTTTCCTCTCATCAGCAGCAAACTTCCATGTTGCAAAACAATATTTTTTTTAAGGTCTTTGTCCAAATTATGTTTCAATTGAAACGTACGTTCGGCGCCAAAACTCAACGAAGCAATCACAGGATTTGTTCCCAATTCTTTTTCGTTATCGGCGTGCCAGCCGTTGCTATCTTTTCCGTCGCGATACTGATTGAGTAAAACGGTTGTGAAAATGGTATCCGAAACCTTTTCGATTTCCGTTTTTAGCTTTTGCAAAAGCGAATTCCAAGGATGCGGTTGCATAGTTATATTCGAATAGGAATAGGGTTTTCCTTCGTTTCCAAACAAAGCCGTCAAGCGAGGTTGTGGATGAATTTTACCATAAACCCTAATTTCATCTTGTTGCCAAGGAATATCTTTTACTAATTCGGCAAAAATAATATCCGCTTGCTCTTTGTCATAAAACTGAGGGTAATAGATAATTTCAGCGTCCGGCAAGTCAAGGAATATAGGTTCTGGTGTGGATTCGAAAAGTGATTTCACTGGATTATGTATATTGGTACGCCCAGAAAATGAGAGCTAATTGTAAAGGCATTCGCAAAAGCAAAACCCATTTTGGTAAACCCATTCTTGCTTTTTCATCGAAATACATGTATAAATGTGTTGGGAAAATAGCAATTAATAAAGCAATAACTCCCCATGAAGCGTAGCTTGAAAGCACCGGAATACACAATGATATCCCTAAAATTATTTCGGCTAAACCGCTAATTTGGTTTAATACTTTTGGATTCGGGAAATAAGGCGGAATGATTTTCAGGTACAATCTCGGGTTTCTGAAATGGTTTAATCCTGCAATAAAGTAAACAAAAGCCATCACATATAAATGCCAAGGTAAATTCATAATAAAGTTATTTATCACGAATTTATAAAAATTTAAATGAAATTAGCACAAATGGTTTGAATAGAAATTAAGCTTTTTTCTTAAAATTCACATTCATAATCACAATTGCCAAGATGATTAAAACAATTCCAACCCATTGAAGCAGAATTACTTTTTCATTCAAAAGAAAATACGCCATCAGTACTGATACGGGAAGTTCCAGTGCCGAAACAATACTTCCAAGTCCAATTCCGGTAAGTGGGAAACCAGCGTTGAATAATAAAGGTGGAATTATAGTTCCAAAAAGAGCCAGTATGATTCCCCATTTCATGAAAATCTCAAAATTGAAAGGAGTAGTTTGTGTGGCAATTGCAAATCCGGTTACAATTACAGCTCCGCCAAGGAGCATGAATAAACTGCGTTGCGCTGACGAAACATGTGTGGCTACTCGATTAGCGGTAAACATCGTTGTGGTGAAGGAAGTTGCAGCCAAAAGTCCTAAAACGATGCCGCGCCAGTCTAATTCTACTTTGCTTTGAATCAAATTTGTGGCAAGCGCCGTTCCAAATAACACGATGATTACCGATATGATTTTTTGAGTGGAAGGTAATTTCTTTTCTAAAATCATTTCGAATAAAACGCCCATCCAAACGGTTTGCATCAATAAAACGATAGCAATCGAAACAGGAATGTATTTAACGGCTAAATAATAAAAAATACTCGTCATTCCCAGCGAAGTTCCCGCCAACATTAATTGGGTTATGTTTTTCTTGGAAGCCTTTACAACGTCATTTCCTTTTTTAGCTTTTTGGAACATATTAATCAGCAGCATTCCCGTGATTCCGTATACAAATTGCGCAATGGTAACTTCGGGTGTAGTGAAACCTTCACCGTAGGCTATTTTTACAAAAGTAGCCAGCATCCCATAACTCGTTGCACCAAGGCCTACTAGGAAAACCCCTTTTAATACATTATTCTTTATCATTTTTTTTCAATTTTAAAAAGCGGGCAAAGATAGGGTTTAGTTCCTAGTTATGAGGTATAAATTATAAGTTAATAGGTAAGACTTTAATTCTGTTGTGAATACGAGTCGGAAGGAGCTGATTTAATATAAATATTTAAGATTTTCAGACGAATACTGATGTTATTTTACTTCTTTCTCGACTAAATCACTCAAATGCAATCGCAATGCATTTACTGAAATACTGATTTCCCAAAACGATAATCCCAATGAAATCAATAATCCTAATAAACTCATTCCAAAAAGATAAATTCCGGCTGTTTGCTGTTCCAAGAATAATAACAGCATGGCAAAAACAGATAAAAACAGACTTAAAACGCCTGCCATTTGCATGTTGCGAATCAAAGTCAATCGTAAGTTCAGGTTTTTGATTTCCAATAAAATAGTATCGTTTTGTTTTTCCTTATACGTTTTTTTTAAACCTCTGACGATTGTGGCAATGGTCAAAAAGCGATTGGTATACGCTAATAAAATCAACGAGGTTGCACCGAAAAGTAAGGCAGGAGTTTCTATTTGTAAAATCATTTTGGATTTAGTTTTGGAATTGTATTTTAATAAAGAGTTGCAAAGTTCGTTATTCTGTGCTGAAATCGGTCTTTAAGTCTTGTGAAATATAATAATTTTCTTAAATCAGTTCGTTTTTTGGTAACGTTTAGAATTATAGTGCTACTAAAGGAATAACACAAATAGAAACGATGAAAAAGAATTATTTTTTAAGTATGTTTTTTTTAGGAGTAACATTCACAATCTCAGCGCAGGAAGAACCCAAAAAGGCTGTTGAATTAAATGAAGTTGCGATTGTAAAAACTAAAAAAGCAATTGAGCAAAAAGCAGACAGAACCATATTTGATTTTTCCAGTCAGCCCAGTTTGAATTCCGGATCCGTTTTAGAAGGGATTAAAAAACTGCCGGGACTTATCGCTTCAGATGTTGCTGGGATGATGTATCAAGGCAAACAGTTGGATGTTTTTATGGACGGAAGACCGCTTAATATTACTTCAAATGAATTGAATTCTTTTTTGGAAGGAATGCCTGCGAATGCCATTGAAAAAATTGAAATCATCACGCAACCAGGAGCGGAGTTTCCTGCTACTTCGGGTGGTGCGATTATGAATATCATCACGAATAAAAACGCTAAAAATTATTTAAGCGCTACGTATACCAACAGTACTAATTTTACGAGTTACGATCATTTACGATGGAGAATCAATAATAGTCTGTTGTTGAGCGCTAAGAATAAATATTTTGGATGGCAATTGAATGTTGGACAAAATTACAGAGAATCTGCTGTGTGGACTTCACTGACTAAAAATGAAAATAACACGACTTCGTTACTTTCCACAACTGAGGCTGATCGCTTCGGACGTACTAATTTCGCAAAATCTGCACTGACATTTGATATTGGCAACGACCGATTGTTATTTAATTACGATGTAAACTACAGCAACAATAATAGCAATACATTAGGAAATGGTCCCGGTTTTAGTACTAATGACGATTCCTTTACGGATGCTTTACGTCAAGATTTTGTGGTTACTTTCCAAAAAAAGTTTGAGGATAAATCTAAAAAATTAGATTTTAGATTCAATTACAATAGTAATCAAAACGATTTCATACTGAATTCCAGAAATAGTAATGCTACAATTTTAGATAATGCTTCGACACAGCAGTTGTACAATGCTAAAGTTGATTACTCACAACCCATTGCATTTTCTGATGAAGGGAAAATAAGCTTTGGTGGATTATATGAAGCACTTCTTTTTGAAACCCAAAACATGGAAATTGTCAATTTGGATTATCAACGGAAAACAGCAGCAGCTTACGGTGAGTTACAAACTAAATTTGATAAGTTCAATTTTATTGTGGGCGGTAGAGCCGAGGATTACAATATCACTGGAAAAACCAACACCGCTGATTTAATTCCGTTTAAACAATTCCGTTTTTTTCCAAATGGAAGTGCTCAATATAATTTCAGTAATTCTGTTTATTTTAATGTGAATTACAACAAGAAAATAAGTCTGCCAAGCACTTCTGCTTTAAATCCAAACAATACCAATTATCAGAATCCAAATATTGATTACTCCGGAAACCCCAATTTGCAACCTACCATTTTTGATAATTACGAAGCTAAATTGAGTGCTTTTGATTATGCTTTTATTGGCTATAATGTAAGTTCTGCGCAAAATCAGGTAATCAACAGAGTGTTGCTAACAGACGATGTTGTTGTAAATACCAATATAAATGTCCCTCAAATAAAAATTCACAACTTTAATGTGGGATTGCCAATTCCGTATATGTTGTTTACGGAAGGTCTTAAAGAAACTATGAAAATGAATATTAATCCGGATAAAATGAACTTTTTATATGTGTATACGGCGTATCAGTTCCATCAAATTCCCGAAATTAAGACCAATGGTTTTTGGATGTTTAATTTGATGTCTCAAATTGTGTTACCAAAAGACATCAAGTTTGTAGCTAACTTTAATTACATCATGCCGAAGGGGAATTATTTTTATTTCATCGCTGAGAAACCTTTTAATAATACGCTTGATTTAACGTTTTCTAAAAAGTTTTTCAAGGACCAATTATCGGTTTCCATAAGTGCGGACGATGTACTTAATTCGAACCGATTTGTGTTCAGTTCTGTGGGTACGCCTTTGTTATTAGCAAATAAAAACGATACACGTCGTTTTGGGTTCAGTGTAAATTATAAAATTCCCACCAAAAACAAATTGGCAAAAGAGGATCCTAATTTATTAAATAAAGAGAAAAAAGAAGAAGGAAATATCTTGAATCAATAACTATATTGTTTTTATTTTTGGACAATTCTAAACAAAAGAACCTGCAAGTTTACGCATGCAGGTTTTTTATGGTTTAAAATTTAATCAAATAATCTGAAAACTTCTCTTTACGAAATACGCCAATATTTCCCCTTTTTATGAGTTCTGATAAGTTTTTGCTAAGTTTACTGTCTCAACTACTTTTCTGTTTGATGTATAAAGCAAGCTAAATCATTCTGAAAAAGACATATTTCGGCTATATTTATCTATTGAAATTTAAATTATGATACAAAAATTAAGACAACGGGTCAAAAGTATGTTAGAACATCGTATAAAACATATGGGTACCTTTACCAGTGGTATTTATGCGTTTATTATTGGTTCTGTTTTACTGACGATTGACTATTATGTTGATTTTGGAATGAAATTCAAAATCAATGAAATGGAAATTTACAATCGGTTGATTCCGGTTTCTACTATTCTAATCTCCATTCTGATTGGAATTTCATTAACTACTTTCTCAGTTATTTTTGTTGTGATGCAGTTGGCGTCCTCTCAGTTTTCACCCCGAATTTTGAGACATTTTTTAGCAAATAATCTTAGAATGCAACAATTTATCGGTTTGTTTGTGGGTACTATTTCGTTGTGTGTATTACCTCAGTTAGCTTCTGTTTTTTACCAAACTTCTTTTCTATTAACACTTACAACAGGCTCTCTGCTTGCTTTTTATTGTCTGGTATGGTCTTATCCTAATATGATCAGCTATTTAAGTATAAACATGAATGTTTCCAGTATTACAAATGGAATCAAATCGGAAATGGTTGAAGAAATCAATGATTTGTATCAGGAAAATTGGAGTGTTGGAAAGAATCTCCTTTACAAACGATCCAAAATTAACCCGGATAAATTTCAAGTAAAAATTGTAAGTCCTTTTGAAACGGGCTATTTAGACAGCGTGAATTATAAAAAACTGGAAAAAATAACGGAAAATATCCATGGTTCTGATGTGGGTGTTTTTTTTGAGAACGCCTATCAAAAACCTATTGTAGGGGAATTTATTATGAAAGGTACTACTACGCTTATGGTATTAGTTTTTAGCGAGGAACTCCAAATGAATCAGATACTTCGTTTGAAGAATGAAATAGGAGCGATTGTCAGCGCAACTTTTAAAGTTAAGCTGTTCAGAAGCCATACGCAAGATGTGAATTTTGGTGTCAGAAAACTGGTAGATATTGCGATAAAAGCCATCTCTCCAGCGGTGAATGATCCAACGACTTGTTTGAACTGTATTGATCAAATAGGGGAAATAGCAAAAGAATTAGCCATACGAGAATTTCCTTCTACGGATTCTAGGACTTTGGGTTCCAAAAAAATACAAGTAAATGAATTCAATTTTGAAGAATTTATTGACTTTTGCTATGATCAAATTTTTCAGTGGGGAAAAGAAGATCCTACTGTTGTGAAAAGAATTATTAGATCAATCCGAATTATTTTACCATTAGTTGAAAACCCTTTCAATTTGAAAATATTAATTCAGCAAGTTGAGGAAATGGATTTGCTTGAAATTTATAATTTATCACAATACAAAAAAGGGAAGCTAAAAATATCAAAAGAAAAATTAGTAATTATAGAGAGAGAATTGTCTCGATTTAGACAAAAAGCAAAATTGCAAATTAAAGAGCTGGAGTTGAAAGGAGTATTAGATCATTACGAAAGAAATCATTATTCGGATAATTTAGAAATTACAACTGCTGAAATTGAAGCGATTGATTATCTTAAAGCCTACAAAGTGAATGCTGATATTATCTACAACGATGGAAATGAATTAACGTAAAAGTTTGAATAAAGAGAGCTTCATCGAGTATCGAGATTGCTACCTGTATTATGGTCTTAACAAGATCTCGGTAGTCAAAATCGATTTTGAGACAGAAATACAAATTTAAAAACTAATAAATGCCAAAGTTCTCATGTGCAAAATCATTTTGTTCTATGCTTGATTAACATCCTTTATTACATTTATCCAGTTAAATTTTTGCTCGATAATTCTTGTTTTTTCTTCTTGTATGAATTTTAAATACGCAGCAGCAACTGGTGAAAATTTCTTACCTTTTAACCAGATTAAATTCCAGTTGGATTGAATTGGCAAACCTTTTACAGGGATTATTTGTAAATCACGATTGTTAAGTTCATTTTTGATTCCAATTAAAGGCATAATAGAACATCCAAGTCCGGCCAATACAGCTTGTTTTATAGCTTCGTTACTAGTGAGTACCATTTTTTTTGGAACCGTCAATTGATTGTTTTCAATGAATTTTTCCATTACGAATCTTGTCCCTGATCCTTCTTCCCGATAGATTATTGATAGGGTTTCGATAATACTTTTATCTTGGATTCCTGATACTATCTTTTGATCACTATTAGCAATAAGGTACAGTGAATTAGGCATTAACTCCACTTTTTCGATTTGCAGAGAATCAGGTAATACTGATACCAAAGAGAAATCTACTTCATTTCTTTCTAAATTTTTCAGAACTTTAATTTTATTCGTTACATCCAAACTTAATTCTACACCTTGATTCATTTTTAGAAAATCAGATAAAAAATAAGGTATAACATACTTGCCTGTGGATACGACGGAAATTTTCAATTTTCCGGTAAGTTGCCCCTTAAATGCCATTGTTTTATAATTGATGGCATGTACTTCATTAAGAATTTTTTCAGCTGCCATGGCAATTTCTTTTCCAAAATCGGTCACATAAAGCTTTCTTCCGATTACTTCCGTTAATGGAACATCAAATTGATCTTGAAGATTTCTTAATTGAATGGATACTGCGGGTTGTGTAAGATGAAGTTCTGCCGCAGCCTTAGTAATGCTTTCGTTTTGTGCTATTTTTAAGAATACTTGTAGTTGATGAAGTGTATAGTTCATAAATATTTTTTATGTATATCATTACAAATATAAATAAAAATTTATGGATTGCCCATTTTACCTTTGTCAAAAAATAAACCATAAACAGATGCAAAGAATAACAATCGCAAAAGGAGACGGAATAGGTCCTGAAATCATGGATGCTACTCTGAAAAATAGTAAAGTTGTCTGTACACCAACAAATTTAAATGAAGTTGACGCATATAAAAAAAATAGTTTACTCATTTCAGTCATTTGGCTAATTGTAGCAATACTATTGACATTCCTAGAACCTAACAATTTGTTTTTTACCCTGTTTTTAGGTTTAGGAATATTTTTCACCACTTACACATTACAAAAAAACAAGATCTTAATATAAAATAGCTATGAAAAAAGAATATCAATTTAAGCTGGTTGAAGGGCAGTTTTCACCATCAGAAGCAGGAAAAGTACTGTTTTCTTTAATAAATAGTAAGGTTAACTATCATAATTTAGAAATTTTTAGCAATCAGATTCGGTTCAATAAAGAGAATCCACATTCAAAATTAAGACAAGAGACACTTTTAGAGGCATCAGCCTACATTAAGGAACTTATAAAGGAAGCGGCAGTAAATGATATGGATTTGCAAATTGAAGGTGTTATTCAACTAGTGCTTAAACCAAAAAACAGAGATTAAGCAATGTTTGAAGGCCGACGATTGTTGATTGCAACTAAGCATCAAAAAGAACAAGTCATCGCTCCAATTCTAGAGGAAGGACTAGGAGTACAGTGCATTGTACCTGAAAACTATGACTCGGATATTTTTGGAACTTTTTCGGGAGAAATAGATCGGAAAGATACAGCATTGGAAACCGTACGAGCAAAGTGTCTCATGGCTATGGAACAATTTGATAGTGATCTGTTCAGCGCCCACTCGTTCCACACTGAGTTTTATTTATAGTTGCAAAAAGTGTTCTTCTAGTTCCGAAAAAATGTATCCCCATCAAAAAACAACCGAAGATCCAGGATTTTGTGATTCCTGTAACCCTTAATTTATGAGTATAATTAGTAATTCGATTCCAAAGGCTGTAGCTTTTTTGGATCAAGATCAAATCATAGCGATTCCTACCGAAACGGTTTATGGATTAGCAGGGAATATCTATAGTCCAAAAGCCATCGAGAGTATTTTTGCGATGAAACAAAGACCATTTTTTAATCCTTTGATTGTTCATATAAAATCCGCAGATGTTCTTTCTGAAATAGCAAGAGACATTCCTGAAAAAGCCGCCTTGTTAGCGAAAGCTTTCTGGCCTGGACCTTTAACTTTGGTTTTAAAAAAGCAAATTGCTGTTCCGGATTTAGTCACCGGTGGTAAAGATACAGTGGCAGTGAGAGTTCCAAATCACCCAGTAATCTTATCCCTGCTTAATGAGTTAGCCTATCCTTTAGCGGCTCCAAGTGCTAATCCTTTTGGCTCTATCAGTCCCACTACGGCAACACATGTTGCGGACTATTTTGAAGAAGTATTGCCAATGGTTTTGGATGGGGGAGCTTGTCAAAGAGGCATAGAGTCAACTATCATAGGATTTGAAAATGGGGAGCCTATTTTATATCGCCTGGGTTCTTTGGCTGTAGAGGATATTGAAGCAGTTGTGGGGCAAGTAAAAATGATTACCCATGATGATATCGCTCCGGCGGCACCCGGTATGTTTTCTAAGCATTATGCCCCTTTAACGACGACTTTTTTGACAGCCGATGTGAAGAAGAAGTTGATAACGTTTCCAGATCAAAAAATTGGAGTTGTCGTATTCCAAAAGGAGGTAAATGATCCCAAAATTGTACAACAAGAAGTTTTATCCCCGACAGGAAATTTAGCAGAAGCAGCTTCACAACTGTATGCTGCCTTGCATCGATTGGATCATTGCAATCTCGACTGCATTATAGCGGAACGATTTCCGGATTTTGGCTTAGGCAAAACGATAAATGACCGATTAAAAAGAGCCACTCAAAAATAAAATAATAATTTTTTAAAATAAAAAAATAGATGAATTTAAGTTTATTGTTCGATAATTTAACCAATCCAGCCTTATTATTTTTTGTGTTAGGAATTATAGCGGTTTATGTAAAAAGTGACTTAGAAATTCCTGAAAATACCTCTAAATTTATATCGCTGTACCTTCTTTTTTCAATTGGTTTTAAAGGCGGACAGGAATTGGCTCACAGTCATTTTACCATAGACATACTTTGGTCTATTGCATTTGGGATAATTATTGCAGGATTAATTCCGCTATATACTTTTTTTATTTTGAAGAGGAAGTTTAGCATTGAGAATTCTGGGGCTATAGCAGCGGCTTATGGTTCCGTGAGTGCCGTAACTTTTGTAACAGCTATTTCCTTTTTAGAAATTCAAAACTATACTTTTAGCGGGCACATGGTTGCAGTAATGGCGCTGATGGAAGCTCCTGCGATTATCATAGGTGTAATTTTAATACGGTTATTCAGTAAGGAAGAAGTTCAAAAAACCAAGATGAGTTCTATTATTAAACATTCGTTCACTAATGGAAGTGTACTTTTGATTTTGGGTAGTTTGGTAATTGGGTTTTTAGCGAGCGAACAACAAGCCTTAGGAATTAAGCCTTTTACGACTGATATTTTCAAAGGGTTTTTAGCCTTATTCTTATTGGATATGGGAATTGTTAGTGGCCGAAAATTAAATGATTTTTTTAAAAGTGGGTGGTTCAGTATTTTCTTTGCAGTTGTTTTTCCGCTGATTAATGGTTGCATCGTCGCTTTTTTAAGTCAATTTATTACGGATGATGTTGGTAATCGTTTTATTTTTGCAGTCTTAGCGGCAAGCGCTTCCTACATTGCAGTTCCGGCAGCCATGAAAATAGCGGTACCAAAGGCGAATCCAGGAATCTTTCTGCCCATGGCTTTGGCAGTTACGTTTCCTTTTAATATTACTTTTGGAATGCCCATTTATTTCTCAATTGTATTGTGTCACCTTTAAATAGTTGCTTTGTAGAATTGAGATTCCGACTAATTGCTTTTAATTAAAAAAAAGTCTTTTAGACCTTTGATATTGTTTTACAAAAAAACCAAACCTGCAAGCGTTAACTTGCAGGTTTGGTTTTTTATTTAAAAAGCTATTGTTAATAAATGGAAGATTTGCAATGCATTGCCATCCCATTAATCAAGTGCAATATATTTTATAATCCTCTTCTTGAATTGCAGATTTCTTATGTTGATGTGTTAAGGAGTTCCCAAGAAACCATAGCTTTAATACACTTTTTAGAAAGTTTTTTTATTTTATTCCAAAAGGTTTCATCGGTAATTCTTTCAGCCAATCCTCTCCGTATTTTTTATTTAAATAATCAGCAATCATTATATTGTTCTCAGTAGTTCTTTTAAAAGACATTGGGTCAATTACACAACTTCCTTTTATAATGCCAATACCATACTTTTCTTTGAAATCCGAAAATTCTTTAGGTATTGAGCTGTCAATTCCATGACTAATGAAATTTAAGTTGCCTGTAGAAATTCTTTTCTCAATTTGTTCATCTGTTAGATTTGTGTCCAAATACATAGGAATAGAAAAAATTCCACTGTTCAAAGTCAATTCCTTTTTTTTAACTAATCGAATTGTTATTGTGTTTTTTTTGTTTGTAATTCTCGATGGATAATAGGTGTATGCTGTAAAATCCTCTGTTGAGAATCCGAATTGATATTTGCCTTTACCAGGCAAAGTTATTTGGAAACTTTTAGTGTTATTAATTTCGATTCTCTCATTAGTTTCGGTTATGAAAAATTCGCCAGCCCTTAATTCTTCACCTGTCAAATTCTCAAAAACCACTTCTGCAATTATTTCTTTTTCAGTCGCTTTAGAAATTGTAAAAGTCAAAGCTAAAATCAGAGTTAACATTATTTTTTTCATCGGTATTGGTTTTATATTTTTCATATATTTAATTTCTATTTTTTTTTTAAAATTCATAAATTATTACTTGCCATTTTTAGTTAGTAAAATAGTTTGTTACTTGATTCGTAATGTTTTATAACTTGCTTATGCTACTACCGCCTTTGCCGCATTTCATTATGGAAACAAATAGACCGCGCGATCTGGCTTATGAGAGTACATAAATTAATATACGATTTTTAAAAATATTCAACAATAAAAAAATAAAATAATGCCCAAATTATTATAAAAAATAGTCCAAGGTATACGTTATTTAAATTTTTATTTAAGTCTTTTTTAATTATTAGTCGGTATAAAATCCAACCTATAAAAGCGATTACTAAACCTATTGCCATTACAACTCTTGACATAATTTATTTGTTTTTAGTATCATATAATTAATTCCTTCTCATACCAATTTTAATTTATAGTTTTTTACTTTTAAGAATGTCCATGAGCGGGATGCTCGCGCTAGCTTGGGTACTACTCGATTATAAGCAGTAAATTTTTTAATTATATTTGAAATTTTCCTCAATATAGTTTTTTATTTCAAGAAGAAATTTGTCGTAATCATTTAAAAATTTTTTAAGTTCAATTTGTATAAATTTTGCTTCATTTTTTAGGTCATTATAATGTAAGTTATAAGCAAATACTACGGGGTATTCCGAGCCTTTATATGCCATAATTTGAGGATTGATAAATGAATGTTTGAATGTATTTGATATCTCATTTAACAATTTCAGTAAATCCTTATTTTCTTCGATTACTTCTATAAAAGGCGTTTTTAATTTTAAAAATTCTCCAATAGAACTTACTTTAATTTTTTTTGGATATTTACCATTGCTTTTGAAATCTGTACACAAAGAAATTAATGAAATTATTTCATCGGTAGTTTTTCTCAACCAATAGAAAATTTGCTCGGTTACCATTATATTCAAATATGATTCGTCTAAATTATACATAGCAAAACCTTCGGTTTCTCTTTTATGTTTTTCGATATAAAATTTGTGATATAAATCTATAATTTGGGAATTCACGCATTCAATTCTAATAACTATTTGACTATAATTTAAATTTAAATTACCAAAATCACTATCTGCATTTAAGCTTATGAACTGCTCTTGATTAAAATGTGTTTTGTACTTTTTTAATGATTCCAAAATTGGATATTCCATTTTTCACGATTTTCAGATTTATTGCTAGTAACTTGTATATATTGCTGACGTTTTTAAAGTTATAAACCTATATTGTGTTTGTTAAATCTACCAAAAGTCAAACTTCTCTATTAAAACAAATATATAAATAATTCTTTACAAATTAGTACTTATTTACTCCTGCTGCTAAACGAATTTGTAACCCTAAAATACTGTAAATAGCCCCGATAGGAGTGAAAATCCTTTGCTTTGGCGGGAGCCAAAAGCAAAGATTGCAGCGCATAGCGGGACGAAAGTGATTCTGGAAAACAATCGTTATGCTCCAAAAAAAAAGCTGCCCAATGGACAGCTTTAGTATTTTGGATATTCCGAAACAACTTCGGAATAAGCGATTCATACCATTTTACTTCATAAAATGGGTTCTCTGCTTATTTAATCATTTCAAAACTTCTTTTCACGAAAGCGGTTAATGCTTCTCCTTTTAATAGGTTTTGAGAAAGTTTAGCTAAGTCAAGTGCTTGTTTTACCAAACTTTCCTGAGCGTCTTTGTCTTTGTTGTTTAGGATGCTTGTTGCCAATTCAGAGTTAGTATTTACCACTAAATTATACATTTCCGGCATATTTCCCATTCCGAACATTCCTCCGCCGCCTGACTGGCTCATTTCTTTCATTCTACGCATAAATTCTGGTTGCGTGATGATGAATGGTGAAGCATTACTATCTAAAGCTTCCAGTTGAACTGAATAGGTTTGTTTAGGAACAATAGCTTCCAGAACTGTTTTCAAGTTGGTTTGTTCTTCCTCAGATAATTTAGAAATAGTCGTTTCCTCTTTCTTGATTAAATTATCAATATGATCTGAATCGACACGTACAAAAGTCATGTTGCTGTTATCGCCTTCAATTTTTTGAATTAGATGCGAGATAATAGGAGAATCTAGCAATAAAATTTCATATCCTTTATCTTTCGCAATTTCAATATAAGAGTGTTGCGCTTCTTTATTTCCAGCGTATAAAACCACTAATTTCCCGTCTTTGTCCGTTTGATTAGCCGCAAGGTTTTCTTTTAATTCTTCTAAAGTGTAATATTTACCGTCAACTGTTGGATACAAAACAAACGCACCTGCTTTTTCGTAGAATTTATCTTCAGAAAGCATTCCGTACTCTAAAACGATTTTGATGTCGTTCCATTTTTGTTCAAAATCTTCACGGTTTTCAGTGAACAACGATTTTAATTTATCGGCTACTTTACGCGTGATGTAATTCGAGATTTTCTTAACCGCAGCATCGGCTTGTAATCCAGAACGAGAAACGTTCAATGGAATATCTGGTGAATCAACAACACCTTTCAGCATCATTAAAAACTCAGGAACAATTCCTTCTACATTATCCGTTACGTACACTTGATTTTGGTACAATTGGATTTTGTCTTTCTGAATTTGTAAATCAGAACCTAGTTTTGGGAAATACAAAATACCGGTTAAATTGAACGGATAATCTACATTTAAATGAATGTGGAATAATGGTTCTTCAAATTGCATAGGATACAATTCATGGTAGAAATTCTTGTAATCTTCCGCAGATAATTCTGTTGGTTGTTTAGTCCAAGCCGGATTTGGGTTGTTGATGATATTATCTACTTCAACTTCCGTAAAAGTTTTGTCTTTATCTTCTTCAGCAACTTCTTCACCCTTTTTTTGCTCTATTTTCTCTGTTTTTGTTCCAAATTTAATTGGGATAGGCATGAACTTATTGTACTTGTTCAACAGTTCCTTGATTTTGTATTCTTCCAAGAATTCCAAAGAATCTTCGGCAATATGCAAAATGATTTCTGTACCACGAGAAGTTTTGTCAGCTGGCTCTAATGTGAATTCCGGGCTTCCGTCGCAAGTCCAGTGTGCAGCAGGTTCATCTTTGAACGATTTAGTGATGATTTCCACTTTTTCGGCAACCATAAAAGCAGAATAAAAACCAAGACCAAAATGTCCAATAATTCCAGAATCTTTAGCTGAATCTTTGTATTTGTCCAAAAACTCCTCAGCACCAGAAAAAGCTACTTGGTTGATGTATTTCTCTACTTCATCAGCCGTCATTCCCAGACCTTGATCAATGATGTGCAGTTTTTTGCCTTCCTTATCGATTTTCACCTCGATAATTGGGTTTCCGTATTCTACTTTGGCTTCGCCAATGCTGGTTAAATGCTTTAATTTAAGTGTTGCATCTGTTCCGTTCGAAATCAATTCACGCAAGAAAATTTCGTGATCGCTGTATAAGAATTTCTTGATTAAGGGAAAGATGTTTTCTACCGAAACATTAATTTTACCTGTTGTCATATTATGAATTTTTTAGTTTATTTTGATGGTTATAATTCTTTCAAATGTAATACCATTTATAATGGAAGTGACAAATTGTCGCAAGCGTTAATTATGATATAAAATAATTTAATTCTGAAACAAACGTGTTTAATTGCTTCGTATATTTGTGTAAGTATTAATTCATTAAATTTAAGAAAATGAAAAAAGTTATTTTATTATGCACATTAGCCGTTTTGATGTTTGCATGTAAGTCAACATCTGCTACAAGTACGAAAACCGATAGAAAATCTCAGGTAGCAATGAAAGGAAATTGGGTAATTAGTTCTGTAACGTATCCAGGTTCACAATATGTAAAAGTAAATTCTTTTCAAATAGCGGATTCAGAATGTTTCGTAGGAAGTAATTGGAAATTTGTTTCGAATAATAATAAAGGAACTATGGCTTTGACAAAAGCGAATTGTATGGCATTCAGCTCGCCAATTACGTGGTTTATCAATGATGATGGACTATTTGTCCTTAAAGTTCTTAATGCTGGA
Source organism: Flavobacterium psychrolimnae (assembly GCF_003312425.1). Lineage (GTDB taxonomy): Bacteria > Bacteroidota > Bacteroidia > Flavobacteriales > Flavobacteriaceae > Flavobacterium > Flavobacterium psychrolimnae. Next base: position 87,045 of record NZ_QNUX01000007.1, on the reverse strand, counting down.
GAAAAAGCTAGAAAAGTGAAAGAAGGTTATATTTTATACGTAGCCAATCAAACAGAATCTTCTTTTCAATTGATTGATAAAATTGATGTAGCAGGAAAAATGACTGATGTTGTGTATCAGTTTCAAAAAGTTAATTAATAAGTAAAAAATACAGATATGAAAAAGATTTCGATAGTTGCAATAGCAACAATAATGGTTATGGGTTCAATGTTTACTAGCTGCGAGGCGGTAAAAAACACTAACAAAACTCAAAGAGGTGCTGGTATTGGTGCTGTTGCAGGAGCTGTACTTGGAGGTGTTCTTGGGAACAATCTTGGTAAAGGTGGTAAAGGTGCAATGGGAGCAGTATTAGGTGGTGTTATTGGTGGAGTTGCCGGTGGAGTTATTGGTAACAAAATGGATAAACAAGCAAGAGAAATTGATGCTGTTCTTCCAGGAGCTGAAGTAGTTCGTATTGGAGAAGGAATTAAATTAGTTTTGAATGAAAATGCTGTGCGTTTTGATACTAACAAATCTTCTTTGACTGCTGGTGCAAAAGCTAATTTAGATAAATTAGTTCCAGTTTTTGCAGAATATCCTGATACTGATATTACGATTTATGGTTATACAGACAGTACTGGTCCAGCTGATTATAACTTAAAACTTTCAGGACAAAGAGCTGCAGCAGTTAAAAATTATTTAGCTAGTAAAGGGGTTTCTTCAAGTAGATTTCAAGTTACTGGTTTAGGAATTGCTGATCCAATTGCTTCTAATGAAACAGTTGATGGTAGAAGTCAAAACCGTCGTGTTGAATTTGCTATTACTGCAAATGAAAAAATGATTAAAGATGCAGAAGCTGAAGTGAAAAACTAAGCAAAAAACACTATAAAAACAAGGGCTGTTTCGTCAAGAAGCAGCCCTTTTTTGTGCCTAAATTTGAATTAAACATCGTAAATTTGCAGCTTTAAATAAAGATGATGCTAGAGATAAAAGACATATCGTTTACTTACATTGACAAACCCGTTATTGAAAATGTTAGTTTCACAATTGCTAAAGGGGAAAATACAGCAATTATTGGCGAAAGCGGTTGCGGAAAAAGTACGTTACTTAAACTAATATACGGATTATATGATCTAAATAGCGGAGCGATAACCTATAATGACAAACCTATTTTGGGACCTAAATATAATCTAGTTCCGGGAGAAGATTATATTAAATATTTAGCTCAGGATTTCGATTTGATGCCTTACATAACCGTCGAAGAAAATGTAGGCAAGTTCTTGTCCAATATGTATCCTGAGGAGAAAAAAGCCCGTGTTCAAGAATTGTTGGAAATGGTCGAAATGACTGCTTTCGCAAAAGTAAAAGCGAAATTCCTAAGTGGCGGACAGCAGCAAAGAGTGGCTTTGGCAAGAGTTTTGGCTCTGGAACCTGAAATTATTTTGCTCGACGAACCGTTCAGTCAAATTGATTCTTTCCGAAAGAATTCGTTGCGCCGGAATTTATTCCGTTACTTAAAAGACAAAGGGGTTACCTGTATTATTGCTACGCATGACAGTACTGATGCGTTGTCTTTCTCTGATGAAACAATTGTAGTTCAAAACGGAAAGGTAGTGGCAAAAGGGGATTCTAAATCCTTATATGAAAACCCAGCTAATAAATACATTGCGTCTCTTTTTGGGGAAGTAAACGAATTGAAATTATCGCAGTTAATAGACATTGAAGACGATGAAGATGCCTTACTTTTATTATATCCTCATCAACTCAAAGTGGTGGACAACGCCCTTATGAAAGCAGTCGTGAAACAGTGCTATTTCAAAGGAAGTCATTATTTAGTAAAAGCAGCTTTTGAAAGAAGAGCGATTTTCTTTGAACATGATTCGGAATTAGAACTCAATCAGGAAGTGTTCTTGATGTTATCTTAAAAATAGAAAACCCCGAAATCAATATGATTTCGGGGTTTTGCTTTTATGTAAAGTTGGAATTAATTCTTCAAATATTTTTCTAAGAATTGATCTTGTTCCCAAAGCAAATGCAAAATATTTTCTTTGGTTACATAACCGTGAGCTTCTTTTGGAAGAATCACCATTCTTGCTGGAGCTCCTAAACCTTTCAAAGCTTGAAAATAGCGTTCAGTTTGTAAAGTAAATGTTCCCGGATTGTTATCGGCTTCACCGTGTACTAAAAGCATTGGTGTTTTCATTTTATCCGCATTCATGAATGGTGACATTGTGTTATAAACTTCAGGAGTTTCCCAGTAATTGCGTTGCTCACTTTGAAATCCAAAAGGAGTCAACGTTCTGTTGTACGCACCACTTCGGGCGATTCCGCATGCAAAAAGGTTGGAATGTGTCAACAAATTAGCCGTCATAAAAGCGCCATAAGAGTGACCACCAACGGCTACTTTTTTTCTGTTGATGTATCCGAGAGCATCTACTGCATTAATCGCTGCTTCTGCATTGTCAACTAATTGCGTTATGAAATTATCATTTGGTTCAGTCGTTCCTTCGCCAATAATAGGAAAAGCAGCGTCATCAAGAACTAAATAGCCTTTTGTTACCCAATAAACGAATGAGCCATAACTAGGAAATGTGAATTCATTCGGGTTTTGTGTGCTTTGTCCCGCTGAATTTTTGTCTTTATATTCAGCTGGATAGGCCCAAATCAATAACGGCATTTTCTCTTTTTTAACCTTGTCATAACCTACAGGTAAATACAACGTTCCAGATAATTCAACACCATCTTTACGCTTGTATTTAATCACTTCCTTACTCACATTTTTGATACTCTCAAAAGGATTTTTGAATGCGGTAATAGGCGTTAGTTTATTTTTTCGTTTGATGTTTCTAAGGTAATAATTCGGATATTCATTTTTAGACTGGATTTGTACTAAAACAGTTCCTTTCTTGAAATCTTCAATCTCCAAAATATCCTCTTTTTTATCTGTATAAGCTGAGGTGTACAAACGTTTTGCTTGTGCTGTTTTCAAATTAAATTCACTGATAAATGGAAATTGACCGTTTTTAGTAAAACCATCGCCAAGTAAATACGCATTGTCATTTTCGATAGCCAAAACATACCTGTTGTATTCGTTTTTTCTGGTTTCAAAATTCCCTGGATCAGAATATACATCTTGAGAATTTCTATCGAAAATTACTTTTGGAGCCTGACTTGGATTCGAAGGATTGATAATGTATGTTTTGGTATTACGTGTGTCGTACCATTCGTCAGAAATTATAGCAACATTGTCATTCCCCCAAATCATTCTGTCGTAGCGTTGAGGTGTTTTTACTAACGAAGTAGCTGCTCCATTAAATGGTGCGTTCCAAAGAAAAACTTCATCTCTGAATTCTACTTTGTTTGCAGGGTCTCCACCGTCTAAGGCTTCAGCATACGCTAATGTTGCCGGTTTATCAGCTCTCCAGCTCATGTTTCTTTTTCCTTTTCGAACGGCCATAAAACCTTTAGGGATTATTTCAGTAAGCGGCACTTCATTCACTACTTTTACTTCGTTTCCGGCTTTATCATAAACTACAGATTTTGATGGAAAACGACTTAATGGAACAATATATGAAAATGGTTTTTGAATCGTAGTCAGCATCAAATAATTTCCATCAGGAGAGAAGCTTTCTCCTGCATACATATCAGCTTTTTTGAATAAAGTTGCGGTTCCGTTCAAGTTTACTTTGTACAATTCAGAAGTCATGATGTTCTCAAAATTGATTTCATCATTCTTGTTTTTCAACATGTCTGGATAGGTTCTGTTTTGAGATTTTACACCATCGGCATTTGAAATTATCGGGCCGGTTGGCAAATCTTTTTTGGCATCCAAAAGCGCTGCTCTATTTTTTGGTAACATTTTTACCAAAATGGTTTCGTTGTCGTTCATCCAGCTGAACGGACTTCCGATATTCGCATTCACGGTGGCTTCTGTTAATTTAGTGGCTTTCGCCGAAGTAACATCGATAACCCAAAGTTCAACACCAGAAGCGGTGGTGTGCGAAAATGAGATTTTTTTATCATTTGGTGACCAAGCGATAGTACTAATGCGGGGATTTGTTGGTAAACCTGCAACCTGTACTTCATTTTTGTCTTTTATTTTGCGTAATTTCAGGTTGTTCACATACGTAACTGCACTCGAAATATTTGTAATTGGATTAATCCGCAATCCGCCCAAGCGCAGTTCATCTTGGTTTAAATCGTCCAGTGATTTATAGGTATTTCTATACGTCAACAGCATGTATTCTTTTTTGGTATCCATCGATACCGAAGGCGCTCTTTCATAATCAGCCAATTCCAAAATGGATTGAGATGGTTTTTGATAGGTTAAGTTTTCTTGTGCATAAGTGGTTAAGCTTAGTCCAAGAAATAAAAAAAATGGAATTTTTAACTTCATAATTTGAATGATTTTAAATTAGTGTTGACAGTGTCAATAATTGGTCTAAAATAATTCAATGTTGTTACATTTGGAAACAAATATCTCTTTTTAACTTTTGCATTGGTTTCAGTTTGCTTTCTTGTAGTTTTATTTTCATTTGCATTCTGTCATAATTTTATGACCGATGCTAGCTGTAAAGGATGACAAAAGGCATAAAACTTGTAAATTGCTAAAAAAGTGGTAATTTGTGAGCTCATATTTTCAAGTATGTTTTAAATTTGCACTCGTATTTTAATAAAATAACAATAGTATATGTATCATTCAAAAATAGAAGGATTGGGTTATTATGTTCCCGAAAACGTAGTGACAAATGACGATTTGTCCAAAATTATAGATACCAATGACGAGTGGATTCAGGAAAGAACAGGGATTCAAGAACGAAGACACATTATAAAAGGAGAAGATACAACGACTTCTATGGGCGTGAAAGCGGCTAAAATTGCGATAGAGCGTTCTGGTGTCGCTAAGGAAGATATCGATTTTGTGGTTTTTGCCACTTTGAGTCCTGATTTTTATTTCCCTGGACCAGGAGTTTTAGTGCAACGTGATTTGGGTTTAAGAACTGTTGGCGCACTAGATGTAAGAAATCAATGTTCTGGATTTATTTACGCCTTGTCAGTAGCTGATCAGTACATAAAAACTGGAATGTATAAAAACATATTGGTTATTGGATCTGAAGTTCATTCTACCGGATTAGACATGACGACCCGTGGACGTGGCGTTTCGGTAATTTTTGGAGATGGGGCAGGAGCTGCCGTTTTGAGCAGGGAAGAAGATTTGACAAAAGGGATTTTATCCACGCACTTACATTCTGAAGGGCAGCACGCCGAAGAACTAATTGTAAAAGCTCCAGGAATGGGAGGCCGTTGGGTAACGGATATTTTAGCAGATAATGATCCGGATGATGAAAGTTATTTCCCGTACATGAACGGACAATTTGTATTTAAAAATGCAGTGGTTCGTTTCAGTGAAGTGATTAATGAAGGATTACAAGCGAATAATTTACAGGTTTCGGATATTGATATGTTGATTCCGCATCAGGCTAATTTGAGAATTTCACAGTTTATCCAAAAGAAATTCAACTTGACAGATGATCAGGTATATAATAATATTCAGAAATACGGAAATACTACCGCAGCTTCAATTCCAATTGCTTTGACTGAAGCATGGGAACAAGGCAAAATAAAATCAGGAGATACTGTTGTTTTGGCAGCATTTGGCAGTGGTTTTACTTGGGGAAGCGCAATTATTAAATGGTAAAAAGTAGTTCAAGGAATCGGATTTCGATTTTAATTCTTACAGAATAAAAAGTCTAAGCCTGCGCAAATTATTGTGCAGGTTTTTTTATTTAAAGGTGAACCATTATATTTATAGTTCAAAATTGATACATCCAATACTAATCCAATCAAAATGACAAACCGTAGAAATTTTTTGAAAACAGCAGCTTTTGCTTCCGCAGCTGTGGCGTTACATTCATTCAAAGGGAAACCAGAGGAAGAAAATGATTTTTCATCTAAAAAAGGAACGAAACCCATTGTCCTTTCTACATGGAATTTTGGAATCCAAGCGAATGCAGCTGCTTGGGAAGTTTTAAAAAATAACGGTCGAGCCTTAGATGCTGTCGAGGCGGGAGTAAAAATTCCAGAAGGCGATCCAACGGAAAGAAGCGTGGGTTATGGCGGAAGGCCGGATAGAGATGGTCGCGTAACACTTGATGCGTGTATTATGGATGAAAACGCCAATATTGGTTCAGTGGGGTGTTTGGAATTTATAAAACATCCCATTGCTGTGGCTCGCGCTGTGATGGAAAAATCGCCACATGTTATGTTGGTTGGTGATGGCGCTTTGCAGTTTGCTTTATCGCAAGGTTTTGTAAAAGAAAATTTGTTATTGGAAGAATCCGAAAAAGAATGGAAGGAATGGTTAAAAACGAGTCAGTACAAACCAATTGCTAATATTGAAAATCACGATACCATTGGGATGATTGCTTTGGATGCTGATGGAAATCTTTCCGGTGCGTGTACAACAAGCGGAATGGCTTTCAAAATGCATGGACGTTTGGGCGATTCACCTATTATTGGGGCTGGTTTGTATGTAGATAATGAAATTGGTGCCGCAACAGCCACAGGACATGGAGAAGAAGTGATTCGGATTTCCGGTTGTCACTTGGTTGTCGAGCTGATGCGCCAAGGTAAATCACCACAAAAAGCCTGTGAGGAAGCGGTTTCAAGAATCGTGAATTTGACCCGAAAAAGAAATAAAAATCTAAAAGATATACAAGTTGGTTTCATTGCATTAAATAAAAAAGGAGAATATGGTTCCTATTGTATTCAGGGCGGTTTCAATTATGCTGTGAATGATGCAACTGGAAACCGATTAATCGATGCCGATTATTTTTTAAAATAAATGAAAAAAGCTCAACTGGAAATCGCCTGTTTCAATTTGGAATCAGCTGTTATTGCACAAGAAAATGGTGCTAATAGAGTAGAATTATGCGCCAATAGAACAGCGGGCGGAACAACGCCAGATTTCGAATTTACCAAAATTGTTCGGGATAAAGTCACCATTGATTTGAATGTTATGATTCGGCCTCGTGGTGGAGATTTCGTTTATTCTGATTTTGAATTCGAACAAATGAAATCAGAAATATTAGCATTGAAAAAACTTCAGGTTGATGGTTTTGTTTTTGGAATTTTAAACGAAGACGGTAGTCTTAATGAACTACAAAATGCAGAGTTAGTAGATTTGGCAAAGCCACTTCCTTGTACGTTTCATCGTGCTTTTGATGGTGTAAAAAATAAATTCCAAGCACTTGAATCGCTAATCGAATTTGGTTTTAAAGCCGTTCTGACTTCAGGAGAAGAAACAAATGCAGTTGACGGTGTTGATGTTTTGGCAAGATTAGTAGAAAAGGCTAATAATCGAATTGTAATAATGCCAGGTGGTGGGTTGCGTTCAACAAATATTGGATTATTAAAGGCAAAAACAAAAGCTGTTTTCTATCATTCTTCTGCAGTTATTGGTATGGGGGAAATAGCAAATCCAGAGGAAATAAAAGCCCTAAAAGCCCATTTATAATTCGCATAAAAGTTTTTAAATCAAAAAACTCGGAGTTGGCATACTCCGAGTTTTTCTTTTGGTAACTAACTATTAAAACTAATTTTTATTCAGGCATTTTATTTTTTGTTTAAAACAATCCTCCACCATCTTGTTTGGTATTGTTATCTCTTTGTTTGCGCTGCAAGTTTTTATTTTTCCCTGCGCCAAAGATGTAGTTAAAACCAAGATAAAGGGATTGGCTTTCCCAAGTAAACTGACCTACTTGCGGGTATGGATTTTGTCCATCAAAACCGGCTTTCATCGTATTGAAAATATCATTGAAACGAACGCTTAAAGTAGCTTTGTCTTTTAGGAAAGAATAACGTCCACCGGTATCAATTTTATACATTTCTTTACCGTTGAATTGTACACCATCAACTCCGGAACGATAAAATCCAAATAAAAGGAAACGAAGGTTTTTAGTGGCTTTGAAATTACTGTTGAAACGGGCATTGAAAGCTGATGCAGTTACTTCTTTGGAAACCAAATCAAATGTATTGGTGGTTGAATTAAGTACTGAAACTAATCCATTTTGGTTAATACTAGAAAAATCTATCGCCGGTTGTATGTCCCACCAACTATTGATTTTGTAATTTAAAGAGGCCTCAAAACCATAGGCTGTATTATTGTCGAAGTTATCAAAACTCATAATTTGTTGGTCCTGATTTTGTGGATCTGGATAGAGAATTCTGTTAATTTCATTGTAAATACTTCTTATAAAAAGACCAGTACTGAATGATCCTTTAGCAATTGTCTTAGTGTAATTTAATTCAATAGATGTGGTAAATTGCGGGTCTAATTCAGGGTTTCCAATGGAGGTTATTCTAGGTGTGCTGAATTCTCTGATAGGTTTGGTTTGGTCTAAACTAGGTCTGTCTACACGTCGGCTTAAACTGATTTGGAACTGATTCTTTTCAGTTGGAGAATAAGTCATCGAAGCTGAAGGATACACTGTGAAATAATCATCTTTGTAAGCGGTAACGCCGTTTAACATTGCGTTTACCTTGTAGCTTTCAAAACGGGCACCTAATTGATATCCTATTTTTTTGAATTTTTGACCAAATGTAGCGTAAGCAGAATAGATGTCTAAATCATAGCTGTAATCAGAATTTGATAACGAACTGTTGTTAGTCATGTAATTGTTTTCTGTTCGTATAATTCTGCTTTCAGCACCTAACTCTAAATTAGTTTTGTCATTAAGCGGATTTACATAGTCTAAATTGACGGTTGAATTTTGTCTTTTATCACCCAGATTATCGTTATAAGAACTGCTTGGAATATTTGGATTGTTGAAAGTAGTTAGAAAACTAGCATCTTGATTTTCAGAATAGATGCTGTGATTTATTTCTAAATCCAGTGTTTCACCTTCTTTTTTCGTTAAATGTTTGAACGCTACATTATAAGTTCCGTCCGTATTGTCTGAAAAATATTTGGAATTTAGCAGCAAATTTTGAGAGGTATTTGGATTTACAATGTTCACATCCACGATACCATTACCAACAAATATATTTTGATTCGTGTAAGCAGAAATAGTGTTTTTGTCATTGATGTAGTAATCCATTCCAATTTTGAACAAATGAGATTTATTATCATTCACGATATCAAACATTTGATTGGAGTTGTCGTCAAGCCTTGAAATATTTCCTTCATTGAAGTTTTTACCAAAATTATTTCCATAAGTGGAGAAAAAGTTCACCTTACCGGTTCTATAGTTCATGTTAAGGGAATTGCTAATCTTTGGTGTTTGTGCAAAAGTCAGACCTGTATTGATGCTGGCATTAAATCCGTCATTGGCATTTTTATGTAAAACAATGTTGATGATCCCAGACATTCCTTCCGGATTGTATTTGGCACTTGGATTCGTGATTAATTCAATTTTTTTAATGGAAGTGGACGGAATTTGTTTCAACAGCTGTGAAGCTTCAATATTACTTGGACGTCCATCTACCAGAACGCGTACGTTTTCGTTTCCTCGCAAAGATAATTTTCCATCTTGGTCTACATTTACAGAAGGAATATTATTCATGATTTCGGATGCCGTTGCACCTGCCGTGGTTAGATCTTTCCCTACATTGATTACTTTTCTGTCAATTTTTTGTTCAATGGTGGAAGGTTCAGCAATTATATTTACGCCCTTTAATTCAATGGCATCTTCTTCGATAGCAATCGTGTTCAGATTTGCATTTTTTGCGTCGTTTGTCAGTGAAATTGCTTTAGTGATGGTCTTATATCCCATAAACTGGATTTCAACAATGTAATCTTTTAAGGCTAAATTTTTTATTTGAAAAGTTCCTTTATCAGATGTGATTTCACCAGTAATAACTTTGTTGTTTTCTTTTACCACAATATTCACGTACGGTAAAGGTTCATTAGTTTTTTTGTCAGTGATCTTTCCAGAAATAATTCCTGTGTTTTCTAGAATCGTCGGTTTGACCGAAGTTTGTGCCTGCATCGAAAACAACGTTCCGATTAAACAGATTAAAATTAATTTAAGTTTCATGATTGATTTGATTTAAATGATTGATGAAGCAAAGGTAATTATTTATTTTAATTATTATGTATTGCAAAGTACTATTTTATGCATAATTATTATTTTGCATTTTGAAAGTACATAATAGACTGATGAGGCACTGTTTTGTTACAAGTATTTTTGGTTTTTATTATTTAAATAACAAAAAAAAAGGGCTTTCGATTATGAAAGCCCTTTTAGAGAATACGTTAGTGTTTATCTTTTTAATGAGAAATGGGATTTATATTCTTTTAAAACATTGTCCTCGGTGTATGAAATCGAAAACCAATAATCATCAGCTGGGAGTGGATATCCATTAAAGGTTCCGTCCCAACCCGAACCATTTGGAAATAATTCTTTGAGCAGTTTTCCATAGCGATCAAAAATATATAATTTTAAATTTTCACTATCTGGTATACCGGTAATATTCCAAGTATCGTTAAAGCCATCTCCGTTTGGAGTAAAGAATTTAGGACTATTTATAAGTCTGACAGATAAAGGAATTGTAAAAGTTCCGCAATTGGCATCGCTCACTATTATTTCATGAATTCCGGAGCTCACATTGGTGAACACATTACTCTCTTGTGGGGAACCTCCATCTAATGAATATAGGAAATTACTTCCGTCGCCAACAAATGGGACAGCAGTAACCGTTATGGTTTGGTTATCCGTGAACCATCCACTGGTTGTAAAGGTTACAGAGGCGGGTTTTGAAGATTCAATAACTGTAAAAGGGACAATGTCAGAAGTACAGCCAAAAATAGACAAGTTGGTAACTGTGAGCGTATAGTTTCCGGGCTCATTTGTTGAAAAATTATCAGCTGTACTGACTAAAGTTCCGTCTTCGCTTTTCCATTCAAAGGAGTACTGAGGTGCGGTAAATCCACTTTCAATAAAAGCAGCAGTAGTTATTCCAGTATCAATATCGATACAAATGGCCGGAATGTTTAGAGCCGGTTTTGGTTTTTCGGTGATAGTAATTACCATCGGTTTTTCAGTAGGACAAACCACAGTTGCAGATGTTCCTGATTCGGCATAGGCATAAATAGTAGTTGAAGCAGTGATAAAATCGCCTGGAAATCGTTCAGTGTTGTTACTTCCAGGACCGCCTGGATTCGTAAAATATCTTGTTACAGGAGCGGTATACGCCGGAAGTTCATAAGATTCACATCTGGTTACAGGAGCAATAGGTGTTATGGTTGGACTATTGTAAATGGTAATAATAAAAGGATCTTCATCAATACAGGTAACTCTATTGTTATTTTCTACATAAATATATAGTGTTGTCGTAGCAGTTATGGGAGAATAAGGAGGCAGTAATTGTACTCCAGTTCCTGCGGGACCATTGGGAGCGGTATAATAACTCCCCATTCCTACGATAGCTGGTAAATTGTAACTATTACATGCAAATTGATCGTCTATGTCATTTACAAATGTAACTATCACATCTATGCTGTATTCAGAAACACAGGTGTTAGGAGCTGCGGCTGCGGCATAAACATAGATTGTTTTTGAGGTTGTCAAAACGGTTCCGGGTGGTAAAACAGGATTCGTAGGAGAGGGTCCGCCCGCAAATTCATAATATTCCCCGTTTCTTAAATCATCTAAAATATAACTTTGACCACATCGAATAACTTCCACTGGTTTTGCATCAATTGCAGGAGATTTATTAATGGTAATCACGAATTCTTTTTCCACATAACATGTTCCGATTGGGGCTTTATCATAGAAGTACATTAGTTGTGTAGTGGTTACAGGATATCCCACGGGACGAAGTTCTCCAGTTCCTAAGGGACCTGTGAAATAATTTCCTGAATGTGCAACTGGAGGTAAATAATATACGTCGCATTGTGGCTCGGTATCTAGTATCTCTGGCAAAGGAGCAATATTCACTGTCACAGTAAAATCAAGATTATCGGTACACGCTTGTCCTGGTACATAAAACCAAAGTGTTGTGGTTGCATTGATGAATGTTCCAGCAGCAATTGAAGTTCCTCCGCCCGCTGCCGCAGTTCGATATTCTCCTACGACCAATGTCGGAAGTGTGTATGAAGAACATGAATTTACATCTGTTGGGGGAGTAATGCTAGCTAAACCAATAAAGACTGTAAAGGTCTTTTCGTCGGAACAATTTACTGGAGAAGTACCACTCTCTTTATATACATAGATTTGGGTAGTCGTACTCACTATTGTTCCTGCTGGCAAAAGAAATCCGCTCTTATTAATTCCAGTGTAATAAATACCACCATTAGGATCGTTAGGTAATGTGTAAGAGGTGCATGCAAATTGATTTGAATAATTAGGTAATGCAGTAAATGGAATAATAGTTATATCAAATGGTCTTTCTTGTGTACAAGATGGTGTAATAGTTGTGTCTTCAAACCAAACATAAATTCTGTTAACTCCCGGTGTATTTACCGTAAATCCAGCTGCTAACTCTATATTACCAGGAGTGTTAGTTCCTCCGCTTTGAGTAAAATATCGGGCATAGGGTAAAGAGGGTAGCTGATATTGCGTGCAATATGTTTGTGAAACTGGTGTTATTGAGTCTAAATCAGCAATAGTCACGTTAAAAGAATCTTGGTTGGTACACAGCCCAGATTGATTAAAAACATAAAGGTTCAATGTAGTAGTATTTATTATATCTCCTACAAAAAGTTGTGTTCCGGTTCCGTTATTTCCGGTCCAGTATTGCGCTCCGGCTTTTGTTAATGGTGGGAGAGTATAAGAGTCACATACAAATACATCTGGTAATATATCTACTTCTGGCAAAGGATTGACAATCAATTTAAAACTGGTAACAACATAACAATTAGGATTTGAAATATTTTGTAATCGAACCCATAACGTTGTGCTTGGAGATAATAATTGGTTACTTGCATTTGGAGTTATAATATTAGTATTGTTATTTGCTCCCGTTTCTGAGGAGTGAAATGTAAGAAGGTTGTACGATGTATTTTGAGAACCAATAATGGACGCAATTTGTGTTGTTAAGTTGAAATTAGCTCTCAAAGGAGTTTCAGATAAATTTCTGGAACATAGTGTTGCATCTGCCGGGATATTTGCAATTTGAGGTGGCGGAACAATCAGCAATTGAAAAGACCTAACTTCAAAGCATAACGTGTCCGGGTTTTGAATTCTGGCAAAAATTTGTTTCCCACTTTCAGTACTTGAAATAGTCTGAAGAATTGATATTGCGCCAATATTTCCCCGTGCATCTGCATCAGTTAAGTGATAAGTAATAATAGTATTTGCGGGTAAATCATCTAAAGCGCCATCTGTACTCGTCGATTGGTTAATCCCAGCCCTAATGATTATAGTGTTTTTATTTAGATCAAAATCATAGGAGGAAGCCCCAGAATCACATGCGTAAATGTTAGGAACTGTCGTGATTACGCCGATCTTAGGATAAATTTCTATCGTGATTTCATCTGTAACTTCGATGCATCCGGGTTCTTTATACATTACACTATAAGTATGAATTCCGGAACTAACCAGTGGAGTGATTGCATTGAGATCTAATGTCACCCCTGTTTGTGCCGGCGAAAATACTATTCCATTTTTTTTCCAAACAAAAGTAGTTGCCGGATCTAAACCTGCGGCCGATAATATTGGCAACGTGTTACCAGGACAAATTGCAGCATTGTTTGCCGTAGTGTAATCAAGTCCTAAAACATCTTGTCCAATATTAAAACTATTTGCTTCTAAAAAGATGGCAGAATCATAACCCGTATTATTTCCTCCGTCAGCAATTACTAATTTAATTCGATAGACGTGAGTAATATCTAAGCCGGTTGCCGAAGCTAGCATTGAAACTGTTTGTCCGTTGAAATTTATGGCAGGACCAAATCCACCTCCATTAAAAGCTCCAAAATAGTTTGGATTGGCGGAAGGGCAACTAGGATTATAAGCCATGTCTCTTATGGTTTCAACAGAAACCGGGATAGCAGTACCGGGAATTACAGCTAAATTTACATTTGTGCCACCAGCAGTTACATCTTTTAAAAGAAAAGCAAAAGCATCGGAAAAATTACATTGGGAAGTTCCATATTCTTCGGAAGCAAAAAGAAAAGAAAAATCGAAATTGGGTGTTTTAGGTTGGAAATCAAATTCAATGTAACTCGCATTTGTCGAATTAATAGTTATTCCAGACTGCGAAAGTAAATTGGCCTCCAAATCAGAATCTCCTATCCATGCCGCTGAACCATCACTGAGAACGCTGGTATTAGGACTTACTACTTTGTTTACATCTCCGGTCGTTAATACGACACCGTTAGAAAATGGAAAGGCACTATTGGTGTTTTCAAAATATCCTATTCCGTTTGAAGATCCAAATGCTGTTCCTGTTCTCGAACTTACATTGACACCCTCAACACAAGGCGAATTCACTAATACCTGATTTACCAATTCGTTAACCGTGTATTTCGTTGTGCTTATGTTAACTGATTGGGAATGAATATTTTGTAAAACCATCAACAAAATAAAAATAAGTGTCTTTTTCATGTTTTAGGTTGTTAATTTGCATATCAAAAATAGTGAAAATTGAATTACCATTTTTAAAAAATGCTAAATTTATGTTAACTCAATCTTAAAGGCAGTTGTAAAACGGCTTTTTTCATTTATTAGTGTTTTTAAGACGTAATTGAAAAACTTTTATAAGCATATTAAGGAATTAGAATTATCTTTGCATTTTTAAATTTACACCATGACATTACAACAGATTCTTACACCCTCTATTGAAAAAGCTGTAAAAGCTTTGTTTGACGTTACCATTGATAAAGTTGAATTTCAAACTACACGCAAGGAATTTGAGGGAGATATTACAATGGTTATTTTCCCCTTGTTGAAAGTGGTGAAAAGTAATCCAGTAGAATTAGGAAATAAAATAGGGAACTATTTAGTTGAAAATTTAGCTGAGGTAAGTAGGTTTAATGTAGTTTCAGGATTTTTAAATATTGTTATTTCAGATGAATATTATTTGGATTTCTTCGGAGAAATAAAAGACGATGTTAAATTTGGTTTCGTTACTCCAAATCCAGAAGATAAAGCGGTAATGGTGGAATATTCTTCGCCAAATACCAATAAACCCTTGCATTTAGGTCACGTACGTAATAACCTTTTGGGATATTCAGTGGCAGAAATCATCAAAGCTTCGGGTAAGAAAGTATATAAAACTCAAATCATTAATGATAGAGGAATTCATATTTGTAAATCAATGTTGGCTTGGCAAAAATTCGGAAACGGACAAACGCCGGAATCAACAGGTTTAAAAGGAGATAAATTAGTTGGAAATTACTACGTTGCTTTTGATAAAGCGTATAAAGAAGAAATAGCGCAATTAATGAGCGCCGGCAAAACAGAAGAAGAAGCTAAAAAACAAGCGCCAATCATTCTCGAAGCTCAGGAAATGTTGCTAAAATGGGAAGCTGGAGACGAAGCCGTTATTTCGCTGTGGAAAACCATGAATCAATGGGTTTATGATGGTTTTGCTAAAACCTATAAAAATCTTGGTGTTGATTTTGATTGTTTTTATTACGAAAGTAACACCTATTTATTAGGGAAAGATGTTGTTCAGATTGGTTTGGACAGAGGTGTTTTCGAAAAAGATCCTGACGGTTCGGTTTGGATTGATTTAACGGATGAAGGTTTGGACCGTAAAATTGTATTGCGTTCAGATGGAACTGCGGTTTACATGACGCAGGATATTGGAACGGCGATTCAGCGTGTGAAAGATTATCCAGATGTTGGTGGAATGGTTTATACGGTAGGTAATGAACAGGATTATCACTTTAAAGTGTTGTTTCTTATCTTGAAAAAATTAGGTTTTGAATGGTCTAAAAATTTATTTCATTTGTCGTACGGAATGGTGGATTTACCTTCCGGAAAAATGAAAAGTCGAGAAGGAACAGTTGTAGATGCCGATGATTTGATGCAGGAAATGGCTGATACAGCACAGAAAATTGCAGAAGATTTAGGGAAATTAGAAACTTATACAGCCGAAGAAAAAAGTACTTTGTATAAAACCATAGGTTTAGGCGCTTTGAAATATTATATTTTGAAAGTAGATCCTAAAAAGCGAATCCTTTTCAATCCGGAAGAATCGGTAGATTTTGCAGGAAATACTGGCCCGTTTATTCAATACACCTACGCCAGAATTCAATCTATTATTCGTAAAGCAAATTTTGATTTTTCGAATAAATCAAAAATTACAACGTTGCACGAAAAAGAGAAAGAACTGGTAAAACAATTAGAGTTATTTCCTGAAGTGATTCAAAATGCAGCACAGCATCACAGTCCTGCTTTGCTGGCAAATTTTACCTATGATTTAGTTCGTGAATACAATTCATTCTATCAAGCAGTTCCTATTTTGGGCGAAGAAGATTTAGAAAAGAAAATCTTCCGTGTTCAATTGTCTAAAAAAGTAGCAGATATAATTGCAGCTTCATTTAAATTGTTGGGAATTAGTGTTCCTGAAAGAATGTAAATAAAGTTGATTTTAATACGAAAAAGATAATATTTTTAGTAATTTTAAACGAAATTACTAATGTATTATGAAAAAAATAGTGCTTTTCCCGTTTGTGCTTTGTATTTTTTTGCTAAACATTGCAGGTACATGTTGCGATGATGACGCAATAGTATCAAATACTGTAGCTAAAAGTCCGGAAAGTATACTGGCGACTTTGAATCACGGAACTTGGAAAGTCACTTATTTTTTGGATAGTAAAACAAATAAATCGAGTTCTTTTTCAGGCTATAATTTTAGTTTTGGTCCAAATAATATTTTAATGGCAGATAATTTCAATGTAGATTACAGCGGAAAATGGACAATCACAAAATCAGATATCGCGGATGATAATCCAAATAATGATATCGATTTTGCTATTTCGTTTTCAAATCCTTTAGCTTTTGTCGGGTTATCTGAGGAATGGGATGTTGTTGAAATCACTGCTACACAAGTACGATTAAGAGCTTTAAAGAATGGTAATGCTGAAATGAATTATTTGACATTTGAAAAGAATTAGTTTATTTTAAGTTAAATCAGCGAATACAACTTCAAAACAGTCTAAAAAGGCTGTTTTTTTTATAATATTATGAATACAACTTCAAAATCAAATGCTTAAATTTGCATTTCAAAATAAATAAATACTATGTTCGATAATTTAAGCGATAAACTAGACAAAGCCTTTCATATATTAAAAGGACACGGAAAAATTACTGAAGTAAACGTAGCCGAAACTTTGAAAGAAGTTCGACGTGCCTTGCTTGACGCCGATGTCAATTTTAAAATTGCAAAAGATTTTACCACTAAAGTAAAAGAAAAAGCAATCGGACAGGATGTATTGACAACGCTTCAGCCGGGACAATTATTGGTGAAGTTAGTCAAAGATGAACTGACTGAATTAATGGGTGGCGATGTTGCCGGAATCAATCTTTCGGGAAATCCAACAGTTATTTTGATGGCTGGTTTACAAGGATCTGGAAAAACAACTTTTTCTGGAAAACTAGCGAATTATCTTCTTACAAAAAAGAACAAGAAACCACTTTTAGTGGCCTGTGATATTTACCGTCCTGCGGCGATTCAACAATTATATGTAGTTGGAGATTCGATTGGAGTTGAGGTGTATTCAGAACCAGAAAATAAAAATCCGGTAGAAATTGCTCAAAATGCAATCAAACATGCGAAGGCAAACGGATTCAATGTAGTGATTGTCGATACAGCAGGTCGTTTAGCTGTTGATGAGGAAATGATGAACGAAATAGAACGCGTTCATAAAGCCATTCAGCCGCAAGAAACCTTATTTGTTGTGGATGCAATGACAGGTCAAGATGCTGTAAACACGGCAAAAGCTTTCAACGAAAGATTAAATTTTGATGGGGTTATTTTAACCAAATTAGATGGTGATACACGTGGTGGAGCAGCAATTTCGATAAAATCGGTTGTTAATAAACCAATTAAATTCGTAGGTACCGGAGAAAAGATGGACGCCATTGATGTGTTCTATCCAATTCGTATGGCCGAAAGGATATTGGGGATGGGAGACGTTGTGTCTTTGGTAGAAAGAGCGCAAGAGCAATTTGACGAAGAAGAAGCACGAAAAATCCAAAAGAAAATTGCCAAAAACGAATTCGGTTTTGATGATTTCCTTTCTCAAATTCAACAAGTAAAGAAAATGGGTAATATGAAAGATTTGGTTGGAATGATACCAGGTGCTTCAAAAGCCATGAAAGATGTGGAGATTGAAGACGATGCTTTCAAACATATTGAAGCCATTATTCACTCGATGACGCCAATTGAAAGAAGCAAGCCGGCTTTGATTGATGTAAAAAGAAAAGCAAGAATTGCAAAAGGTTCCGGAACCAAAATCGAACAGGTGAATCAGTTAATGAAGCAGTTCGACCAAATGAGTAAGATGATGAAAATGATGCAGGGTCCAGGAGGGAAAAACCTAATGAAAATGATGGGCGGTATGAAAGGCGGAATGCCAGGAATGAAATAAAATGAGTAAAAAGCCGAAAGTCTTAAAGTCGTAATGATTTTAAGACTTTCGGCTTTAATATATTAAACCCAATAACAATGCAACTACTAGACGGAAAAAAAACAGCGGAGGATATTAAAAGTGAAATCGCTGTAGAAGTACAAAAAATGAAAGACAATGGGGAGAAAGTTCCTCATTTAGCAGCCCTAATTGTTGGAAATGATGGTGCAAGTTTAACTTATGTAGGGAGTAAAGTAAAGGCGTGTGAAAGAGTAGGTTTTGAATCTACTTTAGTAAAAATGCCAAGTACTACTACTGAAGTTGAATTGCTAAAGAAGATTAAAGAATTGAACGAAAATGATGCTATTGATGGATTTATCGTTCAATTGCCGCTTCCAGAACAAATTGATGAGCAAAAAGTATTGATGGCGGTAGATCCAAGCAAAGATGTCGATGGATTTCATCCTGAGAATTTTGGAAAAATGGCTTTAGACATGACTACTTTTATTCCTGCGACACCTTTTGGAATTCTGGAATTGTTAGAAAGATATGGAGTAGAAACCAAAGGTAAACATACCGTAGTTATTGGGCGTAGTCATATTGTGGGAAGACCAATGAGTATTTTGATGGGTAGAAAAGGTTTTCCTGGAAATTCAACAGTCACTTTGACGCACAGTTACACTAAAAACATTGAGGAAATTACTATTCAAGCGGATATCATTATTACGGCTTTGGGTGTTCCAAATTACCTGAAAGCAAATATGGTAAAAGAGGGAGTTGTCGTTATTGACGTAGGTATTACTCGTGTTCCTGATGAAACAAACGAAAAAGGATACGTAATCACGGGTGATGTTGATTTTGAAAATGTAAGTAAAAAATCATCGTTTATCACTCCAGTTCCAGGTGGAGTAGGGCCTATGACCATTGCAATGTTGTTGAAAAACACGCTTTTGGCAAGGGAAATGAAAAGAAATAAATAAAGACAAAATAGTTTTGATCGAAAGCCTTAAACATACGTTTAAGGCTTTTTTTATCTTAATAAACGCATAAAATTCTGATAATTGATGCTAAAATGGAATTTAAAAGAATACTTTTACAACACTTAAAAAAGACCTTTAAAATGGACGATTATTATTCGGAAATGTTGAACTAATATAGCACTTGACTTTTTCAAGAGGCTATACATAAACCTATAGAATTTTGAAATGAGAGCTTTTTACAAAAACAATAACGGATTAATTGCCACTGCTGATTGGACTCCAAACTGCTGGATCAATATTGAATGTCCTACTGAAGCAGAAAAAAAATATTTACTCGAAGAATTACAAATTCCCGAAGCATTTTATAACGACATTGAAGATATTGATGAAAGACCAAGGATAGAAATTGAAAATGGTTGGACTTTGATCATCATGCGAATTCCTGTTAAGAGTAACGATGTGAAGTTGCCTTTTCATACGATTCCTGTCGGGGTTGTTTTTAAAGGAGAAGTTTGTATTACCATTAGTTTTCATAAAACGGAAATGCTTACGGATTTTGTAACCTATACCAAACGCAAGAATATCGATATTAAAGACAACTTCGATTTAGTGTTGAAGTTATTGCTGTCATCCAGTGTTTGGTTTTTGAAATACTTAAAACAAGTCAACCAAAAAATAAAATTAGCCGAAGACAATTTAGAAAAGTCAATTAAAAATGAAGAGTTGCAGGCGTTACTTCAAATAGAAAAATGTTTAGTATTCTTTATGACTTCCTTGAAGGGCAACGATATTTTGTTGCACCGAATCAAGAACATTAAATCCCAAAAAGAGCATTTTGACTTGGATTTGCTGGAAGATGTTGAGATTGAATTGCGTCAGGCGCAGGAAACTACTAATATTTATAGCGACATCTTAACGGGAACTATGGATGCGTATGCTTCTGTGATTTCAAATAATATGAATACGATTATGAAGCAGATGACTTCGATTTCGATTATTCTGATGATTCCAACATTGATTGCCAGTTTATATGGAATGAACGTTCCTAATGATTTAGAAGATAATCGCTTTGGAATATGGATTGTTATTTCTGTATCAGTTTTGTTATCTGCTTTTGGTGTGTTTTTATTCAAAAGAAAAAGATGGTTTTAATTTTAAATTAATATTAATCTTACTTTTTTCGATTTTTGATTCAATTAATTTATATATTTAAGCAAATAATTAAATATTATAAAAATGAAAATTTCAAACAGAGACATAAAAATATTTTTCTTAGGATTTGCTACACTTTTTATCATACAAACAATCTACGACTGGGATTCTACTATTGGTGAGATTCAAAGAGGTTGGGAAGCAGGCAAAAAATAGATTCTGAGCAAACGAATCTTTTATACCACTCTTTTCTTTTAAACAGAAAGGGAATTATTTTTAATAAATATTTATTAAAAATAATTCCCTTTCTGTTTTGAAATCTAAAATTAATAAGTAACTTTGTAGTTCAAAGTACTTTATTTATGAGTCAAAAACTTCAAGAAGATTTATCACATATTCGTTCCATGATGGAGCGCTCTTCCAGATTTATTTCGTTAAGTGGCCTTTCAGGAGTATTTGCGGGCTTATTCGCATTAGCGGGATCAATTTATGCATATCAATTATTTAAAAATAATGGTATTGAATATTTTGATGGAAAGCAAAAGATGTATAGTTATGATTTAATAATCGAATTAGTTTTCGTTGCTTTGGCAATTTTGATACTTGCATTTGGGGCAGGGATATTTTTTACTTTGAGAAAAAGTAAAAAGTTTGATTTGCCGATTTGGACGAATACCACTAAAAAAATGTTACTGAATCTAGCGATTCCTTTATTAGTTGGAGGCGTATTTTGTGTAGCACTTTTATACCATCAATTGTTTGCTCTGATTGCTCCTGTTACTTTATTGTTTTATGGTTTAGCACTTATTAATGCTGGGAAATATACTTTTTCGGATATTAGATATTTAGGTGCATGTGAAATTATTCTAGGATGTATTTCACTTTTTTATCTTGGTTTTGGTCTTGTTTTTTGGGCAGTAGGATTTGGAATTTTGCATATTTTGTATGGAATAATTGTGTTCAAAAAATACAAATAGAAATGGGAATCATTGATAAATTAAATAAAGATTTCGAAAGTCGGGTTAGATTAGGCATTATGTCTGTTCTGATGGTAAGCGATTGGATTGATTTTACTGAAATGAAATCTTTATTGAATATCACTGATGGAAATTTAGCAAGTCATTCTTCGGCGTTAGAAAAATCTGGATACATAGAAGTAAAAAAAGAATTTGTTGGTAAAAAACCAAAAACGTCGTATCGAGTTACCAATATTGGCAGAACTGCTTTTGTTTCACACTTGAATAGTCTAGAAAAATTAATCAAATCGAAATAACCCTTTTTTTTAACTTTATACTTTGAAATACAAAGTACTTTTAAATCATTAATTATGAAAAAACTACATTTTATTTTAATCAGCAGTTTGGTTTTTACACTGCTTTTTTACAACCAAGATTTGGGTCTCAATTGGGCCATTTTCGGTATGATGCAAACCGCCTTAATATGTTATTTCTTCCAAGAGAAATTTACTAGTAGGTTGCATTTGATTTTAGTGGTTACATCGGTTCTGTCTTGCTTTGCATTTGCCTGGTACGGAGATTTTCCATCGTTTTTTGCCATGGCTTTGTCGATTATCTTTTTACAATTCAAAACTCAGGAACCAAAACTTAAATTGTTACAGGCTATTCCTTTAGTATTAATGAACGGTATCGCTTCGTTAGGTCGCATATTGATGTTCAGTCAATATCTTCCTAAGCGAAAAGTCAATAACGGTTTTGCTAAAAAACTGATTGCTTATTTTGTTATTCCAATCCTATTTCTTGGGTTGTTTTTAATTGTATATTCTTTTGGAAGCGATCATTTTTCGTCTTTGTTTACTGGTTATTATTTAGATATTGATGCGTGGCAAGCATTTGTACTGACCGCTTTAGGATTTTTCATTTCGTTCACTTTCTGGAATTATTGGATTCCTGAGGTTTGTTATGAAAAGAATAATTTACTGGACAATGATTTTAAGGAAGAAGCCAAAACGCAAAATCTAAATTCATTTTCGTTTCTGGATATTGATTTTGAAAGAAGAAGTGGCGAGATTACGTTGTTTCTTTTAAATACGTTGCTTTTGGTTTTTATTGCAACTTATAATTACGAACAGTTTTTTGAAGTGGTCCAAAAATCTAACTTAAGTTCTGATACACACGAAAGAGTTGCTGCCGTTATTTTTTCAATTATAATGGCAGTTGGCGTTATTTTATTCTATTTTAAAGGAGGATTTAATTTTGATGAAAAAGCTAAAAATCTTAAAAAATTAGCAAAGATTTGGATTTTCTTAAACGGAGTTTTAATCCTTAGTACAATTATTAAAAACTCAGAATATGTTTCTTTTTTCGGATTGACTTATAAAAGATTGGGTGTTTATGCTTTCTTGATTCTAGCCATAATTGGATTGGTTATTTCTTTTATAAAAATTACCAAGCAAAAAACGAATGCTTTTCTTTTCAATCAAATGATTTGGTATTTCTACGGAACAATCTTACTATGCAGTTTTGTGAATTGGGGAAATCTGATTACCAATTATAATATTTCGGTAAACAAAGGTGTTGAACAACGTTTTCTGAGAAGTTTGAACTTTAATGATAAAGCCTATTATGATTATTTTAAACTTCATCCAGAACAGATGCAAGGGAAAGAGAATTTTAAATTCGGCTATGAAGAGAATTTACCTGAAGAAAGCTTTTTGTCGAAATCACTTTATTACGAATTTTTGGATTCTAAAAACGAATAAAATAGAAAATCAATGAAGGATATTGCAATACCATTTCATTTAGCCGCACCAACAATTCTTTGCTTAGTTGGGTTATCAATGATAGTTTTTTATTATAAAATTTTAAAAAAGAATAGATTGTTTTGGAATAGCTTAATACTATTTTTGGGTTTATACCTATTGATTGTTGGCAAAGCTACGTATGACACCATTTATTATCAATGGGATTTAAATCGTTACGATCTTAACAAGGATGGGTTCTTTAATGGAATTGAAATAACAAATAGTCAAAAAGAAGCGATGAAAGTTCTAACAAATGATACTGGAAGAAATTTCTTATTTATTTCAGGTTTTATTTTTGCTTTTTTTAGTACAACAATTTTTTATGTTTTGGGACTAATTACTTCAAAAGTAATTCGAAGCAAAAAATGAGTAATATTGTTATTTATTTTTTCTAAATCGCTCTATTTTTACTACCAATATGAAAATTCCATCAGCTTCAACTGATGGGATTTGTATTTTTTAATAATCTCCTCGTCCTTTAAATCTGGGATCATCTCTTTTAATGAATTCGGTTCTTCTTTTGGCAGGCTCCGCTTTGGGCAAACTCGCTTCTTCTGTTTTGCTGGAAGGTTCAATCAATTCGTTCAGTTCTTTGATTTCGGCATCGGTCAAATCGCGGTATCTTCCAACAGGAACATCAAGCGAAATATTGATGATTCGGATGCGTTTTAGCGCTGTAACATCATAGCCTAAATACTCTGTCATTCTACGGATCTGACGGTTTAAACCTTGTGTCAAGATAATTTTGAAAATGAATTTACTAATTTGTTCCACCTTACATTTTCGGGTAACGGTGTCTAAAATTGGAACTCCATTGCCCATTCTTTCGATAAAACGATCGGTGATGGGTTTGTTTACGGTTACCGTATATTCTTTTTCGTGATTGTTTCGGGCTCTTAATATTTTATTGACGATATCACCGTCATTGGTCATAAAAATCAAGCCTTCACTGGCTTTGTCCAATCGTCCGATAGGAAAAATACGTTTCGGATAATTGATGTAATCCACAATATTATTGCGAACATCAAGGTTTGTGGTACACTCGATTCCAACGGGTTTATAGAAAGCAAGATAAACAGGTTTCTCATTTTGCTCACGGATTAGTTTACCGTCAATACGCACTTCGTCATTTGGGGAAACTTTTGTACCTAATTCCGGAACAACTCCATTGATGGTTACACGACCTTCTTCAATGATTTTATCAGCTTCGCGGCGGGAACAATAACCAGTTTCTCCTATGAATTTATTGAGGCGTTTTAAATTTTCTTCCATACTGCAAAAGTAATGAATTTGTTTGTTAGATTTTAGACTTCTTAAATTTTTGGATTGTTAGAAAGGTAAGTTTCGATGGATTGTATTTAGTCTTCTCAGATTTAATACAGAAGTTCATATCATCTAAGAATCTATTTTTCTTCAAATAAAAAATGAGATACTTTCTTATACAACTCATCGTCGTGCATGCTATGACCTAAGCCTTTAGTCTCAATGAAAATTACATTTTTCCAAGCTCCTGCAATTTTTTTTCCTTCTTCGAATAAAACTACGGTGTCGTCAATGTCGTGGGCGATTAATCCTTTTATATTTAATTTTGATGCAAATATTTTACCGGAAAATTGTTCCAGGCTCAATTTGAAATTATTAAGATAATGCGCCTCCAATGACTTTGAAATTTTAGTATTCAAGCTTAATAATGTAATGTAATTATTCAAAATAATTTTGAAATCACTTGGCGCTCCCAATATCACCATTTTTTTTAAAGCATCATTTTGATAAACAGATTGATAATACAAACAGGTTTTTCCACCTATAGAATGACCAATAAGATATTGTGGTTTAAATTTTTGTACAGCAACATGAATAAATTCAGCGTATTGGGGAATGTTGAATTCTTTTCCGCTGGATAACCCGTGAGCCGGACCGTCAATGGCAATGATGGTGCTTCCTGATTTTTTAAGATACGGGAGTAAATTTTCCCAGCGTGAGGCATTGCTTTCCCAACCGTGAACCAAAAGTATTACAGTATCATTCCCTTTCCAAGTATATGTATGAAAGGAATCTTCTTGAAGTTGGAACATTTCAGACTTTGCTTCTTGCAGAATTCCCGGAAGTTTGTCTTTAGATAATTTCCCTTCTCGGGGTTCACTAAAAAAAGCATACGCTAGTTGCGATGCTTTTTTTGGAAATACAAAACTCAAAAGGTTAATGTATAAACCAATAGATTTAGTGAATATAAAAAATGCTGTTTTTTTCATAAAAAAAAAGTCCCGATGTGTATCGGGACTTAAATGTAATTAGAATTTAGAAAACAATTGTTCCATTTTCTCTTTTTCTTCGTCGGCTAATGAACTGTCGACTAATATTCTTCCGGAGTGTTCATCAGTAATGATCTTCTTTCTAGAAGCAATTTCTACTTGTGTCTGTGGTGGAATAGTGAAGAAAGATCCTGCAGAAGCTCCTCTTTCGATAGAAACTACAGCTAAACCATTACGAACGCTACTTCTGATTCTTGTGTAAGCTTTCAATAATCTTTCTTCAATTAAAGCTTGGAATTCTGCTGATTTCTCAGATAAGAATGCTTCTTCTTTTGCAGTTTCAGCCATGATAGCGTCTAACTCTGATTTTTTATGCTTTAAGTGATTTGATTTTGCTTCTAATCTTTCTTTAGAACTTGAAATTACTTCTTTCTTGTGTTCGATAGAAGCTTTCATTTCTTTAATTTGTTTTTCTGACAATTGAATTTCTAATTCTTGAAATTCAATTTCTTTAGTCAACGAATTAAATTCTCTGTTGTTACGAACAGTTTCTTGTTGCTTAGTATATTTTTTGATAGCTTCTTTGTGCTCATCAATTGCATTCTTTTTTGATTTGATTAGATCCTCGATAACTTCAAGTTCTCCTTTCAATTTTTCTGAACGTGTGCTTAAACCAGCCACTTCATCTTCTAAATCTTCAACTTCTAAAGGAAGTTCTCCTCTTACGTTTCTGATTTCGTCAATTCTAGAGTCAATAAGTTGTAAATCGTAAATTGCTCTTAACTTGTCCTCAACACTTAATTCTTTCGTATTCGCCATATTCTATAAGTACTTAACTGGATTTGAATTTTCTTCTGATAAAATAACTGCAAAATTAAGGATTTTTTTCCGAAGATACTCTACAATATAATTTTTTGTATAGCGTTCGCTTTCAAAATGTCCAATATCGGCCAAAAGTAACTTGTTTTCGGCTTCATAAAACTGATGGTATTTCAAATCGGCAGTCAAATATGCATCAGCTCCCGCCTGAATAGCATTTTTTATTGCAAAACTTCCTGCTCCGCCAAGAACAGCTACTTTTTTAATTTCCTTTCCAATAAAATTCGAATGTCTAATTCCGCCACATTGCATTTTTTCTTTTGCAAAAAGCAAAAACTCTTTTTCACTTATCGGATTTTTTAATTCTCCAATCATTCCCAAACCAATATTCTGATGTTGGTTTTGCAACTCATAAATCTCGTATGCGACTTCTTCGTATGCGTGGCTTTTGAATAATGCTTTCAGGATTTTGTTTTCCAAATGTTTTTCGAAAGTGACTTCGATTTTTATTTCGTCGCCTTGCACAAATTCAAATCGCTCTCCAACTTGGGGATTGCTATGCTCATTTCCCATGTAGGTTCCAATTCCTTTCGAATTAAAACTGCAATTTTCATAGTTGCCAATGGTTCCCGCGCCAGCATCAAATAGTGCATTTCGCACTTCTTCTGCATTTTCAGGAATGGTAAAAGTCACTAATTTCCGAATGAAGTTTTGTTTGGGAATCAGGATTTTAGTATTTATTAATCCTAATGCGTCACTGAATATTTTATTTACGCCTTCCTGATGATTATCCAAAGCGGTGTGAACGGCATAAATGGCAATGTCATTTTTTATGGCTTTAATAACGGCGCGTTCCACATAGTTTTTTCCCGTAATTTTTTTCAAACCAGAAAATAATATCGGATGAAAACAAACCACTAGGTTGCAGTTTTTTGTAATCGCTTCGTCAATTATATTTTCTAAAGCATCATGGCAAACCAAAATTCCGGTAGCTTCCACATCTTGATCGCCAACCAATAACCCAACATTGTCAAAATCTTCAGCATAGGCGAGTGGCGCCATTTCTTCGAGTACGGAAATTATTTCTTTGATTTTCATGTTTTTTTAGTTTAAAGTCTTAGGTTTAAAGTTTAATGTTGATCAACTTTAAACAGTAAACAAAAGAAACAAAATTTTAAATCAAAGATAATTTATTCTACTTTCGTAAAATGAATTTACTGCGAAAATTGCTGTTTCCATTTGCCATATTATATGGTTTGATAACGAGTATTCGTAATTTTCTTTTCGATAAAGGTATTTCAAAATCGTACTCTTTTGATTTGCCTATTATTGCTGTCGGGAATCTTAGCGTTGGTGGAACCGGAAAAACGCCCCAAATCGAATATTTGATTCGGTTGCTTTCTGATAAATATAAAATCGCCACATTAAGTCGAGGGTATAAAAGACAATCCAAAGGTTTTATTTTGGCGGAAGCCAATTCAAATGCCGCAACTATTGGAGATGAACCATTTCAGTTTTTTCAAAAATTCCCATCGATACAAGTTGCAGTTGATGCCGATAGAAAAAACGGGATAGAACAATTGCTTTCGCAAACAGAAAAACCAGAAATTATCTTGCTTGATGACGCTTTTCAACATCGAAAAGTAAAAGCGGGTTTTTATATTTTATTGACATCCTACGGCGATTTGTATTCGGATGATTATATGTTGCCAACCGGAAATTTACGCGAAAGCAGGAGCGGAGCAGACAGAGCGAACGTGATTATTGTAACCAAATGCCCTTTTAATCTTTCATTCGAGGAACAAGAAGACATTAAAAAGAGATTAAAACTTTCGAAAAGCCAAGAATTATACTTTACTTTTATAGCTTACGATGATTGTATATATGGAGAAAATCGAAAGATAAAGGTTGCTGAAATTCAATCTGCTGCTAAAGTATTGGTAGCAGGAATTGCAAAACCTGAACCGTTTTTTGCCTATTTACAAAACTCAAATGATGTCTGTTTGTCTTTTCCAGACCATCATAATTTTACCGATAAAGACATTTTAGAAATTAAAAATTTAGCTCAAAACAACATTATTATCACTACCGAAAAAGATTATGTGCGTTTAAAGGGAAGTTTGCCAAACGAACAACTTTTCTATTTGCCAATACAAAGCTCTTTCGTTTCGGGTCCCGATTCCGAGGCGTCGGAATGGAGTGAAAATTTTGATAAAACAATTATTGATTATGTGGGAAAAAGTACAAGAAACAGTAAGTCAGATTAAAGGAAAAATCAATTTTACTCCAGAATACGGTGTAATCTTAGGCTCAGGATTAGGGAGTTTTACGGACGAAATGAAAGTAGAATTTACGCTGCCGTACAATGAAATTCCAAATTTTCCGGTATCAACAGTGCAAGGACATAAAGGCGCATTAGTTTTTGGAACAATAGGGGACAAGAAAGTTGTTGCTATGCAAGGACGTTTTCATTTTTATGAAGGCTATTCAATGACAGAAGTTACTTTTCCTGTAAGAGTGATGAAGTTTTTGGGTGTTGAAAAACTGGTAGTTTCTAATGCATCAGGTGGTGTGAATCCAAATTATAAAGTAGGTTCTATTGTTATGATTACAGATCATATCAATATGACACCGGAACATCCTTTGCGTGGAAAAAATGACGAACGTTTTGGACCTCGTTTTGTAAATATGAGCGAACCATATTCCCGAAAAATGATTGCCAAAGTAACGGAATTAGCCAAAGGACTAAATATTACCGTTCATGAAGGAATTTATCTGGGTTTGCAAGGTCCAACTTTTGAAACTTTGGCAGAATACAAAATGGTAAAAATTCTGGGTGCAGATTGTGTAGGAATGTCTACCGTTCCCGAAGTAATTGTGGCGCGTCACATGGATTTGGAAACATTTGGAATTTCCGTAATAACTGATATGGGCAATGAAGAAAGTATTGGAACAATCTCGCATGACGAAGTTTTAGAAGCTGCTAAAGAAGCGGAACCAAAGGTGAGAAGCCTTATAAAGGAACTGATTCTGAATTATTAAATCTAAATATATTCAGCAATAACGGTGTAAAATTCTTCTGGTATGAACGGTTTAGTAATTACATCGTTCATGCCAAATGATAAAAGCATCTCGCGATTTTCATGTAGTGATATTGCGGTAAGTGCAATTATTGGTGTGCTTGTATCAAATGTTCGAATCAGTTCTGTAGCGATAGTTCCGTTGATGCCTGGTAAATGCACGTCCATAAGAACCAAATCGAATTTGTTTTTGCGAACTAAATCTATCGCATCTTCACCATTATCAATTACTTCGCAGATTATACGTTTGTTGTGAAGCATTTTTTTGGTAACCATTTGATTGATTTTGTTATCCTCAACCAATAATATTTTTTTGTTCAATAACTTAGAATCGTAGTTTATTTTTGGAGTTGGTTCTATCGCTAGTTGTTCTTCGCTAATTTTAAACGCCAATGCAAATGAAAAGGTAGAACCTTGGCCCACGACACTTGAAAGTTCGATTTGTCCGCCAAGAATTTGAGTTAATTTTTTTACAATCGTTAATCCCAGACCCGTACCGCCGTATTTTCTATTGACTTCAATTGAACCTTGAGAAAAACTGTCAAAAACGCTGACCAACTTATCTTCGGGAATTCCGATTCCGGTATCTGTTATTTCAAAATATAAGGTCGCCGTTGGATGCTCTAAAGTTTCCAGTTTTGCAATGATACTAACGTCACCATTTTTAGTAAACTTCAACGCGTTGTTAATCAAATTTAGTATAATCTGTGATAATTTGGTTGGATCTCCAATCAAGTAATCAGGGATCGCAGGATCAATTTCCAGTGTAAAGTTATTGTTGTTGACAAAAGCCAGTTCTTTTAGTGAATTTTGAATGTCAGTCAAAAGCTGTTTTACGTTAAAACTGGTATATTCTATTTCAATATTATGGGACTCAATCTTATTTATTTCTAAAATTTCGTTGATAAATTTCGTCAAATAATCTCCGGAAAATTTTAACGAAGACAAATAATCCATTTGGGTTTTCTTAGGTTTTTCTTCTAATAGTAAATGGGTAATTCCGTTGATGGCATTCAGTGGAGTTCGAAGTTCATGGCTAACTGTCGAAAGAAATTCGGATCTTGCTCTGGATGCTTTTTCGGCTTTATCTTTTGCAATTTCTAATTCTTTATTTTTTTCTCTCAGTAATAAATTAGACTGATTTCGGATAATATTATTTTTGTACAAAGACAGGCTTAGTAACGATAAAATAGAAATTAAAGCAATGGCCAGAATACTGATTAGTTTAGAAAATTTGCTTGCTTTTTGTTGCTCTTTGTTTTGATTATCGGTTTGTATAATTTCTTTTAAGCGTTCGGATTCTTTGAATTTTGTGTAATCATCAATACCTAGTCTCTCGTTGTTTAAAATTGCAATTCGCTCTTTTAAATTGAGATGTTGTTTTAAATAGGAATAGGCATTATTTTTATCTAACATTTTTTCATAAACATTGCTTAAGGCAAGTAAAATATTAGATTTTTGTTCCAGATTATCGGCTTTACTGTTTAGGTCTAATGCTTTATTAAGATAGTTCAACGCTAAATTATTTCTGCTTTTTAGAGCTTCAATAGTTCCTGTTTGATACAAAG
Organism: Flavobacterium psychrolimnae; assembly: GCF_003312425.1. Classification (GTDB taxonomy): domain Bacteria; phylum Bacteroidota; class Bacteroidia; order Flavobacteriales; family Flavobacteriaceae; genus Flavobacterium; species Flavobacterium psychrolimnae. Next base: position 55,931 of record NZ_QNUX01000007.1, on the reverse strand, counting down.
CTTCTGCTTTAGTATTTGACAAATTAGGGTTGTCAGGTTTTGCAATTATTGTTTTAAAAACAGCTAATGCTAAATCTAATTTATTTTTAGATTTATAAATTATTCCTCTTTGCAGGGTAAGTAATTCAGCAGTATCTGGAAATTTTAATAAAGTTTGAATGGTTTTGGCCTCTTGAAAGTACATTGCGGCTCTGTCAAAATTTTGCTTTGCCATGTAACTTAAACCCAAGTAATAGTATGTGTCCGCTTGATTGTGGCTTGGGTTTAAATCTGTATATAAATCGGAACTTTTTTGTAATGATTTAATGGCATCATCATATTTTTTTAAATCGTAATATAGTTTTCCAAGAGTAAAGTGCTGAGCTGCCTGATCTTGAATGTTTTTATTTTTTTCTGCGAAAAGTATCGCTTTTTGGGTATATAATAATGCGTCTTTATAATTGTTATTCTGGATATTAGAGTTGCTCAAACTGCTGTAATAAGCAGTACTGTCTGTTTTCTCATTTGGTTGAGAATACAAGATTACAGTAAAAAAAAGTACATAAACGAAAAAATATTTCATTTGTAACTGATTTTTTATTTGTTGTTTTTCATATTGGTCAAAAGAATTAAATCAATTATTCTTGAGGAATATCCTATTTCATTATCATACCAGCCCACCACTTTAACCATTTTATCGATAACTGAAGTAAGTTGTGCATCAAATATACATGAATTTTTATTGCCAATTACATCAACTGAAACAATAGGGTCCTCTGTATAATCTAAAATGCCTTTTAAAGTAGTTTCTGCTGCAATTTTAAAAGCCGTATTTATTTCATTTATAGTGACTGCATGTTTCACATTGAAAGTGATGTCAGTCAAAGAACCATCAGGAACTGGGACACGGATGCCGCAACCGCCAATTTTACCTTCAAACTCAGGAAATATTTTTGTCAATGCTTTGGCTGCGCCGGTTGTAGTAGGAACAATAGATTGACTTGCCCCGCGAGCTCTGCGCAAATCTTTATGTGGTTGATCATGCAAACTTTGGTCAGTGGTGTAGGAGTGAATAGTAGTAATATAGGCTTGTTCTATTCCACAAAGTTCATTGATTACTTTTATCATTGGAGCTGCATTATTAGTGGTGCAGCTTGCATTCGAAATAATGGTCTCCGAGCCATCCAATATAAAATCATTTACACCAAGCACTACCGTTTTTATTGAGTCGACTTCTGATGGTGCAGAAAGAATCACTTTTTTGGCGCCAGCAATAATATGGGAATTCAATTCTTCAAAAGTCTTGTATTTCCCTGTAGATTCTACCACATAATCAATGTCGAGACTTTTCCAATCTAGATTTGAAATGCTTTTTTCATGAAAAAACAAAAAATGTTTTCCATCTACTAAAATTCCTTTTTCATCATCGCTGACTGCAAATGGCAAAACACCATGAATACTATCGTATTTCACTAAATGTGCCATTGTTTTTTTATCAGCAATATCATTTATGGCAACCACTTGTATGGAGGGATGGTTTAAAAGTAATCGGAATAAATTTCGTCCGATTCTTCCAAAACCATTTATAGCAATTCTTGTTTTCAATATTTTTTTGTTTAAAGTTTCAGGTTTAAAGTTGCTTAACTTGAAACTTTAAACCTGAAACAATTTTTTAAAGAATATGTTTTTGTGCTTTGTAAGAAGAACGAACTAATGGTCCACTCTCTACGTGGCGGAAACCTAATTCCAAACCAAATTGCTCATATTTCGCAAATTGTTCCGGCGTTATAAATTCCTTTACTGGCAAATGTTTTTTGCTAGGTTGTAAGTATTGGCCTATCGTAACAATATCAACATTTGCTTCACGTAAATCACGCATCGTTTGATACACTTCCTCTTCTTGTTCGCCAAGGCCGAGCATAATTCCCGACTTAGTTCTATTGATTCCTTTTTCTTTCAAGTAGCGCAATACTTCCAGACTTCGGTCGTATTTTGCCTGAATTCGTACTTCGCGGGTCAATCTTCTAACGGTTTCTACATTATGCGAAACCACTTCCGGATTCGCTTCTACAATACGGTCGATGTTTCTTTCAATTCCTTGAAAATCTGGAATCAAAGTTTCAAGAGTCGTGTTTGGGTTCATTCTACGAATGGCTTTCACGGTTTCAATCCAAATAATAGAACCACCATCTTTCAAATCATCTCTGTCAACGCTTGTAATTACGGCATGTTTGATGTTCATGATTTTTATAGAACGCGCCACTTTTTCAGGCTCATCCCAATCTACCGTTTCTGGTCTACCGGTTTTTACACCACAAAAACCGCAAGAACGTGTACATACATTTCCTAAAATCATGAATGTAGCCGTTCCTTCGCCCCAGCATTCACCCATATTTGGGCAGCTTCCGGATGTACAAATCGTGTTCAAACTATATTTATCAACTAAGCCGCGTAGCTCGGTGTATTTTTGGCCTATTGGGAGTTTTACCTTCAGCCATTTCGGTTTTCCTACAGGTAAAGTATTTTCTAAAACAGTTTCCATATATCAATTTTTCGAAGTGCAAAGATAATGAAAGTTGCTTGAAGATTTCGCCTGTATTAGTTTTGTTTGATTATTTTATGATTTGGTTAAACCAAAAAAATAATTCGAACAAAAAATTACCTCCTTTCAAAAAGTATATGTTGAGAAATAAAGTCGGATTGCTGTTTTTTGGAAGACAAATATTTTCTTTTTTCAAATATTCATACAAACTAATCAATTGAAAATGAGTGGTTTAATTCAAAAATGTATTAAATTTGATAGGAATCTTAAATTATAAAATCATGGAAACAAATTTAGTAGATATCCTGAAAGGATATGTTACCCCGGATGTTATTTCGAAAGCCAGTACAATGTTAAACGAATCAGAAAGTGGTGTATATAAAGGTGTTTCAGCTGTTATACCAACATTGTTGAGTGGATTAGTCCATAAATCAAATGATTCCAGTATAATGCAAAGCGTTATGAATTTGATAAATGATACGAGTGTACATTCTGGCGATGTTTTGTCAAATCTTCCTTCTTTATTGACAGGGTATGGACATACGGATGCGTTAAATTCAGGTTCTAAATTAATGGCTTTGTTGTTCAAGAATAAGCAGTCAGATACAACGGAGGTCATTGCGCGGACTTCATCCATAAAAGAGTCTTCCGCAGCTTCTTTACTAGGGATGGCAGCCCCTTTAGTATTGAGTTATTTTGCAAAATCAGGAATGACATTATCCAGTTTGAAGAGTTTATTGTCTTCGCAAAAAGAGAATATTCTTTCTGCAGCTCCGTCAGGTTTAAATTTAGGTGTTGGAAGCACCAGTGACAATGATATCAGAGCAAAAATCCATGACGTGAGAAAAGCAGAAACTTCCTCTGCAAAATGGTTAATTCCACTGCTGCTGGTTGGAGCAGGGCTTTTTGCATTATTTTTTTTCAGTAAAGGTTGTAATAGGAAAGAAGTAACACCAGTTGTCCCTACAGAAACAGTAGACACAGGTACCACGAAAATGGATGCAGTAGTAGATGAAACTCAAAATGCGCTCGGGAATTTTTTTAAGTTTAAATTGCCAAACGGAATTGAATTAAATGCGCCTGAATTTGGAATCGAAAACAAATTAAATAATTGGTTATCGGACAAAACGAAAGTCGTGGACAAAACAACTTGGTTCAATTTTGACCGTTTGTTGTTTGATACCGGAAAAGCAACTTTGCGACCGGAATCACAAGAACAACTGAAAAATATGGCCGAAATTCTAAAAGCCTATCCAGCGGTTGAACTCAAAATAGGAGGTTATACCGATAATGTTGGAGATCCAACTTTCAATTTGAAGCTTTCTGGCGATCGAGCAAAATCAGTTAAAGATGAGATGATAAAAATGGGTATTGCCAAAGAGCGTTTGGAATCAGAAGGATATGGAGAACAATTTCCGGTTGCTTCAAATGATACCGAAGAAGGAAAAGCTAAGAATAGAAGAATTGCGGTGAGGGTTACCAAAAAATGAAGTACATGTTGTTCCGTATAATTTTGGAACGAATTATATCTAATCTAATGGAATAAAACAAAAGCAGAATCGTTTGATTCTGCTTTTGTTTTGAGATTAATTCATCTGTACATTAATGGGAAGGTTATATGCAGTTCGCACTGGTTTTCCGGCAATCATTCCCGGCGACCATTTTGTTTTCAAGGATTTCAATACGCGAACAGCTTCTTTCCCCAAACCATAACCAGGATCTTTTTTTACCTGAATGTCAGTCATGCTGCCGTCCCTTTCAATTACGAAAGAAACATACACTCGAATCGAACCGCTACCATCAATTTCTTGTTTTTCAAAATTGTTACCAACATAACTATAGAATTTATTAATTCCGCCAGGAAATTCAGGTAGTTTATCTAATGATAAGCTATTGACAATAGTATTTCCTGAATCCACAATTGGTATTGCAGTCTCCGTTCCAACTCCCGATGTAGAGGTTGGATTGATTCCTACGGTTCCTGTTCCCTCTGTAATTGTGTTTGTCACACTGGTATTATCGGTGTTTTTAGCAATGTCTTGATCAGCTTGTGACGCTTGTGTAATTATAGGGTTAATAAGTTGGGCACTTTCAACAGCTGTTTCTGGATTTTGTTTTTTGATTTCGGGCAAAACTTGTTTTTGGGTTTCCAAAATCTGGTTTGGTACAACATCCGATAATTGAACTACTGTATTAGAAAAATCAGGTATTATGGCTGTAACATCATTGTTCGGACTAAAATGACTAATTAATGTTGGTAGACTAAAAAGCGAGGCTAATAGAAGTATTCCCATAAACAGTGCTCTTAAAGAAGTTTTAGTGGCTTCTTGGCGCAACTGATACGCTCCATATTCTTTGTTTCTGTCTTGAAAAACTAGGTTGATCCAACCGGTTTCGTAAATGCTTAATTTTGACATAATTTATGGATTTAAAGGTTAAGTAGTAATTAAATCATAAGCAAAAGATGTTTTTATTTCACAACGTATAAAATAGGAATTGTAGTATATAAACTTACTGTTTATTTTTCATTAAATTGATTTTATGTTTATTTATTTAACTAAAAGAGTAAATAATTATTAGCTATGTTGATTTTAGGTAATATTATCAATAAAAAAAGCGCATCCAAGTTAATGAATGCGCTTTGCAATTGTGTAAATGTTTTATAAATTGGATTTAGAAAGCATATTTAAATCCAATTTGTATTTGAAATGGATTTCCTGAAAGCGAAGGAAGTCCTGCATTGTTTACTCTGTAATTAAATTGTTGTCTGGTGCTGTCAAATCCAGGAACTGCAGCTGTTGTTCCTGATGCGGGTGTTCCTAAAGCATATAAAGACTGACTTCCCAACGATTTATTTACACCCCATTCTTTGTTTAATAAATTGGCAACATTAAATACATCTGCTGTAAATTCCAAGAATTGTTTTTTGTCCAGCGCAATCTTTTTGCTGATTCTGACATCAACAAGACCATAAAAATCATTTATTCCGCCGTTTCTCTCGGCAATTTTACCAGAGTATTTAGTGATATAGTCTTTCAAACTTTGGCTGGCAGCCGGATTATCAAGTATGGTTTGTAATCCTGTTTTTATATTTTGGGGAACTGCAGGATTATTAATGTCAAATATATACGCTAAATCATTGGATGAAGTGACAAAATCGGCATTTGTATTTCCTCCTGACAATAAACTGTAGCGTGTACCGCCAATACCAGAATAACGAACACCAACACTGAAACCATAAAAAGTTGGCAACGTTCCATAAAACACGACTTTATGACGGAAATGATTATCAGAATAACTCATTTTGCTCAAGTCTCTTGGATCATCTTCTACCGGTAAAACTAAAGTTGCCGTGTTGGCTACGTTTCCGTTAAATGAAGTATTGTCTTTGGTATCATTCAAGGTATAACTGGCAGATATTTCACCATCTTTAAAATAGCGATAGGTAGCATCTACCACCATTGCAAATTGATTGACTTTACCTTCGCTGTTTAATTCTAAAACACGTCCTAATTTATTGCTGATACGCCCTTGCATCCAGTCTCCAGCACCATTTGTAGGCATTGAACTTGCTGGAACGTAAACGCCACGATTGCCCTCATTTGCCAAAGTAAAAAATGGATTTGCAACCATATTGCGGTCTACATAAACATAGTTATTGCGTCCTAAAGTGGCATAACCCGCAATTCCTGCTTTCAATCTATCAGTGAAAAAATGCGAGTAAGATGCATTTGCTTTATAGACAACCGGCACTTTTGCATCTGTTCCCGTGAAATTAATAGTAGGTAATTGGAACGCATCCAAAGTTGGAATACTAGCATAGTTATTTCGATAATCTATGAAATTTGGCAAAGGAACATTTGGAGATCTCACATCAACAGTCGCAGTGTGATTTCCATCAAAATATAAGTTGTTGATGACAGCATAATTATTTAAATCAGAAGCAAAAATTCCAGCTCCAAAACGAATATAATCTTTGTGGTTCTCATTTACATCCCAAGACAATTGCACTCTTGGTTGAAGAATTGCTGACTGAAGTTTATTATCCGTACGAATAGCCAATTCATCAAAAACTAATTGATTGAAGGTCGCTGTTGGATATTTAGCATAATCAAATCGCAAACCTAAAGTCAGGTCTAATCCCACGCCAATTTTAGTTTGCAACTGACCATAAATTCCAGCGTTTAATATATTAGAAATCACGGTAGGATCAGCTACCAAAGGTACTTCTCTGTAATATCGATAAGGCGTCAGGTTGTCAAAATTTGCAACACTGTTAAAATGAAAACGACCGTTTACTTCGCTTCCATACAAAGATTTTGAATTGGTTTGCATTAAATCAACACCAAAAGTATATTTTACTTTGTCCGTGTTATAGTAAATGTTATCTACAATTTGAAAAACATTATTGGTGAATTTTTCCTGCGCAAATCGATGGCCTCCAATTTGGATATTAGTAGTTCTTACTGCTCCATTAATTGTTGAAGCAACATTTTCTACAACAGCGCGTGGAATATTGTAAGAAGGCAATTGGTCTCCCGGATAACTGTCCTGAAACGTATATAAATGCTGTACTTTCAACTCATTCGTAACTCTTGCGTTTACTTTTGTTCGTAAAGAAGCTAAAATACTATTGTCAATATTTAAATCGTTACCAAATGACTCGTATAAATTGATGGTTGTATTGTCTTGTAATCCCAATTTATTATTATCATAGGTGAAATTATTTCGTACCGTCAATAAATTATTGCTGTTAATTTGCCAGTCAATACGAGCGAAAGCAGCATCAGAATTCCTTTTTTTATCAAATGTTCCGTATTGTGGAGAGTTTGAAACGCCATATTTATTGCGGGCAATAGTCACAAAATTATCTAATGTCGCTCTTGTAACATTGAAACGTAATTCATCCTCTGGAGATTGAACATCAGCGATGATCAAGGGACGCGAATCTTGTTGGTGGTCCCAAGCTAAGAAAAAATGTAATTTATCTTTAATGATTGGTCCGCCAAAAGTGAATCCATATTGCGACGTAGAAAAATCATTTTGGCGTCTGTTTCCTCTAATATCGTACGGACTTGACAACCAATCTGCACGATTATAAGCGAACATGCTTCCTGTAAATTCATTTGTTCCTGATTTAGTCACCGCACTTACTGTTCCGCCGCCACTTCGACCGTAACTTACGTCATATTGATTGGTAACCACTTTAAATTCTCTCACGGCTTCAATGGAAATCGAGTACGGTGCGCCGCTTCGACTGGTTGTAGATCCTGCCGAAGTTGGGTTTTTGGCATTCATTCCATCCAATGTGTAATTTGTAGAAGAAGCTAATTGTCCAGAAATATTCCCGCCTCTGGTTAAAGGTGATAAATCCATTAAGCTGGTGAAATTTCTTCCGTTGACCGGCAACGCATTAATCAGTTTTGCTGTGACAGCTGTTGCTGCTCCTAAATTTCCGGTTTTGTTTTTCAACCCTCGTCCTACAACTTCAACGACTTCCAGATTTTGAATGTTATCCTGCATCAGAATTTCGATATTTATTAAATCTCCTTGATTTAATGTGTAACCGGAACGCTGTTGTTCTCCAAAGCCTAAAGCTGTAACGCTAATAGTGTAAGGTCCGCCTAAAGGAAGTTCTTTGAATGTAAAAACACCTTTGAAATTAGACAATGAATTAGTTTTGAATCCTGTTGATTCATTCCGGATTTGGACTGTTGCATCTTTAAGAGGTTCTGAATTATTGCCTAAAACGACACCTGAAATAGAGGCTTGAGTAGTTTGAGCAAAATTTGTAGCGCCAACAAAAACGGTCAGCACCATCGTAAATAAAAATAATTGAAGTTGTTTCATGAATACTATTTTTTTGTTTTTTAGTGCCGACAAAGGAATTGACTAATTGAAAAAAGACTGTTATTTTAACAATAACTGTAAAATACTTTTGTGTTAATGAAACCTTAAAAATCGAATGTTTTAAGAGCTTTTTTTAAGATATTGTTAACCAAAGCAGACCAAGAAAGATCGAATTTGTTTATGTAAAATAGTCTTAATTTAATCCTTTCTTAATGTTTGGTTCCGACCGTTCATCTATTTTTACGTCAAAACTTAAATGAAAATTATGAAATTCACTACACTATTATTGGCTTCAACAGCGGCCTTATTATTATCGAATTGTACTTCTAATAAATTTGTGGTTTGTGGGCACAGAGGTGCGATGGGACACGAAACCGAAAACACTTTGGCATCCATAAAAAAGGGAATGGAATTAAAAGCTGATATGTTAGAAATAGATGTTTTCAAAATTAAAACGGGTGAAATGGTTGTTTTTCACGATGATGATTTGGATCGTATTACAAACGCAAAAGGAAAAATTGAAGAATATACTTTTGAAGATTTGCGAAAAGTTTTGGTTGCCGGAAAACATCAAATCCCAACTTTACAAGAAGTGATTGAGACTATCGATAAAAAAGCGGTGCTGAATATTGAATTAAAAGGAACGAATACCGCAACGGATACGTACAGAATTATAGAAGAATACAAGAAAAAAGGATGGAGAAATAAAGATTTTTTTATATCCAGTTTTCGAATAGGAGAATTGCAAAAAATGAGATCTTTGAGTTCTGAAATTGCGATTGGTTTACTAACTTATAAAGATCCTATCGAGACAATTATTAAGACAGGAAAAGAACTAAAAGCACAGGCAATAAATCCCTATTTTAAAACTTTAACGGCCGAGAATGTTGCGATAATGAAAGCCAATAATTTTAAAATTTATCCTTGGACAGTTAACGAACCTGCGGATATTAAGAATTTACAACAACTTAAGGTAAGCGGAATTATAACGGATTATCCAGAAAGAATTATAAGATAATTTTCAATAATCTATAATTGCTTTTGATTTAATGAAGTGGTCTAAAATTAATTTAGATCACTTTTTTGCTTTTAGATAATTAAGAATCGATGCTGATTTTTTAAAATAATATTACCTTTTATTCTGAATGATTTCTGCCAGAAGTTTTTTGGCGCGAAGCAATTTAATCTTAACATTACTCAAAGGTTCATCAATTTTATTGGCAATTTCCTGGTAACTCATTTCCTGAAAATAGCGCAACTGAATCACTTCCTGATAATGTGGTTTCAATTCTTTGATGAATTGCAGTAATTGAGATAGATTTTGTTCCGTAATCAATTCGTCTTCCGCGGATGGAGTGGTGTCGGCAATATTGTAGGCTTGTTGGTCCTGATCATCGGTAATTTCGATAAAAAGACTGGATTTCTTTTTTCGCAATAAATCGATGTGTACGTTTTTTGCAATAGCAATCAGCCAAGTGTTGAATTGAAATTCCGAGTTGTATGTGGCGATTTTATCAAATGCTTTCGAGAACGTTTCAATGGTAATATCCTCCGCATTGGTTTCGTTTTCGGTACGTTTCAGCATAAAACCGTACACTTCATTCCAGTAATGATTCAATAGAAAAGTAAAGGCAACCTGATCGCCTTGTTTCGCTTTTTCTATTTGTTTATTTATTTCCAATGTACCGGTTTTGAGAATGTATTTGTTATAAAGATATTGATTTGTGTAAATAGCACGACTAATTCAAGTATCGGATACCAATATACAACATCTTTTTCTTTTAATTTACCTGCCGAAAATCCAATGATGATCCAAGTTATAATATATCGGAGCGCTATCAAACAGAGCACTAAAATCCATTGGAATTGAAAAGAAAGCAATACAATAGGCAATAAAATAAAAAACAATTGTGAGCAATAGAATGCTCCTAACTGCAATTTGTCAAAAGGTTTGTAATAATTTGCCGTTGCAACATGTCTTCTTTTTTGAATCCACCAGTCTTTGAAAGTCGTTTTTGGTTTAGAAACCGTAAAACTTTCCGGGCTGTAAGCAATGGTTGTATTTTTAGCTTTTGCGGCTTGGTTTACAAATAAATCATCATCTCCGGAACGAATTTGCATGTGTTCGATAAATCCATTTACATTAAAAAACTCTTCTTTTTTGTACGCTAAATTCCTTCCTACACCCATGTAAGGATGCCCTATTTTTGCCCAAGAAAAATATTGAATTGCAGTCAATAAAGTTTCAAAACGAATTATTTTATTCAGGAACGAATTAGGGATTTTTTCATATTTACCATAACCCAAAACTATTGTTTTTTGCATTGTAAACTGAGAACTCATGGCCGTTATCCATTCAGTTGAAGTTGGGTAACAATCAGCATCCGTGAATAATAGATACTCTTTTTTGGCTGCTTTTATTCCTAAAGTTAAGGCATATTTTTTGTTTCCCCAAAAGGCTTCGTTGTTCTCCACTTTTACCAGACGAACATTTGGATATTGCTTTTCAAAACCTTCAAAAAGATCCAAAGTAGCATCACTTGAAGCATCATCAATCAAAACGATTTCAAAATCCGGGTAGTTTTGTTCCGCTAGTAACGGAATAAAATTGGTCACGTTTTCTTCCTCATTTTTGGCACAAACAATCACCGAAATGGGAATTCTTTTTGGTGTTACCTTTTGCGTTTTGGCGAAAGCGAATTTACCAAAAACACCTAGATAATACAAAATTTGAACCGCGACAATAAAAATAAAAAAGTAAAGAATTAGTATAAGCATTTGAGTTTAATGAGTGTTTAAATCCCCAATCCCGAAGCTTCGAGACGGCAGAGTGCAAAGGTATGAATAGAATTGTGAATTGTTAAATACAATCTGTGAATTTCAAAATAATTTATCGAGGGCATTTCCTCATTTCATTTGCAACAGCAATGGATTGAAAATCTTCTGTTTTTTCTAACTCAGAAATGATGTTTTTAAGGTTTTTTTCATCCCTATTTTGAGACATCTTTTTGGTAGCTTGAATTTCAGTAATTTCAATTTCAAATGCTACTATCCCACGTGCTTGTAACATTGTTTTTTTAGAGAGATCTTCTATTCGAACCGGATTTTCAGAATATTGTTCGTATTTGTCAACTAATTTTTTTAAGGATTCAATGACAGCTTCTCCTTCAATAATTTTGATTTTTCCATACACATGCACGGCAATGTAGTTCCATGTTGGTACATTTTCATGATCGTACCAGGAAGAAGAAATATAGGAATGTGATCCTGAAAATACAGCTAAAATTTCGTCATTGTCTATAAAACCATTCCATTGTGGGTTTTCTTTAGAAATATGTCCGTATAAAATTTCGTTACCTTCTTCATTGGTTTCCAGCTCCAACGGAATATGCGTGGCGCACAATTTTCCGTTGGTTTGATTGATTAAAATACCAAAACTATTTTCTTGCAGAAATTTTTTGATTTCTTCTTGATTCTCGTTTTTATAGATTTCTGGAGTGTACATGGTTTGATAACTTAGGTTTTTTGATATTAGAATTAAAATAAAATAAATCAATTTGTTATCTAATAATGTAAGGAGTTTAACAATCTGTTTTTTTGTTAAATCACATTTACTTCGGCTTCAATATGGATGCCAAATGTCTTAAAAATAGTTTCTTGGATCTCTTTTGAAATATTCAAAATTTCCTGACCAGTCGCATTGCCATAATTCACTAAAACGAGAGCTTGATTCTTGTGAATTCCCGCATCACCAAAACGTTTTCCTTTGAAACCGGCTTGTTCAATAAGCCAACCAGCTGGAACTTTTACTTCAGTTTCAGAAACATCATAGTATTTCATCTCGGGAAATTGCTGATGAATTTTTTCGAAATCCGATTTCAATAAAATTGGATTTTTAAAGAAGCTACCGCTGTTTCCTAATTCTTTCGGGTCTGGTAATTTGCTTTGTCGGATAGCAATTACAGCATTACTGATATCTTTTAAAGTAGGATTTGTGATGTTATTGTTTTCTAATTCAGCCGTAATATCTCCGTAAGAAGTGTTGATTTTATGATTCGTTTTTGTCAATTTAAAAACAACCGAAGTAATAATATATTGATCTTTTGCTTCATTTTTAAAAATGCTTTCTCGGTATCCAAAATGGCATTCTTCTTTTGTAAATGTTTTTATTTCCTGATTGTCTATCGTCATTGCTTGGCAGGAAACAAAAGTATCTTTGATTTCGGTTCCGTACGCTCCTATGTTTTGGACCGGCGTAGTTCCTACATTTCCCGGAATGAGCGACATATTTTCTAAACCACCAAAATTTTGATCGATGGTCCAAAGCACAAATTCATGCCAGCTTTCGCCAGCCTGACTTTCGACCCAGACAAAATCCTCATTTTCTTCAAGTATTTTTTTGCCTTTTAAATCAATATGAATCACAAGCGCATCAATGTCTTTTGTCAAAAGCATGTTGCTGCCTCCGCCCAAAATAAATTTTTGTTGCGTTTTATTTTCTTGTAAAATAGTTTTCAATTCTTGCGCAGAATGAACGGCGACAAACTGTTTTGCTTTGGCTTCAATGCCAAATGTATTGTATTTTTTTAAAGAGAAATCAGATACTATTTCCATAAAAGAAAGTGCGTTTTGTGTTGTTGAATGCTGCACCAAAAGTAAGAATTAAAATTTAGTTGCATACGTTTTCGTCCAGATATGCATCATAAACAACGGCATTATATACGGCGTCATTCTGGCATCTCCTTTTTGTAAATTCAGTATCAGTTTCTGTATGTTGATGTTCTCAAAATAAGGCATTTGAAAAATATCACTTTTTGAAAAAGACTCTAATTCCTCTTTAAAAGCATGACTTTTTGTAATGTAATCGCCCCAAGGCGCACTCAAACCCACTTTTCTGAAATTTAGAATTTCGTCTGGCAAACGTTCTTCCATTGCTTTTTTTAGAATAAATTTCCATTTTTTACCGCTAAAAAGCCATTTGTCATCCAATGATCCTAATCCTACCACTAATCTTGGGTCAAGAAAAGGTTCCCTACATTCAATGGAAGCGCCCATAGTACAACGGTCGTTCCTGTCCAAAAGCGAACATAAATAGGTGTGTTGATCAAAATAAAGGGCTTGCCGGCGTAGGTTTTGAGGATATAATGATTTCGCTTCTTTGTAGATTTTTTTCCTGTATTCATTTGTTGGAGCGTTATTAATTCCAAAAGTTTCCGCAATATCATTTGGATAAATATTGGAACCATTGTAAATAACCAATTCCGATTTTTTACTGATTTGCGCATAGCGGCTAAGCTTTTCATAGCGCGGTTTTTTAGCGAATAAATCAATATTGCCAAAAGTGGCAATAGAATTCAACAAGGAAGGATATTTCAAGGCTTTGTAGCGCACATAACCGCCCATTAATTCGTCAGCACCTTCACCAGAAAGTAATACTTTTACTGACGGTTTTGCCATTTGAGATACTGCAAAAAGATGCGGTTCACTCAAGTGCATGATAGGTTCATCCTGAAAATAAGTCGAGCTGATTAGCTTATCATAAAGATTTTCGTCCTCCAATTGCATCGTGTGAAATCCATAATTGAACTTCTCAGCCATCATTTTTGCCAAATGCGATTCGTTGTGTTCCTTTTCCTTGAAACCCATATTGAAGGTCTGAATGTCCTTATATTTTTGTTGGTGCAATGAAGCTAAAACCGAGGAAGAATCCAGTCCGCCGCTTAATAAAACTCCAACAGGAACGTCGCTTATCATCCTCATTTTTACCGAATCATCAAACGTTTCCCGAAACCATTCGACCGGATTTTTTATTTCAGGCTGGTTTTGTATTTCCTTTTTTAGATTCCACCATTTCTCGGTAGTGGTTTTTCCGCTTTCCTGAATGGTCATTATATGCCCGGGCAATACTTTTTTTATGTTTTGGTACAGCGTATTTTCTCCTGCTACAAATCGGTTAAAAATGTATTCTTCCAGTCCGTCTTGTGCCATTTTTAGTGGAACTCCAGCGGTAAAAAGTGCTTTTTGTTCCGATGCAAAATAAAAACTCTCGTTGTAAAAAGAGTAATACAATGGTTTAACGCCCATTCTGTCGCGAACAAGAGTTAGTTTTTTTTCTAATTTATCCCAAATAGCAAAAGCAAACATTCCGTTGAGGCGGTTGAGCATTTTTAAGCCGTGTATTTGAAATAATTTCATCAAAACTTCCGTGTCAGAGGTTGTTCTGATATCAAATCCATTGCTTTTTAGCTCCGGATAAAATTCTTTATAATTATAGATTTCGCCATTGTAAACCATACTATATCTTCCGTTTTCGGAAAGAAAAGGTTGGTGTCCGGCTGCAGAAACATCCAGAATTGAAAGTCTTCGGTGTCCAAAACCTATGTTGTTGTCAAGGAATACCCCTTGATAATCAGGTCCGCGATGTTCCAGTGAATCCCGCATTTTTACAAGAATGCGTTCATCTACTTTTCTCTGGGATTGTAAATGCAAAATTCCATTAATTCCACACATAATTAATTGGAGTGATTTGTGTTAATTAATTCGTGGTATTTATGGGCAATAATTTTCATATTAGTAGTGTAATCTGCATTTTTTACAACAAATTTTCTGTTTTCAGAAACTGCTTTTTCTCTATGTTCTTTATTCTCAAATGCCCAGATTAATTCCTCGGCAAGTGTTTTATAATTATCAACAGGAATTAATAGACCGTTTTTGCGGTGCTCAATCCAGCTTTTATTTCCAGCGATATCACTAACAATCGGATAACAATTTGTAGCCATTGCTTCAAACAATGAGGCCGAAACGCCTTCTGTTATTGGCATACTGATATATATGTTAGATTCTTGTAATAGCTTTGGTAAAGCAGTGTTTAGAATTCGTCCGGTAAAATTGACTTTATTTTCGATTTTTAATTTTTTTGCTAATTCTTTTAATGCAGCAAGTTGTGTTCCGTCACCAATAATTGTAAGTACGAAATCTATCCCTTTTTGGTTTAAAATGGCAAATGATTTTAGAATAATATCATGTCTGTATTCCGGTAGTAAAGAACGCGTCACGATGGCGGAAATTTTTTTAGGATTTGAAATGTTTTGATTGCCAAATTTCACCAAATCAATTCCCTTTGGTAATACCAAAACTTTACTCATGTCAACTTTGGCTTCCATCATAGAAATAGTCATCACGGGTCCCCAAGCATGAATTAAATCTGCTTTTTTGAAAGCATAATGCTGAATTATTTTTTTTAACGGGAGTGAAATAGATTTTTCAGGCCACAAATCCGTTCTACCTTGTTGTGCTATTGCAACTGGTTTTACGCCGGATAATGCAGCGAGAAAGCCGTAACTGGTGGTTCGTTCTGCAATAACCATATTAGGTTTTTGCAATTGGATTAGTTTTCTGATTTTAAAAATGGCTAATTCAAATTCAAAAACCCTTAAAATTCGGTTTTTAAAACTAGTATTCGGTGTTTTTAATTCCCAAGTAATGATTTCGAAATCACCAAATTCCTTCAGTCCGTTCATCCAAGTGATGGCATCAGCTCTGTAGGATTCGCCAAGAAAAAGTATTTTCTTTTTTTTCATTAGAATTACTCCGAAGTTAATGCACGATTGATGAAATCGTTCAGCGGTTTTAGCGCAATTAGTTTTTGGCTCATAACGGCAACAAAATCTTTTTTGGATGCTGCGCTGAAATCAATTTTTTGAGAGGCTTCAAAGCTTTTTAATTTTAATAATTCAATCGCTGGATGTTTTTTGTCATAGCCTCGTGGTGGATTTTTTAAAGTGTCTTTTTCATTGCGGTCAAAATCGCCAAATTCACTTTTGAAATCATTTTCCGCAAGGATCGCTTCTAAATCATCATAAAAAAACGCTATTTCTTTACGCATTTTTTTTAAATCTTCAGACTCCGGACAATACAATCCGCCAGCAATAAAACTAGCTCCTTTTTCTAAGTGAATATAATAACCGGAACGATTCAGCCCTTTGGCGCCAGACGAAAGCCAGATTCCCAAGTGTGATTTGTAAGGCGTTTTATCTTTAGAAAACCTAATGTCACGATTGATTCTGAAGGTGCAATTTTTAACTTCAAGCATTTCCAGCGATGGATCCATCGGTTTCATGGCGTCCAGTAAATCAGCAACTAATTGTTGGTAATCTTTCTTGAAAGCTTCGTGTCTTTTTTTGTTTTCCAGAAACCAATCCCGATTATTATTGGCTTTTAAATCATCCAGAAATTGCAATGTGTCTTTTGAAAGCATCTTGAGTTATTGTATTTGTTTTCTTAATTCCTCTTCGCTTATAAAACCGGAATGTTTCCATTGTACTGCTGCATTTTCATAAAGCAATAAAGTAGGAAGTTCGCTGATTTTCATTTCGGTCATCAAGGTTTTATTTTTGTCAGCATCAAGGCGAATAATAGTTACTTTATCTGCTAATTCTTTCTCCATTTTCAAAAGATACGGTTTCATTTTTTTGCAGGGCGCACACCATTCCGCATAAAAATCAATCAATACTTTTTTATCTGAGTTGACTAATTTGTTGTATTCCTGCATGGTCATTCCTGTGATTTTGTTATCGGGTTTAGACAAACCTGCAGCATCCCATTTTAATATTCCGCCTTGCAATTGATAAATATTTGTAAACCCAAGTTCTTCCAGTTTTTCAACGGCACTCTGGCTTCGTCCGCCGCTTTTACAATACACGAAAACAGGTTTTGTTTTGTCCATTTTTTCGGCACCGGCAACAAAATTGTCTCCTAACCAATTTACATTTACAGCCCTGTCAAGATGATTGGCGGAAAATTCTTCCGATGTTCGGACATCCAGGATTTGTGGATTTGGAGTTGCAGCGATCTTTTCGCTAAAAGCTTTTGCATCGATTGTTTGGCTTTCTTTTGAAGTTTGTCCGTTACAGGAAAAGATCACAAATGATATGATTATGAGGAATATTGGATGTAATTTCATTGTTCTTTGATTTAAATTTGAATACGCTAAATTAGGTAAATTTTCAATTTTCATACCTTATAAAGTACTAAATTAAAGTTATAAGTTGAAAATTTTATAGCTTTGATGCGTCGATTTTACAATCACTTCGGTACGCTCCGGATGGGTATCTGAAATGAAAAGCTGTCCAAAAGTATCGCTGTTGACCATTTCAATTATTTTTGACACACGACTTTCGTCCAATTTGTCAAAAATATCATCAAATAACAGAATTGGTTTGACACCACTTTGCTTTTTTAGAAACTCAAACTGCGCAAGTTTTAAAGCTATCAAATACGATTTTTGTTGGCCTTGCGAGCCAAATTTCTTTATTGGATGTTGGTCAATTTCAAAGGCCAAATCGTCTTTGTGAATTCCCACGCTAGTATAGTGCAAAGCACGATCTTTGTTGATGTTTTCCTGCAAAAGGATCAATAAATCTTTTTCGAATAAATGACTTTGATATACGAGTTGAACCGTTTCTTGTGAACCCGTTATGGCTTGATGATGAATATTGAAAATAGGAATGAATTGTTCTATAAACTCTTTCCTTTTTTCGAAAATATATTGCCCAAAACCGGTCAGTTGCTCATTATATATAGACAGCGTGTCAGTATCAAAAACATGATTTAATGCAAAATATTTTAGTAAAGCATTGCGCTGGCTCATTACTTTTTGGTATTGAATGAGTTGCTGCAAATAATGGGAATCCAGTTGTGAGATTACGCTGTCCATGAATTTTCGTCTGGTTTCGCTTCCTTCCACAATCAAATCTCTGTCGGCGGGAGAAATAATCACCAGTGGAATAAACCCAATATGATCTGAAAATTTATCGTACGCTTTGCCGTTGCGTTTCAATATTTTTTTCTGGCCTTTTTTAAGACTGCAAACAATTTGTTCTGTTCTTTCGTTCTTTTCAAATTCAGCATCAATTACAAAAAACTCTTCGCCATGTTTGATATTTTGAACTGCTAATGGATTGAAATAGCTTTTTCCGTATGATAAATGATAAATAGCATCCAGCACATTTGTTTTACCAATTCCGTTTTTGCCTACAAAACAATTTATTTTAGTGTCAAAATCGAAGTTGGCTTCGGAGAAATTCTTATAATTGAACAGTGAAATTTTTTTTAAATACATGTGTAAGGCTTGCTGGTATTGAGAACTTTGCTGTTTTTGAACAGGTTTTTCAAAGTGGGTGCAAATTATTGAAAAATATCGATAAAACCCTCTTTTCTGTTTTTTCTATCAGAATAATTTTCTCTTTGGAAACCAAGAATCTGGTAGGATATTTTTTTTAAATATAAAAGCATATTTTTTGTGTGGGTTTGAATAAAAATTTTATTTTTGCGACTCACTAAATTAAATTTAAATGGCTACTTACAATAAAAGAGGATATAAAGCACCAAAAGAAAAAGAAGTAAAAGAAGAAGGAGTTGAAGCAGTAATCATTGATGAAAAAGACAGCACAACAGCTGAGGTTTTTTCAAAATTAGACGAAACGGCTACAATAACTGAGGATTTTGTTGCTAAAAATCAAAAAGTTATTATTGGATTAGTTGCCGTTGCCGCTTTAGTTACTATTGGTTATTTAGCGTATCAGCGATTTATTGCTGCTCCAAAAGAAGATGAAGCTGCTAATGAAATGTTCGTTGCACAACAAAATTTTCAAAAAGCTACTGATGGAGTTGCGAGTGACTCATTATATAAGTTATCTTTGAATGGTTCAGAAGGAAAATTTGGATTCTTGAAAATTGCTGATGAATATTCGGGTACTGATGCTGGAAATTTAGCAAACTATTATGCTGGAATTGCGTATTTGAACACAGGGAAATATACAGAAGCGATTGATTATTTAAACAAGTTCAAATCAGATGATATTGTTTTAAGTGCTTTGGCAAAAGGAGCAATAGGCGATGCTTATTCTCAAAAAAACCAACCAAAAGAGGCTTTAGAGAATTATGTAAAAGCTGCTGGTAGTAATAAAAATGATTTCACTACGCCACGTTTCTTATTGAAAGCAGGAAAAACGGCTCTAGCTTTAGGTAATAAAGCGGATGCATTGAAATACTTCACAGATATTAAGGAAAATTATGAAGCTACTCCAGAAGCTGCTTCAGTTGACGTTTTGATAGGATTAGCACAATAGTAAAAAATGATATAAGATTGCTGATTTAAGATTATAGAATTTTGATTTCAAAATACTATCTTTAATATCTGAAATCAAAATTTTAAAATCAAAATTCTAAAATCAAATGGCTACCGAAAATAAAAATTTATCCGAATACGACAAAAACACGGTTCCTAATGCGAAGAAATTTCGTTTCGGAATTGTAGTTGCAGAGTGGAACGAAACCATTACCGAAGGTCTTTTTGATGGTGCGTTCAAAACACTGTTAGAAAACGAAGTTCCGGCTGGGCAAATTATTCGTTGGAATGTTCCAGGAAGTTTTGAGCTTGTTTATGGTGCTAAAAAGATGTTGCAAACTCAAAATGTTGATGCCGTAATCGTTATAGGTTGTGTCATTCAGGGTCAAACGAAACATTTTGATTTTGTATGCGAGGGAGTAACACAAGGAATAAAAGATTTGAATGTTCAAACGGATGTTCCGGTTATTTTTTGTGTTCTTACAGACAACACAATGCAGCAATCAATAGATAGAAGTGGAGGAATTCATGGAAACAAAGGAACAGAAGCTGCTATTGCGGCGATAAAAATGGCTTATATTCGTCAACAATCCTCATTGTCACATCAAATAGATAATCAACATTTATTGTCTGCAGGTGCAATTCAACTTGAAGAGGGTACGCCTTTAGAATTGAAAGAATAAATATATAGTTAATTGTTATTTTTTTAAATTATAAACGAAAACCTATTCCATTTGAGTAGGTTTTTTTTTATGCAGTTTCGTTCTTTACTCGAAAGAGGTACTATTTTAAATATACACATAAAAAAACCTGAATAAACAGGTTTTTATAAACTACAAATCAGTTATTGATAAGACTATTTTTCATCTGCATGTGCAGCTTCAACATTAATGTCAGCCATAGCAATTTCTGTTAAAGTAACATCTGCCTTCTTTTCTTCTTCAAGGGTTTTAGCAAGCAGTGTAGCCGCTTTGCTTTCGCCTAAAGTTGTTGCATAAGTTCTTAAAGTACCGTAAGTTGCTATTTCGTAATGTTCAACTTTTTGCGCAGCTGCAATCATAGCTGCATCTCGCACAACTCCTAATTCAGTTTCTGCCATAATTCCATCGGCTTCCTTTAATAAACCATCCATTGCATCACATTTTTTTCCTACTGCTTTTAATCCTAAAGAGTCAAACACTTTTTCTAAACGAGTAATATGTTCTTCAGTTTCTTTAAGATGATGTTCAAAAGCATGTATTAGTTTTGAAGAAGTTGCATTTTTTGCCATTTTAGGTAAGGCTTTTATCAGCGCATGTTCTGCCCAAAAGATATCTTTCAATCCGTCCTCAAAAAAATCTCTTAAGCCTTGTGCCGCATCTGGTTTTGCTTTTACAGCTCCTTTTTTAGAGGCTCCTTCTTCTTTTACTTTTTTTTCGTTGGTCGCTTTCATAATAAATTTTTTTAATTGTTAACTTGTTTGTTTTAACAAATTTAAGTTTTAAACAAGCACAGCGATTATAGAATTTTGTTAAAACATTTCATAATTAACACTTTATAGTGCTGTATTTCAGTGATTTAGATTTTTTATTACTTAAGTTTATTTTTTTAATCTAGAACTGAGTACAATTTATTAATGAGGAGTTAATAGTTTGAATTACAGTGTGCACGAGATAACGCTGGCTGAAAACGGTTTTTAAAAAGTCCCCATTCACAGGTTTTTTAGGCAGGGATTTTTTGTTTTTTATCAGCACATTAACAATAAAACCCAATAGAAATTCCTTAAATTT
The DNA here is from genome assembly GCF_003312425.1 of Flavobacterium psychrolimnae. GTDB lineage: Bacteria > Bacteroidota > Bacteroidia > Flavobacteriales > Flavobacteriaceae > Flavobacterium > Flavobacterium psychrolimnae. Next base: position 34,663 of record NZ_QNUX01000007.1, on the reverse strand, counting down.
GTACCTCTTGGTTTAAAAAAAACTGTAAACCTTAAACTTTAAATCTGAATTTTTTAATGTCGAGTATAATTCAATTACTTCCTGATCATGTTGCCAATCAAATTGCTGCTGGAGAAGTCGTTCAAAGACCGGCTTCGGTAGTCAAAGAGTTGCTTGAAAACGCTGTAGATGCAAGGGCAACAGATATCAAATTAATTATTAAAGATGCCGGAAAAGCCTTGGTACAAGTAATTGACAATGGGTTAGGAATGAGCGTTACGGATGCACGTTTGTGTTTTGAACGTCACGCTACTTCTAAAATCCGTCAAGCTGAAGATTTATTTTCGTTGCACACGAAAGGCTTTCGTGGTGAGGCATTAGCTTCTATAGCTGCGATTGCGCATGTAGAAATGAAAACCAAGCAAGACCAAGAAGAGTTAGGGACACATATCATTGTTGAAGGGAGTAAATTTGTGTCGCAAGAGGTGGCTGTTTTACCAAAAGGTACTTCATTTGCAGTCAAAAATTTATTTTTCAATATTCCGGCGCGACGCAATTTCTTGAAGTCGGATACCGTGGAATACCGTCATGTGATTGATGAGTTTCATCGTGTGGCTTTGGCTCACTCCAATATTCATTTTACGTTTTACCACAATGGTAGTGAAATGTTCAATTTGCCTCCATCAACTTTACGCCAGCGAATTGTAAATATTTTTTCGGGTAAAACCAATGAAAAATTAGTACCAGTTCAGGAAGAAACAGAAATAGTGAGCATTCAAGGATTTGTTAGCAAACCTGAATTTGCCAAAAAGAATCGTGGTGAACAATTTTTCTTTGTAAATGATCGATTTATAAAAAGTGGTTACTTACATCATGCTGTTATGGCTGCCTATGATGGAATCTTAAAAGATGGCGCTCAGCCGAGTTATTTTTTATATTTAACGGTGCCGCCAAATACCATTGATATCAACATTCATCCCACTAAAACGGAAATTAAGTTTGATGACGAGCATGCATTGTATGCTATTTTAAGAGCTTCTATAAAACATAGTTTGGGTCAGTTTAATGTAGCGCCAGTTTTGGATTTTGATCGCGATTCTAATTTAGATACGCCGTATCATTACAAAGATTTAACTGGAGAAACGCCTACAATTCAAGTTGATGGAAACTTCAATCCATTTTCTGAAGAAAAACCCAGCAAGCAATTTTCCAGTTACAGAAAACCGGAACCAACTGCTAATTGGGAAAGTCTCTATGTTGGTTTAAAACAAGATACGGATGAAATAGGACAGATGACTTTTGAGAATGAAGAAGTAACTTCGTCTTTGTTTAATGATGAAGAAGTAGAGCATTCTGTTCATAAAACGTATCAAATTCATAAGAAATACATTGTTTCTTCGATAAAATCAGGAATGGTAATTGTGGATCAGCAGCGGGCGCATCAACGTGTTTTGTACGAACAGTTTTTGGTTAATATGACTGTTCATCAAGCCTCAAGTCAGCAATTGTTATTTCCTTTGAACTTGTTTTATTCGTCAAGCGAAATGGAACTTATTGCTGAATTGCAATTGTCATTACGAAATACCGGATTTATTTTTGAAGAAAATAATACGGATCATATTGTTATTTCCGGAATACCGGTTAACGTAACTGAGAGCGAAGTTTCACTGGTTTTAGAACAATTATTAAGCGATTTGCAGGACGGAATTCCAGAAAGTAGTTTCAGTCAGAACGATACGATTGCCAAATCAATGGCCAAAAGTTTAGCCGTGAAAACTGGAACACACCTCACAGAAAAAGAACAGGAGAACTTGGTCAACGGGCTTTTTGCCTGTAAAGATCCCAATGTATCTCCATTTCATAAACCCACTTTCATCACCATGCGTGTAGAAGATTTAGATAAAAAATTTGCAATATGAGAAACGTAACTGAAACCGTAAAACAATTAATTATAATCAACGTATTGTTTTTTGTAGGAACTTTAATAATTGGTGATGCTGCCTATAAAATATTGGCGTTATATTTTCCTGAAAATCCTAGTTTTCAATTGTGGCAACCGGTGACGCACATGTTCATGCACGGAGGTTTTATGCATATTTTTTTCAATATGTTTGCGTTATATTCTTTTGGATCTGCTTTGGAGCAAATTTGGGGAAGCAAAAAGTTTTTGTTTTTCTATATTTCCTGTGGATTAGGTGCTGCGTTGTTGCACACAGGTGTTAATTATTTCTACTTTCAAGAAAGTTTAAATACACTTATTGCAAACGGGTTTTCTAAACAAGAGGTTTTACAGTTATTGAATGAAGGGAAAATCAATACAGGATGGCAGGAAATCTTGTCCGTTTCTGATTTTCAAAATTTCACTAGTGCTTATATGGGAACAGCTGTCGGTGCATCTGGAGCTATTTACGGAACAATCGTGGCGTTTGCTTTTATGTTTCCTAATGCTGAATTGGCTTTGATGTTTATTCCCGTGCCTATAAAAGCAAAATATTTTGTACCAGGTTTAGTGTTGGTCGATTTGTATTTAGGTATTTCCGGAAAATCAATCTTTGGTGGCGGTGGAATTGCTCATTTTGCTCACGTTGGTGGAGCATTGTTCGGTTTTATTATTATGTGGTATTGGAAGAAAAATCAGTTTAATAAAAACCGTTGGAATTAAAATTGTAATTTCATTTAAACAATACGAATTCACTATCAGTTTTTAAATCCCAATTACCTTATGAATATTATTGACGACTTGAAATTACAATATAAGATAGGAGGAATAGTGACTCAGCTAATCTTTTGGAATGCTGCTTTGTTTATTTTTCCGTGGTTATTTTTTGCGCTTTTATCTTTTTTAGGCGTCAATATTGATTATCTTCATTATGTGAGTTTATCTTCTAATCCGGCGCTTTTGCTTTGGAAACCGTGGTCATTGCTTTCGTATGCTTTTTTTCACAGCGGTATCATGCACATCGTTTTTAATATGATTGTTTTAAATTTTTCAGGCAGATTATTTATGACCTTTTTTACATCGAAGCAATTATTAGGGCTATATGTGTTGAGTGCTATTTTTGCTGGACTATGTTATATTTTGGTTTTTTATATTTTAAATATTAATGCGCCTATTGTTGGAGCCTCTGCGGCAATTATGGCTATTTTAGTCGCTACTACAACATATTATCCTTTGATGGAGCTTCGTTTATTAATTATCGGGAATGTCAAGTTATGGCATGTAACTGCTGTGATAATTATTATTGATTTGATGCAGCTGCGTTCCGAAAACATGGGTGGACATATTTCTCATCTTTCAGGTGCTTTATTTGGTTTTATTTTTATTAAATTGCTACAAAATGGAACTGATCTAAGTGGTAGTGTTTCTCGTGTAATCACTTTTTTTTCCAATTTGTTCAAGAAAAATACTTCGACACCGTTCAAAAAAGTACACAAAAATTACAGCAAGCCAGTAGAGAAAACCGTTTCGAAAATAGTCACAAAAGATAAATCACAACAACAAATTGATCAAATTTTAGATAAAATTAGTCAGTCTGGTTACGATAGTTTGACAAAAGAAGAAAAGGAATTTTTGTTTAAAGTGGGAAAATAATTTTCAAATCGGTTGTCAGCTATTTGTAATAATAAAAAATTGAGAAAATGAAAAATTTGTCATGGTTTAATAAAGGGATGTTTTTTTTGAATATTATTTTAACCCTTGTCACTTTCATTGCTTATGTTTTGCCTTTTTTGGCGCCAAAATCATTTCCGCTTTTGTCTGTTTTGACACTTTTTATGCCACTTTTTTTTGTTTTCAATGCGTTGTTTTTTATTTACTGGGCATTTCAATTCAAAAAGCAATTGATTGTATCAGGTTTGGTTTTATTGATAGGAATCACTTTTATAAATAAATTTTACAAGTTTTCGTCTCCTAAATTTTCTAAAGAAGAAAAAGATTTTACCGTCATGAGTTATAATGTTCGGTTATTGAATGTATTCAGGTGGATCGACAGAGATGATGTTCCTTCGGATATTCTAGCTTTCATCAATGACAAAAACCCCGATATTTTGTGCATGCAAGAGTATTCTCCTTCTGCTGATATTGATTTGAAAGTGTATCCACACCGTTATATTTTTACCGATGGAAACCAAATTAAAACCGGTCAGGCCATTTTTTCTAAATTTCCAATTATCAATCAGGGAAATATAATTTTTCCTAATTCTAGCAATAACGTCGTATTTGCAGACATCAAAAAAGGGAAAGATATCATCAGAGTTTACAATATGCATTTGCAGTCTATCAAGATTTCTCCTGATGTGAACGAGATTGATGAGAATATTGATGCTATCAATCAGCAAAAATCACAGATGCTTTTCATCAGAATAAGCAAGGCGTTCAAGCAGCAACAGCAACAAGCAGAATTGTTCAAAGAGCACAAAATGAAATGTATTTACCCAACTATTATTTGCGGGGACATGAATAACAGTGCTTTTTCTTATGTATATCGAAGTATAAAAGGTAAGATGAAAGATAGTTTCGAGGAAGCGGGAACTGGTTTTGGAGAAACTTATAAGTTCAGGTATTATCCAGCGCGTATTGATTACATTTTTGCCGATGAAAAAATGAAGGTTAAGAGTTTTGAGCATTTTCCAAGTTTTGTAAACTCAGATCATTTCCCTATTATGGCAAGATTGTCGTTAGAGTAATAACCGACTTTAAAAAGCTATTTGATAATCAGTTTTTGGGTTTTTAAATATTTAGCAGCATATTTCCCCTCATTGAAAAGTAAATCCAATACACTAAGGTTGTTGATAAATCCATATTTGTCATCAAAAACCTGTGTGTAGTTTTCAAATAACGAAAGGTCTTTTTTTCCGTTTACCAAAGCTCGGAAATCTGTAAATATAGCTGTGTCTACATCATGAAAATACTCAGTTGTTGTTTCATAGGCAATTTTCATTCGAAGACATTTGGACAGAATAGCCAAAGTTTCAAAATTTAGATCCAACAAAAAGTCATATTTTTTTTCAAAAAGAGGTCGGATATCATCTTCGAAAAATTCGAAAAAAGGAGAATTTCTATAAGCTGCTTCAAGAGATTTGAAATGTTGTTTCTGCCAGTCAAAATCACTTTCTATTCTAATATCTTTCGTTTTTTGATGGCTTTCTTTCGAATGCTTTACCGGAATATTTAATAACTGAATGCCGTTTGGACTGTATATATAAGTGCGATTGCGGTTCGTCTGTTTCTGGAAATTATCTTCTATTTCAAACGTAATATTTTCTGATTGAGCCATAGCCACAAAATGGCTGATTGAGGGGAAATAGGTGGGATGGAGGAGAATTTCCATTTGATGATTTGTTATATTAAAGTTTAAAGTTTAAGGCAGTCGTCTGACTTTAAACCTTAAACTTTAAACTTTTTTTATTTAAACTTTACTCGCTTTTCTTTTTTTCCAAAAATATTCTCCTACGAAGAAAATTACCAATCCAAGCAGAAATAATTTGAAATAAGATTGTGGTTGACCTTCACCACTAACGGTTGTGAAAACTCTGTCCCAACGAATTTTATTTATTCCTTTACCGTTTGGATCGATACTCAACCAGATAAAAATAGGTTTTCCTACGATATGATTTTCAGGAACAAATCCCCAATAGCGGCTGTCTTCTGAGTTGTGACGGTTGTCACCCATCATAAAGTAATAGTTTTGCTTGAACGTATAATTAGTAGCAATTTCGCCGTTTATCCTAATTTCGGAACCGTTTACTTTTAAATCATTATTCTCATAATCGGTAATAATGGCTTTATAAAATGGCAATGTTTCGGCGGTTAATGCTACTGTTTTTCCTTCTTCCGGAATGTAAACGGGACCATAATTATCACGATTCCATTTGTTGATATGTGGGAAAACTCCATTGTCATCTTCTCGAGAAATTTGTCTTATTACAGCCGTAATTCCGGGTGTGTTTTTTAATCGTTCCGCTCCGGATTCAGTTAGTGCGCTCATAATAACAGTATCTCTTTTTGTCTGGTCTATAAAACCAGCAGGATCTGTTACGTCTAAGTCTTTAAATAAAGATTCAAAATCGATTGGTGTTTTACCGTCTAATGCTATTTTATAAGAGAATTGTGGTTTAGCTCGTTCAGGTAATTGCAATATTTTACCATCAATGTAAACCATACCGTCTTTTATCGATAAATTATCGCCCGGAATTCCGACGCATCTTTTTACATAATTTGATTTTTTGTCTACGGGTTTATAAGCACGTCTTTTTGAAGTGTCAAAAAATCTAAAAACGGTGTCTACCGGCCAGTTAAAAACGACGATATCTGTGCGATCAATATTTTGAATTCCCGGCAATCTCATATAAGGCAATTGAGGCCAAGTTAGGTATGATTTGCTTTTTGTCAAAGGAATAGAATCGTGAACCATTGGTAAAGCTACTGTTGTCATGGGAACTCTTGCGCCATAATTCATTTTGCTTACAAATAAAAAGTCACCTACTAATAATGATTTTTCCAATGATGAAGTTGGAATCGTGTACGGTTGAATAAAATAAGTGTGCACGATTGTAGCTACAACAATGGCAAAAAGTAAAGAACTAACAGTGTCAGCAGCTTTATTTTGCGGGCTTAAACTTCTATCCGAAATGTAATTTAATTTTTGTGTGTAATTGATATAATATAGGTAGAATCCCAATGTTATCAATACTAAAAAAGTATCTAATCCGGATCGTTTTCCAAAGCTTCTTAGTGTTTCTACCCAAACGACCGGAAAAATAATCAAATTGATAATTGGTATAAATAATAAGATAGTCCACCAACTAGGACGACCTATAATCTTCATTAAAACAATTGCATTGTAAACGGGTACTGCAGCTTCCCATTTTTTTCTTCCGGCAGCTTCATATAATTTCCAGGTTCCTAAAAAGTGAACTATTTGTACAAGCAGAAAAAATACAAACCATTGATATACTGACATAGTTTTTTTGTTTAAAGTTTAAAGTTTAAGGCTGTTTCGTTGGAAATTTTCTTAAACAGGCGAATAATTTTATTTTAATTCTAAAACATCTTTCATGGTAAAAATACCTTGTTTTCCAACAATCCATTCTGCAGCAATTACAGCGCCAAGTGCAAATCCTTCGCGATTGTGTGCGGTATGTTTAATTTCTATTGCGTCTACTGAGGAATTATACGTTACGGTGTGCGTTCCCGGCACAGTACCAATTCGCTTTGCTTCAATATGAATTTGCTTCGCTAGTTCGCTATCGCTCGGGTCGTCAGCTACAGGTTTTTCTAAGGTCCAATTGTTATACGAGCTATTTTCAATTACACCTTTTGCCAGAGAAATTGCTGTACCGCTTGGTGCATCCAATTTCTGTGTGTGATGGATTTCTTCCATTGAAACTTTATAGCTATCGAATTTTGACATGATTTTAGCCAAATATTCGTTGACTTCAAAAAATATATTTACTCCTAAACTAAAGTTAGAACTCGAGATAAATGCTCCGTTTTTTTCATTACAAAGTGCCGCTACTTCATCATAGTTTTCCAGCCATCCTGTTGTTCCGGAAATTACGGGAACATTTGCTTGAAAACAATTTGAAATATTACTGACAGCTGCTGTTGGAACACTAAAATCAATTGCCACATCAGCATTTGAAAGGCCATCAAAAGTGTTGTTTTCATCTTTTTTCAAAACGATTTCATGGCCTCTTTCCAGTGCAATTCTTTCAATTACCTGGCCCATTTTTCCGTATCCTAAAAGCGCAATTTTCATTTGTTTATTTTTTAAATTTTGAATATTTTAATCGACCTGCAGCTAATAATGCTAGTAAAACCCCAGCAATAAATCCTGAAAAGAAGGTATTCATTCGGATGGGATCGAATGTTTTATTTTCGGAATAGTTTATTAAAGTGATTAGTAATAAAATTGTAGTTCCAATAAAAAAATATTTCTTCCCGATTTTATTAAGTAATGACATGACGAGCTGTTCTTTTTATTTAATTCCGTTTTTAAACTATTATTTGGGTTCTAAAAACTGTAATTAAATGTTAGTCCCACATTTGTCTTTAATGTTACATCATTAGGATAAAGAACCGGTCGTACGGACAAGTTTTCATCTACATTAAATTGGATTAAAGCGGCATCCACATTAGCATCAAGAATATTCAATGCGTAAAATGCAATCGTAACCAAAGCAGATAAATCGCGGTTGCGTTGATAAAATTTCTGTCCGGCAATTAATCGATTGTTGTCCAGAAAAGCTAAATCGTCTGTAACATAACCTTCTAGTCTGCTTTTGTAAGCATCTCTGTATTGATGGTATTTTTTATTATTGTCAACATAAAAATAAATACTAGTTCCTAAAGCCCCGTATACGAGCGGTATTTTCCAGTATTTTTTATTGTAAGCCTGCCCCAAACCCGGTAAAACAGCTGAAAAAAAAGCAGCTTTTGCAGGAGTCAACGGATCAATGTCATTTGATTTCAAAGTATCTTTGGCGACCAACATCGCTTCTGTTTCCGTTTGTGCAAAAACAGCGGTGTTTCCTACTATAAAAAGGAATAGAGCGATGATAATGATTTTATTCACTATTCGTTTATTAGTTTGATGATTCTGTTGAAGTCTTCTTCAGAGTGAAATGGAATTGTGATTTTCCCTTTACCGTTTCCGGCTACTTTCACATCTACTTTGGTACCAAAATAATTCGTAAAAGTGCTTTTTTGAGCGTCAGCGATTTCAAACGAAGCCGCTTTTGGTTTTCCGGCAGGTTTAGGTTTTAAACTTTCCTGGTAGTTTTTTACCAAAGCTTCTGTGTCACGAACAGACAGATTTTGGCTGACAATTTTTTGGTAAATATCAGTTTGAATGTCTTGATCTTCGATATTGATTATTGCACGACCATGACCCATACTGATGAAACCATCGCGAATTCCAGTTTGGATTATCGGATCCAATTTCAAAAGTCTTAAATAATTAGCAATAGTAGAGCGTTTTTTTCCTACGCGCTCACTCATTTGTTCCTGAGTCAGTTGAATTTCGTCAATCAAACGCTGATAGGAAAGCGCAATTTCAATTGGATCTAAATCATGGCGCTGGATGTTTTCCACCAAAGCCATAACTAGTGATTCATTGTCATTTGCAATCCTAATGTAAGCAGGAACCGTTTTCAATCCTACAAGAGTGGATGCGCGAAGACGACGTTCCCCTGAAATCAATTGGTATTTATTGAAGTCTAGTTTACGTACGGTTATGGGCTGAATAACGCCTAATTCTTTGATAGAAGTCGCTAATTCTCGCAATGATTCCTCATTAAAATTGCTTCTTGGCTGAAACGGATTTATTTCAATCGCCTCAATTTCAAGCTCAATAATATTTCCTACAACCTTATCGGCATTTTTATCGTCAACAGATTTTATATCGTTTTCCGGATCTTTCAATAATGCGGATAATCCTCTTCCTAAGGCTTGTTTTTTAAGTGCTTTTGCCATAAACCTATTTACTGTTTTTCTTTATAACTTCTTGAGCCAGGTGCAGGTAATTAGTTGCGCCTTTGCTTGTTGCGTCGTAGTTTATAATGCTTTCGCCAAAACTAGGTGCTTCACTCAATTTTACATTTCTCTGAATAATAGTCTCAAAAACCATGTCGTTAAAATGTTTCTGAACTTCTTCAACCACTTGATTTGACAAACGTAAACGGGAGTCAAACATGGTCAATAATAATCCTTCGATATCTAAATCCGGATTATGAATTTTTTGTATACTTTTTATGGTGTTCAGTAATTTCCCTAAACCTTCTAATGCAAAATACTCACACTGAATAGGAATAATAACTGAGTCAGCAGCGGTCAAAGCATTCAAGGTAAGTAATCCCAGCGATGGCGCACAATCAATAATGATGAAATCGTAATCATCTTTGACACTTTCTAATGCTTTTTTAAGCATATATTCCCTGTTTTCTTTGTCGACTAATTCGATTTCAATGGCAACAAGATCAATATGCGATGGAATCACATCCACATTTATAGCAGAACATTTTATGATGGCCTCTTTTGGGGTATGACTATGTTCTAGAATTTGGTACGTTCCTATTTCAACAGATTCAACGTCAATTCCTAATCCTGATGACGCATTTGCCTGTGGATCAGCATCTATAAGTAATACTTTCTTTTCTAAAACTCCTAATGAAGCAGCAAGATTAACTGATGTTGTAGTCTTTCCAACTCCTCCTTTTTGATTAGCAATCGCGATGATTTTGCCCATTTATTTTTCTAAATTTTGAACCGTAAAAATACAATTATTTATGGTTTCTAAAAATCTATTTTGTTAACATTCGTTAAAGCTTGATTCCTTGCCTTTTGACAGATTCCTATTTTTTAAAATGGATTTTATTTAATAGGAGCTATTCCAGCTGTACGCTTCAAGTTCTTGAGCTGCTCCCGGTTTTTTCTAATGCCATAAAAGGAGCTTCCTTTGGTCGCTATTTTCTGTCAAGAAAAAATGGGAGCAGCTTGGCGAAGCTTTTCGCTGCCATCCGGGCTATGAGAGTTGTGACTGAATAATGCTTTGGAAATTAAATTTATTTATATTTCCTAACTAATTTTCGCAATAAATAAATTTATTTCTTATTTCTGAAATAGTTTTGCAGAAGCCAAAAATAGTGCTATATTTGCACCCGCTTTCGGGGTGTAGCGTAGCTCGGTTATCGCGCCTGCTTTGGGAGCAGGAGGCCGCAGGTTCGAATCCTGCCACCCCGACAAATTGATCCTTTCTGTTCTCACAGAAGGGATTTTTTATTCCAGAATAATTAAAACTGATACTTCTAGTTCAGTATTACGGCAATAATATCCTATTTTTGCACTGTTAAATTCAAAAGAAACATCAATATGTCAGATACAATCGAAAAAATTAAATGTCTTATTATAGGTTCTGGTCCAGCAGGATATACTGCCGCAATTTATGCCGCCAGAGCAAACATGAATCCTGTTTTGTACCAAGGAATGCAGCCTGGTGGACAGCTAACAACAACTAATGAAGTAGAAAATTGGCCTGGAAACCCTGAAGGAATTACGGGTCCGGAAATGATGGTTGGGTTACAGGAACAAGCACAACGTTTTGGTACTGATGTGCGTGATGGTTGGGCTACTAGAGTTGATTTCTCGGGCGATATTCATAAAGTTTGGATCAATGATACAATAGAATTGCATTGTGAAACAGTGATTATTTCTACCGGAGCATCGGCTAAATATTTAGGGATGCCATCTGAACAACACTATTTGAAAATGGGTGGCGGAGTTTCGGCATGTGCTGTCTGCGACGGTTTTTTCTATAGAAATCAAGAAGTTGTAATCGTGGGAGCTGGTGATTCAGCTTGTGAAGAAGCTCATTATTTGTCTAAACTTTGTAAAAAAGTTACTATGTTAGTGCGCAGCGAAAAATTCAGAGCTTCTAAAATCATGGAAGAGCGCGTTCGCAAAACGGAGAACATTACTATTTTAATGAATCACGATACTGTTGAAGTGTTAGGCGATGAACAAGTAGTTACTGGTGTTAAGGCTTTAAATAAAACAACTAACGAAGTTTTTGACATTCCTGCCACTGGTTTCTTCGTAGCTATCGGTCACAAACCAAATACAGATATTTTCAAGGATTTTATAACATTAGATGAAACAGGATATATTGTAAATACTCCAGGAACTTCAAAAACAAATGTTGAAGGCGTTTTTGTAGCAGGTGATGCTGCGGATCATGTATATCGTCAAGCGATTACTGCGGCCGGAACTGGTTGTATGGCTGCTCTTGATGCCGAAAGATATCTGGCTGCTAAAGAATAATCTTAGTCAGAAAAGTTAAAATTTAAAAAGTCCCATTTGCATAGCAAGTGGGACTTTTTATTGTTATGATATTTTAATTCATCAGTTGGGTATATTTTAGGTTGTTTATTTTTGCAACCACATAGAAACATAGATTTTAAAAATTTGGAAGGCGTCTTACTTTTTTACAGGAAGACATCACTTTGTTAACCGAATAATTGGGCTATTTAGCTCTTTTTTTTTGTGTTTTTCTGTGTTTCAATTTTTTATTTAAGATTCATTGAAATGTTTATTAATTACCCTTAAGAAGTTTAATCTCTTTAAGTTTAATTCCTCGAAGCTCTGTTTCGATTTTTTTTAGCCACAGATTCACAGATTAAAAAAAATAATTAAAAATCTGTGGATCTGTGGATGTTTTTTTGCTAATCCCCTTGGGGCTCTGCCCCGAGGGGATTTATTTAATCCAGTTTTCTCCCTCTCCTTTTGAGAGGGTCGGTTAGAGGATTATTTCAACTTTTTAATCAATTTTGCTTCATCAGCAAATTTTCGTATTTCAATTTTTGGGGAACCCACCAATTGGATTTCTGATTTATTAGCAGCATCAATAATCACGGATGTTTCCGTAAATAAACTGCAGCTAGAATAACTTTCGGTGGTGATATCCGCATTTTTTGTGGTGAATTTGTTTCCGGTAAATGAGGCGTTATTGTCCAATCGTATCAGCGTATTTATAGCAGTTCCTTCAAGAGTTGCATCTGATTTTTGGTACATATCCACTTTCAAATCATTAGTGTTAACTAAGGCTTTCAAAGATGCATTTTTGCTTAATTCGATAGTCGTATTTTCGGATTTTAAATTGAGTTCTGTTTTTGATTTATCATCTGCCTGAAGTAAGAAATCTTTGATGTTAACGTTCAAAAATAATTTGGAGGCATCATGCGCTTTTAGGGTAACGGTATTCAATAAAAGTTCCTGTAACGCATTAACGGTCGATTCATCTTTTGAGGTAATGAGATTCAAATCTTTGGTATATGTAACTCTCACGATGATTTTTTTATAATTTGTGGCTTGCTTGGTAGTATAAACGCGCAATATATTGTCACTTAAATCCAATGAAATAATATCGTGCAGGTTGTCATCGGCCTCGATTTTTAGTTCGGTTCTTTCGCCTCTTTCTAAATGTACTTCGAGGTTATCTTCGACTACCAACGCTTCAAAATTCCCTACTTCCCGTTGCTCAACCGTGACCGTTTTTGATCCTTTTATTTTTTCCTTTTTCTGTGCCAAAGTCAATGCGGTTGATAAAAGGAGCAGGAGTATAAGTGTATATTTTTTCATGATTAGTTGGTTTGAGTCTACACAAATATAAAAAAATCATCCACTTGTGATGGATGATTTCTATTATATTTACTTGAAGTATTTGCTATTGTCGGCTTATGCTGCCTCCAGAACTGGTTTCTTTTTGAATCGATTTTGGTTGTACGGCGTAGGAGATATTTCCTCCGCTGGATGCTTGTGCAACTAATTTTACAATGGGATGAACACTTATGGAAGCTCCACTGGAAACATCGGCAGTTACCTGATTAGCTAATAATTCATCGGCACTAATTTCGCTCCCACTTGATGCAGTTGTTTTCATCTGAAGTGCTTTTCCATTTATTGTGATAGTACTTCCGCTACTGGTATCGCAAGTAATATTATCCGATTCGATGCTTAAATCAATACTTGCCCCACTCGAAGTGTTCAAACGGATATTTTCGCCTTTCAGTGTATTCTTGCTCGTAATCGTGGCACTGCTTGTTGCTTCTAATTCATCTATTATCGGCATTTTAACCGTTACTTTTTTAGAACCAGCATTCGAAAAAGAATTTTTATCAAATGAAATAACAAGTGTTCCATTTTCTACTTTGGTAGTAATGTGTTTTTGTAAATTATCATCAGCTTCAACCACTATTTCCGTTTTGTCTGATTGTTCTATGACAAGGTCAATGGAATTGTTGACTTCTATGCTTTTGAAATCATCTTCAATATTTCTTTTCTCGGTGGTGACATTTCCGCTTCCTTCTATTGAATTCAAGTTAATGGAGTGGTTGCAGGATGCGAATAACAAAGCAGTTAAGACAACCAGAATGAATTTTGTAATTAATGTGATGACTTTTAACATGATTAGTTTGTTTTAATGATGATACCGTCTTTATTTATTTTTAATTCTTTAAGATTCTTTTTTGAATTAATCAAAGTGTCATTCGTCACAGAAACTCCATCTTCATTGATGGTAACTGACGTTTCGATGCTGTCATTTTCAGTATCAGTATCCACGTCATTATATTCGTTTTCATCTGCGGGACAATTTAAACATTTTATTTGAGAATTTTCTACTTTGTAAATGTAATTGTCTGAACTGTAGTGTAAATTGAAATATTCGTCGTCTGATCTGTCGTAATTTTGAACACTAGAATCAACTTTTAACAGTAGTCCTTCTGGTACAAATAATGTTATTTCAATCTCTTGGTCTCTGTATTTGTTTTTTAATTCAGTTAGTAAATAATTGTCTAAAATTAATTGGTTGCCAATTATCTTGTAACTGTATTTAATTTGTTCGGCTCTGTTTTTTGCTTCTGATAACGATTTTCCTCTTGCTTCTTTTTCAATTTGAAGGTAAGGTAGTTTTTCATCTGTTTTTTCAATTTCAAAACTAACTTCATTTGAATAAATGATATCAGTTCCAGTAGAATCTTGCGTTACCATGAAATCGTTGCGGTCTTCCACATTTTTAGCAAAATAATCATTGTGTTTGAATTTGATGAAAAGCGTATCATTTGGATTCAAATTGATTGTTTCTTTTTTAACTACTCGTCCATCAACTGCAAATGCGCTGGCTTGTTTTATTCCAATTGATATCGCTAATGAAACGGCAATTAACCAAAGTGCAAGCAAAGTGTATTTTGCAATATTCCCAATAGATTTCATGTTTGGTGCTAGTAATTTGAAACCTAGTAAGGTCAGGAAGAAAAAAGGGATTCCAACAGCAAAGAACATCAAAAGTCCAAAAGCCCACACCGGATAATCCGTAAAATTGCCTGCTTCGATAAAACCTTGCCAAGGGAAATCAATGAATGCCCCGGAACCTAAGGTAAAAATACCAATTAACAGAAAAAACAATACTGTTACTCCGGTGATGATTAGAATTACGCCTAAGAATTTAGCAAAAATCTTGAAAATGCTCATGATAAAATCACCAAAAGAATTTCCTATTTTACCGGCACCTGATTTTATTTGGTTACCGTATTTATCGTAATCGGCATTTTTTATCTTGTCAGAAACATTTTCAAACTCTTCTCTTACTTTTTTTTCAATGTTTGAAATCGTAACCGGTTCTCCAGTCATTTCCAGTTTTTCTGTAGTTGTGATTGCTTCCGGAGTCACAATCCAAAGAATGATATAGGCTAATATTCCAGTTCCAAATCCAGCAAAAACTAATAGGATAAGCACGATTCTGATCCACACGGCATCTACACCGAAGTAATGTCCTAATCCAGCCGAAACTCCACCTATCATCCCTTTTTCTCGGTCACGGTATAATTTTTTTGTTCTTCTGGTTGTATTGCTGTTGTAAGTATTTGCTCCTTTCAATTCATCTTCAATGATGTAATCTTCTGGTTGTCCCATTACTGCAATCACTTCATCTACATCTTTCAAGCCAATAACATATTTGTCTGATTTTTGTTTTTCGTTCAATAATTCCGAAACACGCATTTCAATATCTTTGATAATCTCATCGTGTCCTGATGAATTAGATAAAGAACGTTTTATAGCGTCAAAATAGCGTGTCATTTTTTGGTATGCATCTTCATCTATGTGAAAGAACATTCCGCCTAGGTTTATATTTACAGTTTTGTTCATGACTATTGTTTTTGGTTGGTTATTAGGTTTACGGCATCGGATAATTCAGTCCAGGTACCATTCAATTCGTTTAAAAAAGTTTGTCCAATTTCGGTCAGACCGTAATATTTTCTTGGCGGTCCTGAGGTCGATTCTTCCCAGCGGTAGTTGAGTAATCCGTCGTTTTTAAGTCGTGTTAACAGCGGATAAATAGTTCCCTCTACGACTAATAATTTTGCGTTTTTCAAAGTGTCCAGTATTTCCGATGTGTAGGCATCTTTTTCCTTTAAAACGGATAAGATGCAAAACTCGAGAACACCTTTACGCATCTGGGCTTTTGTGTTTTCAATGTTCATAATTTCTTTTTTTTGATTTTGTGTTGATTAAATAGTTCATTTTTTGATTGATGATTGATTTATTTTTTGGAGCTTATTCCTGCTTTCCACTTTATCTTTACTTGCTTAAAGAAGCAAGTAAAGGATGCCGTTTTAATAAGGGCTAGTTCGTTCGCTTTATGTATTACGTCTATTCTCTTTTAACCTGAATGCTTCCTTATTTTATGAACGGAATCGTTATTGGATATTTATATTTTTCTCCGTTTGATGTTTTGATTGAAGCGTAAATAATCAAAAAGAATTCAGCCACTTTCAAAAGTCCAAAAATCAAAACACAAATTAATCCAACTGTTAGTGCTCCAATATTATTTTCAAAGTTGAAATTTGAAAGCGTAATGTCATGATGATTTACTAATGTCTCAAATGAAGTGTCCTTAAACACTGAAATAAGAAACGAAGGAACGGCAATCATAATCAGCAGTAAAGAGTATAAAAGTAAACTCAATTGAAAATTCAGGACTTGTTTTCCGTGGTGATCCACAAATTCAGATTCCTCTTTTTTAGTACTCCAAAGCACTATTGGAAAAATATAATTTCCAAAAGGAATGAAGTATTGAGTTAATGAACTCAAATGTGTAAATGTTGCGATGTTTTTTTCAGTAGTTGTTTCCATTTTTTTGATTTTGATGATTGAAACTGGTTAACTGTAATAGCAAATAGGCTACATAGTAATTTCTTATGCAAATATATGTCTAAAAGACAGTATCTTGTTTCGCATAGTACCAAATATTAACATAAAATTAACAAATTAATTTTATATGTACGCATACTATTTTTTTGTATTTTAGCAAAAAACCTAGTAAAAATGAACTCGCCGTGATTCAATCCCGAAGCTTCGGGACATAAAAAAATAATGAAGAATGGCGATACCATATTCCGATAAAAAAACAAATATTAGCTACATATGAAACTTACAGCATCAAAACTTAATAAATTTTTATTGTTCAAATTACCGTCGGCATTTATATGTGGAGTACGCGTAAAAACAATAGATGAGAACCAATGTGTAGTTTCTGTTAAACACAGTTGGATCAACCAAAATCCATTTAATTCCATGTATTTTGCGGTACAAGCCATGGCGGCTGAGCTTTCTACAGGAGCTTTGGTGATGTTTCAAATTCAAAAAAGCGGCAGGAAAATCTCGATGTTGGTAGCCAATAACAAAGGAAATTTCACCAAAAAAGCTACAGGAAGAATCACTTTCACCTGCAAGGACGGGCATTTAATAGAAAAAGCAATTCAAGAAACTATTGCCACCGGTGAAGGGCAAACCTTTTGGATGAAATCCATAGGAACAGATGAAAAGGGAATACAAGTCTCCGAAATGGATTTTGAATGGAGTGTACGAATCAAATAAAAAACAGTTAACTGACAGGTTTAAATAAACAGAAAACGCCTCTAAATTTTAGAGGCGTTATCTGTTAAATATAATAAGAATCTTTTTAGATTAGCATTTTTTACCACTTGTTTTAGCCATAGAGGCATCACATTTTTTTCCATCAGCTTTGCATTTTGTTTTGCATTTTTCAACTTCAGCTGCAGTCATTCCTTTTGACTTAGAGTCTTTTTTTGCACAACAGGATTCTTTTTTTGCTTGGTCTTTAGCGACAGCTTTTATTTCTTGTGCATTAACGCTGATGGTAAGGAATGCAATTGCTACAATTGTTACTATTTTTTTCATTTTATATTGTTTAATTGGTTTTCTATCTTTGGATGTTAATCTCAAATTTCCATCCAAATATAAATAATAATTCAAATTAATCAGTACAAATTATCTTAATAATTACTTAATTGAATTTGCTTTTTTCACAGTAAAAAGCGAATTATTTAATAATTATCTTTTTGCTTAGAATTCCTGTCGAGGTTTTAATTTTTGCAATATAAACTCCTGAATTCACTTTCTTAATAGGAAGCTGGATGTTTTCCTGACCTTGATTTTCTACCTCCCACATAGCAACAGCCTGTCCCAGAATATTGAATAAAGTAACTTCTTGAACTGTCGTATCTAGTAATTTATTATTGATTACAAGTGCATTTCTATTTTGTGAATGCAGAATTATAATATCATTTTCATTCTTAATTTGTTCATTTGTACCAAGTGTTTTGTCTTTAAAACGCAATGAAAAACGGTTGTGAAATTCCCCTATTGGAAGTGAAGTTTCAAAATTTTCATTCCTAATGTTATGATATAATTTAGTCTCATCATCATAAACAAAAATGGGTTGGTTGGTCTCAAAATTCTCTATATCATCTAATATAAATGATACTTTCCCTTCAGCAGCAGCTTTTACACCAATAGGGTAGGAAGCATTGGCATCAAAATAACCTTCACCTTCAATTACTAACTGGTTTTCCCCGTTCAATAAATACATGTCATCTGGGAAAACATCAAAAATATAACTGTCATAACCATAGTCCATTCTGCTAGTTGCTTTATCATCTATAAATCCTATTAACACCTGACGATGGTAATTGCTTTGCGTATTATAGCCCAAACGAATTTTTTTATAGGTATCTAGTTCTATTTGATCATCGTCATTATTGTTTGGTTGTTTTGTTTTGTTTTGGGTTGTTATTTTAAAAACATTATTAGATTCGGCATCATCTTCTTTATGAAAACTTCTTTGTGCATTATTGAATATAACTTCGCTATTAGTCGCAGCGGTAGATTTACCATAAACAAAGAAGCCTTGTCCAACTGGAATATATCGTCCTGGAAGTCTTGTGCTGGATCCAAGACCACTTATTAAGGCAGGGGTAACAGGTGCTATTCCTCCTATTAAATTTCTTACAGCGTAACCACCTTGATAATCACGTAAAATGTGAGTATTGTTTGTAGAATAATGCTCCCAAAAATACAAAGTTCCATCTATACCTTCTGTACTTCCTTTTATAGAATTTAGATTGTCGTTTATAAAAGCTGTAGCGTCTAATGCTGATGGATAGGGGTTTCCCGCGAGTAATAATTGACCTGGACTAACTCTATTTGTTATGATTTTTCCATTATTTGGTTTTCCTGTAAAAGTATAATTTTGAGTCCCAGATGCAGCTCCGCTTCCTTTTAAAGTAAAACCCTGACCTACGCGAACTGCACCGGTTTCTCCTATTGGAACCCAATTAGCGTAAATACTAGCGTAATTGTCAAATTTGTAAATCCAGTAGCGAGCCAAGCTAATTGGGGAGCTGGCTAATCCATCATAACCATCAATCCAATTAATGTTTTGTGGAGAGGATTTTGTGCCATCTCTCATTACGCCGGCAACAGTATAATCAAGGTTGTTATCAGTTCCATTAATAACGCTAACAGGAGAACTCCAGTAATTATAATTGTGTTTATTCGCTTGACCCTGTTGATCTTTTTCTATACTTCCTGAACTTGTAGGGTCTAAATCACTCTCCGAAGTTTGGACTAATTGTGACATTCCTGTTAAATCAATTTTACCGTCTAATTTTAGATACCAGTCATTTTGTATTTTGGTATCGTTATTCATCACGATTTTCTTTCCGGAATCGACCAGCATTCCTAAATCGATGTTGTTTGCCGTTTCTGTAATGTCATGTTGTACTTTGACAATTGACCAATCGTTTTCCATAATGTCATTTCCTCGGATTTCTTTAGTAGGACTGTTTACCGCTGTAGCAAAAGTTCCTGTTCTTTCTGTAACGAAAGGCAAAGGTGCTTGTTGAAGATAAATGTTTTTATGATTGTAAATTTTTGTTCCTGTTACATCAATCGCCGGTGTTGTCAAGTCATCAATAATGTCATCTTTATACTTGTCCATTCTGTAATAACGCAGTAGGTTTGAAAAAGGAAGTGAAGCAGGAGTAGAGGCAATATTTTTAGGGATGATTGTTCCTCTGATTTGTGAACCAAAGTCCTCAATTTCCTGATAAACCATTCTCTGTAAATGTGAATCCGTCAGCGCAACATTGAAAACGCGGACTTCATCTATTTTTCCTTTAAAATATTTGGTGTTTGCAATTGGATTTTTCCCTAAGGTTAGTAATGATGCATCAGCAACGATACTTCCGGATGCTGCTTGGGTTGCCACTAAAGCTCCGTTTAGATATAATTTCAAATTATTTCCGTCATAAACCGTGGCAACATTATACCATTGAGAAACATTCAGTGCAGTATCAAAAGTAGCTGAAGAACCATTAACCACTGCTTCCAGTTTTCTGGCTGCTGTAATGCGAATTTGAAATTTATCCTGACCCACAATAACCCCTTCTGTTGAAAAAGCAGGATTCATGTTAATCCACGCCATTAAGGAAGCATTGGCTAAACCACCAAGAATAGAAGTGCTTTGTCCGTAATCATTTCGACCATCGAAGTCAAGAAATAATTTGGTACGCAAATCTCTTGGAGAACCAAAAACAGCAGTATTGGTATCAAACGTATCCATAATTCCGTCCTTGTCGGCATCAGTTGTTCCGTCAATGATTCCATCATTATTGGTGTCGAGCGTTTTGTAATCATATATTAACAACGTGTTTGCAATGTCAAAAGTAATTCCATTGGATTTTATATCAATATAATTCGGAATTCCATCACCATCAGTATCCAAAAGATAGTTTAGAAAAGGAGCAACTGTACTTCCTTGTCCAAAATTTCCGTATTGATTGTCTCCGGTACCGTAATCGTAAATGTCTAATATTCCATCGCCAAAAAGTTCCGAAGTTCCGTTGCCGTCAGTGTCTTTGCTTCTGAAAACTTCCGTATCTAGTCCATCTCCTGTTCCGTCTCCGTTGATATCACCATCACCATTGATAAACCCAGCAACTGCATTAGAGTTTCCGGCATTGGATTCATCCACATCAAAAAGACTGTCATTATCACTGTCTAAATCCAAGTAATTTGGAATTCTGTCTCCATCCGAATCCAATGCAGGTAATGCTGCGCTTGATTCTGCACTGTCATGCAATCCATTACCGTTAGCATCGGCCCAAGCCATATCAATTTTGCCTTTACCATTGCTTAAATTTCCTAAACCAACTTCAATTACGTCTTCAATTCCATCATTATCGGCATCCAAATCAAACATATCAGCAACGCCATCGTTGTCTAAATCGCATAAGGTTTGTGTAATTGAAATGTCATCTAAAGCTAAATCGTTACCCAATCCTCCAGTTTCATTATTGATGAATATAACTTTAAAAGCACTTACATTGAGCGTTAAATTAGCTGTAAATTGCTTCCAAGTTCCATCTGCATTTATAGAATTTGTAGTTACTGTTTGTAGTAATACATCATTAAGATCTCTAAATTCGACTTTGATGTTAGGTCGTAAACGCGTTGCAACTCCAGGAGCGTCAGTTCTGTCAAGATTCAACACCCAAAAGTTATACGTAATAGGAATGTTGGGTAAAGCACCGGTAATTAGTGCAGTATAAAATATACCTGGAGTATAGGATGCATTGAAGAGTGCCATTCTTCCATTTGGATCAGCTGGTGTAGTATGATCTTTACCGGTGTACCAAAACTGTGCAGCCCATGAGGCAATTTGTGCGCTGGATCCTACAGTGTATTTACCATCATTTAAATCTGTAGTACTTAAGTCCGGACAATCTGTAGTGTTAGCGCCTGCTGAACCATCTTCAAAACAATAACTGGAATACGCATCGTACGTCGTATTTATAGTAGTTCTAGGTCCTGATCCAAAAGTTTCATTTAAAAATTTATAGTTCACTCTGTTTGCACTTGCAGATTCACAGTTTAATTCTTCAGTATCATCCTTGATCCCATCATTGTCATCATCAATATCTACATTGTCTAGCACGCCATCTTCGTCACTATCAAAGAATGTTTGTGTTCCTATTCCTTGTAAAGCAAAGGTATAGGGATTCTCATTTGTATCGGTATTAGAAATTGATACTGTGGCTGTTTTTGTGCCAATGGTAGAAGGATTAAAAGTAACTGATAAAGAAAAACTACTTACTCCAGATACGGCAGCAGGAAAACTTGGTGCGGAACTAACTGTAAAGTCACTTCCTGAAATACTGATTGAATTTACAGTTAAAGTACTAGAACCAATATTTTGAATGGTAAAGGTTCTAATGATTGTACCTGAATTTGTATCTACGGACCCAAAATCGGTATTGTCAGATGTTACTGGAGTTATATCGCCGCTGGGAATTGTTATTGCATTTCCTAATACATTAATTTCTTGTGCTCCCCAAGTTATTTTTAGTTGTCCGGTGGCTCCATTTCCTCCATTTGAAGTTCCTGTGGTTGTTCGATAAGCACCACCGCCGCCGCCGCCAGGGACAAGTCCCACATTTCCTGCACCATCAGTAATTGATCGTGCATCTCCGCCTTTTCCTCCGCCGTATGGAGCAATTGCACCTGATGCATTTGAAGCGTCAGTGCCAGCAAGAGTTATACCTGCTGAAGAGCCGCCGCCGCCGCCATATTTACCTGTAGTACCATCAGCACCTTTTCCTCCTGATAAAAGTGTTCCTATTGATCCTGTTCCGCCTCCATTGGCTCCAGTAGCACTATTGTTGGCAACACTATTACCTCCTTTGGCCAAGACCGTTGTTGCGTTTGAAAACCAAGTATCGCTTGCTGTTGTCGTTGTTGCTGTATTACTTCCTGCCCCAACTTGTAAATTGTAAGTATTACCAGCTATCACAGTCACTGATTTTTTTACATAAGCGCCACCACCACCACCACCGCTTGTACCAGCAGTTGTTCTGCTTCCTCCTTTCCCGCCACCTCCCCAAGCTTCAATCTGTAATGTTGTTATTCCAGAGGGTACAATGAAAGTATTAGTACCAGCAGTTGAAAAAGTTTGTGATTGTGAAAATCCAACGGATGAGATGAGTATGAAAATTAGAGTTGAAAAGAGCTTTTTATTCGTAAGAGTAGTTTTCTTCATAATTTAATTTTTGTTTAATTAATTTATGGTTTTGATGTAGGTAATGGTGAGTAAAAAATGTTTTTAAAAATTTAAATCTAGTTTTTTTTAATAAAAACACTGTTTTAAAAGCATATAAAATCGACTAAAAGCACTTTTTTAAAACAAATATAAGTTTTTATTTATAAAAAAAATATAGCCTATATATGAATAAAATAAATTATTTATGTTTAAATATTTGTATCCTTTTAAGCAATGTTAATTGCTAGAGTTTTTACTTGATTTTGAATTAAAACTGCTTGAAATCTTTAATTTTTTTTAACTTATTTTAATGTTTAGATTTCTGTATTAACTACTATTAGATTAGAAATTTCTAATGAAAAAGAGTGAATTGAGTTTAATGAAAAGAAAAGAAAATTACTTTTAATTAAGAAATCACAAAGTATTTTAAATAAAAATTAGTTGATATTGAAACCTGTTTTATCATTAATAGTGTGATGCTTTTGATTTGTAAAATGTTTAGCCTATGAATGGTATAAATATATAAATATTACTTTCGTACTGAAACTAGACAAGGTTTTTTGTTTCAAAATATACATGTTTTATATTTTCGAGCTTCACGGATTTTTTCAATATTTCAATAGTTCTTTATCATTAAATATTATGAAAGCAAGTGTTTGTAATTTACCTTTTTTTAAAAATAAAAAAATCAATTGTTTGATTTTTTGCTATTAGGATATCATGATTATTTATCTCTAATGTTACATTAAGAAGTATTTAAAATTTTAAATATCAAATTGGACAGACCAATTAAAATTACTAAAAAGAAATAAAAAGAAATGTTTTTAAAAAAACAAGATAATAGCTTCAAGTTTTATTCTCTTAATTTTGCATCCAAATATTATGATTAAAAGAAATTAAGCAAAAGTTTTGAAGGTTTTATAAAAAAAATCAGCTAAAATTCATTGTTAACTTTGTTATAATTTATTAAGAAATTTATTCTTGATGGATGAATTAATAATATTTTAACAAAAATAATTTAATTAATCTCAACGTTTTAAAATACTATAATTGTTAATTAGTTTATTCTTTTTAAAAAATGTTAATATAATTTATGTTATGTTCGGACTATTTTTATCGAAAAATATTTTAAGAATAATTTTTCCGTACATTTAATAAATTTAAAAAAAAAGCGTTATGAAGATTTCTAAATCGTTAGTTTTTATTATGTTACTCATTGGAGCTTTTAGTTATGCGCAAAATAAGTTAACAGGAAAAGTTATGAATTACAGCAATAAACCCGTTCCAAATGCTAAAGTATTCGTGGATTCTATTTATACCAATGTTACTACAAATAAAAACGGAGAATTTGAAGTGTTACTCCCTGAAAAAGTGGCTGTGATTAATATTTATTCCGATAAATATGGTTTGCTCTCTTCTAAATTTAGCAATGAAAATAGTATGAGTTTCATTTTTCTAGAATCTGAAAAAGAAATAAAAAACAGAATAAAAAAAGGAGGTAAAATTACCATTGGATATTCAGAAGAAGACCAGGGATATAGAGTAAAAACAGCTCAAACGATGGATGTTCAAAACGATAAAAGCACTAGAAGTTTTGTTACTATTTATGATTTAATACGTGGGCGTTTAGCAGGAGTTACGGTTTCAAGAGACAACAAAATAACAATCCGAGGATTGACTTCGATTAGAAATACTTCAGAGCCATTATTTGTTGTGGATGGTGTGATTGTATCGAGTATTGATTATCTTTTTCCAAATAATGTCAAAAATGTGAGCGTTTTAAAAGATGGTGCGGCATCAATTTATGGTGCTCAAGCTTCCAGTGGCGTAATTATAATTACAACTAAATAGTTTAGTAATTGTGAAATTGTCATATATAATAACAAAGAAATGGAACGGTTTTTCAAATTCAATTTCTTTATTCTAAATATAAAAAGTCAAGTTTCTTAAACCCGTTTCTACTAGAGCGGGTTTTTTAATTTGGAAAATAATCCATTTCGAAACTGATGAATTTTTTTAAAAAACACTTTAAATTTTAGGTAGAAATTAATTCAGACTATGAGATTCAGGGATTTTGATGCTTATTTTGTTTTTCTTGGACAGTAGCAAGTATAACGTGATGCCACCCAAAATAACGAGTAAAGCAATCTGAAGTTGACCTATACTATTGTTGTCGTTATGCAGCGTATTGGAGTGATTCAATTTTGACCTGCCTTCCTCACTTTGTATTTTGGATAGTTGCTCCAGCATTTGTATAGCTTGATTGCTGTTGTAACGTACTTGATTCCAATTTTCGTTTTGCGTTGCTAAATTAACAGCAGAACAAGAAGAGATAAAGGTCATGAAATATGTTTTCTCTTTTGGAGTCAAAACAGTTTCAAGGTATAATTTATCTATGTTTTGAATCTTTTTTAAGGCTGTTAGAATTTTATCTCTTTTTTGAATATCCGTTGTGTTCGTTGCTGCTGCATTTTTTTCTATGGAATAAAGCGTGTTCGCATACTGAAAGATATATCGCGCTACGACTAATCTATCCTTATAAATGGTGTTGATGTCTTCATTTGTTTTTTTAGAATTTTGAAGGGTATTAAAATTGCTGAGCAGGATTATAAACATAATAACCAGTAAAACAAAAGCGGCTTTTGTTTTATTACTGTATTTTTTTATATCTTTCATTTTGATAGCGTTTAGGAGCACTACAATATAGGCGATTGTCTTGGATTTTTACTACTACAGTAAATTGTATTAAAAAAAGATACTATTTTTTTAATAATATAACCCGTTGGGTGCAATTATTTAAAATTATGAACTCCAAAAACAGTTTAAAAATAAACACATAGATTTATCGAATAAAAGAGCGGAAAAGCTCAATTGTTGGGTAACAAAGCTATGTTTATAACATTAGCGTGAAACTTGAATTACACTCAGCGGGTATAATACAATCTAAAATCGAGTAATTTGCATAGGGCATACTGCTTTTGATGTAATTCTTCTACGATTTCAATGATGTCATCTTCTTCTTCAAATAAGCCAAAAAAAGCTTTATCTAATGCACTGCTGGTTAATTTGTTGAAAGTTGTTCCGTAACCGGAAATCGCGCGTGCTCCCGTAATGTCTAAAAAATATTGTGCTTCTTCGGCGTTCAAGTCTAAAACTTTTGCATTTGCAAAATGCACTATTTTCCCTTTCATTTTCCCTTCAAAGAGTTCCGCTATTTCTTCTAAACTATAATAATATTCATTAAGACATATTGAGTTTCCTTCGCCTTGCATGACTAAGTAGATTATTTCATAATTTTTAAAGTTATGGTCGTCGTAAAGTAGCGCATTTAAACTTTCTTCTAAACCTTCGATAGTGTCACAGGTTTTATAAATACTGGTTATGCCTCGCTCAAAGGCTAGTTGCTCTAAGTTTTTGACTACTTCGGTTGTGGTATTTAGGTCGATATCCTGAACTGCTTCGAGGCAGAAAATAAAAGTATCAGAATCCATGAAATTTGGTTTATGTAGATGAATTAGTAAAATAAATTTTTGTTGAAATAAAGTAATTGACTTTTTTTATTTCCAAGAATATAAAATGCAATCTAGAATTTTAATAGTTGCTGTGGTTTTTTAAATTTTTTCAGTACCTGCTTCATGATTTCATTTTTACAAAATTACTCAAGAATAAAATTCATTGTTAGCATTTAACAATAAATAGTTGTTAACGGATTGCTATTGTAGTTGTTTTAAAAATAAGATAATAACTTAGGTGCTATGATAATTTTAATGTGTTGACGCTACTATTAAAATAATAGTCCATAATTTAATTTCGGAATATTACTTATAAAGTACTAATTTCGGAAAAAAGTTACAATTATGTATCGTTCCTCGATTTTTGTTTTTTTACTGCTTTTTACTCTTTATTCCTGCACAGAAACTTCAAAGTCTAAAGACTCACTACCCAATGAAGATACGGCAACAGCGAATAGCGTTGAGGCGAGAAAGTTTTTAGACTTAGGAATGGCAAATTATGCAAATAAAAAATTTGATAGTGCTTTTTATTTTTATAACCGCTCCAAAATTTTATATGAGTTAGAAAACGATAGTCTGATGATTGCCTATAATTTAGTTCAAATGGCTGTTATTCAAGAAATTTTTGGTGATTATTTAGGGAGCGAAAAAAATCTGATCGAAGCCTTGCCATACTCAAAAGGGGATTTACTCTATCAAGCATCCGCGTATAATCAGTTGGGGATTTCATCTAAACAGCTTTCTAATTATGAGGATGCCTTATATTATTATGACAAAGCTAAAAGTGTAACGAAAGATACTTTGCCTAGAATTACCATTGAAAATAATAAAGCCTCTGTTTATATTCAAAAAAAAGAATTCAACACTTCAATAAAAGTTTTAGAAGCAGTTATAAAGTCGGATGTTTTAGACTCCGTTAATGTAACTAAAGCAATAGTTTTGGACAATCTGGGATATTCATATTATAAAGTGAATCGCAACCAGGAAGGTTCATACTTGATGAATCAGGCATTAACTCTCAGAAAAAAAAATAATGACACCTATGGAGTTCTTGGAAGCTATTTGCATCTTTCGGAATATTTTTTAAACAGAGATTCTAAAAAGTCGAATGAATATGCACTGGCAGCGTACAAAACTACAATGGCTATTGGTAGTGTTAAAGAGAGACTGGAATCGTTATCTTTTTTAGTTAAAAATAATTTTGAGCGGGGTAATAATAAGTATGCTTTAATATATATAAAGCTTAATGACAGTATTATTAAAGTCCGAAACAATGCTAAAAATCAATTTGCAAAAATCAAATATGACAGCGACCAAAACAGAGCGGATAATCTAAAATTATCTGCCCAAAAAGCACAAACTACATTACAATTAGAAAAGCAAAAAAATAGTACACTGCTTTTGTATTTTGTAGTATTGCTGTTGGTTTTTCTTTCTGTTTTTATCATTAATTTTTTGAAAACTAAAAGCAAAAGAGAAAAAATCAGAATATCGTACAATACTGAAACACGCATTTCCAAAAAACTTCACGACGAATTGGCAAATGATCTATACCAAATAATGACGTTTGCGGAAACGCAGGATTTATCTACTGAGAACAATAAAGAAATTCTACTCAATGATTTGGATAGCATTTATTCCAGAACCCGAAATATTTCCAGAGAAAATAGTTCTATTGATATTGGTCCTAATTTTGTTCCCAATTTGAAAGAAATGATGTCAAATTACAGTAACGATGCTGTCAACATATTGGTGAATGGTCTGGATGTGGTACAAAATACAGCTTTGGAAACCAATAAAAAAATTACAATATATCGCACTCTTCAGGAATTGCTAGTCAATATGAAAAAGCATAGTCAATGTAGTTTGGTCGTTATTACTTTTAAAAATATCGATAAAAAAATTCAGATAGAATACACGGATAATGGCATTGGGGTTTCAAAGGAAGAGATAAACTTAAAAAACGGACTCCTGAATGTAGAAACGCGTGTCAAGGCTGTAGATGGAACTCTTACTTTTGATAATGCGCTTCAGAAAGGATTTAAAGTGAATATAACATTCCCAGTATAATATTTGTTCCGGTCTAAAATAACTGTTCACATAAAAAAACAGGGGTAATGAAGCAAACCCATATTTTTAAATCGAAGTCTCAGAGACTGCATGTGTCTAAAATTTTCAAAATCAGTATGTAATCCTGGGAAGCTCCTTTTCAGTTACCCGAGCTATTAATTCAAAGTGCGGTTGAAAAAATGAATGAATAGTAACAGGAACTTAGTTAGCTTTTGATTCTAAATTATATTGCGCACCGAAGCCATATCTGAGTGTTTGAATTTATTTTTTAACGTTGCTCAAATCAAAACGATATATAGCTTCCAATTTCAAAAGTAGCGTATTTGATTTGTTATCTAAAATAGGAGTTCGGTTATCCCCAAATTTTAAAGCTAGAATTTGTAAATCAAGTTTTTGATCTATTGGATACACTCTAAACTGGTTTAAAGAGTAACCCATTTTTAGACGTAAAAGAATTTTTTTGTCCAAAACGCTTCGTTGTACATAAGTAGAAAAATCTATCGAATTATTTTCGACATAGTTAGCACGAACGTTATCAGTGGTTAGTTTGTAACTGTTCCCATGACCCAGAAAATCTAAGCCAACTCTTGTTTTATCAGTTAAATTATAATTGATATCTGCATCATTTGGCATAAAGGCATTTATTTCAAAACGTTTATTTGGACTATGATAATAAAAAGTAACAATGGGAACTACGGACATACCGTAAGCTTCACTACTGCCGTAAAGTCCTAAGCCATAACCAAAACTTTCGTTTCTTTTATATTTCAACAAAGCTAATCCGCCTAGGTAAATGTCTTCACTGCTTAGATTGATATAATCAGATGCGACTTTTGGCAGAAAAAGATATATTCCACTCCAATGTTCGGAATGTTTTACACTCAAACCAGCTCTTAAATTTGTAGAGTATAAATGATTGTTTTCAGAATTAGGTAACAATTGTAAATTATAGCTACTGAAATTTACACCGGTAACAGCAATATATTTTTCATTTAAAACAATTGGTAAAATAATATTCGTTTGAAATGTAGTTATGTCGGTGTTAATCGATGAATCTTCGAAAGTTGTTTTTTGCGATTTCCCATAATTGATGGAAAACAGATCTATGTATTCTTGTGCATTACCTAAAAAAGGCAGTACTAAAAATAACAACAGTATTAATTTTTTTTTCATTTTAGAAAGTTGATAATATTTAAAATATTTAGAAATGTTTTATTTTTTTTTTTTTTTTTGAAATCATTTGAAATGCTCTTCTTTAAATAAAATCTCAGCACAAATCTAATAGATAAAGTAGTATAGTTTTTACATAAGTGAAAGATTAGCTACTATTTTATTTAGATTTCAAGTTGCTTTTGCGACCATTTGAGAATCATCTATTTGTTTCAGGAACGTGGCACTAAATCAATCGCTACATTATGTTCTTCTATTTGTGGTTGCAAATTGGCTATTGTTTTTTAAATATGTATATGTTAACAGTCATAAGAAATACGAATTGTAATGATTAAAAGGGAAGCTTAATTGTAGTCAAAGACACTTAAAAAAAGAAGTTTTCTCCAAATATTTTGACCACAGTGAAGAAAATAATAATCCAAAAAAAAACACAAGAGACAAAATCTTTGATTCGTGCACATTTATGTCATTATAAAATTCTGGATCGAAAATCTTTATTTATTTACCACCTTCATGCGCAGCATCAACGTTGATATAGGATACAGCGATTTCTGTTAATTTTACGTCAGCGTTTTTCTCTTCTGCAAGTGTTTTTGCAAGAAGTAAGGCTGCTTTTGTTTTGCCAAGAGTAACTGCATAAACGCGCAAAGTTCCATAAGTAGCTATTTCATAATGCTCCACTTTCTGTGCTGCGGCAATCATTCCTGCATCGCGGACAGGCCCAACTTCCGTTTCCATCATTATTCTATTGGCTTCAGCTAATAGTCCTGTCATTGCATCGCATTTCTTGGCTACTGCTTGAATACCCAATGATTCAAAAATTTGTTCCAAACGGGTTACATGTTCTTCTGTATCTTTCAAATGTTCTTCAAATGCCTGAATTAACTGAGTGGATGTAGCATTTTTAGCCATTTTGGTCAGTGCTTTTGTCAACGCTTTTTCCGCCCAATAAATATCTTTTAATCCATCTTCCAAAAAATCTCTCAAGTCTTTCGCTGCATCAGGTTGTGCCTTTACCATTACGTCTTTTGGGGTAGCAACTGATTCCTTAGCTTTTTTCCCTGTCGATTTGTTCGCTGGCCTAACCGCTTTTGCAGGTTCGTCTTTTATCGTTTTCATAACTTCTGATCTTTGAAATTGATTATGTTAATAATTCATAAACAAATTTAAAAATTAGTAAAATCTATTCCGTACACAATTAATTTTATTAGTTGCAAAATTCACAGTCTTGTAAATTTCATTAAAAGGGCTTGACGGCTATTGATAACTTTTTGAAGAAAATGAAAATGATTTAGTTTTAAAATTGCAATGCTATTGAGGATGAAACATGCCGCAAATCTATGAGAGAAAGTTTATTTATGATTTTATCAGCTCTTTCAATTAATGTGGTTTTGAAGAAGTATTATTTAAATCCAATACTTTCATTCTTGATTATAGATGGCGCTTTGGAAATCAAAATATTCGGCTAAAACAGAAATGGTATACATGAAAAAAAACTTTTTATTTATACTGTTTCCATTTGATGTTAGATAAAAAATATAACTCAATTTATGAAATTCCTCACTCCCTTTCCTCACTGGAACAATCTGAGGTTTAGATTTTCGAAACGTAATTTTAATAAAAAACCCTTAAACAATTAATGCTTAAGGGTTTGCTTTGGTGGCGAGACCGAGATTTGAACTCGGGACCTCAGGGTTATGAATCTTATATTCAAGACTCTTATTTTGCGTATTCATTTGTTTTACAGGTGTTTTGATTTTAACGAATATCGTTATATCTCGTTTTACAAGGTTTTCGTCACTCCTTTTCGTCACTCCTTGTGCAAATAAAAACTACAAGAAAATCTGATTAGAATTTATTTATCTTTTAAAATTTTCGGACTGGATTTACATACAGATCTGCATTTTTATTAAGTTCGAACATCCAATTATTATATGGTGTTGTATCCCTATCGGTCATAAAATCTATATTCCAAGCTGAACCCTTTGTACTCCCTTGTGAAGAACTCCAAATGTTATTAAGTGGTGAAATACAACCACCGCAACCAACATCATGTAATAATTCATACATTGCCTTTAATTCCATTTTACTTGGTAAAAACCAATCATCAAAACCTCCTTGAATATAATCATCACAAAGTTTCGCAGCATACTTACCGCTTCCAATAGCACTAACAATTAAAGCTGTATTAGTTTTTCCTGTACCAATTTCTGTCCCAAGACCTATTATATTGGTAAATGTATAATTTGGTGAATCTTCCCATTTAGCCACTCCTAGGGTTGTTCCCGCTTCAAGTCCACCTCCTTTTCCATCAAGATAAAAAACTACACCACCACCTGGACCTTTATCACCAATAGCATATACTAAATCAGGTTTTGGGTTATTATCTGATGATGATTCATCATCATTATTACTACAAGACATTAAAAAAAGAGCTAATAAAAGTATAAATGTTTTTTTCATTTTGTAAGCTTAGTTAAATGATATAAAAATTAAATGATATTTCTTATTTTAACACATATATAAACGTCTTATAATTTCCTTTAACTGGTATTAAAGAGTTATCAGATTTTTTAAACGTAACTTCATAATTACCCTTAACGGCATAGGTAATTTCTTCTGTGGTCTCGCGAAAAACAGATATCTCCACTATTTTATTGTAATTATTACTAGTGGCGTTTAATTCTAAGGATTTGTTATTGGCGCTGTCATCATAAGAGACAAGAAGATCAAAATTATTATTACACTCATTATTGTAAACATCTAAATAAGGTTTTACGGCGGTAGTATTAATGTTGTATCCTTTAAATTGTTGCTGATTTACATTATGAACAAAACCTATGTTTAAAAAATAATTTGACTTTTCAAATTGCCCTACACCTTGGTTTCTTAATTCAATTTTGCATCACAGTTAATTGCCCCATAACTAAAGGTTAGTCCTTCTTCAAATTCGCGACGATGTGTATCCCCTAATAATGTTACTTCGGCGTATCCTTTTTTGCTTGTTATATTGTTGTAATCACTGCTTGAGCAAGATGTAATTACCGAAAATAGTGTTAAAAGTACTATTGGGAATATTTTTTTTATCATAATAAATATTTTTTTTTGTTAAATTATCAAAGTGCAATTATTTTTTATAAAAATATAATTAAAAGATTTAGCTTCTTTACGGGAAAACGTAAACCAAGGGATTTTTTTACTTTATTGTATTTTTAAAAAAGGTTAAATACTTGTTTGTACAATATCCACTTTTATTGATTTTACTACACGAGTTTTGAGGAGGTGGTAAATTCTAAAATGATTTAGTAGATATTTTCTTGAAATTCTAAAATTGGTTTTCTTCTTTCCTTTAAAATGAAAATTAAATTATATAATGACGGTAAAAAAAATCCATGAAATAGTAAAAAACAAAAAGATGTGGAAAGTACAATTTTTTGATAAAGAAAACTTATTCTTATTTTTTTAATTAAAACTTAATATTATGTTTATAAATATGACTAATAAAATAAGAATAATGTAAAATAAATAGGTTTTTAAATAAAACTGTCCTACATTTGCATATCTCCTTTTAGAAAAAAAATAGTTGTTAATTATTTTAATCCGAAAAGAATAAAAACTACATAGGGTAAACACGTTTTACTTTCACAAAAAACACATCAGTAAATTCGGTGTGTTTTTTTTAGTTTAAGAGGGTATGTAAAAGATAAGAATAAGTTTTGTGCTAATAGAAATTGAACTATAAAAATAAAGAAAATTATGGAACAAATTAAAATGGAAATATTACGAGGGTATTTAAACTTTAGTGAAGAAGTTTGTAATAATACTTACAAGGTTATAAAAAATGGTTTTGGAAAAAACATAAGTTGGGCAGCAACAATAAATGATTACAAAACTTTAAAAGATTTTAAAAGGAATTATTTTGATTTCACGGAATATGAAGTTGAAGTAAATAATTTTAATATTGGCGAGGTTATAAATCTTCGTGATGAAAATATAATAAGTAATAAATATAGCTGGCAATATGATGAATATTTTTTAATTGTCAATATAGATGAAAACACGATTATTTTAGAAAATTACCCAACTGTGGCAACAGCCATAAAAGCACAAAAGAAAAGATTTGATTATAAATAATTTAACATTATTTTATTTATAAAATTAATTAATATTTATACATCTACTTTTTAAAAAAAATAGTTGTTAATTATTTTATTCCTAAAAAGGAAAAAACTACATAGGGTAAACACGTTTTATTTTCACAAAAAGACACATCAGTAAATTCGGTGTGTTTTTTTAGTTTATGGGGGTTTGTAAAAGATAAGAATAAGTTTTGTGCTAATTAAAACTGTAATAGAAATTAAATAAAAATATGAAAACAAAAATTAAAAAACATGATCCAATTATTTGGACAAAAGAGAAAACTCCACTGAAAGATTTTTTTATGGTAGCTAGAGGGCTCGAATTGAACTATATAATATATGTAAAAGACTCCGAAGGAAATAATAACAGTGTCTGGGCAACAAGTAAACAAGACCTAATTAGATGCTTTACTTTTTTTTCAAAAAATAATTATTTTGGAAAAATCGAAATATTAGAAATTGCAATACAATCTGGATTCGCAGATTTAGTAGATAATAATTTAAACAAAAAGAACCTATGTTAATTAACGAAAAAAAAATCGCCTCAATTCATGAGGCTGGACACGCAATTATCTATCACATATACGGATATAATATTGATTCAATTACACTAACAGATGATGGAAGCGGAATGGTAAATGCACTTAGCTATAAGCCGACTACCGACATGATTAATTCAGGCCTTAATATTTTATTCAATAAGATGGACATATACGGAATGATATGTTTAAGTGGCTATTGGAAAAACCAGTCAAATTGACCATCCTATTCCAGTGCAAATTGACCACCAGTTTCGGAGCAAACTGACCACCACTTTCCAGTTCAAATTGACCACCTA
>NZ_QNUX01000006.1 GCF_003312425.1 Flavobacterium psychrolimnae | reverse complement strand
GAATAAAACTGAATTTAAAAGGAATGAGCCCGATACAATATCGAGCTCATTATTATCAAAATTAATTATAAATTTGTCTAAACTTTTGGGGGCAGTCTATTTACTAGCGTTTCCCTTTTTCTATTTAAAACCATTTACAAATCAAAAACAGACGTCCGTTTTGCTCTTATCAAATCCTTTAATCGTATCCAGAAAGCAAGTGTTAAATAAACTGCAAACCATAATCCAGCCGTAACAAACGATAAATAAATAAAAAAAAGTCGGACACTACTAGCACGCATTCCCAAAGTATCTGCTAAACGGGAGGAAACATGGAAACCGTGTTTTTCAAAAAAAAACTTGAGCTTGATAATTGCTGACATTTTATAAGTTTTAAATGATAAGCGAAATTACAAAATTATCTAATTGACACCTTAGCTAAACCACTAATTGTTTTTTTGAGTAATTCTATTCCTACGCTGCACTCCAAACATTTACTTTTGTTACAATATTCATTCTTGAGTTGAAGCAATGATTGCGTCTCAAACGCACTTTTAGAAACAATTCCAAAAGAATGAAACTTATCAATAATTGCATTTTTTTCTGGTGAAACTTCATTTAAGAGTTGAATCAAATCCTCGGAGATTTCTTTTCCCTGACTTTTTGCGAAAGCAAACTGTAGCGGAATTATAGTATTTATAAGAATCAAATCTACAAATGATCTAGAAAGCGCTTTCTTTTTTTTGGGACTTTCTTTATCAAATTGATAATGATTCAGCCAATATTCAGAAGTTGAAACTTGAAACAAATCATAGGTGCTTTTTAGAGAATTAAGCGTAGTGATTTTCGAAAATAGATTTTGATGCGTATGATATAAATTAGCTAATTGAGAAAGCCGAATCGTTGGAAAATTGTCTGGACGATGCTTGAAAAACTGAACCGGTTCAATGCAACTTTTTTCTTGCTGATATTTATGCAATAAATATAAATACCTGAATTTTAAATCTTTAAAATAATTATCTTCTTTCTCCGAATCCAATAATCCAGCAGTTCCAAAAATTAAAGCTTCCAGATTCTCAACCTCAAAACTTTCTTTTCTTACAACAGAAAAAGGAATGCTTTTTGCGATTTTCAAAAAGATTTCACCGTTAGTATTTAATCCAAAATTCCTCGCCAAAAGACAAAATAAAACCGCTTCCCAATCTTGATTAGTTTGTTCTAATAAATCAAATATCGGTTTTGATTTTCTTTCCAAGCGTTCAAAAAATAAGCGCTCCTGCCAATTTTTGAATACAAATTCATCAACATGTTTGATTTGTTTTTCGCAGAAAATCCAAGATTTTGGAGCCATTAAAGATTGGTAGTTCTCAACGGTACTTTTATCAACGTATTTTTTAAGTTCTAAAACCGGTATTTCAGTATTGTTTTTTCTAAAAATTTCCGCGTCGTGTTCCCATACCACATGAAGAATCACGTTTTCATAGGCTTCATCTCTTTCGTGATGATGCACATACCAATCTGAAGATTTAAGATGAATTTCTACATTTCCAGCCCATTTTTGATTCCCAATAGTTATTTGGGCATTAAAAAAATCAGGTCCGGCAAGTTCTAAATATTGACCAACATTAATGATTGTGATTTCCTCTCCATTGAAGGTTTTCAAATTCAAGGAATCAAATTTCTTGAATTTCCACAGGTAATGAAGGAAATCTTCTTTCATATTGGACATATTATATTGAATACTAATGTAGTAAAAAAAGAAACAGTAAATTATCTAAAATAAAAAATTCAGAAATTTCCCTAAAAAAAATTAGGACAATTGATGAAATCTAAGTGTTTTTATTTCATCAGATACAATTTGGCGCAAGCCCGAGCATCCGATAAAGCTTCATGATGATTTAAAGAGATGTTCATTTCTCGGCAACAATCACTCAATTTGGTTGGCTTCAATCCTTTAGCTTTATAAATTTTGACGGTACATTCCC
Source organism: Flavobacterium psychrolimnae (assembly GCF_003312425.1). Taxonomy (GTDB): domain Bacteria; phylum Bacteroidota; class Bacteroidia; order Flavobacteriales; family Flavobacteriaceae; genus Flavobacterium; species Flavobacterium psychrolimnae. The sequence continues at coordinate 225,718 of NZ_QNUX01000006.1, read as the reverse complement.
AACGAGAAGCGATATTCAAATCAGCGTAATCCAGATTATAAAGCGCCATTGATTTCGCCAAAACATTCCTGTCAAAACTTTCATTGTGCGCCACTAATACTCTATTTTGGAGTCTTTTTTGAATTTCAGGATACACTTGAGCAAATGATTTAGCATTCACTGTATCGCGAGGATATATCCCATGCACTTGAATGGTAAAAGGAGAGTATAAATTGTTTGGCGGTTTTATTAAGGTAACAAACTCGTCGACAATTATTCCGTTTTCTACGGTTACGATACCTACGGAACAGGGATGATATCCAATTGCGGTTTCAAAATCTATAGCAGTAAAGGTCAATTTGATTCAGGACTAAAGGTTAACGGTTTAGATAATAGATTTACAAAAGTACTATCAATTACAAAAGTTCAAAGCATTCGATAACTTTCTTTTTATTTCTTGTTGCAAATTTTAGTCTCCAAAATTTTTACAGCAACAAACTAATTAAAAAAAATCCTGCAAGGTTAAAAAACCTTGCAGGAGTATAATTAAAAAATAAATTTTTGTTTTAAATTTATTTTATAGAACCAATAATATCATATTTGGTAATAATATGGTGACTTCCATTTTCTAATTCCACTAAAACAGCTTCATTTTCTTTAGTAAATAATTTAGAAACTTCTTCAATGGGTGTTCCGTGTTTCACAATTGGAAAAGGTTTCCCCATTACGTCTTTAATTGGTTTATCGGCTACATCTTTGTCAGCTACGTAACTTTGAAACAAATCACTTTCATCAACAGAACCTACAAATCCTGTGATATCAATCACCGGAATTTGAGAAATCTTGTATTTACGCATTCTCTCAATAGCATGCGAAACTAATTCTTCTGTACGAACCACAATCAATGGTTTATCTATATGATCTTTGATGACATCTTCAGCCTTTGTGATTTCTTCTTCCAGAAAACCACGTTCACGCATCCAGTCATCATTGAACATTTTACCTACATAACGGCTTCCTGAATCATGGAAAAGTACCACAACAACATCTTCGGGTTTGAAATGTTCTTTAAGTTGCAATAATCCTTTTATTGCTGCTCCAGCTGAATTACCTACAAATATTCCTTCTTCGAGCGCAATTTTACGAGTATAAACCGCAGCATCTTTATCGGTTACTTTTGTGAAACCATCAATTAGAGAAAAGTCTACATTTTTTGGTAATATATCTTCTCCGATTCCTTCAGTAATATACGAATAGATTTCATTTTCGTCAAAAATTCCAGTTTCATGGTACTTTTTGAACACAGAACCATAGGTATCTATTCCCCAGATTTTAATATTAGGATTTTTCTCTTTCAAATATTTAGCTACTCCTGAAATTGTTCCTCCAGTCCCGACACCAACAACAAAATGAGTGATTTTACCTTCCGTTTGCTCCCAAATTTCAGGACCAGTTTGCTCGTAGTGCGCTATTGCATTTGAAGGATTATCGTATTGATTTACATACCAGGAATTAGGTGTTTCTTCTGCCAATCGTTTAGAAACCGAATAATAGGAACGCGGATCAGTTGGTTCTACATCCGTGGGACAAACCACAACTTTGGCTCCAACGGCACGAAGAATATCCATTTTTTCTTTGGACTGTTTGTCTGAAATCACACAAATCAGTTTGTATCCTTTAATAATGGCTACTAAAGCCAATCCCATTCCGGTATTCCCCGAGGTCCCTTCGATAATGGTTCCACCTGGCTTTAAACGTCCATCAGCCTCAGCATCTGCAATCATTTTTACGGCCATTCTGTCTTTAACAGAATTTCCAGGATTGAAGGTTTCGACTTTTGCAAGTACCAAAGCCTCTACTTCGGCAGTTACTTTATTGATTTTTACTAATGGTGTATTGCCTATTGTTCCTAATATATTTTCTGCGTAGCGCATTATAGTTTTATTTTAAGATTGTGATTTGTTGTAAATACTGCTGCAAAGATAGTATTTTGTTATAAAATATTATGATTTACGGGATTTTGCGTTCGTGATAAAAGCGACATCCTTTCTTTGCTTCCTTTAAGCAAGCGGCAGCTATAGCGGATAGCACGATAAAAAGCCCCAGAAAACATTATTGGCACCCTATAATTCTAAGAAGAAATTAATTGAAGAAGTTCCAAATCAAACCAAATCGAATCGTGAAATCACGAGATGGATTGTTGGGAGAAGCATAAAAATTGTTTCCAGTTAATGCCGAATTAAAATGTTCTACTTTAAAATAAATCCTTGTTCGCTGCACTTTTGCATTGATGAAAAAATCCAGGTTCGGATGATTACCAATTTGTTTATCATTTTGCACAAAAAACTCTCCTATTACAGGATTATAATCATTTGTATAATACTTGGAAAAATAATTCAGTGAAATCCCGGTTTGAAGAAATAGCGCATTTTTGAACAAATAATTGGAATAATAAAACGTGTTTCGGGTGACAATTTCAGGAACGTTTAAAACAGCTTCGTCTTGCTCCGTTTTTTGATATAAAATTGTATTATCCAAAGCAAAATTTCCAAATTTTAATTCTCTGCTGATTTTAACCGATAAATAATTGATAGTTCCATCGTATTGCGTTGGTGCCAAAATTTGTGTTTTGGCAAGGATTTGCTCTGAGTTTGAAATGTTACTAAAATACAAATGATCATTTAAAACTGAAAACTGTACCTCGGCATCAACCCAAGGGGAAATGGCATTTGCTTTTATTGTATTGATTTTTTCATTTTTGAAGTCATTTGACCAATTGTATTGTACAAAACTGCTTTGATGCAAATTATAATTATTATTGGGTAGTTTATTAATATTTTGATACTGAAAAGCAAGTTGAATTTCATCATTCAGCTCGTATTGTAATTTAGCATCTAAATTAGACAGCGATTGTGCTGTTACCGATCTGGAGTATAAAAATTTACCATTCCACTTATTGCGTCGATATTCATATTGTCCACCAGCGCTATTGATTTGCTGACTGAAAGAACTAGGTATCGTTCGATTGTCAAAAATAAGGATTTGATTATAATAATAATTTGATCTGAAATCATCTACAAAAAACTGGAAAGTTCCCAAAGTAGTATTCTCATATATAAGTCCAACTTTGTTATACATTTTGTTATATCGAGTTTGATCATTTATACCACTGTCCAAAAATGATTCTCCAAAACGGAAGACTGTCTCCGAACCTACTATTGATGGAACCGTTGCCTGATTGTATTCAAAAAACTTATTCTCGTAGTTAAATTGATGTGTCAAGTACAAATTATTATCACCCTTTTTAGGATTAATTCTAAAATTGTGATCCAGAAAAATCCTTTTGCCTTTTAAAAATGATTTGGCGTCATTAAAATAGACTTCAAAACGTTGTCGGTTGTTGTAATTTGGATCCTCGCTTTCAAAATCTTCAATAGTTGTGATTCCGCCATTTTCCTCATTCAAAATATCTTGAAAAGTGTAATGTGCTTTCGCAAAATAGCGTTTGTTTTTAGTGTTGTAATTTGTGGTGAATCTAAAATTACCGGTACTAGACAATTGATTGATATACTCACCCTCTGAACGCAATCCTTTGTAGGCTATCGAAAAATTAAGATTTTCAGAAGTATTTAATGTAATAAAAGCATCTACAGACTGCCCTTTTCTGACAGTAGTTTTAAAGTATAATTCGGTAACGGGTGTAGCAACGGAATAATAGCGTATTTGATTTGCTTCTAAAAAATTAAAATGTTTTGCTTTAAAACCAAATTCCGGATACGGTGAAAAATCAGTTAAACTATACTGCAGCGTATTGTAGGTTTGCCCATCATTTGCAAAAGGCAAAAGTCCAAAAATGTCTTTTCGCAAATAGTTGTGGCTGTATTCTTTTTGAATGCTAAGAGAAGTATCAATATAAGTTGTGTCGTTTTCAATAGTGATAACCTTATAGAGATCGATGGGAGCTATTTTAAATTTTGTTGTAGTAGTTTGTGATTTTTTGATAGTATGACCATCTACTGGGCTTTTAACAAAATTATTGTTAGGTACATTATTTATAAGAGGTTTTCTTTGTGCGAAACAAAAGATCGAAGAGAGAAGAACCACAAAATATAAAAAAAATTTGAGCATTACTTAATTTTAGTCGTCAAAGGTAAGCTTTTTTTGAACAAATGGACAACAAAAAATATGTCTCCCGGTAGATAAAATTTCACTACAACTATATGAAATCAAACAGAAGTGTACCCTTCTTTTAAATATCAACAATAGACAAAAAAAACGGTTATCGAATAACTACGATAACCGCTTATTACTAAACAACAGATTTATTTCTTAATGAACTTTTTAACGATAATTCCATCGCTTGTAGAAAATCTAATAAAATAAAGTCCACTATTCAATTTAGATACATCAATAGATTTTTGACTTAAATCTGAAATTCTATCAATTACCTTTCCGCTAATGTCCAAAATTTCAACACTTGTAATTTCATTGAAATTACTACTATCAATACTTAATTTAGAATCCGTAGGGTTAGGAAAAATGCTACTTACATCTTTGTCAGCTGCAAAATCTAGAGCAGAAAGTGTTACGGGTGGTCCAGACACAATTAATGAATACTTCTGTTTACCTCCGCCTCCTAGGACACCTTTATGACTTACTGTAATCGTGTAGGTCCCATTCGGATTATCTATTTGGACTTTTTCGTAATTATCACGAAAGTTATCAGAACTACGAACGGCTGGATCGGTAGGAACAATAGGATTTAATGTCCATGGATAAAAAATTTCTTCACCTTTAGTAACTCTAACATCTAAATCGTTCACTAAATCCAATTTTGTCGGATCTACAACAGAATTATTAGCACTCCCAAACCTATCAGTCCATGAAATTGATATTAAGAGTGGGCTTGAGCCTGAGGCAGCAATGGTTTTTGTATAAGTTTCTCCTTCTACCAACTCTAACTCTTCAATCGCAGCTACTGCTTCATTATCCGACTTTATTAAAGAAGCTGCTCTTTCTGCATTTACTAAACCCCATCCAAACGCATAATCTGGACCCTCAAAATCTCCTGCCTCATCAGTAGTGTGAAGCATCAAACCTTTCAGAGTAGCAGCCCTCATAAATTCATTATTTAATGAATAATAATATTGCTGTAATAGAAGTGCCACCCCTGCAATACCAGGTGATGCCATGGATGATCCTGATAAAATTCTATTAGATTCATCAGTCTGAACTGTTGTGGATCTTACATTTTGTCCTTTAGTTACTAAATCAGGTTTAATTCTACCATCATCCGTAGGCCCAAAACTACTAAACGCGGTCATAGTAACATTGCCAGCAGAACTATAATTTGATACTTGATTAACTGCACCTACAGTTAAAATGTTCTTAGCATTTGCCATTCCTTTTATCAAGTTATAACCACCTTTTTCTTCTAAATAGGGCCTAAGATCATCATCAAAAAATTCGTTCCTATCATTACCAGCTGCAGCAACAGCAAGGTAATAAGGAGCTGCAGAAGCTATATTATCAAACGATCTAGCAGTTGAATTATAGGCACCTAGAAGATATCTAGGATTCTCTCCAGGCCCATACGAATGATTAGACACTAGCATACCATTAGCAGCTTCAGTAGCCATTTCATTTAAGTCATCATCCCATTTATAAGAAACACCACTGGCATCAAAAGCAATACCTCTTAAACCAGCGTCAATTCCCTGAGCAACAATCGTACCCATCACATGACCAGCGTGCTCCAATTGCGTCGAGCCGTCGGCATTAATTACTTTCCCATTTGGATACTCTTTATGCGTAGTCCTAGCAGAACCACCATCCCAAACGTAAGCTACCATTCCTTGACCTTGCAAATTCAAACCTAAATTACCGCCGGAATACAAGGCGGTTGCTCTAGCGGTTGTAGCAGCACCATCATTATAGGTCTTGTAGTATGCAATTTCCCCGACTGGAGAAATATCATAAATCTCTTCAAGAACGCCATCACTACTATTTCTAGGTACTACTTGAGGATTTCTAAGTAAAAATCTATCAACTCTTTCTTGCCGAGCTAAAAATGCAACGTGAAATTGCTCAGACAACTGCTTTAATGTAGGGATATCAGATTTTTCAATTACAGCTTTTCTCTGTTCTATAGACTGAGAGTAAGAAAAAACCGAATAAAAAATAAATAAGTAAAAGTATTTATTCATAATATAATTGTTAATAAACAAATCTAAATTAAATATTCTAAAACGAAATCAAACAACTATAAAAATAATGTTAAATATTAGAATGAATAGAAAAAGAAGTCGTGTAATTAAAAAAAACCGTTTCATTACTGAAACGGTTTTTAAAATTTGAAAATAATATTTATGTTCTGGCGAATATCTCATTATACCCAGCCGCACGATATGTTTGGTTAGTATTAGGAAGCCAGTACTCAATCCATAAAGAAATTCTACCAGTGCAACCGTCTATTGAAGAGAAATTTGAACCTGAAGTAGGAACACGAATGGAAACAGGTCCATTACCAAAGTTAATACCTAAGGCTTTTGGAACGAAAGTTACTCTATTGTTACTAGGATCATAAGTAATCGTAAGATCTGGACTCGTAGCACCCTCAAAGAAATTACGAATGATAAAAGTGTTAGGTTGTGGACCAGCAACAACTTGATAAACTGTAGATATACCATCGTTATAAAAATTAGCTGAACTAAAATTACCAGGGAAATTTACCGAATTGACTGGGCAAACCTCAACAATATTAATTACAACTTTATCGTTATCAAAGCTTTCGTTAGCTCCAAAACCAGATATTTTCAGCGTTAGTTTTTTAATAGTGGAATTAATTAAATTGTTATCTGTTCCGGTAATAGTTAACGTTCCTGTATAGCTATCCGCAGGAATAGTGAAAGTTGCAGGGAAAGAATACGTTGCACTATTGGCATCAGTTTGTGCTGCGATTGCTGCAACATTGTATGTACGGGCTACGTTAGATTTATTACTAGCACGCAATACTAAGTCTACGCTACTTGTGGAATTGATAGGCACTTTCAAATCGACTGCACTACTAACAAAACCAACATAAGCTAAATCGTCCTGATAAGTAGCTTGCTCATCGGCACTACAGCCCGCAAGAACCGCTATAACAACGAGAGATAAAATAAATTTTTTCATTTGTATAAATATTAATTATTGATTATACCCAGGGTTTTGCTGGATTGTAGGATTAGCAAAAATCTCGGTTTGTGGGATTGGAAGAGTAAATCTATAATCCGTTGGACTTAATGCTACGTCAGCAGCAAAAGAAGCAGCGTCACTCGGATCTCTGTTAATTCCGACATTTATCTCAGCACCAATTCTCTTGATATCAAGGTATCTATGCCCTTCAAAAGCAAACTCTTTTCTTCTTTCTAACAATATATCGGTTAATGCGGCATTTAAATTAGCATAAACTGGTAATGGAACAGTGGGAGCAATTCTCAACACTCTCAAATCCCTAACATCCGCTGCAGCACCAGTTAAATCGCCATTTCTAGCCTTACACTCCGCTAAAATTAACTTAATTTCCGAAGTTCTAAAAACTTTAATATCATTAAGAAGGTTCGTACTAGTACCTTTTCCTTTATATTTATTAAGTTGATAACTACCCGCGTTGACATTTACAGCTCTGTAGTTAACGGAACGACGAACGTCCGCTGCATCATACAAATTGTACAATTGTCTAGAACCCTCGAATATTGGCGTCGTAGGGCCTGCGTTAAAGTAATACAACGAACCTATAGTATTGTTTCCTGCCAATCGTGAAAGCGTGAAAAAAGATTCACCGTCAGCGGTATCTAAAAACATATTTGGATACGCAGTTTTAATGGTCAAAGCAGGTACGCCAGGTGCAGTGATAAGTGTCTGCGCAAGCGTTTGTGCAATAGGATATTGTCCTTTTAGTAATGCAATTTTTAATTTAATGAAATTGACTGCATTAACCCCTAAATAAAACTTACCTGTATAAGCCGTTGAAGTTGGATTAAATAAAGTCAAAGCTTCATTCAAATCAGCAGATACAAAATCTAAAATCTCACTAACAGTATTACGTGGATATACCAACGCATAATTTGCAGGAACAAAATCCATTTTGATTACAGATAATCCATCTGGGTTTTGATATTCCGGAGTAAAGTACTGAAAGAGATCAAAATGACACAAAGCTCTCAAAGCTAACAAATTTGCTTTAGTATGAGCTGCAGCATTTTTGTCTGCAACTGTAGAAAGAGTTGGAAAAATGCGATCATATGCCGCAAGAGTACGGTTAATTCTATTTATAGCAGCATATCTATTACCCCAAATCTGCGTAGGCGTAGCTGAATTTGGCTGTATAAGCCACTGATATGTTTCTGTACCACCACCAGTGTTACTGGCCCCACGTATCATGTTGTCAGTGAAAAGATCGTTGAATAAAATTGAGCCATTTCCTGCATCAGGGCTGTAAGCAGCATAAGCTCCATTAAGGCCCGTATTTAAATCTTTTAATGTGATGTATGCATCTTCTTCAAATATGATCCCCTCCTGAACTATATCAGTAGCATCATTACAAGAAAACATTGTAGCGAACAATAGTAAATAAACTATTTTACTTATTTTTTTCATAATTGTGTATTAAAAATTAATTACTGTACCAAAAGTTACAATTCTAGGCGTTGGATAATTCCCTCTATCTGTTCCTCTAAATCCAGCTTCAGGATCCCAACCTCTCCATTTTGAAAAGGTTACTAAATTTTCTGCTTGTACATAAAATTTCAATCCTTTTAGAAAAGAAATATCTGCCAACGTTTTCTTATCAAAAGCATAAGAAAAACTTACGTTTCTCAATCTTAAATAAGATGCATCATCTAAATATCTGTCAGTACTGTTGATATAACTGATCTCGTTTAAACCGTTACCAATTCTTGGCATTGATGTAATTTGACCTGGAGTAGTCCACGCGTTTTGAATAGAAACAGCACGGTTACCACCATCTGCAATATTTGTAACATTCTCTAATGTTGCTAAATCTAAGTTATTTCTAGCAAGATCTGCAACGAAACTCCATTGTGTATAAAGGTTAAATCCTTTGTAAGAGACACTAGAAGTAAAACCACCTTGCCAAATAGGATAAAGTTGCTCACCATTGAAAACTCTATTTGCATCTGCTAAAATTTCGGTTAATCCACCATTTGCTGTTTTGAATAAAGGATTACCGTTTGCAGGATTTACCCCTGCATATTCATTCACATAATATGCGCCAACTGGCTGACCCTCAGCGATTGCTGTAGACCCACCTGCAAAAATTAGTCCATTAGCAGATTCTGGCAACTCAAGAATTTTGTTTTTGTTGTAAGACACATTACCTCCTACACCAATTTTCCAAGAATCTTTACTATATACATCGTAGTTAAGAGCCAATTCGACTCCTCTGTTTTCTAAAGACCCTACGTTAGCATCAATTGATGATGTACCTTGGACAGGAGAAACCGGATTACTTTGATATAGATCTTCAGTAAGTTTTCTGTACACATCTAGACTTCCGCTAACTTTAGAATTAAATAATGCAAAATCAAGACCAATGTTAGCCTGAGAAATTTCTTCCCATCTTACATCAGGATTAGCGATTTGCGACAATACTGTTGAAGCTGTACCGTTATAACCTGTTCCTACTGCATAAGTTGTATATGGTAATAAAAGTGCACTATACTGTGCATTATTCACACGTTGATTACCAGAAGTACCATAAGAAGCACGTAATTTCAAGGCACTAAAAACTTTAGAATCCTCTAAAAACTCCTCTTTGGATAAATTCCAACGACCTCCAACTGACCAAAAAGTACCCCACTTATTATCCTCAACGAATCTAAAAGAAGCATCTCTTCTTACAGTTAAACTTAAACCATAAGTACTATCGTAGTCGTAATTGATTGCACCAAAATAAGAAAATAAACCTTCCTGAACTTTAAAAGAACCAACAGTAGGAATATACTGGGTTGCAACCGCATCAACAGCAGGCTCTATTACAGGAGTAATAAAAGCTGCACCTGTACCTAACGCTCTTGGATCTAAACCACGCTTTTGGTAGTTAAATCCGTTAAAATGAGCTTTGTAATACTCTAAATATAGACCCGCATCAAAAGTGTGTTTATCAGCAAAAGTTTTGCTATATTTAAGGTAAGTATTACTGTTAAATCTAAAGTCACGTGAATATGACTCTCCAAAGATACCACCATACTGTGCATTAATATTCACTTGGTATGGACCAAGGAAACTTCTTGGGTCAGTAACACTAAGAGTAGTAAATGATGAATAATCAACACCTAAGTTAATTCCAGCAGTAAGATTTTTTGTAATTTTATAATCGGCAGTGAAATTTGCTAATATCTTAAGCTCATCATCAAAATTGTCATTAAAAGCAAGTGAATTTAAAAGAATCAATGGAGCATTATCAACAATCGGAGCTCCTGTTAAAGTTAACGCGGTAGACGGATCTAAGTAAGGTAAACCTCTAATTGCAGCAGTAAACGGTTGGAAAAAGGTAGAATTTCCACCAGCACCAGCAACGTTGTTACTTCTTGTAAAGTTTGCACTTAATCCTGAAGAGTAATTAAATTTACCATTACTACTTTTCCCTGTAAAATTATTTCTAAAATTAAAACGCTTAAAAGTAGAAGCAATAAAAATACCTTGTTGATCTAAGAAACCAATAGAAGTATAATTTTTAGTGTTTTTAGATCCTGAAGAAAAAGATAGATCGTGCTGCTGTGTTGTACCAGTTCTGAAAAACTGATCTCTCCAATTGATATCTAACTGAGATGCAATTTGCGCATCTGTTAAAGGTTGTCCTGGTTGATCAGGATTACCTGTACCTCCAAATCCTCTATTATTAGCTCTTTGAAAGTTTAGTAATTGAGAAGTATTCATAACATCTATTCTAAAATCTTGTAAATTAGAAATACCATATTGAGTTTGGTATTTAACATCAAGATCTTGATCAAATTTTCCTCTTCTAGTCTCGATGATTATTACACCGTTAGCACCTCTATTTCCGTAAATAGAAGTAGCTGCAGCATCTTTCAACACAGAAGTAGATACAATATCCGTTTGAGTGATAGATCTAAAACCATCCTCGTCAACAGGCATACCATCCACAATAATAAGCGGTTCAATATTACCATTCAAAGAACCAACACCCCTTAATAATATAGTACTATCTGATCCAGGCTGCCCTGAACCTGTAGCAATATTAAGTCCAGCAACCATCCCTTGCAGGTTTTGAACAATAGATGCCTGCGCTCTTTCTTCAAGTTCCTCAACATTTACAGATGCGATTGAGGAGGTTGCTCTCTCTTTTTTCAGTGTTTGATAACCAGTAACCACAACACCTTCCAATTGTAGAACATCATCTTCCATCTGAACATTGATGGTGCTGGAAGCACCAACAATAACACTTTTAGATTTGTATCCTATAAAAGAAAACTCTAGCTTTTCGCCAGCACTAGCCCTAATAGTATATTTTCCGTCATAATCGGTTTGAGCACCTCTCTTAGTTCCCTTTACAGATATTGAAACACCAGGCAATGGAAGTCCATTATCAGAGACAACACCCTGAACTGTTTTTTCTTGTGCAAACGAAAACTGAATAAAGAACGCTAAGGATAGCGTTAGAATCCATGTAAACTTTGATTTCATATGTAATAATTTGAGTTAGTTATTTAGCAAAAATCATAAATAAATCTTAAAAAAACAAATCTTTAAAATAATTTAACAAAAAACAATTGACAAAGTATTCCCATAAAAAAAACATATATGCTTTTTATTTTCAAATAAAATTACTTAATAAGTAAGCATTTATACATAAAGCGCACTTTTACATCAAAACCATGTAACAAATTATCTTTTTTTGCAAACAATATCTGATATATTTATATTATTCCCGATTATATAATTAAGAAAAATATTTTTCCTTTATATAAAACATCATCTAAAAGCCCCAAAGACGTTAAACAAAATAGCAAAACTAAAAGCTAAAAATATGCAAAAGCATCCAATTAGAATAACATTTAAATAGATACGTACCTGGATTTGAACAAAAAAATAGTTAGTTAAATGAACTTTAAAATCAATTCCAAAGTGATTTCTATCATCAAAGGGACATTTTATTTAAAATCTTAGAAGAATAAAACAATTGATTTTCTTAGTATCACCAAAATAAAATTTGAAATCATTTACTAGAAAAATGTAAGTCTAGGGAAATAAATAAAATCTCATTAGCCCATTAGCTATCGGTCATTATTATTTCGAATTAATCAAATTCTCAAGATTAAAATGCAAATTTTCATGAGAATCTCAATACTGACTTCCAGAGAAAAGCAAAACTTCGAAGCACTTTATGCTATAGCATTATTCTTAAAATTATTTTTACTTGAAATAGTAATTTCGATAATCCTTTGTACAAAAGCCCGCGTGATTAAGTATAGAGCGTACATTCAACCAAAATAAAAACAACGTGAGATTCAAAAAAAACTGGCTCAAGATAAATAATAGATAGTCCATAAGGGCTAAAATCTCAGTATTTGATAAAAAAAATTGGCAAAGAATACAAATATTTACAATTGTACCTATTGAGAATTATTTGTTGTTTCTGAAAATACTCAAAAAACAAAACAACTTATTTAATTTCAACCAAAGAAACTTCGATAAATTAAAGACTACGAAAATATCCATCAAAAAATAACATAAGTACTTATAATAATGATACTTAGAAATATCAAACAGAAGTTTATCTTATGTTACGACATAACAACAACTGTAATTGATAAAAAGATAATTAGTTGGCATTACAGCACATGCCAAAAAAAAGAAAAAAAATTGAAATATCATTAAAATTTACAGCTCAAAATAGACGATAAATAACTTGAACAACGATGAGGCTAATTTAAAAATATAAGAGAAAAAACATTTTAGCAAAAGCGACACCAGAAAAGGTTTTTGCCTCGTACAAAATTAACTGAAAAAGAAACAGAATCGATCACACTCAGCAAACACATGCATACAACAATGTAATTGATTTAAAAGACCACCAAGAAAAAACTATAAATTAATACAAGCTTGCTAAAAGCACTATGGTGAAAGTTTTCGCGACAACACGCTACGTACAAAAAAAATGACAAACAAACCACAATTCAAAAAGCGAGGACTAAACTCATATTTTCAACATATCCGAGTAAAAAAATACCTTATAATTAATTGATGCAACGACATTTTTATTAGATTACAGAAATATGGCACAATTAACATTTTCTCTTTGTTACAGAGAAGAGCAGGGATGTTAATGTAAAAGATTGACTAATATCTCATACACAATATCGCTTAATTATTAAATAAATTAAGTGAAACTTTTTAACAGCAGCACAAACCAATTCTACTGCACATATCAGTGTAAAACAAAAAACATACTAAAAGAGCGAGGATGAGAGAGTTCTAAAAAACCGACTTTTTCACTGGTATATTAGTTGATAATTTAATTACTTACAAACTGTTGGACTTAAACTATTAGATAACAATCATTCTAAAAATTTGCAAACAAAAAAAAACAGCTAGAAGATAAAATCTTCTAGCTGTTTTAATAAATTATAAAAATAATTATGGCCTAGTATCCCAAAATACTTTTGTATTCATACCAGCTTTTTGAGTTGCATTTTCTGGATTCAAATCAATCTCAGATTGAGGATAGAATAATGATCTAGGAACAAAAGCAGTCACGGCGTTTGCAGGTAAAACTAAAGTAGGATAACCAGTTCTTCTCCAATCAGCCCAAGGCTCTGATACAACTCCATAACTTGCAATGTACTTCTCATTTATAATTTGCTCTAATTGTTGAGTTGCCGAACCAGTTAAAACACCATTAGCTCCTAAATAAGTTGTAATATCAGCAGCAGCAACACCAGCGCTTTCCATTGAAGCTCTAACACCCGCTTGAAAGAACGTTTGAGCCGTACCCGGTGAATTAAATCTCAAAGCAGCCTCAGCTCTAATAAAATTATATTCCGCAAAAGTTAACATTCGAATTGGAGCTGCACCAGAATAGGCAGTTCCGGTAAGAATACCTCTTAAGTATGTATGTATTTTTGAATAATTAGCAGGAGCAGCAGGCGCACCAGATACAGCTCCGACGTATAGACCAGAGTTTGCTGGTAATTGTGTGAAATAAAATTGTCTTCTTGGATCCGCTTTTTCATTCATCATAGAGACCAACTTAGCATTAGCTACTAAGTTATTTGCTCTATTTGTTTCAAATTGATCAATAGGGTTTCTTGCATTTCCAGCATTAATAAAATTCATTTGAAAACTGTCAGCGTTACCCGTCATAAATACCGCACTTGAATTTACCAACTCATCAATTTTAGTTTTGGCAAATGTTGGATTTTTTTCACTATAATGTAAGAAAATTCTTAATTTTAATGTATTAGCGAATTTAACCCAATTAAGCTTCGATGTAGCAAATGCACCCGGGTAAATAGTGCTATTCATTCCTGGTGAAATGTTTGATGTTGTAGCATTAACCTCTGCAATACCTTCATCAAGCAACTTAATTAAATCGGTATAAATAGTTTCATCTAAATCATACTTAGGTTTAACATTAGAAGCTAATTTTTGAGTATCTGAATACGGTATACTACCCCAAGTATCTACAGCTAACTGATAAGTGTAGGCCTTAAGAATTTTAGCAACACCTGAATAATGTGGACTATTAGTAGATTGAGCACCCCTAATAATATTCTCGGCATCATTCAAAATAGTAGCATAAATACTTGACCATACATTATTTAAATCAGATCCAACTATTTGATACTGTTCAAAAAATTGTGTTTGAGTTGTGGCTCCAGTGGACTGTCCTGAGTACTGTTGCATGATTAAAGATGAGTACCTATTCAAATCACTGCCTGCTAGAAAACCAACATTTGTGGTTAATGAGGTCATCTGTAAATTTATAGGAGCATCTATTACACTGCTAGGATCAACATTAGTACCTTCAAACTCACAACTACTCATAAAGAAAGCAACTATGAATAGTGCCGACACTATTTTATTTTTTATATTTTTCATATTATAAATTATTACTAAAGTACTACTTTAAGATTAAAACCAACTGTTCTGGTATTTGGCAAAGAGTTGAACTCAAGACCTTGCGCGTTGCTAACTCCCAAGGCATTTTGTTCTGGATCAAAATGTGGATAATTAGGAGCACTTAAAAATAAGTTTCTTCCAAATGCACCAATTTCAAACTGTTTAAAAGGTGAATTTTGCAATAACTTAGAACTTAATCTGTAAGACAATGAAACTTCCCTTACTCTAAACCATGAGGTGTCATAGATAAAACCTTCAGCAGCTATATACTTACCATTATTTCCGTAATATGCCTGTGAAGTAACACTGGTTGTATTAACCTGACCTGCATTTGGTCCTGATGCATAAACACCTTGAAATAGATAAGGAGTTGTTGGCGTAACGTTATCAGCTTCAAACCTTGGAAACTCAGCAGTCTCAGCTGTAACTCCATTTCTTTGAACATCCGCAATGTTTCTTGAATACTGATCACCACCTTCACGGATATCAAGTAAAACATACAAACTGAAATTTTTGTATGAAAAAGTATTTGTAATACCCATCGTGAAATCTGGATTTGGATTTCCAATTTTTTCTACTCCGGCTGTTTGAAGAGGCAAACCTGTAGCTGGATTAATCAACATTTGCCCGTCAGAATTTCTCTGATAAGCAGATCCATAAATTTGACCATACTGATCCCCTGCAACTAAACGAATGTTTGGAGTTGTAAAACCGCCCAAAAATATATTGGATACACCTGGTGCAAGTTCATCAACAGTAGATTTAAATTGGGTGTAATTTACTCCTAAATCCCAAGAGAAATTAGGAGTCTTTATTGGTGTTCCAGATAACGCTATTTCAACACCTTTAGTAGAAAGCTTCCCAGCATTTTGCAATACATTAGTTACTCCAGAAGCGGCAGAAACTGGCACACTTAAGATTACATTTCTTGTGTTACGCTTATAATAAGTAGCATCAATATTTAATCGGTTATTAAAAAATCCCATTTCAGTACCAACTGCAAACTCTCTTGTAAATTCTGGAGTCAGCGCCTGGTTTCCAGCTACATCTGAAAGAGAAAAACCAGCATTACCATTAAAAGGGAATACAATTTGAGGCCCAAAGCCATCAGCAGCACTTGCTCGAGCAAAATATGAATCAGTAGCATAAGCGGGCGCACCTTTACCAACTTCACCTAAACTCGCTCTAAATTTGATTAAATTAATTTTACCATCAAGTTTAATTCCAGGAAATGCCTCTGTTAAAACAAAACTTCCTGAAACAGCAGGATAAAATATAGAATTATTTGCTGGCGCCAATGTAGAAGACCAATCATTTCTTGCTTTAACATTCAAAGATAAGAAATTTTTATACTCAATAACAGCATCTGCAAACACTCCAAATAATTTAGTATTACCTATTGCAGAAGAAGGGTTAAAAGTAACAGCATTAGATAAATTTGCAAATCCTGGAATAACCAAACTTATACCAGTAACAGTTGAAGCAAAGCTGTAGTTATTATTGAACTCATTACCTAGCGATCCTGACAATGTGAAGTCCCCAAACTTTTTATTAGCATTTAAAGTAAAATAAGAGTTCAAATTGTGTACATTAGTAGTGCTTTCAACTAATCCTCCTACAAGAGTTGATCCTTGAACATTACCAGCGCCTCTGTTTCCAACTTCGTCAAATCCGGCACTATTTAGATTATAAAAATCTGTTCCAATTCTAAAATCTGCATTCAACCAGCTAGTAAAATCATATTTTGCATTAAAATTAGCTAAAACTCTATTTACCTTATCCTTATATGTGTTATTCTTGATTGTCCAATATGGATTATCTTCACCACCAGCATACAACTGTTGTCCATTTGCATTTTCAAAAGGCAAACCAGATAAATTATAAGATCTTGGAGTAAAATATCCTCTAAAAAGGGGATTTGATAAATTATTACCCTGCAAGGTTCTTCTAGAACTTGTATTCGTATAAGTAATATTAGCTCCCACATTTAATTTGTCTGTCATTTGAGTATTTCCTGAAAAAGATATATTGCTACGAAGTAACTTGTTATTATCAATAACGTAGGTCTCCTCAGTATTACCAAGAGCAAGTCTAAAAGAAGATTTTTCAGAGCCACCACTAAAACTTAAGTTATTTTGAGCATTGTAAGCTGTTTGAAAAATATCTTTAACATTATTTCGGTAAGCCTGCAAAACTTCTGACTGACCATAAGAATTCACAATAGTTTGCCCCATAATTCTTGGACCCCATGATGAGGCTGTCATTGTTCCAGGAACATTAGCAGTAGCAGTACCTATCTGAGCGGGTGTTAACGTCCCATTTAATCCTTGAGCATATTCATTTTGATAATCTGGCAAGCGATTTACATTTCCTACATTGTAGCTTGAGCTAAAGGTGATTGAAGATTTTTCACCTTTTTTACCTTTCTTAGTTGTAATTAAAATAACTCCTGAGGCTCCTCTTGAACCATAAAGAGCTGTTGAAGCAGCGTCTTTTAAAACAACAACACTTTCAACGTCTTCCGAATTAATATCAATAGCACGATTTGATGGTGACGCTCCTCTTTGTAAAGCTGCACCTCCACCACTATTATCAATAGGCACCCCATCCACAACGTACAGAGGCTGGTTACTTCCTGTAAAAGTTGTAAATCCCCTTATGATAACACTTGAACCTGTAAATGCACCTCCAGAACCAGAGACACGTAGACCTGCAACTTTTCCAGCTAGTTGGTTTGTTACGTTAGTAGATTTTGCAGCAGTTAATTCAGCTGCATCAATTTTGGGAGTAGAATAACCAAGTGATTTCTTATCTCTTTTTATTCCAAAAGAAGTAATAACAACCTCATTTAATGTTTGAGAACCTGATGTCAACTTTACATTAATTGTATTAGAAGCTCCTATCGTAACAGATGTATTATCCATCCCAATAAAAGAAAACACCAAAACATCTCCACTTTTCGCTTTGATAGCATACTTACCATCAAAGTCTGTCTGGACACCTAATTTAGTACCCTTAATTAAAACATTTGCTCCAGGAACTGGCCCAGAAGCATCAGAAACGACACCACTAACCGTTTTCTCCTGTGCAAACGCAAATTGCATTGACAACGCCAACAGCAACGAAAAAATCCATTTGAATTTTGATCTCATATTAATTTGTTTTGAATTAGTTATTTAGCAAAAATCATAATAATTTCTTAAAGAACCAACTATTTATAAAAATTAATACATTTAATTTTTATCAACATTCTTTACCAAAATAAACAGAAACCATCAATTTTTAATTTCTATTATTAATTATAGCTAGTGAATTAGATATTTTACTATATTTTTGCCAAAATTAATTTAATGTTAAGCTCCTTTTTTTTAACACAATATTTAGAGACTGGAACTGATGAAGCCGGCAGAGGCTGCCTTGCAGGACCTGTTACTGCTGCCGCTGTACTATTACCAGAAAATTTTCAAAACGAGCTACTGAATGACAGTAAGCAATTATCAGAAAAAGCGAGAGAAAAATTAAGACCTATTATTGAGCAAGAATGCATTTCATTTGCAGTAACACATTTGGAACCTTTAGTTATTGACGAAATAAACATTCTGAATGCCTCCATAAAAGCAATGCAGGAGAGTATTTTAAAATTAGATCCGAGACCTGAATTCATCATTGTAGACGGAAATAGTCCTTTAATTCCTAAAGGTGGAATTAAAAACCGTGGAGGAAAAATATTTACCGATGCTGAAATTGAAATTCTAAACTCGATTCCGAATGCGAGTATTATTAAAGGAGATTCAAAATACATGAGTATTGCAGCCGCTTCTGTGTTGGCAAAAACGTATCGGGATGAATACATGAACCGTATTCATGAGGAATTCCCAATGTACAATTGGAAACAAAATAAAGGTTATCCTACCAAAGAACACCGAGAAGCAATCCGAATCTACGGGGTTACAAAATACCACCGAATGACATTTCGGTTATTGCCGGAACAATATTCTTTTGATTTTTGATTTATGATTTCTCAAATGTAGCTTCAAACAAATGAGAAAAATGTTTCAGGATTTTTTCTTTGGCTTCTTCTTCATTAACTTTTTCTACGCCAAGTTCTACATTTAAAGAAGTTACGGCTTTCCCGCGAATTCCACACGGAATGATATTGTCAAAATAACCCAAATCAGCATTTACGTTTAAAGCGAATCCGTGCATGGTTACCCAACGCGAAGCGCGAACGCCCATAGCACAAATTTTTCTGGCAAATGGAGTTCCTGCGCCTAACCAAACTCCGGTTTCACCTTCGCTTCTACCGCAAGCAATTCCATATTCATTAAGAGTAAGAATGATAGCTTCTTCCAGAAAACGCAAGTATTTATGAATATCAGTAAAGAAATTTTCCAAATCTATAATAGGATAACCTACGATTTGTCCAGGACCGTGATACGTAATATCTCCACCACGATTGATTTTATAGAAAGTCGCTCCTTTGGCTTCCAATTGCTTTTCAGATAATAGTAAATTACTCAAATCACCGCTTTTTCCTAGCGTATACACATGCGGATGCTCCACAAAAAGAAAGTAATTAGGCGTTTCTATATCGAGTTCTTCTCTGCGATTTCGAATTTTCAAGTCAACAATTTCTTTGAACAATTCTTCTTGGTATTCCCAAGTTTCTTTGTAATCTTTAGTTCCTAAATCTTGAAGTTGGATTGTTTTGTTCATTTCTTGAAAGATGCAAAGGTTAAGTGCGGCAAAGGTACAAAGTTTTTAAGAGAAGTTGCAGACAAGAAAAGCTTCCAATGAATTACTCTAAAACAACTTCCAGATTAGTGCTCTCCGGATTTACCAAACAATCCGCTATCAGAAATTGTAATTCCAATGATTTTTTATCTTCACTAATTTTTGCTTTTGGATTTGATACCGCCTTTATTTTTCTGGGAAAATGATACTTTAAAACATAAGGCTGCGTGATTTTGAATTTAGAAACTTGCGTTTTATATCCTTCAATCTTATCCTGTTGTTTCTTTAATTCTACGGAATCAGTAATTTTCACTATTCTTTTGAAAACACTTCCGTTAAAAGCATAGTTCACACTATAATAATGTTCTTCGGCAACCAGTGCATAATTATTTTCTATATCATCCGCATATTCTTCGGTTTTGTATAAATCTGCAACTTCCTCTATTTTATTGAAATTTTGACTGATTGTTGTGCGAAATTCTTTCTCGAATGAACTTTTCTTGATATGTACTTTTACCGTAGCAAATTTTTGAAAAATGGCTTTTTCGGATGCTGGCAATCTGGAAAACGTTTCGGAATGTTTTGTTATAAAATCCTTGAAAACATAAGTTGTATCACGAAAAACTTCTTCTTTGGAGTAATTTTCACCCATCAATTGCATAAAACTGTGCTCGTCTCGCAACTCATTTATTTCAATTTTTCCAGTTCCATCTTCGTTTAAATGTATGGTTTCTGTGACTTGACAGCTTGTAGCGAGTAGCCCTAAAAGCAAAAAAGTGTAAATTTTATTTTTCAATTTTATGATTTTGAATCGTTATTTTTACCAAATGTAAAATAATAACTACAATTCATAGCCCAGATTAAAGTAAAAATCCTTTTTATTTTTTCTTTAAAAATAAAAAGATTGCAACGGAAAGCTGGAAATAGCTCCAAAAAACCTTTAGCACTTTGCTACTTTGCTACTTATACAGTATCTTTGCACTCTTAAAAACAGCATAAAATGGCATTATCCGAACAAGAAATATTACGCAGAGAAGCACTTACTGAATTACGCAATTTAGGTATTGAGCCTTATCCAGCAGCCGAATTTATCACAACCGCTTATTCTAGCGAAATCCTAGCCGATTTCGAGAAGTACGAAGGAAAAGAAGTTGTTTTAGCAGGTCGTTTGATGGGTAAGCGTATCATGGGAAAGGCTTCATTTGCGGAATTGAAAGATGCCGAAGGACGTATTCAAGTATATGTTTCGAGAGATGATATTTCGACTGATGAAGAGAAAACAATGTACAATGTGGTTTTCAAAAAACTATTGGATATTGGGGATTTTATTGGGGTTCGCGGAACGGTTTTCAAAACACAAGTGGGTGAAATTTCGGTTCATGTTTATGGATTAACGGTTTTGGCGAAAGCCTTGAAACCACTTCCTGTAGTAAAAACAGACGCTGATGGAAAAACGCATGATGCTTTTGCTGATCCAGAACAAAGATACCGTCGTCGTTACGTAGATTTAACGGTAAACGATCATGTGAAAGAAACGTTTATCAAGAGAACAAAATTGTTTAATGCAATGCGTTCATTCTTTAATGACAAAGGATATTTAGAGGTAGAAACGCCTGTTTTGCAACCGATTCCCGGTGGAGCTGCAGCGCGTCCTTTTATCACGCACCACAACTCGCTTGACATTCCGCTTTATATGCGTATTGCAAACGAATTGTACTTAAAAAGATTGATTGTTGGTGGTTTTGAAGGAGTGTATGAATTTTCAAAAAACTTCCGTAATGAAGGAATGGACCGTACGCACAACCCAGAATTTACTGCCATGGAAATATATGTAGCCTACAAAGACTACAACTGGATGATGAAATTTGCCGAAGACCTTTTGGAACATTGCGCGATTGCCGTAAATGGAAGTTCAGAAGTAACTTTTGGGGAACATACTATCAATTTTAAAGCGCCTTATGCCCGCGTTACGATGACTGATTCTATCAAACATTTCACTGGATTTGATATTTCAGGAAAAAGTGAAACAGAGTTATTTGACGCCGCCAGAAGTATGGGAATTGATGTGGATGCCACCATGGGGAAAGGAAAACTGATTGACGAAATCTTTGGCGCTAAATGCGAAGGAAATTATATTCAGCCTACTTACATCACGGATTATCCAAAGGAAATGTCACCATTGTGTAAGCAACACCGCGACAATCCGGAATTGACAGAACGTTTTGAGCTAATGATTTGCGGTAAAGAAGTTGCAAACGCATATTCTGAATTGAATGACCCAATTGACCAAAGAGAACGTTTTGAAGACCAAATGAGATTGGCTGAAAAAGGAGATGATGAAGCTACCGGAACTATTGATGAGGATTTCTTGAGAGCTTTGGAATACGGAATGCCTCCAACATCTGGAATGGGAATTGGAATGGACCGTTTGATGATGTTCCTGACCAATAATTCTTCTATCCAAGAAGTATTGTTATTTCCGCAAATGAGACCAGAGAAAAAACAAGTTAAAATTGAACTGGAAGATGACGAGAAATTGATTGTTGTGTTATTGCAAACTAACAATAACCAAATGGAATTTGGTCTACTTAAAATTAATTCTGGATTGAGTGGTAAAAAATGGGACAAAGCCATGAAAAACTTATCTTCGTTGGGATTAACTGAAGTAGTTGTTGATGGAGATACTAAAGCGTGTAGATTGAAAGAGTAATTATTTACTTATTATAGCAAAAGAAACCCAATAGTTTGTTCAAAACTATTGGGTTTTCTTTTGAAAATAAAATACTACTTTTAGAAAATAAAAAAAATCTACAACATGATAACCAAATCAATTCCAAAAGTAATTTCTGTACTATTTACACTATGTTTCTTTTTAAATTCCTGTTCAAAAGAAGAAAACAGCCAAAATACTGATAAAATTGCAACTGCAAAAGATATCTATGTTTGTGGTAGTGATTTAAATGGAGTTGCAACTATCTGGAAGAATGGAAAAGCAATAACATTAGACGATGGATTAGACCCATCACTTAACACTGTTTCTCATGCAAATCAAATGTGTATCAACGGAAATGACATTTATGTTGTTGGCTTTAGAGTGAATAGTACTTCTACTAATGCTGGAACTATTTGGAAAAATGGTGTTCCCACATATATTGAAAGCAATGGTACATATTCTCACGCCAATGTAATCACAGTAGCGAATAATGATGTCTATATTGGTGGTGATATTTCTGGTGTAGCAACTATATGGAAAAATGGTGTACCAAATAGTAACATAATGACACCACCTGCTCCTACCTTTAGCACTGTAGAAGCAATTTCTGTTTCAAACAATATTATCTATACCTCAATTAGCACTTCAAAAACATCCGGTGGCAGCTTGCCAAATTATGATTACAGAACAAAAATTGTAAAAGATGGATTAGTTTACGATTTTACAAAAGGATCTAGTTATGAAGATATTAAGGCACTTTACACAACAAAATCTGACGTTTATGTAGCTGGGTATGCTCAAATTAATGGTTTTTATAAAGCAACTCTTTGGAAAAATGGAGTAGCTACTACTTTATCAGATGAGAAAGGAGTAATTTCTATGAATGCTATATGCGTAATAAATAATGATTGCTATGTAGGCGGATATACTACAATATTTGATAATAGTACACCAAACCCTGTCAAAATTGGTAATAAAGTTACTATTTGGAAAAATGGAATCCCGACTTATTTAATAAATGATAATGATCTAGGTTCTGTAGCTAAAGTATGTGATTTAAAAGCCGTTGGAAATGATGTTTTTGCTTTAGTGGAAGTAAAAGGAAAACTGAGTATTTGGAAAAACGGGAGTTTTTATCAAGATATAGCACCTAAAGCAGGATATAATTACACAAATACTATGTATATAACTACCAATTGATATATTCTAATTGAGACAAAGCCATGAAAAGGTATCTTCTCTTGGATTGACTGAAGTTGCCGTGAATGGCGATACTAAACCGTGTATATTGAAAGAGTAATTTATTATATTTAAGAATATTAAAAGGAACTTCGTAATGGAGTTCCTTTTTTTTATGCCTATTTGCCATTTCAAATACTTCCCTTTTGATAAAAAATTACACCGATAATTACACAAGGTTAAATAAGTCATAAAATTCATACGTTAATCAATTTTAAAACTATTTTTGGAGGAACAAAAAACAAAAAAACATGAAAAAAATTACTGTATCGATCTTAGCCTTATTTGCTTTTGCCTTTGCTAATGGTCAAGCCAAAGAAGGTCAAGTATCAAAAGGAAAATGGCTTATTGAGGCCAACACTGGTTTTGGTAGAAACGTAGGAACTACTGCAATGTATTTTAGTTCTTCGGACGGTATTACTTCCTACAATATTGGAGCTGAAGGAGGTTATTTTATCAAAGATAATCTGGCGCTTAAATTAGGATTAGGCTACGGTGAAATAGATGGAAATGGAGAACCGATTGCTTACAAAATTGGAGCAAAATATTATTTAAAAACGATGATTCCTATCGAACTTTCTTATAATGGAGTAGGTTTTGGTGACGCAGATGCCAATCCAACATACGTTGGCGCGCAAATTGGTTATGCAGTATTTTTAGGAAAAAATGTAAGTATCGAACCTGGTATTCGTTATAACCTAGCTACTCACAAACAATATTACGATAACAGTTTGCAATTTAATATTGGTTTTGCTTTGCATTTTTAAAATAGTAAGTGCAAAATCATAACAAAAAAAATCATTAACGATTATGCTTTTGTAAAACAAAAAAAGTCGGCTCTAATCAAAGAGCTGACTTTTTATTTAAGAATATTTTAGTTTTAGAATCCTAAACCAACAGCCATAGCTGTAGCTTGAATATTTATATCCGAAACTTTAGTAGCTGCGCCAGTTGCCAAGTTAATACTGTACACTGATGTAACATTATTTACTTTCAACAAAGCAAATGCAGCAGCACTGTTTCCACCGATATCAAATCCGCTATCAGCATCAACATTTACTCCTAAATTCCCAATAGCAACTAATGTCCCGTTGTTTGGTGGATCTTGACGATACATCATATCTGTTTGTGAGTCAATTACAAATAAAGTAGTTGTTGTAGCTCCAGCAATATTATTGGTGTAAGCAGCTCCATTCACAAATGGTGTTCCAGGATTTAGATTACCATCAACTAATACTACTGTTCCTAAATCTGGGTGTAAACGTAAGTTTTGACCTGTATTACTCACCAACCTGATTCTATCTACTGTTGGATTAAAATCAAAACCAAAAGAAGTACCTGACAATGCAGTTAACAAAGGAGACCCAATTATTGTTAATGCTCCGCTAGCTGTATTCACAGAAAACAATCTGCTTTGATTTGAAATAGCATATAAACCTCCGTTTGCAGGTCTAAAATCTAAACCTACAATACTTTCATTGGTAGCCAAACCAGTTAATGCAACAGAATTATTACTTCCGTTTGTAGGATTAAAACGAACCAACATATTTCCGGAAGTTGTAGCATAAGCAATTGGGTTAGTCTTAAACGCAATGCTTATTACTGGAGCTGTGAATTTACCAACATCAACCGCTTTTCCAGTAGTCAAATCAATTGTATATAATGTAGATACACTAGCATTGTTTGTTACAGCAAGAGCAGTAGAATTATCTGCTAAAATATCCATGTCACCTACACCTTGAAAGTTCACGCCTAAGTCACCAACAAGTTGCAATCCACCATCATTTGGAGGTGTTTGCATATACAATTTATCTTGTTCGAAATCTATATCATACAACATGGTTGCTGTTGCACCAGCCATACTATTTGTATAAGCTACTGCACCAATTTTAGGATTTGTACCACCATTAATAACTCCATCAGTTGATACAACAGTTCCCAATTCCGGGTGCAATCTTAAATTTTGACCAGATTCTGTTACCAAACGAATTCTATCTACTGTTGGATTAAAATCCAATGAGGCATTAGCTCCGGCAACAATAGGTGAAAACGACCCAGCGCCCAATGCTGTTGCAACTCCACTTTTCTCATTTATAAAATACAAACGACTAGACGATCCTACTGCATATAACTGTCCTGTTGCAGGTCTGTAATCAATACTTACGATACTCTCTGATGTAGGTAGACCAACAATTGGAGTGGTTGAAGTTGGAGTTCCTAAATTTCGTGCATTGAATGTAAGAATCGTATTATTACTGGCTAATGCAGTAAAATTTACATCTGGTGCCGATACAGGCATCATCATTTCATTACTATCATCATCATTACATGAAATTGCAGTAATAGATAACAGTGCTAGTCCAATTATGGACGCAAATCCCAAATTTTGTTGTTTGTTTTTCATCGTTTATTTATTTAGTTATGTATTTACATACGAAACATACTTCATTATGGTTTTAAAATTTTAAAAAAAACTTACATAACTACTAAATCGTAACGTATAACAAGAGTAAAAAACACTTTCAACTTGTACGGTATAAGCGGACTCAAGTCATTTTGAAAACATAATACCAATAACTAAAAATTCAATGAACTTTTATGATTTTACAAACTGTAATTGAAGTTTACACTCCACCTGTAATTCGCTTCTACATTGCCTCCGGTAAGATTTTGATTGATGGGCAACATGGCATTAGCTCCAAAAGAAAGTCTGTCTTTCCCAACCTCAAAACCAACTTTACCAAAAAGAATATCGCCGTTTGTATTCCTTAATTTTTGATTGTACTGATAATTACTTTCATAAACTTCACCGGCAAAACCGATTTGTGGAACAATAGAAAAACTATTTTTCTCGTAAAAATAGAAAAAAGTTCCGGCGTAATTAAGTTGATTTCCAAAACGATAACTCTTTTGGTTTTCTGTTTTTATTACATAATTCAGCATCGTGTTTAAACCAAATTGTTTTCTTTTAATAACATATTCAGTTGCCAAAAGATAATCCCAACTTCCTGTTCCTACCTGAAAACTTGGATTTATACTACCGGAATTTGCCTCATTAAACTTTCCTGTCGGCGCTTTGATTCCACCTCCCAATTGTAATGTATGTACTAAGAAAGTGCTGTCTTTATGGGTTTGATACAAACGATACATTGCCAAAACAGTAATATCACCTATCCCATTGATGCTTTTGTTGCCAGTTGCGGTTTCTCTTTCATGAAAATGATACGGCAATAATGCTGAAACCTGAACCTTTTCGCTAACCGGGATTCGGCCCCAAACCTGAACGGTGTTGAAATTTTCTTTGTACCAAGGCGAATTGCTGTACAAGCCATCCATGGATTTGTATTGTTGATTGAAATACCGAATCCCAACGAAATTAGAGTTCAACATCGAGGCGAATCCCATGCTTCCGCCACTGGCGGAGCAACCGCAGGCATCGCAGAAATCCTCTTCTTCAAGGAAGGAATGGTATTTTGTAAATGGATTTACGGTATTTAAACTGTCTTTTTCGGCGGCGTTTGCCAATTGAAAAAGAAGTACTAAAAGCAATGTGTATTTTTTCATGTTTGTTGTTTTTAGCCCTGATGGAAACGGAAAGCTCGGAGCGGTAAAAGCTTGTTTTTCTTGTCCTGAAAAAGCGACCGGAGGAAGCTCTTTTCAGAACATAGAAAAACGGCTTTTGTAGCGAGGACTTGCAGTGTACAGCAGGAAATAGCTTCTAAAATTAATATTCAGAAAAGCGCTTGTCTGTTAGGTATTGCGTGTCTGTCAATGTTTTTAGAAAAGCAATAATTTTTGATTTTTCTGTCGCTGTCAAAGGGATTCCGAGTGACCCGTATTTATTCAAAATGGGGTCTAAAGTAGCTGAATTGACTACACCGGAATTGTAATGATCCATCACGGCTTCCAATGTAAATAAGCGTCCATCGTGCATGTAAGGCGCTGTTTTTTCTATATTTCTTAGACTTGGCACTTTGAATTTATACTTATCCTGAGGCAACTCCGTCACACGAAAACGACCGATATCATTGTACGCGGGATCAATTGGCAAGCCATTGTTTCTAAAAGAATTGTCCGTAAACAAATCTGTGGCGTGACAACTGGAACATTTTTGGTTGAAAATTGCATAACCGTCCTTCTCGTCTTGCGTGAGCGTTCCGCCAGATTCATTTCGGCGGTACTTATCGAAACGGGAATTCGAGGACGTAACCATGACCATAAACTGTCCCAAGGCTTTGAGCATGTTTTCGGAATTGATTTGTCCATCCGTAAAAGCAACTTTGAATAATTTCTGATACACTGGATCGCCTTTCATCATAGCAATCGCTTTTGCAAAATCGCCATTCATTTCTACAGGACTTGTGAACGGAATAATAGGCTGTAAATCCAAATGCGATGCTGCACCATCATACATAAAAGTGGTTTGATAGGCCAAATTCTGGATTGGTGGCGTGTTTCGGGTTCCAATAGCGTCATCTACTCCATGACTCAAAGTATGGCCGTGATGCGTAAATGCATCTTCCTGAATGTGACAAAATCCGCAGGAAACAATCCCGTCCGAAGCCAATCGACCGTCGTAGAAAAGTTTTTTCCCCAGTTCAAATCCTTTTTCTGTAGGTGGATTATTCATCAGATCGTATGCCAAAGGCGGGAAATTTGCCGGAACTTGAAAGTTCAGAGGAATGTCCTGATAGTCTTCGCTTTCATCAGCAGAACAAGACCACAGCAACGGAAAAATGAGCAATATGATATATTTTGCTTTCATTTTATATTTTTTTAAAAAAGCGGTCGGAGATTTAATTTCCAACCGCTTTTTGATTAAAAATTAATCGTTGTGAACGTGGTCTATTTTGAACATAGAAGAAACGTTAGTAGTAACCAAAGCCAGTTTAGCGCCTCCCATAACAGTTGCCGCTTCCGTAAGATTGATTTTATTAGTTCCATCTATAACTTGAGACAAATCCGTCATGATGTGAACCTGAGGTGTAATTGTAGTTCGTACCAAAGCATTTTCAGGAAAACTCAAAGTAACTTCAGCATAATTATAATCAGTTCCAGTTTGTCCGGTATGTACTTTAAACTCTTTTGCCGTTGTTACCGTAGGAGCTGTAAAAGTACCTTCGAAAGCCACAAACTTATAACCTGCACTCCAAGACCACATCATTCCGGCAGTTTGGGCTGTTGCCAAGAAATCTCCTTGACCCGTTGCTCCTGCTTCCCACTGCGTTTTATCGACTCCAATTCCGTATTTTACTTTAGTGTAATTTCCAGCAGGAATGTTTGAAAGATTCAATACTAATGTTGCAGGCGTAGCTTCATCTACAATAAAATAGCTTTGACTTTTTGGGTATGTAAAGGTAGTTCCATCCTCTTTTGTCAAGACAATATTACTCACGATGTACTTCACTTTTGAAACCGCTACAACCTCAGCATTCGAATTGGTATAGTTCGTATTGAAAGCAAAATTAGCCGATTTATACACGTTGTCAAATTCTAATTTTAAATTTCCGTTTCCGGTAATCATTTCATTATCATAATCATTAGAGCAAGAAAACAAGGTAACTGAGATAGCCATTACAGCTAGTATATTTTTTAATTGAAATTTCATTTCTTAAAGTTTTTTATTTTGAATATAAGTACTGTTTCGCATGCCATATTTGGATTATTATTTCCAAAAAAAGCAAACAAATTTTCATCCGTTGTTTAGAACGGAAGAAATAAAGCATACTACATGCTTAAAAAATTTATGAAATGAAAGTGGGTGGGTGAAAAACAGAAGCACTATTCAAGCGAGCATATAAATTAGAATAATGCGGGTTTATTTTTTCTTTGGTATCAAAAAAAACTGTTACAATTTCGAAAGATTTAATTTCCTCAAAAATGATCACATCAAGTATAGGAGCATTTCCTTTTTTATCGGAAGAAAGTGGCTTTTCAGCCTCAGAAGCTTTGGCTAATTCTTTCATCAAATGACATTTTCCGTTACATTGCATTTTAGGTTTGTCCTTATTAATACAAAGTACTTTTGAAATGTATTCATAATTCACGACATACTCTAAAACCGGAAGAACTGGCTTTATAAGCATGATTAATACAATTATGAATATGATTTTTTTCACGGTGCAAAATTACTAAATGATTGTTTGATAAAAAATGTTTTTAAATAGAATAATCCTGAAAAAATCATTCTATTTAAAAACAAATATCTGAGGGCTTTATGCCAATTTCAATTCGGGAATTTCAATCTCGTTTAATTCCGTTTTATAGCAATCGAATTGACTGAAAATCTCATTTTTAGTGCTTTCGAAAAAAGGAGTTGTTGAAAATAAATCTTCATAATATCCAATTCCTTGCAGCAAATTATTTTTGAACGAATTCCATTTTTTAATCTGTCCCACAGTGATTTCTTCCGTAACCGCTGTGATTTCATTTTTCAGATAATCCAAATACATTTTTAACTCTTTCACAAATAGATTTGGTCGATTGGTAACCGTCAATACAGATGCGTTTCCATAAATGTGCTGCACCATTTTTAACAGTGAAACTTCTTTGTCAAAATAAGCCATATTAGGTCCTGGACAAATGATTACACCCTGCGCCTGCCCTTTTATCTTAATGTCATTTTCAAGATACGAAGCATTGGCTAAACCCACACAAAGACAGGCTTTCTCAGTAATACTATTTTTCTTTTTTTCAAAAATTTCTGCCGGTAAAATATCTTTTTGAAGTAGTAATTCTTCCAGTTTTAAGTCTTGATATTTCTTGGAAGATGTACAAATTCCTTTCGCATCGTATTCTTTGCTTAACGCCAAAAATCGTTTTGGACACGAACTTCCTGCTTTGCTTTCTTCAATTCGTTTCAATTTCAATTTTTCATTCGTCGTGCCTCGCAAAGTATTGAAAGGAATTCCCAACGGAGAAATATGACTTAAATATAAATCATCTTCTTTGGCTCCAGCCAATAAATCTCTGGTGTGTTTATCTACCGAAGTGGCTTCAGGAACCAATAAAAAAGGCGAACCCCAACCCACAGAATCCACCTCATAATGATCCAATAGAAAATCGTGTTCTTCAGCAGTTCCCACGCCGCCTTGAACCGTGATTTTTAAATCCAAAGGCTGTTCTGGAACATGCATTTCTTTTTGTCCCAATGCTTTCACCATCAACTCATGAGCAGATTGAATTAATTGTTCTTTTTTCTGTTTGAATTCTTCTAGAATCGGTCCCAACAAATAGCCTTCGGTAGCAAAAGCATGTCCGCCACAATTCAGTCCGGATTCGATTCGATATTCAGAAACCCAAAGTCCTTTTTTAGCTAAAAAATTCCCTTGAATCATTGCCGAACGAAAGTCGCTTACTTTCAGCGTAATTTTCTTTTTCAGTGCATTATTCGCATCCGGAAAGAAGGCCGAAAAACTTTCAAAATAGCTGTATAATCTTGGATTCATCCCAGCCGATAAAACTACTGAAGATTCTAATGTACTGTTCACAAACCCACGAAGCGCGGCATGTGCGTCATTAAAAATAATGGGTAATTGTTCCTCTTTGATGAAATTATCCTTATCTAATTTGGTCATAATATTGACATCAATATCGCCCGGATAAAGATTTTTCTCCAGATAATTTTTGATGTTTTCTTTGAAAGCGAAACCGTCTTCCATCAAGTTTTGCAGGCCTGCTTTAATGGCTGATTTGTTGGGTAGCATCGCGATGTAATTTTCCAAAGCTGATTTGCTTTCGGATAATTCCGTCTTAAAGTTTTCAAATTTTTCCTTCACGATTTTGTCTACCAAATTCAAATAAGAAGTAATGCGTTCTGCGCGGTAATCATGTATTTTTTGGGTAATTTCCTGATACGGCAAATCGAATTTCTTGCTATAAAAAGCATTCATTTTTTCGATAAGTTCATCATCCATAATTGAAATCACAGACGAAATTCCATACTTTGCCACTCGTATCGGACTATCAATCGTATAAGCAAGTCCCATAACGGGGATATGAAAAGTATGTAGTGGTTTACGTGTTGTCATGTTAAAATGATTTAAATAAATAAATAAACCACAAAAGTCGAGAAACTAAAAACTATAAAAACTGATAAATATCATACGCTATAATACTTTAATAAAATACTTTAGCCATTTTAGTCACTATTTTAAGATTATTTCAAAAACAATATATTTTACACTTCTCTAGTATGATTACAATCATAATATTGTTAAATTTATAGAAATTATATTTGCAGCAATTGCAAATATGCGTCCTAATTACTTGCAAAAAAAACACATTCTTAAATCCACTTTAATTATGCAAATAGACATAGATTTACTTTTTTCTTGGGGTGCTGTTGCGAAAAAATACAAAAAAAACGAAGTAGTTTTTAATGAAGATGAAGTGGCCCATTTTTATTATCAAATTATTGATGGAAGCGTGAGAATGTTTAATTCAAATGACGAAGGAAAAGAGTTCACACAAGGACTTTTTTGTAAAGGAGAGAGTTTTGGCGAACCTCCATTGTTTATTGACCAACCATATCCGTCAAAAGCAGTTTGCATTCAAGATTGTACCATTATGAAGTTATCAAAAGATAAATTTTTAAAAATTCTTGATGAATATCCTTTAATTCAAAAATCATTTTTGGTTTTACTTGCCAATAAAATTCATTCAAAATCCAATACTTCAAAAGAGATCATCAACCAGAAACCGGAGTTTAGAATTCTTGCTTTTTTGAACACACACAAAAGAAAATCGGAATGTAATGACCAAAAAGTATTAATTCCTTACACGCGTCAGGAAATTGCAAATTTTACCGGTTTGAGAGTCGAAACGGTGATTCGGGTTTTTTCGAAAATGAATGATTGCAACAAAGTTGACATCATCAATCACAAAATATTTTATTAAAAAAAAATGAAATTAAACATACAATTCTGGCTAAAATTTTCGTTGCTAAATCTATGTATTGTCGCCTCACTTGGGGTTTTAATGCGTTATAAAATTGGTTTTGAATTCCCTTATTTCAATCAAAAAAACATATTACATTCCCATTCCCATTTTGCATTTTCAGGATGGATCACCCATACTTTGATGACGTTGATGGTGTATTATCTTCAGAATAAAACTGCCAACTTTCAAGTACATAAATACCGAAAAATACTCATAGCCAATCTAATTTGTTCTTACGGGATGCTGATTTTCTTTATCTTTCAGGGCTACGGAATGATTTCCATCTTTTTCTCAACAGCATCGATCTTGGTTTCCTATGTTTTTGGCTATTATTACATCAAAGATTTAAGAAAACTGGATGCTGATTTTGCTGCAATAAACTGGCTTAAGGCCGCCTTATTTTTTAATATTATTTCTTCTTTCGGAACTTTTTACTTGGCTTACATGATGGCAAGTAAAAATGTCATTCAGGATTTGTACTTATCATCTATCTATTATTTTCTCCATTTTCAATATAACGGTTGGTTTTTCTTTGGTTGTATTGGTTTGTTTTTTGGCTTTTTAAATCTAAAAAAATCAGAACATTCCTTTTACGAAACTTCCTTTAAGCTGTTTGCTGTTTCTTGTATTCCTGCCTATTTTTTGTCCACACTTTGGTTGGATTTACCCGTTTGGCTTTACACAATCTCTGTCTTTGCAGCAATAATTCAGGTTTTTGCATGGTTTAAACTTCTTTTAATTTTAATACAAAAACAAAAAGAGTATCTGAAAAATTTCGCTTCATTGTTACGCTATATTTTACTCTTTTCCTGTTTGGCATTAAGCATAAAATTCATTCTGCAATTGGGTTCAACAATCCCATCTTTAAGCCAGCTTGCCTTTGGTTTCAGACCAATTGTAATCGCCTATTTACACTTGGTTTTATTGGCGGTAATCACGTTGTTCTTGTTGTTTTACATCTATGCCAGTCATCTGATTATTATCAATAAAAAGATAAAAATTGGCTTGGTTCTATTTTCCATTGGCGTTCTATTAAACGAGTTGGTTCTCGCCATTCAAGGTATTGCATCGTTCACTTATACTATTATTCCGTATGTAAATGAACTTCTTTTCGTTGTCGCCTTACTCTTGCTTTTAGGAATCGGGTTTACTACTTATTTTTCTATCAAAAAAGTTAAAAACAACCCGCCTTTATGATTGAACGCATAGAATAAACAATTGATAATTAAGTACTTTGCTATATAAAACCAAAGTAACCTTAATTATGAAAAAATCAATTCAATTAGTAGCCGTCGTTTGTTTCTTTACCATTTTTGGCTGCAAACAAAATAGCGAAGCTCCATCTGAAACAACAACAGAAAATACAGCAACCCAAGGTCCTGGACAGTCTGCCGTGGTCGACGAAGCTTCTAGTCCAAATATCGTTCAGACAGCCTCCGGAAGCAAAGATCACTCCACACTTGTAACAGCCGTAAAAGCAGCAGGATTAGTGGATGTATTGAGCAATGCCGGACCGTTTACCGTTTTTGCACCAACAAACGCTGCTTTTGATAAACTCCCAAAGGGAACCGTTGAAGAACTATTGAAACCCGAGAAAAAAGATGATTTGAAAAACATATTAGAGTATCATACTTACGTAGGAAATCTAAAAACAGAGTACATGCAAGACGGGCAGGAATATGAACAAGTAAATGCCGGAAAAATAAAAATCACCAAAGTAGGTGATAAAGTATTTGTAAATGGTTCCGAAATAGTAACTTCAATCCCAACATCAAACGGAATTATACACGTAATCAATGATGTTTTACTTCCAAAAAAATAATATTATTAATTCATTTTGCCAGATTGAAAAAAGCGTAAACTAAAATAGTTCACGCTTTTTTTATGCTTTTCAACCTATTGTTTTGTACATCAATACACCCGAAATATTCATCGCTCTTTGTTTGATTTCTTCAGCTTTTTCTCCTGTGAATAACTCATCAACAGTTTCATTGAACAAGGCATTCCAATGCTTAAAATGAGCTTCTTTCATTTCACTTTTTTGATGTAATTCTTTATGCTTAGTCATCGGGTTTCCGGTATAATTCCCTTTCGAAAACATAATATTCTCCCAGAAATCATACATTTTCGGCAAGTGCTCTTCCCAATTCAACTTGGCTACATCCGTAAAAAAATAACCGATTTTAGTATCTGTTTTTATTTTACCGTAGAAAGTGTTTATCAGCTTCTCAATGTCGTTTCTGT
This sequence comes from Flavobacterium psychrolimnae, assembly GCF_003312425.1. Lineage (GTDB taxonomy): Bacteria > Bacteroidota > Bacteroidia > Flavobacteriales > Flavobacteriaceae > Flavobacterium > Flavobacterium psychrolimnae. The sequence goes on along the minus strand of NZ_QNUX01000006.1, from coordinate 190,722 downwards.
TTTTTATATCTGTTTTCATTTCTAGATTTTTTAGCCTTTAAACAATAAACACAAACTGTCTTCCAATGCTTCTACGGAATGCAAAACTGCTACCGGAATTTCTTGTTCGTCATAAAGAAAGAGTTCGTTTTGTTGGTTCTCCTCTTTATAAATCACGTTACCTTTTATCACTAATAATTTAGCAGGAACATCAGTTTTATGCTCCTTGAGAATCATTCCTTTTTTGAAAGCAATTACCATTACTTTACTGCAAGAAGTATTTTGAACCACTTGCGCCACTGGATTAGCAGCATTTTCTAGTTTTTGAAGTATATCTTTAAACATTATAAATCTTTGTTTTTAAATTTAATTAATGAAATGAAAAATGGAATAATAATCCACAAACACAATAACGAAAAAGAAAGAAGCAGTCCCAATGATGTCCCGAAAAAATCTTTAAAAATTGCTCCGGTATATCCCATCATTGCCGAAACATCCAGATGCAACAGGATTTGAATTCGGGCTAAATCAATTGGGCTGAACGCCGTAACAACAATCATTGCTTTCTCTATTGGGTAATCTGAAAATTGAAACAGCAAATACAAAATTATTCCATCAAAAAGCAGTGCAAAATACAACCAACCCATGATGGCAATACCTATTCCTTTTGCCTTGTCTCTGGTGAGTATCGAACTTAAAAATGCCAAAGCCACGAAGACCAACGTAATCAGACAACCTATGACGAGCATCATAATGCCTACGCTATCCGGCGCATTGATTAAAAGCGGAATTCCGGCACCAATAAAAAAGGCTAAAACCATTGCTAACGAAAGTCCGAGAAACAGACTCAACCAAATTTTCTTGCGTTTAATGGGCTGGCTTAATAAAAGCTCAATAAACTCTGTACTATTGTACAAATAAATCGTGGCAAAAAGAATGGAAACTAGCGGAACCGTGAATAAAATTATATTCAAAATGGTAAGTAATCCTTTGGCAGAATTGTCTTCCAGCCCAAATGAACTCCACGAAAGAATGGCTAAAATAAGCGTGTACGCCAATATAATCTTGTTCTTCAGAATGTCTAGAAAAATGATTTTAATGATTCTGTTCATTGCTTTTGTTTTTTAGAATTTTGGCAATTGCTTTGGATATTTTTTGTTCGTTTGTTGTTTCCAATAAATCGGCGATGGTTTGATGAAAATGCACTGTTCCGTCTTGCATGTAAATAATTTGCGTAATCAAATCATCTAATTCGCTCAAAAGATGGGAAGTAATCAAGATTAGTTTTCCCTTTTCTTTTTCTTTTATAATTTTCTCTTTTAATATTTCGGAAGCCAATGGATCTAATCCCGCTGTAGGTTCGTCTAAAATCAACACCTCAGGATTAAACAAAAAAGCCAACGTAGCACTTACTTTTTGCGTTGTTCCACCCGAAAGTGTCCGCATTTGTTTGTCTACTATTTTTTCGAGTTGAAATGCATGGACTAAATCCTCATCTAAAACCTGATCCGAATTTCGAATTTTCTTTATCATTTCGATGATTTGCCCAACTGTCATATAATCCGGATAACGCCCTATTTGCGGCATGTAGCCTATTTGTTCCCGATATTTAAATTCCCTTAAAATTGATTTTTCATTGAATAAAATATCGCCTTTAGAAGGAATGACCATTCCCAAAATACTTTTTATCAAAGTGGTTTTTCCACAGCCATTTGGACCAATTAGAGCAATGCATTCTCCTTTTTTAAAAGAAAGATTGACATTATTTAAAACCTCTAATTTTCCAAATTTTTTATATATATTTTTTATTTCAATCATAATGGTAATGAATGCATTAATGGCGAATTGTCAATAAAATTATCTGGGGTTATACTAGGCAACACTTTTTCGGATTTATCCAAAAGTGTGATCATGAAACTCCGGAACAGCAACATCGCCGAGGGATTATTTTCAACTAAAACGGCAAATAAACTCAACGGATGATACGGCACATCGCCAACTCCATTTTTGTCCAAATCGTATCCTTCGTATTTATCCCAATAATTGGTATCGAACTTGTTTAAAACTAAACTTCCGTTAGTTCCCATATCAAAAGTATTTCCAATAAAATTATTATTCACGATTTCATTGTCTACGCAACTGGCCTGGATTTTCATGGCCCAACCATTGGCTTCAAATACATTTTTTTCAACCCGAATCCGATTGGTTCCTTCCATATGAATTCCAGAAGTGTTTTTAGAAAATTTATTTCCAATGATGTGACTGTCCGTGATTTCCTTGAGGAATAATCCATAAGCGCCATCGCCCCAATTTTCTTCGAAATAGTTATTGAACATCTTGACATTTTTGGTAAACATTACCGCAACGCCGGCACCGTTATTCTTGAAAATATTGGTAATATAAGCGTCGTCATTAGAGAACATAAAATGCAAACCATACCGAATATTGTTAGTTGAAATATTTCTCCAGATAACGGAATTGGTCACAAATTCAAAATAAATCCCATCCCGGTGACCAGAAATAGTGTTGGCGATAATTTGGAGATTTTCACTTTTCCAACAATGAATTCCGTTGCCTATTTGCTGTTCTTCTTTGCCATACGCTACAATGGTATTGTTTTTTATCAGGCAGTTTTTACCATTTTGGATATAAATTCCAAAGAAATTATCATCTAGAATATTGTTCTGAATAATAACATGGCTTTTATTGTACACTTTAATCGCACAGGGATCTTCGAGTGAAGCATACCCTGATTTTATCACTTTAAAACCTTGCACAACCACACTATCCGCTTTAATGGAAAGTACTTCATACTTTTTTTGTCCATCTAAAACCGGATATCCTTTACCCAGAAAAACAATTCTTTTATCAATAACAATATTGCCTTCTCGATAAACACCTTTATGAACTAAAACCGTGTCACCAATTTTAGCCAGACTAATGGCTTTTTTTATTGATTTTACAGGTTTATTAGCGCCAACTTCAATCACATGCGCATGAAGGAATGAAGAAAAAAACAGAAATATGTAGATGAGTTTTTTCATTATTTTTAAAATTAAACCATCTGAATTTAATTAAGAAAACACACTTTTCTTAATTTTTTACTGATTCAAAAAACGACTGGTTTATTTTGTAATTACAGCTCCCCAAGTAACTGGTTTTGCTTTTAATTTTATTCCAAATTCCTTTGCCTCATTTTCAGAAGAAAAAGCAATAATTCCGCCCCTCATAGGGCTTTGAATCGTTCCTTCGGAAAGGAAGAAAGCAGTTTTGGCAGGAATTAAAACATTGTCTTGCGTATAATCATTCACATAATGAGCCGCCATTTTTGTGTTGGCATTTTCTTTTCCATAATGTATCATACACATGATGTCGTCAAATTTGAAAACTCTTCCTTTTTCACTAATCACTTCTGCCGCATATTTACCATCGGCGATTGTCATTTTGCAAAAATCGCACGTATCAACGTTCAATTTAATGGGAACCACTTCTGTTTTCGCACAAGAAAAAAAAGATAAAGATAAAAAGACAAACAAAGCTGTTGTTGGATTTGATTTTTTGAATTTCTGTAACAGATTAGTCTCTTTGATAACCAATAAAAACAATAAAAATCCCGAAGCAATTAACATCCATCCTCCAATATCCGGAATAGAATACGCTCCAAAATTCAGGAGTTGTTTGTATCCTATTAATGGTGGCTGATACGACATTCCGGGTACTTGAATAGCAGCATTAGGATCCAGATTATGCCCATATTCATAGTTCCATCGGTAAAAATCGATTCCTGCTAATATTCCAAAAAGAATAAATGAAATGAACAAAGCATAAAGTCCTTTTTTCTTAGCAATTACCGCAACTGCCAAAGCACACAATGCAAAAAAACCAATAATATAAGGCAATACGGTAAACTCTATAAAATCTTCTTTATGCAGGGTTTTCATGCCAATGTAATGGTTCAATCCATTAATAATCTCGACATCACCACCAATTTTATTAGCATGTAACTGCAATACTAAACCTTCGGGATATTGAGGAGCTGACAATTCAATTCTCCACATTGGAACAAAAACAGATGACACTAATAGCACCATCACCAACAAAAGCATCACTTTTGAAAGCGTTGAAATTTTTGGATTATTCATGATTTTTTTATTAAAAAAGGGAACAAACTAGATAATTTGTTCCCTCTTGAATTTGAAGTGATTCTTATTTAGCCGGCATATTTGTTCCTAAGCTAAACGTTAAAGGAACACTACTTCCCGCAGGAGAAACTCTTAGATATCCTGACATTTCCTGATGCAACGCACTACAAAAATCAGTACAATAAAAAGGAAATATCCCGATTTTTTTTGGTATCCATTTCAAAGTGGCTGTTTCACCCGGCATGATTAACAACTCGGCATTATCAGCACCTTTTATAGCAAATCCATGGGGTACATCCCAATCTTGTTCTAAATTAGTGACATGAAAATACACCTCATCCCCTACTTTGACCCCTTCGATATTATCAGAAGCAAAGTGAGAACGTATGGAAGTCATGTAGACATGAACTTGGTTTCCTTTTCTGATTACTTTAGCTTCCTTTTCTCCTTTGGCAACAAAAGGGTGATTATTTTCTTCGATTTTATAAAATTTCAGCTGACCATTGTTTCTAATCAAATCAGCTGGAGCAGATTGTGCATAATGCGGTTCTCCAATAGTTGGATAGTCCAGCAAAAGCTTCATTTTAACACCGCTAATATCAAACAATTGTGCACTTTGAGCTAATTCAGGACCTGTTGGTAAGTATCTGTCTTTTGTAATTTTATTATAAACTACCATGTATTTTCCAAATGGTTTTTTACTGTCTCCACCAGGAATAGAAAGATGTCCAGGAGAATAATAAACAGGTACTCTGTCCAAAATTTTCAATGATTTAATGTCCCATTTCACCACTTCTGAAGAAACAAAGAAAGTGGTATACGCATTCCCTTTTCCATCAAACTCAGTGTGCAAGGGTCCTAATCCCGGTTTTTTTACCTCACCATATAAAGCAGCCTCATATTTGATAACAGGAATACCTTCATATTCGCCATCAAATTGTTTTTTTGCAATAGCATTTTTTATTTTGTCAAAACTAAAGACAGGAATTAAAGCCGCTAATTTTCCGCTGCCTATGATGTATTCTCCAGTAGGATCAACATCACATCCGTGAGGTGATTTTGGACAAGGAATCATGTAGCAAATGTCTTTTAACACTTTAGAATCCAAAACTAATACTTCAGTTCTCATTTCAGATTTTGCAGTATGCGTTTTTTCGTCCCAAGTATTGTGTACATATTTAGTTTTCACTTTTTTTCCTTTTCCAGCTTTGATATATTCTTCAGCTTTTTTCCAGTTTACCGCCATAATATAATCTTTGTCATTCTGTGAAGCATTCACTTCCAGCAAAGTATTGGCTTGTTCTGTATTATAACAAGAGAAGAAAAACCAACCGTGAGATTTACCTTTACCGGCATGACTTAAGTCGAAATTTACTCCCGGCGCTTCAATTTGGAAAGCAATATCCATCTCACCTGCCTTTCCTACTTTTACAAAACTCAAATAGGCTTTGAAATTTTTTTTGTAGGTATTAATAGGCACATCACCGTTAGCTTCATCAGTAGGAACGCTGAATCGGGTTCCAGCTACCACATATTCTGTGTTTTCAGTAATAAATGGAGAAGAGTGGTTTCCTGCACTATTCGGTAATTCAATTATTTCAACTGTTTTGAACGTTTTCAAATCAACACGGGCAATTCTGGGTGTGTTATTGGCATTAGCAAAAATCCAACGACCATCAACTTCACCATTGGTTTGAGACAATTCTAAATGGTGCTGATCATCCCAAGGCACATAACCGTGAGAAGTATTCAACATTGGTTTCGTTTCTTCGCTGTATCCGTAACCACTTTGTGGATCTTGAGAAAATATTGGAACTACTCTCAACAATCGTGCACTTGGCAAACCATACACGCTCATTTGTCCGCTAAAACCACCTGAAACGAAATTATAGAATTCGTCATATTTTCCCGGAGCAACATAGACTTTTTGAGCTGCGTCACCACCTACGGCATCAGCTGTATCTTTAGGTCTGCAAGAGCCAAAAAATGCACCAACCAAAACTATGGCAAGACTTGTTTTTATAAAAATATTGTTCATTTTATTTTGAATTAAATTATTTTACCCCATCGTTTTTACGCATGTATTCCAACAAGTTTCTTGCATCAACATCTGTCAAAGCTTGATTTGGCATACGAACCAAGCAAAGTTCTAATTGTGCTTGAAGTTTTGGGTCTTTATCAATCATTGGGTCAGGATTGGTGATAAAGTTCATAATCCATTCTGGTTTTTGTCTTTGAGTAACTCCTTTCCATCCTGGACCTACTAATTTCTCATCGGTCAATTTGTGACAAGAAGAACATTTAACGGATTGGATTTTTTCTCCTTCGGCAGCCATTGCCACATCCAATTTATCGCCTAAATCTACTGAGGTGTGTTTTCCAATACCTCTATTTGGATCATACGTAACTGCATCTGTTGGGTTTGTCGCAGATTCCTCAGAAGGCGCAGCAGTATCTTTTGAAAAGTCATCATTAGTTTTGGTTTTATCACCACATGAAGTCAACATTACGAATGCAACTACAAAAAAAGTTAATTTGTACATAGAAATTGTTTTTAGAATTGTTTAACAAATTTGCGATTAGATTAGCGCATTAATTATGACTGGAATCATACTTAATCAAGTATTTTTTGTCATTTTTATACTTTTAATCAAAAAACCAAACGATAAACTTTTGTTAACGATTAAACTTTTCAAACCAATCCTTATCTTATATCTATAAAACTTAAAACAATACACATGAAAAAATTATTTATCGTTGCATTATTAGTTGTCGGAATGACAAGCTTTGCACAAGAAAGAAAAGCAAGACCAGAGAGAGCTCAAATGGAGCAAATGACTCCGGAGCAAAGAAACCAATTGCACTTAAAAAAGATGACTTTGGAATTAGATTTGAATGCTTCACAACAAAAAGAAATGAGTAAAATCATTGCGGAACAAAGTGCAAAAAGAGAAGCTAGAATGGCAGAACGAAAAGCAAGTAAAGATTCGGCTAAAAAACAACTTACTGCTGACGAACGTTTTGCTAAAAAAAGTAAAATGTTAGACGAGCAAATTGTGATGAAAGAAAGAATGAAAAAAATTCTTTCAGCAGACCAATACAAAAAATGGGATGACATGAAAGGGAAAAGACATCACGGAATGAAAAAAAGAATGATGCACCATAAAGATGGAAAACCTGCAGAAATGAGTGATAAAAAATAATCCGTTTACTTAAACTATTTCATCTTAGTTCATAAAAAAGCCCCAAATTTGGGGCTTTTTTTATTAAAATGTTTTCGAAACTTTATCTATCGCTCGAATGGTAAAATCTAAATCCTCATACGTTAATGCATCGGTAATAAACCACGTTTCATAAGCGGATGGCGCAATATAAATTCCTTCCTGCAATAATCCGTGGAAGAATTTCTTGAACGTTTCGTTATCGCCATTTGCAGCGGTTTGAAAGTCTATAACAGGAGCAGCGTCAAAATGAACTGAAATCATCGAGCCAATGCTGTTGATTGTAAAGGTAACATTATTTGCTTTCAACACTTTATCAATTCCTGCAGCCAAATACGCTGTTTTTTCCTCTAATCTTTGAAAAATAGCACGATCAGTATCTAAAGCTTGCAGCATTGCTAATCCTGCAGCCATTGCCAACGGATTTCCAGACAATGTTCCTGCCTGATAAACAGGACCTAACGGAGCTAGATAATTCATAATTTCTTCGCGGGCGGCAAAGGCACCAACAGGCAATCCTCCACCGATTACTTTCCCGAAGCAAACGATATCAGCCGTAATATTGAATAATTCCTGAACACCGCCGGCAGCGAGTCTGAAACCAGTCATAACCTCATCAAAAATCAACAGAATTCCGTTATCGGTACACAATTGGCGTAAGCCTTCCAAAAAGCCTTTATTGGGCGGAATACAACCCATATTCCCCGCAACAGGTTCTACGATTATAGCTGCAATTTCATTTTTATTGGCTTCTATTAAAGTAGCTACATTTTCTAAGTTATTGTATTTTGCAAGCAAAGTATCCTTGGCTGTTCCTGCCGTAACTCCAGGGCTGTTTGGTGAACCAAAAGTAATGGCTCCACTTCCGGCTTGGATTAAAAACGAATCCGAATGACCGTGGTAACAACCGGCAAATTTTATTATTTTATCTCTTTTGGTAAATCCGCGAGCTAGTCTTACAGCACTCATACAAGCTTCGGTACCCGAGTTTACAAATCTAATTTTATCAATATTTGGAACCATCGCAACGGCTAAAGCAGCAATTTGTGTTTCCAATTCTGTTGGCATTCCAAACGAGGTTCCTAACTTCGCTTTCTCTATCACGGCATGTACTACCGGTTCGTAAGCATGTCCTAAAATCATTGGCCCCCAAGAATTGATATAGTCAATCAAACGGTTTCCATCTTCATCGTACAAATAAGCACCTTTGGCACTTTTGACAAAAATTGGAGTTCCACCCACTGCTTTAAAAGCTCTTACTGGTGAATTTACACCTCCCGGAATTACTTTTTCTGCTTCAGCAAAAAGCTGACTGCTTCTTTTATACAACATTTATGAATTATGAATTATAGTTATTTAAAATTATTTTACTACCAATTTTTGTCCAATAGAAAGGGCATTGTCCGAAAGATTATTTCTTTGTTTTAAATCCTCAACCCTTAACTCAAATTTTTTCGAAATAGAATACAGCGTATCTCCTTTTTGAACCACATATGAAGTTAAACCTTGATCTATTGGCTTTTTAGATTCTATTGTTAATTCCTGCACCATTTGTTTTTCATTCGACACGTAATTTACATCTAAAACCTGATTGTCATACTCGTGCAAATTATACCGCTCAATATAAGAAATTAATTTGTCTGGATATTTTGGATCAGTAGCATATCCCGCAGCTCTAAGCCCCTTTGCCCAAGCTTTGTAATCTCCTTTTGAAAATCCAAAAAGCTTAGCATATCTGCTTCTGCCAGTTAAAAATAACGCATGATCTTTGTACGATTCTGATGGATTATCGTATTTTCTAAAACATTCCTGTGCGGCATCATCATCGTGTTTCACACTTTCTCCTGTCCAGCCAGCATGGCATTTTATTCCAAAATGATTATTGGAGTTTTTGGCTAAATCACCTCTTCCAGCGCCAGATTCAAGAATTCCTTGAGCTAAAATAATACTTGCAGGAATTCCATAATTCTTCATGTTTCCCATTGCAATATCCTTAAATTGATAAATATAAGTTTTAATTACATCATTCGTGACAAGTGTTTTTGAAGTTGAAACGATTACCTCCGTTTCTTGATTACTCTGTTGTTGCTGTTGTTGTTTTACTGGTTTTGAAAGTATTTGTTTCGTTGTGTTAGAACGTATAGCAGCAGTTTTTTTGGTAGTCTGAACTATTTCTGTTCTTTGTTTTAAAGGCGCTTTTTTTGAAGTTACAATAACCGGCTTTGTGGCATTACAACCAATCAAAGAAATTATTGTAAAAGCTAGTAGGATTTTTTTAAACATAGATATCTATTGTTGGTAATTGTTTGCTTTTTAATTTAATGTTCATTCCTTGGATTCCCTGAATTCCACCCGTATGAATTAGTAAAATTTTTGATTTAGCCGGAAAATAGTTTTTTTTGATTAAATCTATAACGCCAAAAACCATCTTTCCCGTATAAATGGGATCCAAGGGAATTTGATTTTCGGTATAAAACTGATTGATGAATCCGATTAATGCTTCATTTACTTTTCCGTATCCACCAAAATGATACTCGGTAATTACCTCCCAATTCTCATTTTGGGTGAAATTATGAATTTCCTCTTTTAAAAAATCACCTTTTAAGGCGGGAAAACCTAAAACTTTTTGATGCGGTAAAACGCTGTTAATAATTCCCGAAATGGTTCCGCCAGTTCCAATTGAGCAACAAATATAATCAAATTCAGCATCATCTTCAGTTAGAATTTCCTGACAGCCTTTGATAGCTAACGCATTAGTTCCACCCTCTGGAATATGATAAAAACTGCCAAATTTTACTTTTAAATTTTCTAAAAATGAACTCTCACTTTTCAAACGGTATTCTTCTCTTGAAATAAATTCCAGTTGCATGCCGCAATTTTGAGCGAATGATAACGTGGGATTCTCCGCGATTTTACTACCTAATTCATCTCCACGAATAATTCCTATGGTTTTAAATCCTTTCTCTTTTCCTGCAAAAGCCACTGCGGCAATATGATTTGAAAAAGCGCCGCCAAAAGTCAACAGCGTTTCGTAATTTTCTGTTTTTGCCTGAAGCAAATTGTATTTTAGCTTTCTGAATTTGTTTCCCGAAACGAAAGGATGTATCAAATCTTCCCTTTTGATTTGGACAGAAATAGCCTTCGGAAATGATGTTAGTACCTTTTGATTCAAACCATTTTATTTTTTACAAAGGTAAAATTAATCTATAATAAAAAATGCAACCTCTACAGATTGCATTTTTGGTGCTTTTTTTAAATACATTCTAGTTTTTAATAATCACTTTTTTACCAACAACCAATTTGTCTTTGGTACTCAATTTTACAATGTATATTCCATCTCCTAAACCTGAAGTTGAAAATTTATACGAGGCATCAACCCCTAAATCTTGTTTAACAAAAATCAATTTACCCGCTACATCGTATAAACCACAAGTCTCAAGATCCATCAATAAAGGATTATCGATTGTTAAATTTTTTGTTGAATTATTTTGAAAAATCACAAAACTTTGCTTGGCTGTTTCCTCTACTCCTAAAGTAGTGTTCGTTTTAAAAGTAATTTCAAACTGAGTATTATTTTCTCCTGCCGGCAATTCTAATTCATGAAAGTCATTTGTAATATCATAATATAAATCCCTTACTTTATCGTGTAGATAAACGGTGTTGGCAGCCGTGAAATTAATCATTTCCTGAACCGTAATTTTGTAATTGGCTGCTTTTGCATTTCTAAAACCAATTGGGATTTTTTTATCAATGTCAAAATTTACAGCATTAATCACAAAATCTGATCCTTCTAAAACAAAGTAAACATCAGCCGGAGTGCTGTCACTTGAAGACATGGCATCCATCGCACGATCAATCCCATCAGTGGCTTCAGGAATCAACGCCAAAGCCAATTGACGCACCCCTTGATTGTTCATCAACGTATTGAACTTTATTTGTGGCGTAGGTGCTAAACTTACTGTTGTGTAGTCAAATCCCGATACCGCTTGCACCGGCTCCATGAAACCAGTATTGTTTCTTGTTTTGGTAGATTTTATCATTTTTTCAGGTGCAGGACTGCTTGCTGGCTCTTTGACAAACATTCGGTAACTGTTTTTCATCTCGACAAAACCGTTTGCGATGCCATCGATTAGAAACCCCTGACCAATCGGTGAAAAACGTCTTTCATAAGTTCCTCCAGTTCCACCTGCACTGCCTTCATTTCCTGAGCCATCATACGAATAAAAAGTGGCAGGAACATAAACTCCTGTGCTTCCCAAATTACCAGGGGCAAAAGTAGAATAACCTCCTTTGTAATCCGCTATATAATGCGAATTCACAGTTTTATCCTGCTCCCAAAAATAAGCTATTCCGCTACAATTTGTTTGTTCAATTAAAAAAGCAGATAAATCGATTGCTGATGGATACGGATTCCCTGTCAATGTAAATTGCTCAATTGCAACAGGAATACTTATGGTCCCATCATTTGGTTTTCCTCTAAAATCATAACGCTGTTTACTTCCGGGATTATTCTGAACTCCGTTTATAGTAAATCCATTTGTGCCTGACGTACCTTTCATAGTAAATCCTTCTCCAGCATTCAAACTGGAATTAGATCCTACCTGAATCCAACTTGAATATTGTGATGAAACTGTTAATTTATTAATCCAAAACGGTGCTATCGCTAATGGACTTGCGGTACCGTTATAATTATTCATTGACAATATCGAAGGTTCATTAAAAGTTACTAAACCACTCACATCCTTAAGTTGAGTCACTCCAAAAGGAGAATTTCCAGCCGCAGCAATAGTTCCTCCCACTGGAGAACACCAGTAATCATATTGAAAATTATTAGTATTCCCTTCTTGAAAAACAGACAAACTTCCCAGACCTTTATTTGCCCCAGCCGTAATTGAACCCTGCAACAACTGCGCATTTTCCCTTAGATAAAAATTGCTGGTTGCCGCATTTAACTCTAGTTGTTGTTTTATAAAAACAACTTCATTACTTGCAAAAACGTAAGTATTTGGACTTACATACATTTGTGCATTTACATTACTCTGAATTAAAAAACCAGTCACAACTAGCAGTGTTTTTTTAAGTATTTTTGAGTTCATAAGCGGTTGATTTAAATTAATTTGTAACCAATATTTTATTTATTAATCCTATGTTTTTCCAATTATCATAAAGCATTTAAAAAACTTACTATGAATCTATTAGACATAATTTTTTATAGTTTTTAAGCCTTTTTCTTCCCATTTTCAATGAAACTAATAGAATAATTCCTTTTATGGGTTAAATCTACGAAAAAAACACATTAGCAAACTGTACAAATACCGATAAAAAGTACAAATAATCGTTTAAATACATCTTTTTGTATTTTAAATATATAATTTCTTACATAATTAAATTTAAAAACAGAAGAAAATAATCCTAATTGTTAAACAGTGATTTTTTGTAAAAAAAGTGCTTTAATTTTGAAGTGATTGTCTTTTAAAATAGAATAAGATCTAGCTGTGAGAAAAGTATTTTTTTTTGATTAAAAAAAAATTAGATTCTTCCAACAAAAAATTCAGTTTGTGTACAAAAAGCTATTTTTTCAAAAACAAGTAGTTACAAAATTGAAAAATAGATCGGTTTTTTAAATAGTCTAAATTTGATTCATTCGAATACGCTTCCCGCTCGAAACTGATATTTCTATAAGCCAAATTTGCATTTTGATACTGAACCAAGCGAAAAAGATATTCCAACAGATACCAAATAAAAAAAGGAAGTATTAATAATTCAAGCTGTTGTCGAAGATGGATTTTTTCGTGATTGACTAAAATTATATTTTGTTTGTCTTCCGGATATTTTACCAATACAAAAGGAAATAGTGTGAATCCACGAAATCCTTTTGGAATTAAATATTTAGCAACAATCAGAAACATTCGCTATAAAATTTATAAATTTGTAATGATAAAATGGTTCTATTTAATGAAATACTCAATCGTTTGAGTTGACGTCGCTGAATCATAAAAACTAAATGAATTTTACAATAGAACATTCCCAAATATGATTGACCAAAGTAATGAAAATAAATTGATAGAAGGGGAAGATTTCTATTACACACCGGAAGGATATAAATGTTTTACCGAAAAACACCATTTAAAGCGAGGATATTGCTGTAAAAGTGGTTGTCGTCATTGTCCGTATGGTTTTGATAAAAAAACAGGAAGTAATAAAAAGTAAGCAGTGTTAAGTCGTATTATTCAGTATCATTAATTGGATAAATTCGCATTTACAACAACACAATACACATCTAAAACATGACTTTTCAAGAACAAATACAACAGGGAATTCCTTCGGTTTTACCAAAACCAAAACCATACGAAACCGACATCAATCACGCACCAAAGCGTAAAGAAATACTTTCTACAGAAGAAAAAAAACTGGCTTTGCGCAATGCTTTACGGTATTTTGAACCGCAACATCACACTGAATTAATCAAAGAATTCTCAGAAGAACTAGAAACCTACGGACGTATTTACATGTACCGTTTGCGTCCGGATTATAAAATGTATGCAAGACCAATTACTGAATATCCTGGAAAATGCGAACAGGCAAAAGCGATTATGCTGATGATTCAAAATAACTTGGATTATGCCGTGGCACAACATCCGCATGAGTTAATTACCTATGGTGGGAATGGCGCCGTTTTCCAAAACTGGGCACAGTATTTATTGACGATGCAATACTTATCGGAAATGACCGATGAGCAAACCTTAACCATGTATTCCGGTCATCCAATGGGATTGTTTCCTTCACATAAAGAAGCTCCGCGAGTTGTTGTAACAAACGGAATGGTAATTCCTAATTATTCTAAACCGGACGATTGGGAAAAAATGAATGCCTTGGGCGTTTCTCAATACGGACAAATGACGGCAGGAAGTTACATGTACATTGGTCCGCAAGGAATTGTACACGGAACAACCATTACCGTTTTGAACGGTTTTAGAAAAATAAAACGCAGCCCAAAAGGCGGCTTATTCGTCACTTCTGGTTTAGGCGGAATGAGTGGCGCACAACCTAAAGCAGGAAATATTGCGGGTTGTATTACCGTATGTGCCGAAGTAAATCCAAAAATAACGCACATTCGCCACAGTCAAGGATGGATCAATGAAGTGATTGATGATGTGGATAAACTAGTGAAAAGAGTTGCTTTGGCACAAGCCAATAATGAAATTGTTTCCATCGGATATCTTGGAAACGTGGTTGATGTTTGGGAAAAATTTGACGAAGAAAACATCCATATCGATTTAGGCTCTGATCAGACTTCGTTGCACAATCCTTGGGCGGGCGGTTATTATCCTGCTGATATTTCCTTTGAAGAAGCGAATATAATGATGGCTGATAATCCTGAATTATTTAAAATAAAAGTTCAAGAAACATTACGCCGTCATACGACTGCTATCAATAAACATACTGCGAAAGGAACGTATTTCTTCGATTACGGAAATGCTTTTTTATTGGAAGCTTCCCGCGCCGGTGCTGATATAATGGCGGAAAATCACATCGATTTCAGGTATCCTAGTTATGTACAGGATATCATGGGGCCCATGTGTTTTGATTACGGGTTTGGTCCTTTTCGATGGGTTTGTGCTTCTGGAAAACCGGAAGATTTAGCCAAAACAGATTTAATTGCTTGCCAAGTTCTAGAAGAAATGGCAAAAACGGCTCCCGAAGAAATTCAGCAACAAATGCAGGATAACATTCACTGGATAAAAGGCGCTCAGGAAAATAAACTGGTTGTAGGTTCCCAAGCCCGAATCCTTTATGCTGATGCTGAAGGACGCGTAAAAATTGCAGAAGCTTTTAATCAGGCTATTGCCAAAGGCGAAATAGGAACTGTCGTTTTGGGTCGCGATCACCATGATGTTTCCGGCACTGATTCGCCGTACAGAGAAACTTCAAATATTTATGACGGCTCCCGTTTTACAGCAGATATGGCGATACAAAACGTGATTGGAGACAGTTTTCGTGGCGCCACTTGGGTTTCCATTCATAATGGCGGAGGAGTTGGCTGGGGCGAGGTAATTAACGGTGGATTTGGTATGGTTCTTGATGGTTCAAAAGAAGCGTCAAAACGTTTAGCATCAATGCTTTTCTGGGATGTCAACAATGGGATTTCCCGAAGAAGCTGGGCTAGAAACGAAGGCGCACTATTTGCCATCAAAAGAGCAATGGAAACGCAACCTTTGTTGAAAGTCACCATCCCTAATATAGTTGCCGACAATTTGTTGGATTTTTAAAAATTTGAACGTATCTTTAATAACATTTAGTAATCTAATAATCAAGCCATGAAAGCAATTAAACTCCTCCCAGTACTTTTACTTTTCGTAGTTGCATCTTGCAGTTCCGTAAGAGTATATTCCGATTATGATAACAAGGTAGATTTTAGTCAATATAAAACATACGCTTTTCATAAAAAAGGCATCGATAAAGTTGAGATTTCAGAATTAGATAAAAAAAGAATACTCAATGCAATAGACCGAGAATTAAGCTTAAAAGGCATGACCAAAAGCGAAAATCCAGATTTGCTGATTAATATACTTACCAAAGAAAGAGAACGAATTGACGTAAACCAATACAACGCAGGATGGGGTTACGGTTGGGGATGGGGATGGAATCCTTATTTATGGGGAGGCCGTAGCACTTATGTTTCTTCATCAACAGAAGGAAGATTATACATCGATTTAATTGATGCCAAGAAAAAAGAATTAGTTTGGCAGGGAGAAGGCGTTGGTTATTTGACGGAAAATCGCAGTGAAAAAGAAAAACGAATCAACGAATTTGTTGCTAAAATTTTAGAACAATTTCCACCTAAAGCAAAATAGTTTCCCATCAGATTCAAACATAAAAGTCTACCTTTGCGTAGGCTTTTTTTATACCCCATCATGACACCACAAACCGACATTACTACATTCGACGATATCAAATTACTGGTTGATACTTTTTATTCTAAAGTTCAAAAAGACGAATTTATTGGACCTATATTCAACGAAAAAATAGGCAACCGCTGGCCCGAACATCTGGAAAAAATGTACCGTTTTTGGCAAACTATTTTACTTGAAGTGCATTCGTATTCCGGAAGTCCATTTCCGCCACACAAACAATTACCAGTTGCCAAAGAACATTTTGACCGCTGGATGGAAATTTTCACTAAAACTACTGATAGTCTATTTGTAGGTCCATTAGCCGAAGAAGCAAAGCTTCGCGCTAAAAATATGGCTGAAATGTTTAATTACAAAATTGACTATTTCCGCAATCTTGAGAAAAATCAAACGAACAATTCCTAGTTTTTGAAGTGGGTTTTTAATCCAAAATCAGTTCTTTTTTGCAAACAGCAACACATTCCTTTATGCGTAAATTATTATTTCTTGCAGTATTTCCAGCTTTTCTATTTTCTTGTTCCAATTTAAAACAAACCGCTGAAAACAATGCAACGCCAAGTTTAAAGCTAATCAGTTCGATTGAAATTCCTTTTGAGGAAACATTTCAGAATACAAAAGTGGGCGGATTATCCGGAATAGATTATGATGCAAAAAATGATTTATATTATCTGATATGTGACGATAGATCTGTCTTTAACGATTCCAGATTTTACACCGCTAAGATTAATTTGTCTGAAGACAAGATAAAAAGTTTTGCTTTTCAAAACGTAACTTATTTGAAAGATGAAACTGAGAAAGCGTATGGCAATTGGACCACAACACCAACTACTTCTGCAGATCCAGAAGATATGCGTTATAATCCAAAGACGAATTCTTTAATTTGGAGCACCGAGGGCGCGCGAGTGATTACCGCAGAGAAAGAAGTTCTAGAAAATCCTTCTTTGAATTTCATGGATTTAAAAGGTGACTTTCTAGGCAATGTTACCTTACCTGAAAATTTAAAAATGCAAAAACTAGAAAAAGGCCCGAGAAACAATGGGACTTTAGAAGGAATTACTTTTGACAAAAAGTATAAAAATATCTACACCAACATTGAAGAACCTTTATTTGAAGACGGCGACCAGGCCAATACAAGTAAAGGAGGTTTAATCAGATTGTATCAATTTGATGCCAAAACAAAAAAGAACACCGCTCAATTCGGCTACCAACTAGAACCAATTGCACTTGAACCCAATCCTAAAGGAGCTTTTGCTGTAAATGGAGTTTCAGCGATTCAGTATTATGGTAAAAATCAGTTATTGGTAGTAGAACGTTCCTACTCGACCGGAACACAAGCCTGCACAGTAAAAATATTTTTGTGTGACTTGAAAAAGGCAACTGACGTTAAAAATTATCCTTCATTGCAAAACCAAGAACTAAAATTGGCTTCTAAAAAACTGATTCTAAACATGGATGATTTGGGAATTTTCATTGATAACATCGAAGGGCTTACTTTTGGACCAAAACTGACAAATGGCAATCCATCTCTCATTTTTGTTTCGGATAATAATTTTTCTGATAAACAGAAAACGCAGGTATTGGTTTTTGAGTTGGTGAAGTAGTAAATCCAAAGAACATCTTTCAACCCCAACTCCCCTAGCCCCGATTGCAATGAAAAGCTTTTTGCGAAAGCCGTTTTGGTTTTTCTTGTTGCTGCAGAGCGACCGGAGGAAGCTCCTACTGGAACACTAGAAAAACAAACAGGTTTACAAAAACTTGCAATGAAAAGCGGGAAATAGCTCCTGAAATTCGTACTTTTGCAGTAGAACTACAACGTTTTCGATATGAACTCAACTATAGAAAGCAATCCGTTATTAGACCGATTGCCAAAGCACTTAAAACAATTCATTAAGCCTCAGGATTATAGTGATTACACGCCCATAAACCAAGCGGTTTGGCGTTATGTGATGCGCAAAAATGTAGATTATTTATCAAAAGTAGCACATAGTTCCTACCTCCAAGGGTTGAAAAAAACCGGAATAGAGATTGACAATATCCCGAGTATGTACGGTATGAACCGTATTTTGACTGAAATAGGCTGGGCTGCAGTTGCAGTGGACGGATTTATTCCACCGAATGCTTTTATGGAATTTCAGGCCTATAATGTGCTTGTAATTGCTTCTGACATTCGCCAGCTCGAACATATTGAATATACGCCTGCACCGGACATTATTCACGAAGGTGCCGGTCACGCTCCCATTATTGCCAATCCGGAATACGCAGAATATTTGCGACGTTTTGGAGAAATAGGCTGTAAAGCGATTTCTTCGGATAAGGATTACCAAATGTACGAAGCCATCCGATTGCTTTCAATCGTGAAAGAAGCTGAAGATACTCCCCAAGCAACTATTGATGCTGCTGAAAAAGCGGTGGAGGATTTGCAAAATAACATGGGCGAATTATCTGAAATGGCGCAAATCAGAAACCTGCATTGGTGGACTGTCGAGTACGGATTGATTGGCACAGTAGAAAATCCAAAAATATACGGCGCCGGTTTGTTGTCATCAATTGGCGAAAGTGCACATTGCATGACCAATGAGGTAAAAAAAATCCCTTATGATATATCGGCAGCCAACCAAAGTTTTGACATTACAAAACTGCAACCACAACTTTACGTAACTCCCGATTTTGCTTATTTAAGCTTAGTTTTAGAAGAGTTTGCGAACAAAATGGCACTTAGAACAGGCGGTTTATCGGGAATAGAAAAATTAATTGATTCGAATGCGCTTGGAACAATTGAATTGAGTACTGGTATACAAATTTCGGGTGTTTTCAGTTCCGTAATTGAACATGAAGGAAAGCCAATTTACATACAAACCTCCGGAAAAACGGCTTTAGCTTACAGAGAAAAAGAACTAGTAGGTCATGGAACTTTGACACATCCCGAGGGTTTTGGAAGTCCAATAGGAAAACTGGAAGGCATCAATCTGGCAATTGAGGACATGAGTCCAAAAGACTTGAATGCCTATGATATTCTGGAATCTAAAACGGTAAAACTAGAATTTGAAGGTGGTATTACTGTAGAAGGTGAAATCATAACAGGTTCCAGAAACTTACAGGGAGAAATTATTCTGATTCGCTTTAAAAATTGTACTGTAACGCACGGAGAAAAGATCTTGTTTCAACCAGAATGGGGAATTTATGATATGGCTGTAGGTAAAAAAGTGATTTCTGCTTTTTCTGGTCCTGCTGATGTGAATAGTTTTGATTTGATTTCGCATGTACCAACAAGCAAAACCATTAAGGCGAAACATACTGCAGAACGTGATGATTTAGAGGTTTTATACCAAACAATTCGGAACATAAGAGAAACAAAGGATACCGAAACTTACTTAGCTCCAATTTTTGATAAATTACGAACCAATCATCCAAACGACTGGCTGTTGGCTGTTGAAATTACTGAGCTTTTAAAAGATCGAAACGAACCTCAATTATTGCAGGAAATAATGGTTTATCTGGATCAATTGAAAGTAAAAAGACCCGAAGTAACGCATTTGATTGCTGGTGGTTTAGACTTGATTTTTGATAAAGAGAAAGCTTAAATCTTATTTTTGTCAAATCGAGCGCAGTCGAGATTATTAGGTCTATAAATAAAGACCCCTAAAGATGGTTTCGACTGCGCTCAACCTGACAAAGAAGTCTTTATAATTTTATTTGCTTTCCGAAATCTTTCTCGGTTTCGATAACTTTTCCTTCGTATTTTAAAGTCCAACCCAACTGACTCGTTGTGATTAATAGTTTAGACAACTCGCTGATCAGTCGGTTTTGAGCATTTGTTTTTAAGGACGATTTTTCTATTTTCTTAGCCAGATTTGCTTTTACCGATTTGTTGATTTTATTATAATCATCGCCAGTAAACGGATTCAGTTTACTTTGTTCGACATCATAAAATTGAATATCAGGGCTGATTTTTATTTCTTCTTTTGGAATACTAACAATCGTGATGATTTTATTTTTTTCATCGATATCGTATTTCATTTTGTGCAAATCATACGCAACAGTTACATCGGCATTGACAACAACCAAAGCTTTTTTCTCGAAAGAAAGCATGTCCATCAAGTATTTTTGTTGATTTTTATAGGTGATGACTTCCGAAAAATGACCTTCAGTAACTACCAATTTCCCTACGTTTAGGATTTGTTGCTGAATAAGATTCGTGTTGTACGTGATATCTTCATCATCGTTTTTCTTAAAATCGCAGTATTTGAACAATAAAAATATTCCGGCAATAACTGCTATTCCAATAAGTATTCTTTTAAGCATAATTAAAATTTCATAAATGAATATTGATTTTCCAATTTAGTGATTTTTTCTCTGACTTTGGACTTAAACTTCAAATGACTTTCAGAATTTGGGTTAAAAGGTTTGTGAGAAAGGCTTTTTTGGACAGTCTCTATTTCATCCATCACAGTAAAAGCAGTTTCTGAAATGGTAGTTTCTTTGAAACGTTTCCAAATATAATCGATTGCCACTTGATTGGGATGCAACATATCTTCGGCATAAAAACGGTAATCCCGAAGTTCATCCATCATGATTTCGTAGCTAGGAAAGTATTCAGTGTTCAGTTTGCAGTGTTCAGTATTCATAACACTGTGAATAGCTGAAATCAAGTTGGCCTTGCTCCATTGATTTTCGACAAAACCGTCTTTGATGTGACGCACCGGTGAAACCGTGAAAATAATAGTGCAATTAGGATTTACAGCATGAATTAATTTGATTGTGTTTGCAATACTTTTTTTTACTTCTTCGACAGAAAGTAATTCTTTCTTGAACTGCTTTTGTAACACTTTATGACAATTCGCCACAATAGAATCACTTTCTATATTTCGATATACCCACGAGGTTCCATAAGTGATGATAAAATGTGTTGATTCGGTTATTTGTTGGTTAGTTGATTTGATTAGGTCATTTAAAGATGCCAACAATTCTTCTTTATTTGAATTACTTAAATCCGAATGTACATCAAAACAATGCCAACGTTCATTGTGAAAAAAAATGTCGTTTTCTGTAAATTGCTTTTCGGAAACAGCAAAATCTATTAGTTTTTCAATCGCCAACGGATGAAATAAAATACCAACTGGATTACAGCTATTTTGAAATTTTAAATAGTCCAGTTTCTCCGCCATATTTACCGCAAAACAAGAACCTAAAGACATAATCTTTGAACTATAATCTATTGGATAATTACTTTTAGGAATGGGGATTTGGGTTCTGAATTGCATTACTATTTTATTTGCTGCAAATTTGAATAATTTTAGCGAATTAAATGAGGTTTAGTTCTTTTTTCATTGGAATAAAAAAACCCTTTCAGAGTTTAAAACACTGAAAGGGTTAAATAAACCTGTAATCTTAAATGTTTATTCGTAAAAGTATTGAAAAGTTACATCATGGATATTGTTTCCATTATAAATATAAAACTCTTTCATCTCACTTGGATATCCATTAGCACTATAAGTATATTGATTGTATCTAGGAAAAGAGCCTGAAATATTAGATTTCAAAATGTTATTAAATCTATTCAAATGGTATCGTAATGTGGAAGCATTATAAAGAGGAGCAATCTCTTGAAACATAATTTTATTTAAACCTAAAACATCTTTCTTGGGGTTAGATTTCGTATCATATTCAAAACTGCCAAAAAGAAAACTAGCATCCAAAGACTCTGACTTAACAAGATTTTTATTTGTATCAAAAGAAAATTTACCTTCCCATATTTGAGTTTCTATATTATCTCTAGAATCACTGGAATACATTTTACAACTAACCGTATTAGCATCTAATTTATTATAAACCAATCTCAAAATACCTTTAAACGTATCAAAATATTGTTCTCTGGTAGAAGAAATTAATTCTTCGCTACTGTTGTACAAAAAATCTGTTTTAAGAACGAGCTTATCTTGATTACCAAAAATGTTTTTTACTTTTATACTTGTAATTAAATTACCACTGTAGGTGTATTCGGTTTTGTATTGATACAAAAAACCTATATTTCCAACTACCGAAAAATCTTTTTTTGCAGTAACTTCACTAACAATTTTATTTCCATTATAAACAAAATCAGTCGTGCTGATTTCTTTTCCATCCTTATCTAATTCAACAATTTTCTTAACGAGTATAGTTGATGCAGTTGCAGGTGTATCAGTTTCACCACTATCGCTTGAACAAGATGATAAAACTAACATCAAAACCCCTAAGATTAAATTTATTTTTTTCATGTTATAATTTTTAATAAATTAATGGATAAAAAAACAATTTAACACTATTAATTGCATAAAAAAACTCAAATATCCCGTTCCTAAGATATTTGAGTTTTGATTTACATCTTGTTTTATAAGTAAACATTTGTTACCCTAATAGAAATACTCTGTTTTTAAATAACCAACATTTCCATTAGTAGCAACAGTATTTTCAGAAACCCGCTCAGTTGGGTAATTATCTAAATCGTACGTAAATGAGTTTTTGTATAAATAAGCCGATGATGTTATTTGGTCGTCTTTGGAAACACTTGTAATTACAGTACTGATTAAAGTATTATTTATTGAAACTTTATCGTTTTGATTTAATAATTCTTTGAATCCCAAAATGTTAAATAATGGATTTTTCTTAGCGTCATAATCAAAACTAATGCTGTATTTTGAGTCAACACCAACAGGCATATTGTCGTAGGTTCTCTCCTCTTTAATCAAATTTTCATTATCGAAGTATAATATTCCGTGATATTCTCTAATTTCCTCATTGCCTGAACCTAATGTGAATCTCTCGTAAGAAACTATTTTGTCTGAATTATGAATATAGTTTATTTTATAATTCCCTAAAGAAAGAACTCTCACTAATTTACCTTTAAGATAACTGTATTCAGTAGTTTCACGAAGCTGATTTGTTTTATTTAGCATTACCATTTTAGAAATCAAACCATCAGTGTATGTAAAATCCATGCGGTCTTGAATTCCATCAATACTCACTATCTGATTCCCATTATACGCATATAAATAAGTTTGTGAAGTGCCTTTATTGGTTGTTTCCACAACTTTTGTAATTAATTTGAAACTCTCGTCTGTATCATTTGTACACGAGGTAAGTGTAAACACAAAAAACGAAAAGAATAAAAGTAGAACTATTTTATTTTTCATAATAAATCAATCGCTTCTACCATTTAATTTTGGTACAAAAGTCTGCAAACTTAGCCAAATAGAATTTTTACTAAAAAATTCATCGTTATAATCCTTATATTTCGGTTGAACTACTCCTTTTGAAGCGAATTTCAATGCAAGATAAACATACAAAGACAAGGTTTTTGGCAAAAAAAAACCCTTTTGAACTTATGTCCTAAAAGGGTTTCTATTACTAAAAATAAATTTGTTCTATTTTACAAACTCAACTGCTTTTTCTAAAGCTTGCTGAATTCCTGCGACATTCTTCCCTCCTGCTGTCGCAAAAAATGGTTGTCCCCCACCGCCACCTTGGATAAATTTACCCAATTCACGAACCACTTGTCCTGCATTTAGGTTTTTCTCTGCAACTAATTCTTTAGAAACGTAACAGGTTATCATTGGTTTTTCTTCGTCGGCTGTAGCCAAAACTAAAAATAAGTTATTCCCTAAATTCCCTAATTCGTAAGCCAAATCTTTTGCTCCTTCCGGATTCAAATCGACTTGTTTGGCTAAGAATTGCACGCCGTTTATTTCCTGAATTTCAGCAACTAAACTCGCTTTCAAGTTTTTTACTTTATCTTTTACCAAAGCTTCAATTTGTTTCGCTAATTTGGCGTTTTCTTCTTGCATCGAATGAACGGCTTTCAAAATATCCTGAGGATTTTTCAAGGCTGATTTAACTTCATTCAATGTATTTTCATACGAAGCAAAATGTGCCTTTACCGCATCACTTGTAATCGCTTCGATACGACGAATTCCCGCAGCAACCGCTCCTTCAGAAACGATTTTGAAATGCCAGATTTCAGCTGTATTTTTCACGTGAATTCCACCGCATAATTCCATGCTTTCGCCAAATTTTATTGCACGAACCTCATCGCCATATTTCTCTCCAAAAAGTGCCATTGCACCTTCTTCGACTGCTTGCGCAAAAGGAATGTTTCGTCTTTCAATAAGAGGTAATTGCTCTTGTATTCTTGCATTTACAAAATCTTCCACTTGTTGCAATTCGGTTTCCGTCATTTTAGCAAAATGAGAAAAGTCAAAACGCAAATAGTTTGGATTTACTAACGAACCTTTTTGTTCCACATGTGTTCCTAAAATACTTCTCAAGGCTTGGTGCATCAAGTGCGTAGCCGAGTGATTTCTGGAAGATAAACTTCTCAAATCCTGATTTACTTTAGCCACAAAACCAGCGTTTACATTTTCTGGTAATTGTTTTGTAAAATGTAAAATCAGATTATTTTCTTTTTTAGTGTCGATGATTTCGATAGTTTCATTTGCAGAAACCAACATTCCTTTATCTCCAACTTGTCCTCCGCCTTCCGGATAGAATGGCGTATTGTCTAAAACGATTTGGTACAAAACTCCGTCTTTTTTACTGTCGACTTTACGGATTCGGGTGATTTTCACGTTACTTTCTGATTGATCGTAACCTACAAATGTTTCCACATTTCCAGGAATCAATACAGACCAGTCTTCGGTAGAAACTTCTGATGCTGCGCGGGAACGATTTTTTTGTTCTTGCATCGCTGCGTTAAAACCAGCTTCGTCTAGTTCGAATCCTTTTTCTCTCAGAATTAATGCTGTTAAGTCAATTGGAAATCCGAAAGTATCGTATAATTCAAATGCTTTTGTTCCAGAAACAGTTGAACCTTTAGTTTCGGCAACTACATTTTCTAATAATTGTAATCCTTGGTCTAGTGTTCTCAAGAAAGAAGCTTCTTCTTCACGAATCACATTGGTAACCAATTGTTGTTGCGATTTGATTTCTGGGAAAAATTCCCCCATTTGATTCGCTAAAACAGCAACCAATTGATTGATGAAAGGTTCTTTGGTATTCAAGAACGTAAATCCGTAACGAATTGCACGACGTAAAATTCTACGAATTACATAACCAGCACCCGTGTTTGATGGCAATTGTCCGTCGGCAATAGCAAAAGCTACAGCACGAACGTGATCGACGATTACGCGAATAGCAATATTGGTTTTGTTTTGTTCTTCGCTAATATTTAAAACTTCGTTTGAAGTGTATTTTAATCCTGTAATTTGCTCTACTTTTTCAATAAGTGGCGTAAAAACATCGGTATCATAATTAGAAGTTTTTCCTTGTAATGCCATACACAAACGCTCAAATCCCATTCCGGTATCAACGTGTTTTGCAGGCAGTTTTTCCAGAGAACCATCGGCTTTACGGTTGAATTCCATAAATACATTGTTCCAAATTTCTACAACTTGCGGATGGTCATTGTTCACCAAGCTCTTTCCTGAAACTAACGCTTTTTCTTCTGCAGAACGAATGTCAACATGAATTTCTGAACATGGTCCGCAAGGTCCTTGGTCGCCCATTTCCCAGAAGTTGTCTTTCTTGTTTCCAAGAATGATTCGGTCTTCGTCAATCAATTCCTTCCAAATATCCCAAGCTTCCTGATCGAAAGGTACGTTTTCATCCCGATTTCCTTCGAAAACGGAAACGTATAAATTTTCTTTTGGAATTTTATACACTTCTGTCAAAAGTTCCCAAGCCCAGTTGATTGCTTCTTTCTTGAAATAATCTCCAAAAGACCAGTTCCCCAACATCTCAAACATGGTGTGATGATAAGTATCAAAACCTACATCCTCTAAATCATTATGTTTTCCTGAAACACGAAGACATTTTTGCGTATCGGCAATTCTGGTGCTTTTTGGAGTTCCGTTCCCCAAAAAATATTCTTTGAACTGTGCCATTCCTGAGTTATTGAACATCAATGTTGGATCGTCCTTAAGAACTATAGGTGCTGATGGAACAATTAAGTGTCCTTTTGATGCGAAAAAATCCAGAAATTGTTTACGTACGTCTTGTGATTTCATTATTAATTTTAGTTTAAAGTTTAAGGTTTAAAGTTAATTATCCCTGAAACTACATCTTTTACTATTCATTTTTTGCCCCAGATAAAAGTGAAAAGCTTCGAGATTTATACATCTATTTTTTCTTGAGGTGGCAGAGCGACCGGAGGAAGCTCCTGCTGGCTCATTAGAAAAAAAGAGGTATAAACGAGAACTTGCAACGAATAGCTGGAACAGGCACATTATTTTATTTATTACTGAAAAAAGGGTGTAACAAATGAAACATTTCTTAAATTTGTTCGTCTAACCTTTTACAGTGTGCAAAAATAGGGTATTTTAAAATATGTCGAAAGTAAAATATTATTACGATTCCGAAAATCTAGCCTATAGAAAAATAAAAACACGAAAAAGAAGAAAATTTGGTGTTATTATCTTGTTTTTATTGGCATCGGCGTTGTTTGGTTTTTTGAGTTTTATCGTTTTATTGAATACTCCTTATTTTGAAACACCAAAAGATCGTTTGCAAGCGCGTGAAATTGAAAATTTGAGATTAAATTATGCGCTGTTAAATAAAAAAATGGATCAGGTAAATGGCGTTGTTGAGGCTATTCAGGATAGAGATAATAATTTATATCGGGTGTATTTTAATAAATCAGCGATTCCGGATTCAATTCGGAAAGCGGGATTACCAGGAAAAAACAGGTATCAATTATTACAAGGTTATGACAATTCCCAGTTGGTTGTCAACACCACAAAAAGGATTGATGTCCTTAGTAAGGAATTAGCGGTTCAGTCCAAATCATTGGATGTGATTTTGAAATTGGCAGAAGCCAAAAGTGATTTTTTGTCAGCTATTCCTGCCATTCAGCCAGTACGAAATGAAAATTTAAAACTAATGGCATCTGGTTTTGGATACCGAACAGATCCTTTTACGAAAGCAAGGAAAATGCATGAAGGCATGGATTTTACAGCAAAAACAGGGACACCCATTTATGCCACGGGTGACGGAGTGGTAGCAAAAGCAGACAATACTGCTTCAGGATATGGAAATCATATTGTTATTCGGCATGGATTTGGATACGAAACTTTATACGCACATTTGAGTAAATATAAAGCCCGAGCTGGACAACGCGTAAAACGAGGTGACGTTATAGGTTATGTAGGAAGCACAGGAAGATCCGAAGCTCCACATTTACATTATGAAGTGCTAAAAGATAAAAAAGTGGTGAATCCGCTTAATTTTTATTACGGAAATATTTCGGCAGTGGAATATGTTGTCATTGCACAACTGGCGAACCAGGAGAATCAGTCATTAGATTAAAAAATAGTATTCAGGGTTGGGTTCAGATAAAGAATAAAAAAATAGTATTCAGTGAAAATTCAACTGGAAAAAAAATAAAAAACAGATATGCATATTGAATTATCTAAAGACAAAAGATATTACAGCATTGGCGAAGTGGCCAAAGCATTTGACGTGAATGCATCGCTGATTCGTTTTTGGGACAATGAATTTGATATTCTGAAACCAAAAAAGAATGCTAAAGGCAATCGAATGTTTACTCCAGAGGACATCACTAATTTGCAATTGATCTATCATTTAGTGAAAGAAAGAGGTTTTACGCTTGAGGGTGCCAAAACGCATTTGAAAGAAGGACAGAAAAAGACTTTGGATAAGTTTGATATCATTCGAAAATTAGAAACGATACGCACACAATTAACAAATATTAAAAACGAATTGTAGTCAGCACGACTACTTCCCAATTAAAAATTTTAAACAATTAAATAATAAACATTAAATTAAGTAAACATGAGAAGATTTTTGCCTTGGATTATCGGAGCGGTTGTAATTTTTGTAATTTACAGCTGGGTTAAAGGAATTAATAATACTGCAGTAACGTTAAACCAAAATGTAGAACAATCTTGGGGTGATGTGCAAACCGCGTATCAAAGAAGAAATGACCTTATTGGGAATTTAGTAAACACCGTGAAAGGTGCCGCTGATTTTGAAAAAAGCACGTTGACAGCAGTTATCGAAGCGCGTTCTAAAGCTACTTCTGTAAAAATTGATCCAGCAAATATTACTCCGGAACAATTAGCGGAATTCAACAAAGCGCAAAGTGGCGTGAGCAGTTCATTGTCTCGATTATTAGTAACTGTTGAAGCATATCCTGAATTGAAAGCCAACCAAAATTTCTTGAAATTACAAGATGAATTGGCAAGTACAGAAAATCAAATTCTAACGGCGAGAACGCGTTTCAACGAAGCGGTAAAACCATATAACTCTCACATCAAAACGTTTCCAAACAGCTTATTTGCTGGATTATTCGGATTCAAAGAGAAAGCATACTTTAATGCAGTTGAAGGTGCAGATAAACCAGTTGAAGTAAAATTCTAAAGTTGGATTTTGAGACTTTTTAGATTTTTAGATTTTTAGATTTTTAGAAGTCAAAACAAATCAAATTTAAATTAAAGAAACAACCTTTAAAAATTAACGTTTTTTGATTACGGATTTAATAATTCTGAAATCAAAAATCGTTAATCTTAACTCAAAAATATTTCAATGTCAAAAGTAGAAGATTTTTTAAGCAAAGAAGATGAACAAGAAATTGTTGAAGCTATTCGTATGGCTGAAAAAAATACTTCTGGCGAGATTAGAGTTCATATAGAAAAAACAACTTCCATGGATGCGTATGATCGCGCCATGGAAGTTTTTCATGAACTAAAAATGGATGAAACAGAGCTTCAAAATGGAGTTTTAATTTACTTAGCTGTAGAAGACAGACATTTTGTAATTTGTGGTGACAAAGGTATTAATGACGTCGTACAAGATGACTTTTGGAATTGTACCCGAGACATTATGGTTACTGAGTTCAAAAAAGGAGATTTCAAGCAAGGTCTTATAGATGGAATTACAAGAGCTGGAGAACAATTGCAGAAATATTTTCCTTGGCAAGAAGGCGATACAAATGAATTATCAAACGAAATATCTAGAGGATAATGCTATTACAAAAAAAGAGTACCCTAATTTTCCTAAAGTTGTTTGTTTGTTTGTTATTCACACAAATTGGCTTGGCGCAATTTACTATTCCTGAAAAACCAACTTTACAGACTTCTGTTTATGATTATGCGAATGTTTTAAGCGCAACAGAAAAAGCACAATTAGAAGAAAAACTGATTAAATATTCTGATTCTACAACCACTCAAATTGTGATTGTTACCATAGAAACCCTTAAAGGGGAAGATATTGGTATTCTTACTCCAAAATGGGGACAAACTTGGGGAATTGGAGGAACTGCTAAAGAAGATAATGGAGTTCTTATTTTATTGGCTAAAGCCGAAAGAAAAATATGGATTTCACCAGGATATGGTCTTGAAGATCGATTGACTGCCGGTATAGGTGGAGAAATTACCCGAAACATTATTATTCCTGAATTTAAAGCAGGAAGTTATTATAAAGGACTTGACAAAGGAACGGATGCTTTATTTGATGTTTTCAAAGGAAAATACAAAGGTGAACGAGTTAAAGCAACTAAAGATAAAGGATTCCCTATTTTACCTATCATTATTATTGTCATCATTATACTGGTGCTTATATCTCGAAACAAAGGCGGCGGAAACTCTGGCAACAGAGGAGGCGGTATTGGACCAAGTTTATTGGATGTCATTATTCTAAGCAGCCTAGGTAGAAACAGTGGCGGCGGTGGTTTCGGCGGAGGTTCATCTGGTGGTGGATTTGGCGGTGGAGGTTTCGGCGGTGGATTTGGCGGTGGAGGTTTCTCTGGCGGTGGATCTGGCGGAGATTGGTAATATTCAGTTTCCATCTTTCTAAAAAAGGACCGAGATTCAAAAAAGCAAAAACTCTTTTTAATATTTGTCATGCCTAATCTATTCAAAAAACATAAATCAATTACAGTAAATGCTTTCACATAAAGCCAAATACGCACTAAAAGCACTCCTATATTTAGCGCAACAAGAAGAAACCCATATTTCTCGAACTATCGAAATTGCGGAGGCGGCCTCTATTCCAAAAAAGTTTTTGGAACAGATTTTATTGGATCTAAAACGTGGCCATTTCGTAGGAAGCAAACAAGGAAAATTTGGCGGTTATTATCTTTTGAAATCTAAAAACGACATTACTTTAGCCGATATTCACCGACTTTTTGATGGTGCAATTGCGTTACTTCCTTGTGCATCATTGAATTTTTACGAACGCTGTTCTGACTGCGTCGATGAATCGGAATGCCTACTACGACACGGATTGATTACTATTAGAGAGGAAACTTTAAAGGCCATGCAAGGTATTACTATTGCTTCATTAGTAAAAAAATAAAAAAATATTTTTTAAACCCTACTAATTTTATAGAATTAATTATATATTTGCTACAAATTTAATATATCATTAACAATCCAAATTTAAACGTATGAAAACTTACCGAACTAAGCTTGATTTTTTGAATAAGCAAACCCGAAAAAATCCATTAATTATAATTAAAAAAAAGAGTTCTCAAATGATGTGTATGTGTTAGTAAAAAAAATTTAAATTAAATTCTACTAATTACATATACTTAATATAAATGAAAAATTCTATAAAAAATATACTTACAATAGTATCCGCTTTAACTTTCTCAATATCATTTGCACAAAACATTGACGGTGTAGTCACAACAAACCAAAACATTCCTTTAGAAGCTGCAAATGTTGTACTAAAAGGAACAACCTCTAACACGATTTCAGATTCTAGCGGGAAATTTACAATAGACACAAAAGGAAAACTCCCTTTAACTCTTTTAGTTCAATATGTAGGATATAAAACTGCCGAAATAGAAATCGCTTCTTTACCAATACCCTCATTACAAATAAATCTTACTGAAGAAAATACTTTGATCGAAGTCGTAGTTTCTTCAAGACGCCGAATAGAAAAAGTACAAGATGTGCCAATAGCAATATCAGTAATAACAGGAAAACAGGCGGAACAAACTGGAGCTTTCAACGTTAATCGCATAAAAGAACTTGTTCCTTCAGTTCAATTATATTCGTCAAACCCCAGAAATACGGGAATTAATATTCGAAGCTTAGGTTCCCCTTTTGGACTTACAAATGATGGAATCTATCCTGGTGTTGGTTTCTATGTTGATGGCGTTTACTATGCACGTCCAGCCGCAACCACTTTAGATTTTATAGATATAGAGCAAATTGAGGTATTGCGTGGCCCACAAGGATCATTATTTGGTAAAAACACAACTTCGGGAGCCTTTAACATTACTACTCGTAAACCAAGTTTTACTTCAGGTGCTAACTTTGAAGTGAGTTACGGAAATTACAATTTTTTGCAAGCTAAAGCTTCGATTACTGGAGCTTTGAGTTCAAAAATCGCTGGTCGTATCTCGTTTTCAGGTACACAACGTGATGGTTTAATCGATAATATCGCAACAGGAAAACCTACCAATACCCTCAATAATCAAGGAATCAGGGGACAATTGCTTTATACCCCTTCTGAAAGAACTAATATTATACTAGCTGCAGATATTACGACGCAACGTCCAGATGGATATGCTCAAGTAGTTGCAGGTGTAGCACCTACACAAAGAGCGCCTTACCGACAATTTGATGCTATTATTGCTGATTTGAATTATCAATTACCGAGTTTAAATGCTTTTGACCGTAAAATTGACCACGATACGCCATGGCGTTCCGGACAAGACATGGGAGGTATATCTCTTAATATAGATACAAAAATTGGAAACGGAACACTTACTTCAACAACAGCGTGGCGTTTTTGGAATTGGGATCCATCAAATGATAGAGATTTTACAGGATTACAAGTATTAGCAAAATCGCAAAACCCAACCAGACAAACACAAATAACACAAGAATTACGTTATGCAGGTCAGCTTACCTCTAAATTAAGTGGTGTTGTAGGTGTGTTTTTTATTGACCAAACATCACAAACAGATGGAACTGAAGAATCTGGTACTGCACAATGGAGATTTGCACAAAGCACAACCAGTAATTTATGGAAAACACCAGGTCTATTTGAAGGATACGGTATCAAAACCGATGCCCGTATTAGAGCTTCCAGTGTGGCAGTATTTGGTCAGTTGGACTGGGCTTTATCAGAACGTTTACACGTATTACCGGGTTTACGTTATAATTTTGACAAAAAAGATGCTGATTACAACCGTACAACATACGGAGGACTTCAAACGAATGACCCAGCCTTAATTGCCTTGAAAAAACTAGTTTATACGGATCAGTCTTTTTCATCAAACACAGATGATACTGACTTTTCTGGTAACATAACTCTTTCTTTTAAAGCTTCTGACAAGATTAATACATATGCGACTTTTGCAAAAAGCTACAAACCCGTTGGAGTAAACGTAGCTGGATTACCTACTCTTGCCGGGCAGCCCATTCTTGAACTTGCCGTAATTAAACCGGAAGAAGTCAATCATTATGAAATTGGAGTTAAAACAGCACCGTTTAAAAACTCAATATTCAATATAACCTTCTTTAATACCGACATCAAAGATTTTCAAACCAATGTACAGGCAGCTGAATTAGGTGTAAACCGCGGCTATCTTGCCAATGCAGATAAAGTACAGGTAAAAGGTATAGAATGGGATGCCAGTTTTTTAATTACCAAACATTTAACCATCAATGGAGCAACTACCTATACAGATGCTAAATATGTTAAATTTACAAATGCTCCCCTTCCGCTAGAAGAAACAGGAGCGGCAGTATCATTCAAAGATGTTTCCGGAACTGCATTACCGGGCGCTTCAAAATGGGCTGGATCTTTAGGAGGTGAACTTTCAGATAATGCCAAATTTTTTGGAAATAAAGGAAAAATATTCCTTGGAGTTGATTCTTATGCACGTTCTGAATTCTCTTCAAGTCCATCCGCTTCAAAATATTTAGTAGTTCAGGGTTATGCCCTGTTTAATGCTCGTTTAGGTTTCCGTGCAACAGATGGTTTGTCTGTACAATTCTGGGGACGTAATCTGCTAAATAAAGATTATTACGAACAACTATTGCCTGCTGGTGGAAATTCAGGCCAATATGCAGGTGTATTAGGCGATCAAAGAACGTATGGAATTACATTGAAATATTCATTATAAAAAGCTTTCAAAAAATTAAAATTTGAAACAGCACCCTTAAAAATTAGGTTTTAAGGGTGCTGTTTTCTTTTTTCTAAAACACTATTAAACTGACAAAGTAAAATACTTTTTAAAAACACAAAACAATACCTATAGGATTTATAGACTTTATGTAAATTTGCCAAAATTGAAGTAAAGCTCCGTGAAAAAATTTAGAGTCATTTTATTCTTACTGCTGTCTGTTCTTTGTCAAGCGCAAACAGCGGAAAAAAATATAGATAATCAAAGTATTCTTTGGAATCGTTATTACAATCAATTGCTGCTATCAGAGAAATGGTCTTTGCATTCTGAATTTGACAACCGAGTTTTTCTAAAACCAGTGCAAGAAAACTTATATGTCATCCGAATTCAAGGTCGCTATAAAATCAATGATCATTTAGAGACTGGTGCTGGCTTTGCTTATTTTTCTGTTGATACACAAGTCCCTGAAATTAATCATGATTACAAAACCCCTGAATACAGAGGACAGCAGGATCTTACTTGGAAATTAAATGCTAATAAAGTAACGCTGATACAACGTTTTCAAGTAGAAGAGCGATTTATTCACAATGCTGATAATGTAAAGTTGCTTCCTGGCACTACATTTTTTTGGAGATTCAGATACAGACTCCAAGGTGACTATGCCTTTTGGAAAAAAGAAAAACAGTTATTAAAAGCCGTACTGTCTGATGAAATAATGATCAATTTTGGAAAAAAAATAATTAAAAATACGTTTGATCAAAACAGAATTTATGCTGCCGTACACTATGGACTCAATAGCCAATTAGCATTTGAACTCGGGTACCTAAACAGTTTCCAAAGAAGAAGCAATGGAATCGATTATTTCAACAGAGACATTATCCGCTTCAGCATTTTTCATAAAATTAAAATCTCAAAAAAAGTATAAACAGCATTTATAATCACAACCGATAAATATTTTAAATATTGATTATCAATACATTAACTAAATTTTTACAATTAGTGGCGTAACTTTATTTAAAAGATATAGCCATGAAAAATTTTGCAATTAAACTCGTTTGGTTCACTACCATTTATGTTTTTGTTTTTGCCGGTTTATGTCAAACTAATGTTGCTTTGCCGGTAATAATGACGCTATATTGTGTTGGTATACCGTTGATCCTTTTTATGGTTTACACCGTGCTAACTGATGATTATAAAACTACAAAAACTTTTAAAGATTGGTACGGCGACCATCCAATGGAAACTTTGGAAAAAGAAGAAGAAAACTAATCGCGCAAATCCGTTTTTAACAAAGAAATCCCGACTGCTCGGGATTTCTTCGAATTTTACAATACTATAAATATCAATTTGAACTATTGAAATTCAGATTATCTAACTTTACTTTGCAGAACAAAACGATGCAACAGTTTAGGAAAAAAACGTTTCAAATAAACGCCTAAAACTTCTTTTCCTCCAATGTAAGCTTCAAAGGTATTTGATTCAACAGCTTTGATTAATTTTTTTACAAAAATAGCCACTGGCATACCATTTAAAGTGGCTTCATCGTCAGTATTTTGTTTTGATCCATCAGCGGTAAGTGCATTAATAGCTACATTTGTTTGGATAAAACCGGGACAAATTAAAGTGACATTGATATTATCTTTTTGATGTTCCATTCTCAAAACATCAAAAAAACCATGTAAAGCATGTTTTGCACCACAATAGCCGGAACGATACGGCGACCCAAACTTCCCCATTAGACTAGTTACAGTAACAAAATGCCCTTTCTTATTTTTGATAAAATGAGGCAATAAAACTTTTGTCAACGCAACTGTACCTAGATAATCAACCTCGATGAGTTTTTTATCTACTTCAAAATCGGTGTCTGCTATCAGTGAGCGTTGGCTTACTCCACCGTTATTCACTAGAATATCTATTTTCCCAAAGGCAGCAATGGCATTTTCTACATGATTTTTAGCATTGTCAAAATCCGACAGATCAAAAGGCAAAATCACAACTTCCGCTGTTGAACATTTTAATTTCACAGCTTCTAAAGCTTTTATGTTCCGTGCCGAAAGAATGAGTTTACAATTCCTCCTAGCCAATTCATAAGCCAAAGCTTCACCTATACCACTTGAAGCTCCTGTAATCCACACAATTTTGCCATTTATTGCATTCATTTTTTTCCTAAAAATAAAAAAAGTTTATCGAGCTTTTACAAACTCAATAAACTTTCTAGTGTGATTATCGAAATAAAGATTATTTCTCTCTAATATAGATATCGATTGGTACTCCTGAAAAGTCCCATTTTTCTCTAATTTTATTTTCCAGATAACGTTTGTACGGTTCTTTTACATATTGTGGCATGTTGGCAAAAAACACAAATTGTGGTGTCTGCGTTGGCAACTGCATGCAATATTTAATTTTCACATACTTCCCTTTTGTTGCTGGAGGCGGATATGCTTCAATCACTTTCAACATAAATTCGTTGAATTTTGAAGTTGCAATACGTTGTTGTCTATTCTCATACACTTTTACGGTTGCTTCCAATGCTTTCAACAAACGTTGTTTTGTTAATGCTGAAACAAAAAGAATAGGCACATCGGTAAATGGCATTAATTCTTTTTTAATTTTCTCCTCATAATCTCTGGTAGACATGGTTTCCTTTTCAACCAAATCCCATTTATTTACAAGAATTACAACTCCTTTTCTATTCTTTTCCGCTAACCAAAATATACTTTGATCCTGACCTTCAAAACCACGAGTGGCATCAATAATCAAGATACAAATATCAGCATGTTCAATCGCACGAACGGAACGCATTACCGAGTAAAACTCTAAATCCTCTTTTACCTTAGCTTTACGACGGATTCCCGCAGTATCAACTAAATTAAATTCAAAACCAAAACGGTCAAACTTCGTATCAATTGCATCACGGGTTGTACCAGCAATATCCGTTACCATAAAACGTTCTTTACCAATTAATGCATTGATAAAACTTGATTTACCTGCATTAGGACGTCCTACAACTGCAAAACGAGGCAAAACTACTTCTTCTTGAACTGGCTCTGGTTTCACAGGAAAAGCATCAATCAATGCATCCAACAAATCTCCCGTTCCACTCCCTGAAATACTCGCAAATGTATAATATTCACCTAAACCCAAGTTGTAAAACTCAAGAGCATCTTTCTCACGCATGGCATTATCTACCTTGTTCACCGCTAAAAGAACTGGCTTAGTCACTTTACGCAATAAACGCGCAACAACATCATCCATAGGAGTAATCCCTTCTTCTACATCAACCACAAAAATGATAACATCAGCCTCATCAATAGCAAGTTCCACTTGTTTACGGATTTCTCCTTCAAAAACATCATCAGAACCACGCACATATCCGCCGGTATCAATTACGGAAAACTCTTTTCCGTTCCACTCGCTTTTACCATAGTTTCTATCGCGGGTCACCCCAGATACTGAATCTACAATAGCTTCTCTTCTTTGTATCAGCCTATTAAAAAGGGTCGATTTCCCTACATTAGGTCTTCCTACTATCGCAACAATGTTATTCATAATATAATTTGAAAAATTTGTTTTCCGAAACTTCATTTTTCCGTTTCGGGTGGCAAAGGTAGTGTTTAAAACCGTGATTATCAATTTTTTTCGAATATTAGCCACATTAGCAAAACCTAACAACCTCATCTTCAAAGCAAAACTCACAACCTAACCACTACCCTTTGTATTTATTCGTTGTTCGAATATTCTAAAATATCGCCTGGCTGACAATCTAAGGCTTTACAAATAGCTTCCAAAGTACTAAAACGGACCGCTTTGGCCTTTCCTGTTTTTAATATGGATAAATTTGACAAGGTCAAATCCACTTTCTCCGAAAGCTCGTTCAATGACATCTTGCGTTTGGCCATCATCACATCTAGGTTTACAATTATTGCCATAACTTAAATGGTTAGTTCGTTTTCTTGCTGCATTTCGATTCCCTTTTTTATAATTTGCCCAATTACCAATAAAATTACACTGGTAAACCACCATACATCACCACCAGATAAACTTAAATCGGCAATATTAGGCATATGTAGTCCATCATCCATCAAATTCTTCGTAAAGCCGGCTCCCCACAAAGAAAACAACCCGATTCCAAAAGAAATAATAGCAACCACATCAATAAATTTCTTTAAAAAACTATTAAAAGGCTGTGTCAAATCAATTTTTTTAGTGTGAAAAACGTGTACAATATTGTAAAATAATACCGCTTTCAATACCGTGACAATGCACATTAAAACTGTCAAGGTCACATAATGCGACTGATTAAAATGATACAAAGCAGACAAATCAACTTCCGTCCAAAACTTACTTGCCCCAGCAGGATTGAGCAGTAGCGTAAAAACAGTGTTAAAAATAAAGCCACCCGCCTGGATGCAAAGACCCAAAAAAATAATCCAAGATACCACTTGCAATACTTTAAAAACAAAATTGGTTTTTCTAGACATGATACAAAGTATTTAAAATTAAAACACAAATGTATAAATATTTATTGATAAACAATAAAAATACATCATTTATCAAAAAATATTTATTGCTTAAAAAACCATCAGGAGCTATTCCAGCGCTACAATACAACTCCTCGCTCCTCAAGGAGCTGTTGCAAAGCCTGTGCAGGAGCTTCCTTTGGTCGCTCTTCACGGTCAGCAACACTTTCCTTTTTTCGCTGCGGGGTTTCCTTTTCACTCTGGGCTAAAAAAAATCAGAAATTAAGACTAACTCTATCACTGATTTCAATGTTTAGACACTTGGCGAGTTTGAGAACCGATTTTTTTCAACAAAGTAAAAATGAAGTTAGGAAAAACAAACGAAAAATGAATCGAAAACCAAGTCATGAGTTTTAGCATATATCACCAGAATTGTCGATACTGAATCTACTATAGCCTCTCTTCTTTGTATCAGCCTATTAAAAAGAGTTAATTTCCTAGCATTAGGTCTTCCTACTATGCAACTATATTATTCATAATACAAATTCAAATATTTGCAAGGGTAGCATTTAAAACCATGAATATCTATTTTTTTGATATATTAGCAAACCCTTATCCTTTTAATACTTACAAGTTTACTGTTATGGACGCTAATAAAGAACTCAGACTTCGATTACGCTTTTACAAAGATGTTCCGCAAAACATAGATGCTTTGCGTATTAAATTCGCTGATTTCGCACAAATTAAGTCCAAAGATTACTTTATAAAAATACGTGGCTATCACATTTGGCTGAACATAAAAGGTCAAAAAAAAGCATATTGGTCACCTCATTTGCACATAGAAATGGAATCAAAAGACCAAAACGAAACTCATATCCGAGCATTATTTGGCCCTGACCCAACCTTATGGACGCTTTTTATGTTCTTCCATTTTATTATTGCGGGAATATTTTTGATTTTTTCGGGAATTGCTTATTCTGATTATATCCTAAAAAATCCCGTAACATTCGATCTAATCGTGATGGGATTAATGATTTTCGCCTGGTTTCTACTCTATATTGTAGCCAAACAAATCCGAAGCAACGGTCACGACCAAATGAATGATTTGGAAAATTTATTTTTGGAAATTATAGAATCTTAGTTTTCTTTGGAGCAATTCCAGCTCTCCGCTATATCTTTTATGCAGTCCCGATGTTTCGGGACTGCATAAAAGGATGCCACTGCTATCTGGGCTAAAAAAAAATCAATATCAGAAATTGAATTCCAATATTGATTTTTCAAAAAAAAGGACCAGAAAAAATTACTGGTTATAACCAAAACGCTTCAACATATTTGCGTTGCTTCTCCAGTTTTTATTCACTTTTACATACAACTCAATATGAATTTGCTTACCAAAGAATTTCTCTAAATCAGCACGAGCATCCATTCCTACTTTTTTCAAAGCGGCACCTTTATGCCCAATGATGATTCCTTTTTGGGTATCGCGTTCCACCATAATCAAAGAACGGATTCTAATGATGTTTTCGTCTTCAAAAAACTCTTCGGTTACAATTTCTACTGCGTATGGAATTTCTTTACTGTAATTCAACAAAATTTTCTCGCGGATGGTTTCATTTACAAAGAAACGTTCCGGTTTATCTGTCAATTGATCTTTTGGGTAATACGCAGGAGATTCCGGTAACAATTCTATTATTCGTCCAAAAACTTCGGGAACATTAAAATTCTGCAATGCTGATATTGGAAAAATTTCGGCATTAGGAACTTTCGCAGTCCAAAAAGCCAC
The DNA here is from genome assembly GCF_003312425.1 of Flavobacterium psychrolimnae. Lineage (GTDB taxonomy): Bacteria > Bacteroidota > Bacteroidia > Flavobacteriales > Flavobacteriaceae > Flavobacterium > Flavobacterium psychrolimnae. The sequence goes on along the minus strand of NZ_QNUX01000006.1, from coordinate 151,094 downwards.
TTGCTCTTCGAGTTGTTCTTGGTTAGAATTATCAATTTTGTTCAATAATAACAGAACAGGGATTGTAGCGTGAATGATTTTATTAAAAAAAGCTTCGTCTTTCAACTCTTGTTCTCCAATTTCCACCATATAAATCAGAATATCAGCATCTTCAAACGCGGATTTAACGAAATTCATCATAGAAGCCTGCATTTCGTAGGCTGGCTTGATGATTCCCGGTGTATCCGATAAGATTAATTGAAAATCTTCCCCATTTACAATTCCTAGAATTCTATGACGTGTTGTTTGTGCTTTTGAAGTAATAATTGATAACCGTTCTCCAACAAAGGCATTCATTAGTGTTGATTTCCCAACATTTGGATTTCCTATGATGTTTACAAAACCTGCTTTATGTGACATTTCTATTATAATTTATTGTGCAAAGGTAGACATATCAAGTCAATAGACGAAATAAAACATTTTTTAAAATTTTTATTGGAAATACGGAAATTCGTTGTACATTTGCACCCGAAACAACGCGGGATAGAGCAGTAGGCAGCTCGTCGGGCTCATAACCCGAAGGTCACAGGTTCGAGTCCTGTTCCCGCTACTAAAGTAGCCTTATTGAGATTACAAAACGCACATCGCGGGATAGAGCAGTAGGCAGCTCGTCGGGCTCATAACCCGAAGGTCACAGGTTCGAGTCCTGTTCCCGCTACTAAGAAAAAACCATCAATTTTATTGATGGTTTTTTTCATTTTTACACCTTCGTTAAGTCCTGTCATTACTGTCACCATGCCAAAAATTCCATTAACTTTTTTGGTTAGATATTCCCTATTCTCTGCCCTAATGGACAATCCTTCTGGAAACACTAAATTTCGGATTCTCATTTTAGCTTCTATGTTTACTTTACTATAGCAACCAGTGATTTATTCCAAAAGAGCTACGTCATTATTTTAAACCTAACTTCTTCTCTTCCTTAATGAAGTGGTTCGAGAAAAGTTTCATATAAACCACCAAAAATCCTAAGTGCTTTCTAAATATTAAAAAAAGCCCATAAAAATGGGCTATTTAAAAATATTTTTGAGGACTACACTTTTACCTTATCATTAAATTTTCAATTCTAGAATTCGAAATCTCGGGATTAGCCCCAGGAGCTTCAGCTACTAATGCTCCTACTGCACAAGCAAAATCAATAGCTGTTTGTGGAGCTATTCCAGTAAGTAATGATGCTATTAATGCCGCTAAAAACGAGTCACCTGCTCCTACTGTATCAGCTACTTCAACAGGATACCCTTCATTTTCATAGAGTTGACCTTCCCACATTAACAAAGCCCCGTGTTTCCCTCTTGTTACGCAAATAGCCTTTACTTTGGTTCTTTCTGCTATGAAGTTCATATTATCTTCCAAACTGGTAAACGGAGACTCCATGGCTGCGGTAATTTCTAACAATTCCTCATCATTAAACTTAATAAAATCAGCCGAGTGCATTAATTGTTCCAGCATTTCATACGAATAATGAGGTTTTCTCAAATTAACATCAAAAACCTTATAGATTTTTAGTTCCAGCAATTCTTCCAGTGCTTGTCTTGAAACCTGATCTCTGCAAACTAAACTGCCATAAATTAAAACGTCAGCATTATTAACTGAATTTCTGGCCAAATCATTCAATACAATTTTATCCCAAGCCGATGGATAACTAATTTCATAACTTGCCGAACCACGCTCGTTTAAGGTAACATTTACCAAACCAGTGGGAAAATCTTCTGATTTAATAATAGCATCTGTTTTAAGTCCTAAGCTTTTTACCTGACTGATAATTGCTTCTCCATCCTCATCATTTCCTACGCAGCTGATCATAGCCACTTCGCAACCTAATGTTTTCATGCGCAAAGCCACATTTAGCGGTGCGCCACCAATCTTTTTTTCATTGGCAAAAACATCCCAAAGTACCTCTCCGTAGGCCACTGCATTAAGTTTTTTTCCGTTATTCATTCTAAAAATATTTTAAAGTAATGTTATTCAGGCTGTGTAACCTGAAGATTTGTAATTATAGCATTTTGTCCTTCAGCAATTAATCCCCATCTATTTTTATCTCTTGCATAAATGCGATTGGTTAAAGCTACTTTTCCATTAATGTAAAGTACAACTATGCTTCCTTCAGTAATTATTTCAACATCATATTTCGTACTCGTTTGAAATTTAAATGGCATTCGGGTAGTTTCCTGGGAAGCCGAATTATAACCCATAACTTTACCCTTTCCAATATCAAAAACAATTTTGTAATAACTTCCAGTATCATTGGTATGAAAAACAAATCCAGCTGTTCCATTTGTTTTCCCTAATGTGACTTCTGCGTTTATTTTTGCTTTTTTTCCAATAGGCTTAAATGTTATCATGGCTTTTTCTGTTGAACCTGACAAAGTATAAGTTCCATTGTTTGCAGTAGCATTTCCTGACGTTTCATCAACCTCTGCACTAGCAGTCTTTTTAGAAAACAAATCTTTTACTGACTGTAATGCCTGAGTGCCTAAGGTTCCATCAGAATTTTGTACTAACTGATGAGCAACCATATTTCCTGCCCAATCTTTATTTCCTAAATCATTTTCAGGTGTTTTTCTGGCATTCCAGCCAAAAACATATCTTTTATTTCCGTCAGAAGCTGTTTTTCCTGCATAAAAATATTCACCGTCAATCATATCATTTTCTGGTGTCAACCAAGGTCCGTTAATCGATGCTGCCATTCGGTAATGCGTTCCTTTATTACCGCTCCAGTTTTCTGAAAACATCAAATACCAATAATTACCCATTTTAAAAATATCAGCACATTCCATCATCAAATAATTTTCTTCAGGACTTGTGGTATAAATTGGAGCTTGTACATCCCATTTTCCTGAAGCTGGATCAGCACTTGTAAAATGCAGTAAAACCGCTTTTCTGCCAGGTTCCGTTTGTGTGCTTACTAACATCGAATATTTCTTTAATTCATCGTTATAAAACACATGAGGATCTCTAAAATCATAATCATAATACCCAGCTGGTGCTATCACCTTGAAAGAAGAAACTTTTGTCCAATTATTCAAATCAGAACTGGTAGCACACAAAACGCTTTCTCTAGCATTTGACTGCACAAAAGCCGGTGTCCCATTGTGACCAGTGTAATAGAAATAATAAAGATTCCCAACTTTTACAACTGACCCAGTGCCAATGGCAAAATCAGGATCAGTAGTTTTTCCGTATGGGATCATTTGTCCTTCATAAGTAAAATGAGCCAAATCAGTACTTAAATATTTATGGATATCATGAAAACCCTTGCCCGCAGGTTTATTCTGGGCATCGTGAAGAAAATAGATATGGAATTTTCCGTTGTCAAAAAAAGGCATAATATCCCCTGTATAGCCTGCACTGTAATATGGATCTGTTCCGCCCATCCATTGTGAAGGCGGTGCGGGGTAAACACCTGTCATTTCTGACTCGCCACCTGAAATGGAACCTCCAATATACGTTTCTTCCTGACTGCAGGAAACTGCTGAAAAGAAAATGGAAGTCAGTATTATTATGTTTCTATATTTCATTTTTATTGTTTTCAAATTAGATTAATTCTCAGCTAAATAATTGATGCTGTTTTGTGTCATAAGTTTGATATTGCCTATAAACTCATTTGCTTGACTTGGCACGCCGCTACTATTAGCTTCGTTATACCAATCATAAGCTCCCATCGAAATCACGACTACATTTTTATCGGTTCCTGTGTTCGGGAACTCAGCAATGGTAACTCTTCCGTCAAGAGCATTATCCCAAGCTTCGCTGGCTAAGTTTGTTCCTCCGGTTTGATTTCTCCAGCCTTCACCGTTTCCGTAGCCACCCCATTCCGGTAAAAACCACCAAGCAGTGTGATTTAATCTAAAAGTACCGCTTTGCAGTAAATTAGCTTTTCCTGTTTCGTAAGTCACCAAGCCCTCAAATATTGGGTGATTCTCATGTCCTACAAATGACATCCCCCATGAATTTCCATCTACAAATCCGTTAGGAAGAAAATCTCCAAAAACATTATTAGGTCCTTTTCCTGAAGGAACAATTCCTAAAGCATCAACATATTGAGAAGCAAATGAAGTTAACAATAAATTACCTTTATTAGTTCTAAAACTTTTCAGTGCTGTTGTTACCACAGGATTGTATGCCACAGAAGGCAAATTAGCAGCCGAATCAAAATGCCACCAAATCACATCTACATCACTTAAATCGGCACCGTTTAAAACACTATCGAAAGACATATATTTGGCTCCTGTGAAATTTTCAAACAGCCAGTTTGAAGCTGTAATTTCATCCATATTTGTTATTTCGGCTCTTGTTGCAGCAGTTCCCAAAAAGGCAACTACTAAACCTGTAACTGGTACTCCTACATTAGCGGTATAATTAACACTTTTTCCATTAGACGTTACCACAAAAGTTACCGGATTTGTAAAATCAACCGTTGCTCCTGAAGTAGGCGAAATAGATACACCATCCGTTAATTCGATTACGGGTTTCAGTGCTGTTAAATTAGTATTTTCCGGTAAAGTCATAGTTATCGTTTTGCTGACATCGTTGATAACTGCTGGTACTCCATTAATTTTAAAACTCTTAATTGGACTCAAAACGGCCACAGTTATAGTATAATCTTTATATAAATTACCGTTTATCACTCTAAACTTTACCGGAGTTGTAAAGTTGATGGGAGTTGTTAAATCAAGATTCGATGTTGAGCCTGCTTCCAAAACAATTTCAGGAATTACAGCTGTAATATCGGATCCGTAAGACATCGTCACATTAATTTTCCCTGTTTTCTGATCAATTTCTCCTGCTGTTCCCTTTAGATTAAAAGAAATGACATTAGAAGGTGAATTGATCTCAAAACCACCATTTTCGAAACTGTCTTCGCAAGCTGTTGCCATGAAAAGCAATGCCAATATCAAAGACGCCTGCATCCAGATTTTATATATAAATTTTTTCATATTGCTGTTTTTAAATGGATTAGTACCCTAGATTTTGTTTATATAATCCCTGACTAAAATTAATCTGTTTTAACGGAATCGGACAATACTCTTCTTTACGTGCATCAAAAAAAGCATCTTGATAATAACTGCGTTTTGTTTTTTCTTTATCATAAAATGCATTCATAACTTCATCACTAACTCCCCAGCGAACCAGATCAAAAAAGCGGCTTCCTTCCATAGCCAATTCTAAACGACGTTCCCAGCGCAATGCTTTACGGGCAAAATCTTTTGTCCAATTGCAGTTAACTCCATCAACATAACTATTGATTTTAAAGTTACTCACATACGGAAGCCTTCCTGTACTTTGAGCCGCTCTCTCTCTAATTTGATTGATTAACGGTAAAGCTTCGGCTTGTCTTCCTAATTCTATCAAAGCTTCAGCACGCATCAAAATCACATCGGCATAACGAATTTGTATTCTGTTTTTTGAATTTCCATAAAAGGGATCAATATTTACAACACAGCTGCAGCTTGGCGCTACATTTTCCTTTAAAGAAGCAAAATAACCATAGGTTCCCGGAGATCTTACCCATGCTTCAACATATAAATATTCCGGATCGTATTTGTATGGCAAACCTGGCATTGCAACTGTATGATACAATCTCGGATCAACAGTATTGGCATCTATATTTTTATAATCAAAATCCTGATTGTTATAAGTGTCGAATTCTGGCAAACCATTAGCGCTTGTTTTAAAAGCATTTACTAAATTTTGGCTTGGCTTATGAAAATCGCAGCATCCCAATCCTTGAGGAGTAGAAAGAACATCCGAAAAATTTAACCTCCCGTATAAAGTCCCATCGTTATCTGAAAATTGAATAGAAAAAATTGATTCTGAACCGTTTTCAAAAGTTCCTGGCAAAAAGTTATTGGCAAAATCAGGTTCCAAAGATGCTTTTCCAATTACTTTATCTGTTGCAGTAATTACCTCTTGAAGATGCTGCGTATTGATTCCTATAACATCATATGTTTCGTCTTGTGTATAAGCCTGATACAAACGTGTTTTGGCTAAGTATGCATAAGCTGCTTTTTGTGTAGCACGCCCAACTTGTGGCTGTGTTTCAGGTAAATCATTGGCTGCTGCCTGAAAATCTGCTGCAATTTTATTCCAAAGTTCTTCGTTTGGAATTGCAGTATTTGAAATCGTTTTATAATCTTCAACAGGAATATCTTCTGTAATGTATGGTACATTTCGGAACATAATTTTCAGCATAAAATAAAAATGTCCTCTCAAAAAACGCATTTCGGCAATACGTCTTTTTTTCAACGGATAATCGGCTTCCGAAATTTGCTCCAAAGCTTTCAAAGCCTTATTCGCCCTGGAAACTCCAACATAACTGATGTACCAAAAATTGTCTAGTTCACCAAAATCAGGTCTGATATTATTCGATACTTCAAAAAAGTGAAAATTCTGAATATCATTTGTTCCGCTTCCTCCTTTATAAGCATCATCAGAACGAACATTTCCAAAAGGCCACAAACTGTAAGGCGAATCATAGTGATCATTCCCTAATTGTGCGTAGGCAGCATTCATAAATCCTTCTACTGTTTCTGGTGTAACAATATCATCCTCAGATAATACTCCACGCGGGTTAGTTTCCAAAAAATCAGAACAGGAAGAGATGATTCCCATCACTAAAAACCCTGCTATATATATTATTTTTTTCATGTTTTTTCGATTTAATCTTTTATTATAATGTTAAATTAAGCCCAGCTGTAAAAGTCGTTGGCTGCGGATATCCAAATCCAGCATTTTCAGGATCTACACCAGTGAAATTTTTAGCATTAATAATCAATAAATTTTGTCCACTGATGTAAAATCTAAAACTTTCGATGCTAGTCTTTTTCAATACATCTTTTGGCAGACTGTATCCCACTTGCAGCACACGAAGTTTTATATAGTTTCCGTTTTCTACATAATAAGTAGAAAATCTTGATTCCGCATTTCTGTCTACAGTTGTCAAAGCCGGAATGGTTGAATTTGGATTATCCACAGACCAGGCATTCAGCAAACGAGTTCCTTTATTAGACCCAACATCATCAACACTCCAAAAATCAGTTTGATATTTTGTATTATTAATTACATCAACATCATTTACACCTTCCCAGAAAGTGTTAAAATCGAAGTTTTTATACGATAGGTTTAAGTTAAATCCGTAAAGCAAACCTGCATTTGGATTCCCTATCCAAGTTCGGTCTTTGTCAGTAATAGTTCCATCACCATTTAAATCTTTGTAACGGATTCTTCCAAGACCTTTTCCATCCTGATTGGCTGAGTTATCAACTTCGTCCTGACTTTTAAACAATCCGTCAGTAACATAACCGTACATCGAGTTAATCGGGCGCCCTAAAATATTATCATCAACTCCATTTCCTCCATAATTATTTCTAACTTCATCAGGTAATGCTGTAATTTTATTTTTGTTTGCCGAAACATTCGCAGAAATGTCATATTTCAAACCAAATGAAGTTTCATCGCGGTATCCTAAAGAAACTTCCCATCCCTCATTTTCCATCGACGCACCATTCACCCAACGGTTTCCTCCTTCGCCAATCACTCCTAAATAGGGTGGTAAAACCAAGATATCTTCAGTTTTTTTGATGTAATAATCAACAGATCCGCTTAATTTTTGTTTGTATAATCCAAAATCTAAACCAACATTAGTTTGTGTAGTTGTTTCCCATTTTAAATCATCGTTTCCTGATTGTGTAGCTATAAAACCTGATGGCAGTAAACCATTTCCGTTTCCAGCAATATCGTAAGCTGTTCCGAAAGAAGTGTTCCATGTAGGATTTCCGCCAGCATAACTAGCTAAATAAAGTGAGTAAACCGCGGTATTACTAATTTCTTGGTTTCCTGTTTGTCCCCAACCAGCTCTTAATTTTAAATCAGAAATAACAGGTGCTTTGTCTTTTATGAAATTTTCATTGCTGATTCTCCATCCCGCTGAAACCGCTGGAAAAGTTCCGTATTGATTGTTTTTACCAAAACGTGAAGAACCATCGCGACGAATTGTAGCCGAAAGCAAATACCTGTTATCGAACTCATAATCCGCTTTGCCGAAATAAGAAAGCAGGGAATAGTTGGTTGAAGTGCCGCTTGTAAAAGATTCTCCCGTTCCTGCATCCGGATACATATAATCAGGCGTTTCTATTAAAAAGTCGTTTTTACGTAAGGAATTTGTCTCAAAAACATCTTTATACATTTCTGTTCCTGCCATTAGGTTTAAATTGCTTTTTCCGAAATTCAGGCTATAAATAGCTGTATTTGTCCAAGTCCATTTATCGCTTTGCGACTGATCAATGGTTACTGAATTTTGATCATTTTGAAGGTAACCTGATTTATAACTTCTTTGTAAGGTGCGTTTTTTGTAAAATCCGTAATCAAGACCAAAACTACTTTTGATATGAAGATTTTTAATAAGCTCTAAATCAGCATACATATTTCCAAAAAGACGTAAATAATCATATTTATTGTCTTTATTATATTCTAATAAACGAACTGGATTCTGTCTGTCATTCATTCCTCCTACTGGACCTCCCCAGCCTTTTCCATCAACGGTACGTACCGGAATTATTGGCAAAGCCCGAAGTGCAGGATCTAAAACACCAGGATCTGAAACTTCATTAGTACGGTTGAAACTAAAATTTTCACCAATCACCAATTTACCGTCAAAATATTTATATGAACTATTCATTCTTGCAGAAATTCTTTCGAAATCAGTTGTTTTCACAACACCTTCATTGCCATAATATCCCAATGAAAAAACATAATTGCCTTTGTCTGATGCATTTGAAACTGACAAATCATACGAATTGGCTATTCCTATTTGCGAAATTTCATCATACCAGTCTGTATTTGAAGCTTTCAGAGTCTGATCAGCATCTAAATATTCAGGGACCAAAACTTTATTTAATTGTGGTTTGTTATTATTTACCGTCCAGTCAAATTGATAGCGTAAATTATTATTGTTCGGATTAAGTCCGTCATTGATATTTGCCTGCCATAATGCCTGACCGAATTGATTGGCGTTCATAACATCCAGCTTTCTTGAATAATCAGAAAAAGAAGAATAGGTGCTGAAATTAATTCTCATTTTACCCGCTTTCCCTTTTTTGGTAGTAATGATAATCACTCCGTTTGAGGCTCTCGATCCATAAATACTGGCTGAAGAAGCATCTTTTAAAACCTGAATCGTTTCAATATCATTCGGGTTCAATTCATGCATTCCTGATTTTGTTGGCATTCCATCAATTACATAAAGAGGATCCGTATTATTCAGGGTTCCCACTCCACGAATAACCACTTTAGTATTTCCTCCACTTGGAGAACCATCAGAAGATACTTTAACCCCAGCAATTCTTCCTTGTAAAGCTTTGATAGGATTCGGTTCTGGCTGTTTCATTAGATCTTTCATGTCTACAACAGCAACAGCTCCGGTTATGTCACTTTTCTTTTGTTTGGAATATCCCGTAACAACAACTTCATTCAGCTTATTGTCATCAACTTGCAAGCTTATATTGAATGATTTTTGATTTTTAACTAAAATAGATTGAGATGCATATCCAATAAAAGAAACTACAATTGTAGCATCTGAATTTACATTCAGAAAAGAAAAATTTCCATCTAAATCAGTGGTTGTACTTATGGAAGTTCCAGAAATAAGTACAGTAGCTCCTGGAAGCGGCATTCCGTCATCAGACGAAATTACCGTTCCTTTAATTCCGCCTTCCTGAGCTGTCATCATCAGCATTGGAAAGAAGAAAAACAGAAAATAAATAATTTTACTTTTCATAAGTTAATGGTTTTGGTTTTTAGTTTTAGTTTATATTTAATTGGTTAATTACAATGTCATTCAATTCAATTCCTTGATTTGAAGAAACAGAAAGTTCAGTAAACGGTTGGTTTGAGAAAAAGATTTCGGTAATTACTTTTTCGCCATTGTTGTAAAAAATTTCAATGGATGTTTTGTCCAAAATAATTTTAAAAACAGCTTCTTCTTGGTTTCCATCCAAAATTGCTTTGGTAATTGTAGATGCAAATTTTTCAGAGAAATCCGTTTTCCCAGATTTGGTTCTATCTAAAAACAAATAATGATCTGAATTATTAATTCCGAAAGTCAAAGATTCTCCAGCAGTATTAGAAAGCGTAAAAGTGTAAGTATCTTGTTTTAGATTTTTTAAATCAAAATTTACAATTGCTTTAGTCAAATCTATTTTTTCACTTGTTACAATCGAGATTTTTTCTTTTCCTTTTAATGATTTTTCTTTAATAGTTTTAGAAATATATTTATTGATTTCTTTTACTGGATTGCTAACCAAGCTATATTCATTTCCTTTTTTTATTAACTGAATTTCACGTGCAATAGTCATGCTCCCTCTCCAAGCAAATGTGGGAACTTGCTGTGCATAATCCCAATTAGACATCCATCCTATAAATAATTTTCTGCCATCTGTACTGGGAATGTTATCCCAGGTTACTCCCGCATAATTATCTTTTCCATAATCCAACCAAACTGCTTTTTCCTTTTCTACTCTTTGAGCAAAATTGACATCTTGTTTGAAAGTTGTTCCGTCAAAATCACCAATAAAATATTGTGTTCCCGATCCTCCGTTAGCTCCACCTGGATTCAAACTCTGAATTAAAACCCATTTTGTTTCATTTGAACCTTCCACTTTTATTTGAAAAAAATCAGGGCATTCCCAAACACCTCCATGAGCTCCAATGTTTTTTCCGAAATCAGATAAGTATTCCCAGTTTTTAAGATTTGTAGATTTATAAAACTGAGCTCTATCCTGAGCAGCTAAAACCATTACCCATTGTTTATGGGTTTTATCCCAGGTTACTTTTGGATCACGAAAATCACGAATTCCAGGATTTTTCACAACAGGATTTCCTTCCTCAAATTTCTGCCATGTAAAACCATTGTCATTCGAATAAGCCAGATCCTGCTGCTCTACATCAATTTTGTTTTCTTTTTCCTTTGTCATATCATGCAAAGTGTAAATAGCCACAATTGGAACTGTTTTTCCAGTACCTAAACCGGATGTATTGTTTATATCTGCAACAGCACTTCCTGAAAAAATATATTTATCTTTATCCGGATAAATAGCAATAGGTTGTTCTTCCCATTTAATCATGTCTTTACTAGTGGTATGTCCCCAGTGCATAGGCCCCCATTTATTTCCATCAGGATAATATTGATAATACAAATGATATTGTCCGTCAGCATAGAACATTCCATTAGGGTCATTCATCCAACCTTTCTTTGGTGTATAATGAAAATTAGGACGGTACATTTGCTCTTCGGTAGCCCCTTTTGTATCAGCAGTTGTTTGCGATAAAACTGAAGCGGTTTTGCAACTTACTATTGAAAGTAGCACAGCACTACAAAGTACCAGCGGTAGATGTTTCTTTGATTTCATTTTTTTTGGTATATTTTTTAGTTAGATTTTCGCTTAAAGTTTCTAAAGAAATTCCTTTGGTTTCAGGCATCATAAATATTACAAACAAAAGCTGCAATACCATCATCAATGTAAAAATCAAGAAAACAACCTCTGGACCAATTTCTGTAAACAACATCGGAATTAAAGAGGGAATAATTGCTGCCAAAACCCAGTGCACTGAACTCCCAAAAGCTTGTCCTGAAGCACGAATATGATTTGGAAAAATTTCAGAAATAAATACCCAGATTACAGCTCCTTGACCAATGGCGTGGGAAGCAATGAATAAGAAAAGAAAAGTAGGTACTGACAATCCTCCCCAATCATAATAAAAAGAAGCCGAAACTAAACCTAAGGAAATAATATATCCAACAGAACCAATGTACATTAACAACTTTCTTCCTAATTTGTCAATTAATGCCACTCCAATTAAAGTAAATATAAGATTCGTAATCCCGATTCCGATACTACTTAATAAGGCTGTATTTTGTCCTAAACCTGCTTCTTCAAAAATTCTTGGTGCATAATATAAAAAGGCATTAATCCCTGAAAACTGATTAAAAAAGGCAATAAGGAAAGCCAAAATCAATGGAAAACGGTATTTTTTCATGAAAATATTTTCATGTTTGGTTACACCATTTTCTCTGGAATCATCCATGATGTCACTGAGTTTTGCAGATGGATCAATTTGGAACAATACTTTACGAGCCTCTTCATCACGGTTTTTAGATATTAACCATCTTGGGCTTTCCGGGATTGTAAGTATAAAAAGAATATAGATAATCGATGGAAAAGCCTGAACTCCAATCATCCAACGCCATGCATTTTCACCAATATCTTTTAAAAAGTAATTGGAGATAAAAGCAACTAAAATTCCCAGGACAATATTAAACTGGTACAAAGCTACTAATCGACCTCGTTTATCTGCAGGAGCAATTTCAGAAACATAAGCAGGAGCAGCAATAGTTGAAGCACCAACACCTAACCCTCCTAAAAATCTGAAAGCAGCAAAAACATATGGATCGTTTGCATAAGCAGCACCAACAGCAGAAACGAAATATAAAATCCCAATCCAGAACAGTGTTTTTTTACGACCTATTTTATTGGTTGGGATTCCTCCAAAAATAGCACCTACTACTGTTCCCCAAAGCGCCATTGCCATAACAACAGATCCATGAAAAGCATCAGAAGAATGCCAAAGAAGCTGTAATTGTTTATCAGCTCCAGAAATAACTACGGTATCAAAACCGAATAGAAAACCTGCCAATGCAGCAGTAACAGACCAAATCAATATCTTATTCATTGTAGAAGTATTAAAAACTTGCTGCTAAGATATTCGCAATAAAAACAACTTATTTTTAATGATGTTACAATTTAATTCTACAATTATTGATGGTTTGACATTTAAACAACAAGAGCTTTATTTACAGGGGTTTACATAAATTAAAGTTTATTTACGAAAACCGTGTAGTTTCGATTTTGTTACATTACGTTTAAAATTGATACCTGATTTGTATCAATTTTAAACCAGTATTAGTTGGAAGATTTGTATTCCTTTGGTGAAATTCCAAATTTATTCTTAAAAGCTGTAGAAAAATAGTTTGGAGAAGAGAATCCAAGAGAGTATGCAATTTCAGAAATATTCATCTCATTGGACTTTAAAAGTTCTGCCGCTTTCTCTAATTTTACGTTATTAATATGATCACTGATATTAATTCCGATAATCGCTTTTACCTTTCGATACAACTGAACTCTGGAAATACTTAGTTTATCTGCTAAATCTTCAACTGAAAATTTAGGGTTTTCAACATTGAATTTAATAATATCATTCATTTTAGTAATAAAAGACTGCTCCTGATTACCAAATTTAGACTCAGGTTCAATACGATAGATATTATTCGTATAATAATAACGTAGTTTTTCTCTGTTAAAAAGCAGACTCGAAATAGACTGTTTTAAAATCGAAAGACTAAAAGGCTTCGTAAGATACTGATCCACTCCACTCTGTAATCCTTTTAAAACAGATTCCTTGTTACTTTGTGCCGTCAATATAATAATAGGAATATGAGAAGTACGTAAATCCTTTTTCAATTCTTTACTAATTTCATAACCATCTTTGTCTGCCAAATTAATGTCACAAATAATTATATCCGGGACAATTTCCATTGCTATTTCAATAGCATCACTTCCGTCAGAGATATTAATTACATACTCGTTCGATAGTTTAGCTTTTAAAAATGTAACCAAATCAATGTTATCTTCAATAATTAAAAGAGAATGTTTTTCTAACTGAGAACTTACGTTAAGCTGGCTAAAATCAGGCTCAATATCAAGATAATCTGTTATTAGATTTGGAGTTACATTTAAGTTTTCTGCTTTATGTATAATTTCAGAAGGCTGTAAATGACTGCTGCCTTTTAGTAAAGTAATTATAAACTCACTTCCCTGCTTCGATTTAAGTTCTATTGTTCCGTGATGCAAAAGCACAAACTCTTTTGACAAATGAAGCCCTATTCCGGAACTGTTTTTATTATTGTTTGAAGCTCTAAAAAATGGATTAAATACATTTGATAATTCATTTTCCGGTATTCCAATTCCGGAATCCTTAAAACTAATTTTAATTGTATTGTCCTGATTTTCGGTAATTGAAATAGTTATTTTTCCGTTATCAGGCGTAAACTTGAAAGCATTTGAAAGCAAATTAAAATAAACTTTATCCATCAAACCCCTGTCAATAAACAACTCCATACTTTTATTTTTACAAATAAGCTGAAAATTAATATTTCTACGGGAAGCTTCACCTTTAAAGTTAGTCATTACTTCATTTGTAAAATCATAGATCTTAGTATTTGAAGCTCTTAACGTGAATTTTTGTTCTTCAATTTTTCTAAAATCCAATAACTGATTTATTAATCTCAGTAATCTATTCGAATTTTTATGAATCAGTTTTACTTCATCAATAAGAGCGGTTCCTTTGATTTTTTCGTTTTCAATTAATGACTCCACATAACTCATAATCAGCGTTATTGGTGTTTTGAATTCATGTGAAAGACCTGTAAAGAAATTCAATTTGGCCTCATTGCTTTTCTCAGCAATTTTTGCCATTTCCTGAATTTCATGATTCTGATAAATTACAGTCTGATTAATATTCTCAAGCTGTTTTTTCTTTCTCGAAATAGAAATAGTAGAATAAATACTATAAATCGTCAAACTGAGAATAATCATTAAGAAAAAACTCAGTAACCGAACCAGATTGTTCTGTGAAGCATATTCTCCTTCCTGCACCTTTATTGCTCTTTGCTGTGATTCAATAACGGCTTGCTGCTGATCAACTTTATCCATTTGGTTTTCGATAATTTCAGCATTATTCTGATCAATAACAATCGTATTCAGTATATTATTTTTAGAAATCGGCTCTTTATTATACATTTTTAAGGCCAATTTCAATGCTTCATTTCCTCCAGTGGGATATAATATAGTTCCATCTAAAACGTCACTTTTCACCAACTCTATACCGCCATTCACCGTATTAAGTCCGTCAACGCTTAAAAATTTAATTTTCTTTTCTAATCCTTGTGTTTTAGCAGTTTCCCACGCACTTAATGCCATGCGGTCGTTATGAGCAAAAATGTATTCAATATCCGGATTTTGCTCAAGAATTGTTTTGAGTGGTGCTTTAACGGACTCTTTTTCCCAATCACCGTGAATGGTGCCGTTAATTTCAAAACGATTATTTTTAGCAATTATCTGATTAAATCCCAGACTACGCTCATATGCAGGCGAAGAGCCACTTGCTCCGGTAATTTCAATAATTTTACCGGAACCTTTACTGTTCGAAATAATATATCGAGCAGCAATTCTGCCAATTTCAATATTATCAGCTCCAAGGTATGCAGAGTAATTTTCACCATCTATTTTTCGATCTACAACAAGAACCGGAATTCCTGCTTTTATCGATTTTTCTACAACAGCAGTTAAGGGTTTAGATTGAATTGGAGATACAATAATAACATCTACTTTATCAGCTATAAATTTTTCAATATCTTCAATTTGGTTTTGGACATTGTTATCAGCATCTTTAATAGTCAAATCTACTTCAGGCCGTAAAGAGGCTTCAACTTTTATGGAGATGTTCATTTGTTTACGCCAATCGTCCGTAGTCATAGCTTGAGAAAATCCGACCTTGATTTTATCTCCTTGTTTTTGTTTACAGGAAACTAAAATTAATGATGCTAAAAAAAGCATCAAGATATTTTTTAAAAATTGATACATGGAAATAAGAGTTTATATCTATGAAAATGACTTTGGAAATTTCTTCTTATAAACAACGGGCCAAAAATAATTAGGAAGGATTATTATGTAATGACAGGCAAGGTTGCTATATATATTAAAAAAGTAAAATTAAACTTTTATTTTATGTACACAAATTAGCAGAGACATATATATAATTTAAAATGACCTAAGAAAATCAACAACTTGAAATGGAATCACAATAAGCTGAAATCGCGAATTTCAACTAAAAAATTCACCAATTTAAAAATCATCATTAACGCTAATTATTTTATAATAACCATCCAAAAATTAGTTAGATTTTTCACGATTACTCGCTACTAAAAAGCTTGAGAGAAATCTGGAGCTTTTTCATTTAAAATATTTAATAAATTTGTTTTTTAGAATTTTTAAAATCTTTTAAACTCAAATAATGGATGAAAACGTGTTACATTTAAAAGCCAAAACGTTATCAATACTACCTTTCGGAATTATGTATATGATCTCTTTACCCCTATTAGGAATCCTTTTGGCACAAACTGGAATACAAAATAACCTTTTGATCTATATTCTTGCTTTTACAATCACTATGCTTTCTGCAATTATTTTATTTAGATTGTTTTCCGGCACGCTACTTCTAGAACTTCGAAATGAGACAATCAAAATGGATTGGATAAAGAAACCTATTTATAGTTCGATTAAGTCTCAAACGATTAATTTGAATGATATTAATCATTGGAAACATCAAGAAGGAAAAGGTGTCAACCGACTCAAAATTTATCTAAAGAACTATAAAAAAATATGCATTGAATTGGACAACATTTCAAATTCAACTAAGAATCATGAAATGGCAAACACATTAAAAAACTTCCTGATAGCTAAAGAAATAAAAAAACTATTCTCTATTAGTATTCTTTTAGAAACAAAAAAACCTGTGGAGCATGTCACACAGGTTTTTAACCAACTACGTTTATTAAACTTAACATATCCAAAAATCAACTAAATTTTAATCGTTAAAAAAGTACGTATCTGTTATTTTTAATTATAAATTAATCTTCTGAAACAATTGCTGAATTTCTATCCATAGATACGTTCAGCAAAACTGTAATTCCTTGCTCATTAAGCATAGTCATATTCAACGTATCCAAAACAGCTAAGTCTTTAGATACCAAACCATTGAATTTATTATAAGAAATATTCATTTCTTTTAGGTTGTTTAAGTTTTCTAATTCAAATGGAACCTGACCAATCATTTTATTGTCAAACAAACTAAGATTTTCAAGTGCCGTCATATTCTCTACATCTCTGCTTAATTCACCTACAAGTTTGTTACTGTTTAAAAGTAGCGTTTTTATTGTTTTAATGTCATAAAGAGAATTTGGAATTTCACCCACAATTTCGTTATTGAATAACGATAATATTTCCAATTGGCTTAAAGCTCCAATTTGTAATGGTAATTCGCCTGAAAGTGCATTCATATATAATTCTAAATCTTTCAAATTTGACATTTCGCAAACAGAAGAAGGAATTGAACCTGTTAATTTATTGAACGAAAGATTCAATACTTTCATATCCTTTAGTTTTCCAATAGCAGATGGAATTGTTCCTGATATTTGATTTTTGTGTAAATCCAATTCTTGAAGACTAACCAAGTTTACAATATCCGATGGAATCTCTCCCACTAGATTATTATCAGCTAAATGCACTGCAATTACTTTTTCATCTTGCACTTTAACACCATACCAAGTAGAAACCGGAGCTAATAAATCCCATTTCACTTTCCATTGTTGACCATTTGTTGACTGATATAATTTCACCAAGGCATCTTTCTCTGATTGAGATACATTTGCAAGCATTGAAAATGAAAACAAAAGCGTTAAAAATAGAGTAGATATTTTTTTCATAACAGGGTATTTTTCTTTTACACATCTAAAACTACACACATTATGGCTAATCAGCAAATAAAATCGACGAACTACACAATATTGTTTTTTATATACCGTAATACCTTACAATTAATCTCTTTTTGGTGATAAGTAATATTTCATTAAATTTGCTGTACTAACCTTAATCTCAAATTTATGGAAATCAATTTCTTAGCACTATTTGTTGCAGCTTTATCTACTCTTGTAATTGGTTTTGTTTGGTATCATCCAAAAGTTTTTGGAACAATTTGGATGAAAGAATCTGGACTGACAGAAGAAAAGCTAAAAGGAGGAAATATGCTTTTAATATTTGGCACTTCATTGCTATATGCTTTTTTCATCAGCTTCGTACTTCAAATGCTCACCATACATCAATTTGGAGCAATAGGTATGATAGGGGGAGATCCCAGTATTGCAAAACCTTCCTATGAAGCTTTTATGACTGACTATGGAAATGCTTTCAGAACGTTTAAGCATGGAGCTTTACACGGCTTTATGACGGGACTGTTTTTTGCTTTACCAATTATAGGAACGAATGCTTTGTATGAAAGAAGAAGTTTCAAATATACCTTTGTAACTGGTGGATTTTGGATTGTGTGCCTTACAATTATGGGAGGAATTATTTGTGGATGGCAATTATCTTAACTTTTAAATTAAATTTCGCCTTCTGATTCAAAAGGCGAAATTTATTCTGCTTTACATCTTTTCTATGGCTTTTGCCAAATCTAAATCTTTATCCGTAACCCCATTTGCATCATGAGTGGTTAAGCGTATGGTGACTTTATTGTAAACATTGAATAATTCCGGATGATGACTACTCTTTTCAGCCATTACTCCTACCTGTACGATAAAACCCAAAGCTTGAGTGAAATCTTTGAATTTAAAATTTTTCTCGATTCCATTATTGACAAATTTCCAGTCTTTCAACTCTTTCAACGCGATTTGAATAGATTCCTCTGAGTAGGTTTTCATAATTAGTTTATTTAGTGATATAAAGTTAGTTTATTTCATGACAATCAATAATACTTTAACTTTATTAACTAATTTTGAAAAAAATATTTCCACACAATTTGAATCCAGCTTACTCTTTCAAAATTTATAATTCAACTACTGAACTTCCTGAAAACTGGGATGAATTAGCTATTTCAACTATTTTTTTATCTAAGAAATACCTGCATGTTTTAGAAAAATCCTCTCCTGACAACATGATTTGTCACTTCATTGGAATCTTCGACAATACGACTTTAGTTGGCATTGCAATTTCTCAATTTTTAGATTTGAATTCATTGGAATCTTTTGGAGAACGAGATAAATGTATCAAAACTGCTGTACGAAATATTGTTTTCAGAAACTTTGGTTCTCATGTACTGGTCATTGGCAATAACATGCTGACGGGTCAAAACTGCTTTGCTCTATCCGACACGATTGATAAAAAGATAGCAATACAAACGTTACATGCTGCCGCAACTGAATTAAAAAAGATATTTAAATCTAAGGGTGTCAAGATTCATATTACGACTTATAAAGATTTTAGCGAAGAGGAAATTAGATACTTTGCAGTTCCAGAATTCAAAAATGATTATCAGTTCTCGACACAACCCAACATGGTTTTCTCTATTAATGAAAATTGGAAAACGGAGCAGGATTACATCGATTCACTTTCAAAAAAATATAGAGATCAATACAAAAGAGCCCGAAAAAAAGCAGCTATTATTGAGAAAAGAAAGCTACATCTGGAAGACATCATCGCTTTAGAGGATACGATTTATGATTTGTATTTTCATGTTGCCAAAAACGCACCTTTCAATACTTTTTTTCTGCCAAAAAATCATTTTAGAGTTTTCAAAGAAATCTTTAAAGACAAATTCCTTTTTTACGGCTATTTTATCGATGAAAAGCTAATAGGTTTTAACACTTTAATTAAAAATGGTGAAGTAATGGACACCTATTTCCTGGGATATGACGAAAGTATTCAGCGTGAAAAAATGCTGTACTTGAACATGTTATATGATATGATTGCATACTCCATCAATAAAGGTTTCAAGGAAATTGTCTTCGCAAGAACAGCATTAGAAATCAAAAGTTCTGTTGGTGCAAAACCGATAAAAATGTACGGAATCATCGCGCATAGCAATGAAATGGTAAATCCATATATGCCAAAAATATTCAAATATTTAGAACCGGAAACCACTTGGCAAGAACGCAATCCTTTTAAATAATAGCACTAATTGGATTAGGTACTGCAACTTTCAATTGCTTTGGCAGAATTTCGATATTCAATTTTGTTTCCTTACCGCAATATTCGCCATCAATTTGAAAACTTACCGGAATATTGGTAGTCACAAAAGCTTGATCTGTAGAAATAATTTCAACATCATTGACATCAATCGGCATATTTCCAGTGATGATTTTACCCAAAACCACTAAATCCATATTTTTTAGGATTACCAATTCAAACTTTCCATCATCCATAACCCCGTTTGGGTTTATAGAAACTCCAGTTCCGTATTTTTGAGAATTAGCAATAACAATCATTCTCGCTTCGCATTCAATCGTAGGAAAATCACCTGTAATGGTAGCGATAAACGGATCTTCTAAGTCAATCAAAGTCGAAACGGTTTGCAAGGCATATCCCCATTTACCACGAATACTGCTATTTTCGTAGTTTTTGATCATCTCCGCATTTACACCCAAATCACTCAAGTGAATACTTTTCTTTCCGTTAATCGAAATCATATCTATTTCCATGAAATCATTGTGAAAAGCAATTTCTAAGTTTTCTTCAATTGTTGAAGGCAAATTCAAATCTACGGCTAAACCATTAGCAGATCCGGCAGGTAAAATCCCAATAATAACGTCGTGATCTTCCATCGCTTCGGCAACCATTTTTATAGTTCCATCGCCACCGGCAACAATAATTCTCTGCGGAGTATAGGTATTATAAAGGACTTTTATATTATCACTGTCTGAAATTCCAGAAGTGTTATAAATCACGAGATTCAAATTTTCTTTTTCGGCAAAAGCTGTCGCAGCATCAATAAGCTCTGATTTATCGACGTCTCCGGAAATAGGATTAACGATAAGGATAATATTATTTTTCAAACTTTTTCTTCTTTTATTGATTAAAAACCTCTAAATTGAACTTTTATCAAAAGTAATACAATATATGAAACCAATTTTAAAATTATACCGAGGATACGCAAATGAACAGGAATTAATCGTCATGGGCCACGTCTTCAAACCAACATCAATGGAAGAGTATAATTTTCAAAAAAAGAATCTAAAAAATGCAACTTCTGTTATTAAAATGTTCCAAATAAAAACGCAAGCAAATGCCGATGTCTATTTGAAACACAACAATTCCAAAATCCATACCAAAACATTAGTTGATGGCTATTTTAAATTTTGCGTCCCATTAGACCAAGACACAAATTACGGTTGGATCGATTATGAAGTGAGCATCATTTACAAAAACGGAACTATCACCACAAAAGATAGTTACATTAGACCACACAAAGGAAATTTGGGAATTATATCCGATATTGATGATACCTTTTTAGTATCGCATACGCTAAATCCTTTAAAAAAATTATATGTATTATTATTCAAAAATGTAAATAAGAGAAAAATATATGAAGATGTTGTAACCCATTATCAAGCTTTAAGCACAGCTGGAAGAGAGAAAAAGGAAGAGTTTAATGCTTTTTTCTATGTTTCGAGCAGCGAGTGGAATTTGTACCGTTTCATCACAAAATTCACTGAAATTCATCAGCTTCCAAAAGCAGTTTTGCTACTGAAGGACATTAAAACAAGTCTAGCGGATTTTTTCTTGACAGGAAGAGGAGATCACAACCATAAGTTTGATAAAATAAAACACATTTTAGAATTTTATCCCAATTTAGAATACGTGCTTCTTGGCGATGATTCGCAAAATGATCCGTATTTATATGAAGCCATCTGTAAAATATTTCCAGTTACTGTAAAAGCAGTTTACATCCGACAGACTGGTTCAACTAAAAAGCAAAAAATAATCAACGTAATGAAAAATTTAGAAACCTTGAACGTTTCAATTTGTTACTTCAAACATAGCAGCGAAGCCATTGCGCACTCTAAATCCATTGGGATTATTGCATAAAAAAAGAGTTCCGTTGTGGAACTCTTTTTTTTATAAATTATCTATTTCTTCCTGAACCACTTCCCAGTCCAGCAGCAGTTTATCTAACTCTGCTTTTTTCTTGTTGTAGGCCATGAAAAACTTAGCATCTTCAATATGCTTGTCATAATTAGAAGCCAACATTTTATCATCTTGTTGAATGTCTCTTTCCAATTGCTTTATTTGACTTTCTACTTTACTCAATTTGTTTTGCAAGGCTTTGCCTTTCTTTTGATCTTCGTATGAGGATTTATTGCTTTCTTTGGGTGCTGCAGCTTTTTCGGCATCTTTTTTCTCCACTTCACGCATATTTTCCATATTACGCTGTTCAAGGAAATAGTTGATATCACCTAGATATTCCTTAATTTTTTGGTCTTTAAACTCATAAACCAAATTTGACATTCCTTGCAGGAAATCCCTATCGTGAGAAACCAAAAGCAAAGTTCCACCAAATTTTTGCAGTGCGGCCTTCAAAACATTCTTAGATTTGATATCTAAGTGATTCGTAGGTTCATCCATCAACAAAACATTAATGGGTTGCAATAACAATTTACAGAGCGCTAACCGGTTTCTTTCGCCTCCAGAAAGAACTTTAACCTTTTTCTCGACATCATCGCCACGAAACAAGAAAGAACCCAGCATATCGCGCACTTTCATTCGGTTTGTATCTGCAGCTGCGTCTTCCATAGTTTGTAACAACGTGATTTCGCCATCCAGATATTCCGCCTGATTTTGTGCAAAATACCCTAACTGTACATTGTGTCCTAACTTGATATTTCCTTTATATTCGAATTCATCAACAATAGCTTTAATGAAAGTTGATTTCCCTTGCCCGTTTTGTCCAACGAATGCAATTTTACTTCCACGTTCTACCAAAAGGCTAATATCTTTCAAAATAGTTTTATCACCGTAACTTTTAGTCACATTTTCAGCTTCAATAACTACTCTTCCCGGCTCTTTTGAAACTGGAAAAGTAATATTCATCACTGAGTTGTCATCTTCATCTACTTCGATACGCTCTACTTTATCTAACTTTTTTATTAAGGACTGTGCCATTGATGCTTTAGAAGCTTTGGCACGGAATTTTTCGATTAATTTCTCTGTTTCTTCAATTTTTTTGGCTTGATTTTTTTGTGTAGCCAGTTGCTTTTCGCGAATTTCATGACGCAATTCTAAATATTGAGAATAAGGTTTGTTGAAATCATAAGCTTTCCCAAGTGAAATTTCAATAGTTCTGTTGGTTACATTATCCAAAAACATTTTATCGTGCGAAACAATCACAACAACTCCCGGATAATTACGAAGGAAACTTTCTAACCAAATGATACTTTCGATATCCAAGTGATTCGTAGGTTCATCCAGCAATAATACGTCATTGGCTTGCAATAATAATTTGGCTAATTCGATACGCATTCTCCATCCGCCGGAAAAAGTCTCCGTTTGATTATCGAATACATCTCGTTTAAATCCTAAACCAAGTAAAATTTTCTCGGTATCACCCACATAATTATAACCTCCTAAAAGTTCAAAACGATGTGTATAATCAGATAGGTCTTCAATGATTTGGCTGTATTCGTCACTTTCATAATCCGTTCTTGTAACTAACAAGTGATTAATCTCTTCAAGCTTTTTCTCAACAATTTTTATCTCCGTGAAAGCTTCATAGGCTTCTTCAAGAACAGTTCTTCCTTGCTCAAAATCGATATCTTGGCGCAAGAATCCCATTCGGAGATCCTTCTCTTGAGAAATAACACCTGAGTCAGGAGCAAAATCTTTTGCCAACATTTTAAGCATCGTAGATTTCCCCGCTCCATTCTTCCCAACAAGACCAACACGGTCTCCAGCACCCAATCGAAAGGTAACTTCTTCAAATAAATAAGAACCACCAAATGAAACGGATAAATTGTGTATATTAAGCATGTATTGTGATTTTATTCCTTTTCGAATGCGTAAATTTGTAACTCCAAAAAAGGAAAAATTAAATTTTTTGCAAATGTTAAAAAAAGGATCCAAATTATATAGCATTTTAACAGGAACTTGTCCTAAATGTCAGAATGAGAGTATGTATTTGGACAAAAATCCACTGCATTTCAATAAAATATTAAAAATGCATGAAAATTGCAGTCATTGCGGACTAAGATATCAAATTGAACCTTCTTTTTTTTACGGAGCAATGTATGTGAGTTATGGATTAAATGTTGCTATTGGAATTGCAGCTTTTATAATCTCATTTGTATTTTTTGACTCGAATCTTAAAGTCGCCTTTATAGTTATTATTGCGTCCTTGATTATATCATTTCCTTTTGTTCTTCGTTGGTCCAGAAACATATATATCAATATGTTTGTTTCCTATGATCCTACAACAAAACTAAAATAATATCAATTCTTTCCTTTTGGCAAAAATCTATCAATGTTAATTTCCTTATCCAAAGGAATTTTAAGTTCTATATTTTCATATAAAGCTTTTGCCATTGCCGGCCCTAACATCACTCCTCTCGTTCCTAAACCATTCAAAATATGAATTGATTTATGGTTTTGATGCGTTCCTACTAACGGTCTCCTGTCTTTAACCGTTGGACGAACGCCAGCAAAATGGTCAATAATTTCAAAATCACAAGTAATAATTTCCTTGATTCTCTCCATTAATTCGGTTTTTCCTTCTTCCGTAGGTAAATCCGTTTTATCTTTCCAATTATAGGTTGCTCCTACTTTGAACAAATCATCCCCAAGCGGCAAAATAAACACACTGGTATTCACAATTACATCAAGGTCTAATTGTGGAGCTTTAATTATAAAAAGTTCTCCTTTGGTACCATCCAAAGGCAAGACCTTGAAATAAGGATTTGCATGCATTCCAAAACCTTCAGCAAAAATAATATGTTTAGCTTTAATATTTTTATATAGAATACCATCCGAAACGATCTGCAAAGCATCAAAATCAAATGACTCTTCTTGAAAAAGATTATTTTCGTTCAGGTATAGTTTGTATTTATTCAACAATAAAGCCGTGTCCACATAACCCGTTTGTAAAACTTCTCCATATCCGTGAGGCGAATCAATTCCCCCATATTTTTTAGAGATTAATTCAGTAGATAAAAAAGGAGTCAACGCTATTTTATCCGAAGCTGCAAACCAATTATTCTGTTCTTCGACAGAGAAAAATTTCCTTAAAATAGGCCTTTTGAAATCAACTTTACATTGCAGTTTATTTTCTAAAAAGCTATAAAATTCGTTCATTAAAATCAATTGCTGCTGCGCTTTCCAAACTTCGCTAAAGCGTTTCAGTATCACCGGATTGTACAATCCACCAGCAATTTTTGAGGAATTTTGAGAATTATCATCCAAAACCAAAATAGATTTATCATTCCGCAAAGCAACCTCCGCAAATGAAATACCTGCCAAACCAGAACCAATAATTAAATAATCAATCATCCAAAAATTCATTTAAAACTGAATACAAAGAAAGCACATTAAAACAAAAAACTCTTACCATTACAGTAAGAGTTAATTAATATTTTATAAAACTGAAATTAATAATTCCACATATCAGATTCGAAATTACGAATTTTATCTTTCACTCTTTCTGATTCTAACAATTGATTCTGAGCATTATCTTTCATGTATTCGTCAATAGTTCTATCGCCATACACATTTTCTTCTTTGTAAATAACACTGTTAAAACGTCTTGAATTTAATATCTGATCAAATGAAACAGGCATCGCTGAATTCTTATCGTTAAATGCTTTAGCATCATGCAACACTTCTCTGGCCGCAGGGAAAAATATCCAAAACAACTCGATATAATCCTTTTCATCACTGTTCATTGTGTACACATCCGGAGTTACAGGACAAATACCCAACAAACGATATTTTAATTCGCTTTGACGCTTATCAAAATACCAATATCCTTTAATTTTATATTGAGAAACATCTTGAGCAGATAAATCTTGTCTTAAAATGTACTCATCGGAGATTTGATTTCCAGCATTAATTTGTTCTCTTCCGGCATCAGTTGTATCGATACGAGTTAATGAACCTTGAATATCTTGTAATGATTTTTTGGTGTTAAAATAACTATCAGTATAAACTTCCGTGATTTCACCTTTTTTCATTGCTTTCGTCAAAACATCATATAATGACCTTCTATCAGAACCAACATTTGCAGTGTCAATTGGAAAATACAAAGCAAAATTAATTTTCTCGCTCAAATCGATAATCTCCCAAGTAGTCTTTCCCATCAAGACATCTCTATCGTGGACATAACCATAAGCTAATGGTTTATCATTATCCGAGTCCAGTTGTGCGGCAGTTTTAAGTCCTATTTGGTCCGGAGTTTTTGCATTAAGCAAATTAGATTGCGCAAATGACGCAAAACTTCCCGTAATAGATATAATAGCGATTAAAAAATTTCTTACATTCATCATGTTATCCTAATAAGAATTGAAGTAGATTACTAAAAAGCTACTTATTATTGTATTTCAAAAATTACTGGAGCAGTTCTAGGCAATAAATAGCTTCCTGCGCCTTCAAGTTTTGTTTTAATTTCAGAGATTGTTACCTGATCTCCTCTTCCTGCTTTTGAAAGTACCGCTTTACATTGTGCATTTAATCTATTTCCTGAAACAACCACAGTAGGCTGACCAGTAACTTTTAAATTAAAACCAACAACATTCAAACCTACTTCAAAATCAAAATCTACTAATTTAGCTCCAATTGTAGCAATTTCTAAATTCGATTTAGGACCTTTAACAACTCCCATTTCTCCTCTAATTGTACCGGTTGGACCAGGAATACCTTTTATTCTAAATACTTTTTTATCATTAGCAACTTTTCCGTCAGACATCTTACCTGAAACGCTTACAACTACTTCATTACCTCCGCCAGGATTCATAACGTATTTACCATTACCTACCTTTGATAAACCTGGAGCTGAAGCATTAACAGCATTATCAGGAATACCAGCAAATGATATCGTCATAGGATTAGATACACCTCTATAAACTACATTCATTTTATCTGCAGAAATTGTAGCAGAGTTAGGTCTTGGTACAACAACATATTTTCCAGCGAACTTTAAAGGAATTGTTTTTCCGTCTTCAACAAAAGTAAATTGACCTGCAATATTTTGTTCTCCTACACCTCCAGCTGTTATAGCAATCTTAGCTTGTCCCGTTGCTGGATCTAATCTTGCACCTGTAACATTAGTTGGCTTTGTATTCTCGTCATAACGACCCAAAACAACTTTTCCTGTAACTTGCTCTCCTTGAAAATAAGCATTTTTATCTAATACTACAATAGCCTGATAGTTACTGTATGAAGCAGCTGCAACAGCCGCCTTACCTAATGCAGTACTGTAAACATCTGATTCTGCTTTTTTAACATCATTCTGCCAAGCAGATAATTTTGCTAAAGAGGCAACAGCGGGAAAACCTTTAAAATGATAATCTAAATAAGGAATCGCTATACCGTCTTTATTCTTAACATCTGCTAAACTAAACTTAGTTTGAACCTCGGATAAAATCGGAGCTAACTTTTTATTATCACCTAAAGCTAATTTCATATCTGCTTTATACTTTTCAATCGTAGCTACTACTTCTTTCCCTTTAGCTGAATAACCCGCAGGGCTAAACCATAAATTATCGATATTATCTCCTTTGTCCATTGCCTCGTAAGGTAATTTTCCAGTTTCAGGATCTACTTCTGTACCTAGTAAAACTTGAGATTTTATTGTTGCAATATAATCGTAAAAGTTTTTTGTAATAACTTCTACTTTGTGAGCCGTCACTGCCGCTATCGCAAATTCACCACCTGCTTCTGCAGCTTTAGCATCTAAACCAGCTAACATTTGAGCGTTTGACTGCTCAGCTGAAGTATTTGAACCTTCAAATTTTTCATTCATTAATCCAAAAGCTGACAATACTTCTTTGGACATATTTAGTGCTAACATTGCGATAAAAACCAAGTACATTAGGTTTATCATCTTCTGTCTAGGGGTTAGTTTTCCTCCTGCCATATTTTCTAATAATTAGTTTATTGTTTTTTTATAGTTCGAAACTAATTATCCTTTATTGTTCATTGCAGAAAGCATTCCACCATATACGTTGTTTAAAGACGATAGATTAGAAGTCAATGATTGCATTTGGTCTTTTAATTTTAAGTTATTTTCAGCAACTTCCTCATTTATTTGAGCATTTCTGGAAGCACTTTGTAATTGTATTTTATACAAACTGTTCAACGATTCCATTTGTGCAGCAGCTAAACTTAGTTCTTCACTGTATTTTTTTGTTGATGCAATAGAATCAACAGTAGGAGCAATTCCTTTAGCCGCAGATTCAAAATTTTTGATGCTGTTTCCTAAACTTGCCATCAATTCACCATCAATTTTAGCATCTTTTAACATTACATCTAGTTTTTGAGACAACAATCCTTGTGCATCAGAAGGAGTTTCCACTTTTTTAGTAGCTGGTTTAGCTTGACCGTTAGCTAATTCTGGATAAACCAAAGTCCAATCCAAGTCATTATCAACCGGTTCGAATGCTGAAAGAGCAAAAATGGCTGCTTCAACAACAAGACCAATTGTTAGCATTAAATTCCCTGTTAAGAATCCAAATTCAATATGAGTGATTTTGAATAATGCTCCAATGATTACAACCGCCGCTCCCATACCGTATGCGAAATTCATTGCTTTTTTGCTTAATAATGCCATAATAGTGATTTTTAAAATTTAAATAGATTTGGTTTCTTTTTTATTTCTTTTTACCGTTCCCGGTGGTTTGAACTCCCATATAATCCTGAACAGTTCTAAAACCTATGTAACTTCTGGCTGAATCAGCATATTCATAGTCTCTTGTACTTACTTGTAGGAAATAAGCAACATCTTTCCATGAACCACCACGAAGTACTTTACGTTTATTTGAGGCATCAAGAACATTTGGATTCATTGAGGAAACATATTCATAAGCATTTGGATCATACGAAGAATCCGTCCACTCAGAAACATTCCCAGCCATATTGTAAAGGTTATAACCATTAGGCTCATATGATTTTGCCTCTACAGTATACAACGCTTCATCTGCTGCATAATCTCCCCTGTTTGGCTTGAAATTAGCTAAGAAACAACCTCTGTCATTTTTAGTATATGGTCCACCCCAAGGATATGTTGCAGACTCAAGACCACCTCTAGCAGAATATTCCCATTCGGCTTCTGTTGGTAATCGGAAAGAGTTTATCAAATCTTGTCCTTTCTTTTTTGATTTTACATAGCTATTTTTATTTAAGGTCCTCCATGCACAAAAAGCTTTAGCTTGCGTCCATTTCACTCCCACCACAGGATAATCTCCATAGGCTTTGTGCCAAAAATAGTCATTATGCATTGGCTCATTATAAGAATAAGCAAAATCCTTAATCCAAACTGTAGTATCCGGATAAACATTAACTTCTTCTGTTTTTATGAAATCTTTTCTTCTTCCAACTTTTGCTTTTGCAGCAGCCTGAATATCCATCCATGAGTAACGGAATTTCAACTTATTGACATCGATAGTTCTTAAGCCGTTGTATGATTCTTCAATAGGTAAATACATCGAATCCATCACTTCAGCGTAATATTCATCAGGATACAACTTAGTATCTTTGATTAATTTCACCTTTTTATTCAATTTTCTTCCTGCATAAGGATCATCAGCAGTACCTACGCTATAATAGTTGTCGTACATGTACTTATCATATGCTGTCATTTTCTCTGGATCTGCATCATTAAATGCATAATCAGCAATGCTTCCTGCATTTTTACCTTTACCTCCAGTTGTGCTGGCTGTTTGACCACTTTCATCTGCAAGAATAGCTAAACGAACTCTCATTGTAGAATCTTTTACCCATTCAACAAACTGACGGTACTCACTATTGGTAATTTCCGTCTCATCCATATAGAATGAACGAACAGTAACTGTTTTTGTGGGAGCATCTTCAACATTAGCTAAATCAGCATCTGATTTACCCATAATAAAGGCGCCTCCTGGAATTAATGCCATTCCATAAGGCTTCTCAGGATGCCATTTTCCTCCATTAACACCAACCAGTTCTCCTTTATCGCTTGATTTTCCACAGCCAATTAAAAGGGTCAAAATTGCCGTAAAAGCTATGAACTTCTTCATATAAATTTAGTTATCTAATCATTATTTTTAAGTGTGTAAACCTATTTATTATTTTTTAGAAAAACAATTTTTTTACAGTAAACAAACTGTTTTTTATAAAAAAATCATAAATAAGTAAAAAATGGTTCTAAACGATGTTTTTTCTTTGAGCTTTCCACCATCTTTCAGGTAATTCCTGATTGCAAGCCATCAAATATTCATCATAAGAACATGGTAATAACGTGTTTCTTTTTAATTTATTATTAACATTTGAAATAAATGGAATTTCTATCCACCAGCGATCCGTTTTATCGCTTTTATAAAAAATTAATTCCTCTTCTTCCAATGGAACAATGTATTTTAAATAATTCTCTTTGCTCCCAAAAGGATACTCATTCGAACGATAATGAAACCCTTCGATAAAATACCAAATTATCTGTGCAATCAATACTGATTCTTGTGCCGAATTAGTATGGTTGAATATCCCAAACGAAGATACTTTATCACTTATCCCAGCATATCGCGACAAAGAACAAATTTCTTTTCCATTAAAACCATTCGGTTGAAATGAAATAAAATTTCCGGAATCAGATGATTTTATCGAATTCAAATCAATACTTACCAAATCAGCATCTCTAAAAACTGGTTCTGAAATAGCAATGTTATTAGAAACTTCTCCTAATCTATAGGCATCAAAAAATAGTTTTTCAATCAAATCTATTTCCTCCTGTGAATTAAAATAAGTCTGATATCCAATATTGCAATAGTTAAAAAGATTATTGGGTTCATCGATAATTATTTTTGTCAAATAAGAAGATGCCGAAACGGATTCATTTTCTTTTCCGAAATCAAATTTATCATCAATGGAAACCAAGTTGACCATTTGCTCTAAATCATCATACGCTCTATAAAGTGCGTACGTTACATCTTGAGAACCTCCTATTACTATTGGCGTGATCTTTTTCTTAATCAAACTTGCTACCACCTTTTTTACTGCAAAATAGGTGTCCGCAACAGAATTCCCTGCAACAATATCTCCCAAATCAGCAATTGAAGCATCCCAGTTTCCAGGAAACAAACCGTATAATTCTTTCCTAAGAGGTATCAAATCTACATCTGAAACCGCTTTTTTATCTCCTCGATTTTCTAAAACGCCTATTACAGCAATTTTAATCTTATTTAGATCTGGAAATTGTTCCTTCGTATGTAAAACTATTTTACTTCCTAGTTGCTGCGAAGTCAATCCGTTTATAAACTCCTGGATTTCATCATCGACGGGTTTCAGAAAATCAAATTCCATTTTTTACTTTTTTGCTACTGGTTTCTTAACTGCTGGTTTCTTTGCCACTGCTTTCTTTGCAGGTGCTTTTTTAGCAGCTACTTTTTTGGCTGGTGTTTTCTTGGCAATCATTTCCTGAACTTCTTCCAATGTCAATTTTGTAGCATCAACATCTTTACTTAATTCAATTTTGATTTTCCCTTTGGTAATAACCGAGCGTCCCCAACGGGCTTTTTCGACTAGAATCCCTTCGTCCTCCCAATTATGTAAAACCTTATCAATATTCTTTTTTAATTTATCTTCAATCAACGCTTCAATGTCTGCTTGAGACAAATTATCAAAATTATATTTCTTACTTACATTGATAAACAAGCCGTCCCATTTGATAAAAGGACCAAAACGACCCGTTCCTTTTTGCACGCCTTCGCCTTTATAAACTGCAATTGGAGCATCGGCTATTGCTTTTTCATCGATTAATTCCTGTGCTCTTTCAAAATCTACATCTAATGGATTTTCACCTTTTGGCAAAGAAACGAAAGCAGCGCCGTGACGAATATAAGGACCATAACGGCCGTTACTTACCTCAACTTCTTCTCCTTTATATTCACCCAAGTTTTTTGGTAACAAAAATAAATTCAGTGTCTCTTCTAGAGTGATGTTTCCAATGTTTTGATCGTTCATCAAACTCGCAAACTTTTTCTCTTCATCATCAGCAGCTCCAATTTGAGCCATTGGTCCAAATTTCCCTAAACGAACCGAAACTGGTTTTCCTGTTTTAGGATCTGTTCCCAAAATTCTTTCACCGCTTTCTCTTTCTGCATTGGCTTCTACATCTTTCACCGTTGGATGAAATTTATCATAGAACTCCTGCATCATTTTTGTCCAAACGATATTGC
Source organism: Flavobacterium psychrolimnae (assembly GCF_003312425.1). Lineage (GTDB taxonomy): Bacteria > Bacteroidota > Bacteroidia > Flavobacteriales > Flavobacteriaceae > Flavobacterium > Flavobacterium psychrolimnae. Next base: position 118,984 of record NZ_QNUX01000006.1, on the reverse strand, counting down.
CTTCTGCAATTTCATCGAAATCCTGTTCGACTTTTGCAGTGAAATTATAATCTAAAATATTTCCGAAATTCTTAACCAAGAAATCCGTAACAATCGTTCCGATGTCCGTAGGAACTAATTTTCCTTTATCAGAACCTGTGTTTTCTTTCAATAGCTTCTCTCCTACTTTTCCGGATTGTAACGTCAATTGCGTATAATTACGTTCTTGCCCGTCAAGATTTCCTTTCTCTACATAATTTCTATTGATGATTGTAGAAATCGTTGGTGCATAAGTAGAAGGACGACCAATGCCCAATTCCTCTAATTTTTTTACCAAAGAAGCTTCAGTATACCTTGCAGCAGCACGAGAATATCTCTCGGTCGCAGTAATGTAATTATTTTGTAATTTTTCGTTGACTTTCATTGCAGGCAACATTCCTTCTTGCTCTTCTTCATCGTCATCATGACCTTCTAAGTACACTTTCAAGAAACCTTCAAAAAGTAAAACCTCTCCAGATGCTGTGAATATTTCACCGTGGTTGTTTGCCTCAATTTTCACGTTTGTACGTTCTAATTGCGCATCACTCATTTGCGAAGCCAACGTTCTTTTCCAAATCAAATCATATAAACGCGCTTGGTCTCTGTCGATATCTACCGTGTGACGCGACATATCCGTAGGTCGAATCGCCTCGTGTGCTTCTTGTGCCCCTTTGCTTTTATTGACAAAAGTTCGAGGTTTAGAGAACTCTTTTCCGTAGGATTTAATAATTTCAGCCTGAGCAGCTTCCATCGCATCTTTGGATAAATTTACACTATCCGTTCTCATATATGTAATAAGTCCGGCTTCGTACAAACGCTGCGCAAGTTGCATCGTAATTCCAACAGGCAAATACAGTTTTCTCGCCGCTTCTTGTTGCAAAGTCGAAGTGGTAAACGGACCCGTCGGTGATTTTTTGGTAGGCTTCGTTTCTAAATCGGCTACGTTATATGTTGAACCTATATTTTTATTTAAAAAATCTTCGGCTTCTTTTTTAGTATTGAAATTTTTTGGAAGTTTTGCCTTGAATGTTTTTCCAGACTCATTGGTAAATTCAGCAACAACAGAATATGTTGCAACAGCTTTGAAATTTTGGATTTCTCTTTCACGCTCCACAATCAAACGAACAGATACCGATTGTACACGACCGGCAGAAAGTCCTCCTTTTATTTTTCTCCAAAGTACAGGCGACAATTCATAACCAACTAATCGATCCAAAACACGACGCGCTTGTTGTGCATTAACCAAATTATAATCAATTTCTCGTGGATTATCAATTGCTTTTAGAATAGCAGTTTTAGTAATTTCGTGAAAAACAATACGTTTTGTTTTGGTTTTATCTAATTTTAATTCTTCGGCTAAATGCCAAGAAATAGCCTCACCCTCGCGATCCTCATCACTTGCTAACCAAACCATTTCAGCTTTTTTAGCTAGTCCTTTTAATTTAGTAACCAACGCTTTTTTATCAGCAGAAACTTCGTATTTAGGTTTGAAACCATTTTCCACATCTACTCCAATTTCTTTGGATGGTAAGTCGGCAATATGTCCGTAACTGGACTCTACCTGAAAATCACTCCCTAAAAATTTTTCGATTGTTTTTGCCTTTGCAGGTGATTCCACTATAACTAAATTCTTTGCCATATTCCGATTGTTTATGTCGGCAAAAGTATATGATTTTTTTAAATTTTAAGTTTTTTAAATTTTAAAAGTCAATTTAATCGTTGAATAGCGGGTTTTAACATATTTAAATTCAATAAATTTTGGATCAATTTATCTGTTGCTACAAACACCTTAAAATAGTGTTAATTCTTAATCTGACATCTTGTCATATTTATTTGAATTGCGTTATCTTTGCACTTTGAAAATACAAGATGGAAAAGATTATTGAAGAAAGTAAACAAGGTGAAAGTCTTGTTTTAGAGAATAAACCTGAGAATACAAAAAAGCTATTTATAGAAAGTTACGGTTGCGCGATGAATTTTTCGGACAGCGAAATTGTAGCTTCCATATTATCTGGAAACGGATATAATACCACGCAAGTGCTGGAAGAAGCCGATTTGGTTTTGGTCAATACCTGTTCTATTCGGGACAAGGCAGAACAAACCATTCGCAAACGTTTGGAGAAATACAATGCGGTGAAACGCATTAATCCAAAAATGAAAGTAGGCGTTTTGGGCTGTATGGCCGAACGTTTGAAAAGTCAATTCCTTGAAGAAGAAAAAATCGTTGACCTTGTTGTAGGACCTGATGCTTATAAAGATTTGCCAAACCTTTTGCAAGAAGTGGAAGAAGGACGCGATGCGATTAACGTGATTTTGTCGAAAGACGAAACCTATGGTGATATTTCACCTGTGCGATTGATGAGCAACGGAATTACGGCTTTGGTTTCTATCACGCGTGGTTGTGATAATATGTGTACGTTTTGCGTGGTACCTTTTACCCGCGGACGTGAACGCAGCCGTGAACCACAAAGTATCATGAAAGAAATCCAAGATTTGTGGGACAAAGGATTTAAAGAAATTACGCTTTTGGGACAAAACGTGGATAGTTTCCTTTGGTACGGCGGCGGATTGAAAAAAGATTTTGAGAATGCTACCGAAATGCAAAAAGCTACTGCGGTTGACTTTGATCAATTACTGGAAATGGTAGCGGTTGGTTTTCCAAAAATGCGCATTCGATTTTCGACATCAAATCCGCAGGACATGCACGAAAGTATTTTACATGTGATTGCAAAACATCCTAATATTTGCAAACACATTCACTTGCCGGTACAGTCCGGAAGCGATAGAATCCTAAAAGAGATGAATCGTTTGCATACGCGTGAAGAATATATGACTTTGATTGATAAAATCAGAACTATTATTCCAAATAGCTCCATTTCGCAGGATATGATTGCTGGTTTCCCAACAGAAACTGAAGAAGATCATAAAGATACCTTAAGTTTAATGGAATATGTGAAATATAATTTTGGTTATATGTATTCATATTCGGAACGTCCAGGAACATTGGCAGGAAGAAAAATGGAAGACGACGTTCCAGAAGAAACAAAAGCAAGAAGATTACAAGAAATTGTCGATTTGCAACAAAAACACGCTTGGTTCCGCAGTGAAGAATTCATTGGACAAACGGTAGAAGTTTTAGTAGAGAAAGTTTCCAAAAAATCGACAGAAGAATTTTCTGGAAGAAATTCACAAAGTATCACAGTAGTTTTTCCGAAAGAGAATTACAAAATTGGTGATTTTGTAAATGTGAGAATTACTTCTTGCACCAGCGGAACACTGAAAGGAGAAGCAGTTGGTTTGAGTGAAATGAATTAAAAAAAGTTTGTTTCATGTTTCAGGTTTAAAGTTATCACGATAACTTGAAACCTGAAACAAAGAAAACTTTAAACAAAAATAAAATGGAATCAGTTCAAGCTATAAAACAACGATTTGAGATTATCGGGAATGACCCGAAGCTTAATCGTGCGATAGAAAAAGCCATTCAGGTTGCTCCTACTGATATCACGGTATTAGTAGCGGGAGAAAGCGGAGTTGGAAAAGAGAATATTCCTAGAATTATTCATTCGCTTTCGCACAGAAAACACGGGAAATATATTGCCGTAAACTGTGGAGCCATTCCAGAAGGAACGATTGACAGTGAACTTTTTGGACATGAAAAAGGCGCTTTTACTGGAGCAACAGGAACTCGTGAAGGTTATTTTGAAGTGGCTGACGGCGGAACAATTTTTCTGGATGAAGTTGGTGAATTACCTCTTACCACTCAAGTTCGCTTATTACGTGTTCTTGAAAATGGCGAATTTATAAAAGTAGGTTCTTCACAGGTTCAAAAAACTGACGTCCGAATTGTGGCTGCTACCAATGTGAATTTATTTGATGCGATCGAAAAAGGGAAATTTCGTGAGGATTTGTATTATCGTTTAAGTACCGTGGATATTACTTTGCCGCCTTTGCGCGATCGAAAAGACGACATTCATTTATTGTTCCGGAAATTCGTTGCTGATTTTGCGCATAAATATAAAATGCCTCCTTTGAAACTAGATGATAATGCTGTACAATTATTACAGAAATTTCGTTGGAGCGGAAACATTAGACAATTGCGAAATGTTGCGGAACAAATCTCAGTTTTAGAAACTAATCGGGATATATCTGCTGTGACATTACAATCTTATTTACCAGTTCAGGGAAGCAATTTACCTTCTGTTATAAAAGACAAAAAAAGCGAAAGTGATTTCAGTACTGAAAGGGAAATTTTATACAAAGTACTTTTTGACATGAAAAGTGATTTGAATGATTTGAAAAAATTAACACTGGAACTGATTCAAAGCGGAAGTTCAAAAGTGCAGGAGACGAATCAGAATTTGATAAAAAAAATATACGGTTCAAAAGAAAATGACAGTGAAATAGATTTTGAAGAAGAACCTAGAGCATCATTAATAGCGGCTCAAAACAATGAGGATTTATACCAGGAACATGATGATAATTATCTTTTTGCAGAAACCGTTGAGGAAGAAGAAACTTTACGTTTAGAACAAAAAGAAATTGAAATGATTAAAAAATCATTAGAAAAAAATAAAGGAAAACGAAAAGCAGCCGCAGACGAATTAGGAATTTCTGAACGGACTTTATATAGAAAAATCAAGCAATTTGATTTGTAGTTTTTCTTTCGAGACCTAGATGTCTTTGATTGAAAATGAATATATTTGAACCAGACTTTAGCAAATTAGCGAGGCAATTTTTAAAATAAAAAATGAAACACATTAAACTTATTCTTTTTTCAATACTTATATTGAGCATCAATAGTTGCTCGGTTTATAACTTTACAGGAACCGGTAAAATTGACGCCGAAACATTTCAAGTGGGCTTTTTTCAGAATAATGCGGAGTTAATCGAACCCGGAATTGATCGTACATTTACATTAGAACTTCAAGATTTGATTCAGAACCAAACCAATTTGAACTTGGTTAAAAACGGTGCTGATTTGTCATACGAAGGAGAAATTGTAGATTACAGAATAAGCCCAATGACAGCTACCGCAGATCAGCGAGCAGCTCAAAACCGTCTGACGATTCGGGTGAATGTTCGTTTTACCAATAAGAAAAAAGAAGTGGATGATTTTGAAAAACCATTCACCTTTTTCTATGATTATCCTGCAGAACAACAATTGACAGGTGCAACCTTGAATAGTGCTTTGAAAGATATTTTTGAAAGAATAACACAAGATATTTTCAACGAGTCATTAGCTAAATGGTAAATGAAGTGTTGATTCGGAAATTTGATGATTCGGTTAATCGGAGAACAAATAAACGAATTACCAAATAAATGAATAACCTTTATGAACGTAACCGATTATACTTACTTGATTAACAAACCCGATGCTATCCATGAAAAGCAAACGGAAGCTTTGGAAAAAGTATTGGAAGAATTTCAATATTTTCAAAGTGCCAGAGCGATTCAATTAAAAGGACTTTACAATCAAAATAGTTTTAAATACAATGCTGCTTTAAAGATAACGGCAGCCTATTCAACGGACAGATCGGTTTTATTTGATTTCATTACATCAGACACGTTTACTTCTATTCATAAAAGTCTGTACGATAGAAAAGCACTCGAAATTTTAGACATACAAGTAATCGATAGTGAGATTATTATTGCTGAACAAAAGTCTGAACTTAAAATAACCACATTAGAACAATCGATTCTGACTTCTATAAAAGAAGCCTCTCCAATTGAAAAAGAAGGTACTTCAATTACCGTTGAAGAAAAACTAGCTATTGGAACACCGTTGGATTTCTCTAAAAAAGAACAACATTCCTTCCGAGAATGGCTACAGCTTTCGCGTACCGAACCTATCAAAAGAGAAAATGAGCAACCTAGAAATGAGCCTACTCCGATTATAGATGCCGACAAAAGAAAAAAAATAGAACTTATTGATAAATTTATTGAAACGAGTCCGAAGATTTCTCCAGTAAAACATGGCGTACCTTCTACCGTTAGTTTCGACCTAAATGCAGCGGACAATTCTTCGTTGATGACAGAGACTTTAGCCCGCGTTTATTTGGAACAAAAAAAATATCAAAAAGCGATTCAAGCTTATGAAATATTAATTTTGAAATATCCAGAAAAAAGTAGTTTCTTTGCAGACCGCATATCGGATATTAAGATTTTACAACATAATAATAATTAAACAATGAGCACATTTTCAATTTTTTTAGTTTTAATAACTATAGTTTGTTTTCTATTAATCGTAGTAATCATGGTTCAAAACCCTAAAGGTGGTGGATTATCATCTACAATAGGTGGTTCTCAAATGCTGGGTGGCGTACAAAAAACAACTGATTTTTTAGACAAAAGCACTTGGACATTAGCAACTATACTAATTGCACTTATTTTACTTTCTAGCTTAAGCTTTACAGGAACATTAAGTGATACCGATTCAAAAATTATTGAAAACACAGGAAGTACAGCGCCAGCAGCAAACACTCCAGTTGCTCCTGCTCAAAACACACCTGCTGCAACAAATCCAGCACAATAAATTATTACAACATATTCTAAATGCCAGCCTGTCAAAGCTGGCATTTTTTATAAGAAATTATGTCAGTTTGATTAGGATGGCATAATTTCTGAAATCTTTATAGACGTTAAAATAAATAATCTAAAAATATAAAATCATGGCTTTAAACATTAAACCACTTTCAGACAGAGTTCTTATCGAACCCGTTGCAGCTGAAACAAAAACTGCTTCAGGGATTTTTATTCCAGATACAGCAAAAGAAAAACCACAAAAAGGAACTGTTGTTGCTGTTGGTAACGGAACAAAAGAACATACAATGACTGTGAAAATTGGCGATTCTGTTCTTTACGGAAAATACGCTGGAACTGAATTAAAACTAGAAGGAAAAGATTATTTGATCATGCGTGAAGACGATATTTTAGCAATTATCTAAATAGTATTAAGTCCTAAGAATTAAGTATCAAGACAACTTGAAACTTTAAACAAATTAAACTAATAATGAGGATGCGATTGCTTCGTACCTCGCAATGACAACAAAAATGGCAAAAGATATAAAATTTGATATTGAAGCACGTGACGGATTAAAACGTGGTGTTGATGCATTGGCAAATGCAGTAAAAGTGACTCTTGGACCAAAAGGTCGTAACGTAATTATTGGAAAAGCTTTTGGTGGACCAAACGTTACTAAAGATGGTGTTACCGTTGCAAAAGAAATTGAATTGAAAGATCCATTGGAAAACATGGGCGCTCAAATGGTAAAAGAAGTAGCGTCAAAAACTAATGATCTAGCTGGAGACGGAACTACAACTGCAACTGTTTTGGCACAAGCAATTGTAAAAGAAGGTTTGAAAAACGTTGCTGCAGGAGCTAATCCTATGGATTTGAAACGCGGAATTGACAAAGCGGTTGAAGCAATTGTAGCTGATTTAGCAAAACAAGCAAAAGTAGTAGGAAGCGATTCTGAAAAAATCAAACAAATTGCTTCGATTTCTGCTAACAATGACGAAGTAATTGGTGAGTTAATCGCTACTGCTTTCGCAAAAGTTGGAAAAGAAGGCGTTATCACTGTTGAAGAAGCTAAAGGAACTGATACTTATGTTGATGTTGTAGAAGGAATGCAATTTGACAGAGGATATCTTTCTCCATATTTTGTGACTAATTCAGAAAAAATGGAAGTAGAATTGGAAAATCCTTACATCCTTTTGTATGATAAAAAAGTTTCTTCATTAAAAGAATTATTACCAGTTTTAGAACCAGTTGCTCAATCTGGAAAACCATTATTGATTATTGCTGAAGATGTTGATGGCGAAGCGTTATCTACATTGGTTGTAAATAAATTACGTGGAGCCTTGAAAATCGCTGCTGTAAAAGCTCCTGGTTTTGGAGACAGAAGAAAAGCTATGTTAGAAGATATCGCTATCTTAACTGGTGGAACTGTAATTTCTGAAGAAAGAGGATACACTTTAGAAAACACAACTATCGAAATGTTAGGAACTGCTAAAAAAGTGACTATCGATAAAGACAATACAACTATTGTAAGTGGTGCTGGCGACGCAGATATCATCAAAAATCGTGTCAACCAAATAAAAGGTCAAATGGAAGCTACAACTTCTGATTATGATAAAGAAAAGTTGCAAGAACGTTTGGCTAAATTAGCTGGTGGAGTTGCTGTACTTTATGTTGGTGCTGCTTCTGAAGTGGAAATGAAAGAGAAAAAAGACAGAGTTGACGATGCACTTCATGCAACTCGCGCTGCTGTTGAAGAAGGAATTGTTGCTGGTGGTGGTGTTGCTTTATTGAGAGCTAAAAATGCACTTAGCACAATTAAAGCTGATAATGCTGACGAAGCTACAGGAATCCAAATTGTATCTCGTGCCGTAGAATCTCCATTAAGAACTATTGTTGAAAACGCAGGCCTTGAAGGTTCAGTTGTTGTAGCAAAAGTTGCTGAAGGTTCAGGTGATTTTGGATACAATGCAAAAACCGACGAGTATGTTGACATGCTTAAAGCAGGTATCATTGATCCTAAAAAAGTAACGCGTGTAGCATTAGAAAACGCAGCTTCGGTTGCCGGAATGATATTGACTACTGAATGTGCTTTGATCGATATCAAAGAGGATAATGGAGGCGGAAACCCAATGGGTGGTGGTATGCCAGGAATGATGTAATAGCATCTCCCTTAAACTAAAAAACCGTCTCGATATTAATCGAGACGGTTTTTTTATGAGTTATAATTTTTGTTTATTCTTGAACTTTTGATTTTTTACTGAACTTGTAAATTACGGGTAAGACCGTTATTCCAACTAAAATCAAAACAATTAATTCAATGTGTTCCTTTAAATCTATTTGATAATTTTCAAGCAAGAAACCATATAAATAATGTCCGGCAAAAATTAATGTAAACGACCAGATAAATGAACTCAATACATTATAGAACATAAATTTTTGTTTATCCATAGACACAATTCCAGCTACAATAGGCGCAAAGGTTCTAAATATTGGAAGAAAACGGGCAAAGATGATTGCTTTTCCACCATATTTTTCAAAAAAATCTTTGGATTGAACCAAGTATTTTTTCTTAAACCAAAAACTATCTTCCTTGTTGTACAAATAGTATCCACTTTTTGACCCAAACCAGTATCCTACCACATTTCCTAAAATTCCTGATAATGCTACAAGAGTTGACAAAAGAACAACATTTATAAAATCGTTATCAATAAATAAAATATTCTCTATTAATTCCCGGCTATAAATTCCCGCCAAAAACAACAAACTATCTCCTGGTAAAAAGAAACCAGCAAAAAGGCCTGTTTCAGCAAATACAATAAATAAAACTATGTAAATACCCAATTTAATTCCATTAACATCAAAATGAATATAAAAAAGTGGGTCAATTAAATTCTTCCAATCAAAATCGTTCATTCTTAGGTTTTTTATGCTAAAATTATTCGTGCGTGAAAGTACGGATAATATATCTTAACAACAATTTATTGCTTTATTTTAAAGTTTTATTAACGGTTCATTATCTCACTTCATTTTGAATATAAATTAGATACCAAAGTTTCTAAAAAATGACACAAGAATTACCTCATTTTCTCACCGACTTAATCGCAGTACTAATGTGGAATTTCAATAAAAAAAGGCCTACAACTCAAATTCTTGACCCATCAAAGGAACTTTACAATCAAAACCATATTTTTCATGTACTTTTATACGGAGTTCATCGAGCGGCTCATTTTCACCATGAACTAAAAAAACTCTGGTTGGTTTATTTTCTAATTCTGACAACCAATTGAGTAAATCGTTTTGATCTCCATGCGCTGATAAACCTTGTATTTCTAAAATATTTGCTTTTACCGGATAATACTGCCCATGAATTTTAATTTCTTTGGCCCCTTCCAGCAATTTTCTTCCACGCGTTCCTTCTGCCTGATATCCTACAATAATCAAAGTAGTTTCCGGAAGACCAATATAATGTTCGAGATAACTCAACACCCTTCCTCCAGTTACCATTCCGCTGGCTGCTATCACCACTTTAGGTTGTTCATCAAAAATCGCCTCCATGGTTTCCTGATAATCTGAAACTAATGAAAACATTTCACTCATTTCGGCACATTCTTCTAAGGACAACTTATGCCATTTTTGGTTATTAGAAAAAATATTTAGCGCATTAATTCCCATTGGAGTATCAATGATATAAGGGATATTAGGAATTTTATCTTCTTTTCTGAGTTGCCACAATAAATACATGATGGTTTGGGCACGCTCTACGGCAAAACTCGGAATAATTATCGTTCCTCCTTTATTGACGGTATTATTGATGTACATTTCTAGTTCTAATTTGGTATCCGTTTTAGGATGAATACGATTTCCGTAGGTACTTTCCAGAAAAACATAATCGGCTTTTTTAGGTTTAGTTGGCGGATACATCAACACATCGTCATCCCGACCAATATCTCCCGAGAAAACTAAGGTCTTATTTTCAAGGGTTAAAGCAATACTGCAAGCGCCCAGAATATGTCCTGCATTGGTATAAACAGCTTCGATTTGAGCATCTAAGGCAACAGCCTCATTAGTTTCGATTACTCTAAATAGCGGAAAAACTTTCTCGGCTTGTTCTACAGTGTAAAGAGGTTCAGCAATTTCATGTTTGGAATATTTCCCTTCATTCGCATTTTTAGCCTCTTCTTCCTGAATTTTAGCACTATCTAAAAGAATTAGTTTGGTAATATCTTTTGTAGGCCTTGTACAATATATTTTCCCTGAAAAACCTTGATTGACTAATCTTGGCAACCAGCCACAATGATCTAAATGTCCATGAGTCAGCAAAACAAAGTCTATTGTGGATGCCAAAACAGGCAGAGGCTCCCAGTTAAGTTCGCGCAACGGCTTTAATCCTTGAAACAATCCACAATCAATCAAAATCCGAATTCCGTTACTTTCAATTAGCGTTTTAGAACCGGTTACAGTTCCCGCACCACCTATAAATCTTACTTTCATGGGATTTGATTTTTAAAATTAAACTGACAGTTCAAACTTACTACTTAAAAATACCTACATAATTCTGATGCCTCTTTCAGCACATTTTTCATTCGATTTTCACTTAATCCAATCCTATTGAGACAATCCGAATTGTTAATTATTTCCTTTACTAAAATGACATCTAGAATTAGCAACTTATCTTTTTCAGCGAGAGACAAAGTTGTCAAACAGGTAACTGGATAAAGATAATTATTATCATTTTTGGTTTTCAAATTATTGTCCGCTGGATAGTTCCAGCTCAGCAAACTCAATTCGGAACATTTAGAAAATGTAATTGCATCTGCAGTGAAACGGTTATTAGTAACAATCCAACATTTAGAAACCATGTCTTTTTGGTCAAAAATAGGATGCTTCCTTTCTTTTAAATCATTAAAACGTGACAAAATATACATTGGGACTTTCACATCAGAAGCAACATCTCTGCCCGCATGATACTTACATTCAACCATAGCTATAGTTTCATTTTTTTTGACCAAAACATCTATTTCATGCGAAACACATTTTCCTTGCAAAGTCAAATTGGTAATCGTTTTGTAGTTTTCCGCAACAAAAAGACGGGCTATATATTTCTCGAAAAAGAAACCTGCAGGACCTAAAAGCCGGATTGCTTCTCTTAAATTATAACGTGCTGCATGAGAATTAGCACTTTTTTTCAACAGCGAAAAAGCCATTTTATAGATTTCTTTCGTAGAAATACCTTCATACATCTGCTTTTTTATAGCATTCAGTATGGTATCAACCACAACAGTACTTGCACCCGATTTTAAAAGAGATTTTTTGAGTTTATCTGAGTTAAATTCGACAATATCTCCAGAATGTTTGATGATTTTCATATTCGTAATGTTTTGATAAACAAACCCTTAAATCACCACTAAAGATACGGAAAAAAGACTACTTATTTTGTTTTTGATAATAAAATCCCGGAACAAATAACAACACAAAAATAGGTTGGATTAAAAACCTGCGGACATAAAATAGAATCCAATTACTATTTTCATTTGCGTAGTAAACAATGTAGAAAAAAGCAGCCATTAAAATCATGAAGGAAAAATAATACAGTGCAAAAGCAAATTTCACCATTGTCACATCTTTGAAGAGGACATAGATAATACCCAATGAAATAGCTGTATTTAATGTATAACGAAAAAATAATCCTAAAAACAATTGGGTCGAATTAAAACTTGGCAATCGTAGCTTGGCAAAATCTTTTTTAAAAAAATCCAAAAAAGGATCATAGAATAACTCATTTTCAAAAGCACGAACCAGCACTAACAATGCCACCAAAAAAAGGAATTGCAGAACTCGAATTTTGTTATTTAGTATCTTTTGAAGCATATCTAGAAAAATTACGTACCCAAATTAACCACAACATAAAAACTACACCATAAATATACAAAGGAAAAAGGACTCCGTGTAGAAATGGTTCTTGTTTTGGAAAATAAAAAATCAGCGAACTTAATGCTGCAATTCTCAAAACATTCAACACATAAATAAGTAGGCTTCCGCCAAAGATAAATAACAATGTGGTTTTTAGTTTCCCTGAAAAAGCGACCACAAATGAAACAAACAAAATAATTACGCTGATTGCATTGCAGCCTTCCACAATTCGGGCAACATATTTACCATCATAAAACAACTTCATATAAGGATGTGTTGCACTTTCTTCAATGTAGGATTGGTTATTAAATAATTGCATAACCCATTGTGTATTATCACTCACCATTCTGGTAATAGAATCCATTTCATTTTCTTGAAAACCATTAAGATATTGCTGATACAAAAAAGTTAGTACTATATATGTCAAAAAAAAAGTGCCCAGAAAAAGCAAAAATGGTTTGTAGAGAATAAAATATTTTTTCAAAATCAATTTTTTAACAAATTTATGTAATTTTTGAAACAGGCTTTAAATACTTTTGCATAAATAAAAATTAAAAACATGACATTTCAAGAATTACAACCAAAAGTAACCGAAATCACATTAAATACAACGCTTTCAAGAGACGAAAAACTTTTATCTATTTGTCAATTGCTTAGCGACTCCATTTCCTATTACAATTGGGTTGGATTTTATTTTGCAAATCATGAATCTAAAACATTGCACTTAGGACCTTATGTAGGAGCAGAGACAGACCATACTGTAATCCCTTTCGGAAAAGGAATTTGCGGACAAGTAGCAGTTTCTAACGAAAACTTTGTAGTTCCAGACGTTTCGGCGCAAGACAATTACATCGCTTGTAGTTTTACCGTAAAATCAGAAATCGTGGTGCCGCTTTTTGTAAACGGAGAAAACATAGGTCAAATTGATATTGACAGCCATGTAATAGATCCTTTTACTGAAGAGGATGAAAAATTCTTAGAGTTTGTTAATCAAGAAATTGCGAAGTTATATTAAGATTTAAAACAATGCATCACTGGCAATTCATAAATGCTTCGCCAATTCACAAATAAAGAAAGGTTTATTTTGTTCTTGTCATAATTATTTTTACTTTTGCACCCGTCATATAATAGATATATGACATACATAAAAATCATTAAACAAATATTGGAATGTATTTAACTAAAGAGATTAAAGAAGAAATCTTCGCTCAACACGGAGAAAAAACAAACACAGGAAAAGCTGAAGCGCAGATTGCTTTATTCACTTTCAGAATTAGCCACTTGACTGAGCACTTGAAAAAAAATCGTCATGATTATAATACAGAGCGTTCATTAGTATTGCTTGTAGGTAAAAGAAGATCTTTGTTGGATTACTTGAAGAAAACAGAAATCAACAGATACCGTGAAATTATCAAAGTATTGAATATCAGAAAATAATCAATATAAAAGAGGTGCGAAAGTGCCTCTTTTTTTATTTTACAATTTAAAGTCTAAAGGTTCTATTTTGGTCCTGACACAAAAGGGATTAGAATCAAGACTACACCATAAAGTCTGTACTAAATTAGTACGGATGAATAAAAAAAGTTTGGTTTTTCATTGGGTTTTAGGCATTAACTACGCAAAACAACAACTACAACACAACTAGAACCCATGTTTAACTAATAAATTAAATTTATGATTCCACAATTATTTGTAGAAAGTATCGATTTAGGTGATGGCAGAAACATCACAATCGAGACAGGTCGTTTAGCCAAACAAGCTGATGGATCTGTAGTAGTAAGAATAGGAAAAACTGTTATTTTAGGAACAGTAGTATCTTCAAGAAAAGCAAGTCCAGGTATCGACTTTTTACCACTTACGGTAGATTATCGTGAAAAATTTGCTGCAGCAGGACGTTTTCCTGGTGGTTTCTTCAAAAGAGAAGCGCGTCCAAGTGATAACGAAGTGTTAACAATGCGTTTAGTAGACCGTGTTTTGCGTCCACTTTTCCCAGATGATTACCACGCAGAAGTACAAGTGATGATTCAATTAATGTCTTATGACGAAGATGTAATGCCAGATGCATTAGCTGGTTTAGCCGCTTCAGCAGCATTAGCTTTATCTGACATTCCTTTCGAAACTTTAATTTCTGAAGCTAGAGTTGGAAGAATTGATGGTAAATTCATCATCAATCCAAGTCGCGCTCAATTAGCATTATCTGACATTGATATGATGATTGGAGCTTCAATGGATTCTATCGCAATGGTAGAAGGTGAAATGAAAGAAATTTCAGAAGCAGAAATGTTAGAAGCAATTAAATTTGCACACGAACACATCAAAAATCAAATTGCTGCTCAACTACGTTTGCAAGCTGCTTTTGGGAAAAAAGAAGTTCGTACCTATGAAGGAGAAAGAGAAGATGAGACTATTTATGCAAAAGTAAAAGACGCATCTTACGATAAAATTTATGCTATTGCAAGCAAAGGTTCTTCAAAACAAGAACGTACAGCTTCATTTGCAGAAGTAAAAGAAGAAGTAAAAGCATTATTTACAGAAGAAGAATTAGCCGCAAATGGCGATTTAGTTTCTAAATATTTTTACAAAACAAACAAAGAAGCAGTTCGTAACGTAACCCTAGATTTAGGAACACGTTTAGACGGAAGAAAAACTACCGAAATCAGATCAATCTGGAGTGAAGTAGATTACTTACCATCTGTTCACGGATCAGCTTTATTTACCCGTGGAGAAACACAAGCATTGGCAACAGCAACTTTAGGAACCTCTAGAGAAGCAAACCAAATTGACTCTCCATCAGAACAAGGTGAAGAAAAATTCTACTTACATTATAACTTCCCCCCTTTCTCAACTGGTGAAGCTCGTCCTTTAAGAGGAACTTCAAGAAGAGAAGTAGGTCACGGAAACTTAGCTCAAAGAGCATTAAAAAACATGATTCCTGCTGATTGTCCTTATACAATTCGTGTAGTATCTGAAGTTTTAGAATCTAACGGTTCATCTTCTATGGCAACAGTTTGTGCTGGAACTTTAGCACTTATGGATGCTGGTATTCAAATGATTCGTCCAGTTTCTGGAATTGCGATGGGATTAATTACTGATGGAGAACGTTTTGCTGTATTATCTGACATTCTTGGTGATGAAGATCACTTAGGAGATATGGACTTTAAAGTAACTGGAACTTCTGTAGGAATTACAGCTTGTCAAATGGACATCAAGATTGACGGATTGAAATACGAGATTATGGAAGCAGCATTGGCGCAAGCTCGTGACGGTCGTTTGCATATTCTTGGAAAATTAATCGAAACTTTAGCTGAGCCAAAAGCAGATGTTAAAGCTTACGCTCCAAAAATCATTACAAGAAGAATTCCTAATGCGTTTATCGGAGCATTGATAGGACCTGGTGGAAAAGTAATTCAAGAATTACAAAAAACTACAGGAACTACAATTGTTATCAATGAAGATCCAACTACTGAAGAAGGAGTTATTGAAATTTTAGGAACAGATCCTGCTGGAATAGAAGCGGTATTAGCTAAAATTAAATCAATCACTTTCAAGCCTCAAATGAATGAGTCTTATGAAGTAAAAGTAATCAAAATGCTAGATTTTGGTGCAGTTGTAGAATATACAGCAGCTCCAGGAAACGAAGTTTTATTACACGTATCTGAATTGGCTTGGGAACGCACAGAAAATGTTTCTGATCTAGTAAAAATGGGTGATGTATTCGAAGTAAAATACTTAGGATTAGATCCAAAAACCAGAAAAGAAAAAGTGTCAAGAAAAGCACTTATGCCAAGACCTCCACGTGAGGAAAGAAAAGAGTAATCAGATCTTAAGTTTACTAAAGGTTTATTTATAGGAAATCCCGTTTCATGAATTTGAAACGGGATTTTTGTTTTTATTTAATTTATTTTAAAAACTATTGTAACTTTTCTGAAACTCCATACGTATAATCATTTGTACACTTAAAAATTGAGGAGACAAAAACATGAGACAACTTAAAATCACCAAGCAGGTAACAAATCGTGAAACTGCATCATTAGACAAGTATTTACAAGAAATTGGAAAAGTTGACCTTATTACCGCTGACGAAGAAGTAGAATTAGCACAAAAGATTAAAGCTGGTGACCAGAAAGCATTAGAGAAATTGACAAAAGCCAATTTACGTTTCGTGGTTTCGGTGGCAAAACAATACCAAAATCAAGGGTTAACGCTTCCCGATTTGATTAACGAAGGAAATTTAGGATTGATAAAAGCAGCACAACGTTTTGATGAAACACGTGGTTTCAAATTCATCTCGTATGCAGTTTGGTGGATTCGTCAATCTATATTACAAGCATTGGCAGAACAATCTCGTATCGTTCGTTTGCCTTTGAACAAAATTGGTTCTATCAATAAAATCAACAAAATGTACGCTTTATTAGAGCAATCTAACGAGCGTCCACCATCTGCTGAGGAAATTGCAAAAGAACTTGATATGACCGTAAATGACGTAAAAGAGAGTATGAAAAACTCTGGTCGACACTTATCAATGGATGCACCTCTTGTAGAAGGAGAAGATTCTAACCTTTACGATGTATTGCGTTCTGGTGAGTCACCAAATCCAGACAGAGAATTAATCCACGAATCATTGCGTACCGAAATCGAGCGTTCCTTAGAAACATTGACTCCAAGAGAAGCTGATGTAGTTCGTTTGTACTTTGGTCTTGGCGATCAACACCCAATGACATTAGAGGAAATCGGAGAAACTTTCGACCTAACTCGTGAGCGTGTGCGTCAAATCAAGGAAAAAGCAATCCGCAGATTAAAACACACTTCAAGAAGTAAAATATTAAAAACCTATTTAGGATAATACAGTCAAATGCTATAAAGTCAAAAATCATATCGTCCAACAACAGTATGATTTTTGACTTTCGGCTTTCGACTAATAAGTAACGACGGTCTGATTAACTGTTCGTTTTTTGATTGATGATTGAAACTCCGGCTGATTACCGGAGTTTTATTTTTTAATCTGAATTCATTTCAGATTCCCTTAAACCTTTCCCGTTTATAATGATTTGGACGTAACCCTCCGTAAAAACTTCGGGTCAGGCTTTCGGCTTTATCTCTCCGTTACACTTCGAGGATACCGCCTCTATCCTTTACGCAAATTGCTAAACAATTCACGAATTGAATCTATAAAAAACTTTCTCCAATTGCTGCAAAAAAACTACTTTTGCACAAACAACACAATCTGTAAAGATGCACTTCAGTGCGTCTCTACGTAACAACTACACAATGAAGAATACACTTATTGCACCATCTGTGCTTGCTGCCGATTTTGGTAATCTGCAACGCGACATCGAAATGATTAACAACAGCGAAGCCGATTGGTTTCATATCGACATCATGGATGGCGTTTTTGTTCCAAACATTTCTTATGGAATGCCAGTTTTGGAAGCCATTAACCGCCATGCCAAAAAAACAATTGACGTTCACTTGATGATTATCGATCCAGACCGTTACATTAAAACTTTTGCTGAATTAGGAGCAAATATTCTAAGCGTACACTATGAAGCTTGTACACACCTTCACAGAACGCTACAAGCCATCAAAGCAGAAGGAATGAAAGCTGGAGTTGCCATTAATCCACATACTAATATTGATTTGTTAGAGGACGTAATTAACGATATTGATTTAGTTTGTATCATGAGTGTGAATCCAGGTTTTGGAGGACAATCTTTTATTGAAAACACTTATGCAAAAGTTAAAAAGTTAAAAGATTTAATCAATAGAAAAGGGGCGACAACACTTATTGAAGTTGATGGCGGAGTAACCAATAAAAATGCAAAACAATTAGTGGAAGCCGGAGCCGATGTTCTGGTGGCCGGAAGCTTTGTTTTCAAAGCAGAAAATCCAACGCAAACGATACAAGATTTAAAGAAACTCACAAACTTCTAATAAAAAATGGCGCTTTAAGCGCCATTTTTTATTCAATTATTCGTCTTTGAAATTAATCATGGCCGCTACGTGGGCATACAATTCAGGATGCAAACTTTTAAAAACATGAGGCGTCTCAAAGAAATGCTCCAGAATTAGCGATAAAAATTCGAATTGATTTTCATACGCATACAATCTAAAATAATCTGTTCGAGTTAACTCCTTATTCAAAACTGGATCGCTATAATATTTTATAACTTCATTAAACGCATCAAAAAATACAGTGGCGCTTGGATCATTACTTTTTAAACAATGAAAATGCAACACATGAGAGAACTCATGTAAACCCAAATTTATATTATCGTTTGAAGTTGAATGTCCGATGATAAAATCTTCCCATGAAAACACCACAGCTTTCATTCTGGGATTAAATTCTCCTTTGTGATGCGCTTGATTTACGATAGAAAAATAATTGAAAGGATAAATAATTATTTTATCGAACAAATTCACAAGATAATTTCTCATCCCAAAGGTTAACATTACATAGGTTCCTGCAATCAATATTTGCATTTGCTCCGTAACATTAATGTCTTTACCAATGAACTGATATTTAGCTACAAACTCAATAATCCGATGTTCAAAATACATTTTCTTCTTAGCAGAAAGCCTGTTATAAAACGGAAAATCATTTATTAAAATTTGTCGTTGACTTAATTTCAATTTCTTGGAAAAAGGATACCAATGAATATATAGTGGCTTATTAAATATCAATACATAAGTTGGCTCAACAACTCTAAAAATTAAAAGCAGGAGAAATAATGTCCCAAAAAGTATTGAAATAAAAAGCTGTAGTGACATGTATTATAACTGCTTTAAAAGAAAAAAAATGCTTCAAAAGAATTCAAGCCAACTTGATTTTTCGAAGCATTTTTATATGTGTTTGTGGCCGCGACAGGGTTCGAACCTGCAACCCTCAGAGTCGAAATCTGATATTCTATCCAGTTGAACTACGCAGCCATTTGATTTAAGATTGCTGATTAACGATTTTAGATTTATGATCTAAAATCGTTAATCTTGAATCCAAAAAGTTATGTCAATAGTTTTTTCACAATTGTAGAAATAGTTTTTCCTTCGGCTGTTCCACCTAATTTTGCAGCTGCTAATCCCATTACTTTTCCCATTGATGCAATTCCTGAAGCTCCAGTTTCTGCAATGATTTTTGCTATCACTACTTCGACTTCTGCTTCGCTTAATTGTGCCGGTAAGAATTTTTCGATTACAGCAATTTGAGCTAATTCTGGTTCAGCTAAATCCAAACGATTTTGCTCCGTAAAAATCCTAGCACTTTCTTTACGAGTCTTCACTAGTCTTTGTAGCAATTTAACCTCGTCATCTTGCGTTATTTCTTCTTTTGATCCTGATGCTGTCTGAGCTAAAAGAATTTCGGATTTAATAGCTCTTAAAGCTTCTAATGCAACTGTATCTTTAGCTCTCATGGCGGTTTTCATTTCGTCCATGATTAGTACTGATAAACTCATAATCTATATTGTTAATTACGTTAATCCATTATTTGATTAACCGATTTATTGAAATGCTACTTTAAAAAAAAACGATTTTTGCCCTGATGACAGTAAAAATCAGTCCATATTTAAGGCAAGACTTGAAACGACTGCTCTTTTAAGGCTTGACAAACTTAAAGAATTTTACTCGGATTTACAACAACAGATTGTCTCCTGTAAGAGATAAGTCTTGTAACTTCTTATGGTGGAAAAAAGTAGCCCGAAAATTAAAAATAATTTTCGGGCTACTCATTTTTGTTTTGCTTTTATTAATCTACGTTATCGTGCAAATAAGAATTATTTGAACGCAACTGTAAATCATTATTACTGTCTGTTCCTACAGATATTCTTGAATTTGTATTATTCGCTTGATTGTTTGATATGTCTATTCCCAATCTTTTGTAAGCTGGTTCTTTTTCATACTCATCAATTTTAGAAACATTGTTGTGGAACTTGTAATTGAATTCCTTTAATTTTTTTCTTCTTTCATCTGCTCTCATTCGCAATGATTCTTCAATAGTCATTTCGGTAGCAGCAATATCTTCAAAATCAACTGGATTAATCACAGTTCTTTCCACTTGTTTCATAGTGATATTTAACTCCTCCGGAATAACAACTTCTGGAGTTTTTGCAACTGGCTTAGGCATGAAATCAGGCTCCGCTTCCATATATTCTTCTAGAGAATATTTGATAATTCCATTATCCGTTAATTCAGTAACTGGTACAAACTGAACTGCTTCATTTACTTTAATGTCACGTGTTTCATTCGTTAGCTCATACATAACTTTACTTTCTTCAACTTGAGCTACTGGCTCCGCTTTAAAAAGTGGTAGATCAAAAGAGAAAGTAGTTTGTTCTTGTCTTTCGATTGCTTTTGGCTGCACCGCTTTTACTTCAGCAACAGGAGAGGAAATTGTGAAATCAATATCTGTAATTGGAGAAACAATTTCGAAAGTCACATCTAAATTTTTAATAAATTCAGACATCACCATCAACTCTTCTTTATTGATTGTTGGCGAGGTAACCACTGGCTCAGGCACAACAACTGTATCTTCCACTAAATCAAAAACAATTCTTTCGTTAGAGTTTGTAACCGGTGATGACTCCGTGTTCAAATCAAATCCAGCAACAGTTTTATTACTTAAATTGTGTACACTTCTTTGTTCGTCCTCTAGTGTGTGAATTATTTTTTTAGGTTCCGTGTTTACGATTCCATTTTGTTGTTCAATATCAAAACCAGTAGCGATTATGGTTACAGCGATTGAATCTCCAAGTGATTCGTCTTCACCAACTCCCATGATAATATTAGCATTATGACCCGCTTCGATTTGAATATGATCATTAATTTCTCCTATTTCATCAATTGTAATTTCATTAGTTCCAGAAACGATAAGCAACAATACGTTTTTGGCACCAGTAATTTTGTTATCATTCAACAAAGGAGAATCTAAAGCAGCGATAATTGCTTCCTTAGCTCTGTTTTCACCAGAAGAAATAGAAGATCCCATAATAGCAGTTCCGCTGTTATACAAAACTGTTTTAGCATCTCTTAAATCGATATTTTGAGTGTAATGATGCGTTATTACTTCAGCAATTCCTCTTGAGGCAGTTGCTAAAACTTCATCCGCTTTTGAAAACCCAGCTTTGAAACCAAGATTACCGTAAACTTCTCTTAATTTATTATTGTTGATAACAATTAATGAGTCAACCTGTTTACGTAATTTTTCAATACCGATTAACGCTTGTTCCTGACGCACTTTCCCTTCAAACAAGAAAGGTAAAGTCACAATTCCTACCGTAAGAATATCTCTTTCTTTGGCCAATTGTGCGATAACT
Source organism: Flavobacterium psychrolimnae (assembly GCF_003312425.1). Taxonomy (GTDB): domain Bacteria; phylum Bacteroidota; class Bacteroidia; order Flavobacteriales; family Flavobacteriaceae; genus Flavobacterium; species Flavobacterium psychrolimnae. Next base: position 97,231 of record NZ_QNUX01000006.1, on the reverse strand, counting down.
GGCGCAGCACCTGTTCCTGTACCACCACCCATTCCGGCAGTGATGAAGACCATTTTAGTATTGCGATCCAACATTTTTTCGATCTCAGAAATACTCTCGATAGCGGATTGTTGTCCCACATCAGGATTTGCTCCGGCACCAAGTCCTTCTGTCAAATGCACTCCCAACTGGATTTTATTAGGTACAGAACTACTCTGTAAAGCTTGAGAATCCGTATTACATACGATAAAATCTACGCCTTTGATCCCTTGCTTAAACATGTGATTTATGGCGTTACTTCCGCCTCCACCTACACCTATAACTTTTATCACATTTGATTGATTCTTTGGTAAATCAAATGAAATACTTCCAAATTCTGAGTCGCTCATCATTTTATTTGGTTTTTGAAATTGTTATATTATTAATTCTTATATTTTTATAGGGCTCTACCCTTATTCTGCGTTGTCCAAAAAGTCTTTAATCTTATCTACATAACGATCAAAGAAATTTCTTTGTATTCTGTTTACCGTAGAATTCTGCTTTTCATTCGCATTTTGATCTTCCGCCTCTTCTACCTTTTCAGGAGCCTCATAAACTGGTGTTTGAACCACTGTCGGTCTGTAAACAGGCGCCTTAGGTTGTTCTACAGCATCAATTCGCACAGCGCTTTGTGTTTTATTCTCAATGCTTTTCATTACTAATCCAACTGCAGTTGCATACAAGGGACTTGAAATCTCCTCATCTGAATTTCCAGCTAAATGTTCGTTTGGATATCCAATTCTAGTATCCATTCCCGTAATATATTCCACTAACTGTTTGATGTGTTTCAATTGAGCACCACCACCAGTAAGTACAATTCCTGCAATTAGTTTTTTTCTAGGATCTTCATGACCGTACGCTTTTACTTCTGTAAAAACCTGATCTACGATCTCAACAACACGAGCATGAATTATTTTAGAAAGATTTTTTAACGAAATCTCTTTAGGCTCTCTACCTCTCAATCCCGGAATAGAAACAATTTCATTGTCTTTATTTTCCCCTGGCCAAGCAGATCCAAATTTAACTTTCAATAACTCGGCTTGCTTTTCAATTATAGAGCATCCTTCTTTTATATCATCTGTAATCACGTTTCCTCCAAAAGGAATTACAGCCGTATGACGAATAATTCCATCTTTGAAAATTGCCAAATCAGTTGTACCACCACCGATATCGATAAGCGCAACTCCAGCTTCCTTTTCTTCCTGACTTAAAACAGCATCAGCAGAAGCCAACGGTTCTAATGTCAGACCTGACAATTCAATTCCAGAACTTTGAATACATCTTCCAACATTACGGATTGAAGAAGCCTGTCCTACTACAACGTGAAAACTAGATTCCAATCTTCCGCCGTACATTCCTATAGGTTCTTTAATCTCAGATTGCCCGTCAATTTTGAATTCTTGAGGCAAAACATGAATTATTTCTTCGCCTGGTAACATTGCTAATTTATTGACTTGATCAATCAAAAGCTGAATATCATTCCCGCCGATAACCTCTTCGGGATTATGTCTGCTGATGTAATCTGTATGTTGGATACTACGGATGTGCTGTCCTGCAATTCCAACTACTACGTCTTTTATTTTATAGCCTGAATTAATTTCGGCTTCTTGTATTGCTTGTTGTATTGATTGTATGGTTTGAGTAATGTTGTTCACAACGCCTCTTGCCACACCTAAGCTTTTAGACTTTCCAACACCTAAAATTTCTAGTTTGCCATATTCATTCTTCTTGCCTATCATGGCAACTATTTTAGTTGTCCCAATATCTAGACCTACTGCAATATTCTCTTTTTCCATTATCTATTATTTAGTGCAAACTACTTGATCCGTAAATCGGAGGTCAATTTTTTTATATTTATACAACGAACTATCTAAAACTGCTTTTTGAAAAAAAGCTTTATAATTTTTAAATTTACGCTCCACATTAATCAAAATACCAAAATCTATTTGATAATCAAAATTTCTGTTGTGCATTTTTAAGCTTCCGTTAGGCATAATTTCAATTCCAATGATGTTTTTTTTCAAAAATGCATCGTTATAAATTATGCGAAATAAGTCTGCTAAATTTTCGTTATTATCTTTATTAATTCCCCCTGAAACAAGTGGAACTCGGGCTGTAAAATTTGTTGACAAAGGCATTCTATTCCCTTCGTAATCAATATAAAAAGAACCTCCTCCGTCAAAAACTCTAGCAATAGGGGTTTTTTGTTTTACCACTGCTTTTAACACACCATCAATACTCACAAAAACATCTGATTTTTCAATCATTTCTTGTGAATCGAGATTTGTTTCCAGCTTATTCAAATCTAAATTAACTTTTTGAATGCTCGATGCCTCTCTATTATTTTCTATTAACAATTTATTAACCGTTTCTTGCTTTACAAAAGGAGCGTCATCTCCTACAAAAATAACGACAGATTTAGTCAATTTTCTATTTTCATTTCGTTTTGACGTGAAAGAAAAAAGAAAAACAACCAATCCAAACATCAGTAATAATCGAATATTTGTCCAATTAAAGAGTTTCATTTATCGCTTTTTTTATAGATGGCACTAATTCTCCAATATCTCCTGCACCAATTGTGACAATTACAGTTGCTGTACTCTCTAAAATTGTTACAACCAAATTATTTTTAGCCACAATTTTCTTATTATTATTTGTCATTTTATCCATCAGCCATTGTGAATTTACGCCGTCAATGGGTTGTTCACGAGCCGGATAAATATCTAATAAAATAATCTCATCAAATGCAGATAAACTTTTGGCAAAATCATCAGCAAAATCTCTTGTCCTGCTAAACAAATGCGGTTGAAAAGCAGCTAAAACCTTTTGGTTTGGATACAATTCCCTAACGGCTTGATGCACTGCATTTATTTCGGTAGGATGATGTGCGTAATCATCTATGTAAACTTTAGCTTCAGTTTTTATTTGATACGAAAATCTTCTTTTTATTCCTTTAAATGATGCTACGGCTTTTGCAATGGCATCGGTTGGGGTGCCGAATAAATTTGCCATTGCAATAGCCATCAATGCATTCATTAAATTATGTCTTCCCGGTAATCCAAAATGCAAATCTCTGATTATCTCGGTAGGTGTTTGCACATCAAAAATGTAACTCCCATCTCCTATTCTAATATTGAACGCTTTATAAGTTGCATCTTCATTAACCGCACAAATAACTCCTTCTATTGGTAATTCTTTGGTAATAAAAAGCTTGCTCTTGTCTTCAACTTTCGAAGCAAATTCTATAAAAGATTCTTCTATAGCCTCACTAGTTCCATAAATATCCAAGTGATCTGCGTCCATAGATGTAATACATGCAATATTGGGATGCAAGTGCAGAAATGAACGGTCAAATTCATCGGCTTCAACAACGGTAATCGTTTTTCCACTTCCTATTAAATTTGAATTATAATTTTCTACTATACCACCAATAAAGGCAGTGACATCTGCGCCACTTTCGTGCAAAATATGTCCTAATATCCCTGAAGTGGTCGTTTTTCCATGCGTACCGGCTACAGCAAAGCAAAAGGTATCTTTTGTGATTAATCCTAAAACTTCGGCTCTCTTTTTTATTTCAAAGTCTCTTTCTAAAAAATAATTCCATTCTGAATGCGAAACTGGAACTGCCGGAGTAATAATTACCAAAGTGTTTTCGATATAAAAATCCTTTGGAATCAAATCAATATTATCTTCAAAATGAATTGAAATGCCACTTTCTGCTAATTCATTCGTCAGCGTAGAAGGAGTTTTATCATAACCAGAAACTTGCTTTCCCAAGTTCTTGAAATAGCGGGCTAGATTACTCATCCCGATTCCTCCGATTCCTATAAAATAGACGTTATGTATTTGATTCAGGTTCATTTTCGTTTTCTTTTTTGTCTATTATCTTAATTCTTTCTATCTGATTAACTTCACAATTTCATCTACAATTTGTTTTGTAGCTTCTGGCAGAGCCAACTGTTTAATGTTTTTACCCAGCTGCTTTTGCTTTTCTGGATCTTTCACCAAGGATTCAAATACCACGCTGAATTGCGAATCGAGTTCAGATTCTTTTAATAACAAAGCTCCTTTTTTATCTACTATCGCTTGTGCATTTTTAGTTTGATGATCCTCTGCTACATTAGGAGATGGAATGAAAATCACGGGCTTACCTACGATACATAATTCCGAAACTGAGGAAGCTCCTGCACGCGAAATCACAATATCCGCAGCGGCGTAAACTAAATCCATTCGGTCAATAAAGGAATGAATCTGAATATTTTCATTCTCTTCAACACGTTTATATTCATCAAAATATAACTTCCCACATTGCCAAATCACTTGTATATTATGAGCAGCGAACGTTAAGATTTCTTTAGCTATTAACTGATTCACTCTTCTTGCTCCCAGACTGCCACCTAAAACCAAAAGAGTTTTTTTAGTAGGATCTAAATTAAAATACTGTAATGCTTCTTCTCTCTTACTGTCAATATCTATCAAATCCTGACGCACTGGATTTCCAGTCAAAATCATTTTATGCTTTGGAAAAAAGCGCTCTAGATTCTCGTAAGCAACACAAATTTTATTTGCATTCTTGCTCAACAATTTATTTGTAATTCCAGGGTATGAATTTTGTTCCTGAATAACGGTAGGAATACCGGCAAACTCGGCTACTTGTAACAAGGGCCCACTTGCAAATCCTCCGGTTCCAATAACCACATCTGGTTTAAAATTCCGAATTATTGTTCTGGATTGCAATAAACTTGAAAGAAGTTTTACAGGGAAAAGTGCATTATCAAATGTTAGTCTTCGTTGCAATCCTGCAATCCAAAGTCCAATGATTTTGTAACCCGCCTGTGGTACTTTTTGCATTTCCATTTTATCTTTGGCACCTACAAAAAGAAATTCAGCATCTGGAAAACGAGATTTTAATTCATTTGCAATAGCAATTGCAGGATAGATATGTCCACCTGTTCCACCACCACTTAATATGAATTTATACTGTTTCATTGTTCCTGATTTCTAATTTTCTAAAACGACTTACTTATTTAAAACTGCATGCATTGGGTTCTTCGCTTTATCTTCAATTGAATATGCTTCTGCTACAGCACCATCTTCCTCTAATTCTCTATCAATCAATTTTTGAAGTGCTTCTTCTCTTTTGGCTGCATCTTTCATTTCCTGTGCAATTTCTTCTTCCTTTTTGGTTACACTTATAATAATTCCAAGTGCAAAACAAGTCATCCAGATAGAGCTTCCCCCACTACTTATAAGCGGCAATGTTTGTCCCGTAACTGGCAATAATTCTACTGCTACGGCCATGTTTACCATCGCCTGAAATATCATGGGAAAACCCAAACCGACCACTACTAATTTTCCAAATAGCGAATTGGCTTTATGCGAAGCAATAACAAATCGAAACAACAATAATAAATACAACGACAGCACACCCAAACCTCCTATTAGTCCATATTCTTCAACGATTATGGCAAAAATAAAATCGGAAGAGGATTGCGGCAAAAAGTTCTTTTGTATACTTTTCCCTGGACCTAAACCATATATTTTTCCGGAAGCAATTGCAATTTTAGCTTTTTCTATTTGATAATCATCCTCGCCTGGTTTGTCACTTGTAAAATTGTCAACACGATTGATCCACGTATCAACCCTGTTTGGGAATGCATCTGGAAATGCTTTAGCGATAAGTATAAAAAAAGCCAGAAATACGATTCCTGAACCCACAACAATTCCGATGTAGCGCACTGGATATTTACCAATAAAAACCAACATTAATACCATCGAAAAAATTAATGCCGTTGTCGAGAAGTTAGCTGGCAAAATAAATAACAATGTAACAAAAACAGGAATCCAAAGCTCCAGCACTGAAGACTTAAAATCAATAGGCACTTCTCTTGCCTTAGATAAATACCGAGCAACAAAAATAAACAAAACCATTGAGGCTAATGTTGATGTTTGAAACGTAACACCTATGAACGGCACCTGTATCCATCGACTGGCATTGGCACCTGCAATTACTGTTCCTTTTATTAGAGTGTAGGCCAATAAAACCCAAACAATATACAGCGACCCTTTAGAAATAGCCTTAAAATAGTGATAAGGCACTTTATGCACCATAAAAATAATGGTAAAACCAATACCAATATGCATGATATGCTTCACTAAGTAACCTAAAGTATTTCCGTTTCCCTGACCAATGTAAGCCAAATTACTACTCGCACTAAAAACAGGCATAAACGAAAACAAGGCCAATAAGGCCACAAATGACCAAATTCCTTTATCTCCCTTTAAATTGTTTATTAGTTGTTTCATTTTAAGTTTGGTTTAAAGTTTCATTTGGTTTAAAGTTTAAAGTTGCTCAACCTTATACTTTAAAACTTAAACTTTTTTATAAATTTTTAACAGCTTGTTTGAACTGATTTCCTCTGTCTTCATAATTTTCAAATAAATCAAAACTAGCACAAGCAGGCGATAATAAAACCGTATCCCCTTTTTCTGATAATCGTTGTGCCATTCTTACTGCATCATCCATGTTAGAAACTTCAATCATCATATCAACAACATTACCAAAAACATCAATGATTTTCTTGTTATCTAATCCTAAGCAAATAATGGCTTTTACTTTTTCACGAACTAATGACATCAATTCGTTGTAATCATTTCCCTTATCAACACCACCAACAATCCAAACAGTAGGTGTATTCATGCTGTCTAAAGCAAAAAAAGTAGCGTTAACATTCGTTGCTTTTGAATCATTAATATATTGAACGTTCTGGATTTTCAAAACTTTCTCAAGACGGTGTTCTACTCCCTGAAAATTAGAAAGACTCTCACGAATTGTCGCCTTTCTTATTTGCATTAATTTTGCCACAGAGGTTGCTGCCATTGCGTTTTTCATATTATGTTTTCCTTCTAAAGCAATGTGTTCTGTGTCCATTGTAAATTCTTCTTGATTGATCTTTATTTCCATTTTGTTATTTTTTATATAAGCCCCTTCGCTGAAAATTTTAGTCAATGAAAAAGGAATTAATTTTGCTTTTGTTGTGTGCGTTTTGAACCATTCATTAATAGCTTCATCATCTGCATCGTATATGAGGTAATCTTCCTCCGTTTGATTCATCGTTATTCTGAACTTTGCATCAATATAATTTTCATACTTGTAATCGTAGCGATCTAAATGATCTGGACTGATATTCGTAATAATGGCAATATGCGGTTTAAAACCTACAATCCCATCGAGTTGAAAACTACTCAATTCCAGCACATAGGAATCGTATTTATTATCAGCAATTTGCCACGCAAAACTTTTCCCGATATTTCCTCCCAATCCTACATTTAACCCTGCTGACTTCAGCAAATGATGGGTTAACATTGTTGTAGTCGTCTTTCCATTACTTCCGGTAATCCCAATAATCGTAGCATCTGTAAAAGGTGCCGCAAACTCAATTTCTGAAATAACATGAATTCCTTTTTCCAAAAGCTTTTTTACTATTGGAGATTTATCAGGGATTCCAGGGCTTTTCATCACCACATCTGCATTCAAGATTAAATCTTCGGTATGTTTTTCCTCTTCCCAAGCTATTCCATTGATGATAAGAATCTCTTTGTAATTGCCTTTTATCTTTCCAAAATCAGATACAAAAACTTCATATCCTTTTTGCTTACCCAGAATAGCGGTTCCAACTCCACTTTCGCCTCCACCTAAGATTACTAGCCTCATACTATTTTAATTAAAAATTGAGAATTAAAAATTAAAAATTTTGCATGATGATTAACTGAATTTGAGTAGTTCTAATTACTCATTTTCAATTTTTTGTTTCGCAATTTTTAATTTTATATTTTTTCTACATTTTCCCTTTTAAGGTTATTATAATTTTTGCTAATATTTTACAAATTTCTTCAGCTTCAGCGTAAATACCTTCAAATTCACTAATTGAAATATAATCTGTTTCTTTTAGTAATTTTAACCAATAAATCGTTTCTCTAGCTTCCTTATATGAAATCTCCAGTTTAAATAAAAACTCTTTATCAGATCGCCCACCTATTGATTCTTCTATATTTGCTCCAATTGATGTCCCACTTCTTAAAATTTGTTTACTCAAAACAAATTCCTTTTTTTTAATGGTTAAATATTTATATAAATTAATTATCCTAACGGCAAAAAGAAATGATTTTTGTTGAATAATATTTTCTTTCATTCGAGAATTTTTAATTTTTAATTTTTAATTTCTGATTTTTAATTGAAACTTATCTTAATTTTAAGGTAACAATTGATAATATGGCCAGCATTATAGCAACAATCCAAAAACGGGTAACAATTTTACTTTCGTGATATCCTTTTTTCTGATAATGATGATGCAAAGGCGACATCAGAAATATTCTTCGGCCTTCGCCAAAGCGTTTCTTGGTATATTTAAAATAACTTACCTGAAGTACTACAGAGAAATTTTCGACTAAGAAAATTCCACATAATAACGGAATCAGCATTTCTTTGCGGACGGCTATTGCCAAAACCGCTATAATTCCACCTATCGTCAAACTTCCTGTATCTCCCATAAAAACCGAAGCCGGATACGAGTTATACCAAAGAAATCCAATCAATGACCCCACAAATGCCGCTATAAATACCGTCATTTCCCCTGAATTCGGGATATACATAATATTCAGATAATTAGAGAAAATAATATTTCCCGAAACAAACGTGAATATTCCTAGCGCAAGCACTGAAATTGCCGAAGTCCCTGCTGCCAGTCCGTCAATTCCATCCGTTAAATTAGCTCCGTTAGAAACGGCAGTAATAATAAAAATCACCACTGGAATAAAAATCAACCAAGCCCATTTTTCATATCCCTCACCCGTCCAAGCCAGTAATTCAGCGTAATCAAATTCATTATTTTTAAAAAAAGGAATTGTTGTCGCTGTAGATTTCTCCTCAACTGGCGCAGGCAGAATCACGGTTTCTGTTGGTGCTTTAAAAATATCTGAGCTAGAAGTATCAGTACGAACTGTTACACCAGCATGAAAATAAAGAACAATCCCTACAATTAAACCCAAACCTACTTGCCCTACAACTTTGAATATTCCTTTTAAACCTTCTTTATCTTTTTTGAAGATTTTAATATAGTCATCAATAAAACCAATTGTACCCATCCAAAGTGTGGTTACAATCAACAAAACAATGTAAATATTATGGAGTTTTGCAAAAAGAATTACTGGAACCAGCGTAGCAAAAATGATAATTAATCCACCCATCGTTGGTGTACCCGCTTTTTCGTTTTGACCTGCCAGTCCAAGCTCTCGAACAGTTTCTCCTACTTGCTGTCTTTGCAAAAAACGAATTATCATTTTTCCGTAAATTGTTGACAAAAGCAACGATAGCATTAAAGCTAATGCAGATCTAAAAGTAATGTACTGGAAAACCCCTGTTCCCGGGACATCTAGTGTTTTGTCTAAATATTCAAATAAATAATACAGCATATATTTTTGTTTATTTGGTTAATCGTTGATTCCTTATTCGTTAATTCCTAATCACATCTTTATTTGCGCAAACAAATAATTCAAACTCCCGACTAACTCTTATTTTCCTAATTGAGCTAATATCTCCTTAACTATTTTCATGTCGTCAAAATCATGACGGACGCCATTTATTTCCTGATATGTTTCATGCCCTTTTCCAGCAATTAAAATAATATCATTCGGCTGAGCCAATTGACATGCGGTTTTAATCGCTTGTTTTCTATCGGTTATGGTCAATGTTTTTTTATAATTCTGAGGGGCAACACCTACTTCCATTTCAGCAATAATAACTTCTGGATCTTCGTTTCTTGGATTATCCGAAGTAAAAATTGCTTTATCACTTAAATCAGATGCAATACCAGCCATGATTGGTCTCTTGGTTTTATCTCTATTACCGCCACAACCTACAACCGTAATTAGTTGTTCGTTTTTGGTACGAATATCATTAATAGTTTTCAGTACATTTTCTAATGCATCCGGTGTATGCGCATAATCCACAATTGCCGTAATATTTGAAGCAGAAACAATAAATTGGAAGCGCCCAGAAACACTTACTAAATCTGACAGTAAACGAAGTACTTCCAAACTTTCCATTCCAAGTTCAATAGCAGTTCCATATATAGCCAATAAATTATAGGCATTAAATGTTCCAATTAATTTTACCCAAACTTCATTTCCGTTTATTTTCAACAACAAACCTGACAATTGATTTTCCAGGATTTGTGCTTTATAATCGGCATACGATTTTAAGGCATAAGTCAATTTTTTTGCCACAGTATTCTGCAACATCACTTGCCCATTTTTATCATCAATATTGGATAATGCAAATGCCGTTTTTGGCAAATTATCGAAAAACGATTTTTTTACATCTCTGTATTCTGCAAAAGTTGGATGATAATCCAGATGGTCATGAGACAAATTGGTAAAAATTCCACCTACAAAATGCAAGGCTTCCGTTCTTTTTTGATGAATTCCATGCGAACTCACCTCCATAAAACAGTATTCGACCTCATTTTCGACCATCTCTTTTAGAAAATGATTTATCGTAATTGAATCCGGAGTTGTGTGAGTCGCTTTATATTCTACTTCGTCAACCATTATTTTAACGGTAGAAAGCAATCCAACTTTAAAACCTGCTTTTTTAAATAATTGATACAATAAAGAAGCTATGGTAGTTTTACCATTTGTACCTGTAATCCCAACTAATTTCAAGCTCTGAGAAGGATCACCAAAATAATTCGCAGCCATAAATGCTAGGGCCGAATTAGTATCTTTTACCTGAACATAGGTAATTCCTTTACCGATATTTTCTGGAAATGTATCGCATATAACTGCCACCGCACCTTGCAGAATTGCTTTTTCTATAAAATCATGACCATCAGAAATGGAACCACGAATCGCTACAAAAACATCATTGGCCTCGATTTTTCTAGAATCGAAATCAATTTTGCTGATAGTAATATCCGTCGAACCTTTTACCGCTTCGATAGCTACTTTGTACAATATGTCTTTTAGTATACTCATGATAATTCCAATAGTATAGTTGTGTTTTTTACTAAATTCTGCCCTGCTTCTAGAGATTGTTTTTTAACTTTTCCAACTCCTATTACCTTCACTTTCATACCCAAATTCCCTAATAAAGCAACGGCATCCATCCCTGACATCCCCTTTAAATTTGGAATTATTTGCTGTTTCTTTTGTGATTTAACAAAATAGGAATCATAATTATTTTCTTGTTTCGGAATTTTCCTGTCCAAATTTTTAATCTCATTTGTTGAGGGCGCATCGGTAAAAATCTTTTGTGCAATTCTTTTAAAAACTGGACCTGCCACATCCGCACCATAATAATTATTCAGTGCTGTACTTGGTTTGTGTACAACAACTATACATGAATATTTAGGTTCATCCGCTGGGAAGTAACCCACAAAAGACGAAGCATAATATTTCCCAACTCCTCCAGCTTTTCCGTAATTCACCGCCGCTGTTCCTGTTTTTCCTGCCATCGAAAAATCCTTAGAATATAATTTAGAGGCCGTTCCTTTTTTTACAACATTTGCCAGAACTGCTCTTAATTTCGAAATAGTTTGTGGTGAGCAAATTCTTGGATTCAAAACTTCTTTTTCATATTTTTTGATGGTCCTGTTCCATTCTTTAATTTCAGAAACAAACTGAGGCTTTACCATTTCACCATCATTTGCAACCGCATTATAAAAAGCTAATGTTTGCAATGGTGTAATATGAACTCCATATCCAAAAGCCATCCAAGGCAATGAAATATTCGACCAGTTTTTATCACTTGGTTGCGGAATATATGGTATTCCTTCCCCTTTGATGGAAAGTCCCAAAGTTTTATTTAATCCAAAATTATTAAGATGATTCACAAATCTTGAAGGCTCATCTTTATACGCATTATAAACTGCCTGCACCAGAACTGTATTAGACGAAAGTTCAAAACCCCTTCCTAATGAAATTTTCCCATAGCCACCTTCATGAGAATCGCGTACTTTTTTTCCTGAATATACTACTACTCCACCTTTACTGTCATAAACAGTACTGGTATCCGCTTTTTTATCTTCAAAAAGCGCCATCAAATCAGCTAATTTATAAGTCGAACCTGGCTCGTGCGATTCAGCTACTGCATAATTTGTGGTCTCATAATAGGTTCCGTCATTCGCTCTTCCTAGATTTGAAATTGCTTTTACATGACCCGTTTTTGTTTCCATAACCACCACACAACCATGATCCGCCTGATACAATTCCAACTGTTTTAGCAATGCGTGATGCGCTATATCCTGAACATAAACATCAATTGTGGATATTACATCATACCCATCCTGAGGATCTACTTCATTAATATCCCTTATCGGTTTCCACTGTCCTTTTGCAATTTTTTGTTTTAAAATTTTACCGTCTTTCCCATTTAGATATTTCCTGAAAGCCCACTCGATTCCTTTTCCATCCAATGATTCTCCATTAGAAGTTCGCTCGTAACCAACGGTACGTTCCGCAATTTTCCCTATCGGATGTTCTCTTACGGTTTCTTGTTCAATTATAATTCCCCCTTTATAAGCACCCAGATTAAATAATGGAAATCCTTTTATTTTAAAATATTGTGTGTAACTCAAATTTCGGGCTATCAAATAATATCTGTTTTTGTTTGCTCTGGCTTTCCGAAGTTCATTTTCGAAAAAGCTTGCAGGCTTGCCTAAAACTGTCGCTAATGAATCTGACAATGACTTCACGTTTTTTTCGAAAGATTCAACTTTTGGCGCTAAAGCATCAAAACGTATTTCATAGTTCGGAATTGATGTAGCCAAAAGACTTCCGTCAGCAGAATAAATATTCCCTTTATTAGCAGGAATTACAAAATTTCTAACTGTTCTCTCTTTAGCTAACTTCCTATAATAATCACCTTCAACCCACTGAATATTTGTCAATTTTACAGCAATTGCAATGGCCATCAAAAAAATGACAAAAGCTACCAGATAAATTCTGTAGGATATGTATTTATCTTCTACTGCCATATTTTTTCTAAAAAGTTTTTCTCTTTTTCTTTTTTAACTTTAATTTTAATTGGAGGAACTGTTGACGGAAAAATTTCTTTCTCAATCATTTTTTCAGAAACCGTAGACTCCATTTTCAATTTCATCAACTCAGAACGTCTGTCTACAAACTCAGAACGCAACTCCTTCACTTTATTTGTTAGTTCAGCTATCATGAATACTTTCTGTTCAAATCGCTGTGTATTTGCAATCATGATAATAGCCAAAAGAATTATAAAAACGATGAAACGCCAGTTTTTCACAGCATCATCATTAATAAGAAATCTTGCTTTTAATAGGCTGTAAACTCCGTTTTTCATTTTTATGACTACTTATCTTTTCTCAGCTATCCTTAATTTGGCACTTCTGGCTCTATTATTTTCCTTTATTTCGGCAGCGTCCGGAACAATCAATTTTCCAACGGTTTTGAATGGAACCGAAAAATTCCCAAAAAAATCACGTTCTGGTTCGCCTTCGAACATACCATTTTTCACAAACCTTTTTACTAATCTATCTTCTAGTGAATGGTAGGATATCACACTTAATCTTCCTCCAGTATTCAAAATTTCTAAGGATTGCTCCAAGAACTCTTTCAAAACATCCATTTCTTGATTTACTTCAATTCGAATGGCCTGATAGATTTGTGCCAGTATTTTATTTCTGACCCTTTCCGGTAGGAATCTTGCCAAAACTTCTTTTAGTTCATCTGTCGTTTTGATTGGCTTTAGCTCTCTTGCTTCGATAATTGTTCTTGCTAAAACTGGTGCATTTTTCAATTCTCCATAATCCAAAAACACTCTTTTCAAATTCGCCTCGTCGTATTCATTAACAACTCGGTACGCATTCAAATCATTTTTTTGACTCATTCGCATGTCCAAACCAGCATCAAAACGAGTAGAAAAACCTCTTTCCGGAACATCAAATTGATGCGAAGACACACCTAAATCAGCTAAAATTCCATCCACACTTTTCACTCCGTAAAAACGTAAAAAACGTTTTATGAATCTGAAATTCTCGTTTATCAGCGTAAATCTTTCGTCTGGCAAAGCATTCGCTAAAGCATCTTCATCTTGATCAAAAGCAAACAACTTTCCATCAGGACCAAGTCTTTTCAAAATTTCTTTTGAATGACCGCCTCCACCAAAAGTTACATCTACATAAATGCCGTCAGGCTTAATATTTAAACCATCTACTGATGCGTGAAGCAAAACCGGATTATGATATTCCATTGTCGTCGTCATTTAAATTCCCCATTACTTCTTCGGCTAAATCTGCAAAATCCATGTCTTCGCCGCTTATTGATTTTTCGTATAAATCTTTGTCCCAAATCTCAACAATATTCACCGCTGAGGAGAACACCACTTCTTTTGAAATACTAGCGAAAACCACTAAATCTTTCGGAACTAATAATCGTCCTAAAGCATCAATTTCAACTACTTTGACACCAGCAGTAAAGCGGCGGATAAAGTCATTGTTTTTCTTTACAAATCGATTTAGTTTATTGATTTTTTGCATCATCAAGTCCCATTCTTTCATCGGATATAATTCCAGACAAGGCTGAAAAACGGAACGCTTCAAAACGAATCCGTCTTGAAGTGAAGCTGCCAACTGCTTTTTTAAGGGCGCTGGCATAAGCAGCCTTCCTTTAGCATCGACTTTACACTCATATGTTCCGACAATTGTATCCAAGAAAAAAATATTAAATGATGTAGAGCAAAAATATAAAAAATATTACCACAATTTACCACTATATACCACTTTGTTAATAAGTTTAACCACTTTTAGACAAAAACCCTTAATTTATGCACAGTCAGAACATTAGCGGTATTTTGTTTTATTTGTAAGAAACATAATGTTATAAAAAAAAGGGTTTGAAACACAAGGAAAAGTGAATATTAAATAGTAAGAATAAAAGTGAAAAAACCAGAAAAAGTGCCTTTATTTTTAAAAAAAACTACGCTATTCTTTAAGCAATGCGGATAATTTTACAATTAAAAATTGTTGTAAAAATTCATTTTTATATATTAAATCCTATATTTGTCAAAATTGAAATCCGGATTCAAAAAAAATGGAAAAACACTATAAAAAAGAAGGTAGATACAGCTATTATGAGGCTGGCGAAGGAACTCCAATTGTCATCTTGCACGGACTTATGGGAGGACTTAGCAACTTTGACGCTGTTGCTAGTTACTTTTCTACAAGAGGATATAAAATAATCATTCCAGACTTACCTATATATACTCAGAATATTTTGAAAACGAATGTAAAAAGTTTTGCAAAATATGTTAAGGATTTTATCACATTCAAAGGTTTAGAACGCGTTATACTTTTAGGAAATTCATTAGGCGGACACATTGCTTTATACCACACTAAAATGTATCCTGAAAAAGTTGCAGGCCTAGTTATCACAGGAAGCTCAGGACTTTATGAAAGTGCCATGGGTGACAGTTACCCTAAAAGAGGTGATTATGAGTACATCAAGAAAAAAGCCGAAGATGTATTTTATGACCCGAAAGTCGCCACTAAAGAACTTATTGATGAAGTATACGAATCCGTAAATGACCGAATAAAATTGATAAAAACACTGACAATTGCGAAAAGTGCGATTCGTCATAACATGGCAAAAGATTTGCCAAAAATGCATGTTCAAACGTGCATCATTTGGGGAAAAAATGACAAAGTTACTCCTCCAGATGTAGCAGAAGAATTCCATAAATTATTACCTAATTCTACATTATACTGGATTGACAAATGTGGCCATGCCGCGATGATGGAACATCCAGATGAGTTTAACCGTTTGTTAGAAGAGTGGTTAACACAAACTCATTTAGCAGTACATTAATCCTAAAAGTAGAATTTTATACCTCGAGAAAATGAAAATTAACACCGCCGAATTTGTTATAAGCAACTCTGATGTAAGCAAATGTCCAAAAGACTTTTTGCCGGAATATGCTTTTATAGGCAGATCAAATGTTGGGAAATCTTCCTTGATAAACATGCTGACCAATCATAAAAAGTTAGCTAAAACTTCCGGAAGACCAGGAAAAACACAATTGATAAATCATTTTCTGATTAATAACAATTGGTTCTTAGTGGATTTACCTGGATATGGATATGCCAAAGTTTCCAAAAAAACAAAATCTATTTTTCAGGAATTTATTACTGATTATTTCGAAACCAGAGAACAATTAGTTTGTGCATTTGTTTTGATTGACATTCGTCATGAAGCACAAACCATAGATATCGAATTCATGTCCTACATGGGCGAAAGTGAAATTCCTTTTTGTATCGTTTTCACTAAAGCAGATAAGATAAGTAAAGTAAAAATCGATTCGCATATTGCAGCGTACAAAAAGAAAATGTTTGCTAACAATTGGGCCGAAATGCCTCATTATTTTGTAACCTCAGCAACAGAATCAACCGGGAAAGAAGAATTACTTTCTTATATAGATGAAGTAAATCAAGAAGTTTTTAAGAATAACAGCCAGTTTTAAAACTTCATTATTAAAATATAAAAATCCCAAAACTTAAAAATTTAAGTTTTTGGGATTTTTTTTAGAACAAAATCTAATTTATTTTGTTAATTCTAATTTCTCCGCAAAATAATCACAGAAATCTTTCATGGTATCAGCCATTTTTTCGTCATCAGTAGCACGTTTGAATGTTTCTGACATAGCCACCAAAGTTTGGTGAAAGAAAATTTTCATTTCATCCACCGGCATATCTTTCGTCCATAAATCAATTCGCATACTTTCTTTGGCTTTGCTGTCCCAGATAGACAACATAATTGCTTTTGCCTCTTCCTGTTCTACTCCACCGTCTTTAGCAGACCACATTAATTTTTCCGGAACACGGTTTTCATCTAACTCAATTAGAAATTTAATTTCTGATGTATTTTTATTTGACATTACTTTTTGGGTTTGTATTTTGATTTCACAAATATTTCTTTTGCACTTGTTTTCAGCAAATCAGCTATAGGTACTTCATTATTTTTCATGTAGGAGCGAACCATTTGCCATCCAATCCAGGCTCCAACTTGCCCCGGGGATTCATTATCAATTTCCAAATAAAATTTAGAAAATGGAGCCGGATTTATAAATCGCGGAATTAACTTTTGGTCATTACTGTAGAGCATTTCTTTTTCAATAAAATAACGCCACATATAACTTTCATTTTCCTGACACCATACTATTTGTTCCGGTGTATATCCCATTTTTTCGGCGTCAGTATATTCAGGCAAAAGTAGGTCCTTTAAGTACAATTGCTTTCCGTAATAAATCATTTGACTCAGTAAATCTTTCTTTAAAACAGGAGGGATTTTACGAGCGGAAAAACTCGAAACCACATCGGGAGCAATTTGTCTTTGTTCAAAATTTTGCTTTAAATAATTGGGAAACTGATAAAACTTGTGCCCTTTTCCTAAATAAAGTTCCAACGAAACAATTACTAAACTATCCGCATAAATAGCTTTATTATTGTAATCCATTTCAGAGATTATGGTAATTACTTTTGGCGTTTTTGTTTGCGGAAAATAATATTTAATATGTTTAAAAAGTGTCTCCAATTCTAATTTGACAGGTTCAAAATCAGCATATTTTTTTTGAACTTCCGTGTATAATTCTCTCCACATCGGATCTTGCATTTTATTTAACCAAACGCTATTATCGTTTCCTGCAGGAAAAAAAAATGGGAATTCCTTTTTTACTTTTTCCAAATCCTTTGGAGGCGTTTCAAAAAATATTTTATCAAATCGCTCCACTTTTAATTCCAAAGGAATCGCTGTAACGGCACTTTCAACTTTAGTTTTCTTATCACAAGAAAAAATAACGAGACAAAAGACTACAAGAAACAGATATTTTTTCATATATATTAATTAAATTTGTTTCCAAAGAATCCTGGGAAACGAATGCATGATGAAATGATTTTGCAAATATACATTCCTGCTTTTTAAAACGTAAACTATTATGACTAAAAAAAGTGCAATCCAAGTTGAAAAAGTAAATACTCAAATTGTAAACTGGTTAAAAACATATGCTGAAAATGCAAAAGTAAATGGATTTGTAATAGGTATTTCCGGCGGAGTAGATTCGGCAGTTACCTCAACATTATGTGCACAAACAGGATTAAAGGTTTTATGTGTTGAAATGCCTATTCATCAAGCTCCAAGCCATGTAACCAGAGGACGCGAACATATTGAACAATTAAAACAAAGATTTCCTAATGTTTCCAGCACTGAAGCTGATTTGACTGGCGTTTTTGAAACGTTTAAAAAAGCAGTTCCCGATGATTCAGATACAGCAAAAGTTCACCTGGCGCTTGCAAATACAAGAGCACGATTAAGAATGACCACGCTCTATTACTTTGCAGGAATCCATGGTTTATTAGTTGCGGGAACAGGTAATAAAGTAGAAGATTTTGGAGTAGGTTTTTATACAAAATACGGTGATGGCGGAGTAGATTTAAGTCCAATTGCTGATTTGATGAAATCAGAAGTCTATCTATTAGGCAGTTATTTGAAAATTCCGGAGTCTATTTTAAAAGCTTCCCCAACAGATGGATTATTTGGTGACGACAGAACTGATGAAGATCAATTAGGAGCCAGTTATGATGAATTAGAATGGGCGATGCTTGAAAATGAGGCGGGAAAGTCAGCTGAAGACTTTTTAGGACGAGAAAAAATTGTTTTCGAGATTTATAAGCGATTAAACACTATTAATCAACATAAAATGCTAGCAATTCCAGTATGTTTTATCACAAAATGATAAAGAAGTAATATTTTATATTGATTTACAATTAATTACAGAATTTATTTATTAATTTTACATTTCCAATTACAAACAATTCTAAAAATTTAAAATTATGATTAAAGTATGTATAGCCGATAATTATCCTGTTGTGCATTTTGGAGTAAAATCTTACTTTAAAGATAATGCAGACATCTCAATAGTTGCCAATGTCGGCAATTTCTTGATGGTAAGGGATATTCTTCAAACTAAAGACATTGATGTATTAGTATTAGATTTGGAGCTGGAAGGTCTTTCCAGTATTTTTGAGGTCAAAGCGGTCTTGAAAAACTTTCCAAAAACAAAAATTATTATATTTAGTGGGCTTTCAGAACAGATTTATGCGCCAAATGCCATAAAAGCCGGTGTATCTGGCTTTGTGCATAAATCAGAAAAGTTAGAAACTTTAGGTATTTCGATTATCAAAGTCTCCCAAGGCAAGATAATCATGAATGAAACCGTGAAGAAAAACTTAGCCTTGATTGCTAAACAAAGTAAAAGCGAACGTTTATACCGCAAGCTTTCTAACCGTGAGGTAGAAGTTTTACGTTATTTAAGTGGAGGAAAAAAGAATCATGAAATTGCAGAAATTTTAAACCTCAACGAAAAAACGATTAGTACCTACAAATTGCGATTACTTACCAAACTGAACGTTACGAATCTGGTAGATTTAGTAGACAAAGCTAAAAAACTTGAGATTGTTTAGTAATATCTAGACATTACTCTTCCTAATTTTTTAGAAAAAGAATGGATTAATATATTGTAATCCATTACCAAAGATAAAGGCTCTGTATTGTCTGAATTCGGTTCAGATGATAGAGAGCTTTTTAATTCTTCAATTATTCTACCCACTAAGTACCAACGCAAAGTCAAAATAGTCTCCGATACTTCTTGGACTATTGTATCATTTTTTGATTTGGGAAAAATATTCTGTCCAACCCAGTCGTGCAAAACAACGCGTTCGTCCTCCATCAAAATATCCGTCACCTCTTGCGCAAAGTCAACCTGTAAATGCATTAAATACTGCTCTAAACTGAAATTTTCGTTATGATGGAAATAGTCAATTAAATCATTGAATATATCCCGAAACAAAGGATTTGCTAATTCAACTTCATCTTCTTGTAAACTCAGATAGATTCGTTGGAATACTTTATATTCTTTCTTCTCGGTTACCGTTTCAATTTCCCCTTCCTCGTTTGTTCTCAAAAATGTATCTTCGAACTCTTCCTCTTTATTTCCGTACAGCAAAAGAATCTCAATGATCTTACGTTCCAAACGATATAAAACATCTACTTTTTGAGCGTCTAGTGGATTTTCATTTTTTACAACTTCGAAAGCCTGTTGTTCCTGTTTTTGCTTTTTACCAACTTCAGAAACATCTTTCTGAACTAATTGCGCTAACGTACTTTGCAAAACCTGCTCAGAAATATCCATAATTCGGGAACATTCCTGAATGTAAATTTCGCGCTGAATCCTGTCTGGAATTTTTGAAATACTGACCACCATATCCCGAATCAAATCGGCTTTTTTGATTGGGTCATTCTTTGCTTCATTCATCAGAAGCGAGGCTTTGAACTGAATAAAATCTTTAGCGTTATCTTCCAGATATGAGACTAAATCATCATGCGATGTTTTTTTAGCAAAACTATCCGGGTCTTCCCCATCAGGAAAAGTGCATACTTTTACATTCATTCCTTCTTCAAGAATCAAATCGATTCCTCTAATGGAAGCGCGCAGTCCCGCCGCATCTCCATCAAAAAGAACGGTAATATTCTTTGTTAATCTATTAACTAATCGTATTTGATCTGGTGTCAAAGCAGTTCCTGAGGAAGAAACAACATTTTCAATACCGGATTGACTAAACTGAATTACATCCGTATAACCTTCAACTAAATAGCAATTATTTAATTTCGCGATTGATTGTTTAGCCTGAAAAATACCATATAACACTTTGCTTTTATGGTAAATTTCACTTTCAGGTGAATTCAGGTATTTAGCTGCTTTTTTATCATTGGTAAGAATACGCCCTCCAAAACCCAGCACTCGGCCAGACATGCTTTCTATAGGAAACATCACACGACCTTTGAACCTGTCGAATGGTCTGTCATCACGGGGAATTGTGAGTCCTGTACTTTCTAGAAACTCTAATTTATATCCCTTTCCTAAGGCTTCTTTAGTAAAAGCATCCCAAGCTTCAGGCGAATATCCTAAACTAAATTTCTTGATAGTCTCATTCGTAAATCCTCTTTCTTTAAAATAAGAATACCCAATTGCTTTTCCTTCTTCAGAGTTTAAAAGTGTATTGTGGAAATAGCTTTTTGCAAATTCAGAAACCAAATACATACTTTCCCGAACATCGGTTATGGCTTTTTCTTGATCTGTTTGCTCCGTTTCTTCAATTTCGATATTGTATTTCTTAGCTAAGTATCGAATAGCTTCCGGATACGTAAAATGAGAATGTTCCATTAAGAAAGCAACAGAATTTCCACCTTTTCCAGAACTAAAATCTTTCCAAATCCCTTTAGCAGGCGAAACCATAAACGATGGAGAACGCTCTTCAGAAAAAGGACTTAATCCTTTCCAGTTACTTCCGGCACGTTTTAATTGGACAAAATCACCAATAACCTCCTCTACTCGGGCGGTTTCGAAAACAGTATCAATAGTGGCTTTTGAAATCAAGTTGGATAAAATATTTAATAGTTGAAAAGTGTGCAAAAATACGCAAATCAAAGTTCATAATTCAATATCTAAAAACAAAAAAAGCACTTCTTTCGAAGTGCTTCTCAAAGTATAAAACTAACTAAAACAATTTCTAATTGAAATCAAAACGCAGTCCTAACGAAACATTGTTTTGTTTCACTGCATTATCTTTAAATAAAGGATTCAAATCATACTTCAAGTACAAACTAGTAGATTTATATCCTATGTACGTGCTCAATCCGTATATAAAACTATCAACATTAAAATCCCCTTTAGTAATCTGTCTAGACTTGTACCCATCAATATCATAATTGATATATTGCTTCGATTTTAGATTTGTACCAACGTACCCTCCTAATCCAAGACGAAAACTGTCATGTGTTTTAAAATAGGTTTTACCATCTCTTTCTTTAGATTTTGTGAAGTCAAATTCTAAATGCATAGGAAATACCAAATTTACATTCTTGAAACGGGAATCATCTTGCGCCACTGCATTCACTTCTAGATTTGTTTGATTTCCATTTACTGCAAAAAACCTATTATCTGTAGCTCGCAAATTATTGTAGATTACTGAAAGTCCGTACTTAGCATGCAATAAATTATCATTTTTGAAAATTCTGGTATTATAAGTTACTCCCCATTCATAAAAATGAGAACCCAAATATCTAAAATCAGATTTTTGTACAGAGCCGTCAGTCACTACATTATTCAATCCAGTAGCTAATACCAATTGTGAAGTAGTTCTTTTGGATTGGCGCTCTTCCTTATCTTCCTGACCATTATAAACTTTCATGGAAGTGATATTAATTTCGGTTTGAGAACCAATTGGATTTGGATTATTCCCTAGAATAATAGTTCGGCCTCCGCTTCTATGTTCCTTTTCATCAGCCACTTTTCCATCAACTTTATCTTGTACCAATTGATTTAACTTTGCTTGTTCAACACTCACTTTTGCCTCAATGGTTGCAGCATGAACTTTTGCTTTTTGCATTTTAAGCTCATTTGCTTGCTCCTTAGTGACAACACCTTTTTCTAAGTCCTTGTCAATTAATTCTACAGCTGCTTTTAGGGCATTTTTTTCATTATCTGTAATTGCTTTAATTTCGTTACTAATAGCTTTGGCTTTGGTTTCAAAGGAAATTACTTTATGGTCTCTACCTTTATTTTGTCCGGTTTCTTCAAGAGACTCGTCAACTATTTCTATTGTTAAATCCTTAAACCAAATTTGTCCTGTTTCATTTAATAAAACGCCATACGAAATATCTGTTGCCTCAGTTGGAACATATAAAACTACCTCATATTTAGTCCAATCCTTAGTTCCTTTGATGGGTCTTCTTTGCATATTATCAAAAGCTAACACAGCTGCAGTATAATAATCTACTCGCATCCACAACCCTGCCCATGATTTTACATTTTCACTTTTTACATAAGCAGACATTTTGACTGTTTTTCCTAAAAATTCATCCGGCTGTATGGTTTTCATCATAGTACCAAAACCATTCGTTTTGCTTTGAATTGATTTAATTTTGTAAACCGTTTGATTGTTTTTTTCAGCGCCTGCAACTGATCCCATTTCATAATTACCTGGCTTTGAACCTCTATAATGCCATTCAGAACTGTTTTTTATGGCAGCTACTCCTTGAGCGTTTACCTTACACAGTACAGAAAGGAACATAATTACTGTAAATAAAATAATTTTTTGCATGATTTTCGTTTTTTGATTGATGATTGATTTTGATTTATTCTTCGTAATTTCTATTGACTAAAACTGTTTTTATAGCATTAAAATTCTTGTTGAATTTATCCAATGCCGATTCTCGAAATGATTGATTTAGTTCTGTTTCAGCACTAGATAATAAACTATTTGGATTTACAGAAATAGCTTTTCTAGTTTTTTCAATTGATATATCAGTAGTTTTAGGTTCAAATTTAGTGTTACTAACTTCAGCTAATAATTTTTCTGCTGAAACGTATCTATTAGTACTGGTTGATTGGTAATTCTTATTTTCAGAAGGATTAAATACAGTCTCATTCTCTTTTGATTGATTGATGATTAAAGCTTCCTCCTCTTTGTTATTATGTTGTTTTGACTGCTTATTTACTTTATTATTTTCAGCGATAACTCTATATTCCCTAGTTATTGTTTTTTGAATCTGGCTAGGTACAACGTCTTTATGCAGTATTTCTGGCTTTTCTAAATTATTCTCATCTGGTTTCTCTTCTAAAACAATTGGAGCTATCGGATCTACTTTTACAATTTCATATCCATTAAAAAAAACAGTGCATACAAGTAGAAAACCTACAAAACTCGCAGCAATATAAATCCAATTAATATTGCGTTTGCTTTTTGTTTTTTCAGCTGAATCTAACATAGCTTCCAATCGATCCCAAGCTTGTGCAGAAGGCTGAATCATTCTATGCTCTAACTTCTGTTTTATTTCAAGATCTAATTTATTCGGTTCCATACTCGTAATTTTTTAAGGTATTAATCTGTGCTTGCAGCATTTTCCTGGCATGTGACAATTGCGATTTTGATGTTCCTTCCTTAATCCCTAACATATCAGCAATTTCATGATGCTTGAATCCTTCGATAGCATATAAATTGAAAACCATTTTGTACCCATCTGGCAAACTGTCTATCAAGAATTGAATGTCGGCTATTGCGAATTGGCTTTCAGTATTATTGAAACTTTCTTCAAAACAGGTTTCATCTTCAATATATTTTAGCTTTTTTTCAACTCGGATAAAAGAAATACATTCATTGACCATGATCCTTCTTATCCAACCTTCGAAACTTCCTTTGTGTTGAAAATTTTTCAGATTAGTAAACACTTTCATAAAAGCGGTAATCATAATATCTTCGGCCTGATGAATGTCTTTTATATATTGGCGGCAAACGCTTAACATTTTTGGAGAAAAATTAGTATAAATCTGCTGTTGTGCTTGCCGATTATTTTCGACAGCTAACTGAATTAATTCATTTTCCTCCTGATGTAAGTTGATTACTTTCAAAATTTTTATAAAGTGTTTCTATAAGTATAGACGATTGACGATGCAAAAAGGTTGCATCCTAAATATAAAAAATTTGATTTTACAAATTAAAAACCAAAAAAGTCAATAAAATCAATAGTTAACGAGAGAAAAATATTTTAAAAAAAATTATTTTTTTCTTTCAATCACGTAATTTACCATCAAAATTAGCGCATCTTTAAACTCAGAATCCGAATAATTATCTAAAAGCAAAAGGGCTTCTTGTTGAAATTCTACCATTTTTTGTTCTGCATAAAGCAAACCGTTATTGTTTTTTACAAAAGCAATAACTTCTTTGACACGTTTTTTATCTTTATTATGGTTTTTTATGGAATTGATAAGCCATGTTTTCTCTTTTGAAGTACAGGTATTCAAAACGTGAATAAGAGGCAAAGTCATTTTCTGTTCTTTTATGTCAATTCCAGTTGGTTTCCCAATAGCTTCATCGGTATAATCGAATAAATCATCTTTTATTTGGAAAGCCATTCCAATGAGCTCTCCAAATTTCCGCATGTTTTCTACCTGAACTTCATCTTCAATAACGGATTTTGCGCCAAGAGCACAACAAGCAGCAATAAGTGTCGCTGTCTTTTTTCGAATGATTTCATAGTAAATATCTTCTGTGATATCGAGTCTACGGGCTTTCTCTATTTGAAGTAATTCGCCTTCACTCATTTCGCGAACCGCGACAGAAATAATTCGGAGTAAGTCAAAATCTCCATTATCTATAGAAAGTAACAATCCTTTGGACAATAAATAATCACCCACAAGTACCGCAATTTTATTTTTCCAAAGTGCATTCAGCGAGAAAAAACCTCTTCTGCGATTACTATCATCTACCACATCATCATGAACCAAAGTCGCAGTATGAATCAATTCGATAACACACGCACCACGATACGTTCGTTCATTTACTATTCCGGCTGAAACCATTTTGGCAGTCAGAAAAACAAACATTGGACGCATTTGCTTGCCCTTTCTGTTGACAATATAATATGTTATTCTGTTCAACAAAGCCACTTGCGAATTCATCGATTCATAGAACTTTTTTTCAAAAAGTTCCATTTCATCAAAAATGGGCTGTTTTATTTGTGAAGTAATATTCATTAGAATTCAAAGATACAATTTTAGCCTGCAATCTTACAACTGCGGTCATTCTTTTGAATATTTTTCGAAAAGAAAATTCCTAGGCTTCTTTATTGGCAAGTTGTCCACAAGCGGCGTCAATATCTTTTCCGCGGCTACGACGAACTTTCACCACAATTCCACTTGCTTCAAGTGCTTTTATGTATGCATCTATAGATTCTTCCGAAGCTTGTTGAAATTCCCCGTCATCAATTGGATTGTATTCGATAAGATTTACTTTACAGGGAACGTATTTGCAAAACTTCACCAAAGCATCTATGGAAGCTTTATTGTCGTTGATATCTTTCCAAACGACATACTCGTAGGAGATTTTACTTTTGGTTTTTCGGTACCAATATTCTAATGATTCACGTAAATCTGACAAAGGAAAATTAGCACTAAACGGCATAATTCGAGATCGAATTTCATCAATTGCCGAGTGTAGTGAAACGGCAAGTTTAAATTTCACGTCATCATCAGCTAATTTCTTAATCATTTTAGGAACTCCCGAAGTAGAAACCATAATACGTTTAGGCGACATTCCTAAACCTTCCGGAGAAGTAATCATTTCGATTGCTTTCAACACATTATTATAGTTCATAAGCGGTTCGCCCATTCCCATGAAAACAATATTCGATAACGGATGATTGTAATACAAACGGCTTTCTTTATCAATGGCAATTACCTGATCATAGATTTCAGCCGGTTCTAGATTACGCATTCTTTTTAATCGCGCTGTAGCGCAAAAGTTGCAATCCAAACTACAGCCTACTTGACTCGAAACACAAGCTGTTGTTCTTGTATTTGTAGGAATCAAAACCGACTCGACCACCAAACCATCATGCAAACGAACCGCATTTTTCACAGTTCCGTCCTCACTGCGCTGCATCGTATCCACTTTGATATGATTGATAACAAAGTGCGTTTCCAGCATATTTCGTGTTCCCTTAGAAACATTGGTCATATCCTCAAAACTATGTGCGCCTTTACTCCACAACCATTCATAAACTTGATTTCCACGAAAGGCTTTATCGTCATTAGCAACGAAAAAATCACGCAATTGTTCTTTTGATAAGGCGCGTATGTCTTTTTTATCGATTTCCATGGTGCAAATTTAATGACAATTTGTTGATTTGTTGATTTGATAATTTGATAACTTTGCTCTCAATTGAAAAAAATTCAAATAATGCATTTCATTTCCCAAGAATTAGAAGATTATATCGAGCAACATTCTGAAAAAGAACCAGCATTACTGGCGGCTTTAAACAAGGAAACCTACCAGAAAATTTTGTTGCCGCGAATGTTGAGCGGACATTTCCAAGGTCGGGTTTTGAGTATGTTGTCAAAATTGATTCGACCTGTGAATATTCTAGAAATCGGAACGTATACCGGCTATTCTGCGCTGTGTTTGTGCGAAGGCATTCAGGAGAACGGACAATTGCACACGATTGACATCAAAGAAGAATTAGTTAATTTTCAGCGCAAGCATTTTGACAAATCCCCTTGGGGAAAACAAATTTTCCAACATTTAGGAGAAGCAGTTGCCATTATTCCAACACTGGACATAAAATTTGATTTGGTTTTTATAGATGCCGACAAAGAAAATTACCTCAACTACTTTGAATTGATTGTTCCAAAGATGAGTAAAGGCGGAATAATATTGTCCGACAATGTTTTGTGGAGCGGTAAAGTATTAGAACCACTGAATCCTAAAGATTTGAGTACAAAAATATTATTGGAATATAATCAATTGCTGACAAATGATCCTAGGGTAGAAACTGTTTTATTACCTATTCGCGATGGTTTGACGGTGAGTAGAGTCTTGTAAATTCAACTATTCCTTTTCAAGACAACTGCCTAGCCCTGATGGGAGCGGCATCCTTTTTCTTGTTATTCTGACCCAAGGAAGAATCATAAGAAAAAGATACAGCGTAGAGCAGGAAATGGCTCCTAGTCCCTTATCCGTAACGGAAAATACTTTTGTTGGGCCATTTTGTATACTTTATACATCAAAAAACCCGAGGTAAATCCAAATAAATAACCTGATAAAATGTCTAATGGATAATGCAATCCGAGATAAATTCTACTATACGCAAAGATAAATGGCCATAAAAACAAGAGCCAAAAATATTTGAAATACTGTCTTAAAGTAAAATATAATAATGTTGCAACAGCCATTGAATTCGACGCGTGACCAGAGAAAAAGCTAAAAGAACCCCTGAATTGAACGATGCGTATGAAGGATTTTATTTCAGGATTATTACACGGTCGCAAGCGTTGAAATCCGTTTTTGAATACATTGGTCATTTGATCTGTAAACGTCACTAATACCGCTACAAACAGCAGTAAATAGAGCGTTTGTTTTGCTCCAAGTTTTTTGAATATCACATATAGCAAAAGTAAAAAAAGAGGAATCCAGTTGCTTTGTTTAGTAATGAATGACCATAAACCATCATAGTTTTCTGACCCCAAACTATTTAAAAACACAAACAATTCCGTATCTAAAGAAAGTAATTTTTCTAACATTACACCTGACGTTTTATTGGACCTGTAATGTCTTCTATTACTTCTTTAGTAGTTTCAATAGGAGCGGTTGTATCTGCCAACAATCTGTCTTTGGCTTTATTAATTTCAGAAGTAATGTTGCCGGTTATATCAGTAAATTGAGATGTATCGCCTAACAAATTATCCTTTGCTTTATTGATTTCAGAGGTAATATTCCCCCTAAAATCGGTCAATGTTTTCGCATCGAATCCATTTGCCTCAGCTCCTTTTTGAATTTCACTTTTAATGTCATTCGTTGCATTTTTCAATTGTGCCATTGCTTTACCCATGGTACGGGCTATTTCAGGAACTTTATCGGAACCAAAAAGCATAAGCACTATAAACATGATAAAAATTAATTCGCCTCCACCTATACCAAACATATTTTTTGTTTTTGATTGTTACAAAGATATCAAATTTTGAATCTTTGACTTTTAATTTTTTCATAAAAAAAAGACTCTTTTCAGAGTCTTTTTTAGAAATTTTATTTTTATTTAATCAAATTTAGATTTTACTTCTTCTTTCGGCCAAGTATTATTGGTCACATCAATATCGGCAGTTTCTAATTTTGGATCCACTTGGATTTTTTTGATTGCTTTTTCAGTTCCATATACTTTCTTAGCGGTATCATTATTTTTTCTCCAAATTTGAGCTGGATATTTGAATGACTCTTTCGAATCATCTTCGTAAGTTAACTCAACGATAAGTGGCATTAACATTCCTCCAGGTTTATTGAACTCTACTTCGTAAAAATATTTTGGAGATTTTAATTTTGTTTTTTCATCTGCTGTAAAATTTTTATTAACATAATCCGATAATAAATTTACATCCGCAATTGCTAATGCTTTCTTTTCTTTTGCAGATAATTCTTCGCTAGTTCCAGGAACTAAATATACGAAAGGTCCTTTTTCCTGTCCAAAACGCCCTCTTCTTACGGTTGCATCTTTTAGCTCTTTAGTAACAGTTTCAGAAACGTAATATTGTTTTACTTCTTTCACACCGATATCTACAAAATCAGTGGAGTAAAACCATCCTCTAAAAAACCAGTCTAAATCTACTGCCGAAGCATCTTCCATCGTTCTAAAAAAGTCTTCCGGAGTAGGATGCTTGAATTTCCATCTGTTCGCATATACTTTAAACGCATGGTCAAACAATTCTCTTCCCATGATCGTTTCTCTAAGAATATTCAAACCTGTTGCCGGCTTACCATAAGCGTTTGCACCAAACTGAACTATTGTTTCAGAGTTAGACATAATAGGTTCCAAGAATTTTTGATCACCGCTCATGTAAGGAACAATTTTACTTGCAGGACCACGACTTGAAGGGAAGTTTGTTCCCATTTCCTGCTCAGCCATGTATTGCATGAAAGTATTCAAACCTTCATCCATCCACGACCACTGACGCTCATCAGAGTTTACAATCATAGGAAAGAAATTGTGTCCTACTTCATGCACCACTACTCCAATCATACCATTTTTAATACGCTCACTAGTCACTCCTTTTTCGTCAGGACGACCGTAGTTCCAACAAATCATTGGATATTCCATACCCTGATCTTCCGCAGATACTGAAACTGCTTTTGGATAAGGATAATCAAACGTATGTGCAGAATAACTTTTTAAAGTATGCGCTACAGTTCTTGTCGAAGTTTCTCCCCATAAAGGATTACTTTCTTTAGGATAAACCGAAATTGCCATTACCGTTTTCTCACTTAATTTAACTGCCATTGCATCATAAATGAATTTTCGTGAAGTAGCAATACCAAAATCTCTAACGTTTTTAGCACTGAATTTCCATGTTTTCTTCTTATCAGAAAATCCTTTTTCATTTGCTTCTGCTTCCGCTTGCGTCACGATAACAACTGGATTGTCGTATGATTTCAAAGCTAATTCATATCTTTTCACTTGCTCCGGAGTAAACACTTCGCTTCTGTTCATCAGCTCGCCTGTTGCTTCCATAACGTGATCCGCAGGCACGGTGATATTTACATCAAAGTTCCCAAAAGGCAATGTAAATTCTCCTGTTCCCCAAAACTGCATATTTTGCCATCCTTCAACATCATTATAAACCGCCATTCTAGGATAGAATTGAGCAATTACATATAATTTATTTCCGTCTTTTTCAAATAATTCATATCCTGAACGACCGCCTTCTGCTCTATAGTTGTTAATATTATAAGCCCATTTGATTGCAAAAGAAAATTTTTCTCCCGGTTTCATTGGAGTTGCCAAATTGATACGCATCATGGTTTGATTGATGGTATAAGACAATGAATTTCCTTTGGCATCTTTAACAAACTCAATATTGAATCCGCGCTCTAATTCTTGTTTCAAAAATTTATTAGCAAAACCTCCCGCTGGAAAAACCTGTTCCATTCTTTGGCTTTCCGCCAAAGGAGTTTGTGAGTTTTTAGCAGCTTGATTTTGGTCTAACTGCACCCATAAATACTCTAAAGTATCAGGGGAATTATTATAATAGGTAATGGTTTCTGAACCACTTAATCTGGAATTCTTGTCGTCAAGCTCAATACTAATTTTGTAATCCGCTTGTTGTTGGTAGTAAGCCGGGCCTGGAGCTCCTGAAGCCGTACGAAACATGTTAGGCGTAGCTAACAAATCATACATTTGACTAAACTTATTCGTGTCGTACTTTCCGGTTTGTTTAGGTGTGACCGGCGCTGTTTTTTCCTGTGCAAATAACAATGCTGGAAAAAACAATAATAAAGATAATTTTTTCATAGAGTGGAAATCTGGTTATTTCAATGCGTGAAAATAATAATTTTAAGTAGATGTATCTAAATTAATTAATATTTTAACATTCCCTTGGATGTGGATTCTGTAAAAAGCAATGTGTTTTTGACTCCAGAAACATTAAAATGCATGATATTTTGTTGTTCTGAATTGCCTTCAATTATAATTGAATTAAAGATTTCCAGAGAATTAACTTTTGGGATTTCTCTCATATTGAAGTAACAGATAAGTACGTCGCCTTCCATCTCTTTACTTAAAAAATGTAGGGGTTTAGTTTGACCATTTACCCGTAGGTAAAATTTTTCACTGAAGTATTTTTTCAGAAGATTCACATCTTCAATAGTTTCATTTTCGGAACCTAAATTGATTTTTTTACTGTACTTTTTTCCAACTGCAGTATTCAAATCATCTACGAATATCCGGGCTGTGATTTGAAGCATTTTCTTTTCGGGAGCGTAATTCACCTGATACAACGCCACATAAAATTTATGTACACTAAAAGATGTTAGCGTTAAAAATAGTAACCCAAAAAAAGTAATTAAGATTGTTTTTTTCATTCGAAGATTCTATTTGTTTTTTACGGGAAAATGGTATCGCCATTCTTCAATCTTATTTGTATTCTGGAATCATGGCGATTTCATTTTTCAAAAGTAGTAATTCTTTTAAACTCTTCATTCTTGGTGATTAAAAAATCAATAAGTAAAAATTCGTCTTCTTCTTTCAAAAGATTTTTTGATTTCGGATCACTTTCGCAATAATCCAGAAAAAGACTAATTTCTTCCGATTTCAATTTCAAGGTATTGGTGAAAAAATAGCGATCCAACCCTTTAGAAACGGTATCAGAAAAATCTGCTTGCGCATTCAATCTTGCTTTTTCATCCGAATCTTTTTTAAATACTTTGGAAACCATTTTAAATATTCTAACAAAATCCATTCCGTTTTCTATGGTTCCGTCCGAAGGCATCGTTCTATTTATAGGCGAAGATTTTGCATCATCTGTAAATTGCGTGTCTACGATTGACTGAGAATTACCGATAGCAGGCTTTATGTCCATTTTACCTTTTACAATTACTTCTTTCAAAAGTGTAGTTTGCGCCTCTAAATTGATTACAAACAACGTTTTTAAAAAATCCTTTTCCTGAAGTACGATTTTTTTGGACTTGAAAGAGGGACTTGAAACCAGCAACGTATCTTTGGCTTTGGCCAAAATATCAAAAAAACCTTGATTGCTAATAAAAGTTCTCGTTTTTGAATTCAAATTAAAAACATAGCCATTGTCCACCAAAACGGTTTCATTTACAAATTGCCCGTGGAGTGACTTTCGGGTTTCATTTTGCCCAAAAGAAAGTTGGCAAAAGAAAAGAAAGCACAATATTTTTATTTTAGTTTTCATCATTATTTTTTTTAAACATTGTTGTTTTTAAACTACTCTCAATTTCCATGATTTAGTGCATTTTTGTATTCTTGTGACAAAGCTACCATAAATAAAATGGTCTTTTGATTATTTTTAGATTCTAAAACTTGTAAAAAATTTTCATTTTCCACTAAATAATACTTAAAACCATTTACATAGTCAGGTGCTATTCCTAATTTGGTGGTAAAAAAATCATCATCATACCATTCAGAAATTAATTGGACATATTTTTCTTTTTTCTCCAAAATGACTAATTTCTTGAGTCGTTTTGTACTTCCATTAATCTTATTTAATAGCGGATCCAGTGGCATTGATCCACCTATCAAGTTCAATAAGTGTATCGGTTTAAAATCTCCAGCTGTTTTCAAGCGTCTTTCCGCCGGACTATATTTCAAAGGATTTTTAGTAACAATCCCCAATGAAAGCGCATTAATTTGACTTTCATGAATAATTACTTCCTTGAGTTCTGTAGTTTTTGGCTCCAGATTAATCAGCAGCAACTCACTTTCTAAATCACTTGAACTTACCGTTTTCCTGTAGGTTTTTAGATGGACTGCAGTGAAGACCAATACATCATTGGCTTTCGCCAAAATAAAAAATTCTCCAGCACTATTTGTTTGTGTTTTTGTTCCGTTTTTTAAATTTAAGACATTTATTCCGTTTATACCAACAGAATCGACTTTGATTTTTCCACGAAGCAGCTTTTCATCGAGAGTTTGTCCAAAAGAGATTTGGCATATTATAAAGAACATTCCCCATAAAATGCTATTTATTTTCAAGGGCTATAATTTCATTATAATTCTCAGCAAGTTTCACGATTAAATACATAATCAATGTTTTATTCTTTGCTCGCAACGCATTTGCAAAGGCAACATCATCAACACAATAATACTGAAATCCCTTGATATAGTCCAATGGAATCCTTAATGTTTCCGTGTAATATTTATCTTCAAAAAGCACATCAATTCTAGCCAAAAGCTGTTCTTTCTTTTCTATAATAATCTCCTTTTTCAACATGGCTTTTCTACCGGATATTGTATTCAAAAGCCCGTCAATTCCTCCACCGGAAGTTGCTGTATATAATTTCCTTTCTGAAGGTGTGTAATTCTTTTGACCGTAAGGAATAATTCGTAAACTCTCAGCAGTAATAGAAGATTCATTTACAACAACTTCATTCAAAATAATACTTTTTGGGAGCATTATCACCGTTAGAACTTCCTCTATCAAATCCTCTTTAGTAATTTTCCGGCGAAGACCTTCTAAATTAACGGCTGTAAATACCAAAACATCACCTTCTTTTACGGGTATTGTAAAAAAACCTTTCGCATCAGAAACCGTTGCTTTTTCTGTTGTTATATTCACAATATTAATGCGATCAAC
Source organism: Flavobacterium psychrolimnae (assembly GCF_003312425.1). Lineage (GTDB taxonomy): Bacteria > Bacteroidota > Bacteroidia > Flavobacteriales > Flavobacteriaceae > Flavobacterium > Flavobacterium psychrolimnae. Next base: position 63,435 of record NZ_QNUX01000006.1, on the reverse strand, counting down.
TGCAACAGAATCTGCGGTTATTTTCCCTCGAATTTCCTTAGTATTATTGGTCTGCCCAAAGGCAACTTGAACCAACAAAAGGATTATAAACTGTAGCGTATTTTTAATTTTCACCGGCAATTATTTCTTTATATTTCGTAGCTAATTCTCCTATCAAAAAAGTAGTCATTGTTACATTTTTAGATTTCAGAACCGTCACAAATCGTTCATTTTCGATACTGTAATATTCAAATCCTTTGACATATTCAGCAGGAATTTTCAATTTACTTACAAAATAATCCGCGGTAAACATATTCTCTAACTGTCGTAAATAAGATTCTTTCTTTTCAATCTCCACTTCTTTTTTCAACATCTTAGTTCTTCCCGAAATCCAATTTAACAATGGATCCGCCGAAACTGATCCTCCCATCATGCTACCCGCATTTGCTGAAGCATTAAGATCACTGGCTGTATATAATTTGCGTTCTGCCGGAGTATAAATTTTCTGACCTCTAGGAATAATCCCCAGAGAAGTTGCGTTAATCCCATTTCGAACAATCACTTCCCGCAGTTGATTCACGATTGGCGCAAGTTTCACATAAAGAATTCCCTGAGCAAAATGATCTTGCGTCAAAAACAATGCTGTCTCTTTGAACTGCGTCGCTGTAAATAGTAATGTGTCTCCAACAGCTGCTTGAATAGAAAAATTACCGTCACGATCCGTAATTGAAGACTTTTCAGTTTTTTTATTTATAACATAAATACCTTCTAAAACCGAAACATCAGCAGTCACTTTTCCGTTCAACTGCATTCGGGACGCTTCTTGTGACCAAACATTTGTTGCAGCAAAAGCCAAAAATAAGTACACAATTCTAATCATCTCTTTGAAAGCCATTATTGACACCTCGTAAAAGTATCTTAATGCATTCCAAATTAAGTACTAAAGACTTGGTAAAAAAATGTTAATTAAAAATTTGAAATAAAAAAGACTGATTTAATATCTTTAGCACAAATTATGCACCAAAAATGAAAAACATACTAATCGCAAGCACTTCAACACTTGCAAACGAGAATTATCTGGAGTATTTATTACCGGAATTGCAATTGCATTTTCAAAACTGCAATACGATTCTTTTTGTTCCTTACGCCAGACCTGGTGGGATTTCGCATCAGGAATACACTGCAATGGTTAGCTTGGCTTTCGCCAAAATAAATAAGAAAGTGATTGGAATTCATCAGTTCGAAGATGCTGCATTAGCTGTAAAAAATGCAGAAGGAATTTTCACAGGAGGCGGAAATACTTTTGTTCTCGTATCCCAATTATATAAGAATAATGTTATGGAAATCCTTTCAGAAGTTGTGAAAAATGGAACCCCGTATTTAGGAACAAGCGCAGGAAGCAACATTTGCGGACTTACGATGCAAACCACAAACGACATGCCGATAGTTTATCCGCCAAGTTTTAAAACCCTTGGATTAATTCCTTTCAATTTGAATCCGCATTATTTAGATCCTGACACTTCTTCCAAACATATGGGCGAAACACGAGAAACACGAATTAAGGAATATCATGCATTTAATACTGTTCCGGTTTTAGGATTGAGAGAAGGCAGTTGGCTAGACGTAAAAGGAGAATCAATTACTTTGAAAGGCAATTTGACCGCGCGATTGTTTCGACAAAATCAAATTCCTGAAGAATTAGAAACTGGAACTGATTTGAACTTTATAAAATGATTCTGAAACGAGTAAAGATTAAATAAAAAAAGCCGAAACAATTAAGTTTCGGCTTTGAAGAGCGAAAGACGAGGCTTCCCGTATCTCTTCGTTCACGGGATATCCCGAAACTTCGGGACTCGCACAACCTTAAAATAAAAAACCTCAAACAGAAGTTTGAGGTTTTTGGAGCGAAAGACGAGGCTCGAACTCGCGACAACCAGCTTGGAAGGCTGGAGCTCTACCAACTGAGCTACTTTCGCATTATAACAGTAAATAAGATTTCAAAGTAAATTTGAAACTTAGAGCGAAAGACGAGGCTCGAACTCGCGACAACCAGCTTGGAAGGCTGGAGCTCTACCAACTGAGCTACTTTCGCATTAACAACGGTGCAAATATAATTAATAAGTTTGCTTTAATGCAAGTTTTTTTCTTAAAAACTCTCAATCTTACCGCCTGAACCTTTTTTAAAAAAGAGGATTCAAATCATAAAGAATTTAATATGAAAATATTATACCTTTATAGGACACAAAAAAATCTTTAAAAAAATAATGCAAAACATCAAATAAATAATCGCTTTGGATGCATTTTCGGTACGACTTCCTGCACTTCGGATGGAAGAATTGTTAGAAAGTTGTCGTCTTGACGGCCATATTTTAGCAACAACTGTTCATTTTGTCTGATATAACTCTGAAAATCTCTTGGAAGTAGTTCCCATATTTGAAGAAAAGAAAATGTATTCACCCATGAAAAAGAGTGCAGCAACAACAAACCAAATCTAATTTGGTTCAACTTCAGAAAAGGAAGGTTTTCTTTTTTATAGAAAAAAGGAAACTCAATCAATAAGAATCGAAGAATAAAGTGTAATTTTTAAAGATATAAATGATGAATATTTCATTTCTGATCGTGTTGCTGTTTACCTTCATTAGTTGTAAAAAAGAAGAACTAAAAAGCGAGGTAATCTTGAAAGAAGAGATTGCAAAACCTCGTGTGCAACCGGAAGGAAAACCAACCAACATTGATTCCACTTTAGTACTTTCATTCCACAACAAAGTGCTTACAGATTTTTACACGTCTACGAATTACAGGACAGTTTGGCAATCCGAAGAAAAGAGAAAAATAATTTTAAGAGAACTTCTCAAATCAGATGAAGAGGGATTAATTCCCGAGGATTACAACGTAAAAACGTTATTTGATTTCGAAAAAAAAGCTGCCTCCCTGGATTCTGCGGATTTGGCAAAATATGATATTTTACTAACTTCCAGTTTGCAAAAATACATCTCACATCTCACCAACGGAAGACTAAATCCCCGAAAATTATATAAAAACTGGGATTTGAAACCAAATGAAATCGACCTAAATACAACAGTCGCCCAATTACTTCAAACAGATTCTTTAGTTTATAAAATAGAACAATTGAAACCCAATCATATTGTTTACCGAAGATTAAAAAAAGCACTTCAGCAAATTAATTCTTTTCCAAAAGACAACTTTAAATCCATAAAATTCACAAAAATAATAACACCGAATGATACCAATCCTTCTTTAATCGACATCAAGAAACGATTAATTTATTGGAAAGAATTGCAACCTAAAGATAGTCTTACTACTATTTATGACGAAGAAACGGTTCGTGCCTTAAAAAAATTCCAAAGTCGACACGGTTTAGCCGCCGACGCAAAAATTGGAGCCGGAACCATTGCGTCCCTTAATTTTTCTAAAACCCAACGCACACAACAAATTATAGCTAATCTGGAACGCTGGAAATGGTATCCAAAACAAATGGGAAAGGAATATATTATCATCAATATTCCAGATTATAAGTTGTCACTGGTAAACAATAATGATACGCTGAGAACGCACAGAGTAATTGTGGGAAGAGCTAAAAGAAAAACACCAGTGCTTAGTTCTAAATTAACACAAGTTGTTTTTAATCCAACCTGGACAGTTCCGCCAACCATATTGAGAGAAGACGTAATTCCTGCAATTTTAAAAAGCAGAAGCTATTTGACAAATTCAAACATTAAAGTTTATGATAGTAATGGAAGAATTGTAAGTCCGTACGAGTGGCAATTATCTCAGGCCAAAACGTATCGATATGTACAAAGTCCGGGCACTTTCAATTCGTTAGGCATGGTAAAAATCATTTTCCCCAACCGTTTTTCCGTTTATTTACACGATACAAATCACAGAGATTACTTTGACAAAATTGATCGTTCATTAAGTTCCGGCTGCGTCAGAGTAGACAATCCGTTAGAATTAACAGAATATATTTTGAACGACGAAGTCAATTGGAATCTGGAAAAAATCACAGAAACTTTACAGAATGAGAGAACGAAATTTGTAAAAATCAAAAAAGAAATAGCCTTCCATCTACTATATTGGACCGCTTGGAGCGAGAACAACAAATTGATTTTCAGGGACGATATTTACAACCTTGACGCTGATTTGTACAATAAATTACGAAATTGATTTAGCTCCAAATTTAGGAGCTCTGGAAGGATGATAAATAAAGAAACATGATTTACCCTTTATAGTACTGATGATTTCCTTAGATAATTCCGCAGGAACAGCAGGACAGCCTTGACTTCTTCCTAATCTGTGATTGTTTTTTATAAATGAATTAGAAACATAATCAGCCGCGTGCATTACTACACCTCTTGCTCTTGCGTTATCATTTACTCCTTTTTCTAAACCGTCTAAACGAAGTGACATTCCGTGTTTGCCATTATAAATTTCACCTGTGGAATAAAATCCAAGGCTACTTTTATACGATTCGGCTGCATTTGAGAAATTAGATGCATATTCTTCACCAGTATTTCTTCCGTGGGCAACAAGAGAATGATACAATACATCTCCAGTGATTAAGTCAATTACCCAAAGTCTTTTAGTGTTAGAAGATAAACTAAAGTCGATTAACGTTAAAATGTCTTTTTTGATTAATCCTTTTTCTTTCAACGAATAATATCCTTTTAAGGCAACTGCAAAACTTTCCAATTTTGGTAAAGCAAATTTGTCAGAATGTAAATTATTGTATGCCATTTCGATTTTAGTCTCATCACTAATTGCTACCGTTTTGGCATAAACTACTGGTTTAATAATCTTTGACTCAGGAAAAGATGTTTTACTTGAAGAGAAGGATGCAAGCATAAATAAAACAGTAGGAAGTATCGTATAAATCATTGGTAGTGTTTAAGTTATAAGTTAATTCGGGTTGCAAACGTAAGCATTAAAGGACCTCGAAAACAAAAATTATGAAAACTTTAATTATAATATAACAAAATATTTTAGAAAAAATTGTCTATCGGTGCGAAAATAAAAATACATTATGTACTATTTTTGCTATTTTTGTTCACATACATTAGTAATTCATGGCAAAACATATTTATTTATCATTACTTTTTTTAATTGTCTGCAGTATTAACACCTTTGGTCAAAAAAAGACACTCCAAGCAAAATCCATCACAGAAAACATAACAATCGACGGAAAGATCAACGAACAAATCTGGGAATCGGCTCCGATTGCTTCGGACTTTATCATGTTTGAACCTGATAATGGAAAACCTATAAGCAATGATAAAAAAACAGAAGTAAAAGTGCTGTATGATAACGATGCTATTTATATATCAGCAATGTTGTATGACAACGAACCCAATAAAATTCAAAAAGAAATAACAAATAGAGATGTTTTTGGGGTTTCCGACCATTTCTCCGTTTATATCAATGGCTTCAATGATGGTCAGCAAGATTTCAGGTTTTTTGTAAGTGCAGCCGGAGTTCAAATGGATTGTTTGGCAACCGAGGATTATGAAGATTTTACGTGGGACGCCATTTGGGACAGTGAAGTGACAATTACTGAATTTGGCTGGGTTGTAGAAATGAAAATTCCTTATGCCGCTTTGCGCTTTTCTAAAGCCGATAAACAAACTTGGGGCTTGAACTTCATGCGTGAAATAAAGCGTGATGTGCAAAAATATACCTGGAACAGGATTGACACTAAAATAGGTGCTGTTATTCCACAAGCAGGAATTCTTCAAGGAATAGAAAACATTCAAACTCCTACCCGACTTTTCCTGATTCCATATACATCCGCCTACTATCAGCAAAGTGACATTGGCTCTGACAGAACTTTCAAAGCTGGATTGGATATCAAATACGGCATCAACGACTCTTTTACATTAGATGCGATTTTAGTGCCCGATTTTGGACAGACAAAATTTGACAACGCAATTTTAAACCTATTGCCTTTTGAACAAAGATTTGAAGAAAACAGACCTTTTTTTACAGAAGGAACGGATTTGTTTAACAAAGGAGGTTTGTTTTATTCGCGGAGAATTGGCGGTGCTCCAAGTACCGAACCAGCAACCGCAGCAAATGAAGAAATTACGGATTATCCTAGTACAGTCAATTTACTAAATGCAATAAAAATATCTGGTCGAACTCAAAAAGGTTTAGGAATTGGATTCTTGAACGCTGTTACAGAAAAAACTAAAGCTACCATTTTAAATAATGATACAGGAGAGATAAGAAAAGAAGTAATTGAACCTTTGACAAATTACAATATGTTTGTAGTGGACCAACGGTTTAATCAAAACTCTTCGGTAACTTTTGTCAATGCAAATACTACCAGAAACGGGGATTTTAGAGATGCAAATGTTGCGGCAGTATTGTTTGATTTAAACACAAAATCAAATACCTATAATCTATACGGTGACTTTAAATACAGCTCCATCAATACCATTGAAGACTATGATGGATTTAAAACAGAAATTGGATTTGAAAAAACAAGCGGAAAATATAGGTACGGGTTTTCTGGAAAATATCTTTCAGAAAACTACGACGTGAATGATTTAGGAATCAATTTTTATTCTAATTATCACAATGCTTACGGACATGCAAGCTATAGAATAGTGAATCCTACCAAAATTTTTAATACTTTCAGAGTAAATGAATATATAAATTTTGAAGTGGACAATACTTCTAAAAAATTACAAACTGGTGCTTTTGGGACAGAAATAAGGGCGACAACATTAGGGAATGATTCTTTAGAGCTTTTATTCGAATTAACACCCGTCAAAACATTCGATTTTTACGAGCCACGTGAATATGGACGATATGTATTTCTTCCAGAAAAAATGATTACCATTCTAAATTTCACCTCAAATGACAACAATCCTTTTACACTGATTATCCAACCTACATTTACAAAATACAATGAGAGTGGTCGAAATAATTATGGCTTTTATTTAGGTCCAAAATACCGATTCAATGACAAATTTTCTTTAGCCTTCGCATCTGAATACACTAAAATGATTAATGATCGTGGATGGGTTGCCTTTGATGATACAGGAATTGTATTTGCAGAACGCAATCGAGAAATTCTTCAAAATGATCTTACTGGAAAATATTCCTTAAACAATAAAATGACCATTAACTTAACGGCTCGCTATTATTGGTCGTATTCTAAAAATCATGAATTCTTTACCTTGCAAAACAGCGGTTATTTAACTCCAAATACTAGCTACGCACAAAACAAGGACCGGAATTTTAATTCCTGGAACTTTGATTTATCCTATTCATGGTGGTTTGCGCCGGGAAGCGAAATCTCAGTTTTGTACAGAAATTATGGTCTGCAGAGATCTGACATTGTTGAAAAAAGAGTATCCAAAAACCTTGACAACATCTTCAAAAGTGATCTTACGAACGTGCTTTCTGTAAGCATTCGTTATTTTATTGATTACAATTCGGTAAAAAATAAATTTTAATTTTTTCAAAACAAACTGTAACATTCAATTAAAAAAGGAGTCTATTAACCCAAACTACTGTGTGGATTGGTGATTTGTCCCTTTGAAACTATTTTGGTTTTTCTAATTTTGCATCAATCAATCAACAGTTTCATGAAAAATCATTTATTGCTTTGTTTCCTCTTTATAAGTGTCTTTGGCTACAGCCAAAAAAAAACATTACAAACAAAATTCATTTCCGAAAAAATTGAAATTGATGGAAACTTAGATGAATCCATTTGGCAATCTGCTGCAGTAGCAACCGATTTCATCATGTTTGAACCTGATAATGGTAAGGCAATTCCTGAAAACAAAAGAACGGAAGTAAGAGTGCTATACGACAATGACGCCGTATATATTGCGGCCATGATGTATGATGACAATCCAGATAAAATTTTAAGAGAAATCACTCAAAGAGATAATTTTGGTACTTCTGACATTTTTGGAGTTTTTATTAATGGTTTTAATGACGGGCAGCAAGATTTTCAATTTTTTGTAAATGCTGCTGACGGTCAGGCCGATTGTATCACAACTGACACCAATGGCGAGGATTATTCCTGGGACGCCGTTTGGAAAAGCAAAGCCGTAATTACAGCTAAAGGTTGGATTGTCGAAATGCGAATTCCATACGCAGCACTCCGTTTTTCTGGTGAAAACAAACAAACTTGGGGACTTAATTTTTTTAGAGAGATAAGACGAGACCGACAAAAATTTACTTGGAACTTTATCGATTCAAAACTTGGAACATTTACCCAACAAACCGGAGTTTTAGAAGGAATTGAAAACATAAAACCTCCTACCCGACTTTTTCTTTTACCGTACTCTTCTTTTTATGTTAATGCTGATTCGAGACAAAAAACATACGGAACACTTAAAGGCGGATTGGATTTAAAATATGGAATAAACGATGCTTTCACACTGGATATGATTCTTGTTCCTGATTTCGGACAAACAAAATACGATGATCAAATTTTGAATTTAGGACCATTCGAACAACAGTTCAATGAAAACAGACCTTTTTTCACGGAAGGAACGGATTTGTTCAGCAAAGGAAATTTAGTTTATTCGAGACGAATTGGAGGAAATCCAATCAATTATCCTACCGCAGCTGCAAACGAAGAAATAATTGATAATCCCGCTAGTGTAAACCTTATCAATGCTTTAAAAGTTTCTGGAAGAACCAAAAATGGACTGGGAGTTGGAATCTTAAATGCTGTTACCGAAAAAACAACTGCAACCATAAGAAATAACGTCACACAAGAAGTCCGAAAAGAAATAGTTGAACCACTGGCAAATTATAATGTTTTAGTTTTAGACCAGCGCTTTCGCAAAAATTCCTCCGTTGCGTTTGTTAATACAAATGTGACCCGAAACGGAAGTTTTCGAGATGGAAATGTGACCGCATTAGTTTGGGATTTGAATACCAAGAAAAACACCTACAACCTTGCCGGTGATTTCAAGTACAGTTACATCAATGGTGTTGAGGATAAAAAAGGTATTAATTCCCAATTGAATTTCTCTGAAACCAGCGGTAAGTTTCGTTATGGAGTTGGGGCTGATATCACCACAAAAGATTTTGATAATAATGATTTAGGAATCAATTTTGAGACTAATTATTACAGTCTATATGGTAACACCAGTTATAGAATCCTGAATCCTACGAAGTATTTTAACACTTTCAATGCAAGAATAAACGCTTATTCACAATTTCAAAAAGAAACAGGCAAATTACAAACGGGCAATATTAACTTTCAGATTAATTCGAATACCAAAAAAAATCATTACTTCGGAATAGGTTTCGATGCAAATCCGGTAGAAACCTATGATTATTATGAACCAAGAGTTGCTGATAGATACGTTATAAGACCTAGTAAACTTGGAGGATTTATTTATATTTCAACCAATTACAATCATAGTTTCGCCATTGATTTTAATCCATCTTACGCAGTTTTTGACGAGGCAGGAAGAAATTCTTATGGTTTTTCTCTTGGTCCGAGATACCGTTTTAGCGATAAATTATCGTTGAATTATAATTTCAATTTTTTCAGGCAAAACAATAACAAAGGCTACATTGACAGTATTAATGAAGACCTAAATTTGGCTACGCCAAATACAATACTTTTCGCGAATAGAAATGTCATTACCTATTCGAATACGCTTTCGGGAAAATATTCTCTAAACAGCCAAATGACTTTTAATATTTCTTTACGCCATTATTGGTCCTATGCCGAGAATAAAAATACTTTATCATTAGAACAAAACGGCAGACTTATGGATTTTGCAGGATACGCAGACAACAAAAACTCAAGTTTTTATTCCTGGAATGCTGATTTATCTTATACTTGGTGGTTTGCCCCCGGAAGTCAGGTTTCTGTTTTGTATCGAAACAATGCTGGCGCTTTTGAAAGAAACATCAATAAAGAATTTAGAGAGAACTTCACCAATTTATTGAATAATGATGCATTGAGTCATGTTTTCTCGATCAGTGTGCGCTATTTTATAGATTATAATGAAGTTAAGAATAAATTCTAAATGCATAAACCTTAAAAAAGGCAACATTCCACAACAAAATAATCATTATTTGTTATGCTTAGCCTCTGAATCTATAATAGTGATTTTGATTCACTTGAAGATTTTTAGAAATACTTTATCTTTGCTTAAAATAAATTTGCAATGAATAAAAAAGTAATTCTTATGATTTTGGACGGTTGGGGAAAATCTCCTGACCCAAAAGTTTCTGCTATCGATAATGCCAATGTTCCATTTATTAATAGTCTTTATAGAAATTATCCAAGTGCTCAACTTAGAACTGACGGATTAAATGTTGGACTTCCTGAAGGGCAAATGGGAAACAGTGAAGTAGGTCACATGAATCTTGGCGCAGGCAGAATTGTATATCAGGATTTAGCCAAAATAAACCTTGCCGTTGCGCACGACACTTTAGCTAAGGAGCAAGTTTTAGTTGATGCCTTCACGTATGCTAAAATACACAATAAAAAAGTACACTTTTTAGGTTTAGTTTCAGATGGTGGTGTACACTCTCATACATCTCATTTACGTGGCTTGATTGATGCAACACAACAACACGGATTGCAAAAAGTTTTTGTTCACGCCTTTACTGACGGTCGTGATGTAGACCCAAAATCCGGAAAGCATTACATTCAGGATTTACAGGATTATATTGCCAATACTACTGTAAAACTAGCTTCAGTTGTAGGACGTTATTATGCAATGGACCGCGACAGACGTTGGGAAAGAGTAAAACTTGCTTACGATTTATTGGTAAACGGAATTGGAACACATTCAACAAATGCAGTAGCTTCCATCGAGGATAGTTATGAAGTCAATGTAACTGATGAATTTATTCATCCAACGGTTATTGTGGACGAAAATGACCAACCTCTAGCGACAATTGAAGAAGATGATGTGGTTATTTTCTTTAATTTCAGAACAGACCGAGGACGAGAATTAACCGAAGTTTTGACGCAAATGGATTGTCATGAACAAAACATGCACAAACTTAATTTGTATTATGTTACGCTGACTAATTATGACGAAACGTACAAAAACGTAAAAGTCGTTTACAACAAAGATAATATTACGGAAACTCTTGGAGAAGTTTTAGAAAAAGCACACAAAAAGCAAATTCGTATTGCTGAAACGGAGAAATATCCTCATGTGACTTTCTTCTTTTCCGGCGGAAGAGAACAGCCATTTATTGGCGAAAGCCGAATCTTGAAAAACTCTCCAAAGGTTGCTACTTATGATTTGCAACCGGAAATGAGTGCATTTGAGTTGACTGATGCGTTAATTCCTGAACTTTACAAAGGCGAGGTAGATTTTGTTTGCCTTAATTTTGCCAATGGCGACATGGTTGGACATACCGGAATCATGAGCGCAGCCATCAAAGCCTGTGAAGCAGTGGATAAATGCGTAGAAAAAGTAATCACAGCAGCTTTAGAAAATGACTACACTACAATTGTTATTGCAGATCACGGAAATTGTGAAACGATGATTAATCCTGATGGAAGTCCAAATACGGCTCATACTACAAATCCAGTTCCAATTATTTTAGTGGACAAAGATTTAAGAGTGATTCATGATGGAGTTCTTGGCGATATTGCTCCTACCATCTTAGAATTAATGGGAGTCGAAAAACCAGAGGTAATGACTTGTCATTCTTTACTTTAAACAAATTAAAAATTAATATTTAACTAAAAGCTGCTTTTCTTAAAAGTAGCTTTTAGTTAAATAAAAGTTAAAATCTCAATATTGATAGTAATACTATTATATTTGCATAAAATATTATCGGTTATGAACATTATACTATCTAATTTAAAAATCCAAGTCAACGAAAAAATATACGTGAAGGATCCCGAAACGTCGCCTTTGGGTAAAAAAATTGTGGAACAAAGTATCCTCTTGATAGACGAAATTGGTTTTGACAATTTTACGTTCAAAAAGTTAGGAGAAAAAATTGGTTCTAATGAAAGCTCGATTTATCGTTACTTTGAGAACAAGCATAAATTGCTCGTATATTTATCTTCTTGGTACTGGAGTTGGATGGAATATAAGCTGGTTTTTGCAACTACAAATATTTTGGATCCATCCGAAAAACTGGACAAAGCAATAACAATTGTAACTGAAAAAGTTACTGATGACATTAATACAGAACATATCAATGAATCTATTTTGAATAAAATTATCATTGCAGAATTTACAAAAACATTACAGACAAAAGAAGTAGATCAAGAAAATAAAGAAGGTTTTTTTCTGATTTATAAAAGGTTAATAAACCGAATTGTAGGCTTTATAAACGAAGTCAATCCGGAATATCCTTTTTCTAAATCGTTAGCATCAACAATCGTAGTTGGAAGCTTGCACCAACATTTTCTGACGGAACATTTGAAAACTATTACAGATTGTAATGAATACGTGAGTACTACTCAATTTTATTTAAATCTTACCAAAAATGTCCTACGATAAACAAAAAAAATCACCATGACGCCATTAAAACGTTTTTACAATTTACTTGAATTAGATAAAAAAGATGTGTATCAAATATTTTTTTATGCCATTTTTGCAGGATTAATCAGTTTGTCTTTACCTCTGGGCATTCAGGCTATCATCAACTTTATACAATCCGGAAGAGTAAGCGCCTCTTGGATTGTTTTAATCATTTTAGTGATTTTTGGTGTCGCATTAGTTGGAATTTTATCGTTGATGCAATTGCGAATCACTGAAAATTTACAACAGAAAATATTTGTTCGCGCTTCATTTGAATTTGCAGCCCGTTTGCCAAAGATAAAAATGGATCAATTGTACAATTCCTATCCGCCGGAATTAGCCAATCGATTTTTTGACACAATGACCATCCAAAAAGGAACTTCGAAACTGTTAATCGATTTCTCTGCGGCACTGTTACAAATTGCTTTCGGAGTAATTTTACTGTCTTTGTACCATCCGTACTTTATAATATTTGGAGTCCTACTATTTTTTCTTTTGTATTTTATTTTCCGATTCTCTTTTAAATCGGGTTTGGAAACAAGTTTGAAAGAATCTAAATTCAAATATAAAGTAGCAGGCTGGTTACAAGAATTAGCTCGGAATAATTACAGTTTCAAAAATGACCTTCACTACAATTTTGGACTCCAAAAAAACAACAATATAGCAGCTGCTTACTTGAATTATCGTGAAAAACATTTCAATGTTATCCAAAGACAATTTACCCAATTAATCATTTTTAAAATTCTAATAACTGGTGGATTATTATCTATTGGAGGTTTTTTGGTACTTTCAGAACAAATGAATATTGGCCAATTCGTAGCGGCAGAAATCATTATTTTATTAGTTATAACTTCTGTCGAAAAAATTATCATTGGACTGGAAACATTCTACGATGTACTGACCTCAATTGAAAAAATTGGTCAAGTGACTGACATGGAATTAGAAGAAGATACCGCATTTAGCAGTGATACTTGCTATGCTAATATTTCATTGGAAATAGAAAATCTTACTTTCAAATTTCCGGACTCCAAGAAGGAAATATTAAGTGATTTATCTCTTAAAATAGAACAGGGAGAAAAAATAGCGATTGAAGGACCTAATGGTTCAGGGAAAACAACCCTAATTCGCATATTGTCCGGTTTATTGCAACCTACATCTGGTACTTTTTACATTAATGACGATACATATAGAAAAATCAACCTGAAACAATATCGTTCGCAAATTGGCGGTATTATTCACGGTGAAACGCCATTTGAAGGAACGCTGTTAGAAAACATTACGTTCAATGACAACTCAATAACTACTGAAAATCTAAAATGGGCTATTGAGGGCGTCCAACTTTCCAGTTTTGTAAAAACGCTGCCGAAGGGTCTCGAAACACACATTTTTCCTGAAGGCAAGCAATTATCATCTTCCGATGCTGAAAAAGTATTATTGGCTAGAAGTATCATACACAAACCAAAAATCCTTTTTTACGAAGATCCTACGGATATGATGGATATTAAAATTGCTAATGAAATTATCGATTTCCTTACGTCAGAGAAGTACAACTGGACAATAATAGTTTCCTCAAAAAATCCATATTGGAAAACCAAATGCAGTCGTATCATCACTATGGAAAATGGAACTATTCAACTTGATTTAAAAAATAAATAGTCATGCTAAACATATCTGACAATAAAACAAAACTGCCGCCATTAGATCGTTTTAGTACGGTAAAAAACCTAGTCAACAGACCTCACTATAAAATTTTAAATAAAATTATTGTAGGAGTTTCAATTATAGGGGTAATAGCACTCTTTTTGCCTTGGACACAAAACATTTCAGGTAGCGGAAGCGTTACCACATTAAGACCTGACCAAAGACCACAATCCATTCAGAGTGTGATTTCTGGTCGACTTGAAAAATGGTATGTTCAGGAAGGTGACTTTGTAAAGAAAGGCGATACAATTTTATTCATTTCAGAAATAAAAGAGGATTATATGGATCCAAATTTAGTTCAAAACACTAGAAATCAAATAGACGCAAAAAAACAATCTTTGCAATCGTATGGTTCAAAAGTAAGCACGCTTTCCGACCAGATACAAGCCATTGAAAGAGAAAAAGTTTTGAAACTGGAACAAGCGCAAAATAAAATCAAACAATCAGTTTTGAAAATAAAGAGTGATAGTATCGATTTAGTTGCCGTAAGAACCCAGTTAAAGATAGCCAATACGCAATACAATCGTTCGGTTCAGCTGAATAAGGAAGGACTGAAACCGCTTACTGATATTGAAGAAAAAAGACTGAAATTACAAGAAGTAGAAGCGAAAATTATCACTCAGGAAAACAAATACTTGACCAGCAAAAACGAGTTTATTAATGCTAAAGTTGAGATAAACAGAATAAGCGCGGAGTATGCAGAGAAAGTTTCGAAAGCCAATAGTGACAAATTCACAGCGCTTAGCAGTCAGTACGACACTGATGCGCAAGTAAATAAACTTGAAAATCAGTATGCAAATTACAGCATTAGAAATGGAATGTATTACATCAAAGCTTCGCAAAACGGCTACATCAACAGGGCTTTGCAATCCGGAATAGGAGAAACCATCAAAGAAGGAACGCCAATTGCAACCATAATGCCATCAAAATATGATATTGCCGTAGAAACTTTTGTAAACCCAATTGATCTTCCGCTGTTACGCAAAGGAGAAAAAGTCAGAGTTTGGTTTGATGGCTGGCCTACAATTGTATTCTCTGGATGGCCAAACATGTCTTACGGAACCTTTGGAGGTGAAATTGTAGCCATTGAAAATTTCATTAGCGTCAATGGAAAATATCGAGTATTAATTTCACCTGATAATAGTGATGATAAATGGCCTGAGCAACTGAGTATAGGAGCTGGAGCGCAAACTATTGCCCTACTAGAAAATGTGCCAGTATGGTTTGAATTGTGGAGAACCTTAAACGGATTCCCTCCTAATTATTACAAACCCGCCGTAAAACCAACAACAGAGAAAAAATAATGAAACAACTATTTTTAGCATTTTTATTTTTGGGTTTTGCTGCAACAGCCCAAGATATCACCTCAAAAGAATTCACTTATATGGAGTTCTTAGGGTATGTAAAAAAATACCATCCGCTGGTCAAGAATGCCAACTTGGAAATCAGTAAAGCGCAAGCTAATTTGATGATGGCTCGCGGTGGTTTTGACCCAAAAATTGAAGTCGATTTCAGCGAAAAACAATTCAAAGACAAAGAGTATTATTCAATTTTGAACAGCAGCTTCAAAATCCCAACATGGTACGGAATCGAGATTAAAGCGGGTTTTGACAATAGTGACGGCGTATACTTGAATCCGCAAAACACACTTCCCAATCAAGGATTAACTTCCTTAGGAGTGACCGTTCCACTTGGACAAGGGCTGTTTATCAATCAAAGAATGGCTGATGTCCGAAAGGCAAAAATGCAAATACAATTGAGTCAGGCAGAACGAAAACTTCAGGCAATTGCGGTTTTGTATGATGCTTCACTGGCGTATTTTAATTGGAAAAAAAACTTCAATGAAGTGCAATTGTATGAAGAATATAATGAAAATGCACAAATTAGATTTAAAGGAATTCAATCTTTAATCAATCAAGGAGACAAACCCGCAATTGATAGTGTTGAGGCAGGAATTATTGTGAAAAACAGGAAACTGAGCTTAGAAGATTCGAATCTGAAATTGGCTAAAGCCAAATTAGAACTCGCTACTTTTCTTTGGTTAGAAAACAATATTCCGCTGGAATTATCCGACGAATTGATTCCTGAAACCCAATTGGAATTCACGATTCAGGAAAGTTTAAAAACGAATGATTTACTAAACACCGATTTCTCCATCACCAATCATCCAAAAATTAATGCGCTGCAAAGCAAAATTGACATGCTCAATGTGGAACGAAAACTGAAAGCCAACATGCTTTTACCAAAAATAGACGTGGGTTACTCCTATATTTCAGAACCCTCCTATATTGATAATTATCAGTTTGAGGATTATAAAATTGGATTGGATTTTTACTTCCCTTTATTTCTTCGAAAAGAACGCGGAAGTTTGAAACTGGCGAAGTTCAAAGTTCAGGAAACTGAATTTACATTAGATCTTGAAAAAGTACAATTGACCAATAAAATCAATGCCCAAAAAATGGAAATTGAATCATTACTGAGACAAAAAGAACTTATAAAAGGTTTGGTTCAGGACAATCTCACGATGTTAAACTCAGAGGAAAGATTATTTTCTTTTGGCGAAAGTTCCTTATTTCTAATCAATACCCGAGAGAATAATTTAGTTAGCGCACAACTTTCGAAGATTGCTCTAGAGAATCGTTTTTATGTTTCAAATTCAGAGCTTTTTAAAATAATGGCCAATCCGGATTAAATAATTTATAAAATTGTACTTTTGCAAACTGAAAATCCGAAATTATGATTATTGTAAAATCACGTGAAGAAATAGAATTAATGCGCGAAAGTGCCTTGATCGTATCAAAAACATTAGGAATGATTGCTTCTGAAATCAAAGAAGGAGTCACCACTTTATACCTCGATAAATTAGCCGAAACATTCATTCGTGACCATGGTGCAGAACCGAGTTTCCTTGGATTATATGGCTTCCCAAATTCACTTTGTATGAGTCCGAACTCGCAAGTGGTGCATGGAATTCCCAATAATAAACCATTGGAAAGCGGCGATGTAATCTCTGTGGATTGTGGTGCTTTCAAAAACGGATACCATGGTGACCATGCTTATTCTTTTGAAATAGGCGAAGTTGCTCCTGAAACTAAAAAATTATTGCAAATTACCAAAGAATCATTGTACGTAGGAATCCGCGAATTAAGATTAGGAAACCGTGTAGAAGACGTAGGAAATGCAATTCAAAAATATACCGAATCACATGGCTATGGTGTAGTTCGTGAATTAGTAGGTCATGGCGTAGGTCAAAAAATGCACGAAGATCCTGAAATGCCTAATTATGGCAAAAAAGGAAGAGGAAAACTTTTTGTCGAAGGAATGGTTGTTGCCATTGAACCGATGATTAACATGGGAACCAGAAACATCAAACAACACAAAGACGGCTGGACAATAACAACTGCCGACGGAAAACCAAGTGCCCATTTTGAGCACGACGTAGCCATTATTGATGGGAAACCGGAGATATTATCGACTTTTGGATACATCTACAAAGCGTTAGGAATCGTGAGTAATGAGGAAGATGAGTTTAGACAAACACCTTTAGTGCTCTAATGAAGAAACTATTTAAATTAATACTCAATACCATTCCTCGTCCTTTATTAATCAGGCTGAGTTATGTGGCACGTCCTCTTATCGCTTATTCATTAAAAGGAACTAATTTCACCGATCCAATCGACGGAAAAAGCTTCAAATCGATGTTGCCTTATGGGTATGAAACACAACGCAACAATGTGCTTTCGCCAAGTACACTTTCCTTGGAAAGACATCGCTTATTATGGTTGTATTTAAATGAAGAAACCGATTTTTTTACATCAACAGCAAAGAAGAAGGTATTGCATTTTGCACCTGAGCAAGCTTTTTATAAATTATTTCGAAACCAAAAAAATCTGGACTACACCACAACCGATTTATTTTCACCTCTTGCGGATGTGAAAGCAGACATTTGTAACTTGCCTTTTGAAGACAATCAATATGATGTTATTCTTTGCAATCATGTTCTAGAACACATTCCGGATGATACGAAAGCCATGCAGGAATTGTATCGAGTTTTGAAACCGGGTGGAATGGCCATTTTACAAATTCCACAGGATTTATCCAGAGCAACAACTTTTGCCGATGACTCCATTACGGATCAAAAAGAACGCGCTAAAATCTTTGGTCAATACGATCATGTCCGTATTTATGGCCGCGATTATTTTGATAAATTACGAAGTATCGGTTTTAAAGTAATTGAAGAAGATTACACCAATAAAATTGCACCTGAATTAGTAGAAAAATATTGTTTAGCCAAAGGAGAAATTATTCCGGTTTGTTTTAAATAATTCAAACCATAAATTCACATCATAAAAAAACCTGCTAAAGTTAATTTTAGCAGGTTTTTAGTTTAAAGACGAGTCGGTTTATTTCTTTTCCGGCATCAACATTCCAATAACTTTATCTTTGGTAAGGTATTTTTTAGCAATATTCTGAATATCTTTTGCTGTCACTGCATTTACAGCTTCTTCAAATTTCAATACATCCTCGGTACTGTTCCCATAAATATAAGATCTCGTAAAATTAGACAACCAATATCTGTTTTCTTTACTGTCTTTTCTAAAATCAGCTAATTCTCCTTCTTTGAATTTAGCTACATCTTTTTCATCCGGTCCGTTATCAATAATATTTTGAAGTTCTTTTAAAGCTGAAGCTGTCAATTTTTCAGCATTATCCGGTCCACATGGAAAACCAATATTGAAACTGTACATTCCATTTGGAATTTTACTCAAACTTCCTCTTGCAGAAACACCATAAACACCACTTTCGTTTTCACGCAATTGCTCGATTAATTTTATTGTTAATACTTCGCCCAGTGCCTGCATGGTCATCGCATCTTTAGCGGAATAAGTTGCATCGCCATAATACATGATGGTCACATTACTTTTTGGATCTGTTCCTTTGTTAACGACTTTTTTCAAATCTCCTTTTAACATTCGGTAGCCTAAATCAACTGCTTTCTCTTTTTTATTGGTAGCTGGCAAAGATGCTAAATATTTAACGGCATATTCTTCCATGGTTTTATCATCGATGTTTCCCACAAAATAAAACTCAAAATCAGCTGCATTCGCAAAACGCTCTTTGTATTTATTGTACGCTAACTTGTAATCAGTTTCGGCCCAAGATTTATCCGTTGGCAAAACTCCGTTGAATCTTGGATTTTCTTTATTCAAATACGTATAAAACTCCTGTTGAAAATAGTTTTGCGGTTGCGAAGCCATATTCTTAAAGAAACTTGATTGCTTTTGTTTAAAGCCTTCAAAAGCTTCAGCATCATAGTTCAAATCAGTGAAGTAAGCATACGTCATTTGGAAAAGATATTCTAAATCCTTAGGAGTAGCATTTCCGCGTAAACCTTCTGTAGTAGAACTAATATATGGATTCACTCTTGCTATTTTACCTGTCATGAATTTATTGATATCATTCAATTTAAGCCCTGAGAATCCGGCTTCCGCCAAAGCGCCATTGGCAAATTGAACTTTTTTCATCTCCTCGTTCGAGTATAAATTAGTTCCCCCAAAACTCACAGCTTCAAAAAGAACCTCATCATTCTTGAAATCGGTATTTTTGTAAATCACTTTCACACCATTGGATAAAACTAATGTTTTAGTACCAATTTTCGCATTGCTTTCACGACTAACAATTGTACCCGGTTTAACCTCTTTGCGCATTAAACTTGTAGCAACAGCAACATCTTCATAAGGTTTAAGATCGTCTGCGTTAACTTTTAATGCGTCTAGAACTTGTTGTTCCGTTACTTTTTTCAAACCTTCTTTTTCAGGTCCGGTCAGAATAATAACTCGGTTATCTTCTTTTACATAATCTTTAATCAAGCTATTCACATCCTTCAACTCAATTAAAGGCATCAATTGCTTCATCATTTGATACGTCCACTCGATTCCGGGAACCGGTTCTTTTTCTAAGAAATTAGCTTGGTATTCACCCACAAAATTCACTGAATTCGTTTTGTCTCTGTCATTATATGCTTTTTCAATAGATGCCAGAAATTCAGCTTTGGAACGATCTAATTCGCCTTGAGTGAATCCAAATTTCTTTGCTCTCTCATTTTCAGTCACCAAAACTTTCAAAGCATTCAACTGTTTGTCTTCCTGTGACATTGCTACGGATTGATAGGCTTTTTTATTTCGGGCAAAAGTACCTCCATAATACGAATATCCATACGTAAACGGAGGTGTTGCTGAGTTTGTCAGTTCATCCAATCGCGTGTTTAAAAGTGTAGAAAATAATCCTTCAACAAGAGAATTTTTAAAATCTCCAACATTTACCACTGGTTTTGGAGTTCCATAATCTTTGTACATTAATTGTACTTGAGCGCTTGAGGCTTCTTTATCACTTTCTACAGCTACAAAAGTTTCCTTATGATTAGGAACATCATAAACCTTTCTCAACTTTTCGTTTGCTGGGTTTTTATAGCTTGAAAAATGTGAAATAATTTTCTTCTCCATTTCAGCAACATCAATATCACCCACAACAATTATGCTCATCAAATTTGGACGATACCAATCTTTATAAAAATTAATCAAGGATTGGTGTTTGAATTTTTCTAAAACTTCCTTTTGTCCAATTGGCAATCGTTCCGCATAATGGGAATCGTGCATCATTTTAGAAATATAACGTCCCTGCATTCTTTTTCCGGCTCCTAAACCTAATCTATATTCTTCCAGAACAACTCCTCTTTCTTTATCAATTTCTTCCGGAGTCAAAACCGTATTGAAAGCCCAATCTTCAATAATTTGAAATCCTTTTTCCAATTTTTCAGGGCTGTCTGATGGAATTGGTAAAAAATAAACGGTTTCATCAAAACTAGTGTAAGCATTCAAATGCTGTCCAAACTTTACACCGATACTTTGTAAATAATCAACCAATTGGTTTTTTGGAAAACGCTTGGTTCCATTAAAACACATGTGCTCCATAAAATGGGCTAAACCTTGTTGATCATCCGTTTCTAAAATGGATCCCGCATTGACGACCAATCGAAGATCTACTTTGTTTTCCGGTTTGGCATTTTTCTTGATGTAATAGGTTAACCCATTTTCAAGTTTTCCGGTTTTCACGCTCGGATCAAAAGGAATGGCTTTTGAATAATCCATTTGCTGGGCAAAAACAGCTAATGGAAATAGCAAAACACCAAAGACTAAGTTGTTGATTTTTTTCATAAGGTTGGTTTATTTGTAGTAAAAATAATCAGTTACCATTTATAAACAGAACGAATTAAGAGAATATTAACAGATATTACTCACAAAAAAAATCATCGCCACAAAAACAAGATCAACCAAAAACAAAACGTAATCATTATATTTACAAAATCTTAAGTGCTACAAAATGAAAAACCCTTTTCTCAATATAACCTTTCTTATTCTCACGGTGTTTTGTTCCTATATTTCTTTGGCACAAGCAGAAAAAGAAATCGCCCCGCCATACAACATCAAAACGATTTCATTTGTACAAAATGACCAAAATATAATTCCAATTTTAAAACTAGGCGAAGGATTTCAATTGCAATTTGATGACCTTTTTGGCAATGAAGCCAATTATTACTACGAAATAATCCATTGCGACTATAACTGGAATCCTACGGCAATTCCGAAAAACGAGTATCTTGAAGGTTTTGATAACCAAAGAATTCAGGATTACAGCAATTCCTTCAATACATTACAAATCTATTCACATTACAAATTAGCGATACCAAATCAGTTTACGCTGCAGTTAAAAATCAGCGGAAATTATATGATTAAAGTTTTAGATGAAAATAAAGAAGTCGTATTTTCCAGAAAATTCATTTTATACGAAGATTTGGTTACGGTTCCTATCCAAGTAAAACGAGCCAGAACAGTTAACAACATCGAATCAAAGCAAAATTTAGATTTTACTATTCGATCCAATACTATTACTTTTCAAACGCCGTTGCGAAATGTCAAAGTTTTATTACTGCAAAACGGCCAAATGAATACTGGCATTAAAAATATAGTGCCGCAATACACTATTGGTAATGATTTGATTTACAAGTATGATTGGGAGACTCAGTTTTGGGCCGGAAATGAATTTTTATTTTTCGAAAACAAAGATATCAGAGCCGCAAACAATAATATAGCCCGAGTCGATTTTAGCTCGGCAGTTTACGGTTCATATTTATACACCAGCGCCGCCAGAGCTAATTTCCCGTATTCTTTTACCCAAGATGTGAATGGGAATTTTGTCGTCAACAATTTAAATACTGCTAACAACGAAATCGAAGCTGATTATGCCTGGGTTTATTTCAGCCTTTCGGCACCTACTTTCCGATTGAACAAAAATATTTATGTCACTGGAATGTTTAATAATTATACGATGTCTCCAGAATATAAAATGGAGTATAATCCCAAAAAAGCGATTTATGAAAAAGCAATTTTAATCAAACAGGGGTTTGCGAATTTTGAATACAAAGTCGCTGACGAAAAAGGAGTAATTGACTATGAAAATGCAATTGATGGTAATTTTTACCAAACAGAAAATGATTACACAATAGTGGTTTATTACAGAGAAAACATTGACCGATACGACAGAGTTGTGGGCAAAGGAATAGCTAATTCTATAAATATCATCAACTAAAAAACTTTTGATAAATTTGGTAAAACGACACCATTTTTTTGTAAATTTGTCAATAATAATCACATATTCATCCATTTAACATGGTTTCTCAAATAACAAGAGGCATAAAAATTTCGGTATTAACTAGTTTTGAGGGTACTTACTTCAAAAACTATAAGATTCACTTTGCCTTTAGTTACGTAATCACAATTGAAAACCACAGTAAGGATTCCGTTCAATTGATTTCGCGCCATTGGGAAATTTTTGATTCCCTAAATGATATCGAGATTGTTGATGGCGAAGGCGTAATTGGAAAAAAACCCGTTTTGAAACCTGGAGAATTTCACACCTACAGTTCAGGCTGTTTATTGTCGTCCCCTTATGGTGCGATGAAAGGCTATTTCAACATGATTAATTTCACCTCAACAAAGAACTTCAAAGTTATTGTACCTGCTTTTAGGTTGAGTGCTCCATTTGCTTTGAATTAAAATTTATCTCTTTTTTCGTAGCTCATCCAGCTATACATTTCAAGTTTTCTTTGCCTCCTTTATTTTTTTCTAAGCACAATAAGGAGCTTCTGAAGTCGCTCTTATTCTACAAGAAAAAATAGAACGAGACCACAAAAAGCTTTCCATTTCTATCTGGGCTATAATACGACTTCCACCCATATTGCTTTTAGTTTACACCAAAAAACATCTTTTTTCAAACAATCCTTCGTACTTTTGTGCATTATTTTGAAACACACTACAACAATTTCTAATTTTATAATTTTACAAATATGTTAAAAGGATTTTTTCATGTACCAAAAGCGGTAAACGAACCAGTAAAAGGATACGCACCAAATTCACCAGAAAAAGCAGCTGTACAAGCAGCTTACACAAAAATGTGGAATTCTAAAATCGATGTGCCTTTGTATATCGGAAGCGAAGAAATTAGAACTGGAAACACAAAAAACATGACCGCTCCACACGATCACAAACACATCGTAGGAACGTATCATTTAGCCGAAAAAACACATGTTGAGCAAGCAATTGCAAATGCACTTGAAGCTAAAACTGCTTGGGCAAATATGGCTTGGGAACAAAGAGCAGCTATCTTCCTAAAAGCAGCTGAATTAATCGCTGGTCCATACAGAGCAAGAATAAATGCAGCAACAATGATTGCGCAATCAAAAAACATACACCAAGCTGAAATTGATGCTTCTTGTGAATTCATCGATTTTTTACGTTTCAACGTAGAATTCATGACCCAAATTTACAACGATCAGCCTAAATCAAATTCGGATATGTGGAACCGTTTAGAGTACAGACCTCTTGAAGGTTTTGTGTACGCGATTACACCGTTCAACTTTACTGCTATTGCCGGAAATCTTCCTGCAAGTGCTGCTATGATGGGAAATGTTGTGATCTGGAAACCAAGCGACAGCCAAGTTTTCTCAGCACAAATAATTATTGAAGTATTCAAAGAAGCGGGAGTTCCTGATGGCGTTATCAACGTTGTTTTTGGAGATGCTTTGATGATTACGGATACTGTTTTGGCAAGCCGTGATTTCGCTGGAATTCACTTTACAGGTTCAACTCACGTATTTAAAGATATCTGGGCAAAAATTGGAACAAACATTCACCATTACAAAACCTACCCAAGAATTGTTGGTGAAACTGGAGGTAAAGATTTTATCATCGCACATCCAAGTTCAAATCCAAAACAAGTGGCAACAGGAATTGTTCGTGGTGCATTTGAATTTCAAGGTCAAAAATGTTCTGCTGCTTCAAGATCTTATGTTCCACAAAGTTTGTGGCCAGCTATAAAAGAGCAATTAATCACCGATACAAAATCGATGAAAATGGGTTCTCCAGAGGATTTTGGTAACTTTATTACTGCGGTAATTCACGAAGGTTCTTTCGATAAATTGGCTGGTTTTATTGACCAAGCTAAAAAAGATGCTGATGCCGAAATTATAGTTGGAGGAAATTATGACAAATCTGTTGGTTATTTTATTGAACCAACGATTATCGTAACAACAAATCCTCATTATTCAACCATGGAAATGGAATTGTTCGGACCTGTAATGACGATTTTCGTTTACGAAGACGACAAATGGGAAGAAACTTTAGAGTTGGTTGACACCACTTCAGAATATGCGTTAACAGGTGCAGTTTTCAGTCAAGATCGTTATGCAATTGAGCAAGCAACTACCAAATTGCAAAATGCGGCTGGTAATTTCTACATCAATGATAAACCAACGGGAGCTGTTGTAGGAATGCAACCTTTTGGTGGTGCAAGAGCATCAGGAACGAACGACAAAGCGGGTTCAGCATTGAACTTGTTGCGTTGGGCTTCGCCAAGAACCATCAAAGAAACTTTTATTACTCCGGTTGATTACAGATATCCGTTTTTAGGAGAATAAAGATTTAGAATCGCAGATTAACGATTTGTGATTTATAATTTAAACCCCACAAGAATTCAAATTATTTTGAATTCTTGTGGGGTTTGTTTTTGAATGTCATTGCGAGGTACGAGGCAATCGCATAACTAGAGCAACAACTGTGATTGCTTCGTCCCTCGCAATGACTTTATACTGTATACTTCAACGGCAAATGCACCACTTTCTTAGTTTCAAAGAATTCATCTTCAAAGAAATCAACTAGATTGTATTCCGTAGCTTTTGGGAAATCCTTCAATTCTTCAGTTAAATCTCCTCCTTTTAAATAAAGAATTCCGTTTTTCAATTCGTGTTTGTTGTTCTTTTTGATTTTGGTTTTTACCCAAGAAACAAAATCCGGCATATTTGTAACGGCACGACTCACGATAAAATCGAAATCTCCTTTTACATTTTCGGCACGCATTTGCTCGGCTTTTACATTTTTCAATTCTAACCCTTCGGCAACAGCCTGCACTACTTTTATTTTTTTGGCAATGATATCAATCAAATAAAAACGTGTTTCTGGAAAAAGAATCGCCAACGGAATACCAGGAAAACCGCCACCTGTACCAACATCCAGCACATAAGTACCCGGTTCAAAATTTATAATTTTGGCAATTCCCAACGAGTGCAATATATGTTTGGTGTACAAAGCATCTATATCTTTTCTCGAAATAACATTGATTTTTTCATTCCAATCATGGTATAAAAAATCCAGCTTTTCAAACTGTTCTTTCTGAATATCAGTTAAATTAGGAAAATACTTAAGAATCTCGTCCATCTATTATTTTTTTAACAAAAGTAATACTTTACAGTTAAAATATTTATCTCAATTTTGTATATCGAAAAATTTATAATAATTACCTTTGAACTTTATTGAAAATATATGAATAATAATGCGCCAACATTTGCTAAGCAAGATAGCCTAAAGTTTTTTAGAACACTTAACTCACGGGTTAACAATTACTTCAAAGAAAACAACATCCAAAAAACCGGTAATTGGAAACTATATTTAAAAACTATAATTCTCTTTTCAGTTTTTCTTGCGCCTTATTTTTTAATTCTGACACTTGGTATGCCATTTTGGGCACATCTTCTATTAACAATCGTTATGGGAATTGGAATGGCCGGAGTTGGAATGAATGTGATGCACGATGGAAATCATGGTTCGTATTCTAACAAAACCTGGGTTAACAAATTCATGGGCGGAACTATTTATGTTTTGGCAGGAAATGTATACAACTGGCAAGTGCAACACAATGTTTTACACCACACCTACACAAACATTCCTGGACATGATGAGGATTTAGATGCAGGACGTGTTATCCGTTTTACTAAAGAAGCAAAATGGTATAACTTTCACCGTTTTCAACAATATTATTCGGTATTCTTATACGGATTACTAACATTCAACTGGGCTATCACAACTGATTTCAAACAGATGAGAAGCTACTTGAAAAGAAAATTATCGTACGGAGAAGCGAAAAGCCCAAAAATACTTTGGACAACATTAATTATCACAAAAGTAATTTATGTTTCTATCTGGATTGTGTTACCTATCGTAATAGGAATCACGTGGTGGAAAGTATTAATCGGTTTCTTCGTGATGCATTACACAGCTGGTTTAATCCTAAGTGTTGTGTTCCAATTGGCACACGTTGTGGAAGAAACAACAAATCCATCACCAAATGAATTAGGAGAAATGGACAATACTTGGGCGATACACCAATTGTTTACCACTACTAATTTTGCTCCAAAAAACAAAATCGTAAACTGGTACACCGGCGGATTGAATCATCAAATCGAGCACCATATTTTTCCAAATATCAGCCACGTGCATTATGGTAAAATTGCTAGCATCGTAAAAGAAACGGCTCAAGAATGCAACTTGCCGTATTACGAATACAAAACAATGCGAAGTGCCGTTATTGCTCATTTCAAGCATTTGAAAGAGCTGGGAATGAAACCGGAACTTACATAGTCATATAACACCTAGAGATGCACTGCGATGCATCTCTACTAATTAATAAACTAACTACAACCTATTACAATGAATCCATTATCCGATAGAATTAACAATCTAGCAACATCACAAACACTAGCAATGGCTGCTTTGGCCAGAGAATTAAAAGCACAAGGAAAAGACATTATCAGTTTAAGTTTAGGCGAACCTGACTTTAATACACCTGACTTCATCAAAGAAGCAGCGAAAAAAGCGATTGATGAAAATTACAGTACTTATTCTCCAGTAGAAGGATATGCTGAATTAAAAGAAGCCATCTGCAGAAAATTCAAAAGAGACAATGATTTAGACTACAAACCATCTCAAATTGTAGTTTCAACAGGAGCAAAACAATCCTTATACAACATTGCGCAAGTAATGCTAAACGATGGTGACGAGGTAATTTTACCGGCACCTTATTGGGTTTCTTATTTCGAAATCGTAAAATTATCTGGTGGAGTTCCTGTAGAAGTTCCTACATCTGTAGATACTGATTTCAAAATCACACCAGAACAATTAGAAGCGGCAATCACACCTAAAACAAAAATGATGTGGTTCAGTTCTCCTTGTAATCCAAGCGGATCTGTTTATAACAGAGAAGAATTAACGGCATTAGCCAAAGTGTTAGAAAAATACCCACACGTATATATAGTTGCTGATGAAATCTATGAGCACATCAATTTCTCAGGGACTTTTTGCAGTATCGCATCTATCCCAGGAATGTTAGAAAGAACAATTACCGTAAATGGAGTTGCTAAAGCTTTCGCCATGACAGGATGGAGAATTGGTTATATTGGCGCACCAGAATTCATCGCTAAAGCATGTACAAAAATTCAAGGTCAAGTAACCTCAGGAGCAAATTCTATCGCACAACGCGCTACCATTACTGCTGTAGATGCTGATCCATCTGTATTAAAACACATGGTTGACGCTTTCCATAGCCGTAGAGATTTAGTGGTAGGATTATTAAAAGAGATTCCAGGAGTAAAAATCAACGTTCCAGAAGGAGCATTTTACGTATTCCCGGACATTTCTTCTTTCTTTGGAAAAACATTGAAAGGAACCGAAATCAAAAATGCAATGGATTTATCAATGTACCTTTTGGCCGAAGCTAACGTAGCAACGGTAACAGGTGACGCTTTTGGTAACCCAGACTGTATCCGTTTCTCTTACGCAACCAGCGACGAGATCTTGAAAGAAGCATTAAAAAGAATCAAAGATGCTTTGGCACTATAGTCAAATCTCATAAAATCGAAAGTTAGAAACTCAAAAATCCAACTTACAATACCATCAAAGCCTCAAGATATTCTTGGGGTTTTGTTGTTTTTGGGCGTGACCACAAGGGTCGGGCTTTCCGCTTCAATCTTTATATTTTTAAAGAAAAACATAAAGGATTTCCGCTGCTATCCCTCACGCAAA
Organism: Flavobacterium psychrolimnae; assembly: GCF_003312425.1. Classification (GTDB taxonomy): domain Bacteria; phylum Bacteroidota; class Bacteroidia; order Flavobacteriales; family Flavobacteriaceae; genus Flavobacterium; species Flavobacterium psychrolimnae. Next base: position 34,784 of record NZ_QNUX01000006.1, on the reverse strand, counting down.
CCCTGCCAAAATCCTAATTATGCTAATCCAGTAAGGAATGTTCGCCAGCTGTCACTCTATTAACAAACCACTCAAGAACAATCGATATTTGTAAGAAAAAATTAATATATTTGGAAAGAAAGTAAAATAATTAGAAAATGACATTAAAAGAAGCCGTATTAAAAAGTTTAGAAGATATTAATAACATTACCAATTACTTAGCGGTTCTCAATCATATTGTTGACAAAAATTATTATGACTTTGGTGGTGCAAAAACTCCTAGCTCAACAATTTCAGCAATTCTTGGCGACTTTATACGTAATGGTGACACCAGAGTAAAACGAATTAAGCAAAATGGAGGGACATATTCGTACTATTTGACAAAAAACGAACAAAATATTGGGATTGAAATTTTAAGTGGTGATACCGATAATCAAAGTGCAAAACCCATCAAGATTAATAAGTCAAAAACTTATGACGAAAGAGATCTGCATAAACTTTTAAGTAGTTATTTAAAAAATACAGACACTTACTCTAAGACCATTTTTCATGAACAATCAAATGGAAAAGACAACAATCAAATTTGGACACATCCTGATATGGTTGGAATCAAATTTTTAAATTTACAGACAAAAGCAAGTCAAAATTTTCTAAAATCCATAAATCGTATTGATACTTTTAAACTAAGTTCATACGAGTTAAAGAGAGAAATCAATAGTGACAGCGAACTAAAAAAAGCTTTTTTTCAAGCCGTTTCAAATTCAAGTTGGGCTAACTATGGATATTTAGTAGCATTTGAATTTAGTGATAGTTTAAATGAAGAAATGGCAAGATTAAATCAATCATTTGGAATTGGAATAATTCAGCTGAATGCAAATCCATATCAAAGCAAAGTCCTTTACCCCTCAATTTTTCGTGACTTAGACTTTAAGACTATTGATAAACTTTGCAAAATGAACAAAGAGTTTGAAAGATTTATTGAACAAACAGAAAAATTAATGACCGCAAACGAAAAATACGTCACTGGCGTTGAAAAAGAGCTTGACGAATTTTGCGATAATTATTTTGTAAACGACACAGAAGTAGAAAATTATTGCATAGAAAAATACATACCAGTAAACGAAGTATAGTGCAAATGGCTTCAACAGTATTCTAGTTCACTTAATTTCATTCAAATCAAGATAACAATTTACTCAAATTTTTTGTATAAGATTGGCAGCAACTCTTTCCGCGTCCATAAAAAATAACCAAATTAATATCAATAATCTAAACCCAAACCATCATGCTCACTGCCATCAACCCAAAGTTACCTATGCGTAACAAAGCAATCACAAGGGATTTCTATATCAACCAATTGGGTTTTCAAGAATGGGGTAATGCCGACTTTGACGGATATTTGATGGTGCAAAAAGACAGCATTGAAATTCATTTTTTTGAATTTGCAACCATTAATGCTGTTGAAAATTACTCAGGAGTTTACATTCGGGTTCAGGATATTGAAACTGTTTACAGCAACTTCTTGAACAACGGCGTTGCCATTCATCCCAATGGTCCTCTGGAAATTAAACCTTGGGGGCAAAAAGAATTTTCGATATTGGATCCGGATCATAATCTATTGACTTTCGGGCAAAGTTTATAGCGAATGGGCAGTCATAAAAAAGCAATTTAGTATTTTTACATTCTAATTAAGACTTCAAAAAAATGAAAATACTATTGCTAGGCTCAGGCGAATTAGGAAAAGAATTTACAATCGCGGCACAACGTATCGGACAAACCGTAATCGCGGTGGACAGTTACGAAAATGCTCCGGCAATGCAAGTTGCCCATGATTTTGAAGTCATCAATATGCTGGACGGAGATGCTTTAGACAAAATCGTAGCCAAACACCAACCTGATTTCATCGTTCCTGAAATCGAAGCCATCAGAACCGAGCGTTTTTATGATTACGAGAAGCAAGGAATCACCGTAGTTCCTTCTGCGAAAGCGGCAAACTTCACGATGAATAGGAAAGCAATTCGGGATTTAGCATCCAAAGAATTAGGTTTAAAAACCGCCAAGTATCGCTACGCCACCACTGCCGAGGAATTGCAAAAAGGAGTTGAAGCCGTTGGAATGCCCTGCGTGGTAAAACCTTTAATGTCTTCGTCCGGAAAAGGACAATCAACCATAAAAATCCAAGCGGATATCGAAAAAGCATGGAGTTATGCCGTGGAAGGTTCCCGTGGCGATGTGGTAGAAGTAATTGTAGAAGCATTTGTCAAGTTCAATTCAGAGATTACTTTATTAACCGTGGTTCAAAATAATAATCCAACACTTTTCTGTGCGCCTATTGGTCACCGTCAAGAACGTGGCGATTATCAGGAAAGCTGGCAACCCGCCAGAATATCCGACAAGGATTTATACGAAGCGCAAGACATGGCCGAAAAAGTAACCGAATCTTTGGGTGGCGCTGGACTTTTTGGAGTCGAATTTTTCCTGGCTGATGATGGCGTTTATTTCTCGGAATTATCGCCTCGTCCACATGATACCGGAATGGTAACTTTGGCTGGAACGCAAAACTTCAACGAATTCGAATTGCATTTAAGAGCGATTTTGAGTCTGCCTATTTTCGAAATTACATTAGAAAAATCGGGAGCGAGCGCTGTAATTTTAGCTTCGGAAAACTCAGAAAATCCAAGTTTTACAGGAATAGAAAAAATTGCTTCCTTACCAAAAACGGATTTCAGAATCTTTGGTAAACCAACTTCAAGACCGTATAGAAGAATGGCTGTGGCTTTAGTCAATGATACTTTAGAAACTCCAATTGAAGAAGTGGTAGAAAAAGCGAAAAAAGCAGCCAGTTTGGTTACCGTGCATTCGTAATTTACTATCGATAGTATTGTCAAGTCGAGCGCAGTCGAGACTAAGCGTTGAGTCTCGACTGCGCTCGACTTGACAAACGTCTTAAGGAAACGAGATTGATCCCCCCATTACTTTTTAGAAATACGAAAATCTGTCGGAGTCATTCCCGTATGTTTCTTGAACAATCGGGTGAAATACGAATAATCATCAAAGCCTAATTCCGTTGCAATTTCATTGACAGTAAACTTTTTATCCATCAGCATGCGTTTCGCTTCAAGGATAATTCTAGCTGTAATCACTTCAGTTGTGGTTCTTTGCAACATTTCATTGCAAATCCTGTTCAAGTGTTTCAAAGTAATATTGAGTTGTGAAGCGTAGAAAAAAGGCGCCTTTTCTGTTTTAAAATTTTGCTCTAAAAGCACTTCAAAATTTTTAATTTTCACATTATACGAATGTGCTTCGTGCAAATGTATTTCACTATATTTTCTGGCAATTTCAATGTGAATAATATCCAACAAATTCATTATTTTATCTTGCTTTAAAAGCTGATTCGATTGTGTTTCTACAATCAGACTTTCAAAATAAGGCAGAATCGCTTTTAATTCGGATACATCAAAAACCATTTCCGGTTTATTGTCCACCGAAGAATAGAATGAATAGTCGGCGATTGTTTTTTGTCCAAAATAAAGATTATACATTTCCTGCGAATAAAAAATTACGAATCCTTCCACATCATCGGATAAATTCCAGTGGTGCATTTGTCCGGGTTGCAAAAAAAACATACTTCCAGGATGAATCGTAAATACATCAAAATCGATTTCATGTATCCCCGAACCTTTGGTAAAAAAAACCAACACATACGAATTATGTCGGTGCGGTTCTTCAACAAAACTATGGTCGATTAGGTGATTTTTAAATGTATTAATATACAAATCACTATTCACTGAATGACAGTTAAACCGCTGAATGTTATAAATAGGATATTTTTTCATTTTACTATCAATGTCTTTATTGTGCTATAATTAGCGAATATAGAAAACATCCATGACATGAATAAGAAATACCTTTGACAAAAATAATTACGATGTCAAATTCTATAGTACACATCTTGAATAATGATTGCCCTCATTGTCTTAAAGGCAAAGTTTTCAATGAAAAAAGTATATTTCTCAATTTTGGGTTCCCTAAAATGAATGAATATTGTTCTCATTGCAACTATAAATTCGAAAAAGAACCTGGTTACTTTTTTGGAGCCATGTATGTAAATTATGGTTTAACAGTTGCGCAAGGAATTGCAACCTATGTTATTGCCCAATTCTTCTTTAAAGAAACTTTCGATTTACGAATCATTCCAATCATTGCCGTTGTGATTATTGCAATGGCTTCCATCAATATTCGTCTTTCTAGATTATTGTGGATTTACATGTTTAAAAATTATTCGATGTAAAAAACCTGTATCTTAGCTAAAGTAAAATTTAATCATTTATGAAAAAGATACTATACTTAGCTATTTTGTTCTCTGCAACACTTGCAAGCGCTCAGGATAAAAAAGAAGAACCAAAACCTCAAATTGTTGAAGCTTCATGCGGACAATGTCAGTTTGGGATGGAAGGTCACGGTTGTGAGTTAGCCGTTCGCATTGACGGTAAATCTTATTTTGTTGATGGAAGTTCCATCGACTCCCATGGTGATGCGCATGCCAGTGATGGTTTTTGCTCAGCAATAAGAAAAGCGGAAGTGGTTGGTAAAGTGGTTGACAATAAATTCAAAGTCACCTCATTCAAATTACTGCCAAATAAATAAAAATAGGGCTTAAAGAAAATTCTTTAAGCCCTTTGTCATTAATTCGATTTCATACTCAATTTGAGATTACTATTCTCAAAACTCGAGATATCAATCACTTCTTCCAAGTCTACATCAAAAGAAATTGTGACACTATCACCCACCATTGTCACCGGCAATTGATTAGATATTTGGGATGAACCCACAAAAATATTAGGATAATCTTTGACTTTAAAATAATAGAAGCTATTCCCGTTTTTTACATCATTTTGAATTCGGGTTACCACTGATTTCAGCGATTTTTTATTGGAAACACTATTCGGATTTATTTTATTATCCGCCATATTATAGACGTTTTTAAACGAAGTCAAGGTTTCTCGCATCGTATTACCCACTCCCACAATCGTATAATCTGAAATGGCAACCATCGCAAACATTTTAACCAAGCCGCCGTCATCTTTCAGCGTCATCACATAGGTGGGGATATTATTAATATTGTACGGAATAGGCAATGAAGCCTTGTATCCTTTTTCCTGAACTTTCCCTTGTGCAGAGCTTTGAGCCGCAAATTCTGTTGCGCCTCCTTGTTTATAAAAGGTTGTTTCTTTGGTTCTGGTATCCACCAAAACAAAACCTACGGCAGACTCTTCTTTCCCCACGGAAGTCAATCCGGTATACCAATACGATTTATTATCTTTTCCGTAAACCAATGTCATTCCTTCGGTAATTTGAAGTTTATCCTGATTAGAAAAATTCCAATATCCATGAACGTATTCTCCCCAATCATTTAACTGATCCTCTATGAAATCCAAAGGCTGAATTCGGTCCACCCATTTTGGCGTTTTAGCAATTGAATATTCATTTATAACACCAGATTGCGCATCAACCACAATAACTCCTGTCGCTTCTTTTCCGGAGAAACCAATTTTTTTACCATATTTTGTAACAATCCAAAACGGATTTCCAGCATCATCAATCTCAAAACTAAAATCAGCCAGACCAACCGTAGCATTTCCGTTAAAATAAACGTGTCTGTGAATATCGCTTTGAAAATAGGCGCCTTGCTGGTACTTAATTTTAATATCCTTCCCTCCTACATTCTGAACTAATTTTACATCGCGTTCGTTGGTTGCAGAAACCATAACATATCCAGCAGTTCCTTCTTGGTTGTTAAACCATTTTAAAAAACCCGAATGCAATAAAGGCGCAACCCAGTACAAGTTGTTATTCACTTTTTGGATGCAAAAATTACCTAATTCTACTTGACTTCCCAAGGCTGGTTGTGAACCTAAAATTTTCTCTCCCAAAAGATGCGCTAGTTCCTCATCGACCACACGGATTTTATCAATTGAAATTGGCGCAATGTGATTGGTGATTTTTTGACCGTTTTTAACCTCGCCAATTAATTTTTGATACGAATCGCTTCGGAACATTTTTAGGCTGGTTAAAAAAGGAAGCGCGATACAATACACCAAAAGCACTCCTGCCAAAACAAATAAAATCTTGTTAGGTTTTGAGACAATCTTGACCTGTTTTGTTTGCTGCGAGACTGTCAATCCAAGAGAAAACACAATGGCTAGAATCACTAAAACCAACAAAATAAAGGCAAAACCCGTAAAACCATAATTGATTACCGGAAGGTTGCCATAAAACAATAAAAACCCAAAAAGGAACAAGAAAACAATGGAGAATATCTTTTTCATAACGCTGTTTTATATACTTCATTAGTAAACATAAAACGAAAAATGTTACAGAAAAAAGTCGTAATAAATTAATATTGAAGACCAAAAGATTGTTCTGATTTTGATCAAAAAAGCTAAAAATAAAACTTTCAACTATTTATAAGGTTTTGTTAATATTGGTTTAGCGTTGGTTTTTTCGAAAAAAAATAAAAGTTTAATCATTAGATTTGTGAAAATCATAATGTTAATGAAGTTATTAATAGTTGAAGACGAGCCTAATCTTTCGTCAATTATCCGCAAAGGATTTTCAGAAAAAAATCACGAAGTAAGTGTTGCACTTGATGGTACAACAGCATTAGATTTACTTTCGAATCATAATTTTGATGTGGTGGTATTAGATGTGATGTTGCCTGATATTAATGGAATTGAAATTTGCAGACGTTTACGAGCAGCGAAAAACTTTGTGCCCATTTTGCTGTTAACCGCTTTGGGAAGTACTGAAAATATAATCAACGGATTGAATTCCGGAGCCGATGATTATCTATTAAAACCCTTTAAATTTCTGGAACTTGACGCAAGGGTCAACGCACTTTCCAGACGAGCAGGTCAAATACAAAAACCGAATGAAATTATCACTATTGCTGATCTTCAAATTAATTCGAAAACAAAATCCGTATCCAGAAATGGAGACACCATTGTACTGACGGCCAAAGAATTTAAACTTTTATATTATCTGGCCATTAACTCTGAGACAATTTTATCCCGTGAGCAACTATTAGACAATGTTTGGGATATTAATTTTGAGATGAACACCAATGTGATTGATGTTTACATTAACTATTTGAGAAAAAAAATTGACAAACCATACGAAACTAAACTAATTCATACCATGAAAGGTTTAGGCTATGTATTGAAACTATAAAAATGCAGATTAAGAAAAAAATTACCTTTACCTACATTGCGCTTTCTACCCTCAGCACACTTTTACTAAGTTTGGTGGTTTTTTTCTTGTTCAAACAAAATAACCAATATCATTTTTTGAAAAGATTACAAGATCGGGCTAAAATTGTAGCGTCGATTCATTATCAAAATGACCCTGTAAAAACCCGTTATTTCAAAGAATTTAAAGCCAATGGACTCGAAGAACTGATTGATGAAAACAATTATGTGCTAAAAGTCAGTGGAAAAAACACCTTTGAATATAACACCGATCTTGATTTACCAGCTGATTTTTATTCGAAAGTAATGGCCAATGGTTCTAATTGGATAGAAAACAGCAACCGCTATTTTTATGCCCAAACTTTTACAGAATCCAATCAAAAATATATTGTAATCATTACTGCAATAGACCGCAGAGGAAATGTCAGCAGCATTTATATCATACAAATTCTGTTTTTTGGAGGGCTGGCTTTTATATTATTGGCGTATTTTCTTGGTAGATTTTTGGCCAGAAGAGTGATCAATCCAGTAGCGAGAATTACGGATGAAGTTAAAATAATTAGCGCATCAAATCTTCACAACCGACTTCCTGAGACTAAAAGTTCGGATGAAATTGGCGATTTGACAAAGACTTTTAACAATATGCTGGACCGACTAGAAACCTCCTTCGAAATTCAGGCAAATTTTATCAATAATGCTTCTCACGAACTAAAAACTCCCGTGACAACCATCATTGCTGAAGCAGAAATCATGCTTTTGAAAGAAAGAAATGTTGCGGATTACATTGCATCTTTAGAAAACATTCACAGTCAGGCATCCCGACTTGGCGATCTTACAGAAAGTCTTCTGAAACTGACACAAACCGGTTATGACGGCAAAAAACAATTATTAGATATTGTCCGGATTGATGAACTTCTAATGGATGTAAAATCAGATATTGACAAAATTTATCCCAATAACAGAGTAACGATTAAGATCCAGAAAATTCCAAGTGACCCAAGCTTGCTTGAAATCCCATGTAACAAATCTTTATTGGAACTTTCGTTGAATAATATCATTGCTAATGGAGTCAAATATTCTGATAATGAAACGGTCTTTGTTACTTTGTCCGTAAACAATTCGACAATAAAAATATCAATTACTGATATTGGAATTGGTATTCCAGCAGAAGATATTCCGCATCTTTATGAGCCTTTCTTTCGAGGCAAAAAAGCATCAAAATACAATGGTTATGGTTTGGGACTTCCGCTAGCCATGAAAATAATTAGGATGCACAACGGAGAACTTCAAATACAATCTGAACCTGACAAAGGGACAATCGTAAATATTACTTTCAACACGGTCAACATTAAAAATTCTAATGTTAATTCTTAGAATATTCTAATTTTAATTTAAGGTTTTTCTAAACTGGGAACTGTTATTTTGTATGTATAAAGAAATCAAATCTGCTACATATGAAAAATATTCTTATCCCATCGACATTACAAAACGACACAATCAATGCTGTAAAAACAGCTATAAATTCTGCAAATGGCAACCAGTGTCAGATCACATTAATGTTACTTGCAGATATTCCTGACACGTTTTCCTCTGCCAGTTTATTGCGAAATATCAATACAGGCTTAAACTCAACCCAAGAAAATGTTTTGGATGTGTGTCGCCAAATCATCTCTGAAAGTAAAAATTGCAACTTAAAAATCCACCATCAATACGGAATTTCTTCACCGGTTTTTAAAAATTTAGTAAGCCATTTCAACATTGGTTTAACCATTATAACTCCTTCTTTTAAATCTTCAAAAAAGAAAATCAATTCTTTTTGCATCCAAATTATTTCTAACAGCAAATGTCCGATTCTGCACACCAGCGCAAACTTTGACCAAGACATATTCAGCCAAGCTTTATACCTTAAAAATTCAGATTCACACCTTCATGCAGAAGATTTGCAAGCTTATGTGAATACACTTTTTTCTTTGAAAATTGTGAGTGAAAGCGAAACGAACGAAAGCCAACCTTTTTTGAGCGATACAATATCTAAAAACAACATCAACATATTGATTGAAACCAGAAAACCAAAAAAATTAAAACTATTAAAGAAAGAAAAAGCAGCACTCAACGAGTTACTGGGATTACCAGTTCTTTCATTATACGAAGAGATTTACTAGGAAAATCAAATGATTGTTTAAAATTTTAATCCAAAGTATATGTTATTAAATAAAAAAATTCCAATGAAATATGTGTTGGGTAAAATAAAAACCGAATTGACATTAGTCATTGTGTTTTGTATTTCCTTTCAAATGTTTCATTATTTCTTCGAGACTATAGCAATCAATATTCCTATTGCGATTCCTACTATTATTGGAACCATTATTTCACTACTACTGGCATTCAAATCGAACCAAGCGTATGACCGCTGGTGGGAAGCAAGAATAATTTGGGGTTCTATTGTCAACGATTCCAGAACGCTATTGCGCCAGATCATTATTTTTTATGATGATCCAGATTTTTCTGTTCAGGCAAACGATTTTAAAGAAAAATTTGCCAAAAGACAAGCAGCTTGGTGCTACAGTCTTGGACAATCACTCCGAGAAAAAGATCCTTTAAAACCAATAAAAGGTTTACTGGATGAAGATGAATTGCGTTTTGTAAAAAAACACAAACATGTTCCCAATGCCATTTTATTATTGCATGCCAAAGATTTAAAAAAAGCACTTAATACCAATAAAATTAACGTTTACCAACAGGTAGAAATCGACAATACAATATCGCGATTGTGTGATGCTATGGGTAAATGTGAGCGTATAAAAAACACCATTTTCCCAACAACTTACAGCATGTATATTAGGTTTGCGCTTTGTTTGTTTATAATTCTACTGCCTTTTGGCTTGATAAATAACATTGGCTGGCTTCAAATCCCACTGGTAACAACCATTGCTGCCGCTTTTTTCCTAATCGAAAAAATGGCTATTCATTTGCAGGACCCGTTTGAAAACAGACCTACAGACACTCCTGTAAGCGCTATTTCGAATACAATTGAAAAAAACCTTATGCAAATGGTCAACGAATATAGAGATGAGTTTGAAGAAGAATATTATTCATATCAAACAGCAAATCAACCGATTCAACCGTTAAAGAACACGTATTTCGTTCTTTAGTATTTTGATTTCAGTGCCAATCCACTCCATTAATTGGGGTGGATTTTTTTTATATTAAATGTTTGTTTAAAAACCGAACGTTCATTTTGGATAGCAAAACGACTTAAAGCGATAGTTTCAAATACCGTAAAAAATAGTATTTTTGCATCCCGATTGAAATTCATTTTTCAATCTATACATTTTTTCAATCTTTAAATTAGACACATGAAAGCATACGTATTTCCAGGTCAAGGCGCACAATTCACAGGAATGGGTAAAGACTTATATGAAAATTCTGCTCTTGCAAAAGAATTATTCGAAAAAGCCAATGAAATTTTAGGTTTCCGCATCACAGACATCATGTTTGAAGGAACTGCCGAAGAATTGAAAGAAACTAAAGTAACGCAACCGGCCGTTTTCTTGCATTCGGTGATTTTAGCAAAAACATTAGGTGAAGATTTCAAACCAGAAATGGTAGCAGGACATTCATTAGGTGAATTCTCATCTTTAGTCGCGAACGGAGCTTTATCCTTTGAAGACGGATTAAAATTAGTTTCACAAAGAGCTTTGGCAATGCAAAAAGCCTGCGAAATAAAACCATCGACTATGGCAGCCGTTTTAGGATTGGCTGACAACATTGTTGAAGAAGTTTGCGCTTCTATTGACGGAATTGTTGTAGCTGCAAATTACAACTGCCCCGGACAATTAGTGATTTCTGGAGAAACATCAGCAGTAGAAAAAGCGTGTGAAGCAATGAAAGCTGCAGGTGCAAAACGTGCTTTATTATTACCTGTTGGTGGTGCTTTTCACTCTCCAATGATGGAGCCGGCACGTGAAGAACTAGCTGCAGCTATTGAAGCAACGACGTTCACAACTCCTATATGTCCAGTATACCAAAATGTAACGGCTAGTGCAGTTTCTGACCCAGCTGAAATCAAGAAAAACTTAATCATTCAATTGACTGCTCCGGTAAAATGGACACAATCGGTACAACAAATGATCAAAGACGGAGCCACTTTATTTACTGAAGTAGGTCCTGGAAAAGTATTAGCCGGATTGATTGGAAAAATTGATAAAGAAGCGGTGACTGCAAATGCGTAATTAATAATTAGTCAAAGTTTTAAAATAGAATCCTCATAAACTTATGTTTGTGGGGATTTTTACTTTAAAAATCATAGTTCGATCGCCTCTTCACAATGATTATTTATGATTCCGGTTACTATAATTACGAAATCCTGTCTTTCAAAAAAAATGTACCTAGTAGTTCGATTATTCGCTTTGTAGAAAATGTAATATTAACCTAAATAGCGGAGCTTTTGTAGAGTTGGTTTATGCGGTAAACTATTTATTTCCAAGATAATAAAACCTACAATTTTGTCAACATAACGTTTTGCATTTTCTTCGTAACTAAAATATTCTTTTTTGTACAAAAGACGAACTAAGTCATCCAAAAAATCAATTACGTGTGGCGTGAAAACAATTTTTATTTTCCTCACCATCCTCTAATCCTTCTAATAGATTCAGCTTTAGCTTCTTCCGGAGTATACCCTTTTTTTACTTCTTCATCAAAATTAAAAGTGGCTCTATCAATCCCTTTGAAATTAATTTTTGAAGTTTCGTAATCTACCGAAGGCTCTTCGGCTTTAGTATTTTCAGATTTCTTTTTTTCAGCATCCATGATTCATTTCTTTATCTAACGAATTTACAACTAATTACTTAAACGAAAAAATCCCGAATTATCATTGTGATAATTCGGAATTCTATTTTTACAATGAACTAAAAGCTAATTACTAACTCCTGATTTTCTGTTCCCATTTCCAAGCGCTTGCCATGGCTTGTTCGAGCGTAGATTGCGCTTTCCATCCTAAAACATCGTTCGCTTTATCTGTATTTGCGTAAGCCGAAGTTATATCGCCTTCTCTGCGTCCTACAATTTTATAAGGCAATTTTTTACCACTTACTTTTTCGAAAGTATGGATGACTTCCAAAACAGAACTTCCGGTTCCGGTTCCCAAATTAAAGGTTTCTACTTTTTCCGTATTTTTTTTGTTCAATAAGCGTTGCAAAGCAATTACATGGGCTTTCGCCAAATCTACTACGTGAATATAATCGCGAACTGCCGTTCCATCTGGAGTTGGATAATCGTCTCCATAAACCGAAAGTTCTTTACGCAATCCAAAACCAGTTTGTGTAATAAACGGCACTAAATTCTGAGGAACTCCAATAGGTAATTCTCCAATTTCAGTGGAAGCATGCGCCCCAATTGGATTAAAATAACGCAATAAAATAGAATTGATATTAGTAACTTTGGCAGTATCAGTGATGATTTCTTCTCCTATTTGTTTTGTGTTTCCATAAGGAGACATCGCAGTTTTAATCGAAGCATTTTCAGTTATCGGCATGGTTTCGGCTTGACCATAAACCGTACAAGAAGAACTAAAAATAAAGTTAGCCTCAGGTTTTTGCTGTAATTCCTGCAAAACATAAACTAAGGCATTTATATTATTTTCATAATATAACAACGGATTTTCAACACTTTCGCCCACTGCTTTCGAAGCAGCAAAATGAATAACACCTGAAATATCATGATGCCTTTTGAAAAAATCCTGTACTTTGTCTTTTTCGCGCAAATCTAATTTTTCAAAAGCTGGAACTTTACCCGTAATATTCTGAATTCCGTCCAAAACACTCAAGGAAGTATTTGATAAATTATCTACAACGATAACTTCATAACCTTCGTTTTGTAATTCTACTACGGTATGAGATCCTATGAAACCCAAACCTCCTGTGACTAATATTTTCATGATTTCTTTTTTGTGTAAAAACGCGACTTATTGCGTCTTATCGTTTATAAAAAAGACGCGATACATCGCGTCTCTACTTAAATTATCCTAAATATTCTAAAACAGAATCTGTTATAAACTTAATTTGCTCGTCATCTAATTCGGTGTGCATTGGCAATGAAAGTACTTCCGTCACTAACTGATTGGTTACTGGAAAATCTTCTTCTTTGTAACGAGAATCAGCGTATGCTTTTTGCGAATGCAACGGAATTGGGTAATAAATAGCACAAGGAATTCCTTTGTCTAATAAATGCTGCATCAAACCGTTCCTGTCAGCATCAATGATTCGCAACGTATATTGATGAAAAACGTGACAGTCGCAAATATCACAAATACTTGGCGCAACGATATTTTTATGCCCTTCAAAAGCTGCTGAATATTTTCTTGCTGCATCTTGTCTGGCTCTTCCATATTCATCTAATAAAGGTAACTTAGCGTTCAAAACCGCTGCTTGAATACTGTCTAATCGGGAATTTACACCTACAACATCATGGTGGTATCGCTCGTACATCCCGTGATTTACAATTCCGCGAAGTTTGTGCGCCAATGCATCATCATTCGTAAAAATTGCTCCTCCATCTCCATAACAGCCAAGATTTTTAGAAGGAAAAAACGAAGTCGCTCCTACATGTCCAATCGTTCCCGCTTTCTTTTTAGTCCCATCCGAAAATTTACAGTTGGCACCAATCGCTTGCGCATTATCTTCAATTACATATAAGTTATATTCTTTGGCGATAGCCATAATTGCTTCCATATTAGCGGCACGACCAAACAAATGTACAGGAACAATTGCTTTTGTTTTTGGCGTAATCGCTTTTTTGATTCCTTCAATAGAAATATTCATGTTGAACAAATCCACATCTACTAAAACGGGTGTCAGTTGCAATAAAGCAATCACCTCCACTGTCGCAGCAAAAGTAAAATCGGCAGTGATTACCTCATCGCCGGGTTTTAAATCAAGTCCCATCATCGCAATTTGCAACGCATCAGTTCCATTTGCACAAGGAATTACGTGTTTTACGTCAAGATATTCTTCTAATGATTTTTGAAATTGATGAACTTGAGGTCCATTAATATAGGTATTAGTGTCTAAAACTTCCTGAATGGAAATATTAACGGTATCTTTTATTTTTTCATATTGACTTTTTAAGTCAACCATTTGGATTTTTTTCATTGCAATTTTTGTTTAATGTTCGAAAGAATACCGTTTTTTAATACAGTAAATACTTTCTTAAAACGAAGAACAAAAATAGTTATTTATGAATTGAAACCAATGCAACCAAGAGGAAAAAAGATAATATTAAAATGAAATAAAAAGAGAGATCCCCAAACCAAAATTTAAATATTACTGTGGAAGAAATTAAAATAAAGAAAACGTATTTTAGCCCAAAAATTTAAATGATGCTTTCATTATATAACTTAATCGTTCATTTTGCTGGTTTTTTATTAAAAATCATGGCGCTTTTCAGTCCAAAAATGAAACTTTTTGTGGATGGCAGGAAAGTAGTTTTTCCTGTTTTGGAACAAAAAATAAAAGCTACTGACAAAACCATTTGGTTTCATGCCGCTTCTTTGGGCGAATACGAGCAAGGTTTACCGGTGATTGAAAAGATAAAGGATAAATTTCCTTCGCACAAAATCGTGGTTACTTTTTTCTCTCCTTCGGGTTATGAGGTTCGTAAAAACAATACTGTTGCTGATGTTACGGTTTATTTACCTTTGGATACCAAGAAAAATGCACAACAATTTCTACAACTTGTTCATCCGGATTTGGTGTTTTTTATTAAATACGAATACTGGCCCAATTATTTAGCCGAGCTCAAAAAATCAAATACCAAAACCTATTTAATTTCTGGGATTCTTAGACCAAATCAACTGTTTTTCAAATGGTACGGTGGTTTTTACAGAAACGCGCTGGATGCGTTCACGTACTTTTTTGTTCAAAATGAAACTTCTAAAAAGCTACTGCAGCAATTAGGGAAAACTAATGTTGCCGTTTCTGGTGACACCCGTTTTGACCGAGTGGCCACAATTTTAGAAAAAGACAATTCACTGGATTTTATTTTTGATTTTAAAGACAATAAACTCACTATTGTCGTGGGAAGTTCATGGCCAAAAGATGAAGATTTAGTAGTGAATTTTATTAATTCGAATACTTTTGATGTCAAGTTTATAATTGCGCCACATAATATTAAGGACGAACAAATTCAACAATTAAAAAACAGCATCACCAAGAAAACTATTTTATTCTCTCAAAAAGAAGGAAAGCAATTGGCTGATTTCAATGTTTTCATTATTGACACTATTGGAATTTTGACAAAAATATATAGTTATGCAGATATTGCTTATGTGGGCGGCGGTTTCGGGAATCCCGGAGTTCACAATGTATTAGAACCGGCAACTTTTGGCGTTCCAATCCTTATTGGACCCAACTATTCGCATTTTGCAGAAGCAATTGCGCTGGTCAATATGGAAGCCTGTGTTTCAGTTAACAATCAAAAAGAATTGAACGAAGCTCTAGAAAACCTAATACAAAATGACGACATCCGAAATGAAAAAGGACACATGTGCAGCACTTTCGTACAAATGAATAAAGGCGCCACTGCCATCATTTTAAAACATATTTTGAATGATTGAATTTAAAATCCTAACACTTTCCGATATAGAAACCGTCGTCTCCATGATGGAGGAATTTTATGCCATCGATAATTATCCCATTTCAATTGATGTTTCTAAAGCCTTGTTTCAAGAATTTATTTCCAATGAAAATCTGGGAAAAGCTTGGCTCATTTTTTCTGATAATGAAATTGTTGGCTATATTATTTTGACATTCGTTTTTAGTTTTGAATACCAGGGAAAAATTGCTTTTTTAGATGAATTGTACGTAACCGAAAAAGCTCGTGGAAAAGGAATTGGCAACGAAGCCATTACATTTATTAAAACCGAAAGTCATAAGCTATCTTTAAAACTGATTTATCTGGAAGTAGAACCGCACAATAAAAAAGCACAAAAATTGTATCTTGCAAACGGTTTTGAATCGCACAAAAGGCAATTGATGCAATACAAAATCAAATAAAATTACACTCTAAATTTAATACCATGAAATTTTTAAAATTATTCTTATTATTATTTGTCATTCAGACGCAAGCTCAGCAAGGCGGCATGTGGATTCCTTCGCTGCTGAAAGGAATGAATGAAACCGAAATGAAAAACCTTGGCATGAAAATGTCCGTACAAGACATTTATGACGTGAATCAGTCGAGCATGAAAGATGCGGTTCCACATTTTAACGGAGGTTGTACCTCAGAAGTTATTTCTCCAAAGGGACTGATCCTGACCAATCATCATTGTGGATTTTCACAAATTCAATCGCATTCAACAGTTGATCATGATTACCTGACGGATGGTTTTTGGGCCTACAAAATGGAAGATGAATTACCAAACGAAGGTTTGACAGTTACTTTTATGGTAAAAATTGAAGATGTAACAACAGCTGTTCTGGAAGGTACTGCAACTCTTACCAGCGAAGCCGCAAAACAAAAGAAAATTCAAGAGAACATTACGGCATTGTCTAAATCGTTGCCAAAGGAAAATTGGCAGGAAAATAAAATCCGTACTTTTTTCGAAGGCAATCAATACATCCTTTTTGTAACGGAAACCTTTACAGATGTTCGTTTAGTTGGAGCTCCGCCTTCCTCAATCGGGAAATTTGGTTCTGATACTGACAACTGGGTTTGGCCACGTCATACTGGAGATTTTTCATTGTTCAGAATCTATGCTGACAAAAATAATCGCCCGGCTGCCTATTCAAAAGACAACGTGCCTTATACACCTAAACATTTCTTGCCTATTTCATTGGATGGCGTAGCCGAAGATGACTTCACATTGGTTTTTGGTTACCCAGGAAAAACAAACGAATATTTACCTTCTGTTGCGATTGAGCAAATTGTAAACGAACTGAATCCTGCAAAAATCGAAATCAGAGACAAAGCTTTGAAAGTTGCCGATGGTTTTATGCGAAAAGACAACGCCATCAAAATTCAGTACGCTTCAAAATATGCAAGTATTGCCAATTATTGGAAAAAATGGATTGGAGAAACGCAAGGATTAAAAAAATCAAATGCGGTTGCCGTAAAAAAAGAATCTGAAAAAGAGTTCCAGCAAAAAATTGTAAAAGCAGGCAAAGAAAAAGAATACGGAACACTCTTGGCTGACTTTGACAAAAACTACACGGAAATTGCACCTTACGCTGTAGCAAGAGATTATTTTACGGAAATTGTTCTGCGTAATACTGAATTACTAAGTACGGGTTATAAATTATACCAATTGGAAGAAGTTTACAAAAGTAAAGGAGAACAGTCTTTCAATGATCGAAAAAATAATTTAATAGCAGGACTGGCTGATTTTTACAAGAATTTCAATGCAACTGTTGACGAAAAAGTTTTTGAGCAGTTAATTGAATTATACGCGACGAAATCTCCAAAACAATTTTTACCAAAAGGCTTGGTGAATGTGAATGCTAAAAATCTGGCTTCGGAAGTTTATACTAAATCTCAACTGAAAAATTACGCCGGTTTGAAACAATTATTATCCGGTGATGCCCGTACTGTTTTGGCAAATTTAAATAATGATCCCGGCTTCTTACTTGTAAAAGAATTAGCCGACAAATATTCTAAAGAAGTTGCACCAAAATACGACGAACTGAACTTAACGATTACTGCGTTGCAACGCACGTACATGAAAGCGCAATTAGAATTAAATACGGAAAGCCGCATTTTTCCAGATGCTAACAGCACTTTACGTGTAACATACGGAAAAGTAAAAGGATATGAGCCTAAAGATGCTACTGTGTACTCACCAGTGACGTATTTAGACGGTGTGATGGAAAAATACATTCCGGGAGACTATGAATTTGATGTTCCTGCTAAATTGATCGATTTATACAAAACAAAGGATTACGGTCCTTACGGCGAAAATGGAAAAATGCCCGTATGTTTTATTGGTACAAATCACACTACAGGAGGTAATTCAGGAAGTCCGGCAATTGACGCTAACGGGAACTTAATAGGACTGAATTTTGACAGAGTTTGGGAAGGAACTATGAGTGATATTTATTACGATCCAAGTATTTGCAGAAATATCATGGTAGATATCCGCTACGTATTGTTCATTATGGATAAATATGCAGGTGCAAAAAACTTAATCAGTGAATTAAAACTAGTGCATCCAAAGAAAAGTAAACCGCTGAAAAAGAAAAAATAAAAACAAAAATAGCCAGAAAACAAGACTAATCAAATGTTATTAAACATTTCTTAATCAATTGCTTAAACTGGCATAATAATTGTAACTTGTTCCAGCGTTGACAAAAAATAATATTTTTTAAAAAAAAAATAAAAAAATATTTTACATATTAAAAAATTTATATCTTTGCCACGAATTAATAATTAACCTTTTATATTAAATTAAGATGAAAAAAGTATTTTTAAGTTTAGCTGCTGTTGCTGTATTAACTGTTGTATCATGTAAAAAAGCTGACGCTCCTGCTGAGGATTCTGCAACTGCTGTTGATTCTGCTGCTATGGTAGTTGATTCTGCTGCTATGGTAGTTGATTCTGCTGCACAAGTTGTTGATTCTGCTGCTGCTGCTGCTACTGATGCTGCTGAAGTTGCTACTGACGCTGCTGCAGAAGTAAAAAAATAATTAGAACTCAAATTCTAAAAATTTTAAAGCCATCCGCTCTGCGAGATGGCTTTTTTAATTTGTAAAAGTTTCTTCAATAAGAAACGGCCTTATAAAAGCAAAAAAAAGAAGAGCGCCTTGGTAATTACCAAGACGCTCTTCTTTTTTTTGAATTCGATCGAAAAAACTCAATCGATGAAAACAAAATCATTGACTGAGAAATCTAATATTTCAGATACAGAACCATATCGCACAATTTCGTCTATTCCCTTCTGCAAACGCAAGGAAGTAGTGTACTTTCTACTTGTTGCAAAATGATTATCCCCAAGCATCAATTTGAAATAAAACTTCCCACTAGAAGATTTAAATTTCAAAAAATTAGCTGACTGAATATTCGTTTTAAACCTTTCGATATCTTCTTCGCATTCAAACTTGAGTTCATAACTCAGACTCGTAAAAACAACTTTCCCCTTCCTGGATGTAAATACAAATTTATATTCGTCGTTATATCTTTTACTAATTACAAAAGCTC
Organism: Flavobacterium psychrolimnae; assembly: GCF_003312425.1. GTDB lineage: Bacteria > Bacteroidota > Bacteroidia > Flavobacteriales > Flavobacteriaceae > Flavobacterium > Flavobacterium psychrolimnae. The sequence continues at coordinate 15,375 of NZ_QNUX01000006.1, read as the reverse complement.
CCATTAAATTTTAGATTGTAGATTTCAGATTCCAAACATCGAACTTAGAATTCATTGCTGAAAAATCATTTTATTTTGAGTTACAAATTCCTATAAATAAAAAAAGCTCCAAACATAGTTTGAAGCTTTTTTAGTACTCAGAGCGGGACTTGAACCCGCACGAACATTGCTGTTCACTGGATTTTAAGTCCAGCGTGTCTACCAATTTCACCATCCGAGCATTATGTGGTGTTGGAGCGAAAAACGGGGCTCGAACCCGCGACCTCGACCTTGGCAAGGTCGCGCTCTACCAACTGAGCTATTTTCGCATTATCAATTCTTAAAAGAACTGCAATACTTGTTCTGTATTGCGGATGCAAATTTAAGACATTTATTGAATTACACAAGCCTTTTATATAAAAAAATCATGTGCAAAAGTTAATCTTCTGATAACCTAAAGATTAAAATAAATAAAATTATTTTCTGGTCAACATTCTTTTAATTTCATTGAGTTTCATCAGCGCTTCCATAGGCGTAATGGTATTGATGTCCAGATTTAAGATCTCTTCTTTGATTTCCTCCAACAAAGGATCATCCAGATTAAAGAAACTCATTTGCATCTCGTCCTTAGCGGCTTTAATTCCGTTCAGCGCATCGCTCGAATGATTCTTTTCTAATTTTTTCAAAAGCTTCTGTGCTTTCAAAATTACGATTTGAGGCATTCCGGCCATTTTTGCCACATGTATTCCAAAACTATGCGCACTTCCTCCTTTTACCAATTTTCGAATAAAAAGTACGGTATCTTTCAATTCTTTGACAGCCACATTATAATTTTGAATTCTAGGCAATGATTCGCTCATTTCATTCAACTCGTGATAATGCGTTGCAAACAAGGTCTTAGGTTGTGAAGGATGCTCGTGTAAAAATTCTGCAATTGCCCATGCGATTGAAATCCCGTCATAGGTGCTCGTTCCTCTTCCAATTTCGTCTAAAAGCACTAAACTCCTGTCAGAAATGTTATTCAAGATAGAAGCCGTTTCATTCATTTCGACCATAAAAGTAGACTCACCCATCGAAATATTATCACTCGCTCCTACTCTGGTAAATATCTTATCTACAATTCCCATTCTCACGCTATCCGCAGGCACGAAACTTCCCATTTGGCACAAAAGCACAATCAAAGCTGTTTGACGTAAAATAGCTGATTTTCCGGACATATTCGGACCCGTAATCATAATCAGCTGCTGGGTTTCTCTATCCAAGAAAACATCATTGGCAATATAAGGCATCCCAACCTGCAATTGCTTTTCGATAACAGGATGTCTTCCGTTTTTGATTTCCAATTCGTATGTTTCGTCTAGCTCCGGACACACATATTTATTCTCGATAGCTAATTGCGTGAAAGAACACAAACAATCCAGTTGCGCCACAAGATTAGCATTCATTTGAACCGGTTTTATATACGTAGCAATCCAGCTCACCAATTGTTCAAATAATTCTACTTCTATTTTGTGAATTTTTTCTTCGGCACCAAGTATTTTTGTTTCATATTCTTTTAATTCCTCCGTAATATATCGTTCTGCGTTAACTAAAGTCTGCTTTCGAATCCATTCAGTTGGAACTTTATCCTTGTGCATATTTCTTACTTCAATATAATATCCAAAAACGTTATTAAAAGAAATTTTCAACGAAGAAATTCCCGTTAATTGTGATTCCCGTTTTTCAATTCCTTCCAAAAATTCTTTTCCAGAAGTAGATATTGCCCGTAACTCATCTAATTCAGCATTAATTCCTTTGGCAATCGCATTTCCTTTGGCAATAGCCACAGGCGCATCTTGATTTAAAACCGTTTTGATTTTTTCACGCAACAATTCACAACTGTGCAAACTGTCACCAATTACTTTTACAGCTTCTTGCGGACTTTCTAACGCCAGAGTTTTTATTGGAATAATCGCATCTAATGATTCCTTCAAATAAACCACCTCGCGAGGCGATACTTTTCCGGCAGCTATTTTCGAAATCAAACGCTCCAAATCAGAAATTTGCTTGATTTGATTTTGTATATTTTTTAGAACACTTTGGTTTTCTTTTAAATAAGAAACCACTTGGTGCCGACCTTGAATTTTATGACTGTCTTTCAACGGCAATGCCAACCAACGTTTCAGTAAACGACCACCCATTGGCGAAAGCGTTTTATCAATAACATCCAGCAGCGTGACCGCATTTGGATTATAACTGTGGTACAATTCCAGATTACGAATCGTAAAACGGTCCATCCAGACATAAGCATCCTCGGCAATACGTTGAATTGCTGTTATATGCTGCACCTTATTGTGTTGTGTTTCGGACAAATAATACAAAATGGCTCCCGAAGCGATGATTCCTTCTTTCAATTCTTCGATTCCAAAACCTTTCAAAGAAATTGTCTGAAAATGCTTAGTCAGTGTTTCAAATGCGTAATCTTCTTTATAAATCCAATCCTCCAAATAAAAACTGTGATAATCATCTCCGAAAATTTCCCGGAAATCATTTTTATTGTTTTTTGGAATCAGAACCTCACTTGGATTAAAATTCTGCAAAAGTTTGTCAATATATTCGGCGTTTCCTTGAGCCGTCAAAAACTCTCCGGTGGAAACATCCAGAAAGGAAATTCCTATAGATTTATTTGTAAAATAAATGGAAGCCAAAAAATTATTTGTTTTGGACTGCAACACTTCGTCATTCATTGAAACTCCTGGAGTTACAAGTTCAGTAACACCGCGTTTCACGATAGTTTTAGTCATTTTAGGATCTTCAAGCTGATCACAAATGGCTACACGAAGTCCTGCTTTTACTAATTTTGGCAAATAAGTATTCAAAGAATGATGCGGAAAACCGGCAAGCGCCGTTTCTGTCTCAGAACCCGCTCCACGCTTGGTTAACACGATTCCTAAAATTTTAGAAGCACGCACAGCATCTTCACCAAATGTCTCATAAAAATCGCCCACACGAAACAACAAACACGCATCAGGATATTTCCTTTTTATCTCGTTGTATTGTTTCATTAACGGTGTTTCCTTAACTACTTTATCTTTAGATGCCAATGGTTTTGTGTTTGAAAAATTAAAAAATATTTAGGCGAATTTATAGATTTTTAAACAAAAATGCGGTCTCTTCAAAAAATTAAACTATTTTTTTAAGAAAAAATTAAGGCGTAAATTCTAATTTTTATATAGATTTGTAGATATTTTTAAAATTAAAGACACATGAAAAAAATAATTGCTTTAGCTATGCTAGTTGTATTAGGAGTTACTACTTCTAACGCACAAGAAACATCAAAAAAATTAAAAGCAACAAATACTAAAGTTGCTAATGCAAAAGTAAATGGAGCTGGAATGGTTTTCGTAACTGAAACTATTGATTACGGTACTGTAGCGTACAACTCTGATGGTCGTCGTGAATTTGTTTTCACTAATAACGGTAACAAACCATTGATCATTACTAATGCACAAGGTTCTTGTGGTTGTACTGTACCAACGTATCCAAAAGAGCCAATTGCTCCAGGTGCAAAAGGAGTTATTGGAGTAAAATATGATACGTCAAGAGCCGGTCAAGCATTTACAAAAACAGTTACTTTGACAACTAATGCAGTTGTACCAAGTAAAACACTTACAATAAAAGGAAATGTTTTAGCTGCTCCTGCTGCAAAAAGCTAAATTTTAACTCAATAGACAAAAAAGCTTCCATTAACTTCGGAAGCTTTTTTTTTGAATAATTTATAAAATATGAGAAAGCTTGAAAACAGTGAACTGGAACGAAAATCCATCGAGGCTTTTAAAAAATCTGAAAAAACACCACTTATTTTAGTATTGGATGACATTCGAAGCCTACACAATATTGGCTCCGTTTTTAGAACCGCAGATGCATTTCTAATTGAAAAAATATACTTATGCGGAATCACTGCCACACCTCCTAACAAGGAAATTCATAAAACCGCACTTGGAGCTACTGAAACTGTTGCTTGGGAACATCAAGAGAATGTTCTTGAAGTTATCGAAAAATTAAAAAAAGAAAACGTGATGACACTTGCCATAGAACAAGTGGAAAGCGCAATTTTTCTGCAAAATTTTGAGGTTAAAAAGGGAGAAAAATATGCTTTAGTTTTTGGAAACGAAGTCTATGGTGTTTCACAAGAAGCAGTTGCCTTGTGTGATGGCTCTATCGAAATTCCACAACTAGGCACCAAACATTCTTTGAATATTTCCGTAAGTGCCGGAATTGTAGTTTGGGATTTATTTCAAAAAATGAACTGGCCAAAATAGAAATTTAAAAAAACAGGAACAGCAATACCGTATCGTATGAGAATTAATACTTTCTTAAAAATAACAATAACTCTTTTATTATTTGTACCAATGGCAAACTATTCAGCCATTCCCATTTACACCCTAAAAAAAGACAGCGCTGTTATTCCTAGAAAAGCAATAAAATCATCTATTACAGCTGTTGCCCCCAGAATTACAGCGACAGGTAATCAAATTTACTGTACAGGAACTTCGGTAAAAATAGTGACCGATGTAAATATAACCGGCTCTGATGCAACTGACATTGGGACTGACGCGGTTTACATACAAATTTCTACAGGATATGTAAACGGACAGGATATAATCCAATTATCCAATCCAGCACTACACCCAAATATCGTCACCGAATGGAGTCCTCTTGAAGGAAAATTAAAATTATCCAGTGCTACTCCACCTGCACAAGTACTTTATTCAGACTTTATAAATGCAATCAAAGATGTTGTTTTTAACAATTCCTCTACAACTCCGTCTGGAAGCAGAACCTTTTCGATTACTCTTGGAGCAGCCAATTATTTACCTAGAAATGGTCACTATTATGAATATTTCCCAAACATAGGCATTAGCTGGACGGCCGCAAAAGCAGCCGCAGAACAGAAAAATTATTTTGGCCTTCAAGGATACTTAGCGACAATCACCGCTGCTGACGAAGCAAAAATAGCCGGAGAGCAAGCGTTAGGAAATGGTTGGATTGGCGGTAGTGATGTGGAAACGGAAGGCATTTGGAAATGGATGACAGGTCCAGAAAACGGAACTGTTTTTTGGAATGGCGGAATCAATGGCTCAGCGCCACCAAACCAATTTGCTTTTTGGAATAATGGCGAACCAAATAATAGTAATGGAAATGAGCATTATGTACACGTCAAAGCGCTTGATGTTCCAGGAACTCCTGGATCGTGGAACGATTTACAATTAAATGGAGACACTAGCGGAAATTACCAATCAAAGGGATATATTGTAGAATACGGGGGCATGCCTAATGACCCAATACTTGAAATTTCAGCCAGTACCACGATAATAATTCCTCAAATTACGGCTACTACTCCCGCTTCAAATTGCGGACCAGGAGATGTAACATTACAAGCAACGGCATCTGGCGGAACGATTAATTGGTATGATGCGGCAAGCTTTGGGAATTTAGTACACACAGGTAATAAGTACACTACCCCATTTTTAAATACAACAACAACTTATTATGTAGACGCAGGATGTTCCAATAACAGAACAGCTATTACCGCAACAATACATACTATTCCTAGCATAACATCTACCAATACCCCAGTTTCAAGATGTGGAGCAGGAGCTGTAACTCTTCAAGCAACTACCACTATTGGAACAGTTAATTGGTATTCGAGCTTAACTAGCTCCGCTATCATAGAAACTGGAACAAGTCTGACTGTACCCAATATTACACAAAACACAACATATTATGCCGAAGCCGTAAATAACGGATGTACAAACGGAAATCGGATTGCTGTTGACATCATAATTTACGATCCTCCGATAGTTACGGACGAAGAAATAATACTTTGTGAATCCGGCAGTTTAATCCTTGATGCAGCAATCCCTGATATGACGTATTCATGGTCTACCGGCGAAACCACGAAGACAATTCAGGTTACTGCACCAGGCATTTATAACGTAACGGTAACAAATAGCGCCAACTGTAGCAGCACCAAAAAAATCACTGTAATTGAACATGATACACCAAAAATCGACAGGATTGACGTCAATGAAACCACTGTTGTAATTTATTTAAAAAAACCAAAAGACTATTTTGAATATTCTGTTGACGGGATTAATTATCAAAGTTCGAATGTATTTTTCAATGTGGCAAGCGGCTTGCAAACAGCCTATGTGAGAGAAATAAATTCATGTGGAATTGACAGTGAAGCTTTTATAGTATTGATTGCTCCAAAATTTTTCACCCCAAACAATGATTCCTACAATGACGTATGGGAAATAAAAGGATTGGTCAATTATCCTGAGGCTGAAGTGAATATCTTTGATCGGCATGGTAAACTTATCACGAGATTGAATGCGGCTAAACCGTCATGGGATGGAACTTTCAATAAAAACCTACTTCCTGCTACCGATTATTGGTATGTCTTAAAAATTGATAGAAATAGTCATGAAAAAAGAGGTCATTTTTCCCTAAAAAGATAATTTACAAATCTTCTAATTCTAAACCTTTATCTTCTTTTGAATTTCACCTAAAATATACAGGTAATCTTCTTGATTTTTCACAAAATCACGATCCGAAACATCAATAATCAGAACATTCAAATCGGTTTGAGATTTGATATAATCAAGATAACCGCTATTGATTTTATCCAAATATTCAGCTGGAATTTTTTGTTCATAGCTTCTGCCGCGTTTCTTAATGTTTTGCAAAAGCCTTTCTGAATTTTGATACAAATAAATATACAAATCCGGTTTTGGCATTTCTCTGTAAATGATATCGAAAAGATTTCGGTACAAACGATATTCGTCTTCCGCCAAAGTTATTTTGGCAAAAATCAAGGATTTAAAAATATGATAATCGGCAACCAGAAAATCTTTAAACAAATCAAATTGCGCTAAATCATCCGATAATTGTTGGTATCTGTCCGCTAAAAAAGACATTTCAAGCGGAAACGCGTACCGGTTTTGATCTTTATAAAATTTAGGCAAAAATGGATTATCGGCAAAACGTTCCAAAACTGTTTTCGCATTAAAATCCTCTGAAATTTTTGTAGCCAACGTTGTTTTTCCCGCCCCAATATTTCCTTCAAAAGCAACGTAATTAAATTGTTCCAGCGGAATATTTTGCAACGGACTAATTAATTCTTGAACTACTATACAAACACTTTCATCCGGTGACAAAGCCAATAATTCCGAAATGTTTTTTTGAAGAATTGGATGTTTCCAATCTAAATTCAAATCCTGAATGGGCAACAAAACAAAATTCCTATTTTGCATCAAAGGATGTGGAATTTGGAGTTTTTCCGTCGCAATAATTTCTGAATCGAATGCAATTAAGTCAATATCAATGATGCGCGATTGATATTCTTGGGTTTTATTTCGCAAGCGACCCAAACGCTTTTCGATTTTTAACACTTGAGCCAAAATTTTATGAGCGGAGGAAAAAGTATGCAAAACCAAAGCACAATTATAAAAAGCATCACTTTCAAAACCCCAAGCTGGAGTTTCGTATAATTTGGAAACTTTGAGAACCGTACCAATTTCCTGGTGTATCAATTCCAAGCAATGCTCAATATTTTCTAAACGATTGCCTTGATTGCTTCCTATCGATAAAATGACCTGATGTTGTGATTTCATAATTAGGTGCAAATTAACTAAAAGAATTTTAGAATAAGCAATATATTTGTATCCTCTGTTGATATTTAAACCTAGAAATTCTAAACCATTGTTTGTAACATTTCTATGTTTTATGCGACTTATTAAAAAAATATAATTATGAAATTTTTAGGAAATGTATTGGCTACCATTATAGGTATTTTTGTTTTTTTCATGTTGTTCTTTTTTGGAATTATCCTTATTGGAGCCATTTTTGGTGGTGAATCTGAAGGTGTTGTGGTAAAAAATAATTCGGTAATCGAATTGAATTTAGAAGACATCCGAAATGATTATGCCGGAAAATATAAAGATCCTTGGATGACTATTTTTTCAGAAAACAAAAAAGTAGGTTTATCAGACATTATTAATGCTATCGAAGAGGCAAAATCAGATAATGACATCAAAGGAATCTCTATTTTAAATAACGTTTCTTCACTGGGAATGGCACAAAGTAAAGCCTTGAGAGATGCTCTGGAAAGCTTTAAAAAATCAGGAAAATTCGTTATGGCTTATGCCAATTCGTATTCACAAAAAGAATATTATCTAAATTCTATTGCAAGCCCAATTTACATCAATCCGGTTGGAGATATGGATTTCAAAGGATTGTCCTCTGAAATTATGTTCTTTAAGGATTTTCAGGAGAAATCAGGGTTAAAAATGGAAGTCATCCGTCATGGAAAATATAAAAGTGCTGTTGAACCATTTTTAGAAAATAAAATGAGTGATGCCAACAGAGAGCAAACTACCGCATTATTAAATTCAGTTTGGAATTCAATTACTGCTGACATCGCAAAAAGCCGAAATATATCAGTAGCAAAATTGAATGAAATCGCTAACGGACTTCTTGCCCGAACTCCGGAAATGGCAAAATCTCAAAAATTAGTTGACATTATTGCTTATGAAGATGTATATCATAACGCGATAAAAAAAGCACTTAAAGTAGCCAATGACGAAGACTATAACAAAGTATCTGTTGTAGATTATGCTCAAAAAGTAGCTACTACATCACAAACTTTTGACAGTAAAGATGAAATCGCTATTATTTATGCGCAAGGAGAAATTCTAGGTGGCGAAGGCGATGTGAACGTTATTGGTGAAGGTTCGATGCGTCGCTCGTTACAAGAAGCTCGAAAAAACAAAAATGTAAAAGCAATTGTACTTCGCATCGACAGCCCTGGAGGAAGCGCTTTGACTTCAGATTTGATTTGGAGAGAAATTGAATTGACAAAGAAAGTTAAACCGATCGTGGTTTCTATGGGTAATTATGCAGCTTCTGGCGGATATTATATTGCTTGTAACGCAAATACCATTTTTGCTGAAGAAAACACAATTACTGGTTCTATAGGCGTTTTTGGAATATTACCAAACTTTACACCATTGGCCACTAAAATAGGAATTTACACAGAACAAGTGAAAACCCATGAAAATTCCGCTAATTATAGCCCTTTTGTTCCAATAGATGAAAAATTCAAAGCCGTTACCTTAGAAGGTGTAGAACATATCTACAAAACTTTTGTTGCTCATGTAGCACAAGGTCGAAAAATGACATTTGCGCAAGTGGACGCTATTGCACAAGGAAGAGTTTGGACAGGTTCTGAAGCTCTAAAAATTGGACTGGTAGACAAAATTGGAGGCTTAGATGATGCAATTGCAAAAGCAGCTTCTTTGGCAAAAACAAAAAGTTACCGTACCCAAAACTATCCGGAATATGAGAAAAATTTCGATGATCTTTTAGCTAATCTTCCTTTTGCAAAATCGAAAGCTGATTTCATAAAAGAAGAAATTGGAGAAGAAAATTATCGTATGATGCAGGAAATAAAAAAACTGCAAGCACGAAAAGGAATTCAAGCGATTATGCCGTTTGAAATCAAAATCAATTAATAGATAAAATACCCGATAAAAATCCGTTTAAATAATCATTTGAACGGATTTTTTTTTAAATCTAAAATGCAAACTATCCTGATGTATCCTGCTATTTGTGAAAGGAATGCATACTCCTAAATTATATTCCACTATTTTTGTGGTTAGAGGGCATCATTTTTGCTGAATTTATAAATCTAAAGAAAATCAAATTATGCTAAAAACAATTTTAAAAATTATTGGAGTCCTGATTATCCTATTCTTAGTCGCTTTATTTGCTATCCCATACTTTTTTGAAGATCAAATAAAAGCTAAAATTGCCGAAGCTATCAATGAAAAAGTAGACGCACGAGTTACTTTTTCGGATGTGGATTTAAGTTTAATCAAAAGTTTTCCAAATGCAAATGTTTCGCTGGAACAACTAGTGATTGTAAACAAAGCTCCTTTTGAGGGCGATACATTAGTTTCATTAGGCGAAATAGATTTGAAAATGTCCATCAAAGAATTATTCAAAGGAAAAGAGGAAGCCATAAAAATTGACGGAATTACTTCAAAAAACGGACTGATTAATATCATTTTCAATAAAGACGGAATCGGGAATTATGATATCGCCATAAAAAATAAAGAAACAGAAAAGGCTGGCAAAGGTGATCCTTTATCGCTGACGATCAAAAATTACTCTATTGAGAATTTCAAATTTCGCTACTTTGACGAAAAATCTAAAATCAAAATGGTAATTGACAGCATAAATCATGAAGGTGTTGGAGATTTTGCAGCACAAAAATTAGATTTAGTTACCAAGTCAACTGCAAAAATCACGTTGGACATGGACAAAGTAAATTATATGAAAGATGTGGCTTTGACTTTAGACGCTGTTTTAGGAATTGATTTAGAAAAAAGCCAATATACTTTCAAAGAAAACAAAGCATTAATCAATCAATTACCGCTGGAATTTGATGGATTTATTCAAATGGTGGAAGCGGGTCAACAGTACGATTTGAAATTTAAAACCCCAACTTCATCTTTCAAAAATTTCCTTGGAGTTATTCCCGCAGCATATGCTTCCAGTTTAAATAACGTAAAAACAACCGGCGACTTTACTGTTGTAGGTTTTGCAAAAGGACTTTATTCTGATACGAGCGTTCCAAAATTTAATATTGAAATCGCTTCCAATAACGCTTCGTTTAAGTATCCTAACTTACCTAAGACCGTTCAAAATATCATTATAGACACTAAAATTGTAAATGAAACTGGTATATTAAATGACACCTATGTCAATATTGATCAGCTTTCTTTCAAAATAGATCAGGATGTTTTTAATGCCAAAGCAAACATTAGAAACATTACTCAAAATGCGATTGTTGATGCCGCTTTAAAAGGAACTATCAATTTAGCCAATCTTTCGAAAGCCTATCCTATAAAGCTGGACAAGCCATTATCCGGGATTTTAAACGCTGATGTTACTACCAAATTCGACATGCAATCAGTTGAGAAAAGCCAGTATCAAAACATTAACAATGCCGGAACCATGAGTTTATCCGGTTTCAACTATGTGGATGAAAACGGCAAAACAATGAAGATTAGCAATGCGTTGGTTCAGTTTAATCCTAGCCAAGTCAATTTGAAACAACTGAACGCAACGACAGGAAAAAGCGATATTAGTGTAACGGGAGTTTTAGAGAATTTTTACGGATTTATATTTAGAAACCAAGAATTGAAAGGAAATTTCAACATGAATTCTAAACAATTGGCTGTTGATGATTTTATGACAACCGGTGAAACCACTAAAACCAGAACTAAAAAAGCAGAGGCAATGAAGATTCCTACTTTCTTAAATTGTACGCTTAACGCAAAAGCGACTACGGTTTTATATGATAATTTGACTCTGAAAGATGTTTCGGGAAAACTAATCGTGAAAGACGAAAAAGTGACTTTAGAAAATGTAAAAACCTCAATTTTTGGTGGAACAATTGGAGTAAATGGAGCTGTTTCCACAAAAGGAAAAACGCCAGTTTTCAATATGGATTTAAAATTAAATCAAGTTGATATTGCGCAGTCGTTCACCCAACTGGACATGTTGAAAAAAATTGCGCCAATTGCCGGAATCATCAATGGAAAATTAAATTCAAGTATCAAATTGAACGGGAATCTTGATGCTACCGAACTTACTCCTGACTTGAAAACGCTGACTGGTGATTTATTGGGACAATTGCTTTCTACGACTGTAAACTCCAGTAATTCGACTTTACTGACCGCTTTAGGTGCTAACTTGAAATTTATTGATGTGAGTAAAATAAATTTGAATGATTTGAAAGCAGCAATTACATTCAAAGATGGAAAAGTAAATGTAAAACCATTTGACATCAAGTACAAAGATATCAAAGCAACTATCGGAGGAACTCATGGTTTTGACCAAAGCATGAATTACAATTTAAAATTTGATGTTCCTGCTAAATATTTAGGCTCGGAGGCCAATGCATTAATAGCAAAATTATCTGCTGCTGATGCTGCTAAATTAGAAAGTTTCCCGATAAATGCCGTATTAGCCGGTAATTTTACGAATCCTAAAATCACCACGGATATTAATAGTGCGGTAACTAAATTGACGACTCAATTGGTTAACCAACAAAAAGACAGACTGGTAAAACAAGGAACTTCGGCTTTGACGGATTATATCAATAAAAACAAGAAACCCGGAGATACTACTAAAACAACCACTCCTGCTGTGCCAGCGACTAAGGAAGAAGTAAAAGCGAAAGCCTCTGAATTATTAAATGGATTGTTTAATAGAAAGAAAAAAGTAGACACTACAAAAGCGAACTAAGAACACTTTATGAAGCAAAAAAAAGAGGAATTTCACTACGTGACATTCCTCTTTTTTATTGAATTTTATACTTGAATCTAAACAACGAAACTATTTGCTTTTGAGATTTTACCATTAAGGAATTAAGAAAAATTAAGCTCTAAATCTTAATGAAACTTAATTTCTTAATGGTTAAAAAAACCTGTGTTTCTTATACTTTAATCGTTACCACATATCCTTCCGAACCACGAATATTAAAAACTGTTTCATTCTCAAAAAGTAAATATTGCCCTTTTATTCCGGTAAGTTTTCCTTGAAAATGAGGTGTTTTATACAAGCTCAAACTATTTACCTTACTTGGATACTGTAAAACGGGATAATGCATCTCGTACAAATCATTTTTCTGCGAATAAAAGTATTCCTGAACTTCCGTTGGAATCAAATTCTCAACCTTTAATCGTTCTGCAATTAAGTCAATTTGTTCGACATTATTCGTCAGCATTTTTCTCCAATTGGTTTTATCGGCATAATGATTTTTCAACGCCACCTCGGTAATTCCTGCTAAATAGCGATTCGGAACTTCCACAATTGAAATCGCTTGGGTTGCGCCTTGATCAATCCATCGGGTTGGCATTTGCGTTTTTCTGGTCACTCCTACTTTGACTTCGCTGGATAAGGCCAGATACACAATATGCGGCTGTAATTGCACTTTTTCTTCATACGCCAAATCACGATCCTGAATTCCAAGATGAGCGGTACTCAGCTCCGGTTTCATAATCCAATCACCAACAGCAGCACTGGAATAGAAACAATCGTAACAAAATCCCTGACGGAAAATTTTTTTCTTTTTCCCACAATTCAAACATTGGTATCCCACAAAATTGATCTCAATCTCTTTATTCAGCAACTGATTCACATTTAAAAATCCATTCTCAAAAACCAAATAATATTGAATTGGGTTTCCAAATTCGGTTTGCATTTTGGTAAGTACGCCTTCGTATGTCATTATGATTTTAGATTGTTGATTAACGATTTCTGATTTTAGATTTAGTACTTCCAATTATTAGAATCCCTGTCCTGAGTTAAAATCTTTACTATAATATAGAATTGTTTTTTATAAAAAAACACTATTTTTGATACTTTGACAAAGTTAGTATTTGTCAATCGATATTCAAATCTTATATTTCAGCATTTTCCCAATAGAAAAAAATCTGAAATATAAAATCGTTAATCAACAATCTTAAATCTATATGCCTCTAACCATAATCAATTCGTTTGCTTCTTGGGTTCTTAAACAAAGAATTCATCAGATCGAACTTTTCTTGAAATATCCAAATGAAGTTCAGGAAGAATTGCTTATGAATTTAATTCAGTCTTCTAAAAACACTGTTTTAGGCAAGCAATATGATTTTACTACAATAAAATCCTATGCGAATTTTGCAGAGCGAGTTCCCATTTCGACGTACGAAGAATTGCAGCCATTGATTGAAAGAACACGTAAAGGCGAACAAAATGTTTTTTGGGAAGAACCAATAAAATGGTTTGCCAAATCAAGCGGAACTACTAATGCAAAAAGTAAATTTATTCCGGTAAGCAATGAAGCGCTAGAAGATTGTCATTACAAAGGAAGTAAGGATTTGTTGTGTTTGTATTTGAATAACAACGAGGATTCCGAACTGTTTTTGGGGAAAAGTCTGCGTCTTGGCGGAAGTTCCCAAATCTATGAGGACAACAACACGTTTTTTGGCGATTTATCCGCAATTTTAATCGAAAACATGCCTATTTGGGCGGAGTTCAGCAGTACACCAAGCAACAAAATTTCCTTGATGAGCGAATGGGAAACTAAAATTGCAGCTATTATAAACGAAACGAAAAACGAAAATGTAACCAGTTTTGCCGGAGTTCCTTCTTGGATGTTAGTTCTGATGAATAAAATGCTGGAAGAAACCGGAAAAGGAAATCTATTCGAACTTTGGCCAAATTTGGAAGTGTACTTTCACGGAGGCGTAAATTTTGAACCGTACCGCGAACAATACCAAAAAATACTCCCTAAAAAAGAGTTTAAATATTACGAAATATACAATGCATCTGAAGGCTTTTTTGCCATTCAGGATTTAAATAATTCCAGTGATTTATTGTTAATGTTGGATTACGGAATTTTTTATGAGTTCATTCCAATGGATACTTTTGGGACACCGGATCAAAAAGTAATTCGATTAGCAGATGTAGAATTGTTCAAAAATTATGCTTTGGTAATCACAACGAATTCTGGCTTGTGGCGCTATTTGATTGGCGATACCGTTCGTTTTACATCATTGAATCCATATCGAATTCGGGTGACGGGAAGAACAAAGCATCACATTAATGTTTTTGGAGAAGAATTGATGGTCGAAAATACCGATCAGGCTATTGCCAAAGCGTGTAAACTAACCCAAACCGAAGTGGTTGATTACACCGTTGCGCCTATATTTATGGAAGGCAAAGAAAAAGGCGCACATGAATGGATGATTGAATTTAAAAACCCTCCTGCTGATGTATCACAATTCCAGAAAGCATTAGATGAATCTATACAATCCTTAAACTCGGATTACGAAGCGAAACGCTACAACAACATGACGTTAAATCCGTTAGTAATCAATGTAGCTCGAAAAAATTTGTTTTATGATTGGTTAAAAGACCGAGATAAATTGGGCGGACAACACAAAATTCCAAGATTATCCAACCAAAGGGATTATTTGGAACAACTGAAAAACATGCAGTTTCAAAGCGTATAAAAATAATTAAAAAGATGAAAAACACCTTCTACATCTTGATTGCACTTTTTGTATTGAGTTCCTGCGGACCGCACAGAATGAGTTGTGGTGCCAGAGGAATTTGTAAATCTCCTGAAAAACAAACAACAGAAAAACCTGAAAAAGCGTTTACCGTTAAAGCATAAAAAAGGCTGTACAAAAATGATGAACTGCCCCCAAAAAGTTAGACACTATTTGGGGGTATTTTTATGGAAAGAAAAGTCAAATACAATTATGAATTTAAACTTCGCTGTGTAGAAGAAGT
>NZ_QNUX01000005.1 GCF_003312425.1 Flavobacterium psychrolimnae | reverse complement strand
CGGCGGGGCTCACCTCTTCCCATCCCGAACAGAGTAGTTAAGCCCGCCTGCGCAGATGGTACTGCAGTTATGTGGGAGAGTATGTCGTCGCCTTTCTTTGAAAAGCCCGTTCCATAGAACGGGTTTTTTTATTAATACTTTTTATTATTAAAAAGTATAATGGTACCTTAGCTCAGATGGTAGAGCAATGGACTGAAAATCCATGTGTCCCTGGTTCGATCCCTGGAGGTACCACAAAATGCTCGGATGGTGAAATTGGTAGACACGCTGGACTTAAAATCCAGTGAACAGCAATGTTCGTGCGGGTTCAAGTCCCGCTCTGAGTACTAAAAACTTCAGTTGGCTAACGCTAACTGAAGTTTTTTTATTTTAAGTATTTTTTATTTAAATTTCAAATCTAAAATTGTAGGGGGTCAAGTCAATAGTCGTACATCATCTGAAAAAGGGTTGAAAATCTGAACAAGTGATAATCAATTTATCGTAACCTTTAAATTGTGATATAAAAATTTAATATATGGATATAGCTCAAATAAAAAATGCATTCTTTTATTATTAATAAAGTAATAAAAAGCAGCTAAATATTTTGCTGCTTTTTGGTTGTTTAGTATTTTTTTAATAATTATTCAGAAGCGAGTAAATTCAATTCTATCATGCATTGCTTCATCATTTGATACGTTCTTTCAATATCATTATCTAAACCGATTGAGAACCGAATCAAGCCGTCAGTTAATCCCATTTCTATTTGTTCTTCCATAGGAATTTCACTTGATGTTGAAGTTCCTGGGGCACTAAATAAAGTCTTATAAAATCCTAAACTTACGGCAAGATAACCAAGATTTTTGGCTTGCATCAATTCCATTAACTCATTGGCTTTCTCCAAAGTTCCTACATCTAATGTCATCATTCCTCCAAAACCATATTCGTGATTTATCATTCCTGAATATAATTCATGACTTGGGTGACTTTTCAAACCTGGATAAACCGTTTTTAGGCCATCTTTTTCAAAGCGTTCTGCAAGATACATCGCATTATGGCTGTGTTGTTTCATTCTGATGTGTAATGTGCGTAAGTTTTTCATCACACTTGCTGAACGCAAACTGTCCATTGTTGGGCCCAATAACATACTAGCACCGCTGTTCACATTTTTTAAACTGTCGATAAATTCTTGTGATGCACAAGTCACACCACCCACAGTATCACTGCTTCCGTTGATGTATTTTGTCAAACTGTGAATCACAATATCAGCGCCTAATTTTGCAGGAGAAACTGATAATGGCGAAAAAGTATTATCGACAACCAATTTCAAATTGTGTTTTTTAGCAATTTTTGCCAAACCTTCAATATCAGCCACTTCTAATAAAGGATTACTCACCGTTTCACAGTACAAAACTTTAGTTTCTGGAGTAATGGCTGCTTCTACAACATCGAGTTTTGTGATGTCAACAAAGGTGGTTTTGATACCTAATCTCGGTGTAAAATTCTTCAAAAAGGCGTATGTTCCACCGTAAATTGTTCTGCTCGAAACGATGTGATCGCCCGAACCGCATAATTGTAATAGAGTAGGAGTAATCGCTCCCATTCCTGAAGCCGAAACATTAGCCGTTTCTGTTCCTTCCATTGCTGCCAAGGCTTTGTCTAAATATAAATTACTCGGTGAAGAATGACGGGAGTACAAATAGCATCCTTCCATATTACCTTCAAAAGTATCGAACATCGTTTTCGCCGATAAAAAAGTATAGGTGGAGGAGTCTGAAATTGATGGATTTACACCACCAAATTCACCAAAGTACTGTAAATCCTGAATGTTGTCTGCGGGATTAAAATTTTTCATAGTTGTTTTTTTTTTGTTATTTGAAGCTACTCCTGCTATTCGCTTTATCTTTTACTTTTTAAAGAAAAAAGTAAAAGGATGCTGCTGCTATCAGGGCTAGGGGATTTCGGTCTTGATTAAATCTATTCAAAATAACAGTGTTATAGATTAATAATCAATGCTATTATTTATTATTAGATTTTAAAACTATATAACATAAAAAATGTAATTTAATTTTCTAAATTAGCTTCCTAAATAGGATTTATATAGATTTTATTTCAATTCAAATTCTCAATAAAAATGACATTAGACTTAGTAGATAAAAAGTTGCTTTTTTTATTACAAAAAGACTGTAAAAAAACAACCAAGGAATTGTCCTTAAAACTTAATCTTTCAGTTACTGCCGTTTACGAGCGCATTAAAAAACTGGAAAGAGAAGGCATTATCGATAAATATGTTGTGTTAGTGAATCGTTCAAAAGTCGAAAAAGGTTTTGTTGTTTTTTGTCACCTTAAACTGATTCAGCATACCAAAGAGTTTATCGCTAAATTCGAAAACGAAGTGATACAACTTAAGGAAGTAATTGAATGCCATCATGTAAGTGGAGATTATGATTATATCTTGAAAATAGTAGTAAAAGACATGGAAGCCTATCGAGAATTTTTGGTTACAAAACTCACAACATTGGAGCATATAGGCAGTACTCATAGTACATTCATGATTAGTGAAGTAAAAAACACGACCATTGTTGATATTTAGAATAAAAGTGGATTTAAAGCGGTATTCAATGGTAAGTAAATGTTAATTACTAAAAATTCGTAACAAAAAACCTTCTGAATTAAACTTTAAACAAAACTTAATTCCTTAATTTTGTGCAACATTTTATAAAAACACCATAAAAAAATATACTATGAGTTCATTTGACGTAGTCATTATAGGTTCTGGACCAGGCGGATATGTATCAGCAATTCGTTGTGCACAATTGGGTTTCAAAACAGCAATTATAGAAAAATATTCCACTCTTGGAGGAACTTGCCTGAATGTAGGTTGTATTCCGTCAAAAGCATTACTTGCTTCTTCTCATCATTACAGCGAAATTGCTCATTTTGCAGATCACGGAATCGAAGTTTCCGGAGAAGTAAAAGTGAACCTTGAAAAAATGATTGCACGCAAACAAGCTGTTGTAGATCAGACTTCAGGTGGTGTGAAATTTTTAATGGACAAAAATAAAATTACAGTTCTCGAAGGTTTGGGTTCATTTGTAGATGCTACGCATGTTGCTGTTGCAAAAGCGGATGGAACTTCTGAAACTATCGAAGCTAAAAACATCATTATCGCGACAGGTTCAAAACCATCTTCTTTGCCGTTTATCAAAATCGATAAAGAAAGAATTATCACTTCAACTGAAGCATTAAAACTTCCCGAAGTACCAAAACATTTGGTGATTATTGGTGGTGGAGTAATTGGAATTGAACTTGGGCAAGTATATTTAAGATTAGGAGCGCAGGTTTCTGTAGTGGAGTTCATGGACCGAATCATTCCTGGAATGGATGCTTCATTATCTAAAGAATTGACTAAAGTATTGAAAAAACAAGGCATGAAATTCTACGTTTCGCACAAAGTGAAATCAGTGGAAAGAAATGGCGAAGGAGTTGTAGTTCAAGCTGAAAATGCAAAAGGAGAAACAATTACGCTGGAAGGAGATTACTCATTAGTTTCTGTAGGACGTCGCCCATACACAGATGGATTGAATGCAGATAAAGCAGGAGTGAAAATCTCAGATAGAGGAATGGTTGAAGTCAACGATCATTTGCAAACTAATATTCCAAATATTTATGCAATTGGAGATGTAGTTCGTGGAGCAATGTTAGCGCACAAAGCCGAAGAAGAAGGAGCTATGGTTGCCGAAATATTAGCAGGTCAAAAACCGCATATTGATTATAACTTGATTCCTGGAGTTGTGTATACTTGGCCAGAAGTGGCTGCTGTTGGACAAACGGAAGAGCAATTGAAAGCAGCTGGTGTTGATTATAAATCAGGAAGTTTTCCTTTCAAAGCTTTAGGTCGTGCTCGTGCAGGTGGAGATTTAGACGGATTTGTAAAAATTCTTGCTGATGCAAAAACGGATGAAGTTTTAGGCGTTCATATGATTGGGGCCCGTTGTGCAGATTTAATTGCTGAAGCGGTTACAGCAATGGAATTTAAAGCATCTGCTGAAGATATTTCAAGAATGTCTCATGCGCATCCAACTTTTGCGGAAGCAATAAAAGAAGCAGCTTTAGCAGCAACTGATAATAGAGCTTTACATATGTAATTAGTTAATTACATTTTCTATAAAATAAAGAAACCCGTTCAATTGAGCGGGTTTCTTCGTTGTTATGAGTTTAGTTTAATTAGCCTTTTGCTACAAATAAACCTTTATAGTTTTCCCAATGGCTGTAAATTAAAAATAGATTACCTAGAAATAAGAATACAGCGATTGGTATTCCTTCAGGGGATAAGAAAAAATTAATAAATAATATGTTTAAGGTGATTGGTAGGATTAATAGATTAGCTAATGTAACATAGCGTCCTGTAAGAAACGATAGTCCACAAAGGAATTCTATTGATTTTGCTAGTGGCAAAATGTAAGTAGAGGCGACTAAACCTATATTGAAAGCTTTGAAATTTCCGGTAACTTCAGGTTCTGGTGCTAGTTTTAGAAAAAAGCTAACAGAAGCATAAAGTAATATAAGCCCAATTAAAGTACGGATAATAATAATTGCAATTTTCATAGTATATGGTGTTAGAGGTTACATATTTGAAAACTATTATTGTGGAATTGCATTTTCATCCATATACATAATTTCCCACTGATGCCCATCTAAATCGGCAAAACTATGTCCATAAATCCATCCATGATCTTGTGGCTCCATATAAATTGAACGACCAGCATCTACTGCAGTTTTTACCATTTCATCTACTTTTTCTCTACTATCAGCATCTATTGCAATTAATACTTCGGTGTTTTTATGGGCGTTGCAAATTTCTTTTTTGGTAAAGTCTTTAAATCGTTGCTCAGTAACTAGCATCGCAAAAATATTTTCTCCAATAATCATTCAAGTAACCTACTCAGCAGTAACTTGTGGGCTGAAAGAAAATCCAATTTTAGTAAAAAAATCAATCGATTTTTTTAAGGTCTTTAACAGCTAAATTGAGGAAAATTTTGGAAGCCATAACGGGAATGATTTAATGATTTACAAAATCTAAAACGGATCACGCACTATCAAATTTACAAAAAAATAAGCTAATTTTAGTAAAATCGGTTATTGAAGGATTATTTTTTGTTGTAATTTTGAATTTTAAATACCAATACTTTTTGAGAACTTCTATTTACAAGTCTATTTCTGATCCAAAACTGTTTAAAGAACAGCTTTTATTTTGGTCTCAACAGTTTCGAGAAATCATTTATTTAGACAGCAATGATTATCCACAAAATTATTCCAGTTATGATTGTGTTCTTGCCGTTGATGCATTTACTTCAATAAAAACGGATTGTCACAATGCTTTTGAGGATTTAAAACAATACCAGCAAAGTACCAAAGATTGGCTTTTTGGTTATTTATCCTATGATTTAAAAAATGATATTGAACAGTTGCAATCTCAGAATTTTGACGTATTAGAATTTCCAGATTTGTTTTTTTTTCAACCTAAGAAGTTATTTTTATTGAAAGGGAATCAACTTGAAATTCAATATCTCAATATGTGTGACGATGAATTGGAGGAAGATTTTGAAGAAATTGTCAAAATTCGAAAGTCAAGAGTCGAAATAGAAGCATTAGCAACGATTCAACAACGGATTCCGAAAGAGAGTTATCTTGAAAAGGTTTCAAAAGTTTTGGAACACATTCATCAAGGCGATATTTATGAAGCTAATTTTTGTATGGAATTTTTTGCTGAAAACGCAACGATTGATCCAATAAAAAAATTTATCAAACTCAACGAAATTTCTCAGCCTCCTTTCGCCGTTTTTTTTAAAAATAACAAACACTTTTTACTTTCGGCGACTCCGGAACGTTATTTAAGGAAAGAAGGAGAACGTATTATTTCGCAACCCATTAAAGGAACTGCGAAACGATTTTCAGATTCAATCGAAGATGAAAGATCAAAAAGACAATTGGCTTTAGACCCAAAAGAACGAGCCGAAAATATTATGATAACGGATTTAGTGCGGAATGATTTGTCTCGAACGGCACAAAAAGGATCAGTTGAAGTACAAGAGTTATGCAAAATTTACTCTTTTTTGCAAGTGCATCAAATGATTTCTACTGTAACTTCAAAATTAGATGCGCAATATTCCGTTGTTGATGTCTTAAAAACCACTTTCCCGATGGGAAGTATGACTGGAGCACCAAAAATTTCAGTGATGAAAATCATTGAGCAGTTGGAAGAAACCAAACGCGGATTGTATAGCGGCTCGGTGGGTTATTTTACACCAGATGGTGATTTTGATTTCAATGTTGTTATCCGAAGCATTTTGTACAATCAAGAGAAGAAATATATTTCTTTCTCGGTTGGAAGCGCCATCACTTCGCAATCCATTCCTGAAAAGGAATATGAGGAATGTTTGCTTAAAGCAAAAGCGATGCGAGAAGTTTTAAGTTAAATCCAAACGAATTAATTAAATTTGAACATGCTACAGAAATTCCAAAACCATCTTCTTCATAATTTCCAGTTCTTGAGCGGAAAAAAAATACTTCTGGCGACAAGCGGCGGGAAAGACAGTATGGTAATGGTGCATTTGTTTCAGCAATTGGATTATGAAATAGGAATCGCACATTGTAACTTTCAGTTGCGTGGAATGGAAAGTTTTGAAGACCAAAATTTTGTCCAGGAATATGCTGCCGCAAATGGTATTCCGGTATTTATAACACAATTTGATACCAAAGCTTTCGCAGAAGATTATAAAGTTTCTACTCAAGTTGCCGCGCGTGAGTTGCGATATAACTGGTTTTATGAATTATTAGAGACTGAAAAATTCGATTATATTCTCACGGCACATCATGCCGATGATAATCTGGAAACGTTCCTAATCAATTTGAGTCGAGGAACTGGATTAGAAGGTTTAACTGGAATTCCGGAACAAAACGATAGAGTAATTCGTCCACTTTTGGCATTTAGCCAAGAAGAAATGGAAGAATACGCCAAATTAAATAACATTAAATGGCGTGAAGACAGCAGCAATGCGTCGGATAAATACCTTCGAAATAAAATTCGCCATCATCTAGTTCCGATGTTAAAGGAATTGAATCCCAATTTTCTTTCATCTTTTCATAAAACGCAAACGTATTTGCAAGAAGCGCAAGGGATGGTTGAAGATGCTTCGATTATGATTTATCAACAAGTAGCTAAACAAGAGGATGATACTATTTATTTTGACTTAAAGAAATTAAAAAAATTACCCAATTATAAATCGTATTTGCATCAATGGCTTAAAGAATTTGGATTTTCGGCTTGGGATGATATTTATGATTTGGTCGAAAGCCAATCTGGTAAATACGTTTTTTCACCAGAATATAGATTATTGAAAGACAGAGATTCTTTAATCCTGAGTCCTATAAATTTCGTAAATGAAAAGGAGGAATATTCTATTGATGAAAATCAAAAAGAAGTTAATTTTCCCTTAAATCTTTTGTTTTGTAAAGTAGCGGACATTAGTTTAACGACGAACTCAGCTATCTTTGTTGACGCTGATAAACTTCAATTTCCTTTAGTTTTGCGCCATTGGAATGAGGGCGATAGTTTTCAACCTTTTGGGATGAATGGTAAATCGAAAAAAGTGAGCAAGCTTTTTAAAGACGAAAAATTATCCTTGCTGGAAAAAGAAAATTCGTGGCTTTTATGTTCGAATAATCAAATAGTTTGGATTATTGGACTTCGTCAGGATGAACGTTTTAGAATAGAGAATACAACAAAGAATATACTTAAAATACAATTAGAATAATGAAGAAACTACTATTTATACTTATTGCTTTTTTGGCTTTTGCCAATGGATATGCCCAAATTCTTGATCCTGCAAAATGGACTACCAAAATAGAAAAGAAATCTGAGAATAATTACATTCTTACTTTTAATGCCATTATAGAAAAAGATTGGCATTTATATTCTCAATTTACGGCTGACGGCGGATCTTTGCCTTTGGAAATTATTTTCAAAAATCAAAAAGGTAACTTTAATTTAGTGGGCAAAGCCAAAGAAAGCAAAACCACAACTGCTTTCAATGACATATTTGAAGTGAATGAAACGTACTTTGAGAAAAAAGCTCAAATTCAACAGGAAATCACTATTATAAACCCAAAGATTTCAAAAATTGAAGTCAATTTGAATTATCAGGTTTGTAAAGAAGCATGTATCAATTTAGAGAAGAGTTTTACGTTTGCCATTCCTGCTACTGCAAAAACAGCGGAATTACCTACTGTAGCATCAGATTTAACTACGATAGATTCAGCTAAAGTAGATACTGCAGTTACAAATACAGAAGTAAATAAAGAACAAGTTGTTACTTCTGAAAAAGTTCCTGTTCTGGATACTAAACCTACCAAACAAAGAGGATTATGGTCTATTTTCTTTATTGCTTTTTTATCTGGATTTGCCGCATTGCTTACGCCTTGTGTCTTCCCGATGATTCCTATGACTGTCAGTTTTTTTACGAAACAAAGTAAAACAAAAGCAAAAGGAATTAGAAATGCCATTATTTACGGAATTGCAATCATCTTCATATATGTTGTTTTAGGATTCTTAGTGACTTGGATATTTGGTGCGGATGCATTGAATGCGTTATCTACAAATGTTTGGTTTAATATTATTTTCTTTGTTTTGTTAGTCACTTTTGCGGCTTCATTTTTAGGAGCTTTTGAGATTATGTTGCCAAATTCTTGGGCAAATAAAGTCGATAATCAAGCGGATAGAGGCGGAATAATTGGAATTTTATTCATGGCTTTGGCATTAGCCATTGTATCTTTTTCGTGTACCGGACCTATCGTAGGAACACTTTTAGTCGAAGCTGCGTCTAAAGGTGGAATTGCCCCAATTGTTGGAATGTTTGGATTTTCATTGGCTTTAGCCTTACCATTTATGTTATTTGCCATGTTCCCGGGTTGGTTGAATTCATTGCCAAAATCCGGTGGATGGTTGAATACCGTTAAAGTCGTTTTAGGATTTTTAGAATTAGCTTTGGCATTTAAATTTTTGTCGAATGCGGATTTGGTTTTACAATTGCATTTCTTGGAAAGAGAAGTGTTCTTGGCAATTTGGATTGCTATTTTTGGAACATTGGCCTTTTATTTATTTGGAAAAATTACGCTTCCGCATGATAGCCCGATGAGTCATATTTCGGTAGGAAGATTGTCATTAGGATTAGTAGTTTTGGCTTTTACCATCTATTTGATTCCCGGAATTTGGGGAGCACCATTAAAATTAATTTCTGGTTTCCCGCCTCCAATGACGTATAGTGAAAGTCCATACGGAGTAGGAAATTCAAAAGGTGGTTCGAATGCATCATCTCAAATTTTGCCTGAAGGCGCACATTTAGGACCGCATGATCTTATTGCTTTTGAGGATTATGAAAAGGGATTGGCTTATGCTAAATCAGTAAACAAACCCATTTTACTTGATTTCACAGGATATGCTTGTGTGAATTGCAGAAAAATGGAAGATTATGTTTGGTCTGATCCTGCGATTCTAAAAATATTACAAGACGAAGTGGTTTTAATCTCTTTGTATGTGGATGACAAAAGAGAATTACCAAAAAGCGAGCAATATGTATCTAAAGAAACGGGTAAAGAAATTGTAAGTGTTGGAAATAAATGGAGTGATTTCCAAATTACAAGATACAAAGCTAACGCGCAACCGTATTACATTGTTATAGATGTAGAAGAAAATATGTTGTCTGATAAACCGGAAAGTTATAACTCGGATATTAATGCTTATAAAGGCTGGTTGAGAGAAGGAATTGATCGCTTTAAAAAGGCTAAATAAAGCGTAGCATCTGGACAAAATAGTAAACGTAAATTGCACTAATTTCTAAGAAGTAATCTTTGGAAATTAGTGCAATTTGTTTTTGAATTTAGTATTTTTTACTAAATGTAATTGTTATATTTTAACTGTAGACAGGAAATTTTTTTATTCGATTATTTTTTCGATATAATCAGAATTTAAAAGATACAAAGCGCCCATATAGCGTATTTGAAAAGCAACTAAGTCTCCAATCTTATACGTTTTTTTAGAATTAGAAATATCGATAACTAGCATATCAGAACTGGCATCTACAATAGTAATATCCGTGTCATCAGATTCAATGTATTGTGGTTGCATATCTAGCAAACCAATATCTAGAATGGCTCGCAGCGAAGTAATTCCCAGATCAGTGACATCGTCCATTGAAAACGAATTTCCGGCTACATTCTCTCCTAATTCACCTGTTGGCGTATTCGGCTTTTCAGTAATTTCGATGATTTCAGCATATAATTTGAAAACATCATGGTGCATTCCTTCAATGGTATTTCCAGTAAACAAGTCTTTCCCAAAAAAAAGCGCTTCTCCTATTCGGAAGTGATTCACGGCCATTGGTCGGGCATTTTTTAGGAGCAACGGTATTGTTACCGAAGTTCCTCCGGAGACGAACGGAATACTGATATTGAATTTAGCTTCGATTAATTGCTTGTATAAACTCAATTGAATAAGCTTATCCTGCGTTGGCATTACGCCGCTGAGGCAATTAAAATTCGTCCCGATACCAGAGATTTCGATATTTGGCATTTTTAGAATTGTACCATAAAAGTCTATTAATTCTTCCCCCATAACACCTTCGCGAAGGTCGCCCATTTCGATCATGATTATAATTTTGTGGGTCTTATTTTGCTTAACCGCTTCTTCCGAAAGTAATTTAATAGTATAGATTTCAGTATTAAAACTGATATCTGCATACTTTACAATGCTTTCAATACTTCGTTTGGCCGGTGGTTTTATATAGACGGTTTGAATTTCTGGATCCAGTGCTTTAACTTTTTTCAAATTGCTCACTCTGGAATCATGAATTTCACGTACTCCTAAAGCAATAATTTCTTTAAGGTAAATTTTATTTCCGCACAGCAGTTTTGAAACTACACCCCATTCAATATTTCTGGATTTAAATGTTTCATCTAAAAACTGATAGTTTTCCTGTAATTTTTTTCGATATAATTTTATAAAGGCCATTTCTGATAATTTAAAACAAGTAGTTTAAGACGGAACTATTTAGTAAGTCTCATTTCTAGGTATTTATAAGTAAAACCTAAACTTTCGTATAATTTTTTGGCAGGATTATGAGGTTCAACATGCAATGCAATATTGCCTTCGGTAATGGATATGGCTCTTTGCATCAATTGTTTTCCAAAACCTTTACCACGCTGGCTGTTGTCTACAGCGATATAAACCAAAATATTTTCTGGAATGTAATCTTTCATTCCAGTGTTGTTTAAAATAACAACGCCTACAATTTTTTGATCCTCTATTCCCACTACAATATTTCCTCCTTTATTGGGATTCATAACATAATCAATACATTTTTGAATGTCTTCAATGGTATCGCCGTACTGCTCTAAATGGGTATGAAGGAATAGTGCTATAATTTGATTGGTATAGATTTTATCTTCTCCGGTTCTGTTATTAATTTGTTTAAATATCATTTTTAAAGTAATTTTTTATTAAATATGAGCAATAATTAAGCTATTGATTTAATCAAATAGTATTGTTTTTTCGGTTATTTATTAGCCTGTAAATGGAATTCTTCCAAAAGGCAAGAGATGCAGAAATCTGCAAAAAAAAGATGATTTTTTCAGAATAATTTCTGAAATAAAGGAATCAAATTTTGGATTAAAACTTCGTAAAAAGAGAATTTATTAATCGAAAACAATAATTTGGTATTTTACAAATATAAGGCAAATTATCTGAAAATAGCTCTTAAAATGGGTAAAATGCACTTTTTGTAAGGAAAAACGATCCTTTTGTGGTTTTTTTTTGTAAATAATTCAAGGCAAAGACAAACGATTATCTGGCAGGAATAGTTGCTAATTTGAATACATAAATGAATAAATTATTGGTGTGAAAGCATTGAATAATGAGCAAGTATAAACAGCATAAATTTCTACTTTTTCATCTCATTAAACTCGATATGTGAATTTTAAAAAAGTTGAAATAACGATATTATATTCAGTGAGATTTTTTACCTTTAAAAACTATTTTTAACTAAAAAATTCATGAAAAAATTACTCAGTATTTCGCTTTTTTTTATTGGAGCATTATTATTTGCCCAAGACAATAAAGCCAATTATGTTTCGGAAAATTACACTAAAAAAGAAGTGCATATAAAGATGCGCGATGGTGCAGAATTATTTACATCAATTTACACTCCCAAAGACGTTTCTAAAAAATACCCGATTATAATGCAAAGAACGCCTTATAATTCCGGTCCTTATGGAGAAGGTCAGCTCAAAAGGAGTATTTCTCCAAGCGAGACGATGATGAAAGAAGGATATATCGTAGTCTATCAAGATGTTCGTGGAAGGTTCATGAGTGATGGATTATACGATAATATGCGCGGTTTTATTCCAAATAAAAAAGGTAAAAAAGATACCGATGAAGCTTCGGATACGTATGATACGATAGATTGGTTGGTCAAAAATGTGGCTAATAACAACGGAAATGTTGGAACTTGGGGAATTTCATATCCAGGATTTTACGCTACGTATTCTTTGTTGAGCAATCATCCAGCTTTGAAAGCGGTTTCACCTCAAGCGTGTATTGCTGATTTCTTTTTTGATGATTTTCATCATAATGGAGCCTATTTGTTGAGCTATTGGAAAGTGACGCCATTATTTGGTCCTCAAAAAACAAAACGTACTACGGAACCTTGGTATAAATTCACGAATACAGGATCAAATGATGATTATCAGTTTTTCTTGGATGCAGGACCATTATCGAATCTAGATAAATATTATGGTAAAGACAATGAGTTTTGGCAACAGCTGAAAGATCATTCCAGTTATGATGATTTTTGGCAAAAACGTGGTATTTTACAACATTTAAAAAATATTAAACCAGCGGTAATGACCGTTGGAGGTTGGTTTGATGCCGAAGATTTATATGGTCCTTTGAATACGTACAGTACAATAGAAAAAAGCAGCAAAAATTATAATACAATCGTTATGGGACCTTGGAGTCATGGTGATTGGGCTAGAAATTCAGCAAAACAAGTGATTGGTAATATTAATTTTGGAGATAGTATTTCAGGTTATTATCAAAAAAACATAGAAGCTAATTTCTTCCGTCATTTCTTAAAGAATAATGGTAAAGGTGAAAATAAATTACCAGAAGCCTATGTTTTTGATACTGGTAGAAAAGAGTGGAAGACCTATGAAACTTGGCCTCCTCAAAATACTGAAAAACAAGATTTCTTTTTGCAAGGAAGTCAATTGACAAAAATGGCGAAGAGAAATATTTCTTTTGAAGAATTCATCAGTGACCCAAAAAAACCGGTTCCTTATTCTGAAGATATCAAACAAGCTGGTCTTACACCAAGGAAATATATGACGGATGATCAGCGTTTTGCTGCGAGACGTCCAGATGTGATAGTTTTTGAAACAGAAGTATTGAGTGATGATACCACATTAGCAGGAGATATATTGGCTAAATTACAAGTCTCTACTACAGGAACAGATGCGGACTGGATTGTAAAAGTGGTTGATGTTTTCCCAAATGACGAGCCAGAGACTAAAGATGTTGCTCCTTATTTGAAGATGAGTAATTATCATATGATGGTGCGCAGTGAGGTTATGAGAGGACGTTTCAGAAACAGTTTTTCAAAACCTGAAGCATTTGTAGCTAATGAGAAAACGCCAGTGAATATTAAGTTGCAAGATGTTTTTCATACCTTTAAAAAAGGACATAAAATACAGATTCAGGTTCAAAGTACGTGGTTTCCGTTTATTGATTTGAATCCACAAACATTTGTCGATAATATCTTTTATGCTAAACCAGAAGATTTTCAAAAGCAAACTCATAGAATTTATAATGATTCAAAAATTGAGTTTACTGTCTTAAAATAGATAATCCGTTTACTTAGAAAAAGCATTCAATTATATTTAAAAAGAAAATCCCAATCTTTTTTGAAGATTGGGATTTTCTTTTTAAATGATATTCACTAAAATTAGTCTGGCAAAAAAAATTTCTTAAAGATGTTATTTCTTGTCTAAAGATAATTGGACAGACTGCAAAAATCATCCTTCTTTAAATGACTTTAGAGCAAAAAAAAACTCTCTGAATTCAGAGAGTTAATTTATCTTAAGATGATTTACAAAAATTCACCATGTTGAGAAATATCTAAACCTAATTCTTCTTTTTCTTCACTTACACGAAGTGGAGTAATTTTATTTACGATAAAGAAAAGGAAATAGGAACCTACAAAAGCAAATATGGAAACAACTACTAAAGCAGTTAATTGATTGATAAATAATGTAGCGTCTCCAAAAATTAGACCTTGATTATCACCAACAACGGAGTTAATTGATTTTGAAGCAAAAACTCCAGTTAAAAGCATTCCAACCATTCCGCCTACACCATGACAAGCAAATACGTCTAAAGCATCATCAATTTTTCCTTTGTGGAAACTTCTAACTACTAAATTACTAACGATACTAGCAAAAGCTCCTATGAACATTCCGTGTGGAATACTCACAAATCCTGCAGCAGGAGTAATAGCCACTAAACCTACAACTACACCGATACAAGCTCCCATTGCAGAAAGTTTGTGACCAAGAATTTTGTCAAGAAATACCCAAGCCATTCCAGCTGCGGCGGCTGCAACAGTTGTAGTTCCAAGCGCTTGAACCGCTAAACCGTTAGAACCTAAAGCCGATCCCGCATTGAAACCAAACCATCCAAACCATAATAATCCAGTTCCTAATAATACATAAGTGATACGGGCAGGATTAGGTTTTTGTGCTTTTCTTTTTCCTAAGAAAATAGCTCCTGCTAATGCAGCCCATCCAGCGCTCATGTGAACTACAGTTCCACCGGCGAAATCTAATACTCCCATTTTAAAGAAAATACCATCTGGGTGCCAAGTCATGTGCGCTAATGGTGTATAAATAAGTAATATAAATAAAACCATAAATAGCAAGTAAGCCCAAAAACGAATTCTTTCAGCAAAAGCACCCGTAATTAAAGCTGGGGTAATTATAGCGAATTTTGCTTGAAACAAAGCAAATAACATAAAAGGGATTGTAGGAGCAAGACTCCATGCTGTATTTGTACCTACACCTTGAAAAAATAAATTCGGGATAGGATTTCCTATAACTCCTCCAATTGTTGGTCCAAATGATAATCCAAAAGCAATAACAACCCATAAAACGGTTACAATTATCATGGCCATAAAACTTTGAAGCATGGTACTGATGACATTTTTTTTACCTACCATACCACCATAAAAGAAACCTAAACCAGGAGTCATGATTAATACAAGTGCTGTAGCAACAATCATCCAAGCGGTATCGCCAGTGTCAAATTTTACAGCTTCAGCAGGAGCAGGGCTATCTGTTAGAAAATAATTTGAAAAAAGGGTAAATACCAAGATTGTGATTAATATCACACTTAAAATAATTTTTCTCATTGTTTTTTAGTTTTAAATTTCGATAAAAATATAAAAAACCTTAACAGCCCCCTTTATAAAAGTAATTGAATGTTTTATTTTTACGATTTAAACAATGTGTACCCCTTTTTATTGTGGGTATAATATAATATGAAGTTAAAATTTATAATTTGTTAAAGTTAGGTTAAAGGAATATTATGTTTTGATATCTAAAACCGCCTATTGTCCGATGATTTAAGAATCCTTTTCTGATTTGTCGCCGTCTTTTGTAATGACAAAAGAGATTAAACTAAAAAAGGCACTACTTGCATGGATTGCAATTAGTGCCTTTAAATTATAAATGATGTGTTTATTTTAGCGTGTGCATGCTTAAAATTTTATAAACCTCATTGATGTTGTTTCCGCCTTTACCAAATTGTTTTACAATTGGATTATTATCGTGGTTTAACCAAATTTTTAATTCGGCATCCAAATCTAATATTCCCGCACTTTCTTTAGAGAATTTCTTAATGCTGGAATATGGAATCGACATATAATCAACTTTACTTCCAACCAATTGTTTTTCGACTAAAATCAGTCTTTTATTGGTGAAAATAAACATATCCCGAATAAGCTTATACGCTTTTTCAATTTTTTCTCCATCAATTAAGATTGGCTCAAATTCATTCGAAACATTTTCAATGTTAACTTCAGATGCATTGCCTAAAATGGCGTTAAATAGTCCCATTATATTAATTTATTTTTGATTGTATTTTGTTTTATATCTGTCGTTCAGCTTAGTTTGATGTGTTTCCAAACTTATCATCCTGCCTTGTATAAAGGCATTAGTCAATTTATTGGTTCTCATATCTAAAGCATCACCTTCGGAAATGAATAATGTAGCATCTTTTCCTTGCTCTAAGGTACCACATTGCGCATCAATTCCTAATATTTTAGCAGTATTAGATGTAATTAGTTGCAACGCTTTTTCTTTGTCCATTCCGTAAGCAGCACATGTTCCTGCTAGAAATGGTAAATTTCTGGTATTCATTCTTTCATGGGCACCGCTATTTTCTAAACCTACTAGAACACCTTTATCGGTTAATAATTTAGCTGCTTTGTATGGCAAATCAATATCATGATCATCATTTTCTGGCATATCATGAACTCTTCTTAGCAAAACGCCAATATTGTTTTTTTGTAATAATTCAGCAGCTTTATAAGCTTCATATCCACCAACAATGACCATTTTTTTAATACCGTTTTCTTTGGCAAATTGTACCGCATCTATAATTTGTTTTTCCTCATTGGCATGAACAAACAGCGTTTGACTTCCGTCATACAAACCTTTTGTAGATTCTAAAACTAAATTTCTTTCTTTCGAATTATCGCCTAAATAGGCTTTTGCATTAGATAAAAATCCAGATAATTCTAAAATTTGTTTCGAATAATCTTTATTGGCTTCAATATTTCCAGGTTCAAATCGTGATCCACCTCTTCTAAAAGTAGTGGGAAAATTTATATGAATTCCGTCATTTTCTTTTATAATTGCATCTTTCCAATGCCAAGCATCCAGTTGAACAATTGACGAAGAACCAGAGATTGTTCCGCCACGAGGTGTTATTTGAGCCATTAAAATACCGTTTGGTCTTACGGTTTCTATTACTTTAGAATCGGCAGTGTACGCTATAATACTTCTTACATTTGGATTCATGGCTCCAATTTCATCTTCATCGTCAGAGGATTTTACGGCATCAATTTCAACAAGTCCCAAGGTGGAATTTGGAGCAATAAATCCCGGATACACATGTTTTCCACTGGCATCAATTGTCACATCGTATGCTCCTGCGGCTAATCGGATTATTCTGGCATCTGCAACCAAAGTGATTTTTCCGTCCACAAATCCTATGGCGCTGTTTTCAATTATTTCACCGTTACCCAAATGTGCTGTTGCATTAAGAATCAAAACAGATTTTGATTGCTTAGCGGCTGGTGTTTGTTGTGCTTTTGCAAGTATTGAGATGCTACAGACCAACACTAAAAGATATATTTTTTTACTAATCATATTTGTATGTTTTTTTAAAATTGCTTTGCTTTTTTATAAAAGCTCGGGTTTTTTGAAATTCAAATTATTCCGTTATTCTTCCATAGAATCACAGTGATATTCTGTCTTTTCTTTCTTTTTAGGCTCCTGCGTAGTCATCCCTTTATTTTTTTCTTGTAATAACTGACCTATAAGCTCGCTTCTTTCTTTAGCAATTGCTACTCTTTGTGCTTCATCTTTTTTCGCATCGTAATACACAACACCTTCAATTAAGGTTTTTTCAGCTTTGGCATAAATAGATAATGGATTGGCATTCCATAGCACAATGTCCGCATCTTTGCCCACTTTGATACTTCCTACTTTATCATCTATATGCAATAATTTAGCAGGATTCAATGTCACAAATTTCCATGCATCTTCTTCTGAAACATTACCGTATTTTACTGCTTTTGCTGCTTCTTGATTCAATCTTCGGGACATTTCAGCATCATCAGAGTTGTAGGCAACTACAATTCCGGCATTGTGCATAATTGGTCCGTTGAAAGGAATGGCATCATTCACTTCAAATTTATAAGCCCACCAATCTGAGAAAGTAGAAGCTCCTACGCCATGTTCTTTCATTTTATCGGCAACTTTGTAACCTTCAAGAATATGAGTGTATGTATTAACTCTGAAATCAAATTTTTCAGCTACATTCATTAACATCAAAATTTCAGATTGAACATAAGAATGGCACGAAATGAAACGTTCTTTATTTAATATTTCGGCTAATGTTTGTAACTCTAAGTCGACTCTTGGCGCATTTCCTTTTGCTTTTTTACCACTAGCTTTGTATGCTTTCCAAGCTAAGTCATATTCTTTTGCACGTTGGAAATAATCAGTAAAAACTTGTTCTACTCCCATTCTGGTTTGTGGAAAACGAGTAGGGTTTACGTTACCCCAATTAGATTGTTTAACATTTTCACCTAAAGCGAATTTGATGAATCCGGGTTGGTTTTTATATAACATTTCTTCTGCAGGTGCTCCCCATTTCCATTTTACAATTGCGGAACGTCCACCAATAGGATTAGCTGAACCATGCAATAATTGAGATGTTGTAACTCCACCAGCTAAATCTCTATAGATGTTAATGTCTTCTGAATTCACAACATCTTGTATCGTTACTTCGGCACTGGAATTGTGTCCGCCTTCATTAACACCGTTTGAAATGGCAATGTGTGAATGCTCATCAATAATTCCGCTGGTCAAATGTTTTCCTTTAGCATCAACAACTGTTGCTGATGCATCAGTAATATTTTTCCCAACAGAAGCTATTTTTCCGTTTTTCACCAATACGTCTGTTTCCCCTAAAATACCGTCTTTTTCATTGGTCCAAACGGTAGCATTTTTAAAAAGTATTGTTTCTGCACTAGGTTTCTTCAGGTTACCAAAAGCAACATTTGGAAATGTTGTTGGGATAATCATGTTGTTTTTTTCAATTTTAGAAGAATCAATCGCTTTTACAAATGGAGCCGTTTTTACCGCTGACCATTTCACTTCATTTCCATTGAATAAAACTGCTTTACCGGATAAATTTTGCGTGTCTTCGATGTATCCAATTAATCTTGTGAAGCTCGTTTTAGTAGAATCATTAGGTTTGATTACCGTAGAAATCCAATTATTGGTCATCGTCAGTTTTGACTTGATTTTTTTAGAATCTACTGTAGTGATTTCTGATTTTGGTGCAGTAATCTCCCCATCAATTTTCCATTTATATTTTTCAGCGTTAATAGTTAAATCATAATTTCCACGGATGTCCTTCGTTGCAATGTTGTTGACAACAAATTTGTTTCCTTGAACCCAGTTTTCATACAGCACTGTTTTTTCTTCGAAAATTTCTCCGGATGTAATCACAAAGTTGGCTAAACTACCTGTTTTCAAAGTTCCCATTTCGTTGCTTTTTCCTAAAAGCGCAGCAGGAATTGTAGTCAATGCTTCTAATGCTTTGGTTTTATCAAAACCATATTTTATGGCTCTCAAAAGATTAGGTCTGAAATCCTCCATCTTCTTTAATTTGTCTGTCGTCAATGCGAAAACAATTCCATTATCGGATAAAACTTTAAGGTTGGTAGGCGCTTGGTTCCAAAATCGTAAATCTTTCAATTCCATTTGGTTCGCTTGGTTCGGATCAGAAACATCATAGGCTTCAGGGAAATTAATTGGAATAATAAATTTCGAATTCGTTTTTTTGATTTCCTCAATACGTTCAAATTCATTTCCGTTTCCTTTTAAAACGTAATTTAAACCAAATTCCTTCGCAATTTTGGACGCTCTTAAACTGTTTAATTTGTCTTCAGAAGCAAATATTTGAACTAACTTTTCATTATTTGCCATGGCTTCTAATGACAAATCTTTGGTTGTTGAATTTCCTTTTTTGTACCAGTCTAAATCATAATACATTTGGCGTAATAATGCCATCATTCCCATTAATGAACTTGGATAGGATTGATTTGTGGTTACACTTTTAGTAAAAGCAAAATGATTGGTCACTTTATCAGAAAGTAATTGATTCTTTTTTTCAAAGTTATTCAAAGCGATTAAAGTTCCTGATCCGCGGGCAATTCCGTCCGGGATGTGAGTTCCCACAACACCAAATCCAGCTTTCAATAATTCTTCGGCTTTAGGTTGGTCGTATTTAAATGCTTCGTAGGCATTCAATTCTGAACGAATGCTCTCATTCCAATAAAAACCGGATCTTTTTGTATCATATAAAGGGTTTCTTTCAGTTGTTCCTTTTGGTTTTTCGATTCCAAAACTCGTGTAAATATCAATAAAAGAGGGATAAATAGATCTTCCGTCCAGATTGATTGTTGTACAGTTTTTTGGAATGGAAATGTTAGTTCCAACGCCAATTACTTTTCCGTTTTGAATCAGTAAAGTACCTTTTTCGATAACTTGTGTGGGAGTAACATAAATTTTCGCATTGGTAAAAGCGGTAAAATTGATGTTTTTGTTTTGAACACTTTCGTTATTCGGAAAGTATTCCTGTGCGTAGGTTTTTGGCAGTAAAAAACTGAAAAAGAGTAGGAGTAAGATTTTTTTCATAGTAAGGTTTCTAATTATTTTCTAAAAGTAGAAAAATGTTAATATTATACCTTCAATTTTTTTAATTTTAACATTTGTTTTTTGCGAAAAATGGAGGGTATTGGGCTGTGCGCCAAAGTATTTAGCGTATTTTTTGTAGATTATTTTATTATTCTCAATTTAATTGGAACTTATGTAGGATTTCTTATAATAATAAGAAAAGTTTTCTCTAATTTTAGAATCAAATATATACAGATGCTAGTTAAAGTTTTTGGAAGTGCAGTTTTTGGAGTCGAAGCTACAACGATTACCGTAGAGGTAAATATTGATAAAGGAATTGGTTATCATTTAGTTGGCTTGCCGGACAATGCCATAAAGGAAAGCAGTTACCGAATTGCGGCAGCGCTTAAAAATAATGGGTACGCCATGCCAGGCAAAAAAATCACCATCAATATGGCTCCAGCCGATTTGCGCAAAGAAGGTTCTGCGTATGATTTGACTTTGACCATCGGAATTTTGGTCGCATCCGGGCAAATCAATGCTGAGGATGTTGATAAATACATTATTATGGGGGAACTTTCCCTTGACGGCAGTCTTCAGCCGATACGAGGCGCTCTGCCCATTGCCATTAAAGCTAAAGAAGAAGGTTTTAAA
The DNA here is from genome assembly GCF_003312425.1 of Flavobacterium psychrolimnae. Lineage (GTDB taxonomy): Bacteria > Bacteroidota > Bacteroidia > Flavobacteriales > Flavobacteriaceae > Flavobacterium > Flavobacterium psychrolimnae. The sequence goes on along the minus strand of NZ_QNUX01000005.1, from coordinate 231,498 downwards.
GGTTTTTTTCTTCCAAAGCAAAATGTAAAAGAAGCCGCAATAGTTGCTGGATTAGATGTGTATGGAATTAAAAATGTGCAGGAAGTAATTGATTTCCTTGAAGGAAAAGGTACGCTGGAACCAACAACAATAGACACGCGAGCTGAATTTTATAAAACATTAGATTTTCCAGAATTTGATTTTAGTGATGTCAAGGGACAAGAAAGCATCAAGCGTTGCATGGAAATTGCTGCAGCCGGAGGACACAATATTATCTTGATTGGACCGCCGGGAGCAGGGAAGACGATGCTTGCCAAACGTTTACCCAGTATTTTGCCGCCCATGACTTTGCGGGAAGCATTAGAAACAACCAAAATTCATAGCGTTGCCGGAAAATTGAAGGAAGTCGGTTTGATGAATCAACGTCCGTTTCGCAGTCCGCACCATACAATTTCGAATGTCGCTTTGGTGGGCGGAGGAAGTTATCCGCAACCGGGCGAAATTTCTATGGCGCACAACGGTGTTTTATTTCTGGATGAATTACCGGAATTCAAACGCGATGTTTTGGAAGTGATGCGTCAACCGCTGGAAGATAGAGAAGTGACGATTTCTAGAGCTAAGTTTACGGTTACTTATCCGTCGTCGTTTATGCTGGTGGCGAGTATGAACCCGAGTCCAAGTGGTTTCTTCAATGATCCCGATTCGCCGCAAACTTCTTCGCCACACGAAATGCAACGGTATTTGAGTAAAATTTCAGGACCTTTATTAGATAGAATTGATATTCATATTGAAGTGACTCCAGTTCCTTTTGAAAAATTATCGGATGACCAAAAAGCAGAAAGTAGTGTTGAAATTCGTAAAAGAGTGACTGCGGCAAGAGAAATTCAAACGGAACGCTTTGAGCAAATGGAAAATATCCATTATAATGCCCAAATGAATACCAAACACATTCGGGAGTACTGCGCTTTGGATGATGTTTCTAAGCAATTATTAAAAACCGCAATGGAACGATTGAATCTTTCGGCGCGGGCCTACGATCGTATTTTGAAGGTGGCACGCACGATCGCTGATCTTGATGCAGCTCCAATAGTGGTTTCGAGCCATATTGCCGAAGCCATTCAATATAGAAGTTTGGATCGTGATGGTTGGTTGGGCTAAAATAGATTTTAGATTAACGATTTTTGATTTTAGATGTTTCACGGCTGCAAAATTGATAATACGCCCGCGCTGGCAAGGAAAAAAGAAAAGTATAGAAATAAATAAGTCAAAAAAGAGATTTCGATAGAAATCTCTTTTATTTTTGCCAAATGTTAGAAATTCTGTACCAAGACGAATATATTATTGCAATTAATAAACCAAGTGGATTGTTAGTCCACAAATCGTTTTACGCGCGCGATGCAAAAGTTTATGCAATTCAAGAATTGAGAAATCAAATAGGAGGGCAGCACGTTTATCCTGTTCATCGGTTGGATCGCAAAACATCTGGTGTTTTGTTATTTGCGTTGGATAAAAAGGTTTTAAAAATTATGAATGATCGTTTTGCCACACGCGAAGTCGAAAAAAAATATTTAGCAATTTTACGTGGTTGGTCACCCGAAGAACTAACGATTGATTATGATTTAACCAATGATGATAGCATTATACAAAATGCAATAACCTACTTTCATCGATTGCAAACTACCGAAATTGAGTTAGCATTTAACAATAAACCTACATCACGATATTGTTTGGTAGAAGCGATTCCTGAAACGGGACGGATGCATCAATTACGAAAACATTTCAAACATATTTTTCATCCCATTTTAGGAAGTCGTCCACATGGTTGTAACAAACAAAATAAATTATGGTTGGAGCATTTTGAATTGAAAGGAATGATGCTTCATGCGCATCAATTAATTTTTAATCATCCCATAACAAATGAACCACTTATCTTGAATGCAAAGATTAATGAAGAGTTTAGCAGAGTAGGTACTATTCTGAATCTAGATTTGAATACCTATGAATAGCATACTAATTTGTAAAGTAATGCTTTACATTATTGTTGTATTTGGAAACAACAGTTTTCAGTATTAATAGGAATAGATTTCAGATGTTTGATCAACGATTTTTAATATCATATGTTGATCACAACACTCCTCAAAGTCGAAGACTTTGAGGAAGTGACTTTCGGTTTTTAATCGATTTTGTTTTTTAAATATTTGAATTTTAAGGTCAGTCGGAGACTGAAAAATACATACTCAAAGTCAGAGACTTTGCGGAGCGGTGATTTTCTTGTCTTTTATGAATAAACTAAGTAAAAAGAAAGTTATAAAAAGCATTATTAACTGTATTATAAAAACTGGATATAATAAATTTGATTCAGCATATCTAAAACCAAAACTAACTACTGATACAGGAAATGTTAATAGTAGCCCATAAAGTGACCAATCTCCATAAAATAAATCTTTTGGATAAATTGAACAAACCGATAAAGTTCCCAATGAAACGTAAAATAAAGAGATTTTAAATGCTAATTTTTTATCTCTAATTAATTTTATAATCGTATTCATCTTTCTTATTTAAGTTCATTTTTGTTTTTATTTGAAATTCACTCTTTCAAAATATAATAGAATAAAAAGTGGGGGCTATTTTATTTCAAAAATTTGTCTATTAAAAAAAATAAAATTTTCCAATATGCTAATAAAACAAGAATAACCTTAACAATAAAAAACAACCAAGATGGATAATTCAAATATTCAGGAGACTTAATTTTTTTTTCTTCCGATTTGTTTTTTCGATTATAATAGGTGTAAAATATTGACCAAGTAATAGATTGATATATGTACTGAAAAATATCAAATGCTAATGATAGTACTATTAAGATTGCAGGTAAAATTAATTCATTTTCAATTTTAAGATTCGAATTTTCACCATTTTTGAAAATCCAAATTAGAGCAATTCCAGCAAAAGCAATTTGTCTATTTATTTCACTTAATTTACCAGTAAAATAATAATAATCGTTTTTATATTCGGATAATTTTGATTTTGCCATTATTCTTTTTTTCTTGGTCCAGTTCCTTTTTGAGTATTTACTTGAGAATATACTTCCTCCTTACCAAAATGCTTTGCTAAAAGATAATATACAACCGCTCTATATTTAGTTCTATTAGATTCCCCATATTTATTCAATATTGATTTAATAGCATTATTTAATTCAGGACCATCTATTAAACCTAATTTTTTAATCAAAAAATTGTTTTTTACAGTTTCTAATTCAGATTTGTCTATTCCTGAAATAGTAGAGGATTCAGAGTTGTAAATTGAAGGTCCTAAACCAATAACTACTTTTTTAAGAAAATCAATATCAGGAACTTCTCCAATTTTTTCTTTAAGTTCTGCTGCGTATTTAATAATTAATTCTTCTCTTTTAGACATCTTATTTTCTTTTAATATTATCTACAACTAGAATAAGGTCTGACAAAATCATACAAAGCCAACCAATTTAGCGTTGAAAGGTATGAAAACGGTCATACTATTTACTTCAAATATATTGTTTTTTTCTTACAAGTCATTTGGCTATTGTAGATTTGTTGGATGAATTTGTAAAATGATATTATGAAAGTAAAAACCCTCTCAATAGCCCCGATAGAAATGAAAAACCTAGTAAGAGCTGGTGTTCAGCTCTCACTAGGTTTGTAATGTATAGCGGGAAATACGTTCTGAAAAACGAAATCGTTCTGCTTCTAAAAAACAATAAAAATTAATTATCTATTAGAACGTCGGTCATTATTTTGACTCGGGCGTCTTGGACCAAAACTATTGTTGCTGCTTCGGTTTGTGGTGTCTGTTTTTGGTTTTCGCGGAGTTGAATCGCGTTGTTGTCTTCCTTGTCCTTGTTTGATTGGTTCTTTGGAAGCGTTAGGATCGGGTTCGAAACCTTTGATGTTTTCTTTAGGCAAATTCAAACCCACTAATTTTTCGATATCACGTAAAAAGACCGTTTCGTCCGGACTGAATAACGAAATAGCTTCACCATTGGCTCCAGCTCTTCCGGTACGACCAATTCGGTGAACGTAATCTTCAGGAATGTTAGGCAATTCAAAATTGACCACATGCGGCAACAATGGAATATCCAGACCTCTGGCCGCAATATCGGTAGCGACTAAAGCGGTTAGGCTCCCGTCTTTGAAACCCGCTAAAGCTTTGGTTCGTGCGCCTTGACCTTTGTTTCCGTGAATGGCTGCTGCTTTGATTCCGGCACTAATCATGCTTTCTGTCAGTTTATTAGCACCTTGTTTGGTACGGGTGAAAACTAAAATCTGTTTCCAGTTTCCTTCTGTAATCAATTTAATGATCAGTTCCGTTTTTTTCTCTTTGGCAACAGGATATATTATTTGAGTAATAGCATCTACAGTCGTGTTTTCCGGGGTTGCTTCCACATGAACGGGATGGTGCAAAATACCCATCGCCAATTTCTTGATGTCTGTTGAGAAGGTTGCCGAAAACATTAAATTTTGTCTTTTTGTAGGCAATACTTTTATAATGCGCTCAATGTCTCGTACGAAACCCATGTCCAGCATGCGATCCGCTTCATCTAAAACTAAGATTTCCACTTTGGCAAGGGATATTAGTCCTTGGTTTTGCAAATCGATTAATCGACCTGGAGTGGCGACTAAAATATCGACACCCTGACGCAATTGCATTACCTGGGGATTTTGGTTTACACCACCAAAAATAACGGTGCTTTTTAAGTCTAAAAATACACTGTATTCTTTGATGTTGGCTAATATTTGTGCGGCTAATTCTCTTGTTGGTGTCAATATTAAGGCGCGAATAGGTCTTTGTCGCAATTGTTGACCTTGTGATAATATTTGTAAAATAGGTAGTGTAAAACCGGCTGTTTTTCCTGTTCCTGTTTGTGCAGATGCTAAAACATCTTTACCTTCTAATATTGGGGGAATTGCTTTTTTTTGTATTGGAGAGGGAGTTGTGTACCCTTTTTTGCTGATGGCTTTAAGTAAAGCATCAGATAAACCTAATGAGTTAAATGACATAAATGGTGTTTATAAAGTAAACACTATTATTTAGGTTACTTTTTTAATTGGGCGCAAAGGTACAGTTAATTTTCCGATGTGCTTTTGATTGCCTTGATTTGTTTAAATATAGCCACAAAAAAAATCGGGATATAGTCCCGATTTTTTAAATTCTTATTGATTTGAAATTTATCTTATTTCTGCAAAAGTATCGCCTTGATTGATGTCACCGGATTTATACCCTTTCATAAACCAAGCTTTACGTTGTGCCGAAGTTCCGTGTGTAAAGGACTCCGGAACAATGTGTCCTTGAATTTTAGATTGAATTGCATCATCACCAACCGCGTGAGCCGCACTTAAAGCTTCATCAATATCGCCTTCTTCCAAGAAATTATTCATTTTTTGATTGTAATGCGTCCAAACACCCGCATAAAAATCAGCTTGCAATTCCAGAGCAACCGATAATTTATTGGCTTCAGCCTGGCTTTTTCCTTCCTGCATTTGTCTCATTTTAGCAGAAGTGCCTAATAAGGTTTGCACGTGATGACCAATTTCATGAGCGATTACATACGCTGTTGCAAAATCACCGCCTTCAGCTCCAAATTTAGTTTTCAGTTCCTCAAAAAATGTTAAATCCATATATACTTTCTGGTCAGCCGGACAATAAAAAGGTCCCGAAGCAGAGGTAGCATTACCGCACTCCGTTTCCACAGCCTGGTTGAACAATACTAAATTTGGTCTTTCATACTGCATGTTATTTTCCTGAAATATTTTTCCCCAAACATCCTCCGTATCTACTAATATAGCTTCTATGAATTTGCCTTCTTCAATTTCGGCGGCGGTTAAGTCTCTTTGTTCAGTAGGAGCGCCACTTCCTCCATTCATTTGTTCCAATATTGGCGTAAGCATTTGGACGTTTTCTCCACCAAAAGTGTTTAGTAACAAGATAATTATACCAATAATACCACCTCCTATAATTGTTTTTCCACCAGAAGACATCCCTCTTCGGTCTTCAAAATTTTCACTTGAACGTCTGCCACTCCATTTCATAATCTGTTATTTTTTTATTGTTAGTAAACCTTCGTGATACAAAATTACATCATTTTAGATATAATTCTTCTTTTTAAATTTAGGTCATTGTACCCATTTCAAAAATGTTTCTTCAATAATTCCTTTTATTATTGGTTTTGGAATGTAATCATTCATTCCTGCATTAAGACATTTTTCTTTTTCTTCTTTTTCCGTACCGGCAGTTATTGCAATTATAGGTACGTTTTGTCCAGATTTCAAATCCCGAATTATTTGTGTGGCTTCATAACCATTCATGATTGGCATTTGGATATCCATAAAAATAATATCAGGATTTGTGGCTTCAAATTGTTCCACTGCTAACTTCCCGTTTATTGCTTCATAAATTGTGGTAGGTACGGGCAAATTTTTAATAATTGTTTTCAGCAATAACATATTCACTTTGTTGTCCTCGACGATTAATACAGTAACTTTTTTCGTCTGATGATTTGTTTTGACTACTATCTTTTTAATTGAATCAAAATCAGTGTCGAATAAACTGACTGTTGCCGGTGCTTCATCGCTTGTCTTTAATGTTAAGTCAAAATAAAACGTGCTCCCTAAATCTATAGTACTTTCTAATTGTAAACGACTGTTCATTAATCCTAATAATTGGTTTGAAATTGTTAAACCAAGTCCTGTCCCACCAAATTTTCTTGTTGTGGAACTGTCTTCCTGTGAAAATGCTTTAAATATTTTCTTTTTGTTTTCTTCCAAAATTCCAATTCCGGTATCAATAACCGCAAAGCGAATTGTAGCATTGAAATCATCTATTTTTTCTATCACGGATACTTCTAATTTTATAGCGCCTCTTTCTGTAAATTTCACGGCATTCGCCAATAAATTAATCAAAATTTGTTTCAATCTAACGCTGTCCAGCCAGAAATATTTGGGCATATCTGCTGCAATATTGAGTTCCAGTTTTAAATTTTTTTGATTGGATTCGTATAAAATTAAATCGATTACTTGTGCGAGCATTTCATTGATATCATATTTTTCAATATACAAATCCAGTTTTCCGGCTTCAATTTTGGAGAAATCCAGAATATCATTGATAATGTCTAGCAAGGAGTGTGCCGATTGACTGATGGTAGTCATATATTTATGCTGTGTTACTCCAAGATTTGTTTTCATCAATAAGTCCGTAAAACCGATGATCCCGTTTAAAGGCGTTCTAATCTCATGACTCATATTAGCCAGGAATTCTGATTTTGCTTTGTTGGCAGCTTCGGCTAATTCCTTCTCCTGAACGACGGTTTCGGTTTGCTTTCTCTCGGTAATGTCAATGAAAATACCTTCTAAAAATGCAATTTTTCCATCTTTGTAAATGGTATCTCCAAATTCTTCTACCCAAACCGTGCGGTTGTCTTTATGTATAATTCTGTACGTTAAGTGAATGGGGATTTTACTGTCTATCGCATTTTTTTGAGCAGCAATAGTGCTCACTTTATCTTCGGGATGTATTAAATCAATGAAAGATAGGTGATTATTAAGGAATTCTGTTTTTGGATGACCGGTCAGTTTTTCAACTTCATCATTGATGTAAATTTTGGTGTTATTTTCATCGTAGTTCGATAAATAAACGGTTCCGGGAATATTATTCGCCAGCAATCTAAATTTCTCTTCGCTTTCATAAATAGCGGCTTCGTTTGTAATACGTTCAATAGATGACGCAATATTACTGGCTAATGTTTGCAGAATATTAACTTCATCTTCAGACCAGTCTCTTTCGTTTTGGGTGTCATCAAATCCTAAAAAACCATAAAATTTATTTCTCACAAAAATTGGAAACAAGATGATTGAAACTACATCAACATTATATAATTTATCTCTAAGTGATGGATTTTCTATTTTTGGAATTATCGCTTTGTAAATTTTGTTGTTTAAAAGTGGTGTCAATAGTTCCTCAAAAAAGGCATGAGGCAAATTTTGAAGTTTAATATTGTTCTCTGTTAATTTGATATTGTTGATTATCCATCGGTATTTTTGACTTATTAATCCCGTGCTTCCGTCATTTTCATAGTAGTATGCGCGATGGGATTTGGTCGCTTGTCCCATAATGATAAGTACATCGGAGAAAATATCGTTGATATCATTACTGTTCAAAAATTTCTCCGTACAAAGCGCCATAGCAGACAAAAGGTCACTTTTGTATTCTAATTTTTTTTCAGTCTCATAGCGACTGTGCGAAATCATAGTCAACGAGATAATATCCGAAATTGTTCTTGCAAATATAATATCGTCGTTATCCCAGTTTCTTTGTGTTCTGGCTGATTCAAAACTAATGGTACCGGACAATTCTCCATTGATGAAAATAGGAATGTCAAGCTGTGATTTGATATCAAATTTTAAGAAATAATCCTCTATGAATTCCGATATTTCATATTTGTTAAAAACGTCCGGAGCACTAATTTGGGTTTTATTTTTTATAGATTCAAAATAGATTGGATAGTTCTCTTTCTCTAAAAAAGCACCTTTACTGTATGAGTTAGTGTCTAAATCATATAAATTTTCACAAGTGATTCGATCTTCAGTGTATTTCCAATAGCTGACTCTATCGCATTTAGAAACCTTTGCCGCAGATTCTATGATTTGCATCACGCTGACATCTAAATTCTTATAATTGCTAAAGTTAGTCGTTGATAATTTTTTAATTGTTTCGTTATATAGTCCTACTTTTTCCTGACGAATTTTATTTTCAGCTTCAATATCTTTGAATTTAGTGATATCTCGGGCAATTCCTGAATAAGCGACTACTGTTCCTTGTTCATTTCTACGAATAATCACTTTTTGGGAAACCCACAATTCCTCTCCGTTCTTTTTTAGTAAAGGAAATTCAATAGTTGGAAAATAATTTTCATGCTCCAATAAATTTTGATAAAAATCCATGATGCTGGTAATGTAATCTTTCCGAATGAATTCTGAATAATTTCGATTTATGATTTCGCAACTTTCGTAACCCAATGATTTGATGGTGAAGTCATTTACAAATATAAAATTACCGTCATCATCGACTTCAAATATGAGATCAATAGCATTTTCAATTAAATTCTTGTACTGATTTTGAATTTGGATTTCATTGGTTACATCCTGCCCAATTCCAATTACTAAATCATTCGAAAATTTCTTGTCATTCCATTGGATGTATTTGAATTCACCACTTTTACATTTTAGTTTTCGAATAAATATACGGTCATCTTTAAATGTTTTATGGTATTCTTCACCAAAAAATTCGCTGTCTTCAGTTACTTTCCAGTAGCCTAATCCCATAACTTCGTCAACAGAATAACCTAAAATTGTTTTTACATTTTCGCTGCAAAATACAATTTCGCCTTTTTTGTTAGTGGCCAGAATGAGCGAATTTCCTTTATTGATGATTTGATTGTTGAAACGCATTTCAACTGCAAGATTCAACAACGAAATGTAATGAATGTAGTTGATAATCAAAATTATGAATGAATAGATTCCAAGCGCAATACTGGTTTCTACAGGAATTAATACTAATAAAAAAATAACCACAAAGAATGTAAAAACTGTGCCTACGAAAAACCAATATAGTTTTGCAGGTTTTAAGACGTTGTATGAAAAGAAAAAGGAAACGATAAAACCTACAATAGGAATTGTATCTGTAGGAGAATAAATCAGATTTCTAGAAATAAAAACAAAGTACAAAAGAAATAAACTGATGAATATTTCTTTGATATATTTAAAAATAATGGCATATTTTGTGCTTAAAAGGTAGAGAATCAGCAGAAATAAGCCAATACTACAATTAGCTAATAATAGACTTTTGGGTCTAATTTTAAAAATCTCAAAGATGATTTCAATTGATGGAAGTATGATGCCTAAAAAAAGAAGATACAGCTGGTATTCTTTATTTTTGAAAACTGTTTCCGTACCATTTTCTAATAACTTACTCTTTAAAGTCGATTTTATTTTATAAACTTCATAGATTAAGAACACAAATAAAATGGGTATAGTAATCAATAAAAGATTACTCATAGGGAAAAAATTATAAGCCCAAAATAAAATAAATTTTGAGTTGAGAATAGTCAGTAGGCTACAGTACCACACCATAGTAAAATTTTTATGAGGTTTCTAAAGAGTAGATTTTGGGCTCTAACTTTTGGTGTTCAATGTAGGGAAAAATTTTAAATAAAAACCAAAACAGATTTGAATTTCTGTTTTGGTTTATATTCAAAAATGTAATTCTTAATTTTTATATTCTTTCTTGAAATTCAATTTCGCTTTCATTTTCAAAACCTACTATTTCACTGTAAATAGCATAGTATAAGGAGTACATAAATGGTAATGTGAAAAATAGCCCAATACAACATCCTATCAAACCTACCATCACTCCAATACTCGCAATAACTATTAATCCCAGCAGCATTAATGGTTGTTTAGAAACCAGTAGAATGCTAGTTTCTATTGCTTCTACCGCTTTCAAATTCCCAAAAATAATTAACGGAATCATTAATATCGTGAATAACGTGACAGTTACGGTTACAATAAAACCAAGTGCAGGTATTTGTGCAAAATTAATTATCGTAGAAATGATGGAACTAGTCATAGAAACCAAAAATGTTGCAATAAAAAGTTCCTTGAAATAGGGAGCTTTATAAAATTCAAACATAGTGGAGACATGAAATTCTTCATCTCTTTCGGCACAATAAGCCATTTTTATTAAGCCCGCAGTAAATGGACTAAATAAACTTGAGGTAAGCGCAGAAATTCCTGTAATTATAAGCAGCGTAGGTAAGGCCATTTCTTCCAGTTTTAAATTTTCTGGTTTTAAAAAATCTAAAACTGCTGGCGCACCAAACATTGCCATCACTATTCCAAATCCTAAAATACTAAGCAGAACGAAGAAGACGAAAATTATCAAACCGCCATACAGTGCAATCTTTTTATAATTTTCGAAAGCGTGATTGAAAACATTGCCAAAATCTAAATTGTAGCCATCTTGTTTTATTTCTGAAATTCTTTTTTGTGTAGTTTTATTCATTTGGTTTATATATTGATTAATTATATTTTAAAATAAGTTTCTTCAAAAGGTATTCGGAATCGTTCTCCATAAACACCATTTTCATCTCTAACACCACAGCCTAAAATCATATTGATTTCTGCGGAAGCCGGCAAATGTAATATATTTTTAATTCTCAGCGAATCAAAACCTTCCATGGGACACGTATCGTAATTGATTGCGGCCATACTGATCATAAAATTCTGCGCTGCGAGTCCTGCACTTTTGTGAGCAACAATACGCATGTCGCTTTGCCGCGCCTCTCTGTAAATAGGTTTGAATACTCCAATAACTTGAAAAATAACGAACTTTATCATTCCGATAATTCCTAAAAAATCAAAATATAGTGCCGGAATAATTTTCTGATAATAATTCAATGCAAATTTCTCTCTTTTGGAATATTCTGCTTCAGGCTTATTACCGTATTGATTTTTCAAATAATCAATATTCGATTGCACTCTCTTACGCCATAAATCCTTCCTTGTAACAACAACTACTAATTGCTGAGCTGTTTTAGCTGCGTTTTGGTCAAAACTGGCTTTGGCTATTTTTTCAATTATTTCAGGCGATATCACGTGATAAAATTCCCAAAGTTGCATATTACTGCTGGTGGGCGCCAAAGTCGCTAATTGAATACATTCTTTTACTTTTTCAGTATCAATAGCTTCATTTTTAAAAACCCGAACCGAGCGTCTGTATTTTATGGCTTCGCTTGCTGATTTTTCATTGGCTACATCCATTTTAACAGTTTTTGAATGGTTTTTAATTTGTCTTTATAGGGCGCATAACGCATTTGTAAATCTAACCAAGTTCCTTTTTTTACAAGCGATTTTTTATGAGAAAAAATATCAAAACTTAATTTTCCGTGATACGCACCCATTCCGGAATTTCCAACACCGCCAAAAGGAAGTCGATTATTTGCCAGATGAATTACGGTGTCATTAATACAACCGCCACCAAACGAATATTTATGGATGACTTCATCGATAAAAGATTTGTTTTGGGAAAATAAATAGAAGGATAATGGTTTTTCGAAGCTCGAAATTATTTTATCAATATCTGATTTAGTTTCGTAAGAGAGTATCGGAAGTATCGGCCCAAAAATTTCTTCGATCATAACCAGACTGTCCATTTTGGGTTCATCCAGTAAAGTAGGAGCGAGGTACAGCGAATCTCGGTTTGATTGTCCTCCAAAAAGTATTTTTTGATTTTCCAGCAAACTCAATTGGCGTTGCCAGTTTTTCAAGTTGATAATTCGGGCAAAATCCGGAGATTCTTCTGGATTTGTTCCCAATGCTTTTTCAATTTCCTGAATAAGAAATTTCACCAAAGTATCTTTCATTTTATGGTGTACCAAAATATAATCTGGAGCCACACAGGTTTGTCCGGCGTTTATGATTTTTCCCCAAACAATGCGTCGGGCACTTAATTCTAAATTGGCTGTTTCATCAACAATGCAAGGACTTTTCCCGCCTAATTCTAGCGTTACCGGCGTTAGATTTTCGGCTGCAGCCTTAGCTACTATTTTTCCAACGGCAACACTTCCCGTAAAAAAGATGTAATCCCAGCGTTTGCTTAACAAATTTGCTGCAATAGTGGCGTCTCCAGTAATTACGACAACATCTTTTACCGGAAAAGTTTCAGTGATTATTTTCGCTATAATATTCGACGTATTCGGTGTTAGTTCAGATGGTTTTAAAGTTACTTTATTCCCTGCGGCAACAGCGGCTACAAGTGGACATAAAGCCAATTGAAACGGATAATTCCAAGGCGAAAGGATTAAAACATTGCCATAAGGTTCACTGTAAACGTAATCAGAGGAAGGGAAATTTAAAAATGAAGGGAAAACCCTTTTTGGCTTCGCCCAAGAATCGATGTTTTTTATCGTCTCTTTTAAATCACTGATGACGTAATTAGTTTCAGTTAAAACTGCTTCAAAAGCTGGTTTTTTAAAATCATCATACAAAGCCTTAATAATTTCCTCTTCATGTTTTGTGATGACATGTAATAATTTTTTAAGAGATTCTTTTCGGTATTTTATGTCGGTTTTGTGATTCATGAGATAATTTTTAAATTAAAAATACATAATTATTAATTTACAGCAACTTTCTTTAGAAGCTAAAATAAAAAAAACAGGATTTTATTCCTGTTTTTCTATGGTATAAGTCTGAAAGTTATGTTTTTTGTTACCGGTTTTTGATAGATAAACTGCAAGATATTAGACTGCATTCCAAATCACATCATCGGGTGTTGGTGCGATAATTTCTATGCTTTCTTTGGTAACAGGATGTACAAAAACTAGTTTTCTAGCGTGCAAATGAATTCCTCCATCGGGATTGCTTCGATCAAAACCATATTTCAAATCGCCTTTTATGGGTGATCCAATAGCCGAAAGTTGAGCTCTGATTTGATGGTGTCTCCCGGTATGTAGATTAATTTCCAGAGCGAAATAATTGTTGAGTTCCTGAATGATTTTATAATCTAAACTAGCTAGTTTACTGTCAGGAACTTCTTTTAAATGCGCTTTTGACGTATTGTTTTTTTCGTTTCTTTTTATATAATGAACTAATTTATCTTCGGAATTCGAAGGTTTATTTTTGACAATACACCAATACGTTTTTTGAGTTTCACGGTTGCTAAACAATTCATTCATTCTCGTTAAGGCTTTGCTGGTTCGGGCAAAAACTACGATTCCGGTTGTAGGTCGGTCCAAACGATGTACGACTCCTAGAAACACTTCACCAGGTTTGTTGTATTTGTCTTTGATATATTCTTTCACCACATCAGACAGTGGTTTATCACCTGTTTTATCACCTTGTACAATATCGCCTACACGCTTGTTAACCACAATAAGATGGTTGTCTTCGTGAAGAATTTGCAGGTTATTTTTATTCGAAACTATTTTCATTTTTCAATTCCCCCTTTGGGGGTTAGGGGGCTTAATATTGTTCACTTGAATTAGGAAAATCACTTGATTTCACATCAGCAACATATTGACCGATGGCTGTTGTCATTCCTTCGTATAAATTCATGTATCTTCTTAAGAAACGCGGGCTAAATTCATTATTCATTCCTAACATGTCGTGAATAACTAAAACTTGTCCGTCAACACCGCCACCAGCACCAATACCAATTACCGGAATAGAAATACTTTGAGCCACTTTTTCGGCTAAATGTGCCGGAATTTTTTCCAAAACCAAAGCGAAACAGCCTAATCTTTCCAACAATTTGGCATCTTCAATTAGTTTATGTGCTTCTTCTTCTTCTTTGGCACGAACCGTATAGGTTCCAAATTTATAAATAGATTGCGGAGTTAAACCCAAATGTCCCATAACTGGAATTCCTGCGTTTAGTATTTTCTTGATAGAATCTTTAATTTCTTTTCCACCTTCCAGTTTTACAGCATGACCACCGCTTTCTTTCATAATTCGGATGGCAGAACGCAACGCTTCCTTTGGATCTGATTGATAACTTCCAAAAGGCAAATCCACAACAACCAATGCTCTTTCTATTGCTCTCACTACAGAAGAAGCGTGATAAATCATTTGGTCTAACGTAATTGGCAAAGTCGTTTCATGACCCGCCATCACATTCGAAGCAGAATCACCTACTAAGATCACATCAATTCCGGCGGTATCAACGATTTTTGCCATCGTGTAATCGTATGCAGTAAGCATGGAAATTTTCTCTCCATTAGCTTTCATTTCAATCAGTGATTTTGTAGTAATCCTTTTATAATCTTTTTTTGCGACAGACATATTTGTTATTTTAAGATTGTAAAGGTAATAAAATGTATATTTTTAACTCAAAAATGTAACAGTAATGTTACTTGCATTACCAATTAATTAAAAAAGTAATTATGCGTAAAATAGTAGTAATGATAGTATTGTTTACAACGGTGAATTCTCAAGCTCAAAATCAAGAAATTCAAAAGGTAATTGAAACTTTTTTTGAGGCTTTTCATGCCAAAGATACGCTAAAATTAAAGGCGCTTTGTGACGAAACAGTGATGTTACAGTCCATAAGTGAAAATGCAAAAGGAACTAAATTATCCAATGAAAACCCACAAGCTTTTTTTAAATCAATCGGTTCTATTCCTGCTGAAGTGAAGTTTCAGGAAAAAATTATCAGTTATTCTATTCAAGTAGATGGAAGCATGGCGCACGCTTGGACACCTTACGAGTTTTATGTAAATGGTAAATTAAGTCACAAAGGTGTGAATGCTTTTACACTTTTCAAAATAGATACACCCGAAAAATCTGGATGGAAAATCGTTCACCTGATTGATACTAGAAGAAAATAGTTTCACTTTTAATAAAATAATGAATTTTGTTTCATGAAAAGTGAAATGATTTCTGCTAATTTTTAAAAGAATTTAACAAGACAAATTAATACGTATCGTCATTCAAATCTGATTCTTTTTCATCAGCTTTTTTGTAATCATTGTTCAAGAAATGGGTGTACTTCTTTTTATCTTTTTGATTTTTTCTAATAAGAAATACAATCAAAATGACCACACAAATGATAACGATTCCAACTACTACCCAATTAATTTCCATTATTATTTATTTAGAATATTCACGAAATCTACTTCAAATTATTGAATATTGGACTTTCTGTATTTTAAATTTGTGTTATGAAATCTAGCAATCCGCCATGTTTACGGCAATCGCTAATCCGCCTTCGGAAGTTTCTTTGTACTTGTTATTCATGTCTTTGGCGGTTTGCCACATTGTGTCTACCACTTTGTCCAAAGGAACTTTTGCATTTTTCGGATCGGTTTCCAAGGCTAATTCTGCAGCATTAATCGCTTTTATGGCACCCATCGTATTTCTTTCAATACACGGAATCTGAACCAAACCGCCAATAGGATCACAAGTTAATCCCAAGTGGTGTTCCATTGCGATTTCGGCAGCCATTAAAACCTGTTCAGGAGTTCCGCCCATCAATTCGCATAAAGCAGCCGCCGCCATCGAGGAGGAAACGCCTATTTCGGCCTGACAACCACCCATTGCTGCTGAAATAGTAGAACCTTTCTTGAAAATACTTCCTATTTCACCGGCAACCATCAGGAATTGTTTGATTTCTTTTTCTCCGGCATTGTGGTTTTCAATTACTAAATAATACATCAAAACGGCAGGAATTACACCCGCACTTCCGTTTGTTGGAGCCGTAACCACACGTCCTAAGGCAGCGTTTACTTCGTTTACCGCTAGGGCAAAACAAGAAACCCATTTCAGGATTTGGCGAAATTTCACCTCCGTTTTTCTGATTTCTTCGAGCCAGGTTTGTGGCGAATCATAATTGGCTAAACCGATGAGGTTTTGGTGCATATCAAAAGCACGGCGACGCACGTTTAATCCGCCGGGAAGAATCCCTTCGGAATGGCAACCAATATACATGCACTCAAGCATGGTTTTCCAAATGCGCATCAATTCATGATCGATAACCGCTTCGGTACGCATCGATTTTTCGTTTTCATAAACGATTTCTGATATGGATTTATTCTCTTTTTTGCAAAAATCCAAAAGTTCAGCTGCTTTCTCAATTGGATAAGGAAAAGCAAATTTTATTTGTGTTTTCTTCTTGGCGTTGATGCGTTCTTCTTTGACTACAAATCCGCCACCAATTGAATAAAAGGTAGAAACGTATTCGCTTTCATCTGTCATGTACGCCGTAAAAGTCATTCCATTGGCATGAAAAGGAAGGAAGTTTTTATTGAAAACGATGTCTTGAAGGAAATAAAAAGGAATTGGTTTTTCGTTTCCTAAATTGATTTCGTTTTTTGATTCAATGGATTTGATAATGCCATCAATATTTTCGACAGGAATGTATTCCGGATCTTGCCCGCTTAAACCCAGCATTACGGCTAAATCTGTGGCGTGGCCTTTTCCGGTCAGGGAAAGTGAACCGTATAAATCTATTTTTACCCGATTTACAACAGAAAGTAAATTTTCATTTCTCAATTCACTAAGAAAGCGTTCTGCTGCTCTCCAAGGTCCAAGTGTGTGCGAACTCGAAGGTCCGACACCAATTTTTAGCATATCAAAAACTGAGATACATTCTTCCATTTGTTGTATGAATTTTGTTGTTTGCAAATATAATAGAATGTAGCAATGATACTAATCCAAAACGGAATAATATTGTTTTTTTAATAACGAAAGTTGCTGTATTGTTAGTATTCTTCAACAAAAAATGAATTAATAAAAAGTAGAGGTTTGGTAAAATCAATAATTCACTAATTCGAAATTAAGCTTGTGCAATACTTCGTAAATGGCTATTTTTGAAGCATAACTAACCCAAAACAATATGAAAAAGACTGTTTTTTCTTTTTATCTAATGCTAACTTTGGTGCTCAGTGTTCAGGCACAAGTGCAAAGTCCATCCCAGTTTTTACCCAATTACGGGAAACAAATAACCTATTACCATCAAGCCGAAAATTATTTTAAGCACCTTACTGAAAAGTCGAATTTAATCAAACACCAGAAATATGGAGTGACTCCGGAGCAAAGAGACTTGAATGTGTATTTTATTTCGAGTCCGGAGAATTTAGCTAATTTGGAACAAATTCGGAATAACAATTTAGCAGCAATTGGTTTGTCTCAAAATAAATCGCAAATGATTGGTGATAAGTTAATTGTATGGTTGAGTTTTAATGTTCACGGAAATGAATTTGCCGGAACCGAAAGTGCCATGACAGTAGCGTACGAGTTAGTAAATCCTTCGAATGCTGAAACCAAAAAGTGGTTAGAGAACACGATTGTAATCCTTGATCCGTGTATCAACCCAGACGGATATTCCAGATATGGGAATTGGTTACGAGAAATTTCAGGAAAAAAAACGCATCCTGATTTATCAGACAGAGAGCATATGGAAGTTTGGCCAGGTGGGAGATACAACCATTATATTTTTGATTTAAATAGAGATTGGGCTTGGCAAACGCAGCCGGAAACCCAGCAGCGTATAGCGTTGTACAACCAATGGATGCCTCAAGTTCATACGGATGTTCACGAAATGGGATACGATTCTCCGTATTTTTTCCCACCATCAGCGGAACCTTTGCACGAATACATTGAGAAATACCAGAAAGATTTTCACTACACTTTAGGTAAAAATATTTCCAAAAAATTTGATGCTCAAAATTGGATGTACAATACCGGTGAACGTTTTGATTTGTTTTATCCAAGTTATGGCGACACTTATCCTACGTATAATGGGGCGGTAGGAATGACGATGGAACAAGGTGGAATAGGCGCGGGGAGAGCTGTTACAATGAGTAATGGAATTACACTTACGATACAAGATCGATTAACACATCACGCAACGGCAGTCTTGACTGTGGTAGAATCAGCGGCGGCACAAGCGGATGTTTTGCTGAAAGGATTTAGAGGTTTTATGAATAATTCCCGAAAAACAGTGAAGGGAAATTATAAAATGTACGTGATGAAAAACAATCCGAAGTTGGTTCAAATGGCGGATTTATTGAAAAAAAATAATGTAGAATTCAGTTATGCCGATGCCAGTCAAAAAGCATCTGGATTTAATTATAATACCAAAACTGAGAAAAGTTTTACGATTGAACCAAATGATTTAATTGTAAAAGTAGACCAACAAAAAGCTGTTTTTGCGCAGGTACTTTTTGAACCAAATCAAAAGTTGAATGACAGTTTATCCTATGATATTACTTCTTGGGCATTGCCCTTGGCGTATGGAGTTGAAGGTTATGCGTTGAAAAATAGTTTGGCTATCAAAACTAAAGGGTCCATTGAAGTAAAAGAAAAAGGAATTCCACAAAATGTATATGCGTTTCATATTCCTTGGAATAACAGAATTTCTGCTCAGGTACTTTCGTTATTGCACCAAAATAATATCAAAGTTAGGTCGGCAATGAAAAAAGCTATTTTTGGCGATGTAATAGTGGAGCCGGGAGGTTTGATTGTCACCAAAGCCGATAATCCAAAAGTAGTAGATTTTGAAAAAACGATTGGCGAACTGATTAAAATAAAAACCGATTACAATTATATAGCTACAGGATTTTCATCGAATTCTAAAGATGTTGGTGGTGAAAATTTCAATTTACTAAAAGCACCAAAAGTCGTATTATTATCAGGAAAAGGAGTTGGTTCTACAGAGTTTGGCGCTGCTTGGTATTATATGGAAGAAACTATTGGATATCCAGTGAGTGTGGTTGAGGTAAGTAATTTTAACAGATTAAACCTATTCAATTATAACACGCTTATTATGGCTGATGGATATTATGATTTTTCAGAAGACCAACAAAAGAAAATAGGAGAATGGATTAAAAATGGCGGAAAAGTGATAGCGATGAACAGCGCACTGACTCTTTTTGAGGCTAAAGAAGGATATGCGTTGAGTCCTTTTGCAACTGAAGAAGATAAATTAAGTTCTGAAAAAGAAGCCGAAGAAGAAGAATTAAAAGAACGTTTTCTGGACTTTCAGGATTCAGAACGCAGGTATATTTCTAAATCGATTCCTGGTGCTATCATTGAAAATCTTCTGAATAAAACACATCCCATGTCTTTTGGTTTGGGTGATAAATATTTCAGTTTAAAAACAGATGACAGACATTATTCTTTGTTGAAGAAAGCAACTAATGTTGTTTATGTTCCTAAAGATTATAAAAGCTATGGTTTTGTTGGTAATGAAATCAAAAAGAAATTGAATAATACTGTAAGTTTTGCAGTTGAATCAAAAGGTGATGGTTCTGTAATTTATATGGTAGACAATCCATTATTCAGGGGATTCTGGGAAAATGGAAATTTATTGTTTAGCAATGCCTTATTCTTGGTAGACTAAAACGGGATTATATAGTATACAAAAAGAGCACGAAATCATCGTGCTCTTTTTTTGTTATTACTGTATCTGTTGTTTTAAAAAGGATATCCAATCGCTAAATTAAAAACTAAATTTTCCCTACGCCAAGGACCACTTCCAAAATCAATTTTATCTAAAACCCAACGATCGCCGTCCGGCAAATAGGGTTTTCTTAAAGGAAAGGCAAGATCTGTTCTTAGGATAAGGAAAGAGAAATCGAAACGCAATCCGGCTCCGGCACCAACAGCTATTTCATTAAGGAATTTTTTAGAGAATTTAGCTCCCGGTTTTTCCGTATTCTCATTCAACAACCAGATATTTCCCGCATCTATAAATAAAGCTCCTTTCACTAATCCGTAAATTTTAGCTCGGTATTCGGTATTGAATTCCAATTTTATATCACCAGATTGATCGGGCAAAAAAGCATTGGTATTCGTTGATGCGCCATCAAAACTTCCCGGTCCAATAGAACGTGCTCTAAAAGCTCTTAAACTATTGGTTCCACCAATGAAAAACTGCTTGATAAAAGGCAATTCGCGCGAGTTACCGTAAGCAAATCCTGCTCCTGCAATAACTCTGGTGGCAATTTGTGAATCTGGACCTAACCTGTAATAATGTCTAAAATCATTTTCAATTTTGATAAACTGGCTAAAAGGGACATCAAACAATTTAATGGTGTCGCCTTTTTGAATGTTTGCTCCCGAAGCTAATCCGGCAATATTTCCTGCCAAGTCAATAGTTCCTTTGTAATAAAAAGTATTTTTCTTTCTTCTTTGCAACGTATTGGTATACGTGTAGGAGTAGGTTGGACCAAAAATTAATTGTTTTTCAATTACTTTTTCTAATGATGGGTTTACATTGATTTGTTCTTGATACAATGGCGTTACATTTTGCGGACTCGCATACGTAATTTCAGTGATATTCAATAAATGTTCTTTCTGTTCACTCTCTTTCCATAAATATCCAAAAGAGCCTTTGAATGTTTGCAAGGAGTATAACTTGGTTCTGTTTTGAAACTCATATCCCAATGTTGCTTTTGTTTTTGGCACAAAACCACTTGGAGAATTGAGTTTGAAAGGAGCCACTAATCTTGGCCAAATTAAATTAGCCTCGGTTCCGAAGCGATAGACATTAAATCCATTATTTTGTCCGGAAACTTGTACTTCAATACCACCAAAGGCTGATATCGTAAGCAATTCAGCACCTCTGAAAGCATTTCTGTTGCTCCAGTTTAAATTGAGTTCGGTTCCTGTATAATTAGCGGAGTTTGTTTTAGCTAATAATTCCAGTCGGATTGATTTTTTTGGTAACGGCGTCAAATAATAGTAGGCATCAAGATAATTTCCTGTTGTATCTGAAACCCTAAATTGATTTTTTACAAATTTAAAAGTACCTAAATTAACCAATCGATTCAATGATAAGTTATGATCGGTTCTGTTGTATAAATCTTCTTTTTTGAAATACAGTGCACGGTCAAAAATACGCGGTTTGAATAAGTTCTCAGGATCAATAATCGTTAAATCATTGTACTTCTGGATAGAATCCATGTTGTTTTTTACACTGTCAATCCCAATAGAATAATTAGGATAAACAATAATTTTATTGATCTTGTATGGTGTCTCTGCCAGAGATGGAGTTTCCTCTTTAACTTTTACAATTAAATCCACTTGATGATCCGCAACGGTACTATCAACCTGCACTTTTAGATAATCGGGGTTAAAATAGAAAAAACCTTTTTCTTTTAATCGGGCATCAATACGAACTCTCTCTTCTTTGATGGCATCAAGGCTGTATCCTTCCTCTTTTTTTAGCAAACTTCTGCGTCTTGTATTACGAACGGCTGTCGAAATAATGGAAGAATCCGTGGGGAATTTAACTTCTCTGATTTTATATTGTTTTGCCGGATTTACCAGATATTCAGCACTTGCTTTTTTTCCTTTTCGTGTAGAATCCGCTGTGGTTTTTGTATTGAAATAACCGCTGTTTTCAGAGAAATTTTGTAAAACACTTTTGTTGTATTCTAAATCTACTGTACTATAAAAAACTGGCGGTTCGCCTACTTTATTTTTCAACCAGTAACGCCATCCTTTTTCTTTCTTTGGCGTCCCAGCCAAATTGTAAATGTACAGTTTTGGTTTTAACCCAAGAATTGAAGAGTTGGGTTTGGGTCTCACAATTTCCTGTAATTGGTTTTTTAGCGCTTTGTTTTCTTTCTTGGAGGTTTGTTTTCCTTCCACTTTTACTTTTGCGCCTGTATACAATAATTCTCCTTCCGGCAAATACTTGGTATTGCTGCACGAGGAAATAAACAATCCTAAAAAAAGAAAGTATAATAAAGGAGTTTTATTCATCTGATTTATTTTTTAATTCTTTTTTTGCTTTTTGCTTTGCTTTTTTCGCTTCACTTTTTGCGTATAGTTCCTTAAACTTGTTGTAATTCATTGTGATAACAAAGGCGACCCCAGTTTCAACGACTTCTCCCTGAAGTGCGACTTGATATTTATTGACACGATATACCCTGATTTTATACCGTCCATCTTTAGAAAGTTGATAATCCAGCGAAACATCACCTGCAATATTATTTGCGTTCTGATTGGTTTGCTGTGGTCCCTCGATTCCAAAACTGCTTCCAACAGTAACTTTCAATCGGTCATTCAGTAATTTCTTTGAAATCCCAACATTCAAGTCGGTTTTGTTCTCGCGCTGACCGGTCGTATAATCGTCAGAAGTATTCAAATCAAAATTAAGTTCTACGCCTTCAATTAAATCTCCTGCCAAATTATTAAGCTGTTGTGATAAAATTTTACTCGCACTTTCTCTCGCTAATGATGAAACATTTGTTCCTCCGGTTTCACTGGCAAATGGGTTTTCTCCGACAAAACGGTTCAATAACAACAAGGCAAAAACCTGCTTGTTCATTTCATCCTGTTGCTGACGCAATTGAGTCAATTTAGCCTGTGTAGTATTAATAATTTCGGTTGAAACACTGTTATTTCCTTCCGGTAAAACAATGTCAAACGAGATTGTAGGTTTCATTAATTCTCCTGTCATTTTCAGACGGGTTTCAAACGGAATTCTTTGTTTGTATGTATTTCTTATTTCGGCAGTAACGGCTCCTAATTGGTCATTTACTAAATCGATTGGAGCGGCTTCCGTTTTATAAATTGCTGTGATATTGATGTCAGCGCTTGTTGGTTCTCCAGTCCACAAAATATAACTTCCAGATTTGATATCAAATTTCCTTTTGATTCCATTAAAATTCATCTCATAACTTCCCTCAGACAATTCATATCTTCCAGTCAGCGTGGTTTTTCCTGACGGATCAATTCCTCCATTCAATTGCGCTTCTCCTTTTAATTTTAAGAAATCTCCGCTTGCTTTATCAATGTTTAAAGAAAGTTCAGCCTCTTTATCGATTTCAATATTAACAGAGGCATTGATTCCTTTTATCTCCATTTCACTACTGATTTCATCAAGTGCAAGGGTGCCTAAAATTTGTGGATTGTCTTGGTCAATGAATTCTACAATTCCTTCTCTGTCTGCTATTGACGGATCAGATTGTGGTAAAACAACAGTAAATTTAGTGTCTTTATTAATTTTGATATTTCCTTCTACGATAGGATTGTCTATCGTTCCGCTTACTTTTAAATGGTTGTCCAGAAACAGTTGACCATAATATAAATCATTGTCTTTCGCTTCCGAATTGACCGCTTGAAAATTATCTGCATCAATAGATAAATCAAATCCAAAATTGCTGAAATTACTACTGTTAATCGCTCCGTTTATCACTAAATCATTGTCTTTCTCGTCTTTTATAGTAAACGTGTCAAAAAGGATTGCATTTTCGGTAAAGGTGATTTTATCATTCAAAGACTTAAATTTGGCATTAAGTTGCGTGGCTTTGAATCCAATCTCATTGAATTGTAATTCTCCAATAACTTTTGGTTGCGTTGTATTTCCGGTAATCTTGAAATTCCCTGTTAAAAATCCGGTGCTTTCCGTAATGTTATCTAATGTAAAGCCTTGGATACTTTTCAAATTCAATTTGTCGATGTCCAAATTCATATCAAAGCGGCTTTCATTCGCTTTGTAAAATCCTTCTAAATTCACTTGATTTCCTTGCCCGGTAATGGCAACTTTCGCATCATATTGATTTGCAATCGCATTATTGACTTTGATGCTGATGTTTCCAACGGTGTCTTTTTTGAAAGTGAAATTTTCAATGTTCAAATCCGAAGTGAAAAGCGGTGTTTTAGTGATGTTTTTTACAGTTGCATTTCCATTTATTTTTCCACTTAACTGTAAATCTTTTTTCTCCACAAAACTGGTAATCGTATTGATGTCAAAATCCTTAAAATCAATTGCAATTGGAGCATTTTGATTATCCGTTTCGGACTGGATTTTGATGTTACTTCCATCTTTACTCAACTCGAAATTATCGATATAAATTCCTTTTGCGCCAAAGCGAATCAGATTGTCTTGTGCAATTTTCCAAGATTCATAGTTCAATAATAAATTGTCCGGACCAAGACTTACTTCGTTATTTCCATTGGTTGCCTTTAATGTACCAGCAATTAAATAACGCTCTACATCTTTTGCATCTTTCAATTGCAAGATATAATCTACCAGATTTTTCTCCACTTTTCCAGTGATACTGGTATGTGGCAATTGAATTTGTTTGTTTTGAATGTCGTCTACTATAAAGCTATACAGCAGCGCTTTGTCTTGAGTGTCAACTTTTAAAGTCGCATTTGTAATTGTATTGGCTCCGTAAACTAATTTTGGAATCGAACCATTCAAAACAATGGAATCGTTAACCGAATTATATTTCCCTGTTATATTTATTGGTTCCAGACTTTTCAGTTCAGGAATAAGTTTCAATATAATAGGATTGTCTTTTACACTAACTTTAAAATCAAATTGCTGATTTTCAACCGCTATTTTTTTCGAATTTGGGTTACTGTCATAATATGTCGCAATAGAATTCTTTAGTGCATTTGCAATTTTTGATAACTTATATTTTCCATTAACTTCTGCATCTAAAAATGGAGAATTTACTAATAAAGTGTTTTTTTCAGGAGTTGCTGTTGCTACAACATTTATGGAATCAATTACAAATTGTTCCTTGGCATTGACCACATTTATGCTATGTGCATTGACGGTACCGTTGAGATAATCTAAATCAGCCGATTGAATATCAGCATCTACAACGCCTCTAATTTTTAAAGGTCCGGCATGCAGATTCAGTTTTTCTAAATCGGCGATATCTACATTCAGTTTTAATTTTCCGGAAGGATATTTGTCTTTGAAACTACCGCTGCTCACTAAATCAAAAGTCAAATTAGGATCTTTTGCAACAGCAGTTGCATTAAATCTTCCATTTCGAATGGCTCCTTTTACATTCAGATTTTTGTATGTGTATTTGTTGTAATATGCTTTTAAAATACTTCCGTTTAACGAAGCTGTTGCGGTTTTTGGATTAAAACCAGTTCCTTTTATATTGGCTTTTAATGTTACTTTTCCAATCGAATCGTTTTTGATAAATTTTCCTAAATCAAAATTAGTAAACTCCGTTTGGGCATCGTATTTCTCGTAATTTTTTCTGCGTTGATCGAATGCTGCTTTGATTTTTGCATTTCCAAAACTGCTGACCAAATTCAAATTAGTATTGAAATTAGCAACCGTTCCTTTAAATGTTCCTTTTGCGTTTAATTTTGAAGGCAACTGAATCGTATTTGGAATTGTCCCTTTTGGTAAAAAACCAACAAAATCCTTTGCGCCAGTTTGAAGGTTTTTGATATTTAAGTCGAAATAAGCTTTGGTCATATCCGGTAATCCTACAATGCTTCCGCTTGCCACTAATTTTGTAGTTCCAATGCCGCTAATCTCAATAGACGGAAATATGATGTTATTCAGTTTTCCTTTGATGGAGCCATTTAGCAACATTATGGCATTAGGATAGCTCATGAAAGGATTAGTTTTGTTCAAAGTCGGGGCAAAAAGTAAAATGTCTTTAATTGCAATTTTACTTTTCTTTAATGAGGCGATAAGGCCTAGTTCGCCTGGATTTGCTGCCAATGAAGCGATGGATGGATACCCAATTCTGATTTCATCCCTCAATTCCGTTTGTGGAGTTTTTAAATATAATTTCTTGAAAAAGGCATTTTTCTTTCCATAAAAAAACTCAGTAGTTAAGGATTGAATGTTCAAACCGCTTTTGTCTTTAATGCTCAGGGAATTGACCTCTCCGGATATGTTTTCGGGATTGTAATTGAGGAAATCTACTTGTAAATTTAAATTGGTAAGATTCAAATGGTTGTAATCAATTCCTTGTTGGGTAGCAGCAACATTATTATTGTCGTAACGGAAATTAACACGTTTGAATTCCGTCGTCTTTATTTTGACTTCCCAATTGCTGGATTCGGTATTTGCAGTTTCTTTTTTTGGTTTTAATTTATCTAATTTTCCAAGTGTTAAAGCACCTTCAACACCCGTTAAATCAACACTCTCCACGATGGCAAATTGATTGTTTAAATCAATTTTGTCAATTTTGGCAAGCAATTTTTTAATATAGAAATTAGTCTCTAGTTTGGTTTCTTCACTTTGGTAATCAACATCAATTTTTGCCAAATCAATCTCACCCAATTTTAATTTTAGGATGGATTCCGACTCGTTTTTTATAACTGCAGCTTTGGTTGCATTAGAAATTTGAACGATGCCTTGTTGTAATCTGAACTTTAATCCATTAATTTTTGCTTTCGGAATTTCAAAGTTCATTTTGTCTAAATCGAAAGTTTTGATATTGGTTTCAAAGTGATTTAGATTGGCGTACAGATTGTTTTTTGTAACAAAATCATTGTATTTAAATTGGATTCGGTCCAGTTTGATTTTTTCTACGGAAAATTGCATCGGTGGCGAATCTGTTTTTTGTTTCTCAGGCGATGCAAATGCGTCTATGATGTAGTCAAAATTAAAAACAGCTTTTGAATCTCTATTTAAGTGAGCCGTAATTCCTTCTAAATGAACAGAGTTGATTTCGACTTTGTTATTCATTAATTGGAGTAAACTAATATCAACCGAAAGTTTTTCTCCTGCAAAAAGGGTATCTTTTTTTTGATCTTCAAAATAAACACCTTCAAGAATGACTTTTTTGGGAAGACCAATTTCTATACGTTTAATGGTAACTTTAGTTTTAATTTTTCCTTCCAGATACG
Organism: Flavobacterium psychrolimnae; assembly: GCF_003312425.1. GTDB lineage: Bacteria > Bacteroidota > Bacteroidia > Flavobacteriales > Flavobacteriaceae > Flavobacterium > Flavobacterium psychrolimnae. Next base: position 204,364 of record NZ_QNUX01000005.1, on the reverse strand, counting down.
TTACCGCTTTATCTTTAGCGTAATTTTGAACCGATGGAATTTGAATGGCTACAACTAATAGTAAGAACAACAGAAGTATAGATCCTATTATCCAAAGGAAAACTTTTAAACTTATCTTTAAGTATTTTTTCAAATGATGTGTTTTTTTAGCTAAAAATAACCAATTAAATCAGAATTCAATTTCAATCCTAAAAGGAATTACCTGCAAAGGTCGAAAATTGAAAGTAAAATACATTATAAAATACAAAAATAAAGTTGTAAAATTTTTCGGAAAAATTTTCAATTTTTTTGTAAATTTTAGGTTTTATAAATAGGGATTTCATTGAAATTTTGAGCGTTTTTTTCGTCTAATAAAACATCTTTCACGGCCATTAGCATTGCTTTATTTGATGTGAAAAGTTCCCTGTTAAAATTGATAACAGTTGTAATGTCAATACTTTCAATGGTTGTCAGTTGTACTTCCGTATAAAATGTATTTAATGCTGTTGTATAATTTTTTTGAATCGTGTCAAAAAGCATTTCTAATTCTTCAAAATTAGTAAGTCCTTTTTTAATCAGAAACGCATTTAATTTGGCATATAAATTTTGCGTTTCATTTTTATGATGGAGGAAAAACTGGTATTTGATATCTTTAGAAGAGTGACTCAGGTTGGTAATATTTGTGCCTATATCTTTCACGCTTTTTACGGCATGCATGGAACTTCGTGCCGCCGAAATTAATTGGCTGAGTTCTGAGTTTTGTTCACTGTTTAATTTGGTCCTTAATTTCAAATAGAAAGCCTGCATTTCCCCTTGTAACTGTTTCAGGAATTCGTATTTTTCCTCGATGGATTTTGTTTCAAAATTATTTTTTTTATTGATTTCAACGTAATCACTTTGTTTTAAAGCAATTGTATCAATTTTGAATAATTCCAGATTGAAAAGCATCGAGTTGTGAATGAAATAATTAGTTTCTCTTCGGAATAAATCAAGCGCCGTTACAGGTTCTGCAATTGATGCGTGACCAATAAAAGCCGCAGAATTGCCATCAGTATTTTTAAAAAAACGTTCTAGAAATTTAGTAAAAATATCAAGAACTGGAAGAAAAAGTATTATAGCCAGTAAGTTAATCAGACTCGAAAATGTAACCAATCCTATCAGCGGATCTTTGATTTTTATGAGGTCAGTAATCAACAGCAGAATAGGTTTTAGCAATACAAAAGCAATGGCAGTGATGAAAATATTAAACAATAAATTGCCTAAAGCGACGCGTTTTTTTGATGCGTTGCCTCCAATTGCACTTACAAGAATTTTAATGATCGTCCCGGTTTCTCCGCCCAATACAATTGCGGCTGCCATAGGAAATCCTATTGCTCCGGCATTCAACGCACTTAATGTGAGCGCCATGGTTACGGAACTTGATTGAACGATGAGCGTAATCAAAAAACCAATAATAAGAAAAACGATTAGCGGCATGGAAGCATATTGCGAGAAATCAAAGTGTTGTACCTGAGTCTCCATGGCGGTTTTCATAAAGGAAAGTCCGATGAACATTAAGCCAAATCCCAAAAGAAAATAAGAAATGTATTTGAATTTTTTGCGGTTACCAAGCAAAATAAGTAAAAAACCACCCACACAAACGGCCGGATAAGCAATAACTTCAATATCAGTTTTAAAACCTAAAGTAGCCACCAGCCAACTGGCAATTGTTGTTCCTAAATTAGCACCAAGTATGATGGCCATTGCATTTTTCATCGTAAAAACACCCGCACCTACAAACGCTAAAACCATTAACGAAACCATCGAACTGCTTTGAAGTATGCCCGTAATTATAGTTCCGCCTGCAACGGCGCCAATATTGTTTTTTGTAATGCGTTGCAAAAATAGTTTGAAACTTCGGCCGGAGAGATTTTTCAGAGATTCTTCTACCAAATACATGGCGAAAAGAAATAATCCTACGCCTGCAGCAAGTTTTAGTATCGTGTTGAGTGTTTCCATAGCTTAAATTGGTATTAAAGATACTTAAATTTACCAGTAATACCTTTGTAAAGTTTCGACTTCATTCGTTACAAATTAGCACTTGGATTATTGCTTTAAACAAAAAACTACAACTTTTAGGGTTGCAGTTTTAATAACTTACGATTGAAATTTGGTCTTGTAGAACTAATAATCAGAATAATCTGTTGGGTATAAAAAAGTAATGTCGATGTGCGAAATATTATTTTTATACTTTTCCATAGCTATTAATCCTTTCCATTCCGGCGAATCTACAAATGATTTCCAATGTGCATCTCGACTTTGCTGGTCAGCAAAAGTGGTCATATACATTAAGTTTGGCATTTTGGCTCCTGAAATCACTTCGCCATAAAAAACTGCGTTGAATCCAAGACGTTCGAAGAGTTTTATTTCTCCACCGGCATTAAACATATCTACTTTATTGAGGTAAATCGCTTCGGTTGCTGATTCGTAACTTCTCAATTCATAAACACGACTGGATCTAGTGCTGTTCAGTGCTGGTTTTGTCAAGAAAGGATGATCTGAAAAAGCTTTTAATAAAACAGATTCCATTCGCATATAAGGCGCTTGTTTGTAAGTAGCCTTCAAATAATCAGCTCCAGCAGTTAAATAGGTTTTGTCCTTGGCTAGTTTTTCGTCAAGTTTCAGAAATTGATCCAAAGAGGAAAATGGAATTATTACGATAATTTTTTTCAGGGTGTCTGTGGCATTTGGTTTTGGTTTAAAAACACCAATATTTTTGATTCCCAGTTTTTTCAATCCAGGTAAATATGCTTCTTTTAAATACGCATCAGTGGTTTGTTCTTGTTGTTCGGTTTTGAGGATATAGGTTTTAATTTGGTAAAACTCTCTTGATTTTAGCGTAAGTGATGCAGCAATTGAATCCTTTGGAGCCCATTTAAAACTGGTTATGCTAAAAATGATCAACAGTGCAAAAAATAATTTGGTTAATTTCATTCTTGGTTTTTTGGTTTGATAGTTTATTTATTCATCTATAAAAGTATAAAAAAAAAACACAACTTTATGGTTGGCAATTACTTGGGAAGCGAATTAATTTTTATTTTTAAAGAAGAGTCAGCATATAACCCAAAATGGAACTGCCCAAAACGATAAATGCACTATTAATTTTTTTGAAACCAAAAGTAATGGCGAGGCTTATTATAGCGATTAAAATGGTGCGCCAATCTGTAACGGTATCTTTTCCCATGGCGTAACAAACCGAAATTATGATAGCCACAGAAGCTACATTAACCGCATCGAGAAATGCTGAAAAGGGTTTTGAGTCTCTCATTTTCTTTACCAATGGATTGAGTAATGCGACAAATACAAAAGAGGGCAAAAAAATGGCAATTGTAGAAACTACGGCGCCGGACAAACCGTTGATTTGGTATCCTATAAATGTCACCGAAGAAAAAACTGGACCTGGTGTAAATTGTCCCACAGCAATGGCATCGATTAATTGTTGTCTGGTGAGCAGTCCGGTGGCCACGAGTTCAGCATCGAGAAAAGCAAAAAGTACATAACCACTTCCGTAAAGTAACGCACCAATTTTCAAGAAAATCCAAAACAAATTCATGTTGGTGGCAGTCAAAACTGTTGTGGTGGAAACCTGCATCAGCGTTAAGGGTAGAAAAACAGTGGTGCTTTTCAACCTTTCATTTCGAACGATATACCAAAGTAAAGCAAAAAATCCCGCTCCAAACATCAAATAAATTTCATTGAAGTCTAGCAAAGACAGCAGTAACACAACAATTCCTATTACAGCTAATGTTATTGATTTCAGTGATTTCTTGGCCAAAGGATAAACGGCAGCCAGAATCACTGCAATAATCGCGGGCTTTATGCCATAAATAAAAGGTTGAATTTCCGGTAATTGTCCATATTGTTTGTATCCCCATGCAAAAAATCCGGTAATGAAAACCGCTGGCAGAATAAAACAAAGACCGGCTACAATCAGACCTTTCCAACCACCGCGTTCATGACCAATATGTATAGCCATTTCTGTACTGTTGGGTCCCGGAATTAAATTTGTGGCACCAATAAGGTCTAAAAAATGTTGTTCGGTAAGCCATTTTCGTTTGGAAACTACCTCTTGCTGCATCATTGCAATATGTGCCGCCGGACCACCAAAAGCAGTAAATCCTAACTTTAGGAACACCTTGGCGATTTCTTTTATTTCAGAATTAGGATGCATTTTTTAGAATCTTTTTTGTTAAAGGAAATGCAATAGCAAGGTCGCATTTGGTTTAAGAGATGCTGAAATGTCTTTTATTAAATATTTTGAATGGTTATTCTTCTTTTTTCTTTTAATCGTTTAAAATGCGAAGGAGTCAATCCGGTTGCTTTTTTAAACTGATTTGACAAATGGGAAACACTGCTGTAATGCAGTTTGAAAGCTATGGCAGAAAGAGTAAGTTCTTCCAGAAGAATCAGTTCTTTTATTCGTTCCACTTTCAGTGAAATGACATATTGTTCGATTGTACTGGCTTCTACTTCAGAGAAAAAGTTGGCCAGATACGTATAACTGTGATTTAATTTTTCGCTTAATAAAACGGAGAATTTGATGACTGGTTTTTCATCGGAGTTGTAAACATAATCAATAATTACAGTTCGGATTTTCTCAATCAGAATGCCTTGTTTTTTTTCTAATAATTCTAATCCTGCTTTTTTGATTTTGCTGTTCAGTTTCTTTTTTTGGCTTTCTGTAAGCACTTCTTTGACTTCAACCTCGCCAAGTTCTATCTTTATTGGTGAGATATCGAGCTCTTCCAAAGCTTCTTTTAAAAAGATTTTACAACTTTCGCACGCCATGTTTTTGACATAGATTTTCATAAACCAATTTTTACTTTAATTATTTTGGATTCAACAGTTTGCAACCAATTTACTTTTTTATATGATTCAGCTTGCGTTAAAATTTACTACTAAAAGCTTTCTGTTTTTAATTCTCTTCTGACTTCGTTGGTCCACTTATAATTCTAGAAATTAATCCTTTTTGGGTCGTTAATTCAGAGAAGAAAACACCCGATAAGTGAATCACGATAAATGCCAATAAATAATAAATAGAAAGGACGTGAATTTCTTCCATCGGTTCTTTTAGATTTTTTGGACCTAAAACAATAATTAAACCGGTAATCAATGAAATAGCGACACAAACATAAAAAACTAAATACGTCCAGTACTGGAACTTTTCTTTAATTCCCAAATCTTTGTTGAACGGATTGGAGAATTTCATTTGTCCAAAAAATGGAAGCGCAATCCGAATACTATACAAACCTACCAAAGCATAACCAATATAAATATGCCAGTCCCACATGGGTTTTCTTATTTTTTTGGCAAGCGTAATGAGTTGGTCTTGCGTCAACTTTTGATCTGTAGTCGCTAAATAGTCTTGAATGATTAACGCAACATTATTTTTATTCATCCACGTCAAACGTAGAAAAATCGTGACAAGCAATAAAGTCATGCAAATGGCGATTGACCAATGCATTATTCTGTAAATGGTGGAGTATTCTCTGTTTTTCATGATTTTTGAATGCTAATAACGTTACGCTTTCTATTCTTATTTGATTTGAAATGCGAAAATGATTCTAATATCCCGAGATTTTTTAAGCCGTCACAAAGCCTTCGCTCGTTGGAAAAACACGCAAGGCTCTTAGTATAATGAAAAGATAATTCTTTGCTATTTCAGCACACGCACGGTCATGTGATTAACGCCTGAAATTTTAAAAATATCTCCTTTCACTTGTATGGTTTCTCCAGTTGAAACCTGTCTGTATTGTGTTGGTTCTAATAAATTGACGCGACTGATAGTCACCAAATAAATTGAATTTTCGGTTGTTGCTAATTTGGCGGTATAGCCATCTTTGCCCACTACGATTTCCTGCACTTTTCCGGTAGTGAATTCAGTGGTGTTTGCGTTTAGCAACGGACTGCAACTTACAGCCAGTGCCAATACGATTAATAAGCAGCTGGCAATTTTTAAAAATTGTTTCATAAATTTAAAGTTCTAGAAAATCATTAGTTTTTGGGAAATTACGAATAGCGTCCATCGCTATTTCGGGTGTTGGGTCGGCTATTTTGCGCAGTTTTGTGTCCATCCAGGCTCCATCCACGGTTATTGTGGCACAAAGTTTATTGTCGTCATTCATAAATTCGTGGACTATTGACCAGCGTGAAGCATCTGGTCTCATTTTAGAAATTTTGGTATGCATAACTATTTTATCTGAAAGCAGTATTTCTTTTCTGAAAACACATTCCTCTCGGAATAAGATTGGACCAAAATTTTGTGAACGCAAAACCTTCATAGTTAATCCAAGATTTTCCAGAATTTCGATACGATGTTGTGCGCCAAAGTCATAATAAGCACTGTGTCGAACATGAAAATTAGGGTCAAGATCAGACCAACGAAAAGATAATTCTTTACTAAATGAAGTCATTATTATTTTAGTTTAAAGTTGTTTGCCCTATTATTTTGGATTATTATAAAACAAAATCAACAAGCATTGCTATGGTCAAAACTACGAATAATATGTGGATTGAAAAGGAACTCATGAACCTTTTAATTCTATTTTAAGGATATGCTGCCAAAAGTAATTGGGGATTTTATGAATTCTTTTTTCTTCAAAAAAGAAATGTGGCTTGTCTTTTGTATTGGTAAAAAGGAGTTTCCAATTCCGGATTCTAAAATCAAGTACATTTTATGAAAAAAATAATGTTTTTGTTGTTGCTGTCAGGTAGTTTGTATGCTCAGGAACAAGTGTTTAATGTTCAAAGGTATTGCATTGACGAGCAACCTTTCAAAAAAGGGGAATGCAATACGGTAGGGAATGAATACTCATTTGTGTTCCTTGACACTCAAAAGCGTACTGTGGTTTTCTTTCTCACGGCTACAAAAATGAAATATAAAATTGTAGACTCCGGTGTTTTTGCTCCAGATAAAAATTATTCGTTTTACACTTTAGAAAACGAGAAAGGCCAGTTAGAAATGCGGATAAATACGCAAAAAACTAAAATTGAATTCCTGTATCCCAATACGCATGTTTATTTGACGGTAGGAAAATCTACTAAGGCGATGCGTTAAGCGATTGAATTTTATAATGTTGCGTTCAGGCAAGCGCGAAAAGTTACTATGGTTTTATAAAATTTGCTTATGATATTTAGCAACGAAATAAATCTAATAGTTTTCCTTTAAACAATATAAAAGTATAAGTACTGATGAAATAAATAGTGTTTCCTTACTGTTTTAGGCAGTGCTTTATTTTGATTTTTTAGACTTTTTAATGTTCAAAGCTTTCTGTTTTATCCATTGAATTGAAATATCAACAGGTGCTGTAATATTATCAGAAGAAGTATTGTGTCCTAATGTTGAAAACAAAGTATATTCGAAAGGTTTGCCTTGAATTTTAAATGTATTCAATTGCTCTATGCACAATTTTACGGGAATTTGGATATCTTTCTCACCAAAAAGCCAAAGTCCTGCAATTGAAAGAGTATTCAAGTAATTTTTTGGGTCAGTAGTGGTAAATTGATACCTGTCTGGGTCATTTTTAGTATGTTCGAGAGCATCTGATTCTGTATGATTTTCCCAAAATTTATTGTTTCCATTAGTATAAAACTGAAATCGAAGTTGTTCTAAAGTTGTAATTGTAGGGCAACTAAATAAAACCATAAATTCTATTTGTGGATTTTTACTTGCAGCAATTGGGATTATCCATCCTGCTTGACTGAAGCCAACCAATCCAATTGGTGTTTTTTTTATCTTTCAAATAAGTTCGAAATGTATTTACTGCTGCACTTGCATCGTGAGATAATAAATTAAGATTTGTAGTGTCAATATTATTCGTGCCAACAGTTGGTCCTACATATACACCGCCAGATTCTCCAACTCCACGTTTATCATATGTCAATACAGCAATACCTTCTTTGGCAAGACGTTTAGCGAACTCCACTTTTCTTTTTACAGGATCAGATCCATGAACAATTACAACTGCTGCTAATACTTTTTTAGGCGTTAAAATCGAGCCTGCAAGAGTGACGCCTTGACTTTCAAACGTTATATCTTGAATGGTAAAGTCAGCCGATTGAGAAAATACCATATCTGGTAAAGTGATTACTAATAACCAAAGAAATAAGTTAGAAAAAAAATTAATATTCATTTTGGTTTAATATAAAAATTATGTTAGTTTTTACGGTCTGCGTTAGCATTGCCTAAAACTTTCTGGCGCTACGGCGGGTTTATGACTAAATTAAGCCCGATTTTCGGACTTGCCACCCGAGCGACAGCGAACAGGCGAAGCAAATTCTCCCAAATACATAACCAACTTCCCATTAAGCCTATTGCCTAAATCCGTTGTAGTAGCAGTCATTTACTATAGTTTTTTAAATATCAGTTGCATTGTTTCTTTGTCAATAGCATTCATATCTATCAATTTCAATGACTTTACCATTTTCAATGTTGATGTTTTGTAATGTTTGAAATGTGGCGTTTGTAAATGCGATTCATAAGCTTTCTTGTCTGCATAGATTTCCAGAATTCTAATTTCAGTTAGATTTTCTTTTTGAAACATTGGATATATTGAAATTACACCAGATTCAAATCTAACCGATGCTTCAGCTTCTTCTTTCAAGATTGAAATATATTCACTTAAATGTTCAGGAGCGACTTGAATTTCGGAGATTCTAATCATCATGTCTTCAGATTTATTTCCAGTTTTCATAATTTGCATTTGTGCACAGGAAGTGCAAATTAAAATAATCAGTAAAAGTGTTCCTAAGATTTGTAAATGTCTCATGATGTTCGGTTTTTTTGTTGCTTGTCGCTGACGTTATGCCACTTTGAGATGGCTGGAAGTTAGTAACCGCTCAATTTTCGGCTTAACGAAAACTTGATGCGAACCAGTAATTCCACTAAACTCCAGCTATATCAAAACAGCTGTTATGCAACGGTTTTATTTCTTCTTAAGGTAAATTTCAATTACACCACCTTTACCTTTTTCGCCATATTTATCGATTGCATTTCTATCTTTCAAAACAGTTATAGAGTCCACATCTGCGGGTTTTAAATTTCTGATTATTTCTTCAGTTGTCTCTTTTCCGTCGACAATATAAAGTGGATTAATTTTTGTCTTTTCGTAGTAAGAATAACAATTAGAAACAATGTCTATTCCCTGTATAAACTGTCCGGTATAATATTTTTCGTCAACAGTATATTGAGGTTTTTTGTCTTTGTAGATTTTTACATAGAAATAAATTTGATCATCTTTTTTTATTCCATAATAATCAGAACAACCTCTAGAAGTCCATGAGTTTAATGAGTTATATTTTTTTATAATATCTTCCGCTTTTAAAGTTTTTATTTCAACATAATTTCCGTCGGGAAGAAATCCTTTAAATACTCTTGTTAAGTGGATTTTTGCAATAATATTATTGTCGGATTGATATTTTTGAAAAATCACACCAGGATACAATTTACTTTCATATCCAATTCTATTTTCAAATCTACCATCTTGAACAAAACCATCAGAACATAAGTCCATTTCTTCAAGACTTACTTCTTTTAATTCGGCATCTTCACTCTTTAAATCATTAATTGTTAATTCACAAAATTTAATTTTGGAAAGGTTAATTGTATCGTTATTCTGCGATAAAGTCTTGCTTGAAATAAAAAGTAATAGAACAATTGTTATTTTTCTCATATATGTGTTTTCTAAACTGTTGCACAACTTGTATATACCCGCTACAAACTAGCGCATATCCACCCAAAATCAGGTTGCTTTGCGCTACAAATAGCATTTTATCGTTCCGCTAATGTAATTAATTTATTACGAATTATTTGTATTGTAATTTAGAAAGTTATAGAATGGAATAAATTTAATTGAGCAATCAGAATCCTCAGCGACGAGTACAATTATTTTCCTCTAAATTTCAAACTTAAAAAATGTAAACAATTTTGTTTATATTTGTATTATGAAAACAATTGACATCATAAAAGGAATTCATCCCGGTAAGTTTGTTGAGCGGGAATTGAAAAAAAGGAACCTCAATCAAAGGCAATTTGCGCTTTCTATTGGTGAACATGCTCAAACTTTGAGCGCCATCATTAAGGGCAGCAGGCGGATGAATGTTGCTTTGTCTCTCAAGATAGAAGAACAACTGGAATTAGAGGAAGGTTTCCTGATGACGTTACAGGTTTTTTATGACATAAAGGAAGCAAAGAAAGACAGTATTTATAAACCCGATCTTTCCAAATTAAGAAAAGTTACGTTTTGGGATACTAGTTTTGATAAAATTGATTGGAAACAAAATAAGGTAGCTGTTATTAAACGTATTTTTTCTCGAGGAACTGAAATAGAGCAGGAGGAGATTATCCGTTTTTATGGAAAAGAAGTGGTTGATAAGGTTAAATTATTAAAACATCAATTGTAATAGAAAAATAGAAGAATGGAAAAATTGCACTGGAATACCGTTTCGCCATTGCTCAAAGAGATTCTTATCGATTTGATGATTGAACCATTATTTTCGCCCTTTAGATTGGTTGGAGGAACTGCTTTAAGCTTGCAAATTGGTCATAGAATATCGGTTGATATTGATTTGTTTACAGCTGCGGATTATGGTTCGATTGATTTTAAAGAAATTAGAAGTTTTCTGGAAAATAAATATCCTTTTTGTCTTTCTAGGAATCTTGATAATGTTTCGTTTGGGACCTATTTTGAAATAGGATATTCTGAAAGCGAATTAATTAAAGTAGACTTGTATTACACAGATGATTTTATTTTCGATGAGATAGAAAATGATTGCATACGTATGGCTTCTGAAAATGAAATTATAGCCATGAAATTAGATGTTGTTCTAAGAGGTGGCCGAAAAAAAGATTTTTGGGATTTGCATTATTATCTTGATAAGGTTCCTATTGATGAAATGATTTCGTTCTATGAAAAACGTTATCCTTATACTGATTGTATCAATATTAAAAGTCAATTTGTAAATTTTGAATCAGCTGATTTAGATTTTGACCCGATGTGTTTATTGGATAAATCTTGGGAGCTAATCAAATTAGATTTTCATCAAAGTATCGATGGAAATTCCTAATTCCAAAAGATTGCATTGAAATCTCAAATGCCCTAGCCCGGATCGCAGCGGCATCCCACGCTTTTGGGCGTGGATACAGCGGAGAGCAGGAAGTAGCTCCATATTTCGACTTCCGCCAGAATGACAAACCCTCTAAAATGTCATCTTGTCAGATTTTTTTCCGCCAATTTTAACATAAACTGACAATTTAATAGGCCATTTTGTATTGGCACAAAGATTGACTTATCGACTTCGAGTCATTAAAACAAGTATACAATAAAATTAAATATATTAAAAATGGGTAAAATAATCGGAATTGATTTAGGTACGACCAACTCTTGTGTTTCTGTAATGGAAGGTAATGAAGCAGTTGTTATTCCTAATGCAGAAGGAAAAAGAACAACACCATCTATCATCGCTTTTGTTGAAGGTGGAGAGATTAAAGTAGGAGATCCTGCTAAAAGACAAGCGGTAACTAATCCAACTAAGACTATTGCTTCTATCAAACGTTTTATGGGTCACTCTTTTTCAGAAATTACAGCTGAAGCAAAAAGAGTTTCTTATTCAGTAGTAAAAGGGGACAACAATACTCCACGTGTGGATATTGATGGTCGTTTATACACTGCTCAGGAATTGTCAGCTATGACACTTCAAAAAATGAAAAAAACAGCTGAAGACTATTTAGGTCAAACTGTTACTGAAGCAGTTATTACTGTTCCAGCTTACTTTAATGATGCACAACGTCAAGCTACGAAAGAAGCGGGTGAAATTGCAGGTCTTAAAGTAATGCGTATTATCAACGAACCAACTGCAGCTGCACTTGCTTACGGTTTAGATAAAAAAGGTAAAGATCAAAAAATTGCTGTTTACGATTTAGGTGGAGGTACATTTGATATTTCTGTTCTTGAATTAGGAGACGGAGTTTTTGAAGTATTGTCTACAAACGGAGATACTCACTTAGGTGGAGATGATTTTGACCACGAAATTATTGACTGGTTAGCTGACGAATTTAAAGCTGAAGAAGGTATTGACTTACGTCTTGATCCAATGTCATTGCAACGTTTGAAAGAAGCTGCTGAGAAAGCAAAAATTGAATTGTCTTCTTCTGCTGAAACTGAAATCAACTTGCCATACGTAACTGCTACGGCTTCAGGACCAAAACACTTAGTTAAAAAATTAACTAGAGCTCAATTTGAAAAATTAACTGATTCATTAGTAAAACGTTCTATGGCACCAGTTGCTAAAGCGTTGAAAGATGCAGGTTTAACTGTTTCTGATATTGACGAAGTTATCTTGGTTGGAGGTTCTACTCGTATGCCAAGAATTGCTGAAGAAGTTGAAAAATTCTTTGGTAAAAAAGCATCTAAAGGAGTTAACCCTGATGAGGTTGTTGCAATTGGAGCAGCTATTCAAGGTGGAGTTCTTTCTGGAGATGTAAAAGATGTATTGTTACTTGACGTTACACCTTTATCTTTAGGTATCGAAACTATGGGTGGTGTTTTGACTAAATTAATTGAGTCTAACACAACTATTCCAACTAAAAAATCTCAAGTTTTCTCTACAGCTGCAGATTCTCAACCAACAGTTGAAATCCACGTTTTACAAGGAGACAGAGCTATGGCAGTTGACAACAAAACTATCGGTCGTTTCCATTTAGATGGTATTCCACCAGCTCCAAGAGGTGTTCCACAAATTGAAGTAACTTTTGATATTGATGCTAATGGTATCATCAAAGTTTCTGCAACTGATAAAGGAACTGGAAAATCTCACGATATTCGTATCGAAGCTTCTTCTGGATTAACAGCTGAAGAAATCGAAAGAATGAAAAAAGATGCAGAAGCTAATGCTGATTCTGACAAACTTTTAAGAGAAAGAGCAGAAAAATTGAACGAAGCTGATGGAATGATCTTCCAAACTGAAACTCAATTGAAAGAATTAGGTTCTAAATTATCTGATGAAAACAAAGTTGCTGTAGAATATGCATTAACTGAATTGAGAATGGCGCACCAATCTCAAGACATTCCTGCAATTCAAACTGCTCTTGACAACATCAACGCTGCTTGGAAAAAAGCAACTGAAGCGATGTATGCTCAAGGAGAACAAGGTCAAGGTGAAGCACAACCTCAAGGGGATGCTGCTCAAGGAGACAATGTTGAAGACGTTGAATTCGAAGAAGTAAAATAATAATTTCCCGTAGAGACGGACTGTTGTCCGTCTTTATTGTTAATTTAGAAAACCGTTCGCCATTGGTGAACGGTTTTTTTTATGTGTTTCTATTTTTTAGTCTGTTTTGTGCCAAACATATTAGTAATCACTAACGCATGAGGAAAAGTTATGGCGGCCAAAAAGGAGAAAAACAAAGCATTAAAAAGTTGTTTCTCTTTACACATATAATAGATCAATGTAATTCCTACTATAGATATCAACCAATAAATCCCTGCCGCTTTACAATAATCAACAAAATATTTTAATGAAAAGGAACCATTTAGAAATTTAATCTGGTCAATTATCGAAGGAATACTGTGCCATAAAACAAAATAAATAGCAAATCCCCAAATCAGACTCGATGACTTGAAAAGGATTGCAAAGAGAATCAAATAAAAGAATTCTAAAAGTAGTTTTTTTCTAATTTTTTCTGATTTCCAATACAAATAGGTACTTAAGCCAATAAAAGCAATTGATGAAATTTGCAAAAGCAACACAAAGTATTGACTTGGAATATTAATATTGGCGATGTTTACAATAATACTTTGTACTTCACCGGAGTGAAAAACAAATAGTAACTGTAAGATAATAAATCCGTATAAAAATTGAAATGCCATTTGGAACCATTTCGGTAAAGCTTCCAATACATCTTGCCATTGCTGTTCGCCAAAATGATAGGCGCTTACAAGTATGAATAATAGTAACGCCACTTGAGGAATTGTATAAAACAACAAAGCACCTGTTAAAACCACTACCACATAATAACCGAGTATTTTAAACCAGGAATTGGATTGTTTTACGGTTTTAATATTATGAATTAAAAGCAAATCGTTGGCACCATGCAGTATTCCAAAAGTGAAAATCAAGAAGAAACCCAACATTATTTGGATTTTTGTCGATAGAAAAGAATCCATCCAAAGTCCGAAAAAGCTTGCTACTATTACAATATTTGAATAATTTTTCATGAATTTTAATTATTGTTTAAAATTAGTCAAAAAATATTAAACAAAAATGATTTTTTATTGTTTAACTTTTACTACATTTGATTAAACAAAAAACCATTTAAATTATTTATTTATGACAAATTTTATGTTTATTTCAGGATTAGTCGGAAAATTATCCCCAACGGATTACGTAGGGTTTACTTTCTTTGTAGGCTGTATGGCTATGATGGCCGCTTCAGCATTTTTCTTTTTATCCTTGAGCCAGTTTGACAAAAAGTGGCGTACTTCAGTTCTTGTTTCGGGTTTAATTACCTTTATAGCTGCAGTACATTATTTCTACATGAGAGATTATTGGGCATCATTTGGTGAGTCGCCTACATTCTTTCGTTATGTAGACTGGGTACTTACAGTGCCGTTGATGTGTTTAGAGTTTTATCTGATACTTAAAGTAGCAGGAGCAAAGCAATCGTTGCTTTGGAAAATGATTATTTATTCGATAATAATGTTAGTTACAGGTTACTTCGGAGAAGTAGTATTTACAGATAGCGCTGCGCTGTGGGGATTCATTTCCGGAGTTGCTTACTTTGCTATTGTTTACGAGATTTGGCTGGGAGAAGCTTCAAAACTTGCAGCAGCAGCTGGTGGAGAAATTCAAAAAGCACACAAAATTTTATGTTGGTTCGTCCTTGTTGGATGGTCAATTTATCCATTAGGATATATGATGGGAACATCAGGATGGTACAACGGATTTATTCCTGCAGGTAATATTGACGTGGCGTACAACATTGCTGACGCGATTAACAAAATTGGTTTTGGATTAGTAATCTACAGTTTAGCAGTAAAATCTCAAAAAGATTAATTCCTTTTTTTATTTTTTTTTAATATTTTGATTGGAAAACCGGACTAGCGATAGACCGGTTTTTTTGTGTCATTTAATGAAATAAAATACCCGACCTGTTTTTGAAACAAGTCGGGTAATTTTATTCAATTATTATTATTATTATTATTATTTACTTAGATACGCACTGCAGTGCGTATCTACAACGTGCACATCTACATTGTTAGTTTGTTCAATGCGTGTTTAAAAACTTCATAATAACCATGAATTGCATTTGTACATTTCACATAATCATATGATAAACCAACATTCATTAAAGCGCAAAAAAAAGGGAAAATGTTTTTTGAACATTTTCCCTTTTTAATTTACTATTTTGGATCTAAAGCTTCACCAATTCTAGATATCAAATCGAGTACATGATATTTACTCATTCGGTCTGACATCCTGGCGGAAGACATTTTTAAATCGTTTTTTAATGCATTCAATTGGCCTCTTGCAATAGAAGGTAAATCAGTTTGTGCTAAGTTTACTCTTCTTGTATTGAAACCATACGTAACTCCAACAGGAACAGATCTTACAGTTGCAGTGCCTGGTTTAAGCAATTCAATCAATTTGTCTACATACAATTTTTGAACGTTTCTGCGGTACATATCAATTGAACTATTGCTTTTCAATTCAGAGAAAATTCCTTTGTTCAAATCAGTCATTAATTCGTCTACAGAATAATTGTCTTTACTAACAGTTGAGGTTTCTAAAAGGCGAACCATTCTGTCACCTGCCATAAGACTTGACAACGTTGCATCCTGCATTCCTTTGATAGCTTCAACACCACTTTCCGGGTTTATTTTTGAAAGTACGTTTTGATCTAACAACCATTTTGGTGTAGTGAATAATTGTGTATTCAAGAACGCTACAGCATCTTTTTGGATACCTTTTGGTACCACTTGAAATTGATTTCCAGCCATGTCATAGGTTTTTGGAGAATCATAAATTCCACCCACGTTTTTAGTTACGTGTCCCATATATCTTCTGAATTGTCCTGTAAGCGCGCTGTAAAGCTCGTCTAATTCAGTATAACTTTGACCATCTTCTTTAGTCCATTCTAATAAATTAGGAAGTATTCTTTTCAGGTTTTTAATTCCGTATTCAGAAGCTCTCATTGCATTATCACCAATATCTTCCGTTTGGTATCTTGGGTCATAAGGACTTGTTTCAGAACCAAACCACAAACGATTGTTTTTATATGCTTCCTTAGTCATTTCATTCAACAAAGCTTTTTCCTGTGCTTCATTTTTAGTGTCTTCAAAATAAGAATATCCCCATTTGATAGCCCACTTGTCATAATCTCCAATTCTTGGAAACAAAGCCGTAACACCATCTTCTGGTTGTGCAACGTAGTTGAAACGCGCATAATCCATTATAGACGAAGTATGTCCGTTTTTCTCTTGGTAATCCTTATCTCTCAGTTTTTCAACCGGAGTGGCAGAACTTGCACCCATGTTGTGACGCAATCCTAACGTGTGTCCAACTTCATGAGAAGAAACAAAACGAATTAATTCTCCCATTAATTTGTCATCAAACTTTTTAGATCTTGCCGCTGGATCAACCGCTGCAGTTTGAATCAAATACCAGTTTCTTAAAAGACTCATGATATTGTGATACCAACCAATGTGGCTTTCTAATATTTCACCACTTCTGGGATCGTGAATATTAGGACCGTATGCATTTTGAATCTCAGCTGCGAAGTATCTTAAAACAGAAAAACGAGCATCTTCCAAACTCATTGTTGGATCATTTTCGGGCCAATATTCTCCACGAATTGCATTTTTCCAACCCGCTGCTTCAAAAGCAATTTGCCAATCGTCAATACCTTGTTTGATGAATTTTTTCCATTTTTCCGGAGTTGCCGGGTCAATGTAGTATACAATTGGTTTCAAAGGCTCAATCAATTCACCCTTTTTTTGTTTTTGCGCGTCTTCTGGAGATTTAGGTTCTAAACGCCATCTTACTGCAAATACTTTGGTATCTGATTTTTGAGATTCCTCTTCAAATACACCATATTGGTTTGCAAAATATCCTACACGCGCATCAAATTCTCTTTTGCGCATCGGATTTTTTGGCAATAAAATCATAGAAGTATTCATTTCCACTGTGATTACCCCTGCATCTAAAGCCGAAGGCAAATCAACTCCAATTTTTGGTGTAGGTGAAGTATTGATTTTTGGTGGTGTTGTCGTAAAGGTTTTTACACTTCTAATTTCAGTGTTTATTGGAAAACTACTTACTTTTGAGATAAAAGATCTGTCTTTTTGAAACGTCTGAATGTTTAACAGTTGTTTTTTAATTGGATCCAAAGAAAAAGTTTGAACATCAGCATCGAAAGTAGTGGATAAATCAACTACATAACCTGTGATTTTTCCAGCATCATCTTTTTTGTACGCCAGAACATCATAATTTCCAATAATTGGATCTGAAGTTGAATTTTTAACCGCTTGAGCCATTGGTTTGTCTTCATCCGGAGACATAATAACGTAGGTAATAGATCTCAATAAGATATTATTATTCAAACCTTTTTCCCAACGAACGACTTGTCTGTTGATTTCTTCTCCACCAAAAATTCCTCCTCCGGCCGGAGTTTTAGAATATCGGGTTATGGTCATCATTTCACTTCCTAAAATAGAATCCGGAATTTCAAAAAGGTATTTGTTGTCTATTTTATGGACGTCGATTAATCCTCTTTGAGTAACTGCAGTTGAATCAATTACTTTCTTGTACGGTTTAGGTTCTTTTTTAGCATCATTTGCCTTGGTCTCTACTTTGGCAACAGCATTTTTATCTGCTTTTCTTTTCTTTCTGCTCTGGGCAAATGTCTCCGGAGCCGAAAAAATTAACAGAAATACAATAATTAGGGTTAGTTTTTTTTTTAACATGTAGTACAACATATAATGGTTAATAATTAGTTTTTAGCAAATAAATAGGAGAATCTTCTATTTATTTACCATCAATCTTCAAATCTATTGATATATTTTGAAAAATAGAGTACTTAGAAATACATTTTTAAATAATTAACAAAAATTAACATTCGTTGAGTATTTATTTCTCATTGGGGCAATATGATTTTTCTCATGAAAGGAATTACTATTTCGTGTTACCTTTGCATTTTTTAAGGAGTAAATAAAGCAATATTTTTTCATTTCATGGAATGTCAAAAGTGCTGAAAAACGATTTATTTGTAAAAGTTTTTCGTAATATTACTTCATAAATCAGTTAGGATGAGAAAAATCAAGTACAAGAAAGGAAGGAAAATGCAACCCTATAATTTAGAATATACCGGGATTCACAAAAGCAAGGATTCAGAACTGCAGTTGTTTGTTTACGATGATTTGAATCTAACCGAATATGAGGATTTTAAGGTTTCAGATTTAGACAAACTTATTGACAAACAGAAAACAAATTGGATTAATATACACGGCTTGAATAATGTTGATTGGTTAAAATCAATTGGTGATTATTTTAAAATCGATAATTTCATGTTGGCCGATATTTTGAATACCACCCGAAGAACTAAACTGGAAGAGTCTCATGATTTTTTATTTTTCAACATCAAGTCACTCTTGCCTACGGAGCATTCGGATAATATTAGTGTAGAACAAATTAGTTTTTTGTTGAAAGATGGGGTTTTAATTTCTTTTCAGGAAAAAAGAAGTGATTTTTTTACTCATATTCGAGAACGTATTCGGACTCATTCAGGGATCGTTAGAATTAAAAAAGCAGATTATTTGCTGTATATTCTTTTGGATGCCATTATGGAAAATTTCTACATCACTTTAGAAAACGAAGAAGACAAAGTAGAGGAATTGATCAATCTTACGAAGCAAAGTGTGGATCCCGTGATTTTAGAAAAAATTGAGAAACACCGTGATAATTTAAATTTCTTAAAACGTTCCATTATTCCATTACGAGATTCTTTGTATGATATTAAAAGCATAAAAGACGATACGATATTTAATGCGATGGAAGCAGATAGTTTTAGTTTCTTTGCGCGATTGCATCAAAAAAGTTTAGAACTTTTAGAACAAATTGATTCTGATATGGGTTCTTTAGAAAGTGCTTCAAATTTCTTTTTTTCGGCACAAACGCATAAGATGAATGAAATTATGAAAACGCTGACGATTGTATCGGCGATATTTATTCCGCTTACTTTTATTGTTGGGATTTACGGAATGAATTTTGAATATATGCCGGAACTCAAGCGACATTATGGCTATCATACCGTTATTGGTGCCATGTTTTTGATAGTGATTGGAATGATTATTTATTTTAAAAAACGCCGTTGGTTTTAGAAACTAAAAAGGAATTCATTCAATTGATTTGGAATTAAATTTAAAAATAAAAAGATGAACAAGGCCATATACATTGCAACAAGCGAGCAAAATAGTGGAAAGTCGATTATTACGTTGGGATTGATGAGTATGCTTATTGGCAAAATGGCCAAAGTAGGTTATTTTAGGCCCATTGTCGAAGATTTTGAAGAAGGTGGATTTGACAATCATATTGAAACCGTGATTGGTCACTTTGGTTTGGATATTCAATTTGAAGATGCTTACGCCATTACAAAAAGTAAATTAATAAAGAAGAAGAACAAGGGAAAAATAGGGGAGGTTCTCGATTTGATTATTGAAAAATATAAGAAATTAGAAGAGCGTTTTGATTTTGTCTTGGTCGAAGGAACTGGTTTCAGTGGGGAGGGAACGGTGATAGAATTAGACATGAATGTTCTGATTGCTAAAAACCTTGGAATCCCAACGATTATTGTTGGTTCCGGAGTAGGCAAAACACTGGAAGAATTATTGGATAGTTTGTATCTTGCCTATGATTCTTTCAAGGTGAAGGATGTGGAGGTTTTGGCTGTAATTGCAAATAAAGTACAGCATGAAAATATAGAAATAGTGACTAATGGTTTACGAAAAAGTTTGCCTCAGAGCGTGATGGTGAACACGATTCCATTAATCCATAATTTGAATAATCCGACGGTACAGGAAATCGTAAACGAGTTGGATGCTAAAGTTTTATTTGGCTCGGCACACTTAAACAACCAAACCGGGAATTTTAGTGTTGGCGCCATGCAATTGTGTAATTATTTGTTGCATTTGAAAGAGAATAGCCTGGTGATTACTCCCGGAGACAGAGCCGATATTATTTTAGGAGCCTTACAGGCTAATGAATCCGTGAATTATCCAACAATTTCTGGGATTGTTTTGACAGGGAATATCTTGCCGGAGATTAGTATTTTGAAATTGATTGAAGGACTTTCAACGATTGTTCCAATTATTGCCGTTGAAGAAGGGACTTATTTTATCACCAATAAAATAGGATCGATTAAATCTAAAATTTATGCAAATAACAAGCAGAAGATTGAAATTTCGATTACTACTTTCGAAAAATATGTAGACTTAGACAACTTGGCTGAAAAGCTGATTACTTTTGAAGCGGAGGGTATGACCCCAAAAATGTTCCAATATAATTTGGTAAAAAGAGCCAGACAACACAGGAAACACATTGTCCTGCCGGAAGGGAATGACGACAGAATTATTATGGCGGCATCCCGTTTATTAGAAATGGATGTGGTGGATATTTCTATCATTGGCAACAAGAAACAAATAGAAAGTAAAGTTGCTGAATTAGGCTTGTTTTTTGATTTTTCCAAAGTACAAATCATTAATCCGATAGAATCCGAGCATTATGACGACTACGTAAACACCTATTATGAGTTGCGAAAAGCTAAAAATGTAACCTTAGGAATGGCGAAAGATTTGATGGAAGATGTTTCGTATTTTGGAACGATGATGGTGTATAAAGGCCACGCTGACGGAATGGTTTCCGGAGCGGCTCACACTACGCAACATACCATTTTACCGGCGTTGCAATTCATTAAAACAAAACCCAATTCATCAGTGGTTTCCTCAATATTTTTCATGTGTTTAGAAGACAGGGTTTCGGTTTTTGGAGATTGCGCCATTAATCCAAATCCTACTGCAGAACAATTGGCAGAAATTGCCATTTCATCTGCGGATTCCAGTTTGGCTTTTGGAATTGAACCAAAAATCGCAATGCTTTCTTATTCTTCGGGTTCTTCAGGAAAAGGAGATGAAGTGGATAAAGTACGAACTGCAACTGAAATAGTGAGAAAAAAACGTCCCGATTTAAAAATCGAAGGTCCAATTCAATACGATGCAGCCGTTGATATGGCCGTTGGAAAAAGTAAAATGCCAAATTCAGAAGTCGCAGGACAAGCCAGTGTTCTAATTTTCCCGGATTTAAATACAGGAAATAACACCTATAAAGCGGTTCAAAGAGAAACAGGAGCCTTAGCCATTGGTCCGATGTTACAAGGTTTGAATAAGCCGGTTAATGATTTAAGCCGCGGTTGTACCGTAGATGATATTATAAATACAGTCGTGATTACGGCGATTCAGGCGCAAGGATTGTAGCTTTTTAAATTAAAGATTGAAATATGTAAAGATTTAAAAATTAATCTTTTACTACTTCAATTTTTTAATCTTTTAATATAATTTAAATGAAAATAGTAATTATAAACTCAGGAAGTTCCTCTATAAAATACCAATTGATTAACATGCCGGCGAATGAAGTAATTTGCTCCGGGATGATTGACAGAATAGGACTTGAAACTTCAAACTTTACGTACGCGACGGATACGACTAAATTAGAAGAAATGTTGCCTATTGCGAACCATAAAATAGGTTTAGAAAAAATTGCCACTTTATTGATGGATGAAAAAGTCGGGGTTATTACAAGCACTGAAGAAATAGATGCTGTTGGGCATCGAGTGGTTCATGGCGGAAGTTCTTTTTCGAATACGGTAATTATTACGAGTGAAGTTAAAGACAAAATCAGGCAGCTATTTGAATTAGCGCCTTTGCATAATCCCGCGAATTTAGAAGGAATAAATGTTGCCGAAGAGATTTTTAGTTCAGCACAACAAGTGGCTGTTTTTGATACGGCTTTTCACCAAACGATTCCGGTTGTGGCGCATAAATATGCGGTTCCAAATTATCTTTTGACGGAAAATAAGATTCGTGTTTATGGATTTCACGGTACGAGTCATAAATATGTTTCGGAAAATGCGATTCATTATTTGGAGCAAAATTCAAAGAATAAAGGATCAAAAATTATTACTATACATTTAGGAAATGGTTGCAGCATGACTGCTATAAAAGACGGGAAAAGTATTGATCATACATTGGGTTTTGGTCCAATGAACGGTTTGATTATGGGAACCCGAAGCGGAGATGTTGATCAATCCGTCATATTTTATTTGGTAAACACGCTGGGTTATTCGCTTGAAGCCGTGAATACAATGTTGCAAAAACAAAGCGGAATGTTAGGGCTTACCGGTTACAGCGATTTACGGGATATTGAAGCCAATGCGGAGAACGGAAATGAAGATTGTCAATTGGCTTTGGCGATGAATGCGTACCGAATAAAGAAATATATTGGTTCTTATACGGCTGTTTTAAACGGATTAGATGCCATTATTTTTACAGCCGGGATCGGAGAAAATTCTTCGTATATCCGGAAATTAGTGTGTACTGATATGGATTATTTCGGAATAGAATTGGATGCATCCAAAAATGAAATTCGTTCGAAAGAAATTCGGGAAATCAATACATTGGAATCCAAAACCAAAATATTAGTTATTCCTACCAATGAAGAGATTGAAATTGCCAATCAAGTGTTTGAATTATTGACAAATTAAGAAAATAGCTAACCCAAAGGAGCTTCTGTATTCAGAGGCTTTTTTTATGCTTTTTATTTAATAAATCTAATTATATTTGGATACTAAACACCACATTTTGAAAGCAAGAATTACAACAATAATCCTATTCTATCTTATCTCATTTCAACTGTATGCGCAGGAGTTACTTCCTTTTGTAGAGAATTACAATAAATCTGATTATCAAGGGGATAATCAAATTTGGAATGTAGCGCAAGGGAATGATAATGCGATGTATTTTGCCAATAATTATTATTTATTGCGTTATGATGGCGTGAAATGGGAAAAATATTCGCTGCCTAACAAAACCATAATTCGTTCTATAATGGTGGATGGTGACAGGATTTATTCCGGTTCTTACAAAGAATTCGGCTATTGGTATCGAAAAAATGGGAAGATGATTTATGTTTCTATTTCTGATACCACTAAGGTTTTTGATGAAAGTGATAATGAGGAGGTTTGGAAGATATTTAAATTTAACGGTAAAATTTATTTCCAGTCTTTTAACGGGCTTTTTCAATATAATGGAAAAATAATTAAGAAAAGCAAGTTTGATTTTCTGGTTTCTTACTGTTTTCCGGTTGGTAAGGAGTTATTAGTGGCTTCGGTAGAAAATGGAGTTTATAAAATGAAGAATTCCAAGTTTGAAAAGATTGAGGGATGGTCCGTTTTAGAGAATAACGTCATTCATGCAATCGAAAAACACCAAAATAAAACCTATTTTTTTACTAAAAAAAATGGGGTTTATGTCGAAGAAAATGGCGCGTTGAAAGAATGGCAGAGTCCATTAAATACTATTCTGAAAGCCGCCAATATCAATGTTGCTAAATTCATTAAAAACAATAAATTAATTATAGGTACGGCAAATAAAGGAGTTTACATTTTTGATTTGAATTCAGGTACTTACAAAAACATCAATCGAAATAATGTATTGATGAATAATTCTATTTTGAGTATTGGCTTGGACAAAGAAAATGATCTTTGGTTGGGTTTAGACAACGGAATTGCTCATATCGAAGTTAATTCTCCAATTTCTATTTTTTATGATAATTCAGGAATTTTAGGTTCCGTTTATTCCGTTGCGAGTACTTCAAAAGGTTATTTAATGGCTTCGAATCATGGTGTTTTTAAATATGAAGATAAGGTTCTTTCGTTAATTCCTAATACGCAAGGACAAGCATGGAACATCAGTAAAATAAATAACAAATACCTCATAGGTCATAACGAAGGAACTTTCATTTATGATAATGGATTGTTCTCTAAATTAAGTATTATAAACGGAGGTTGGAATTTAGCCAAAAGCAGTATTAATAATTCGTATTTGCAAGCTACGTACAGCGGTGTAATTATTTATAATGATACGAATGATTTGAATCAAAAGATAATTTTAAAAGGAATATTGAAGCCTATAAAATACGTTGCGCAAAACAGGAAAAACGAAATATGGGCTGCGGATAATAATAGAGGTTTGTATCGAATCCTGTATAATGATGCATACGAAACAACGAGTATCAAAAACGTTACCCAACTAAGTAAAATAAAGAATGATTTTGGGGTGAAGATTTTTGAGTTTAGAAATGAGGTCTTATTTTTAATTAATAAATCTTTTTATACCTATAATTCAATCACCAATCTATTAGAACAAAATGAATTGTTCAATAATAATTTTAAAAATGCATCAAATATTGTTTCTATTGATGAAAATCATTTTTTGATACTGCAAGAAGGACTTTTGTATCATATTTATGCAAACGAGAATAAATTCATCCGCAATATTATTCAAGAGAAATATTATAAGGGAAAAATAATCAATGATAATTTAAAAGTGTTTAAGAATAATGAGAACTATTTGTTGAACCTAGATGATGGTTTTATCTCCTTGCAACTAAATTATGCGAATAAAAAAGCATCAAATATAAACGTAGAAGCTTTTGTAAATAATAATTTAATCAAAAACAACTCGAAAATTCCCTATAATACGGAACTTCGTATTCATATACTGTCGGGCGTTTTTGGTGCCACCAGGCCTAATTTATTTTATAAAGTAAATGGGCTCAAAGAATTTATTCCTGTTAAGGAAGGTTTGATTATTTTGAATAACTTGAATAGCGGTTCTAATGAGATTACCGTTTATCTTCACGATGGACTGAACTACGATAAAGTTTCCAGTTTCCAATTTTTGGTTTCAAAACCGTGGTATTTTTCTCCTTGGATGATTTTATTGTACTTTATTGTAATAGGAGTGATATTGTACCTGTATTACAAATGGAATAAAATGCGATACATTCAGAAACTGGAATTGCGTGATGAAGAATTAAAGCATCAAAAGAAAATTCTGGAAATGGAATTGAAAGCTGAAAATGAATTGAACATTCAGGAGTATCAAAAACACATTTTGGAGCTGGAACTTCAAACCAAATCCTCTGAGGTTGCAGGCAAATCACTTTCGATAGCGAAACAAAGTGAAATGATTGAAAATATACAAAGTATTCTGGATTCTGATATGGATTTTAATAAACTGAAAAGTGAAATTAAAAAAGCTATAAAAATCAACGCCGTTAATAAACATGAGTGGGAAACATTTGAAACAAATTTGAATCAAATCCACAATGAATTTATAATTAACTTATCTAAAAAATTCCCCAACCTTACTTCGAAGGATATTAAGCTTTGCATTTACTTAAAAATGAATCTTTCTTCTAAAGAAATTGCACCCATGATGAATATTTCTTTTAGAGGAGTGGAACTACATCGTTATCGATTAAGAAAGAAATTAAACCTTGTTCAGGATGAGAATCTCTCTAAATTTTTATTAACTGTATAAATTCACTTTATTTTTTATAGATAATTTATTATTTCAGTGTATTTATTACGGAATTACAACACATCATTACTACATCATATAGATGTAGTGCGCTATCTCATAAGCACTCTTATTAGTAGTAATACATAGATTTAGAATCTTATTTTACTGTTTTGATGTATTCATGTAGTATTTCTGTTTTAGCAACTATAACGTTGTAATTAATTACTTTGGCTCCACTAACTTTAACAAATCATTATTATATGAGAAATTTTATTTTTAGCTTTTTAGCACTCATTTTACTTCCGGCATATATGTCTGGGCAAGTAATTAAGGGAAAAGTACTGGATAAAAGTGGAATTGGGATCCCAGGAGCCATGATAATTGCAGATGATTCTAAAACTTCTGCAGATACCGACTTTGACGGTAATTTTATTATCAATGCCAAAGTAGGTGAAATATTAAAAATTAGCATGGTAGGTTTTGATGCTTTGTCGATACCTGCAACTGCGAATGTAATGAGTGTAACCTTGAATGAATCGAAAGACACTGAATTGAAAGAAGTGGTAATCATTGGTTATGGTTCTCGAAAAAAATCAGACAATACAGGGTCAATTTCGCAACTTTCCGCAACGGATATCACTAAAACTAAAGTACTGAATGCTACACAAGCGATTCAGGGAAAAGCGGCCGGTGTTCAGGTTATAGGGACTGATGTGCCTGGAAGCGCTCCTTCATTAATCATTAGAGGTATTGGTACATATGGTGCTGACAGAACGCCATTATTTGTTGTGGATGGTATTCCTACAAAGAATATTAATAATTTGAATTCCAATGATATTGCATCATTTGATATCTTAAAAGATGCGTCATCATTAGCAATTTACGGTAATCAAGCGGCTAATGGAGTTGTAATTATTACTACTAAAAAAGGAAAAGGAGACAAAACTACAGTTGAATATGATGGTTTTTATGGTGTTCGTACGCCACTAAAAACAGTTAAAATGGCTGGTTCTAACCGTTTTGCTTATTACTCTGATGTGGCAGAACAAAACACAAGATTCTCAACAGATCAACGTTATAATACGAATTGGTTTGATGAAATCACAAGATTAGGAATGTATTCTTCTAATAACTTATCAATTTCTGGCGCTTCTGACAAAATCAATTATTTATTCAGTTTGAACTATTATGACGAAAAAGGTGTTTTAGACGGATTGGATTTTAATCGTTTTACTTTTAGAAATAATAACGACTACAAGCTTTCGGATAAATTAAAAATCACACAAACTTTAAGTGGTTCAATCTCTAAGTCTACACCAAAACCATTATCTGCTTTTACTTCGGCTTACAAACAATCACCATTGGTACCAGTACGATATGACAATGGAAGATGGGGAATGCCAATTATTGGTGCTGATGGACAAGCATCAACTACTGGATCTTTGTTTAATAACGTAGGTAATCCAGTGGCTCAGTTAAACTATTTTACGGAGGAACAAAAAAATCTGTTGTTACAGGGAAGTATTGGATTGGAATACAAAATTTTTGAAGAATTGAAATTCACGTCAAGAGTTGGAGTGGAGTACAACACTTTCAAAAGGTTTTCTTACACACCTACACGTGAATTGTGGTTGGCCGCAGATCCTTCCAGAGATGTAGCTAATTACTCGGCTTCAGAGCCAATAAATGAATTGGTAACAGGAAGAAGTGATTACTTTAATTGGAACTTTGATAATTTCTTGACGTACAATAAAAAGTTTGCCGATATTCACGATGTTGAAGTAACATTAGGTATGTCAGCTCAAGAATTTGGAAGCCGTGAAGAATTAGAAGTAAGAGGTAGAAACGTACCTGAAAACTCTAACTATTGGAGTTTAAATCAGTCTAGCGCTCCATCTAATAATCTTGTAACACGACACGTTATTGGAAATCAAAGGAATTTAATTGGGTATTTTGCTCGATTCCAATATACATTAATGGAAAAATACCTTTTCACGGGTACGATTCGTAGAGATGGTTCTTCACAATTTGGTTCCGATAATAAATGGGGTAATTTCCCTTCATTTGGTTTAGGATGGGTACTTTCTAAGGAAAATTTCTTGGCGGAAAGCGAAACAATTAATTTCTTAAAACTACGTGGTGGTTGGGGAAGACTTGGAAATCAAAATGTTCCTATTAATCAACAAACTTTTTCTTCAGGTGCTGGTTTAGGATATGATTTTGGAGGTTCACTATATTCAGGAACTACTATTGGTGCATTTATTGACCCTACTTTAGGTTGGGAAATTACGGATGAGACTTCTGTTGGTTTAGACTTTAAAGCAATAGAAAATAAATTATCAGGATCTTTTGATTGGTATGATAAAAATACATCTAATGTAATTCTTAATGTTACACCACCTCTTACTGTAGGTACAGGGGCTACTCCAGCTCATGCCGGTGAAATCTCTAATACTGGATATGAAGTTTCTTTGCGTTGGGATGATAACATCAATGATGATTTAAAATATTGGATTGGTGCCAATTATTCGAATAATAAAAATGAAGTTTCAAAAGTATATAATCCATTAGCAATTAGACAAAATGGAGGTTCCATTAATAACGGACAGTTTACAAAACGATTGGAAGTAGGAGAACCTTTAGGAAGTTTCTATTTGTTTGAGGTAGCAGGTTACGATGCAAATGGTAATTTTACTTATTTTGATAAAGACGGCGGAATTACTTCTAATCCAGTGGAAACAGACAGAAAATTCTTTGGATCTTCATTACCAACATATTATTATGGTATGAACTTAGGTTTTGAATACAAAAACATTGATTTTTCAGTAGATGCTTACGGAGTGGGCGGAAACAAAGTATATAACGGTAAAAAAGCACAACGTTTTGGTAACGAAAATATTGAAGCAAGTATTGCTACGGATTTTTGGACACCAACAAATACTACCGCTGGAAATCCGGCACCGTTTAATTCAGTTCCGTTATCTTCAGATTACTATTTAGAATCAGGGGCTTTCCTTAGAGTAAACAACATTACTTTAGGATATACATTACCTAAAATAACAAATTCTGTTTCTGCAGTTCGTATTTATGCAAGTGCAATAAATCCATTTATATCTCAAAAATTCACTGGATATTCTCCAGAATTGAATAATGATGGTGATCCAATGGGACTGCAAGGAATTGAGTTAGATGCTTATCCTACATTGAGTTCATTCATTATTGGTGCTAACGTAAAATTTTAATAAGATGAAAAGAATATTTATACCCTTAACTTTAGTGGCTGTAGCGCTGCTTTCCACTAATTGTTCCAATGATTTTATAGAAGTCGCTCCGACAGAAAACATAGCCGAAGCCGATTTATTAACGATTTATAATAATAATGATGGAGCAAAAAGCTTTGTCACGGCTATTTACAGCAACGCTTTGAGTTTTAGTGCGAGTTCTTTCTCATGGAACGGATTAACCAGTATGACTTCAGATGATGCTGATAAAGGATCAGATCCAGGAGATTCAGGAACAGATAAAGACAAATGTGATGCACTGACTTTAGATGCTACTTCGTTATCCGTCCAAGAAGTTTTTGAAACTAATTATCAAGGGATAAGTAAGGCCAATATTGCCCTAAACTACCTTCCGAGATTAGACAAAGCGGATGCCGCTGTTGTGGCTCGATTAACAGGTGAAGCTAAATTTCTTCGTGCTCTAATGTATTTTAATTTGGTAAGATGTTATGGTGGTGTGCCAATTGTGGATCATGTTCCGGTACCATCATCAGCTGAAGATACGGATATGACATTAATACGCAAATCGAAAGAAGAAGTATATAAATTCATTGAAACAGATTTGTTAGCGGCAATTGCGGCACTTCCTGAGAAATCAGGTTACGCAATTTCTGATTTGGGAAGAGCTACAAAAGGCGCTGCTCACGCTTTATTAGCTAAAGTATATTTGTACCAAGGTAATTGGCAAGGTGTCAAAGACCAATGTGCTGCTGTAACAGGATATAATTTAGTTACCGATTATGCTACAATTTGGAGAGAAGTTGGAGAAGATAGTGTTGAATCTATTTTTGAAATCCGTGGTTACGGAGGAAATCCATCTCAAGGGATTGAAGGGTATATGGTTTCTCAAGGAGCCAGAGGAACAAGTGGCTGGGGTTGGGGTTTCAATACACCAACTGCAAGTTTAGCTAATTCGTATGAAGCAGGCGATGTAAGAAGAGACGCTACAATTGTTTTTGCTGGCGAGACCATGTGGGACGGCAGAGTGGTTTCTCCGCTTGTTGCTAATCCGAGATATAATGAAAAAGCGTATGTAAGTAATACCAAAGAAACATTCAATGGTGATTGGGAAACTACTAAAAACATTCGTGTACTGCGTTTTGCTGAAGTATTGTTAATGCAAGCTGAAGCAGCAAATGAAAGCGGTACTGGTGATGTAACCGGACCTTTAAACAGAGTCAGAAACAGAGCCGGTTTAGCCAATACAACCGCTGTTGGACAAGTGGCTTTAAGAGCTGCTATTAGAGCAGAAAGAAGACATGAATTGGCTTTTGAGCATGACAGATGGTTTGATATCGTTAGAACAGGTCAAGCAAAATCAGTTATGGCGGCTGATGGAAAAACTTTTGTAGAAGGAAAACATGAATTATTTCCTATTCCTCAAAAATTCATCACACAAGCTAATGGAAAAGCGACACAAAATCCAGGATATTAATTAAAAAATCCAGCACCTTTTCTCTTTCCTGATGTATTTCAGGAAGGAGTTAGAGGGAAGGATAAACACATAAAAAATCTAAAAATGATTAAATTTTCAGCTTTATTTATGCTCTTTACGTTTCTTGGTTGTGATTCTTCTTCACCAAGCACAGATAATGGTCCCGTAGTTACACCGCCAGTTACTGTTCCTCCAGTTGTAAAATTAACGGATGATGAATTGTTAGATGTAGTTCAAAAACAAACCTTCGCTTATTTTTGGGATTATGCTGAGTCAAATTCAGGTATGGCCAGAGAGCGATATATTCCTCAGGATCCTTCATTTGATCAAAATATTGTTACTACAGGTGGTTCTGGTTTTGGACTTATGGCGATTGTTTCAGGAATGTCTCGTGGTTATATTTCAAAAGCACAAGGAGCAGACCGTTTAAACAAAATTGCTAATTTTTTGAACACTGCAGAGCGTTTTCACGGTGCATGGCCACATTGGATTAACGGTACTACAGGTCGTGTAATTCCTTTTGGAACTAAAGATAATGGAGGTGATTTAGTAGAAACTTCTTTTCTAGTAGCCGGAATGATAACTGTTCGCGAATACTTTAAAAACGGAACAACCGAAGAAAAGGCAGTAGCCCAAAAATTCGATGCGTTATGGAAAGGAGTGGACTGGCAATGGTACACTAACAATCAAAATAAGTTATTCTGGCATTGGTCTCCAAATTACAATTGGGAAATGAATTTCCCACTGGAAGGCTATAATGAATGTTTGATTACGTATGTCATGGCAGCGGCTTCGCCAACACATGCAATTGCTCCAGCAGCGTATCACGAAGGTTGGGCAAGAAGTGGCGGCATCGTTTCAGCCAAAACGAAATACAATCTCCCTTTGATTTTAAAACACAATGGTGCCGAAGAATTTGGTGGACCTTTATTTTGGGCTCATTATTCTTATTTAGGTTTAGATCCAAATCAATTGTCGGACAAATATGCTAATTATTGGGAGTTGAATTCCAATCATACTAAAATCAATTACTTATATGCTGTGGCTAATCCAAAAAGTTTCAAAGGATATGGTGCTAATTATTGGGGATTGACAGCTTCGTATTCTCGTAATGGCGATGGCTCTATAGGTTATGATGCGCACATGCCAAGCAATGATAAAGGCGTTATTTCACCAACGGCTGCGATAAGCTCGATAGTGTATACTCCACTGGAAAGTAAAGCATTCATCCGTAATTTATATGAAAATTATAAAACGGAAACTTGGGGTGTAGCGGGATTTTATGACGCACACAGTCAGCATTATCAATGGACAGCACAACGTTATTTGGCGATAGACCAAGGACCAGAAATGGTTATGTTGGAGAATTATCGTACAGGTTTATTGTGGCAGTTGTTCATGAATGCTCCGGAGGTAAAACAAGGTTTGATTAATCTTGGTTTTCATTCTGGTAAATATGGTTTTTAACCAAATTCATCCAAAGAAATACTAATAATTATTTGTAATTAATAAAATATAAAACATGAAAAATAGTATAAAAATATTTTGTCTGACTACTGTGTTTTCAATGCAGTTATTGACAAGTTGCTCAGATAATGTCGACAGTAATGAGCCATTAGAATATCCTCCAATAGGTTCTTACAATACATCTGATGATGTAAATGCAGAAAATTTAGTTGCAAAATGGAGTTTCGACAATAGCATTGCTGATACAAAAGGCGGACTTACCGGAACTGGAAAAAATGTAGCTTATACCGAAGGGATTAAAGGACAGGCTTTTCAAGGGTCTAACGCACAGGAACGTTATGCAGTTTACAATAATGCAACTGCTGTGGGTGCGTTAAGTAGTTTTAGTTTCAGTTTTTGGATGAAATCCGGACAAACCGTTCCTGATGGTGGTGCTCCGGGACAAGGAAAAGGGATTCAAGGAATATTTTCTTTAGTAAATCCAGCGGGTTTTTGGGGAGGATTAAACTTGTTTCTGGAAAATCCTGATAATGCAAGACCTAATACTCTTCGTTTGAAAATGGGAATTGAAAATAAAAGAGTGGCTTGGGGAGGACAAGGTCCAATTTTTAATATTGACGGAGCAATTGATACTTGGATTCAAGTAGTTTTAACCTATGATGCTGTAACTTCGAGATACACCGTTTATAAAAACGGAGAAAAAGGAACAACCAGTATTTACGGAACACCTTATGGTCCTTTTACTGATGTAACTGGTTCTTGTGTTCTTTACGGCGATAATCCTGGTGGTCCTGACGGAAGCAATGGAAATCCTAACAACGCTCCTTTATACGGTGCATTGGTTTTTGCAACTCCAAATTTATCACAAGTAGTGATTGGATCTAATCAATTTAGTACTTCACCATCGTTAACAACTACACACGGAGACGAAGGTTGGGCTACTGATTATGCCGGATTGCTGGACGAAATGAGAATTTATAAATCAGCTTTAAACGCAAGCGAAGTAGTTGCTCTTTATAAATTGGAAAAAACAAACAGATAATAATTCATAAAGTAAAACAGATTGCTCCTTTTTAAAAGCAATCTGTTTTTTTAATTCTTTTCTAATGAATCCAAAGCTTATTTTTCTTTTCCTGATGGCAACCCAATTTTCGTTTTCACAAAATGATGTAATTGGTACCTTAAAAACCGAAATCGTTCAAAAACTTGAATTAGCGTACGCTTTACATATTCCGAAGATTACAAAAGATAAAAAGCCACTGATTGTTTTTCTTCATGGTTCTGGTGAAAAAGGAACCGATATCGAAAAAGTAAAAGAGCATGGGCCCTTCAAGTATTTAAAGAATCACGAATTAGACGCGTATGTTTTGGCACCGCAATGTCCGGAAAATGAATATTGGAATGAGGAAGTATTGTATCGTTTGATTTTAAAAATCCAGAAAGAAAATAACATAGACAGTAATAGAATTTATCTCACAGGTCTCAGTATGGGAGCTTGGGGCGCTTGGAATCTAGTTGTTGCACATCCTGAAACCTTTGCTGCTTTGGTGCCTATTGCAGGATATGTAGATAGAATTCCAATGATTGAAAATTGTAAAATCGCAACCATTCCAACTCGGATTTTTCATGGATTACTGGACGATGTCGTAAATGTAGAGTATTCGATTGCGATGTATAAAAAATTAAAAACCTGTAATACTAATGTGGCGTTGACAATTTTTGATGATGCCAATCACGACAGTTGGTCACGAGTATATGACAACCAAGAAATTTATGATTGGATGTTCAAACAAATAAAAAACAGACAAAATGAAAATTAAATTGATCATACTACTTTTTGGAATTTCGCTTTTTGGCTACAGTCAAAAAAAGACATCTAAAAAGGAGGTTAAAATTAAACCGAAAACAGAATTCGTAGCAGAGTTACTTTCGAAAATGACTTTGGAAGAGAAAATTGGACAATTAAATTTACCAACTTCAGGTGATATTACTACCGGTGCTGCCAGTAGTTCGAATGTGGCTAAGAATATCGAAGATGGTAAAGTAGGTGGTTTATTCAATATTAAATCAGTTCAGAAAATAAAAGAAGTACAGAAAATTGCTGTTGAAAAAAGCCGATTGAAAATTCCGTTACTTTTCGGTATGGATGTCATTCACGGTTACGAAACGACTTTTCCTATTCCACTGGGATTGTCAGCTACTTGGGACATGAAACTAATTGAACGCTCTGCCCAAATCGCCGCCAAAGAAGCAAGTGCCGATGGAATCAACTGGACGTTTTCGCCGATGGTGGATATTTCTCGTGATCCACGTTGGGGAAGAGTTTCTGAAGGTTCAGGTGAAGATCCGTTTTTGGGAAGCGAAATTGCAAAAGCAATGGTGAATGGCTACCAGCAAAATGATTTGTCAAAAAACAATACCATTTTATCGTGTGTAAAACATTTTGCTTTGTATGGCGCGCCAGAAGCTGGACGTGATTATAATACGGTAGATATGAGCCGAATAAAAATGTATAACGATTATTTTCCGCCTTACAAAGCGGCTATCGATGCAGGAGTGGGTTCAGTAATGGCGTCTTTCAATGAAATTGATGGAATTCCCGCTACTGGAAATAAATGGTTAATGACCGATGTTTTAAGAAAACAATGGGGATTTAAAGGTTTTGTCGTAACTGATTTTACCGGAATTCCGGAAATGATTGAACACGGAATGGGCGATTTGCAAACCGTTTCTGCATTGGCTTTGAATGCCGGAATTGAAATGGATATGGTGGGCGAGGGTTTCTTAACAACGTTAAAAAAATCAGTAGAAGAAGGTAAGGTAACTATTGAACAAATCGATAATGCAACCCGTCTTATTTTGAATGCGAAATATGATTTGGGATTGTTCCATGATCCGTACAAATATTGTGATGAAAATAGAGCGAAAACAGAAATTTTCACAAAAAACCACAGAGCCGAAGCACGAGCAATTGCAGCACAATCGTTAGTATTGTTAAAAAATAACAATCAGTTACTTCCTTTGAAAAAATCAGGGACGATTGCTTTAAT
This sequence comes from Flavobacterium psychrolimnae, assembly GCF_003312425.1. Lineage (GTDB taxonomy): Bacteria > Bacteroidota > Bacteroidia > Flavobacteriales > Flavobacteriaceae > Flavobacterium > Flavobacterium psychrolimnae. The sequence continues at coordinate 169,482 of NZ_QNUX01000005.1, read as the reverse complement.
CGGACCATTGGCTGATGCCAAAGAAAATATGGCAGGAACTTGGAGTGTGGCTACTAATATGGATAAATCCATTTCATTAGTAGCAGGAATCCAAGAAGTGGCTGGGAAGGATACGAAAGTGCTTTACGCCAAAGGGAGCAATTTGGATTATGATGCTGCTTTCGAAGAAAAAGCAACTATGTTTGGGAAAACCTTACACCGTGATACCAGAACTTCGGAAGAATTATTGGCAGAAGCCTTAAAAATTGCTAATCAATCGGATGTTATTGTAGCAGCTCTAGGTGAATCAGCAGAGATGTCTGGAGAAAGCAGCAGCAGAACGAACTTAGAGATTCCGCAAGCACAAAAAGACTTGTTACAAGCCTTATTAAAAACAGGAAAACCGGTTGTGTTAGTTTTATTTACAGGACGTCCGTTGGTTTTGGTGCAAGAAAACGAAACAGTTCCGGCTATTTTGAATACTTGGTTTGCAGGAAGTGAAGCGGGAAGTGCTATTGCTGATGTTTTGTTTGGAAATGAAAATCCTTCCGGAAAATTAACGGCTACGTTCCCAAGAAGCGTTGGTCAAGTACCTATTTATTACAATCAAAAAAATACGGGAAGACCGTTAGGGAATAAAGAAGGTAAGTTCGAAAAATTCAGATCTAATTATATCGACGAAAGAAATGAACCTTTATATCCGTTTGGTTTTGGATTGAGTTACACCACATTCGATTACTCGAATTTGAAAATTTCATCTGATAAAATGAACTTCAATGAAAAAGTAAAAGTAACAGTTGATATAACCAATACTGGGAATTATGAAGGTAAAGAAGTAGTTCAGTTGTACATAAGAGATGTAGTGGGTTCCGTTACAAGACCGCTAAAAGAGTTGAAAGGATTTCAGAAAATTGCCCTTAAAAAAGGAGAAAAACAAACGGTTACTTTTGAAATTTCTGTCGAAGAATTAAAATTTTATAATTCGGATTTACAGTTTATCGCAGAACCTGGTACTTTTCAGGTTTTTGTAGGTACGGATTCGAACACGGACACAAAAGTTAGTTTTGATTTGATTAAATAGATTTGGTTTGTTTATTTATGATCGGCCCTTCAGTATTTTTACTGAAGGGTTTTTTTTTAACAAAAAAACGGTATTTGTTAAAACTCATACAGTCTAAAACAGCTATTTTATTTACTTTTATCAATTCAAAAAAATCATCTAAAAATGAAGTATTTATTTTCTCTTTTTCTGCTCTTTCTTTTCAATTTTGGCAATGCCCAAAGTGTTCAGTCGCCATCGGGTAAAATTGCCTTAAATTTCAAATTAGGAACAAATGGTCAACCTTTTTATTCCGTAAATTACAAAAACAAAGCGGTCGTTTTAGAAAGTGCTTTAGGTATTAAGTTAAAGGAAAAACCAGCTTTAGATGCAAATTTTGAAATACTGACTTCAAAAACTTCAAGATTCAACGAATCTTGGAAACCAGTTTTAGGAGAACAAGCTAGTATTTTAAATCACTATAATGAACTTAATGTTTCGCTTATCAACAAGGAAACTAAGGTGAAAATGAATGTCATTTTTAGAGTTTTTGATGAAGGAGTTGCTTTCAGATATGATTTTCCAAAACAAGCGGAGTTGAATTATTTTATCATTTCTGATGAGGTTACCCAATTCAATTTAACTGAAAACAACAAAGTATTCTGGATTCCCGGAGATTTCGATAGCAATGAATACGAATACAACGAAACTAAATTTTCTGAAATTGATAATAGCAAAATCAATATGAACAACGGAATTGGAGTAAAATCGATTCCAGGGAAATACATGGTTCAAACACCTTTAATGATGAAAGCGCCATCAGGTTTGTATCTCAATATTTTTGAAGCTGCGGTTGTCAATTATCCAGTAATGCATTTGAATGCTGATGTTACAAATTATAAATTAAAAGCCGAATTAGTTCCGAATGCTATTGGTGACAAAGCCTATTTGCAAACGCCTTGCGTATCGCCTTGGAGAACCATAATGATTAGCGATGATGCGCGAGATATTGTGGCTTCTAAAATGATTTTGAACCTAAACGAACCGTCAAAATTAGAAGATACTTCTTGGATAAAACCCATGAAATATGTTGGAATTTGGTGGGAAATGCACGTAGGGAAATCTACTTGGGATTATGCCGGTTCTCAAAACGCCACTAATTTTGCTGATGCTCCAAAAGCGTCTGGAAAACACGGTGCTACTACCGAAAATACCAAACGATACATTGATTTTGCCGCAAAAAACGGTTTTGATGGTGTATTGGTAGAAGGTTGGAATGTAGGTTGGGAAGATTGGAATGGAAACTGGAAAGAGGAAGTTTTTGATTTTACAACGCCGTATCCGGATTTTGATATTGCTGCTCTTTCGGCTTACGCCAAAGAAAAAAACGTTAAAATGATTATGCATCATGAAACATCTGGTTCTGTTAGTAATTATGAAAGACATTTAGATCGCGCTTTTGATTTGATGAAAAAATACGAATATCCAGCAGTAAAATCTGGATATGTGGGTAAAATTATTCCGCGTGGCGAGTTTCATGATGGACAATCGATGGTGAATCATTTCAATTTTATAGTAAAACGCGCTGCGGATTATAAGATCATGATTAACTCTCATGAATCGTCAAGACTAACCGGTTTTGGAAGAACGTATCCTAATTATATCGCTGCCGAAGCGGCTCGTGGGAATGAATTCAATGCCTGGAGCGTTGGAAATCCACCAGCCCACGAAACCATTTTGCCTTTTACCAGACAATTGGGTGGACCTATGGATTACACGCCGGGAATTTTTGAAGTAAAGATGAGTTATTACGACAAAAACAAAACAGAACAGGTTCACACTACTCTTGCTAAACAATTGGCTTTGTATGTAACCATGTATTCGCCGTTGCAAATGGCGGCTGATTTATTAGAAAATTATGAAAAATACCCAGATGCTTTTCAATTTATCAAAGACGTTGAAATGGATTGGGATGAAAGTAAATATTTAGAAGCGGAACCAGGTGATTATGTTACAGTTGCCCGAAAAACAAAAGGAAAAGAAACTTGGTTTTTAGGAGCAATCACAGATGAGAATGCCAGAACATCAGAAATAAAGTTAGAATTTTTAACCAAAGGAAAAAAATACAAAGCTATCATTTATGAAGATGCTAAAAATGCTGATTGGAAAAACAATCCAATTGCTTATAAAATAAGAACGATGACGGTGACCAGCAAATCAAAAATTAAGTTGAATTTGGCTCCGGGTGGAGGAACGGCAATCAGTTTTGAACCGATAAAATAATAAGGATGTCCTGCAAGAACTTTAAACTTGCAGGATTTTTTTTTGAATCTAATATAAATTATTCGTTTGGAATTACGAAATTGCGACAGCAACCAAAACCAAAATTATAAAGAAGAATACCAAAAAAAGCCCAAATTTATTATGAAAAAATCATTTGTTTTAGCCGCACTTTTATTTGGTGGAATCACCGTATTTGCGCAAACTAAAGACGAACAAACTTTAAAGGAAATTTACAAATCTTCCTTAACTAATGCCAAATGTTATCCTTGGCTGGGTCATTTATCAAATACCATTGGTTCCCGATTATCAGGTTCTACAGGAGCAGAAAAAGCTGTTTTGTATACTAAAGCACAATTAGAAACGCTGGGGTTAGACAAAGTGTATCTTCAGGAAGTAATGGTGCCAAAATGGGTTCGTGGCGAAAAGGAAATCGGGTATTTACAATTGGGTAAACAAAAGATTGCTTTCCCAATTTGTGCCTTAGGAGGTTCTGTAGCAACGCCAAAAGCTGGATTGAATGCCAATGTGATAGAAGTAAAAAGTTTAGAAGAATTAGCCGCACTTGGTGAAGCAAAAGTAAAAGGAAAAATAGTTTTTTTTAACAGACCAATGAATCCTGAGTTTGTAGAAACATTTAAGGCCTACAGTGGTTGCGTGGACCAGAGATCATCAGGAGCTAGAGAGGCAGGAAAATTAGGTGCTTTGGCTGTGATTGTTCGTTCAATGAACTTAAGATTAGATGATTTTCCGCATACAGGTGCAACTAATTATGAAGACATTTCTAAAGAGCAACGCATTCCAGCAACTGCTATTAGTACCAACGGTGCCGAACTTTTGAGTAAAAGTTTGAAAGCCAATCCCAATGCAACTTTTTACTTGAAACAATCTTGTGAAACATTTGCTGATGTTTTATCCTATAACGTTGTTGGTGAAATGACTGGTTCTGAACATCCTGAAAGAATAATGGTTGTTGGAGGTCACCTTGATTCTTGGGATCTTGGAGATGGTTCTCATGACGATGGCGCTGGATGTGTCCAAAGTATGGAAGTATTGAATATATTCAAAAATATTGGATACAAGCCTAAAAACACATTGCGTGTGGTATTGTTTATGAACGAAGAAAATGGTGTTCGAGGCGGAAAAGAATATGAAACACAGTCCAGTAAAAAGAACGAAAACCATATTTTTGCTTTAGAAAGTGATTCGGGAGGGTTTTCTCCAAGAGGTTTTTCAATTGAAGCTGATGAAGCTAATTTCAACAAAATCAGTAGTTGGGCAACGTTATTCGAACCTTATTTAATTCATAAATTTGTAAAAGGACATTCCGGTGTTGACATTGGTCCATTGCAATCCAATCACATTGTAAAGGTAGGATTACAGCCAGATTCTCAGCGTTATTTTGATTATCATCATGCTGCCAATGACACTTTTGATGCTGTCAATAAAAGAGAGTTGGAACTAGGAGCGGCAGCAATGGCTTCTTTACTTTATTTGATAGATCAAAACGGTATTGCAAAATAAAAACATACTTATTCTTGAAGGTGCTAAATTCTCAATATTTAAAAGAAATTGTGAATGTAGCGCCTTCATTTATTTTACTCTCCACGGCGATTCTTCCGCCTAAACTAGTGATGTGATTGTAAACTAAATACAATCCAATACCATTGCTGTCTATGTTATTATGGAATTTTTCATACAGTCCAAAAATCTTATCTCGAACTATATCCATGTCAAAACCGAGTCCATTATCCGAAAAAATTAATTGATTTACTCCGTTGACTTTTCTGGATCGGATGGTAATAATGGGTGCTTGATGTGGTTTTGAATATTTAATGGAATTAGTGAGTAAATTCAAAAAAATACTTTTGATATACGCTTTGTTAAAAGTAACATTATCAAATGCAGAGAAGTCAATATTAATAACTGCTTTTGAATCGCGGACTAAAGAATTTATTGAAGTAAGCACTTCATTAAGGGATTGATTCAAATTTATTTCTTCAATTTGAGTGTTAATACTCTCGTTTTCTACTAATTGATCAATAGAATCATTTAAAGTTTGTTTTAAATTTTCACTGGTTAATTTAAGAATTTCTACTAACTCTAACGTTTCCGGATCATTGATTTTTGAAACATCAATAAGGTTGAAAACAGAAAGCATATTGTTTATGGGAGACTTTAAATCATGAGATGTTTTATGAGATAAAACAGTTAATTCTTTGTTGATTTGCGTCAAATTTGCAATGAGCAAATTACGCTCTTCTTCTATTCTTTTTTTATGGGTGATGTTTTTGGCAATTGCATACACTAATTTCTCCGACTCAACAGGCATTGATGTCCATGATAACCAGACAATTTCCCCGCTTTTAGTTAAATAGCGGTTTTCAAAATTCAAAAGCGGTTTGTTTTTATAAACTTGTTCTCTGGTTTCTATGGTAATTTGGAGGTCAGGTGTATAAACAAAGCTGCTGATTGGTCGAGAATATAATTCCTCTTCCGTAAAACCTAATAATTTTGAAACAGCCGGATTTATTCTTTTAAAAAAGCCATCAAATCCTGCAATACATATAAAATCAGCTGAGATATTAAAAAAATTATCAAAGTGATAGTCTGTTTTTAAAGAAGATATAGTGGTGTTGTTTTTGGTCATTTATAATTTTAAGGAATTATATTGTATTAAAATTAAGTAATTTGAAACAAGTAAATTCGATGGATAAATTTAACTAATTAAAATTTAAAAAAAAGGAAAAAAATCAAATAATCAAACAGTTGTTAATTTTATAGAATTTGATTTTTTTTAAAATCAAATTCACAAAAAAAGCTATCATAAATGACAGCTTATTTAATTTTTGATAGAGGATAAATTAAATTCTAAAAATTCCTCCGAAGGCAATTATTCTCTGAAAAAAGAAAAAATCTTGTGAGGCACTATCTTCGGTACTTTGTGTAGTTCGTATATCTTGCATGTTGATATAACCTCCTTTAAGTTCTCCTTGAATATAAAAGTGTTTGAAAAAAGTAACATTCAGTCCAGCTTTCAAAGAAGTTCCAAAACCGGAAACATGAAAATCATCATGACGTTCTTTTCCTAACAAGGTTGTGTTCGTTTTTGGATACAAAAGACCAAAACCAACTCCCTCAGTTAAATTGACTTGAATTTTATCAGTATTTTCAATTTTGAATAATGACGATATATCATCATGTCTTGAAAACTCAGTATTCACATAATTCAAACCATCGGTATGCTCATATTTCAGAAACTCTTCAGTCAAAAGCACTTGATTATTGGCTAATAGCTCATCGTAAGATCCAGGATTTGGATAATAGCCATTGATGTCCACAGCTTTGTTTTGAGCCATGACATATTTCATGTGATCCACACCAATAGCCACACTATAATGATCGCTTACAAAATATCCCATTCTAAAATTAGTTTGAGGAATAGTCATTCTGGATGGATTAATATAATCAACATGCCAACCTTTTGGTTTGTCATGCGCTGGAACATTTTCTAAGGTAAAGTTGTAATCTTTACCTCGAAAAGTGATGTCTGATTTGGAGTAACTGTCTCTGTTTCCTCCCCATGAAATAAAAAATTTCCCTTTGTTATGAGTGGTATATTTATTTTGAATTTCTGTAGTTTCCTGTGCAATTGTGTTATTGGTAAATAAAATAATAAGGAATGCGGAATATAATAAAAAATGTTTCAATGAATTTGGGGCCTAAATTTAAAATGTATTAATTGTTTTTCTAATGGCAACTAAATTAGTCATTAAGGATTCGAAATAATCTAAATGCAACATATTTGCACCATCGCTTTTTGCATTTGCAGGATCAAAATGGGTTTCAATAAAAATTCCATCTACGCCTACAGCAATACCAGCTTTGGCAATAGTTTCAATCATATCTGGTCTTCCTCCAGTTACACCAGCCGTTTGGTTGGGTTGTTGCAGCGAGTGCGTAACATCAAGAATAGTGGTAGCATATTGTTGCATGGTAGGTATTCCTCTAAAATCAACAATCATATCTTGGTAGCCAAACATCGTTCCTCTATCCGTAACCATCACGTTTTCATTGTGACAATCCAATACTTTTTGAACTGCATGTTTCATACTTTCCGGACTCATAAATTGTCCTTTTTTCAAGTTGACCACTTTTCCGGTGTTGGCAGCAGCCACGACTAAATCAGTTTGGCGCACTAAAAAAGCAGGGATTTGCAACACATCAACATATTGAGCAGCCATATCAGCATCTTCATTCGTATGAATATCCGTAACAGTTGGAACGTGAAAAGTCTCTGAAACTTTTCTTAAAATTTTCAATGCTTTTTCATCTCCAATTCCTGAAAAACTGTCAATTCTAGAGCGATTTGCTTTCTTGAACGAACCCTTAAAAACGAAAGGGATTTGTAAATTATCAGTAATACCAACTAGTTTTTCGGCAATTCGCATTGCCATTTCTTCCCCTTCAATGGCGCACGGCCCAGCTAGCAGAAAGAAATTACCACTATCAGTATATTTAATTTGTGGAATATGTTGTAGGTTCATAGTATGATTTTTTAAAGGTGCAAAGGTAGTTATGATTTACGATTTACGATTTACGATTTCCAAATAATTTGAGGCATTAACTTTTTTTTAGGAGCTGTTTCCTGTCTCGTCATTAGGACGAGATTACAATCTCCCTGAAAAACGGGAGGATTTCCACTTCCATCGGGGCTAGGGAATTGGTAAACATGGATGTTATGGGATTTTAAAGTGATTATTTTTTCAATGTAAGTCCCACTGGAACCATCAAAACTCCTTTTTCATAGATGTTTAAGTAGAGTAGTACTGGCTTTTTTTGCCCAGCCCACTTTATTTCAAATACCTCTAAAAATCCAGCGCCAAGTTCACTTCTTTTTGTTGGAAACGGACAACAGCTTTCTAATTTGGTAAACGTAATTTTTTCACCATTAGGTCCCGCCAACGCATTCAAAAACCGACCTTGATTGATTGTTTCGTTTTTAGTGTTGTTAAAGAAAATATTGATTGGATAATCTTTATCGTAACCATATTTTTTGTCTTTACTGTATTCAGTAATCACAAAAGTATTGTCTTTTGAAAGAGTAAGATTTGGCGCTTTATCATCTGTGTTTTTCAGAGTAGATTGTGTACTGGAGCAAGAAGCCATACTAATTAGTAAAGCAATAAAAAGGATCGATTTTTTCATATTTAAAATAAATTTATAAGGTCAAAATTCACTTAATTCTACAAATAACTGTATTTAATTGAATACATTTTTTTAAACATGTAAGACATATAAGTTTTTAATTTGAATAAAATCAAGTATAGTCAGTAGTTCATTTAAGCAAAGTCATTCAATCTTACAAAGAATATTTTTAACTTATATTGCTTTTAACTCTAATTTGACAAACAACCTTTTTAGCTTAAATGACTTATATGTTTAAAATTAAATACTTTTCATTTTAGAATATAGCGGTATAATTCAGATTGCAATTACAATACCAAGTAATTACAGAGGTACAAATATATACAGAAGTTTAGACCTAATGCGAGTTTCAGCAGTAATTTGGAGCCGTTTTTTACTGATTTTATAATTTCTCTTACTATCTCATAAAATGCTTCTTATCTTTGCACAAAAAAACAATATGGATATTATTTTTCAAACATGGTCTTGGTACGTTTCAGGTTTTTTAATCGGCTTGATTATGTTAGCACTTATATATTTTGGAAAGTCTTTCGGGATGTCTTCTAATTTGCGTTCGCTTTGTTCGATGGCCGGTTTAGGAAAACGAGTCGCTTTTTTTGATTTTGACTGGAAAGCGCAACGTTGGAATTTAGTAGTCGTTCTTGGTGCTATGCTTGGTGGTTTTGTTGCTGTTCATTTTATGAGTGATGCTTCAAATGTGGACATTAATCCTGAAACAATTGAGCAATTAACGACACTGGGTATTGATGCTCCAAACGGAAAATTAATGCCGGATGCTCTTTTTGGAACAGCTATTTTAGAATCTCCAAAAAGTATTTTAATACTGCTTATTGGCGGTGTTTTGATTGGTTTTGGCTCTCGTTATGCTGGTGGTTGTACTTCTGGACATGCCATTTCTGGGTTGAGTAATTTACAAATTCCTTCTTTGAAAGCGGTAATTGGATTCTTCATCGGTGGACTGATTATGGCGCATTTTTTATTGCCATTAATTGTAAATTAGGCAAGCAATCATCATTTAAAATTTAAAATAAAAAGCATGAAAAATATACTAAAATATCTATTGGTTGGATTTGTTTTCGGAATTGTCTTGACCAAATCAGAGGCCGTTTCTTGGTATCGCATTTATGAAATGTTCCAATTTCAGTCGTTTCACATGTACGGAATTATTTCTGTGGCTATCTTGACAGGAATTATTGGGATTCAAATCATAAAAAGAAATAAAATCAAAGACATCAAAGGAGAATCTATAGAAATTCCGGATAAAGAAAAAGGATCTGCACGTTACTGGATTGGCGGATTGTTTTTTGGTTTAGGTTGGGCATTGGTTGGTTCTTGTCCGGGACCAATATTCATCTTACTTGGTGCAGGTTTTTGGACTATTATTATAGTGCTTTTCGGAGCTCTTTTGGGAACTTATTTATATGGGTTATTGAAAAATAAATTACCTCATTAATCGAAAAACATCTGATCTCAATGTAGCATTTTCTCATGGAAATGCTACTTTTTTTTGTTTAATTTCAAAATACCAATAACAATCAAATATTGCGCAAGTAAATAAGTTGCCATAATCAGGAAGGAACTGTATTGCAACAGTGCATAAAATTTATCAAAGGCCAAAATACTGTCAGATGCTACAAAAACGATAGCGCCAATTAAAATGTATATGCTGGCAGGTTTATGCCAATTCATAAAGCCTTTCAATGCAAATAACAACATAATTGAAATTGTCAGCGCGTAAACAAAAACCGGAATTTTTAGGTCACCCAAACTTGGTAACAAAATCAGCATCATTACAATTAAATAAAAGGCAATTGCTGTAACTCCTATCCAGAAAATGATTTTACTTTTCTTTAAATAAATCTTTAATTGTTTGCTAAAAAGTATGATATAAAAAATATGCGAAAGTAAAAAAGCAATCAATCCTGCAATAAAATATAATTCTCCTTTATCAGTAAACATCAAAATAATATCACCAATCCACGACAAAGTCAAAGCTGTCAAAAGAACTTTTTTGGTGATGAATCTTTCATGTACATAAACTGCCAGAATTAAAAACGGCAATAAAAACGGTTTCAGAAACCAGGCGATTTCTTCTTTTCCAAAAAGAATTATCAAAAGATAGACTAGACTAAACCCGATGAAACTCTTTAATATTATGTTGCTTTTCATTTTTTATTTTTAAGATTGAGCTACAATCATTGTTTCTTTTTCAAAATTAATGGTGACAAAATATACCGTTACAGCCAACGATAACAGGAGATAACCGCCTATAATATAACTCGCAAAAGGAAAGAGTTGATTCATCCCAAACCAATCTCCAAAATAGAAAATTAGCCCAATTCCAAATACAAACCGGATACTTTCCCAAAACACAGAAATTTTTCGGGTGTCCATCAGTTCAGTGTAACTGTAAACGGTCAGGAAGATGAATGCTCCGTAAATAAAAACATTTGGCAAACCTATTAACGCGATTGAATTGTAAAGGTAACTAATAAGTAATAACGTAATTATTGCTTGAAATAAAGACCAGTACATCAGTTTTTTAGAATGTTGGACGCCGTATTTTTCAAAATCATAAACATTGGTGATTTTTGTAACGGGATATCTTTCTTCAAAATTTTCTGGACGCCAGCCTGTTGGTTTAAACCAAATAGTAAATTTGTCTTTCCAGTTTTCGGCACGCCAAGCATCTGTAATCAGCAGCCATAAATGTTGAAAATTAATCCGAATTGGATTCCAGGTTCTTGCTGGTCTTGTGATTCCAAAAACAGGAGGAACAGCTTCTAATTCCGCTTGAAAAGTGCCAAACAATTTATCCCAAATAATGAATATTTGTGAATGATTTTTGTCCATGTATTCAGGATTTATGGCATGATGAACCCTATGATGGGAGGGAGAAACGAGTATGTGTTCCAGAAAACCAATTTTCTTAATGTGCTTGGTATGATACCAGAATTGGAGGAATAAATGAATAGGAAGTGTTATTGCAATCACTTTGGAGGGAACTCCTAAAAGAGCTGCTGGAATCAATAAAAAGGTAAACAGATTGACAAAACTGGAAACGGGTTGGCGTAGGGCACAGGCCAAATTGAATTCCTCACTACTGTGATGAATCGCGTGTTTGTTCCATAAAAAATTAATTTGATGCGACAAACGATGACTCCAGTAGCCATAAAAATCTATCGCGATAAATCCAATAAAGTAGGTGAAAAAAGTAGCTTCAAGATCAAATAAAGCTATTTTAGAGGCAATCCAATCGTAAGAAACAAGCGTGATGCTAAGTCCTAAAACATCTTTTAGGGAATTTACCATTCCAGAACTTACGCTGGAAACAGAATCCATATTAGGTGAAGTATCTTCCCCTTTGTAATGCCCATATATTTTCTCGATGATAATCAATATCAAAAATATGGGCATTGCAAAAACTAAAAGTTTACCGTATTCTTCCATAAAAACACTTTTTATTATTCAAATATAGAATAAAAGAGAATGTTTTTGAATTATTCACAGTAATTTATTTCTAGTGGAAGTTTTTACTGTACTTAAATTATCTCCGCATTTAATCCTGCTTGTAATAATTGAGTGCATTGCGGTTTTAATTTATCATAAGGACCCGTTTTTACGGTACACTTTCCGTTGTAATGTACAATTAATGAACATTGTTCTGCTTGTTCCGGAGTGTGATCACAAACGCGAATGAAAGTTTCAATGACATGGTCAAAAGTGTTTACATCATCGTTGTAAACGACTATTTCATTGTCTAAACTAATTGATTCTTTTACACTTACTCTTTCTCTTACTTTTTCTTTAGTACTCATTTTGTAGGTTTTTGTACTTTCGTAATTAATAAAAAATAGTACTACTAATTTACATATTTTAAAGACACCCAATTGTTTCTTTCAAATTTTTTAACATACGTTAATCCTTTTTCAGTACAAGAAGCATCTATAAAAGGGATGTCTTCCTGATAGAAACCGCTTAAAAGTAGCGTTCCATTAGGATTTAAACTGTCTACATAACTTTGCATATCGTTCAACAAAATGTTTCTGTTTATGTTGGCAATAATCAAATCGTATTTTTTGCCTTCTAATAATGCTGCTTCACCTTCATAAACTGTTATGTGTTTACAATTATTGCGTTGTGCATTTTCAATTGAATTCAAATAACACCAGTTATCAATATCAATGGCGTCAATTGGTTGGGCTCCTTTCATCTCGGCAAGTATTGCTAAAATGGCAGTTCCGCAGCCCATATCCAGTGTTTTCATTCCGGTAACATCTATTTCTAATAAATGCTGAATCATCATGTGGGTTGTCTCGTGGTGACCTGTTCCAAAACTCATTTTTGGTTCGATGACAATATCAAATTCGGCATCTGTTTTTGGGTGAAAAGGGGCGCGTACATGACAATTTCCATCTACATCGATTGCTTCAAAATTCTTTTCCCATTCTTCATTCCAGTTTACCTGTTCGATTTCTTCAAATGTATAATCGATAGTAAATTCATCTGATTGTAAAATATGAATGTCATCAAGAATCATTTCATCCCATAAATCCTTTTGTACAAAAGCTGAAATCCCAGTTTCAGTTTCCGTAAAACTCTCAAATGCTCTTTCTCCCAGTTCTGCGATTAATATTTCAGAACCTAGTTCTTTAGGCTCAATAGTAAAATGGTACCCAATATATATGTTTGACATGCTTATTTTTTTTGCAAAGGTAACAATCACTATTTAAACGGCATTTGTAAATCAAATTTTATTTTACATTTGTAGCACTAACACACAACTACACAATGAAAAAAATCATTTTATTTTTTGTTTTTCTGCTCAGTATTGCCGGTAATGCTCAAGTTACTATAAAGCAAAATAAACAAGATAATGACTTAAAATTATCTGCACTTCCTTATTACAGTTTTGGTAAAGGGATTGGAATTACTTCTCCAGACAGTTTATACCAATTAAATATTCGGTTTCGAATGCAAAACAGAGTTACTTATACTGAAAATGAAGGTGAAGATGGCGTTTATGATGGACAAATCAGACGTTTGCGTTTGCGATTTGACGGATATGTGGGTTCACCAAAATTTTTATATGCAGTCCAATTATCATTTGCCCCGGGCGATGTGGGAGAAATTCAAGAAGGAGAAAATATTAATATTATTCGTGATGCGGTTGTTTTTTACAGACCTAATAAACATTGGAATATCAGTTTTGGGCAAACAAAATTACCAGGAAACCGTCAACGTGTAAATTCTTCAGGTGGTCTTCAATTAACGGATCGCTCAATTAATAACGCCAGATTTACAATTGATAGGGATTTTGGTTTCCAAGTTCATAATATGAATGAATTTCAAGATAAATTCTCCTATAATTTCAAAACGGCTGTTTCAACAGGTGAAGGACGTAATATAACAGGAAATGCTGATGCAGGAGTTGCTGTAACCGGAAAAGTGGAGTTATTACCCTTTGGAGCTTTTTCTAGGGACGGGACTTATTTTGAAGGTGATATTGTAAGAGAAAAAAAACCAAAACTACTGCTTTCCGGAGCTTTTCAGCAAAATAATCATGCCAAGAGAACGCAAGGACAATTAGGAAATGATTTGTTTGAGGAGCGAACTATGAAATCAGTGATGCTGGATGCTATGTTGAAATACAACGGATGGGCTGCCATGTCAAGTTACATGTCAAGAACTACTTCCAGGAATGCTGTTACCATTAATCCAGATGACATTACACAATCTAATTATGCTTATGTAGGTAACGGATTTGATCATCAGTTGAGTTATAACTTTCCTTCAAATTATGAGATTATAGGAAGGTATTCTACTCAAAAAGTAGGAGAAGATATTAGGACTTTGGCTCCAAATTCTAAACAATACACTGTTGGTTTAACCAAATATATTTGGGAACATACTTTTAAGCTGCAAAGCGAATTGACTTTTGATACTTTAAATTATTTCGACGGAAGTACTAAGAATAATTGGTATTTACGTTTTCAGGTAGAAATAGGTATTTAAAAAAAAAGCGGTGAAAATAAATCACCGCTTTTTTTATACTATCTGAAAATGAAATTTATATTGCATTTATAATTGCTACAAAATCATCAGCTTTTAATGCAGCACCACCAATAAGACCACCGTCTACATCAGGTTTCGAGAATATTTCTTTTGCATTATCAGGCTTCACGCTTCCTCCATAAAGAATAGATACGTTATCAGCAATATCGCCTCCAAAAGCTTTACGAACAGTTTCTCTAATAAATTCATGCATTTCTTGTGCTTGTTCCGGAGAAGCTGTTTCTCCAGTTCCTATTGCCCAAACTGGCTCATAAGCTAAAACAATATTATCCCAGTCCTTTGCTTCAATATGAAATAATCCATCTCGCAATTGGTTTTCTACCACATTAAAATGATTTTTTGTTTGGCGATCTTTTAATTCTTCTCCAAAACAAAAAATAACTCTCATATCATGTTCCAAAGCTGTATTTACCTTGCTAGCAATCAAAGCATCTGTTTCATGAAATATCGATCTGCGCTCTGAATGTCCTAAAATTACGATATCTACACCAACACTTTTTAACATATCTGCTGAGATTTCACCAGTGAAAGCGCCACCTTCGGCTTGATGAACGTTTTGTGCAGCAACATCAATATTAGTAAACTCTAAATGATCTACAGCAGACGCTAAGTTCACAAAAGTAGGAGCTACAATAACCTGCACAGTAGTGTCTGTTGGTATTTTTGCTATTAGTTCATTTAATAAATCTTCAGTTTGTTCTGCATTTTTATGCATTTTCCAATTTCCTGCAACAATCTTCTTTCTCATTTTCGTTGTGTTATATTTAGTTTTTGGTTTTAATTTTATAATGGTTTGAAAAATAATAGTTAAAATAATTATCTCAAACTTAGTAAGGTTTCATTAATTTTCTCAAAATCTGTTTCAATAGCGCGGTACAATACTATTTTTCCAGTTTTGTCTACGATGATGTATCTTGGAATCCAATCCACATCTACAGCTTTTGCAAATACACCTTTCATTTGGTCATTTGCCATGAAATGTCCACCATTTAATTGATGTTTTTCAATTCCAGCTTTCCATTTATCAGCAGTTTTATCCATTGAAATAAACAAGTAAGCAACATCAGGATGGTTAGCCTGTAATTCTTTTAGTTTAGGCATTGCTTTTACACAATCACCACACCAAGAAGCCCAAACTTCAATTACTAATGTTTTTCCTTTGTACTGTTTCAAAATATCCTTAAAAGCAACTTGACTTCCATCAGTGGCTAAAAGGGTTTCTGATAAAGCTTCTTTTGAGAATTTAGTTTTTTGTGCATTTGATGTGCAAGAGAATGTTGCAAACGCAATTAATAAAGCAAATATTTTTTTCATTTTAGTATTGTTTTTAACAAAGTTAATCAAACAATTTGAATGCGTTATACAGAATAAGAAATTTTGAAAGCATTATCCGAAAATGATAAAGCAATATCGTTATAGTTTAAAAATAATCTAATGATTTTGACTTAGTGATTTTTCGGAATAGAACTTGCCATTCTTTTAAACAAAAAAGCCGTAAAGTTTCCTGTTTCGGACTCTACGACTTTATAGTTTTTATAGTTTATTTAGAATTTTAAATCTGCAATATCATTGTGATGAACTTTTTGTTTTATTGTTCCTTTTTCAATCAAAACAATACTTGGATTGGCTCTTTCGATGGTTTTTACGGTTATGGCATCGCAAAAATAGAAGTCAAATGTTAAACCAAATTGTTTTTTTGCAGCAGCTATTTCTTCGGGTGAAGAGGCTGTCATTGCAATCACTTGATATCCTTTTGCTTTAGCTTCTTGATTCAGTTTTTCTAATTTTGCCATTCCACTGTGATCCGCTTTTGTTAAATCGTAAGCGGTTATCAACATCAATTTTGGTGCTTCTAAAAATTCTTCTTTATAATCAGATCCGTCTTTTTCCATTGTAAAATCATGAATAGGAGGAACGTAACCTTCTGTGATCACTTTGTCTTTTCGGTCAACAAATACAGCGCCTTCAGGAATTGCCATCAAATCTTTTTCGGTAAATTCTTTATCGACACCGCCAACTTTGTAAATAAAGACCATTTCTACCACAGATTTTTCTGCTCCGTCAGGAATTCGCATTCCTTTTTGAATATTGTTTCCTACTTTATAAGGTCTGAAATCGATTATTGGCAAATGGTTTAAAACCCAAACTCCCATTAATGATGACAAAACGATACTGGCGTAAATGACTATGTTTTGTACGTTGTTGCTAAACAACGGTTTTACCAATTTTTGATTGAAAAATAATATCAGAATAAAGAAGAGTAAAACGATATCCTTAGTAAACGATTGCCATGGTGTTAGTTTCAAAGCGTCTCCAAAACAACCACAGTCTTTTACCACATTAAAATAAGCAGAATAAAAAGTTAGAAAAGTAAACAATACAATCAGGATTAGTAAACTCCAAATAGTGAATTTGGTCTTGTAACCAATGAGTAACATAATACCTAGAACTACTTCAAGAATTACTAAAAACAAAGCGATTCCTAATGCAAACGGAACAAAAAATGGCATGTTGAAAACAGGTTCGCTGAAATATTCCGCTAATTTATAAGAGAACCCAATTGGGTCATTCAGCTTGATTAATCCGGAAATAATGAATAGGATTCCAACGAAAATTCTAGAAAATTGAGTAATTATATTTTTCATTTTTAGTTATTGCTTTTATTATTTATTTCCAAAACCCATTAGAATCAACGCAAAAACGGAGTAATTTATCATATCCTGATAATTAGCGTCGATTCCTTCAGAAACTAATGTTTTTCCTTTATTGTCTTCAATTTGTTTGACACGAAGTAGTTTTTGTAAAATTAAATCGGTCAGTGAACTCACACGCATTTCGCGCCAAGCTTCCCCATAATCATGATTTTTATCTTCCATTAAATCTTTGGTGAGTTTGACTTTGGCATCGTATAATTCAGTGGCTTTTACAACGTCTAAATCAGGTTGATCCACTACTCCTAATTCCAATTGAATTAATGCCATGATAGAATAATTGATAATTCCGATGAATTCTCCTGTTTCATCTTCATCAATTTTACGAACTTCATTTTCCTGCAGGCTTCTAATTCTTTGGGCTTTTATGTAGATTTGATCCGTCAATGAAGGCAATCTTAAAATGCGCCAAGCACATCCGTAATCTTTCATTTTGTTGATAAACAGTGCACGACAAGTCGCAATCACCGTATCATATTCCTTTGAAGTATTCTTCATTATTGGTGTATATTTGTCTTGAAATTTTTTCAAAAGTAAAGAATTAAGATTGAAGTACAAAGTACAAAGACTCTTAACCACAAACAGAATATAATGTTTGAATGCAGAATGCAGTGGTTTTGATAATTGTTGTCTGAAACTGAACACTGAACACTGAATACTAAAAAAATGACTATTAACTGCAAAGGATTACTTGTTGACTTATCAACTCCCAAAGTAATGGGGATTTTGAATGTGACACCCAACTCTTTTTTTGATGGTGGAAAGTATAAAAATGAAATAGAAATACTTTCTCAAGTTGAAAAAATGCTCCTTGATGGTGCAACTTTTATAGATATTGGCGCTTATTCCAGTAAACCAAATGCAGAATTTGTCTCGGAACAAGAAGAAATTTCGAGAATTGTTCCAGTTGTAGATTTGATTTTAAAACATTTTCCAGAAACGATAATTTCGATTGACACCTTTAGAAGTGAAGTAGCTAAAGCTTCAATTGAAAGCGGCGCGGCTATCATCAACGATATTGCAGCCGGAAATTTAGACGAAAAAATGTTTGAGATAATTGCAAAATATAATGTTCCTTATATTATGATGCACATGCGAGGAAACCCGCAAACGATGCAAACGCTAACGGAGTATGATGATATTGTAAAAGAAATGTTATTCTATTTTTCGGAGAAAGTGGCTAAGGCTCGAAGTTTTGGGATCAATGATTTAATAATCGATCCGGGCTTTGGCTTTGCCAAAACAATAAATCAAAATTACGAAGTTTTTAAAAAAATGGAATTATTTAACATACTGGAATTACCACTTCTTGTTGGGATTTCCAGAAAATCCATGATTTATAAAACGCTAGAAACCACAATTGAAAATGCGTTAAATGGAACTACGGTTTTGAATACTTTGGCATTGACAAAAGGAGCAAAAATCCTTCGTGTTCATGATGTAAAAGAAACCATGGAATGCATTAAATTATTCAATAAAATCAATTTATAAAGATGAAATATTTTACTCTGATTGTTCTTTTTACTCTGTTTTCTTGTGGAAACAAGGAAGATATTTTACTGCCAAAAGCCAACACTACAATTGTCAAAAGTGTAGATGATCTTTCGCCAATTTATATTTTTTTCAGAACAAAAGGAAAAGATACCTTAGCAGAAGTAAACCGTAAAAACAGTATTATTTCAACCAATTGGATTCTAAGTATTGACAAACGTTTGCCATTACGACTTGCAATTCCGGAAATCATGAAGTTGCAACAAAAGAAGCGGGAAGAAAAAGCACACAAGAATGAAAAGGCCGAAAATTATTATTCCTACGCTGATACGATTGGGAAAAACTTAGCCTTTATTCCTTTTACTAATGTGTATTACAAACTAGAAAAACCAAAGTCAGGAGTTGTTGTATTTTTTACCAAAAATAATGAAGTTTTAGTGGATGATATTATAGTAAAACAAGAAGAGTTGCAAACCTATTTGGATAAAATACCAAATGATAAAGCTGTCCAATATGTTTTTTGCTTTGATAAAAACACAACTTTTGGAAGTTACATTCAAAACAAAATTTTCATTAATAGTTTAAAGTTGCCATCGTTGGAATTTAATGTAAAACAGGAAGAGTTTATTTTTTAATCAAATTAACTGAAAACTGAGACTGATTTCCGAATACTTAATTTTATTGGTGATGATAAGGTTCGTTTCTTAAAATCGTAAAGCCACGATACAACTGTTCGATAAAAAATAATCGTACCATTTGATGCGAAAAAGTCATTAGAGATAACGATATTTTTCCTTGTGCCTTGCTATAGACCGTTTCAGAAAATCCGTAAGGACCGCCAATAACGAAAACTAAAGTCTTCACTCCGGAGTTCATTTTCTTTTGTAATTCTTCTGAAAAACCTACACTGGAAAAGTTTTTTCCGTTTTCGTCCAACAAAATAAGCTGGTCTGTCGGTGTAATTTTTGCCAAAATCAATTCGCCTTCTTTCTCTTTTTGTTGACTTTCAGATAAGTTTTTTACGTTCTTGATATCAGGGATTATATCCAAATCGAACTTGATATAAAAAGACAAACGTTTGGTATAATCGTCTATTAAAGATTGTAAGGCTTTGTTATCGGTTTTACCGATAGCAATTAATTTAATATTCATTTTTGTTGGATTTCAGAGGCTCAAAGATAGAAAAATTAACAGTTTCAATTTGTCTTTTTCTTTGAATGGGATTGTACAAAAAACAAATTTCCTTTTATTCAAGCTGAAAGATTATTTTCAGTTTATTGTTTAAATCAATTATCTCGTTCTGATGAAGTTCGCCTAATTTTCCAATTGCTAATGATCGGTCAATAGTTGCAATTTTGGATAATCGAATCAAAGAAGACATTTTGATACCATTTAAATTAGTAGGTAAAAGTTCAAGATCAGTATTCTCCTTCCATTTTAGTTGTGTAGTTATAAAACTAACTGTAAGATCATAATCCGTTGCTATCAAAATTACAGCCGGATGTAATTTTTTACCTGATAAGTCTGTGAAAGGAAATGGAATCAGAATGATATTGCCTTTTTTCATTAGTATCGTTCTTTCAAATCCGATACTGAATAAATGCTATCTTCTTCATTTAAAAAATTAAAAGCTTCACTCTCAACTACAACTTTTTGAATGTTGTCTGTTAATAATTGTTCTTCGTATTTTTTGATAATAAAATCAGCAAAATCAGCTATTTCCAGCGCTTTATCTTCTGGGAGTTGATTAATGATTTGAATGGTTCGTTCTATTATCGCTTCTCGTATCATTGTGAAATTATTTATTAACAAATTTACAATTTATTTTAAAACGTATTTCTAAATAATTGATTTTCAGTTATTTTTTTTGCTTTTATTTTAAAATTCGTGATTTATTTGACCTCAATGCTATCAATTAGCAATCGAAACGTTTCCTCTTTTTTATTGCCTATCAAGAATGTAATTTCTTCTAAATTAGATCCGTCATAATTAGGCTGATTTAATTTTTGCCCTCGAAAAGCTGGATACAATTCCGTTATTGGAATTTCAATCGTTTGCCAATCTGTGGTAGTTTGAAAAGGAAACACATATGAATGGGAATCAGTTCGATGGGTCTTTACTCTGAATTGATATTGTTTATCGTCTCCTTTAATCCGAATGCAAAAATGTGTAGCATCTTTTAAAATTAGCAGCTCAAAATTATATTTTACGGCGCAAAATCCTCCATTATTTTCTAAAGAAACTTTGCCTTCAAAAGTTCCCTCTCCATTTGGATTCAGATAGAATTTGCTTTCTGACATTCCGCCCATCACAGCATCATTTACAATTTTCCAATTGAGTAAATCACTTTTTAAATTAAAATCAAAAATTAAAAATGGTTTCATAATGTTGGTTTTGAGTTTGTTGTTTCCGAAAATAGGTGAAACGATGTGTTTTATTTCATTTGGCTAAACGAAAAATTGGGTAACTATAAATACTAAAACTGGCATGAACTTATGATGGTTTACGCCAGTTTTATTTTGGGAAATTTTCAACACCTATTTTGGTAACGGAGCACCAACAGCAATATCACAGCGGTGATTCGTTTGTCCGTGTGGTGGATTCATTCCTTCCGCAGTAGGTGTAGTTTCTGCTGGTGCGGTCGTTACTGTATTAGCAGGAACCGCAGTGTTTTGTTGAGAAGTTGCTGGAGCTGTTGCGGCAACAGGAGAATTTAAAGGCGCTCCAACAGCGATATCACAACGATGACCGGGCTGACCATGAGCTGGATTTGCACCAGCGGCAGTGGTTGTTGGCTGTGCAGTTGAATTTTGTGGCTGGATTGCTGTAGCAGCTTCAGTTTTCATTTGTCTGCCAACTTCCGTAAAAGGAACAACGTTTGTTGGAGTGGTATTTTGGGTTTCTGCTTCCTTTTTACAAGAGGTTAAAAGCAGCGAGGTTACAAAAAGTAAACTTAAAAAAGATTTCATAAACAGTGTTTTAATTACTAAATCCAAATATAAGATTTTAAATAGGATTGCACTAAAAAAAAATAGGATTCTAAAGTTTGAATTGAATATCTGCACAATACTGAATTTTTTAATGCGTTGATTATAAAATTCAAGGTTGCAACTGCATACAATTACTCTGCTAAGCAGGGTATATTTTATAGAAGTAGCAGATTCAATTGTATCTTTTTTCTAAAGAACCCGACCTACAAATTTTCAATTCCACAAAATATACATTACTTTAGCATTCTATAAATTTCCTATAAAATGATTAGCGATATACAGTTTAAAAACGAGTTAGACATACTAATACAAAATGCCATTCGGGAGGATGTGGGGCCTGGCGATTACAGTTCATTAGCTTGTATTCCGGCTACAGCAACTGGAAAAGCAAAATTATTGGTCAAAGAAGATGGCATTATTGCCGGCGTAGCTTTTGCTAAAATGGTTTTTGAATATGTAGATCCTAATTTGCAAATTGAAACTTTTATTCAGGACGGAACTCCGGTAAAAAAAGGGGACATCGTATTTCATGTATCAGGAAGTTCGCAATCTATTTTGAAATCAGAACGCGTAGTTTTGAATTCAATGCAAAGAATGTCAGCTATTGCAACTAAAACCAAGGAATATGTTCGTTTATTAGAGGGAACAACTACTAAAATTCTTGACACCCGTAAAACAACTCCAGGTTTTCGAGCATGTGAGAAATGGGCTGTCAAAATTGGCGGTGGCGAAAACCATCGTTTTGCGTTGTATGACATGATAATGCTTAAGGATAACCACAATGATTTTGCGGGTGGAATCACTTTGGCTATAGCCAAAACAAAAGCATATCTTAAAGAAAATAATCTGGATCTAAAAATTATTGTTGAAGCCAGAAATTTGGATGAAATCAAAGAAATTCTGCAGAGCGAGGGTGTTTTCAGGATTTTAATAGACAACTTCAATTTTGAGGATACCAGAAAAGCAGTAGCTTTAATTGGAGATAAATGCCAAACAGAGTCTTCCGGGAATATTAATGAAAACACGATTCGTAATTATGCGGAATGTGGTGTAGATTATATTTCTTCGGGCGCATTGACACATTCCGTTTATAACATGGATTTGAGCTTGAAAGCATTATGAGTAAAGAAATTGAATTGAAACTACGAAGAATTCCAATTGTACGGAATCTTATGTTTGGTTTAAAAAAGATAAAACTTCCTTGGTTAGAAGGCTTGTCTTTGTATGATTTAATGGAAATATATGGCTTAGGAATAGTCGAAAGTGCGCTAACGTACCATGCCAGTGCCATTGCATTTAGTTTTTTTATGGCATTATTTCCTTTTGCACTTTTTATATTAAATCTAATTCCATTTATTCCTATTGTAGGTTTTCAGGAAGATTTTTTGATGTTTGTCAAGGACGGAGTGCCGCCAAATACCTACGATGCTATTTACAAAATCATCAGCGATATTCTGAATAATAGTGATTCCGGACTGTTGTCTTCCGGTTTTATATTGTCTATTTTTCTTATGGCAAATGGATTAAATGGCATTCTTGGAGGCTTTGAAACCTCTCGCCACGTCCTTATAAAAAGGGGTTTTATTCGGCAATATTTAGTCGCATTGGGAATGTCATTATTATTGTCGTTATTGTTATTAGTGACCGTTGCAATAATCGTTGTTTTTGAAGTTTTGATACAGAAAACAGTATTTAGTGACCAGATTCAACTGATTGTTATCGGACGATATGCTTTTGTTATTTTGATGATTTTGATGACTACATCCATACTTTTCAAGTTTGGTACAAAACACGACAAAAACAGAGCTTTCATCTCTATAGGATCCGTTTTTACTACTATTTTGATTATTTTGGACTCGTATTTTTTTGGAATCTGGGTCACAAAATTTTCACAATACAATGAATTATACGGTTCAATAGGAACTTTATTGATCTTGATGTTTTATATTTGGATCAACTGTATGATATTATTGTTGGGTTTTGAATTGAATGCAACAGTAAATAAATTAAAAGCTAAAAAAGAGTAAATTATTAAATCTAAATGGTTTCAAAATTAGAAGCTATTTCCTGCTATTCGTTACAATCTTTTCTTTTTTAAAGAAAAAAAGAAAAGGATTTCCACTACTATCAGGGCTAAATAAAAAAAAATGAGAAATACAATTACGAGTCTGGCATTATTAGTTTCAATGACTTTTTATGCACAATCCAATAGCGTTATTGGGAAATGGAAAACTATCGATGACGAAACTGGAAAAGCTAAATCAATCGTAGAAATCTACGAGCGTTCTGGTAAAATTTATGGAAAAATCGTTGATATCATTGATGTCGAAAAGAAAAAAAGCTTGTGTACGGCATGTTCTGGTGAAGAAAAAAACAAACCGGTTATGGGACTTGTTATCATCAAAGGATTAAAAAAAGATGGTAAAGAGTACAATTCAGGAAAAATTCTAGATCCTACTTCTGGTAAATTATACAAATGCTTTATGGCTTTGGATGGGAATGATAAGCTGAATGTTCGAGGGTATATTGGTGTAGCTTTATTTGGAAGAACCCAAACCTGGAATAGAGTAAAATAATTAAAATAATTAAAATATTAAGAGTTATGAGTTCCAAGTAATACATATACATAACTCAAAACTCATAACTCTTAATTGATAATACATGTATTTTGTAGAAGTAATTTTACCACTTTCCCTAGCCAAAACCTTTACTTATAGTGTTTCCGAAGCTGAGTTTCACTACATCAAAAAAGGGATGCGGGTGGCAGTTCCTTTCGGAAAAAGCAAAATATATACGGCTTTAGTTATTGAAATTCATCAAAACAAACCCACATTATACGAAGCCAAGGAAATTCACCAAATTCTGGACGAATTGCCTATTGTAACAGAAATCCAAATTGCACATTGGCAATGGATTGCTTCCTATTATATGTGTGCCATTGGGGATGTGTATCGTGGTGCTATGCCAAGCGCACTTTTGTTGGAAAGCGAAACCCTTATTTCTCAAAAAACCGATTCGTTTATTGATACCAGCCTTCTTTCTGATGATGAGTTTCTGGTTTATGAAGCCTTGCAGCAGCAAAGTTCATTAAAAGTCCAAGATATTATCGCTATTTTAAACAAGAAAAATATTTTTCCTGTTATCCAAAAACTGGTTGATAAGAATATATTGGTACTTCAGGAGGAAATTCAAGAAAGCTATAAACCTAAGTTAGTTCGATACTTACGTTTACATCCTAAATATGAATCTAATCAAGGCTTGGGTGAGTTATTGGAAACATTGAAAAATGCCAACAAACAAAAGGGAATCGTGATGCGTTACTTTCAATTGTATGCAACTGAAAAGACTCAAGTCGTAGTTAAACCCATAACCGTAAAAAAACTAATTGAGGAAGCTAATTCTTCTGCTGCGATTGTAAAAGCATTAATCGAAAAAGAAATATTCGAGGATTATTTTCTTCAAGAAGACCGAGTAAATTTCAATGGAAAAATTAACGAAGGCGAACTGCGATTAAGTGTGGATCAGCAAACTGCTTTTGAGGAAATTAAACAAAGTTTTACTCAAAAAGAAGTGTGTTTGTTTCATGGCGTAACTTCCAGCGGAAAGACCGAGATTTACATCAAACTCATCGAAGAGTATTTGGTAACCGGGAAACACATCCTTTATTTATTGCCGGAAATTGCTTTGACGACTCAATTAGTGGGGCGTTTAAGAGCGTATTTCGGAAATAAAGTGGCTATTTTTCATTCGAAATACAACAATAATGAGCGCATTGAAGTTTGGAATCAAGTCTTACAAAAATCGGAGAAAGCGCAAGTAGTGATAGGAGCGAGGTCGGCTTTGTTTTTACCATTTCATGATTTGGGATTCATAATTGTAGACGAGGAGCACGAACAAACTTTCAAGCAAGTAGATCCGGCTCCAAGATATCATGCACGAGATGCTGCTATAGTTTTGGCACATTCGCACAAGGCAAAAGTACTTTTAGGTTCAGCTACGCCAAGTATAGAAACGTATTTTAATGCCAAATCAGATAAATTTGGTCTGGTCGAAATTACGAAACGATTTGGAAATGTAATGATGCCCAATATCGAATTGGTGGATTTGAAAGACAAATACTTTCGTAAAAAAATGACCGGACATTTCAGCGATGTTTTAATCGAAGAAATTACAAACGCACTGTCATTAGGAGAACAGGTAATTTTATTTCAAAACCGTAGAGGATATTCACCAGTTGTAGAATGTATCACTTGCGGTCACGTACCACAATGCCAGCAATGTGATGTGAGTTTGACGTATCACAAACATAAAAATCAGTTGCGTTGTCATTATTGTGGGTACACTATGGCAAAACCTACGCATTGTCACGCGTGTTCGAGCGTTGATTTGACTACTAAAGGCTTTGGAACGGAACAAATCGAACAAGAACTGATTTCTATTTTTCCAAATTCAAAAATAGGGAGAATGGATCAGGATACTACCAGAGGAAAATTTGGTTTCGAAAAAATCATTGATAGTTTCAAGAATAGAGAAATGGATATTCTAGTAGGAACTCAAATGCTCGCTAAAGGATTGGATTTTGATAACGTTAGTTTAGTGGGAATCATGAATGCGGATAATATGTTGTACCATCCTGATTTCAGGGCTTTTGAGAGAAGTTTCCAAATGATGACTCAAGTTGCAGGTAGAGCGGGGCGTTCAGAAAAACAAGGAAAAGTAATCATACAAACCTATAATCCGAATCACAATACCATACAACAAGTTACTAATAATAATTATTTGGCAATGTATAATGAACAGTTGTACGACCGTCAAATATATAAATACCCTCCGTATTTCAGAATCATAAAGCTGACTTTGAAACAGCGTGATTATGATAAGTTGAAGGAAGGTTCCATGTGGTTGTACCAAGTGATGAGCCAGAACTTGAATATGCCGGTTTTAGGACCTGAAGAACCGGCAATCAGCAGAATCAGAAATGAATATATCCGTACGATTATCATCAAAATTCCTCAAAATGTATCTATCGGAAACACAAAAAAAACTATTCAGAAAATGCTGAATAGTTTTGAAGCTGTTGCTCAGTACAGAGCTATAAAAGTTACTCTGAATGTAGATTTCTATTGATGAGATATTAAGAAAATGATAATGCCCGAACTAAATCTTCTTTTTTGTGACGGCTCAACGGAATTTTTGTCATTCCAATTTCAGCATATTTACTGTTAAAACGTTCTACTTTATCTATGTTGATAATGTAGGATTTGTGCACTCTTACAAATTTTTCTTTCGACAAATCATTTTCAAAAGATTTCATTGTAGAAAGCACTAAATTGCTGTCTTCCTCAGTTACTACTCTCACATAATCGCCAAATGCCTCAATCCATTTTATTTTTGAAGTGAAAATTTTCAATTTTTTCAAGTTGCTTTTTATGAAAATGTGTTCACCTTCTTCTTCTTTATTCTCTTTTTTAAGCAAATGAAAATCAATAGCTCTTTTTACCGATGCGTTAAATCGATCGATTGCTATTGGTTTTTGAAGGTAATCGGTAGCGTCATAATCAAAAGCTTTCATGGCATATTCAGCCTTGGAAGTGATGAAAATAATTTGCGGTTTTACTTTTAATCCATCCAAGAAATCAAAGCCACTAATTACAGGCATCTCGATATCAAGAAAAATTAAATCCACATTATGAATAGACATGCAACTTCTTGCTTCGATAGCATTAGAAAAATCACCAATTAAGTGTAAATTTTGATGATTATTAACTAACTTAGCGATAATCATTCTTTGGATAGAACTATCATCCACCACGACACAGTTTAGTTTCATAATTTTGTATTTTAGATTTGGCTACGTAAACATACTACTTTTTTATTAAAAAAAAATTAATAGAGCCGATTTTTTTTACCATACATCGAATAAAATGAAATAACTCTTGTTTGCTAAGAATTATTGATTACTTTTGCACCCAAAATAACAAATAAATATATATTTATGAATCATTATGAAACTGTTTTCATTTTAAATCCCGTTTTATCTGAAGTTCAGGTAAAGGAAACAGTAAGCAAATTTGAAGATTTTCTTACTAGTAGAGGAGCAGAAATGGTGTCGAAAGAAGACTGGGGCCTTAAAAAAATGGCTTACGAAATTCAAAACAAAAAAAGTGGTTTTTACCACCTTTTCGAATTCAAAGTAGCTGGAGAAGTTCTTATTGCTTTTGAAACTGAATTTAGACGTGACGAAAGAGTTATGCGTTTCTTGACTGTAAGTCTTGACAAACACGCTATTTCTTGGGCTGAAAGAAGAAGAACTAAATTAAAATCTACAAAAGCTTAATTATCATGGCAACATTACAACAATCGGCTTCAGGAAAAAAAGACGGAGATATCAGATATCTTACGCCTTTGAACATAGAAACAAACAAAACTAAAAAGTATTGTCGTTTCAAAAAATCAGGTATCAAATATATTGATTATAAAGATGCTGATTTCTTATTGAAATTCGTAAATGAGCAAGGAAAAATTCTTCCTCGTCGTTTAACAGGAACTTCATTAAAATACCAAAGAAAAGTTTCAGTTGCTGTGAAAAGAGCACGTCACTTAGCTTTAATGCCATACGTGGCTGATTTACTAAAATAATAATTTAACTCAGTTGTTGGTTTTCTGAAACATGAAACCTAACTTCTATAACAAAGGACAACAACATGGAACTTATATTAAGACAAGACGTTCAAAATTTAGGCTTTAAAGATGATATTGTAACGGTAAAAAACGGTTACGGTCGTAACTTTTTGATCCCACAAGGTCATGCACATTTAGCTACTTCTTCTGCAAAGAAAGTATTAGCTGAAAACCTAAAACAAAGAGCGCACAAAGAAGCTAAAGTGGTAGCAGATGCAAAAGCATTAGCTGAAGCTTTGAAAGCTATTGAAATTAAAATCTTTGCAAAAGCAGGTGGTGAAAAATTATTCGGTTCAATTACCAATATTGATATCGCTGAAGCTTTAGCTAAAGGTGGACAACAAATCGAAAGAAAATTCATCACAAGCGGAATCGTTAAACGTACTGGTAAATATAATGCTAGTGTTCGTTTACACAGAGATGTTATCGTTGAATTAGATTACGAAATTGTTGCTGAAAAAGCATAAATTTTTTAAATTTATATAATTAAATCCCGATGGAAGTCGGGATTTTTTTTGTTTAATCTGAACCTGTTTCAGATTCGTTAATTCATAAATTAAAGAGCATTTTAAATAATTAGATGCTGAAATAAATTCGTCACAAATGAAATACTCAAGATTAACAAAAGAGCAATTTGAGGAATTGAACCAAGAATTCAGTACTTTTTTAGCAACTCAAGCGATTGATAAAGCAGAGTGGGATAAAATAAAAGCTGAAAAACCAGAAGTTGCCGAACAAGAATTAGATGTGTTTTCAGATTTGATTTGGGAAGGTGTACTTTCGAAAGCAACTTATTTAGAACATTTTTCTAAAAACCATATTTTCCTTTTTCATTGTTTTGACACTTATGTTCAATCGATAGTTTTAAAATCGTTAGTTCCTGAAGTTGATTTTTTAACAAAGGACGGATTGCAATGGCTTAGTGATAATATGTTTACGGATACTATTGAAATGAAAGTTGGGAAAAAAGAGTTTACCGAAGAGCGTAATGCTTCGATTTTTGAATTGATACAACAAGGTTCGTTTTTAAGCGACGGCCTTTTATACCAGCAAATAAATACTATTATAGCGTCATAATTGTATTGCTATTTATTTTTAATTGGTTATTTTAGTACACTTTTTCAAAACTAAAATAGCCAATTTTTATTTTCTATGGATATTCAAAATACGATTCAAAAACTAAGGGAAGAATTAAATCAACACAACTATAATTATTATGTGTTAGATACACCCACAATTTCTGATTTTGAATTTGATTTAAAATTAAAAGAACTTCAGGATTTAGAAAATAAATACCCGGAATACTTTGACGAAAATTCCCCTTCTCAAAGAGTAGGAGGTGCAATTACCAAAAATTTCCAAACTGTACCGCATGAATACCGAATGTATTCTCTTGATAATTCCTATTCCAAAGAAGAATTAATCGATTGGGAAAAACGCATTCAGAAAGTTCTAGGCGATGTTCCATTAGAATATACTTGTGAATTAAAATATGATGGAGCTTCTATCAGTATTACCTATGAAAACGGAAAACTAAAGCGTGCTGTTACGCGAGGAGATGGTTTTCAAGGTGATGATGTTACGAACAATATCAAAACTATAAAATCAATTCCTTTAGAGTTGAAAGGAAATTTTCCTTCTAAATTTGATGTTCGAGGTGAAATCATTTTGCCTTTTGCAGGTTTTGAAAAAATGAATCAGGAATTAATTGAAATTGGAGAAACGCCTTATTCGAATCCCAGAAATACAGCTTCAGGAAGTTTGAAATTACAAGATAGCGCTGAAGTGGCAAAACGACCGCTAGATTGCTTGTTGTATTTTTTAATTGGAAATAATCTGCCTTTTAAATCTCAATTTGAAGGCTTGGAAACTGCTAGACAATGGGGTTTTAAAGCACCTAAAGAAGCAAAACTGGCGCACAACTTAGAAGAAGTTTTTCAATACATCGATTATTGGGATACGCATAGGCACAATCTTCCTTATGAAACGGATGGTGTCGTGGTAAAAGTAAATTCTTTTCATTATCAGGATGAGTTGGGCTTTACTGCTAAATCGCCTCGTTGGGCAATTGCCTACAAGTTCAAATCAGAACAGGTTTCTACAAAATTAAATTCTATTTCATACCAAGTTGGACGAACGGGTTCTATAACTCCTGTGGCTAACTTAGAGCCGGTGCAATTAGCCGGAACTATTGTAAAACGTGCTTCTTTGCACAATGCAGATCAAATTGAGAAACTCGATATTCGGGTTGGTGATACTGTTTTTGTAGAAAAAGGAGGAGAGATAATCCCTAAGATTATCGCTGTTGATTTAAGCAAACGTCCAGAAAATACAGAGCCAACAAAATACATTAATCACTGTCCGGAATGCAATACAGAATTGATAAGAGGAGAAGGGGAAGCGAACCATTATTGTCCTAATTTTTATGGTTGTCCTCCACAGATTATCGGGAGAATCCAGCATTTTATTTCAAGAAAAGCAATGGATATTGAAGGTCTTGGAGGCGAAACAGTAGCTTTGCTTTTTAATAACGGTTTGGTTCATAATTATGCTGATTTATATGAATTAAAAGTAGACCAAATTCTTCCTTTGGAGCGAATGGCTCAAAAATCTGCTGAAAATTTAGTAAACGGTGTCGCTAATTCGAAAAATATTCCTTTTGAACGCGTTCTGTTTGCACTTGGAATCAGATTTGTAGGGGAAACAGTTGCTAAAAAACTAGCCAAACATTATAAAAGTATTGATGCATTGAGTCAGGCTACATTGATGGATTTAATTTTAGTGGACGAAATTGGAGAAAGAATTGCGCAAAGCGTTCTTGATTTTTTTGAAAATCAGGAAAATCGAACTATTATTAAGAGACTTAAAGAACATGGAATACAATTTGAAATTATTGAAAAAATAAATCCAAATGCAACCAATAAACTTTCCGGAAAAACCTTTGTAGTTTCAGGAGTATTTGAGAAATTTTCAAGAGATGATTTGAAAAAAGCAATTGAAGATAATGGGGGAAAAGTAGGGAGTTCTATTTCGGCAAAAACGGATTATCTTATAGCGGGCGATAATATGGGACCTGCTAAATTAGAAAAAGCCAATAAACTCAATATTTCCATAATCTCTGAAGATGATTTTATGAATTTAATAAATCAAACGGATGCAGCTACTGACTAAAAAGTATAATTTCATACAAGAAAATACAATAGTATGTTTTTTGTTTTCTTTTGCAATTGTAGAAGTTCTAGCAGAATTGTTTTCATTTAAAATGATTTTGTTTGCATTTAGACCCTTAGTTGCCGCACTGCTAATCTATCTTTATTGGATTACCTCCAAGGAACGAAATGTGTTATTTTTTATAACTACTTTTTTTTTGTTGCTTACCAGTATTTTTATTATTCCGGAATCACAATTTTTTTTAATGTTGGGGTTAGCCGGAATTATAATTCATAGAACATTACTAATTGTTTACATTATAAAGTTAAATAAGGTCAAAGATTTTATACCAATACTAATAGCAATAATTCCTTTTATATTTATTTTTTCATATTTGCTTTCTATTTCGGACGAAATACCTGTGGGAAGTTATTATCCCTTAATGATTCAAAATATTTTAGTGTCTGTTCTTGGAGGAGTTATCTTGGCGAATTATTTTATGAATGAAACTGCAAATACACCTTGGCTATCTATTTTTGGGGTACTATCTACAGCATTGTATTTTACAGTTTTTATCGAGAAATGTTTTTTATATAATTTGCCGACAACCTACTTTAGGCCATTAGGAATGGTTTTGTATGTAACGAGTTATTACTCTTTTTATAAATTCGTAATTGATACTGAAAGGTTGAATGTCAATGAAAAGGAAAGTATCGAACAAATTAGCTAATTTTTTTTCAGCATAAAAAAAATCGATTATAGTTAAACTATAATCGATTTTCCTTCAAAAGCTTTAGCTTTATTATTGTCAACATAAAAATCTATTCTTCCTAAGTTAATACCGTAGCAACCCACTTGATTTACTAAAACCTCTTTGCCTACAAGATTTTTTGTGACAGTTGGTTTGTCTAAGAACGTGTGCGTATGACCACCTATAATCAAATCTATATCTTGAGTCAGTTCGGCTAGTTTTAAGTCACAAATTTTAGTAGGCTCGTCTCTGTATTTGTACCCTAAATGCGACAGACAAATAACGATATCACATTGCTGCTCTTTCTTTAAAATTCGGACCATATCTTGAGCCGTTTCAACAGGATCATTGTACACGGTTTCCTTGTACATTCCTTTGTCAACCAATCCTGCAAGCTCTATTCCAAGCCCAAAAACACCAACTTTTATTCCGTTTTTATGGAATATTTTATACGGTTTTACAAAACCATCCATTACGGTATTTTTAAAATCGTAATTGGCGGAAATAAACTCAAATTTAGCGTGCGGCATTTGTGCATGCAAACCTTCAACACCGTTATCAAAATCATGATTTCCTATTGTAGAAGCATCATATTGCATCATACTCATCAATTTGAATTCTAATTCTCCACCGTAATAATTAAAATAAGGCGTTCCCTGAAAAATATCACCGGCATCCAACAGTAATACGTTTGGATTTTCTTTCCGAATCGTTTCAATTAAGGCTGCTCTTCTTGCCACACCACCCATATTTGCATTTCTGGGATGATCCGCTGGAAAAGGATCAATATAACTGTGTACATCATTCGTATGTAAAACAGTCAATTGTCTGGTCTTTGATGACTCAAAACTGCTCAATGACACACCTAAACCTATTAATGCTGAACCAGCAGCTGTTTTCTCTATAAATTCTCTTCTCTTCATTTTATATTTTTTTGGAGCTATTTCCCGCTTTTCGTTGCAATCTTTTTTATCGTTAAAAAACGATAAAAAGGATTTTCACTTCAATCAGGGCTAGGGCTTTCCGTTTTCTAAAACTATTTTGTTCTCTAAATTCGAATTACTTATTCAACCGTAATTCTAACATCTTTTATCACAGGAATGGTATCCACTTCTTTAAAATAATCAATAAGGATATTTCGTAGTTTGTATTCTAAATCAAATTTCTGAACTCCTTTTTTGAAGAAATTCATATTATCTCCACCATTAGACAAATAATCATTAGTTCCCACATAATAAATGATCTCTTTTTGAACAGGTTTCCCTTGAACTAAAATATTTTTGGCAACATTATTTTTATCAATAGTAAAGGTTACACCTGATAATGGATGTGGTTTTTTTTCTGCGATAAAAAAGTCGACCATTTCAAAAATTTGTTCTCCTTTTAAAGCGATTACTACTAAGCTGTTTTCAAAAGGCATGATTTCAAAAGCGGTTCTGGCTGTTACATTCCCTTTTGGAAGTATAGAACGAATTCCGCCGCTATTGAGCAAACAAATATCAATATTCTTTTTTTCTCTGGCCTGGAATACAAGATTCCCTCTCATTAAGGTAACATCAGCCATCAAATTACCAATTGTAGTTTGCCATTTACCCGTGCTTTTATCTAATGTTTCAGGACAATACGCCAGAACGCTATCTAAATCTTTGTTGATATGTTCCCGATACGGTTTTATGAAATTTTCAATTGCAGGAACTTGATTTTCCTTTTCAGTAATAGGAATCCGTTTACCTTCAATTTTAGTAACGTAGTAATTTTGTTTGCTGCAAGAGGCAACAAATAAAAATGTTAAGAATATAACAAAAAGTTTAGAAACGTCGTTATACTTTTTTAGATTTACCATTTTAAATGCGACTTAATTAATTAATTTTGTAATCAAGTAAAAGTACTATGTTTTTAAATTATATAAAGAATTTTTTTCTAAAAAAAACATTAAAAAACAGCTTACAAAATTTGAAAAATAATGTCACTGCTGATTCGGTTAAATCAATTGGTTTAGTGGTTGATGCCTCTGATTTTAATAATACAAAATCGCTGATTAAAGAATTATTATCGTGGGGAATTCTTCCGGAAAATATAAAAACGATTGTTTATTACGAGAAATTAAAAAAAAGTGACGGAGAAATTCACCCTACATTTAGTGACAAACATCTCAATTGGAACGGAGAATTTTCTTCAGCTGATGTAAATGATTTTGTTAATGAAAAATTCGATTTGTTAATCAGTTATTACGATTTAGAAAAAGCAATTCTAATGCAAATTACTAATAATTCAAAAGCACATTTCAAAGTAGGTTTTTCATCCATAGACAAAAGATTAAATCATTTCATGATTAAAACTGAGGTCAATAATTACAGTATTTTTACAAGTGAGTTATTCAAATATTTAAAATTATTAAACAAAATATAAATATAATATGCAATCATTAATAGGAACTGGTGTTGCTCTTGTAACCCCTTTTAAACAAGATTTTTCAGTTGACACCGAGGCATTAAAAAGTATCGTAAATTTTTCTGTCGATGGAGGAATTGAATATCTGGTAGTTTTAGGTACCACTGCAGAAAATGCAACTTTGTCTCCAGAGGAAAAAGAATTGGTTATCCGTACCGTAATAGAGGCTAATAATGGTGCGTTACCATTAGTGTTGGGAGTTGGAGGTAATAATACATTAAAAGTTGTTGAAGAGTTAAAGACTAGAGATTTATCAGCGTTTGCGGCGGTACTTTCTGTTTCACCATATTATAACAAACCTACACAGGAAGGGATTTACCAACATTTTAAAGCAGTTGCTGAAGCTTCTCCAATTCCGGTAATACTATATAATGTACCAGGAAGAACGGC
Source organism: Flavobacterium psychrolimnae (assembly GCF_003312425.1). GTDB lineage: Bacteria > Bacteroidota > Bacteroidia > Flavobacteriales > Flavobacteriaceae > Flavobacterium > Flavobacterium psychrolimnae. The sequence goes on along the minus strand of NZ_QNUX01000005.1, from coordinate 134,286 downwards.
GAGTAACATGTTGCCATCAACAGTTATTAGATTGGCTAATGATTTTGAAAATGTTGTAGCTATAAAAGAAGCGGCAGGAGATCTTGTTCAAGCGATGCAATTATTGAAAAATAAACCTAAAGATTTTCTGGTGATTTCCGGCGATGACTTGATTGCATTGCCAATGGTTTTAGCAGGTGGAGCAGGCGTAATTTCAGTTATTGGGCAAGGTTTTCCAAAAGAATTTTCTGAAATGATCCGTTTAGGGTTAAACAGAAAAGTGGATGAAGCTTTCAAAACGCAATACCTTTTAGCGGATTGTATTGATATGATTTTTGAGCAGGGAAATCCAGCCGGAATCAAACAAGTGTTTCTATCACTGGTAATTTCAGAAAATACTGTGCGTTTGCCATTGGTAAAAGTAGATGATTCTCTGGCTACCAGGATTGATGAGTTTGTCAAAAAAATCAATAAGCAAGGGTAAAGAAAGGGTCTTTTTTTAAACCAAAAATATATTTTGAAGTCGCTAAATTAATAACTAAATTTGCCACCGAAACTTCGGTATGATTTTATAGGTTGTTTCAACCAAGAAATCATAAAAAAAGTAAAAAAATGAAAAAAATATTATCTCTATTGCTTCTTTTAGTTGTGTTCAGTTCTTGTAACGAATACCAAAAAGCATTAAAAACCGAAGATGTTGCTGTTAAATTTGAGATGGCAACTAAATTATACGATTCTGGGAAATATGCAAAAGCGATTCGTATTTTTGAACAGATTGCTCCTGCTTATAGAGGGAAACCTCAAGCGGAAAAATTGTTCTACATGTTTGCTCAATCGTATTACAAAACAAAACAATATTATTTAGCTGGATACCAGTTTGAAAGTTTTGTTTCCAGTTATCCTAAAAGTGAAAAATTGCAGGAATCGGCATATTTGGGTGCTAAAAGTTACTCAATGTTGTCACCGGTTTATAGTTTAGATCAAACTGATACTACAAAAGCGTTAGATAAATTACAATCATTTATTGACAGTTATCCAAACTCGGAATATTTAACAGAAGCCAATGCTGCAGTTAATGTATTGAGTGAAAAAATTGAGAAAAAAGTATTTGAAAATGCAAAAGGATATAATACCATATCTGATTTCAAATCAGCTATTGTTGCTTTAGATAATTTTGTTGCTGATTATCCTGGAACTCCATACAAAGAAGATGCTTTGTTTTATAAATTAGATTCAGCCTATCAATTGGCCATCAATAGTGTTCCTGCAAAAATGGAAGAGCGATTAAATGTTGCCAAAGTTGCTCAATCAAATTTGATAAAATTTAATGCGGAAACTAAATACAAAAAAGTAGCTGACGAAATGTTAGCTCGAATAGATAAAGATTTACAAAAATTTACTAAATAAATAAAGTCATGGATTTAAAAAAGACGAATGCTCCAGTAAATACAATAACATACAATAAAAATGTTATTGAAGAACCTACTGGTAATGTGTATGAAGCGATAACCATTATGGCTAAAAGAGCAAACCAAATCAATTCTGAAATTAAAAAAGAATTGACAGAGAAATTGGAAGAATTTGCTACATATAATGACAGTCTTGAAGAAGTTTTTGAAAACAAAGAGCAAATTGAGGTTTCAAAATTTTACGAAAAATTGCCTAAGCCACACGCTTTAGCAGTTCAAGAATGGTTAGACGGTAAAATCTACCACAGAGATTCAAATAAATAATAGGTTCTATGTCAGTTTTAAGCGGTAAGAAAATTTTACTAGGAATTTCTGGTGGAATTGCAGCCTATAAAACAGCCTCATTAGTACGACTTTTCATAAAAGCAGGTGCACATGTCCAAGTGATAATGACACCTGCTTCTAAGGATTTTGTAACTCCTCTTACGTTATCTACGTTATCTAAAAATCCTGTACACTCCAGTTTTTACAATCAAGACGATGAGAATGAAAAATGGAATAATCATGTTGAATTAGCGCTTTGGGCTGATTTGATGGTTATTGCTCCCGCAACAGCAAATACTCTGTCTAAAATGACAAATGGTACTTGCGACAATCTTTTGATAGCAGCATATTTATCGGCAAAATGTCCGGTATATTTCGCGCCGGCAATGGATTTAGACATGTACAAACATCCGTCAACGATAGCTAATTTTTCCTTTCTTACACAATTTGGGAATACAATCATTCCAGCCGAAAGCGGTGAACTGGCAAGCGGATTATCCGGTGAAGGCAGAATGGCTGAACCTGAAAATATAGTGGCTTTTATTGAAGATGATTTAAACAGTAAATTGCCGCTTAAAGGAAAAAAAATATTAATCACAGCAGGTCCTACCTACGAAGCAATAGATCCGGTGCGTTTTATAGGAAATCATTCTTCTGGAAAAATGGGTTTTGATATCGCGATTAGTGCAGCAAATCTGGGAGCTTCGGTGATTTTGGTTTCCGGACCTACAAATTGTAAGGTTTCAAATCCATTGATTAATGTTATTCCTGTAGTTTCTGCAGAAGAAATGTATATTGCTTGTCATCAATTTTATGGCGATACAGATGTAGCTATTGCTGCTGCAGCCGTTGCAGATTACAAGCCTAAAAACGTTTCGGCACAAAAAATAAAGAAAGCTGCTGATAATTTTGTAATAGAACTCGAAAAAACGAAAGATATTTTGGCTTCATTGGGAGTTCAAAAGAAAAACCAGTTTCTTATTGGTTTTGCTTTGGAAACAGAAAATGAAATTGAAAATGCAAAGCTAAAAATTCAGAAAAAAAACTTAGATTTGATAGTTTTAAATTCGCTGCAAGATCAAGGCGCTGGTTTTGGTAAACCAACCAATAAGGTTACTTTTATTGATAAATTTTTCCATATTGAACCTATGGAATTAAAATCGAAAGAAGCTGTTGCAGATGATATCCTAAACAAAGTAATGACACATTTTGGGATTCAGCGATAATAATTGTAATCGCATTCTCAAATAGTTGTATTTATACAAAACCGATAAAATAGAAATCTACAGATGAATAGAATACTTACTTTTTTGCTGCTTTTTATTTTTGGTTTTGCCCAAGCGCAACAATTAAATTGTGTCGTGACCGTAGATTCGCAAAGATTGAGCGCCACAAATCAGCAAGTTTTTAAAACATTAGAAACCTCAATAAGCGAGTTTTTAAATAAAACAGATTGGACAGGTCAGGCACTTAAACAAAGTGAAAAGATTAATTGTTCCATGTATATCACTGTTTCTTCAAATAGTTCGGATCAATTTACAGCCACAATCCAAGTACAATCTTCCAGGCCGGTTTTTAATTCGTCATATGCGTCACCGGTATTAAATTATAATGACAAAGATTTTAATTTCAGATACATAGAATTTGAAAATTTGATTTTTAATCCAACTACGTTCGATTCTAATTTAGTTTCTGTTCTTGCGTTTTACAGTTATATGATTTTAGCAATGGATGCAGACACATTTGTTGCTGAGTCCGGAACGCCAAATTTTGAAATCGCTCAAAATATTGCGAACGTTGCGCAGCAAGGAGGATCAAAAGGATGGAGTCAAGCTGATGGAAATCAAAATCGCTATTTTTTGATAAATGATATTTTATCTCCTACATTCAAACAAGTCAGACAAACCATGTTTGATTACCATACTGGATTAGACTTGATGAGTCAGGATTTGAAAGCTTCGAAAGAAAAAATAAAAGGATCTTTGGTTAATTTGGCGAAATTAAATCTAACCAGACCTAATGCCTTTTTGACACGTGTTTTTTTTGATGCTAAATCAGACGAAATAGTCTCTATTTTTTCTGGTGGTCCAAGTATCACTATCTCAGATTTAGTCGATAATCTGAATAAAATTTCTCCTTTGAACTCAAGTAAATGGGTTTCTATTAAATATTAATTGGTCTTCAATTTTAGTTTAATTTAAATTCTTCCAAAAAAATAATATAGTAAATGATAACGTCACTTTCGATAAAAAACTATGCTTTAATAGAAAAATTGAGTATCGATTTTTCAAAAGGTTTTTCAACAATTACTGGAGAAACGGGTGCTGGTAAATCAATAATTTTAGGTGCATTAGGATTGGTTTTAGGAAAACGAGCCGATTTAACTTCTTTGAAAAACAAGGAAGAAAAGTGTGTCATCGAAGCTCATTTTGAAATCTCTAAATATAATTTGTTGCCTTTCTTTGAGGAAAATGATCTGGATTATGAAAATGATACCATTATTAGAAGAGAAATCCTGCCTTCTGGAAAATCTAGGGCTTTTATAAATGACAGTCCAGTAAATCTTCAAGAGCTGCAGGAATTGAGTTTGTTTTTAATCGATATTCATTCGCAACAGCAAACACAAGAACTTTCAGATGAAAATGTGCAGTTCAATATTATAGATGCTATTGCAGCCAATAAAGAGACGATTCTAGGATATCAATCGGTTTTGAAGAGTTATAAATCAGACAAATCTAAATTGAATTCGTTGCTGAAAAGACAGAGCGAATCAAAGAAAGAGCAGGAATACAATACTTTTTTGCTGGATGAATTGGTGGTAGCGCAATTAAAATCAGGTGAACAAGAAGTTTTGGAAGCTGATTTTGAGAAGTTGAATAATGTAGAGATTATCAAGGAGTCTATCGATAGATCTTTGGCTATAGCCAATGAAGAACAAATAGGAGTTCTGCATAATTTGAATGAAATTAAGGTTTCATTACAAAAAATCGCTCCTTTTTCAGATGAATATCAGTCTTTACTGGAACGAATTACAAGCATAACTATCGAGTTTGATGATATTTCAAATGAAATGAATCGTTGTTCTGAAAAATTGATTAATGATCCGGAACAATTGGACTTAATCAGTCAAAAGCTTCAGGTTATTTTTAATTTGCAAAAGAAACATCAGGTTTTATCTGTGGATGAATTACTGGAAATTCAAGCTAAACTGGAAAATTCAGTTTTAGAATTGGGTAATATGGAAGAGGAAATTTCGGCATTGACTGTTGCTATCGAACAAAAAACAGTTGAGTTAGATACTTTTTCGGAAACAATCCACAACAATAGGGTGGAAGCTGTTCCAGTTTTATCTCAGAAATTGATTGCCATTTTAGAAACGTTGGGAATGCCAAATATACGTTTCAATATTGCTATAAATAGTACTGAAACCTATTTTCAAAACGGAAAAGATGAACTTCAGTTTTTATTTTCAGCGAATAAAGGAACTGATTTCGGATTGTTGAAAAAAGTGGCTTCCGGCGGCGAAATGTCAAGGATTATGTTAGCTGTGAAGGCGATATTGGCACAATACTCAAAATTACCAACCTTAATTTTTGATGAGATTGACACAGGTGTTTCCGGAGAAATTGCCATCAGAATGGGCGAAATTATGAAGGAAATGAGTCAAGAGATGCAAATTTTTGCCATTACGCATTTACCGCAAATCGCGGCAAAAGGAAATGCCCATTTCAAAGTGTTCAAATCTACGGTTGGTGAGGATACGCAATCCGAATTGAAGCTTTTAAATCAAGAGGAAAGAATAGTTGAAATAGCGCAAATGTTATCAGGAACAATCGTTTCTGATTCTGCCTTAAATCATGCGAAAGACTTGTTGAACTAATATTTTACTTTATATTTGTTTCCTCATAAAAGCAAGATATTTGCATCAGCAATAAAACGATTACACGAATAAATAAAAAACGAATAACCAAGAGTATGATTATAGAACCAAGAATGAGAGGATTTATTTGTACGACATCACACCCAAAAGGATGCGAACAAAATGTTAAAAATCAAATCGAATACATAAAATCAAAAGGAGCTATTGACGGTGCAAAGAAAGTATTAGTAATAGGTGCTTCAACCGGTTTTGGTTTGGCTTCACGTATTACAAGTGCTTTTGGTTCAGATGCAGCTACAATTGGTGTATTTTTTGAAAAAGCGCCTTCTGAAGGAAAAACAGCTTCTCCAGGTTGGTATAATTCCGCTGCTTTTGAAAATGAAGCGCACAACGCAGGATTATATGCCAAAAGTATCAATGGCGATGCATTTTCGAATGAAATAAAGCAACAAACATTAGATCTTATAAAAGCTGATTTAGGTCAAGTAGACTTGGTAATCTACAGTTTAGCATCACCTGTACGTATGCATCCAGTTACGGGAGTTTTGCATCGTTCTACACTGAAACCAATCGGAAGTACTTTTACGAATAAAACCGTTGATTTTCATTCCGGTAAAGTATCAGAAATTTCAATTGAGCCTTGTAGTGGTGACGATATTGAAAATACAGTTGCCGTTATGGGCGGTGAAGATTGGGCAATGTGGATTGATGCATTGAAAGCTCAAAACCTGTTGGCTCCTGGCGCTACAACGGTTGCTTATTCTTATATTGGGCCATCATTGACTGAAGCGGTTTATAGAAAAGGAACTATTGGTCGTGCCAAAGATCATCTTGAAGCTACTGCCTTTGCCATTACTGATAGCCTTGCGGCGATTAACGGAAAAGCATTTGTTTCAGTAAACAAAGCATTAGTAACACAAGCAAGTTCTGCAATTCCGGTTATTCCATTGTACATTTCACTATTGTACAGAATAATGAAAGAGGAAGGAATTCACGAAGGTTGTATCGAACAAATTCAACGTTTGTATCAAGAAAGATTGTATACTGGAAATGAAGTTCCGGTTGATGAAAAAGGAAGAATCCGTATTGATGATTTAGAAATGCGTCCTGACGTTCAGGAAAAAGTGGCTAAATTATGGGTGGAAGCTGTTACTGAAAATTTAGCTGAAATAGGAGATTTAGAAGGTTATAGAAAAGATTTTTATAATTTATTTGGTTTTGACGTGGATGGAGTAGATTACAAAGCCGAAACAAACGAAGTGGTAAACATCGAAAGTATTGGCTAATCAAATTACTGAATAAAATATTTTCAAAACCATCAATTAATAGTTGATGGTTTTTTTATGGATAAAGATTACATTTGTTAAAATTTTTTAAGTCTAAAAATACACGTTAATACCACACTTTATATTTATGTTTTTTTCCCTCATTATACCCGTTTATAATCGTCCTGACGAAGTTGACGAGCTTTTAGAAAGTTTGTCTCACACTACATATAAAGAAATTTTTGAAATTGTATTAGTAGAAGATGGGTCCACTTTAGTTTGTAAAGATATTGCTCAGAAATATGGAGACCGACTTGATATTTCATATCACTACAAAGAAAATTCAGGACCTGGCGCTTCCAGGAATTATGGAATGCAAAAAGCCAGAGGTGATTATTTCATCATTTTTGATTCGGATTGTATTATTCCAACGCAGTATTTATTGGAAGTTGACAACGCTTTAAAACAGAATTATGTGGATTGTTTTGGGGGTCCTGATAAAGCTTTGGATAGTTTTTCGGATATTCAGAAAGCGATTAATTTTGCAATGACTTCTTTTTTAACAACTGGTGGAATCCGCGGTGGTTCTGAAAAAATTGATAAGTTTCAGCCCAGAAGTTTTAATATGGGATTGTCACGAAAAGCTTTTGAAGCCTCGAAAGGTTTCGGAAATATCCATCCCGGAGAAGATCCTGATTTGTCCATTCGCTTGTGGAATTTAGGTTTTGAAACCAAACTTTTCCCAAATGCTTATGTTTATCACAAGAGAAGAATCGATTGGGATAAGTTTTCAATTCAGGTGAATAAATTTGGAAAAGCACGACCAATTTTAAATAGTTGGTATCCAAAATACAATAAACTAACTTTTTTCTTTCCTTCGGTTTTCATAATTGGACTTTTCTTTTCAATAATATTGCTGTTGATTTTTAATTTTGATTATTTGCTTCAGTTGTATTTTATTTACTTTTTGGTACTGTTTTTGGTGTCTTCATACCAGAATAAGAGCGTTAAAATTGGCTATTTATCGTTAATAGCAGTTTGGAAACAGTTTTACGGGTACGGTTTAGGTTTTATAAAATCCTATTGTAAAATTATCATTTTAAAACAAAAACCTCAAGAAGCTTTTCCTGAATTATTCTTTAAAGTGTAATATGACAAAAATAATAGGTTTAACTGGCGGTATCGGAAGTGGAAAAACTACGATTGCAAAGTATTTTCAATCCTTTGGGATTCCAGTTTATATTGCTGATGATGAAGCTAGAAAAATCATGCAATCTCCAGAAATAATAAACGCTATTAAAAACACGTTTGAGGAGGATATTTTTGAAAATGGGATACTGAATCGAGAAAAACTAGCCAAAATCGTATTTAACGATCCCGAAAAACTAGAAAAACTAAACAATATTGTTCATCCTGCCGTAAAAAAACATTTTGAACTCTGGCTTTTAGAAAATAAAACAGTTCCTTACATTATTTATGAAGCGGCTATTTTATTTGAAAGTGGACGATATAAAGAATGCGATATAATCATAACAGTCACAGCTCCAATAGAAACAAGGCTGAAGCGTGTTCTAGAGCGTGACAAAACTACTCGCGAACTTGTTTTGAAAAAAATGGAAGCGCAATGGCCCGATGAAAAACGAATTGCAAAAAGTGATTTTGTCGTTGAAAATATTTCTCTAGATACTGCAAAACGAGAAGTTGATCAAATTCTTAAAATTTTAAAGATTAAACAAAAACATACTTAGGTGTTAATGTTTGGTTAATCTATTATTTAATATATTGTTAAAATGCTAAATTTGTTTCGATGAATAAACTTTTTTTTAGATTACTTGTTTTATTAATGAGCTTGTCCCTAATTGGGATTATTCTTGTTCAGGTGTATTGGTTTAATACGTCTTTTAAAAATAATGATGAGCAATTTAAATTCCATGTTAAGCAAGTGATTGGTAATGTGGCAGATAAGGTTCAAAAGCAGGAAGCGTACAATTTTTATGATAAAATAAATCATTACAAAGACAGTACAGGAAAAGTACCCAAAAAGGATGATATATTAGAATTTTATTATGTTCAAAAAAATCCGAGAACTAATAAAACAATTATATATTCAAACAGTATAATTTCTGAAGATTATAATATTTCGCCAACGTTCTTTGATAAAAAATTTGATAGTGAGAAATTCAAGAGCTTCAGTTCTAAACGCGTCACAGAAGTTTATAACAATAATTCTATTGATAAATCAGGGGTAACACAAAGTTTAATTCCTGATATTAGAGTTGAAAAAACAGGGAATTTAGATGTTTTAGATAACGCTTCATTTGAAATATTTTACAAAGATTTCGCCTCTGTTCTACCTATTCAAGAACGAGTTTCTAAAGAAACATTGAATAAACTTATCAAAAAAGAATTAGAAGAATCTGGTGTAAATACAAAATTCGAATTTAGTATTTACAATAATAATTTGGCGACTGCTGTAAAATCGAACGAATTTAAATACAATAAAGAAGCTACGTATTCTATTCCGATATTTACTGATAATGAAGGGAACAGTAAATACCAATTACTTGTTACATTTCCTCACAAAAAGAAATTTTTGTTGTCAGAGCTGGTAAGTATAACAGTGCTTTCGATCATATTTACGCTAATTATTCTTATTGCATATTCAAGTGCTTTGAATCAATTAATTCGTCAAAGACAAATTTCTGAAATCAAGAATGATTTTATAAATAACATGACACACGAGTTCAAAACACCTATTGCTACCATTAATTTAGCTTTGGATGCCATCAGAAATCCAAAAATAATTGATGATAAAGAAAAGGTTTTGCGATACCTTCAAATGATTAAGGATGAAAACAAACGAATGCACGCCCAAGTAGAAAATGTACTTCGTATTTCTAAATTAGAAAAGAAAGAATTAAATATTATCAAAGAATCACATAATATCCATGAGATTATAAACGATGCAATTGAGCATGTAAATCTAATCTTGGAAGATAGAGAAGGTACAATTAAAAGCCATTTTAATGCTGTGCGTACTACAGTTTTAATTAATGATGTTCATTTTACCAATGTGATTGTGAATATCCTGGAGAATGCAATCAAATATTCTCCAAACGTTCCAGAGATTGAAATTTTTACTGAGAATATCAAAGACATGATTATTATTAAAGTAAAAGATAAAGGTTTGGGAATGAGTAAAATTGCTCAGAAAAGAATTTTTGAAAAGTTTTACAGAGAGCATACCGGTGATATCCATAATGTGAAAGGACATGGATTAGGTTTAGCATATGTAAAAAGAATTGTTGACGACCACAACGGTCAAGTTTATGTAGAAAGTGAAAAGGGAAAAGGGAGTACCTTCATTATAAAATTACCATTAATAAATTAGAATATGGAAAATGTAAATAAAAAAATACTTTTAGTCGAAGATGACCTTAATTTTGGTGCGGTTTTAAAGGATTATTTAATGCTTAATGATTTTGACGTCACTTTGGCGAAAAATGGAATGGAAGGATTTGAAAAATTCAAGAAAGACACTTTTGATTTATGTATTCTGGATGTTATGATGCCTTATAAAGATGGATATACGTTAGCAAAAGAAATCAGAGAAAAAAATAATGAAGTGCCTATTATTTTCTTGACAGCAAAATCTATGAAAGAAGATGTGCTGAAAGGTTATAAAGCTGGCGCTGATGATTACTTGAACAAACCTTTTGATTCTGAAGTATTGTTGATGAAAATTAAAGCAATTATTCAAAGAAAATCATCGGATACAAAAGCTGAACAAGTACAGTTTGAATTTAATATTGGAAAATTCCATTTGAATTCGAAGCTTCGTTTTTTAACTTTTAATAATGAAGAGCCAATAAAATTATCTCCAAAAGAGAATGAATTATTGAAAATGTTGATTCTTCACGAAAATGATTTGATGCCAAGAGAATTAGCCTTGACAAAAATCTGGAGAGATGATAACTATTTTACTTCAAGAAGTATGGATGTGTACATCGCTAAATTGAGAAAGTATTTGAAACTTGATGAAGATGTAGAAATTTTGAACATCCACGGAGAAGGATTCAGATTAGTAGTTAAGAACAAAGTAGCAGAATAAATAGATTTAAGCCTCAAGAAATTGAGGCTTTTTTTTTTTGGAGCAAAATAGTGTGTTTTATTTCCAGTTCAATTGTAAAGCAAAACTCGTTTTATCTTCTTTAGTAATGCTAAAAACAGTTTCTTTTTCTGAAATACTTTCGTGAATGATGACTTTATCTTTTAGTGATAATTCTTTTAAGAAATTCATTTCTAAACTTTCAATTTTTTGATTGAGAATTAATTTTTCATCAACTAAGTCCAAACACCATTCTAAATATTTTACATTATTGACATGATTTACAATATCTAAATCAGATAAAAAGACGCTTTTTTCAAAAACAATTTCTTTCTCACTACTGAAATTTATTTTAGAAAAACCTTCAAGAGTAGCTCTTTTTTCGGGATATAATTCAAAATGTTCAAACGGTAAAGCCAATCCTTCCGGCCGACGCTTTTTAGTATTAAAAACTGCCCAAAAAGTCTCAGAACCCACAATTTTTTCGCCATTTATGTGCATTTCCAGCGCCCGAACGGAACGGGAGTTTTCCAGGGAATTAATCCATGTTTTTACAGTTACAGTATCACCCCATTTTGGCAACTTGGTTATTTCAACACGCATTCTGCTCAAAACCCAAGCTTGGTCAAATTCCTGCATGTCCGAAAAACTGATTCCACCAACTTCTGAATGTGCAGCAGCCGTTAATTGCAGCATATTACATAAATCAGTATATTTTAAAAAACCGTTTGGTGCGCATTGTGTAAAATTGATTTCCCAATCTTTGCTTAATATGGAAGTGAAATTTGGAGAGATAGGCATATAAATAATTATGAATTATGAATTATGAATTTCTATTTTAGAAATATTGATTTTTGGTTTACTTTTTTGAATTGATGTACTCCACAATAGTTCCATACGGAGTTTCAAAATCAAACCATTTTGTGTTTTCATTTCTTTTGAACCAGGTCAATTGGCGTTTTGAGAATCGTCGGGTATTTTTCTTTATTTCTTCGATGGCAAATTCCAATGAAATTTCTCGGTCAAAGTAGCTAAATAATTCTCTGTAACCCACAGTTTGCAAAGCATTCAATTCTTTATTTGGAAATAACGTTTTGGCTTCTGCTAGTAAACCTTCGTTCATCATAATGTCAACGCGTTGATTGATTCGGTTGTAAATGACTTTTCTATCGGCTTCCAGTCCAATTAAAATAGGAGTGAAGGTGCGACTGTTTTGCTTTTGATTTAAAAAAGAAGAATATGGTTTTCCGGAACCCAAACAGACTTCTACAAAACGCATCATTCGTTGCGGGTTTTGCAAAGTTTGAGGATTTTCGACAGTTAAATTTTTGTAGTACTCAGGATCTAAAACTTCGAGTTTTTGCTGTAAATATCCGATTCCTAATTTTTCATAATTCGTATTTATTTCAGTACGAACTGAAGAGTCAATTTCCGGAAATTCATCAAAACCTTTTAGAATAGCATCAACGTACAATCCGGAACCGCCAACTAAAATGGTATAATCATTTGTCAAAAATAATTCTTCCAATTTTGCAATCGCTTCTTTTTCATAATCCCCAACGGTATAATTCTCGAATATAGATTTGTTTTGGATGAAATGGTGATTTGCTGCAGCTAGTTCCGATTCATTGGGAACTGCAGTTCCAATGGTCATTTCCTTGAAAAACTGTCGGCTATCGCAGGAAAGAATATCGCATTTGAAATAATTGGCTAAAACAATACTTAGGGAAGTTTTTCCGATAGCTGTAGGTCCGACAATAGTGATTAAGTATTTCATATTTTTTTTAGCCCAGATGGAAACGGAAACCCCGGAGTTATGGAAGTTAGTTTTTCTTGGTGTAAAAGAGCGACTGGAGGAAGCTCCTTTTATGCCTTAGAAAAACAACTAAAATAACGAGGAGTTGCAGTGTACAGCTGGAATTGCTTCCAATTAATAAATTATAGTTCAGCTCCGCAATGGAAACAGTATTTTGCATTAAATTCATGTCCCTCAGTACCGCATACATTACAAGGATTGATTCTCTCAGACCATGGTTTTTTGCGGTTGCTATTGGCAAACTCAGCTGAAACTATTCCTGTAGGAACGGCAATTATTCCGTAACCCATAATCATTACTACCGATGCGATGGCTTGTCCCAGTGGCGTTATAGGCGAAATATCTCCATATCCTACAGTTGTGAGCGTGACGATAGTCCAGTAAATACTGATTGGAATACTGGTGAAACCGCCTTCTTTTCCTTCGACTACATACATTACGGAGCCGATGATGATACTGCTGATAAGCATAAAATAAATGAAAATCAATATTTTTCCTTTGCTGGCAATCAACGCTTCTTTGAGGTGTGTAGATTGGCTGGAGAACTGCGGATGTTTTAAAATTTTGAATAATCGCAATAATCTCAGCGCTCTGACCACTGTTAATACACTGGTTCCAACAAAAAACAAAGAAAAATACATTGGTATTGTGGCAATCAAGTCAATTATCCCGTAGAAACTAAAGATGTATTTCCAGGGTTTTTGGATTGAAATGATGCGCAGAATGTATTCTAAAGTGAAAAATACGGTGATAACCCACTCTAAAATAATTAGTTCGTGATGGTATTTAATATCGAAACCTTTTACAGTTTCCAGCATGACAATTATAACGCTGAGTAAAATAACACCCAAAAGTACCAAATCAAATAATCGTCCGGAAGCTGTATTGGTTCCGTAAATTACGATATTCGTTTTTTGTCTGAAAGCGTCAAATTTCGACTTTATTCTTTGCATACTTTTTATTCGATTAACAATCGATTAGAATTTCAAGGTTTTTAGGGTCTTATTTTTTCGGATGTGGCCTTGGATGATATTTTTAGTATCACGATTATTTTGCATCGGAATAATGATGTTTCTCAGTATTTCGATGTTATTGATTTGATAGTTTAAATCATAAAAAGCATACCCTTTGTAAATTCCGTTTTCTATCAAAACTGCTGATCGCTCGCTGATGGTTCTTCCTTTATCAATTAAGACCATGTTTTGATTTTCGAAACTGTTTTTCTCGATAAAACTAAGCACTCTTGCATTGTATTCTTCAGGTGAAACCATACCAATACAAGCGCCGTCGCACTCTTTTATACTATATTGAAAACAATTTGTTTTAGTATGATACAAGCCGGTCAGTTTCTGACATAAATTGTAATGAGAAGTGATTCGGAACAGTGCATTTTTGCCTTCCTGCAGCGAAGTAAAAGAGGTAATTTCTTTTTTTCGACCATCTGCTTTTTGAAGTTTCAGATTGATGTAGCCATTTTTATCTTTTTCAGCATACAAAGCCAGTTGAAAAATACTTTTTCGCTGTGCTCTGTTATAGATGGGTTTATTGATTTTTATTTCTTCACTTTCTTTCAATAAAGCAATCAATTCACTTCCGGTTTCATCATACGTTACAGTGAAAACTTCGGCTTGAATCTTTTTACATTTCGTGGAAGTTCCTGTAAAATGCTGGTTGATGCGCTTTTTTATGTTTCGGCTTTTGCCAATGTAAACCAAATTCCCTTTTTCGTTGTGAATATAATAAACACCAGTTTTGGCAGGTAATTTCGCAACAATGTCCAGCAATTTTGGAGCAATTCCTTTTTCGATTTCTAGTTTTATAAAATCTTTTACAATTTCTTTTTCTAAATCTTTTTCTAAAAGTATTTTAAATAATTTGACTGTTGCTAATGCATCTCCGCTGGCTCTATGACGGTCTGCCATTGGGATTCCAAGGGCGCGAACCAGTTTTCCTAAACTATGGGATGGCTGCTCTGGCAATAGTTTTTTTGACAATTCGACCGTGCAAAGAGTTTGGGCTTCAAAATCGTATCCTAATCGGCGGAATTCTGTTCGAAGGATTCTGTAATCAAAAGAGGCGTTATGAGCAACGACAATACAATCTTTTGTCATTTCGATGATGCGTTTTGCAACTTCAAAAAACTTGGGTGCCGATTGTAACATGGCATTATTGATACCAGTGAGTTTGACCACAAAAGGCTGAATTGGAATTTCCGGATTGACCAAGCTGATGAATTGATCCACGATTTCATGACCATCAAATTTATAGATGGCGATTTCAGTGATTCCTTCCTCGTTGAATTGTCCTCCAGTGGTTTCTATGTCGAGTATTGCGTACAATTTTTTTGTTTAATGTTTAATGTTTCGTGTTAAGAAACAGCTGAAATTTTTCGCCAGTTCGCTATTGCTAGGTTAAAAAGCGTTAATCGAAAATCAATTTCGTCCCCCAAAGATACTACTTCCGATTCGAACCATAGTGCTTCCGCATTCAATTGCAAGTTGATAATCTCCGGACATTCCCATAGATATAGTTTCCAGTTGGCAGTTTTCAGTTTTTGGTTCTTTTGTCTTGTTGAAAATTGTTTTCAAATGCAAAAATTCTTTTTTGATTTGATCTTTATTGTCTGTAAAAGTAGCCATTCCCATTAATCCAACGATTCTAATATTTTTCATTTCATGAAATTCACTCGAGGATAGGAGTGAAGCAAGTTCTTCCTCGTCTAATCCAAATTTAGTTTCCTCTTCCGCAATATAAATTTGTAGTAAGCAATCTATAATTCTATTGTTTTTTAGTGCTTGTTTATTGATTTCCTGTAATAATTTCAAACTATCTACACCGTGAATCAAGCTCACAAATGGTGCCATAAATTTGACTTTATTCGTCTGAACGTGACCTATCATGTGCCATTGAATGTCTTTGGGCATTTGTTGCCATTTCTCAGCCATTTCTTGGATTTTGTTTTCTCCAAAAATGCGTTGACCAGCTTCATAGGCTTCCATTAAATCTGAAACAGGTTTAGTTTTTGAAACCGCAACTAAGGTTACGTGTTCCGGTAAAGTGGATTTTATTTGGAGTAAATTATTCGCTATTCCCATTTTGATGTTTTGATTTTAAGGTGTTAAAGCTCATAAACGACTAATCCGCTTCTAAACTTTGGTTCAATGTACGTACTTTTTGGAGGCATTATTAAATTGGCATCAGCCAAAGCTTTTATTTCTCCAATGTTTGATGGAAATAATATAAAACCGATTTCAAATTCTCCTTGATCAATTTTGTTTTTTACTTCTAAAAGGGATTGTTTTCCTGAAAGATATTCTATTCGTTCGTCATTTCGCAAATCTTCAATGGCAAGAATAGGCAGTAACACTTTTTTGTATAAAATTTGTGTGTCTAAACATTCCAAAACGGTATCGAAAACAGCACTTTCTTTACGTAAAATTAAGCTATAAAAGGCATTGTTAAGATACATTCCGAATTCATGTTTTTTGGAAGGCTGAAAAGGTTGCTGAAATTTATTTGTAACAATAAAATTCTTTTCTAATTCCTTTAAAAAATCTTCTTTGGTAAAACCGTTTAAATCTTTTACCAAGCGATTGAATTCATATATTTTGACGTTATTTTCAGAAATTAAATAGCTTAGAATATGATTTTTTGCTGTGTTTTCTGAATCATCATTTTCCTCAGACAATAATTTTAATGCTTCGGTACGATGGTGACCATCAGCAATATAAAGACTGTCTGTTTTTTCGAAAATGTTCTGAAGCCAATCGATTTCTAATGTATCTTCAATTTTCCACAGATAATGAATTTCTTTTTTTGTTGTTGAAAATTCAAAATCAGCTAATTTTTGGGTACAGTTAAAAATCCAGTTTTCAATCGTTTTATTGTCTGGATAAGTCATCAAAACAGGTTCGGTATTAAACTCAGAATATTTCATGTAATCTTTGAGTAATCGAACTCTGAAAGCGATAATATCTTCGTGTTTTTTGATGATATTATTGCAATAATCGGCTACACTTGTACCTGCAATAATCCCTGTGAAAGACTGTGTTTTAGTTACAATTTTATGAATATAAATTGCGGGTTTTTTGTCTTTTACAAGAATGATTTCATTTTTGAAATCCTCATATTTTTGATGCACTTGGCGGTATCTTTTTTCGAAAGACACAGTTTCCTGATTGGTGTAAGCAGGTTTTAGAATGTGCAAAAATGACAACGGATTGAAATCCAATTGTGCCGCCAATTCTGCGTTTACATATTCTTCATACGAACGGCAAGTAACAAGGCAAACCTTATCACGAGTAGGACGAACTGCTTTGAAAGGAACTATTTTGGCCATAATTATGTCAAAAGTCAAAAGTCGAGAGTTTAAAGTAATTGACTTTAGACTCTTGACTTTTAAACATTAGAGATTATATAAATTGTTTAGAAATTTTCTCTGCTTTTTTGTTTTCAGAATAATCGTAGAAACCTTCACCAGATTTTACACCCATTTTTCCTGCTCGAACCATATTTACAAGTAATGGACAAGGCGCATATTTTGGATTTTTGAAACCGTCGTACATAACATTTAAGATGGCTAAACATACATCTAGACCAATAAAATCAGCCAATTGCAAAGGTCCCATTGGGTGACCCATTCCAAGTTTCATCACCGTATCAATTTCATAAACGCCGGCCACTTTGTTGTATAAAGTTTCGATAGCTTCGTTTATCATGGGCATCAAAATTCTATTGGCAACAAAACCAGGATAATCGTTTACTTCAACTGGTGTTTTTCCTAATTTTTCCGAAAGATTCATTATTATTTTAGTCACTTCGTCGCTTGTGTTGTAGCCACGAATAATTTCTACTAATTTCATTATGGGTACTGGATTCATAAAATGCATTCCAATAACGCGTTCTGGATGCGCAACAACTGCTCCAATTTGAGTTATAGATATAGAAGAAGTATTAGTTGCCAAAATCGTATCGTGAGAACAAGCTTCATTCAATTGCTTGAAAATGTTTAGTTTTAATTCTACATTTTCTGTGGCAGCTTCTACTACTAAATCAACACCTACAACACCGTCTTTAATATCCGTATAAGTTATAATATTGGTGATTGTCTTCGCTTTATCTTCTTGGGTAATGCTTCCTTTTGCAATCATTCGGTCTAAATTTGCGGCGATTGTTGCCATTCCTTTATCCAAAGATTTCTCAGAAACATCTATTAATTTTACAGTGAAACCACTTTGTGCAAAAGTATGGGCGATTCCATTCCCCATTGTTCCTGCTCCGATTACGGCTATTGTCTTCATATTTTTAGTTTAAAGTTTAAAAGTTTAAAATCTAAAGTTCTCGAGAGCTACTTTAAACCTTAAACTTTAGATACATTTTTATTTATTTTTTAAAACAATCGATAATTTGGTACGCAACTCTTAAGGCTTCGGTTGCTTGTTCTAATGTCACTACAGGAGTAGTATTATTATCAATCGCATCTGCAAAAGATTCCAGTTCATCAAGAATGGCGTTATTTTGTTCTACGTCAGGATTAGAGAAATAGATCTGTTTTTTTACACCTTCAGCATTTTGTAAAATCATATCGAAATCTCCAGGTACTTCAGGAGCATCTTTCATTTTGACTACTTCACATTTCTTTTCTAAAAAATCTACGGAGATATACGCGTCTTTTTGGAAAAAACGAGATTTACGCATATTTTTCATCGAGATTCGGCTTGCTGTTAAATTGGCAACGCAACCATTTTCGAATTCTATTCTTGCATTAGCAATATCTGGTGTGTCACTAATTACTGAAACCCCGCTAGCACTAATATTTTTTACTTTTGATTTTACCACGCTCAAAATAGCGTCAATGTCATGAATCATCAAATCTAAAACTACGGGAACATCGGTTCCACGAGGATTGAATTCAGCGAGGCGATGTGCTTCAATAAACATAGGATTTTCAATCATGTTTTTGGTAGCGATGAATGCCGGATTGAAACGCTCCACATGCCCAACTTGACCTTTTACATTATATTCCTTTGCCAAAGCAATAATTTCTTCGGCTTCTTCTACCGTATTTGAAATGGGTTTTTCGATAAAAACATGCTTACCAGATTTAATGGCTACTTTGGCACATTTGTAGTGAGAAAGGGTAGGCGTTACAATATCAATTACATCGACGGCATGAATTAGCGTTGCAATTGTACTAAAATGTTTATAGCCAAATTCTTTTGAAACCTTTTCGGCATTCTCTTGATTTGGGTCATAAAAACCAACTAATTCATATTTATCAGATTGTTGTAATAAACGCAAATGTATTTTTCCTAGATGACCAGCACCTAATACTCCAATTTTCAGCATAACGATGTAATTTTTACAAAAATAGCAATAAAATGATTAATCTATTATTGATGTGGGACAATTATTCAGTTAATTTAAAATTTAAAATCCAACATTTGAATTCAGAAATTCTTTGCTATTTTTACCAAAATAAAATAATAAATTTTGAAAGACACAGCCAAACATCAAGGACTTCGGAATCAATTAGTAAGCGTATTAGAGCAAAAAGGGATTACAGATAAAAATGTTTTGGAGGCGATAAAAAAGATTCCAAGACATTTATTTTTGGATTCCAGTTTTGAAGATTATGCTTATCAAGACAAAGCATTTCCTATTGGTGCAGGTCAAACCATTTCTCAACCGTATACTGTGGCATTTCAGTCTCAATTATTAGAAGTTAAAAGAGAACACAAAATTTTAGAAATAGGAACTGGCTCAGGATATCAAACAGCTGTTTTGTGTACGATGGGTGCCAAAGTATTCAGTGTAGAAAGACAAAATGAATTGTTCAAAAAAACATCGGGTTTATTTCCAAAGTTAGGAATTCGTCCCAAACACATTTCTTTTGGAGACGGTTATAAAGGATTACCAGGTTACGCTCCTTTTGATAGTATTATTGTAACTGCTGGAGCTCCATTTATTCCTCAGCCTTTGATGGCACAACTAAAAATAGGAGGAAGGCTGGTTATTCCGTTAGGAGAAGAGGTACAGATAATGACTTTATTAATCAGAAAAAATGAAACACAATTTGAAAAGCATGAGTTTGGAGAATTCCGTTTCGTTCCTTTATTAGAAGATAAAAATTAAATCAGAAACCCGTCTCGCTTAAATAACGAGACGGGTTTTTTATTGACCAATAATATTCAAATACCGTTCTAAGCTTTCTTTTTCTATTTGAGCAATGAATAACAAAAAATCTTCTTTATTATTTTTAGTTTGTGCTGTTTCCAAAGATTGATAATAGCGCATTCTATTTTCATAATCTCCTTTAATATTTGCAATAATGTAGCCATGTTGTAGCAAAACTAAGTTCATTACCAAACGAGAAGTTCTGCCGTTACCATCAATAAATGGATGGATAGTTACCAAACGTTCGTGCATTTCAGCAGCTAAAACTATCGGGTGAAGAGTTGATTTATTGGTTTCGTACCAAATAAAAAAATCTTCCATTTCCTTAGCGACTAAAAAAGGTTGTGGAGGCATGTGACTGCTTCCTTGAATCATCACTTGAACTTTTCTATAGCGACCAGCATCTTCAGGTTGAATTCCTCTCAAAATAAGATTGTGTATAGATAGCACTTCGCGCTCATTTATGGAAGTATTTCTCTGCATTAAATCTTTGATGTAAGCAATTGCTTCTTGATGATTAATAACTTCAAGATGTTCCCGCATGCTTTTTCCGGAAATCGTTAAGCCTTCATTGATAACCAAATCAGTTTCACGTAAAGTCATTGTATTGCCTTCGATACGGTTACTTTCAAAAGTATATTCTAACTCTAAAGCTTGTGCAATACGATAACTGTCAAACTGACGAAACCCATCTAGTTTTATCTTCAAAGTATCTATTTCATCTAAAATTTTTTGAAGTGTAGTAGATAATTTTTTCTTTGAAGGTTTACTTTGATACCTAATTTCTTGCTCCGCAACTAATAAAGCCTTTAAAGCAAACTCATCCTGACCAATTTCATAAAGAATTTTTTCTTTAAGCCAGACGACCATTATTGTTTCTAAATCTATTTCTAGTAGAGATGCTAATTTTATAACTTGCTCTCTGGTTGGTTTTCTGGTTCCACTTTCAAACTTACTGATTAAGGCTTGATCAATTGCTAAAAGTTGTGCCACTTCTCTAGTTTTGAGTCCCTTTTGTTCTCTTGCATTTTTGAGAAGTGTTTTCATTTTGAAAATGTTTTAAATTGTCTTGACAAATTTAGTCATTTTTTTAAGACTAAAAATATTTCTTCCTAATTTCTTTTAATTTAAAATGATTTTTTGATTCTGTCTAAGTCACGTTTTGTGTCTTGTTCTTTAAGAGATTCGCGTTTGTCATAGGTTTTCTTACCTTTACAAAGGCCTATTTGTAGTTTAGCCAATCCTTTTTCATTGGTAAAAAGCTTCAAAGGAACTATGGTAAGACCTTTGGCTTGAACACTTTTTAGCAAACCTTTTAATTCCTTTTTCTTCAATAGTAATTTACGTTCGCTTCTGGCTTTGTGGTTGAATTGATTTCCAAAAGTGTATTCTTCAATATAGGTATTTATCGCAAAAAGTTCATTATTACTAAATTCACAAAAGCTCTCCGTTATATTTGCCTTTCCTAAACGAATGGATTTGATTTCGGTACCAGCCAAAACAATTCCAGCATTGAATGTTTCGATTATTTCATAGTCGAATTTGGCTCTCTTATTGAATATGTTTATTGTTTTTAGCATAGTTTACAAAGGTAGCAAAAATTAAAGGTTTTGCAATGGTTTAAGGTAATTTCAGCAGTTGGGAACTGATTATGCCGTCAATTATTGTAATAATATAAAGATTCCCAAAAGTTTCATCTTCAATATCAGAAAATAAGTTCTGATTGATAATGTCATTGACAAATTTTGGTGTGGTATTACTATGTCCCACAATCAAAACTTTTTTTCCTAATGTTTCTTTCTTGAAAGATTCAATGTTTATTGTTTTGGGATTATACAATTTAATCTCAATTTTCTTTATTGTCGCGGTTGGACTTGCAGTTTGCAGAGTTCTTTTGTAATCCGTTGAGTAAATTTCATCAAAACTAATCTCCGAAAATATTTTGTTCCAAAGATCCGCTCTTATCAAACCTTTTTCGGATAAATCTGGATTTTGTGAACTATCAACTTTCTCCGCATGGCGAATGAAGTAATAGGTTGTGGTGTTGCTTTGCCCAAAACTGATATTTAAAAATAAAAGTGTAAGTAGTAAGAGAAATTTTTTCATGTTGATGAATTTAAAAAATTAGTATTTATCGATTTTATATATTTGCAAAATGGAAAATTTAAAATCGAAAGATCCGCTTCACGGAATCACACTTCAAAAAATAGTAGAAAAATTAGTAGATCATTACGGATTTGATACTTTAGGTGAACTCATTAAAGTGAAATGTTTTACAGATAATCCCAGCCTAAAATCAAGTTTGACTTTTTTAAGAAAAACCGATTGGGCAAGAAAGCAAGTGGAAGATTTATATATAAAATCACTTTCTAAATTTCATGAGAAATCTTAGTCCAATTTATATGAAATCATGATTCCTCCTCTGTAAGGCAGCCATTCCCCGCTTTTATTGTACTTTTTTGCTCCATCAACACGCTCATTTGTACTAATTAGGAATCCTTTGTAAAATCCTTGATGATTTCCTCCACCGATAAAAAAATCTAATAGAAAACGACTCTTAATCTTTTTTTGATATCCTATAGTTGCACCGGCCATGTACCCTATACCTTTTTCATAATTATCGGTATTGAAATAATTCCATTTCTGAAAATTATATACCGTACCTCCTAAATGTGCGCCCACATAAAAACCGTTGAATTTTTCTTTAATATGGTAGCGATATTCCGGTATAAAAATATAAAATTGTGCAGGCTTACCATTTATTGATTGCCAAAAAGAGGCTGTAATATCAAACTGAAAAGTAGATTTTTTTCCAATACTGGTTTCAATACCTACATTTGGAACCGTCAATAAAGTGGTTATAGCATTTGCTTTTATATACGTTTGACTTTGGGATACAATAGAGAAGAAAAGAAAAGAAACAATAAGTAATTTTTTCATAAAAAGTATTTTCTATTACTTTGACCAATTGTTTATTGGCAAAAAGCAAATACAAATGTAAAATATTTATCTGTAAGGTTTTTATGTTTTGAATTTATATTGCCCACTCGCCTAATTTTAAATATAAAATGATGTAAAATTAGTGTTTGTTTATAATGGAATAAATTACAGTATCCAAAAATCGTCCTTCAAAAAATTCATATTCTTTTAAATGGGCTTCTTTAACAAAACCATTTTTTTCTAAAACTTTAGCAGATCCATGATTTTCAGGATCTATAATTGCTTCAATAGAATGCAATTTCATTATTTTAAAACCATAATTAACAGCTTCTTTCAACGCTTCAGAAACAATTCCTTTTCCATGAAATTCAGGCAGCAACATGTACCCAATCTCAGCACGATAATGTTCGGGTTTTATTCTGTAATGACCAATTACTCCAATTAGTTTTGGATTATCTTTCAACGTAATTGCCCAATTTATTCCTTCATTAGTTTCTATTTTAGTATCAATCATTGCAATATGTTCTAAGGCATCTTCATCCGTTTTAACTAAAGGTCTTGGAATATATTTCATCGTTTCCGGATTGGATCGCAATGCGAAAATCTCTTTTATATCATTAGTATCCACTCTTCTTAAAAGCAAACGTTGGGTTTCTAAATTTGGGAATGGACTGAAATTTATTGTCAACATATTTAATTTTTTTAATTAAAGTATTTCGATACTGAATTTTGAATGGAAAGTTGCATTGGATTCTAAAATTTGAATACCTTCTTTTTCGAATAGATTTCCTGAATTTTCATTGGTATCCGAATAACCAAACCAAGGTTCAATGCAAAGAAAGGGTGCATTCATTTTGGTCCAAATTCCTAAATTTGGAAAATCTTCAAAATGTACTCTTAAAATTGGATTTTCATTTTCTAAAATAGTCAAGGTGTTAGATTGTAATGTTTTAAAAATTAAAGCGTCATTTTTAAACAAATCATAAGTCAGCGGAATTTGTTTATTCCGAACTTCTAACTTCTTAGTTTTATTTGAAATAAGATCATTCTCCAAAAGATAATATTCTAAAGATTCTTCTTTTTCAAAAGCAATTGCATAATTTTCGAAGTGATTTAGCAAAGCAAAAGCAGGATGCGCACCAATAGAAAACGGCATCGTTAATTTTCCTTTGTTAATCACCTTGTATTCTATTGATAAATTGTTGTCATTTAAAGTATAAATCAGCTGCAATTCAAATTCAAAAGGATACACTTTTAAAGTTTCTTCAGAAGATTTTATCGAGAAAGTAGCACTATTTTCTGTAGCATAAATCAATTCAAAGAGCATTTCTCTGGCAAATCCATGTCTTGATAAATGGTAGTCAATTCCATAATGATTGAAGGAATTATTTTTTAAAGTACCAACAATTGGAAACAAAATAGGAGAGTGCTTGCCCCAAAATTCTGGATTTCCTTCCCAGATGTATTCTCTATTTTGATTTGTTTTTAATGAAATTAATTCAGCGCCAAAATGTTTAATTTCTGCAGACAGATTCCCGTGTTTTATTGTAGTTGTCAAAATTATCTTTTCGGATTAATTTAATAATAGGTTTGTGGTGTAAATATATTTTATAATTTTTGATTCTGATAAAGATTAAGCTTGATTTTATTCAAATTAAATGGAATCAATTCTATCTTAATAGCTCAAAATCCTCTTTTTTTTCATTAATTTGTGATATAAATAATAAGAAAATGAAAAATATTCGATTCGGAGTCATCTTACATCTGACTTTATTATTGGGAGTTACGGCCGTTTCGGCACAACAAACCCCAACAAATGCATCTGGTAATGCAGTTTCAAAATACGATTATCATGATGCTTTTGCTCCACATTTTTACTCAAAAAATGGAACAAATACACGTTCCGCAAGCGGGCAACCAGGCGCTGAATATTGGCAAAACAGTGCCGATTATAAATTAACGGCTAAACTGGATGAAAAAAATAACGAAATCTCAGGTACAGGAATCATCACCTACACGAATAACAGTCCAGATAAATTGGCTTTTGTTTGGATGAACTTAGACCAGAATTTATTCAAAGCAGATTCCCGTGGAAATGCAATTGTACCATTGACAGGAAGTAGAAATGGGGCTCAAGGCCAAGTTTTTGATGGTGGTCATAAAATCAAATCGGTAAAAGTAATTACTACTGTAAAAGGAGTCGCTACTGAAAAAGAAGCTAAGTATGTCATAACGGATACGAGAATGCAGGTTTTTCTTCCACAAGGATTAAATGCAAAAGGTGGTTCTGTTAAAATAAAAATAGACTTTTCTTTTATAGCACCTTTTGAAGGTTCGGACAGAATGGGAGTTTTAGAAACTAAAAATGGTAAGATTTTCACCATAGCGCAGTGGTATCCGCGTATGTGTGTGTATGATGATGTAAGAGGTTGGAATACAAATCCATACCTTGGCGCGTCGGAATTTTACTTAGAATACGGGGAATTTGATGTAAGCATTACAGCTCCAGCGAATCATATTGTTGTTGCATCGGGTGAATTACTGAATCCTACAGCTGTTTATTCTACTGTGGAGCAAAGTAGATTGGCACAAGCAAAACAAAGTGATAAAACTGTTTTTATCCGTACCGCTGCCGAAGTTGAAAATTCATCAAAAATTCTTTCAACAGCTACTAAAACATGGAATTATAAAATTAAAAATGCCCGTGATTTTTCTTGGTCATCATCAGCGGCATTTATTTTAGACGCAGCAAAAATCAATTTGCCAAGCGGAAAGAAATCATTGGCTGTTTCCGTTTATCCAGCGGAAAGTGCAGGCGACGCCGCTTGGGGACGTTCGACAGAATATACAAAAGCTTCTATTGAAAATTATTCTAAAAGATGGTTAGAATATCCTTATCCAGCGGCTACAAATGTCGCCGGAAATGAAGGTGGAATGGAATATCCAGGAATTGTTTTTTGCAGCTGGGAATCTAAAGGCGAGGATTTATGGGGCGTTACAGATCATGAATTTGGACACATCTGGTTTCCTATGATTGTGGGTTCAAACGAAAGAATGTTTGCTTGGATGGATGAAGGTTTTAATACTTTTATTAATTCATTGAGTTCTGTAGATTTTAATAATGGCGAGTACAAAGAAAAGCCGGTTGATATGCATCAAAGAGCGGAAGTGTATACAAGTCCGAATCTTGAAACTATAATGAGTTCTCCGGATAACATGAAAGAATCAAATATTGGTCTTTTAGCGTATTCAAAACCAAGTTCTGGATTAGTGATTTTGCGTGAACAAGTTCTTGGACCACATCGTTTTGATTTAGCTTTGAAAACTTATATCGAGCGTTGGGCATACAAACATCCTCAACCGGACGATTTCTTTAGAACAATTGAAAATGTTGCTGGAGAAGATTTGAGTTGGTTTTGGAGAGGTTGGTTCCAATACAATTGGCGCTTAGACCAAGGAATTAATTCGATAAAATACGTGAAAAACGATCCTAAACAAGGAGTTGTAATTTCGATTGAAAACTTCGAAAAAATGGCAATGCCAGTAAGTTTAGACGTGAAAACGAAAAGCGGAAAAATAACGCGTGTAAAATTGCCGGTTGAAGTTTGGCAAAGAAACAAAGCGTGGTCTTTCAAACACAATTCTACAGAAGAAATTGAGAGCATCACACTAGATCCAGATCATGTTTTACCGGATATCAATACAGCGAATAACACTTGGACTGCAGATAAAGGTTTGATTGAAAAAGATGTAATTCTGGATGGCTATTTGGGGACTTTTTCAACAAAAATGGCACCTCTAAAAATTACTTTTTCAGAGAAAAATGGTGCGTTAAATGTTTTGATAACGAATTATCCAAGTTTTACGGTGGAACCAATTGGGAAAAACACTTTTGAATCAAAACAAGCAGGACTTAAATTTGAATTTAATGACAATCTAAACGGATTTGACATGACAGTTCCTGAAGGACAAAAAATTCCTTTTACCAGAGATAAATAGTATTTAGAAATACAATTAAAATAAAAAAGACTTGTAGCAATTAGTGTTACAAGTCTTTTTTTATATAATCAATTTTTTTTCTAAATCTATTCTGGAATTTGCTGACTTAAGCAATGCAACGTTCCAAAACCCCAAATAAAATCAGTAGCGCTTATCCCGATGATTTCTCTGTCCGGAAAACATTCTGCAAGTATATTCAATGCTTTTCGGTCATTACTGTCGTTAAAAGTAGGAACCAAAACACAATTGTTCAAAATCAGGAAATTAGCATAACTCGCTGGCAATCTCAAGCCATCAAATTCCAAGCGTTTTGGCATTGGTAAAACCACAATTACAGGTGATTTTCCATTTTCCAGTTTGGCGTTTTGCAAGCGTTTTAAGTTGTCTTGTAATGGTTTGTAGTTGTTATCCGTTGGATCTGTTTCTACAATTGTGACAATCGTATCTTCGTTTACAAATCGGCATAAATCATCAATATGACCGTGCGTATCATCGCCTTCAATTCCGTCGCCTAACCAAATCACATTTGTAATTCCAAGGTATTCCTTGAAAACCGCTTCGTAATCTGTTTTAGTGAAATTTGGATTCCGAACCTGAATATCGGGATGCATCAAACATTCTTCCGAAGTCAATAAAGTTCCTCTTCCGTTAGTATCAATCGCGCCACCTTCTACAATTACCGGCTTTCCTTTGTACATGACTTGAGTCACAGGAATATTAAGAAATTCACCCACTTTGGCAGGAACAAACTTGTCCAATTGAATGTTTTTATATTTGGCCCAGCCATTAAAATTAAAGTTCAAAGCTTCTCTTTCGGTTCCGTTTTTAACGATAATAGGTCCCGAATCACGCATCCAACTTCTATTGGTTTTATGA
The DNA here is from genome assembly GCF_003312425.1 of Flavobacterium psychrolimnae. Lineage (GTDB taxonomy): Bacteria > Bacteroidota > Bacteroidia > Flavobacteriales > Flavobacteriaceae > Flavobacterium > Flavobacterium psychrolimnae. Next base: position 106,514 of record NZ_QNUX01000005.1, on the reverse strand, counting down.
ATGATGTATGAAACGTTAGTCAGTTCAACATGAGCTGTTTCCAACATCGTATTGACTTTTTCTTTTTGGTTTTCATCGGCAACCACTAAAAAAACAGTTTCGAAAGTGGCTACTTTTTTAATGAATTCCACAAAAGCCCATTGAACGGCTTCGTATTTTCCTGGCCAATCCTTACCGTTGTGAGGAAAACACAGTAAAATTCCTTGTTGCTTTTCCCATTCGGCAGGGAATCTTCTATTATTTGTAGTCATACAGCGTTTCTAATTTAAAGACTGCAAATATAAACATTCAGTAGGATTTTAAAATAGTTAGCCACCATTCATTTTGGGCAACTCATAAATTTATAAGAATAGTTTTGGTAATGATTATATAATATTTAGTTAATTCTAGTCGGGTTTCAGCTGGTTATTTTTGAAAAAATTTAAAAATTACAGTTATGAAAAAATATGGTATTACACTACTCGCGGCAATTATGGTATTGTCAAGTTGCGAAAATGACTCTAACAAGGAGGATTCTCCAGAGTTGGTTGTAAATGAAAATGCAGCAACTTTCAAAGAAATTGGTTCTATTACGATTGGTGGCGCCGGAGCTGCTGAAATAAGTGCCTATGATGAAGTTTCTAAAAAATTATTTACCGTAAACAACAGTAATACGAATAGGATTGATGTTATAGATTTATCTAATCCATCCAGTCCAGTTTTTCTGACAAGTATCGATTTAACTTCGTTTAATGGAACTTCAAACAGTGTTACTACTTATAATGGAAAATTAGCTGTAGCATTAGAAGCAAAACCAAATAAGCAAGATGCCGGAAAAGTGGTCGTTTTTGATACGTCTAATTACAGTGTCATCAAAGAAATTACAGTTGGTGCTTTGCCGGACATGATTACATTTTCTCCTGACGGAAATTTCATCATGACTGCTAATGAAGGAGAACCAAATGATACATATTCAATAGATCCGGACGGTTCTGTATCTATTATTGCCGTTAATGCTAATTATGCGGTTACGACTTTAAATTTCGGAAGTTTTAGCAATCAATTGAGTACATTGAAAACGAAAGGATTCAGAATTGCAAGTCCAACAAATAATTTCACTTCTGATATTGAACCGGAATACATCACGATTTCTGCTGATTCAAAAACGGCTTGGGTTACTTTACAAGAAAATAACGGAGTGGCTAAAATTGATTTGGCTACTAAAACGATCACGAATATTTTTCCGTTAGGTTATAAAGATTATAATTTTGCCGATAATGCTATCGATATCAGCGATAAAGATGGTGGCGTTTTGGCTAATACATGGAAACTAAAAGGAATGTTTCAACCGGACGCTATCACTAATTTTGAAATCAATAAAATTCCTTATTTTGTTACGGCAAATGAAGGAGATGCCAGAGAATATTCAGCTTTTGTAGATGTAAAAAGAATCAGTAGTTCTTCGGTTGTTCTGGATCCAATTGCATTTCCTAATGCTGCAGCTTTAAAGGCAGAGGCAAGTATGGGAAGATTGAATATTAATACTAAAATGGGTGATACAGACGGCGATGGTGATTTTGACGAATTAGTTTCTTTTGGAGCACGTTCTTTCTCTATTTGGAATGGAAACACAGGTGAAATAGTATTCGACAGTAAAAATGAATTAGACAAGAAAGCACAAGAATTGGGTATTTATGATGATGCCAGAAGTGATGATAAATCAGTAGAGCCAGAATCAGTTGTGGTGACTAAAATGGGCGATAAAACGATTCTTTTTGTTGGATTGGAACGAGTAGATGCCGTTATGGTATATGATGTTTCGAATCCTTCCGCTCCAAAATTTTTACAGACTTTTAAAACCGGTGATGCTCCAGAAGGATTGCTTTTTATTCCAGCTTCAAAAAGTCCTACCAAAAGAAGTTTAGTGGTAGTAAGCAGTGAAGGCGACGGTGTGGTTAAAATATTCCAACCAGATTTGAATTAGATTTAGAAGTTTACTTTAAATAAAAATCCCTGCTTAGAATTATTTCTCAGCAGGGATTTTTTTATTATCGAAAAACGATTTAGTCAATCGCTCTTTTTGTAATATCACCAAAAGCGTCTATTCTTCTGTCTCTGAAAAATGGCCAGTTCTGACGTACATTTTCTTGTAGGTCTAAATCTACTTCGGCAATCATGATTTCCTCTTTGTCGTGTGAGGCTTGCGCCAAAATTTCACCTTGTGGTCCCGCAATAAACGAAGATCCCCAAAACTGAATTCCCGCTGTATCAGGCAAGTATTGCTCTAAACCAATTCTATTTGCCGCTGCAACATAAACACCATTGGCAACCGCGTGACCTTTCATAACACTCATCCAAGCACCATGTTGGTTTTCACCGTATTGCTCTTTTTCTTGTGGATGCCATCCAATTGCCGTTGGGTAAAACAACACTTCGGCACCTTGTAACGCCGTCAAACGAGCTGCTTCCGGATACCATTGATCCCAACAAATTAAAGTTCCTATTTTTCCTTTTTTGGTTGGTATTGTTTTGAAACCCAAATCGCCAGGCGTGAAATAGAATTTTTCATAAAAATGAGGATCGTCAGGAATGTGCATTTTGCGGTACAATCCTGCCTCGGAACCGTCCGTGTCAATTATGTACGCACTATTATGGTAAATTCCTGCCATTCTTTTTTCGAAGAAAGGAACAATAATCACCACACCTAACTCTTTTGCCAAAGCGCTAAAAGCAATAAACGAAGTACTGTATAATGGTTCTGCCAAAGCAAAATTATCTACATCTTCACTTTGACAAAAATAATGACTGCTGTATAATTCCGGCAACGAAATTACTTCGGCACCAAGGTTGGCGGCATCGCGAACCCAACTTATACATTTTTTCAAGTTGTTTTCGGCAATATCATTAAGATTCAATTGAATGACCGCTATTTTATATTTCTTATTTGGCATGACTTAAATTTTAGACTGCAAAAATAGTGAATTTTATAAAGAGTAGAAAATAGGGTTACTATGTTTTTTTAGGTTTTGAAAACTATCATTTGTTACGGATTTATAATTTAAAAATGACAATTTGGTTTTAAGTTAGCTGCATTGCTATTAGTTTAAAAACAATTATAGTCGACAGTATTTTAAATGTGGATTAAAGTCAGATGATTTTGTTTGTTCTGATTTAACCTAATTTTGATAATTCTCATGCTATTTCTTGGTTTTTATGAGTTGAATTGTGTTATAAGATATGTATTATGAAAAAAAACAAAATAATAAGAATTGATATCATACCAAATTGGAAAAAAAATATATATTTTTACCTCATAAATTAACGAATTTTATTACATGAGGAATCTTTATTTTCTTTCACATATCTTTTTTTTATTGATTACTGTTTCTGTTTTTGGAAATAATAATAACTTCGATAAAAATCATACAAAAAAAATAACACATACAGTTTATAAAAGTGAATTAGTAGCACCTGTTGTTTCTTTTAGTTTTAATAATGATGGCAGCTGTTCCGGAACTCCAATAGCATTTACATCTACAGTAGCTGGAGACGCTCCTTTTAAATATGAATGGGATTTTGGTGATGGAAATAAATCCTCAGTTGTTAATCCTACCCATATTTTTACAGCACTTGGTTGTGGTATGCAGAATTTCAATGTAAAGCTAACAGTTACTGATACTAATGGAGGGATTAGTTCCATAGCAAAAGTTATTTCGGTTAAACAGAAACCAGATTTAAAATTTGTAAACTTAAATGCTCCTTCAGGTTCGAGCGCTCCTTTTGAAAAGTGTGGTGATAATAATTCAGATCTGAAATACACTATAAATGTTGGTAATAATTCTACTTCAATATCCTGCATTACATCTTATACCGTAGATTGGGGCGATGGTAGTGTAGAAACAAATGTTACTTTCCCCAGAACGCATACCTATATGAAGTTAGGGTCATTTAATATGATTGTAACAGGAATTGGAAGTAATAGTTGCAATAATTCTATTATTTATATAGTTAAGAATTCTAATAATCCAATCGGGGCTCTCATAGCTCCTGGTAATACTACTAATTTATGTTTACCTGTTGCTCCTATGGAATTTGCTATTGGATCATGGGCCCTTAACCCCTCAGATACAAAATATCAAGTTAATTATGGTGATGGGACAATTAAAAATTATACTCAAGTCCAATTAGAAAGCTCTCCTTATTATAATGCAGCAAATCCGTCAGCTTCTCAAAATTTCCCTATTCCGCATACTTTTACAAGATTTAATTGTCCTTCTGGTAACACAGTAGGTTTAACAATATCAACATCCTGTGGAAGTACTTACCTAACTGCAGGTCCCATTATTATCTTAGATGTGCCTACTATAAGCTTTAATGTTAATAGTATTGTATGCGCTAATACATCTGTTTATTTCAGTAATTCAACAGTTGCCGGATATACAAATGATTGTAGTACTTTTAATGTATATACTTGGGATTTTGGTGATGGAAGCGCACCTTCCAGAGATGTAAATCCAACTCACATATATGCATTACCGGGGAAATATAAAATTACATTATCTGCAGAAACACCATGCGGTAAAGGGACTTCTTTTAGCAGATGGGTATGTGTCGAGCCTGTATTACAGCCAAGATTTACCTATGGAAATGCTTGTGCTTCAAGCAATGTACAAATTACAAATACTACTGATACTAGTCTTAGCTGTGGAGCCGAAAGTTATTATTGGGAGATTGTAAATTATTTTGAGGGTTTTTGTGGAAAAGGAACCGGTCAATGGAATTTTACGAACGGTACAGGACCTTCATCAAAAAACCCGGTTTTTAATTTTATAACGCCAGGTACTTATTATCTTAGATTAACAACAAGAAATTCCTGTGGTATTGACCGGTCAATTACGGAGATAATTCAAGTGAAAAAACCACCTGTTACCACATTGAGTCCCATATCTGATTTTTGTAATTCGGCAACCATCAGACCAGTGGGAACAGTCTTAGAGACTTGTTCACCAAGTTCGGAAGTAACCTATCTTTGGAGCTTTCCTGGCGGTTTTCCTTCCTCATCTACATCTCTAAATCCAGGATCAATCAATTATTCTGCCAGTGGAAATTATCAAGCTATTTTCAGTGTAACCAATAGTTGTGGAACTACAACCAAAACAGCAAACTTTTCAGTTAATTTGGTGCTTTCACCTATTATAAAGCCCAAGGAATTAAAAATTTGTAGTGGCGAAACCTTTCAAGTAAGGCCAGTGAGTGACGGAACGGATAATGTCCCATCAGGTACCACATACACTTGGTCAACGCCGACGGTTTCTCCCGCAGGTGCAATAAGTGGAGCTACAGCACAATTTTCACCCCAAACAAATATCAGTCAAACACTAACTAATAATACCTCAAATCCTGCCACTGTAACGTATACGGTTTCACCTATATCTGGCAGTTGCCCGGGACCTAATTTTACAGTTACAATACTAGTTAATTCATTGATAAATGTAATTGATACTATTAAAAACGCAACTTGTTTTGGTGCCAACAATGGATCTTTAAATATAGCTGTTAGTGGTGGAATCCCATTTTCAACTGGAAAACCATATTCATTTTCATGGACTGGACCCAATGGTTTTACTAGTTCGGATGAAGATATTTCTAATTTGCAGCCCGGAGTTTACACATTACGGGTTATTGATAACGGAAATTGTCCTTTTATCAGAAGTTATACGATTAGTGAACCTGATAAATTTGCTTTTTCAGGGTTTAAAAATGATATAACATGTTTTGGAAACAATGATGGGAAGATAACTTTAACAACTAACGGAGGAACTTTGCCTTACAACTATGTTTGGACCAAAAATGGCATACCTTATACAACTTCCGGAAATCTTGATAATTTGTCTCCCGGAGTTTATAAAGTAACAATTACTGAAGCAAATAATTGTGATACACTAACTGAAACATTTACTATTATTGAGCCTCCAATATTGAAAGTGAATTTAATCAGTCAAGTGAATATTTTATGTTACGGAGACTTTACAGGAGAAATTAATGTGGAAGCAACTGGCGGAAGAGCTACTGAAATTTCCCCGGGAATATTAAATTACAATTACCGTTGGACCGGACCAAACGGATTCAACAGTACGCTTCAAAATCTGCGAAATGTGGAAGCGGGAACATACCGATTAACAGTAACTGATAATTCAGGATGTAGAAAGGATTTACAAGTTGTTTTACTTCAAAACAATGAACTATTTATTACTTATACTAAAACTGAAATAGCTTGTTATAATGATGCCAATGCGTCTATCACTATTACCAATATAGGTGGAGGAATTCCATTTTCAACTGGAAACCCATATCTGATCAAATGGAGTAATTTAGGTATAGGACGTGTTCAGAATAATTTATCGGCAGGAACTTATATAATTACCATTACAGATTCATTAGGCTGTGAAAAACAATTTAATATTACGATAGATAATGCGCCGATATTTACGATAAATCCTGATATTAAACAGATTTCTTGTTTTGGTGAAAAAGACGCTTATATCAGACTGAATCTTGTTGGAGGTAAAGCTCCGGTAACTTTAGTTTGGGATGATAATGCAACTGCCGGCATGGATCGAAATAATATCGGACCCGGAAAATATACGGTGACAATTACTGACGGTAAATTGTGTAAAATAAAGGAAACATTTATCATTACAGAACCTTTACCATTAGAGTTGCGAGCTGATGTTTCTAATCCTTTAAATTGTTTGGATGCGAATACAGGAGCGATTAATTTAGTCGTAACCGGAGGTGCGCCACCATTTACATTCTCGTGGTCAAACGGAGCTACTACTGAAGATCTTCAAAACCTACCTCCTGAAAATTATACCGTAACGGTCACTGATGCGAACGGCTGTAAAAAGTCGGAATCTTGGAAAATTATTCGATTTGAGCAACTGACGCCTACCATTGAAGTTTTAAATGATTTTGATTGCGACACTAAATACGTCCGACAAACATTTGTAGGAAAGGTAAAAGGCGGTGTTCCTCCATATCAATTAAGCTGGTCTGACGGTGTTGTGACTGGTGCTAACAATGAAATAATGAATACCAATAATAATGGTTTGATTATATTTAGTGTTACTGACAGCTTTGGTTGTAGTGCTGATATTACCTATAATGTTGATACACCAGTACTGGGAGAAGCAAACTTTGAAACAACTTCTTATGGGAATGATGTCTATGGATTATATTCTATTTACGACCCTATTTTGTTCAACAATTTAGCCACAGGAGATTATACAAAAATTGCTTGGGATTTTGGAGATGGTAATTTTTCTGATGAAGAAAGTCCAAAACACATCTTCACAAAAACAGGTACATATACGATAAAGCAAATAGTCACTTATCCTTTTGGTTGCCAATATGTTCATACTATTACTTTAATAGTAGAAAAAGGATACAGTCTAATGATGCCAAATGCATTTACACCTAATGGTGACGGTGTAAACGACACTTTTTCCCCTGTATTTCTTGGTTTCATAGAAATGACTTTAGATATCTACGATACGTGGGGTAGTTTAGTTCACAGTGAAAAAGGGCAAACCTTGAGTGGCTGGAACGGAAAAATTAAAGATTTAGATGCCGAAAATGGAAATTACCATTTCAAACTCACCGCCAAAACATTTTACAATCACACCATAATTGAAGATGGTGCCTTTACATTAATCAAATAAAGCAACGCATTAAAGAATGAAAATTAAACTATTTATTATAATTATATCCTGTTGTATTTATTCAAAAGTAAACGCGCAAGATCCTGTTTTTACACAATATTTTTTGGTACCGGAAACGTTGAATCCTGGTTTTTCAGGTTTTATGGAAACCACCTACACGGGTATTATTCACAGAGAACAATGGCCTGATTTAGATTTAAAAATTGACACTGATTATGCTTTTGTTAATACTTGGAACGAAAACATGAATAGTGGATACGGTATTAGTGTTTTAAACCAAAGAGAAAATGCCACCAACTATAATTTTACGCAAATCAATGCTAATTATGCCTATAAGGTAAGAATTAGCGATGATTGGGATTTCAGACCTGCTATAGAAGTTGGTTTTGGACTTAAATCTTTTGCGTTTCAAAATTTATTATTAGAGGATCAAATAAATATCAGAACAGGAATCGTTAATGCAAATTCTATTGATCCATTGTTAATGAATGACAAAGTAAGTTTTTTTGATGCGAGCGCAGGGATGGTTTTCAATACCGAAAGTATGTGGATTGGTTTATCTATGAAACATCTCAACAAACCTAATATTGCGTTTACCGAAGACGGAAACGTGCCTTTGAATACTTTTTTCTCGCTGAGTACCGGTTATGAATTTCTTCTTGCAAACTATATAGATGTGAAATTTTTTCCATATGCGACTAAAATGTTTGTAACTTCAAATTACATGCAGCAAGGACGCTATAACCGACTCGATGTCGGAGCTTCGATATTATTCGAGAAAATGTTTTTTGGTGCCACTGCGGTAACAAATCCTGCTAAAAATGGTTTGAATAGCCAGTTGCTGACATCCGTTAATCTTTTTACAGGATTACAATACGATCACTTACGATTGGGTATCGCTTATGATTTAAATACTTCCAAAATTGGAAAAACGGGCGGTATCTATGAACTTTCTTTAACTTATCAATTTAATTTGGATGTAAAGTGTTTCGGTTGCCCAAATTATACCGGAAGATAATTAGATGAGGTATTACTCATATCATACTGTTTAGATATCCTCGCATCTTGTTTTGCAGGAACGATTCCAAAGTTGGGAGGCGTTGTAGAGCAAGAGTCGTGAAAAAATTAATATAAAATTGGCAGTTATAAACTAAGGAGGTTTTATTTTTGTATATAGTATTATGGCTAATAAAATTGATTAACTTTTGCGTTGCTAAACTACTATATTTTATAATTAATTAAATTTTTACGATTATGACAGACGAATTCAAAAGCATTGATAAAGAAGACATCGCTCTTCTTAAATTTCCAACAACAGATGTTCTTGACGATGTTGACGAAATAAAAACCAGAACAGGTGAAATCAATAGAGCGTTATCGCTGGGGAATTTAGAGCATTCGAAAATTAAAATTTTCTTTGAGGATACCGAATCCAAAAAAGTTGTTGATACTACCGTTTGGGCTGTTACAGACAAAAACGTGCTGTTGAAACAAGGTGTGATGATCCCAATTCACAGAATATATAAGTTGTTTTAATCGCTACTGTTTTAGTGCAATTGTCCCGCTCGTAGTTATTATAATTAATTGTTGTTTAATTTTTAGTGTTTGCGAGTGGGATGCTCTTGCTGGGATAGGTTGCCTTGATAAGTAATTCAATTTTGTTTTGAGTTCAACTTTTATTTAAGTCTGTATCTAATTAAAAAAAAAAACACTCTTTTTTTTTAAAATCTGGCTAAAATCGATTCAAAACGTATTCAACTTTTAATTATTTATTATTTCAAATCTCTTACTTTCAAAAGTTCTTCCAAGTATTTACTTCTTTTGTTTTTAGGGTCGTTAATCATTTTGTAGATAAAATACAAAGGGATTAATGTAAGAAATCCTCAACTGTTTTTAACAATACTGTAAAATATTATTCCTACTAAAAATCCAATAATCAAGGCATTAGTAATCGAAAATGATTTCATTTTTTTTGTTTCATCTAATAATTCTTGGTCAGTGAATTCTGAAAAATCTTTGTTCTTCATTGTTTATTTTGTTTCATGTTGTTAATTATGCAGTCGTCAGGATAATTGAAACCAACGTTTTTGAGCTCAGCGAAGGTGAGTTTTAGAAATTACAAATATTCAGCCTAGTACTAAAGCCTCACTTTTGTCAAACCCATATTAGCAGTTCGTTGTTTTTATTCGCTAATTATTTTAGTTTGTGTTAATAATTTCTTTGCTAAATCAAGGTCAGTAGCGCTGTCACTTTTAATTATCATAAAATATTTTGTCTGCCAAGTTTGTGTTTTTTTAGCTTGTTCGTTTATTGTAAAATCCCAAGTTGGATAAACTCTAATTCCACGTTTTCCAGTTTTTCCGTTTCGTGTTATTATTCCTTTGTCAGCCAACACCGATTTAGGAAAAATAAATTGTCCGAAATTATCGTTATTTCTTGCTGTGATAATTACAAAATCAAAATTGTCTGAATTGTCTAAAGGTTCAGTAATTCCGTCTTTGTTTCGTTTCCACACCGTTACAAATTGACCTGCTTTTTTAGGTGTAATTTTAGAAATTCGTTGTTGAATTTTTCTTCCGTTAAGTTCAAAAGTGCATGCGCCGTACTCTTTACTTTCTTTGTTCTGTTTCAAGTTTGTTAAGTCAAACCCACATTTGTCATAAACTAATTCTTTCACAACTTTTAGGTCGCTATGAATTGAGTTTAAAAGTGTCAAAGTGTTTTCGGTTGTCATTTTTCCTGTCAATATTTTGTTTGTTTGTATTTTGTTTGAATATCGTTTTACATTGATAGCTAAAGTTCGGGTATTACAGCGGATTTGCCAAATCTTCCAAATACAAAACCAATTTTACATTAAGCCAATTGCCAAAATCCGTTGTAGTGGCTGTTAGCAGTAGCCTTTTATATTTCTACAATGTTTAATTTGAATTCTTTATCATCAATTTTACAATCATAAAGTTTTATTTTAAGAGATTTGATTTTTACAATTGAAATTATTTCCTCACGACTTTGATTGTCAATATTACAGCCGAAAATTATTTCCCTAATAGCATCATCTTTAAGTTTTATTGAAGTTTTAGGTGCAAAATGTTTAGATAATCTATATTCATCTTCATATTCCCAATGTTTAGATTTTGTAGTTGTTAAACTCAACATTCCAACTCCATTTTCGAATAATGGGATTTTTGGAAAACTATCAGAATAATTAACTTTTAAAATCATTACCTTATCTGATTTATAGAGAGTTTCAGTGTCAAAACCAATACAAATTCCGGAATGTGAGTTTGCATAATGTGCCCACATCAATAAATTATCTTTTTTTGTTGTAAGACAGCAAATTCCATACATTTCGTTTATTTGTCTTTTTGTTTTTTCGTGGTCTTTTCTCCAAAAATCATCAGAAGTAAATTCTCCTTTGGCAAATCTTTCTTTGGCTTCGTTGATGAATTGAGTTATAGGTACATTTGGATGATTTTTACTGTTGATTTCTACAAATTTTTTGAGAACATTTTCTTCTGTCAATTCTTTTTTATCGTGCTGAAATGGAAACGTGGAATCAAAAGGATCATTAAATTTATCAACTGATGTTAAATATAATTCATTTTCAAGTATTATTTTTTTGTAAAAATCATCTTTCAAATCTCGATATTTGTAAAGTATTCTTGGAGCTTTTGGTATTTCCATTTTTTATTTAAAGAATTAAATTTTCTCTATTTCAGGATTTTTCAAGTGGTAAGTTTACTGCTAAAGTCCCGCTACTACAGCGGGATTGGGACTAAATTAAGCCCTATTTTCGGATTTGCCAAATCATCCCAGATGCAAAACCATCTTTACATTAAGCCAATTGCCCAAATCCGTTTTAGTGGCTTTTGCCAGCAGGCTTTATTCGTGAATTCCTAAATCTTTTAGAAATTTTTCACTCCTATATTTTTTTAGTAAATTAAAATTCAATCCTTCGAAACCAAGTTTCATTTCTTTAATTAAGTCATTTTCTAATGCGTTTAGATAGTTAGACATAACATTTGGTTTTGGTATTTTTTCTGAATCGTATTTATTAGTTATGATTGTAAAATTTTTATTTTCTATGGCAACAAAATAATCATAATAGAGCGCTGAAATTGCAAGTAATTTGATTTTTATAGGCGTTCCTTTTTTGTTTGGGAGATAAGCATTTAAAAGAACTCTAAGTCTTTTAAACCCATCGGTTGAAACGTTTTCTTTTAGCATAGCAAAGAGTTTTTCAGCACGTGTTTCCCATTCACTCAATTCATAAGTGTTTTCAATGTTTAATTTTTTTAAGTCATTAAGTAGCCAGAACATATTAATATATATACCGTTTAATGTTTGGAGTACTAAAATGATTTCCTCTATTCGATTAACACGAATTTGTTTTTGGGTATTTTTCCAAGCAACAATAGTTGAAATTACTGATATGCAAATTGCAATTATTGGTAAAACAACTTTTAAAACTTCTGTCCAATCAATCATATTTCTCCGTAATTTGTTAAGCTTGCTGGTAACTAATGTATAAGCGCTATAAACCTTCGTATTTACACCCAAATATGGGTAAATTGGCGAAGGTTTGTTTCGATTTATGTTTTCTCAAATATACTAAAATTTTCTTACAAATTATCAAAAGGATTCTTTATTGAATGCCTTTACAATTATGAAGGGTATATATTTCTTAGTTTAGTTGTAGTCATTTCTGTTTTTTCTATAGAATTTAGGAAATCGAAAAGTTGTAATTTAGCCCCGATGGGAGCAAGTATCCCACGCTTTTTGGCGTGGATACTGCAGACAGCGGGACAACTCGTCTTGGTAATTTAGAAATTTTCTGCTCCTAAAAAAAGCCATAAAAAAACACCAGCCTTTCGACTGATGTTTGCCTTGTGTTTATGCTATGTCCGCCGTTAAAGTACGTTGAATTTACAGATTATTTTTTGCCAATTATTTTTTTGAACAAGTTTACAATTCCTAAAACAACAGCACCAAATGTAAGACCTAATAAAAATTCAGTTACTATGGACGGTATTTGGGGTAGTATATCGTGCAGGAACGGAATTTCATGTACAAATATTCCGCCTGCCACTAATAATAAAGCGATAGTTCCTATAAAGGATAAACTCTTGATGACTTTTGGCAGTGCTTGTACCAGAATAGTACCTACTTTTTTTGTAAAACTTCCTTCCTTAGAACTCAGTTGAATCAGTTTTAAACCTGCTTCATCCATACGTACAATTAGGGCTACAATCCCGTAAACTCCCACAGTTGCTATAAGTGCAATGATGGAAACAACCATTATTTGTGATGAAATGGGTTTGCCAATTACAGTTCCCAATGCAATAATTACGATTTCTACGGATAAAATAAAATCAGTTACTATGGCTGATTTTATTTTTTCTTTTTCAAAGGCTAATATTTGTTCTTCGGTCAACGGTTCCAACGAAATTTCGTGTTTTGCATGCTCGTGCGGAAAGAAGTATTCGTATATTTTTTCGGCACCTTCGTATGCCAAATAAAGTCCTCCAAGTACTAAGATTATGATAACAGCCAACGGTAAAAATTTACTCAACAGAAAGGCGATAGGCAAAATGATTACTTTATTGAGCAAGGAGCCTTTTGCAATTGCCCATAATACAGGCAGTTCTCTTGAGGAGATAAATCCAGAGGCTTTCTCTGCATTTACAGCTAAATCATCACCTAAAATACCAGCCGTTTTCTTTGCTGCCACTTTACTCATTACTGCAACATCATCCATAATTGCTGCGATATCATCTAATAATGCGAAAAAACCTGATGCCATTTTGATTATTTTAGTAACTGCGCTAAATTATTTTTTTTGAACGAAAATCTGTTCTGGCGCTTTGTTTGTTTATTCCTGCGAATCTAAAACTTTTTTTATTTACTCTATTTATAAAATGGAGAAAATTTTAGTTACGGTTCACCCAAAACCTTTCTGCATAAGTCCTACTGTTTTTAGTTACTTTTGAAATAAAAATAATTATGGGTTTCAAACATGTATTTAAAGCTAAATTAGATTGGCTTTTTTCTAAAAAGGAAGTGGTGACATATACTAAAAGTCATACCATAACGGTTGATGGCAAGGCTGTTCTTCATGTTTCGGCTGCCAAAGCTTTCAAAGGAGATCCCGCTTTGTACAATCCTGAAGATCTTTTATTAAGTAGTGTGGTTTCCTGTCACATGATGTCGTATTTATATGTTTGCAGCCAAAATGGGATTGATGTGGTTTCCTATACAGATGAAGCGGAGGCAACTCTGGAGGTTTTGGAGGACGGTAGCGGACGTTTTACTGTCATTAAACTCAATCCTAAAGTTGGTATTACTAACAAAGAAAAAATAGATGAAGCGATTAGCTTGCACAAAAAAGCGAATGAACTCTGTTTTATAGCCAATTCGTGTAATTTTCCAATTCTGCATTTTCCTAGTTGTGAAATTGAGGTCGTAAATTAAAATTGGAACGTATTTTTACTTTGTTTTTGGGGCTAATTTTAAAATAGTAAGTAAATCATCCAGTTTGTTCCTAAAAAAAGTTGGGCATAAAAAAACCAGCCTTTCGACTGGTTTTCATCTTATTATATTTGATTAAGAAACCAATTCTGTTTGATTTCTAAAAACCAGTTTTCCATCAAAGGCATCGATTAGAACGATGCTGTCTGTTGTTATTTTGCCGGATAGAATTTCCTTAGATAATTCATTGAGAACATCTCTTTGAATTACTCTTTTCACCGGTCTGGCGCCAAATTGCGGATCATATCCTTTTTCAGATAAATAGGCAATAGCTTCCGGAGTTGCGTCCATCGTGATGCCTTGAAGCGCGAGCATTTTAGTCACGCTTTTTAGTTGTAAGCCTACAATTTGAGCAATATTTTCAGTTGTTAATGGCGTGAACATCACAATTTCGTCAATACGATTGATGAATTCCGGACGCACCGTTTGTTTCAATAATCCGAGAACTTCCACTTTTGCGGCTTCGGTGGCGGCTTCCACGCTTCCTTTTAGGTTCTCAAATTTATCCTGAATAATTTGACTTCCCATATTCGAGGTCATGATGATAATCGTGTTTTTAAAATCAGCCAGACGCCCTTTATTATCTGTCAGACGTCCTTCATCCAAGACTTGTAATAAGATGTTGAACGTGTCCGGATGTGCTTTTTCAATCTCATCCAATAAGATTACGGAATAGGGTTTTCTTCGAACGGCTTCGGTCAATTGTCCGCCTTCATCATAACCTACATATCCAGGAGGCGCACCAACCAAGCGGCTTACGCTGTGGCGTTCTTGGTATTCACTCATGTCAATACGGGTCATCGCATTTTCATCATCAAATAAATATTCGGCTAATGCTTTTGCCAATTCCGTTTTTCCAACTCCCGTTGTTCCGAGGAATAGGAAAGTTCCAACTGGTTTCTTCATATCCTGTAAACCGGCACGGCTTCTGCGTACGGCGTCACTCACTGCCTCAATCGCTTCTTCCTGTCCTACGACTCTATGATGCAGTTCGTCTTCCAGTTTTAATAGTTTTTCTCGTTCGCCCTGAAGCATTTTCATCACTGGAATTCCAGTCCATTTGGCCACAACTTCGGCAATATCTTCGCGGGTCACTTCTTCTTTTATCAACGAAGTTCCGGACTGATTTTCTTGTAATTCTTTGAGCAAAACATCCAAGCGTTCTTGTGCTTCTTTGATTTTACCGTAACGAATTTCGGCTACTTTTCCATAATCACCATCACGTTCGGCACGTTCTGCTTCGTATTTAAAGTCTTCAATTTCGGTTTTAACGGCTTGAATATTATCGACAACATCTTTCTCTGATTTCCATTTGGCGTAGATTTCGTTACGATCTTCTTTAAGATTAGCCAAATCCATTCCCAAAATTTTGAGTTTGCTTTCGTCTTTTTCACGTTTAATGGCTTCAATTTCAATTTCCAGTTGCATGATTTTTCGATCCAAAACATCTAATTCTTCTGGTTTTGAATTGATTTCCATACGCAGTTTAGAAGCGGCTTCATCCATCAAATCGATAGCTTTGTCCGGAAGAAAGCGGTTCGTAATATACCGTTGCGATAATTCGACAGCCGCAATAATAGCATCGTCTTTGATTTGGACTTTATGATGCGTTTCATATTTTTCTTTGATTCCACGCAAAATCGAAATCGCACTTTCGGTATCCGGTTCTTCGACCATTATTTTCTGGAAACGTCTTTCGAGTGCTTTGTCTTTTTCAAAATATTTTTGATATTCGTCCAAAGTGGTTGCTCCAATGGCGCGAAGTTCTCCACGAGCCAACGCTGGTTTCAAGATATTTGCTGCATCCATTGCGCCTTCGCCACCTCCGGCACCCACAAGCGTGTGAATTTCGTCAATAAATAAAACAATATCGCCTTCGGCAGAAGTAACTTCTTTCACCACAGATTTTAATCGTTCCTCAAATTCTCCTTTGTATTTGGCACCGGCAATTAATGCTCCCATATCAAGGGAATACACGATTTTATCTTTCAGGTTTTCAGGAACGTCTCCGTCTACAATTCGGTGCGCCAATCCTTCGGCAATAGCAGTTTTTCCTACTCCAGGTTCTCCCACGAGCATTGGGTTATTTTTAGTTCTTCGGGTTAAAATTTGCAACACTCTGCGAATTTCCTCGTCGCGACCAATAACAGGATCCAGTTTTCCAGACCTTGCTAGTTCGTTGAGATTTTTGGCATATTTATTTAATGAGTTATAGGTTTCTTCGGCAGATGCCGAAGTTACTCTTTCTCCTTTTCGTAATTCTTCTATGGCGGCTTTCAATCCTTTTCCGGTTACGCCCTGATCTTTTAATATTTGGGCTGCTTTGGTTTTAGAATCAAAAATTGCCAAAATTAAATGCTCTACAGAAACGAATTCGTCATTCATTTTTTTAGCGATAATTTCGGCTTCATTAAGCGTCGTGTTTGCAGTTCTGGAAAGCATTATTTCGCCACCGGAAACTTTTGGAAAACTCTGAATGGTACTGTCTAATATTTGAAGAAAAAGAGGAACATTCAGATTGAGTTTTTTCAAAATAAAAGGTGCCACATTTTCATCCACTTCAAAAATGGCCTTGAAAATATGTTCGTTTTCAATTTGTTGTTGCCCGTGGCTTTGCGCCAATTGTTGTGAAAGCTGTATGGCCTCCTGCGATTTGATAGTGAATTTATTTATGTTCATGATGTTATATTGTTTTGTGGTTATTTGACTAACTTTGCGAATCAATATTCAATTTATATTCCAATACAATAATACAGACAAATTGACAGAAATTTCATGATTTTTATCATGTTTTAAAGTCAAAATGTCTTAAAACAAGACAATTATGAGTTTTTTTAAAAATATGTTCAACAGTTCAGAAGAAAAAGATTCAAACGAAAACAAAATCAACTGGAATGAACTAACCGATTTAGGGCAACTAAATGAAATTATCGCTGCGTCGAATGAAAAACCGGTAGCCATTTTCAAACACAGTACACGATGCAGTGTCAGTAGGATGGCGCTGAAACAGTTTGAAAATGAGTTTAATAGCTCAGATAAAGTTACGCCTTATTTTTTAGATTTAATAGCGCATCGCGATATTTCTAATGAAATTGCAACTCGTTTTGGAGTGTTTCATCAATCACCACAATTGATTTTAATTAAAGAAGGAAAAGCTATTTACAATGTTTCGCATAGTGATATTGATGCGGAAGAATTGGGCAAAAAGGTTTAATATCCAAAAGATTTAAGTTTGAAATATAAAAAAAATCCATTCGTTGAAGCGAATGGATTTTTTTTGTAACAATTATTGTGGTTTTGAATTAATAAGAATCTTGCATTTTCTTTTTTATGGCATCCAAACAAAGATTGTTGATGCTTCCTTCATGCGTATGTTTAGTTTCTTTTGGAGATTGAAAAGTACCATTTTCTAATTGTTCTGCAACGGCTTTATAAGCATCTCTAAAAGGCATTCCAGCAACTACCATTTCGTTTAAGGTATCAACCGTAAATAAATAGTTGTATTTTGGATCCGCAAGAATATTGTCTTTTACCTTAATATCTTTAATTGCAAAAATCGCGATGTCCAAACAGGCTTTCAGGTTTTGAATTGCTGGAAACAATCCTTCTTTCAATAATTGTAAATCCCTGTGGTAACCACTTGGGAGGTTGTTGGTGATTAAAGTGATTTCATAAGGTAACGCTTGAATTTTGTTGCATTTCCCACGAATCAACTCAAAAACATCTGGGTTTTTCTTATGGGGCATAATGCTCGAACCTGTTGTAAGATGCGAAGGCAAAGTGATGAAATCAAAATTTTGACTCATATACAAACAAACATCCATCGAGAATTTCGCCAAAGTTGCAGCAACGCTACTCATAGCAAAAGCGACTGTTTTTTCGGATTTTCCACGGCTCATTTGAGCGGCAACCGAATTGAATTTTAATGTTTTAAAACCTAATTCCTGAGTCGTGAATGTTCTGTTGATAGGAAATGAACTTCCGTAACCTGCGGCTGAACCTAATGGGTTTTGGTCCACAATTTTCAAAGCGGCATTCAACATTGTAATATCATCAATCAAAGTTTCTGCGTAAGCGGAAAACCACATTCCAAAAGATGAAGGCATAGCAATTTGAAGGTGCGTGTATCCTGGCAATAAAACATTTTGGTGTTTTTCAGCTGATTCCATTAGCAAATCAAAAAGGCTTTTTACTTGCTCTTTTAGTTCTTTAACGACATCTTTCAAGTATAAATTAACATCTACCAAAACTTGGTCGTTACGGGAACGGGCGGTGTGAATTTTTTTTCCGGCGTCTCCCAATTTTACTGTAAGTAAATATTCGATTTTGGAATGTACATCTTCAAAGCTGTCTTCGATTTCGAAATTACCGTTTTCAACGTCTTTTATTATATCTTCCAAAGCCAAAACCAAAGAAACGGTTTCGGAGTCTGTTAAAAGACCGATTTGTCCCAGCATTTTTGCATGTGCAATAGAACCTAATGCATCATATTTCGCTAGAACTAAATCCAATTCTCTGTCGTTTCCAACGGTGAAATGTTCGATTTGCTTATCGGTTGGTATTCCTTTTTCCCAAAGTTTCATATATGGATTATTAGATTTTTAGACTGTTAGATTTTTAGCCCCGATAGAAGCGACATCCTTTTTCTGTTCTCGTTTTTTTTAACGAGAACAGCAAAAGATATAGCGCATAGCGGGATTAGCTCCAAATTATTTTATTGTTTGAAAAAATCAGTTAGTATTTTGATATACAATTGAATTCCTTCTTCTATTTCGTTTATAAATATAAATTCGTCAGCTGAGTGTGACCGCAGGGTTTCGCCAGGTCCTAATTTCAAGGATTGACAACTCAAAACCGATTGATCCGAAAGGGTAGGCGAGCCATACGTGGTTCTTCCCAAGGCAATTCCGGCTTGTACTAATCCGTGTGCAACTGGAATCGAAGATGCGTTTAAATGCATCGACCTCGGATTGATTTCGGCAGTCAAATGCTTTCTTACGGTATCTAAAATTTCTTGATTGTTATAGCAATCATTCACTCTGATATCGACAACCAAATGACATTCCGCAGGGACTACATTGTGTTGTTTTCCGGCTGTGACTTGCGTTACGGTCATTTTTACAGGACCTAAAACCTCCGATATTTTTTCGAATTGGTAGCTGTTAAACCATTCCATAACGGGTATCGCATTGTAAATAGGATTGTCCGGATTATTATGGGCGGCGTGACTGGCTGTACCTTTTACGATGACATCAAGTACCAATAAACCTTTTTCGGCTACGGCCAATTGCATTAATGTTGGTTCACCGACAATTGCACATTCTAGTTCAGGTAAATGTTTTAAAACGCTGTTTAATCCATTTTTTCCGCTGCTTTCTTCTTCGGCTGAAGCGACCATCACAATATTGTAAGGTAGATTTTCATTCGAATAAAAATTTACAAAAGTGGCTAAAAGCGAAACCAGACAACCTCCTGCATCATTGCTTCCCAATCCAAATAATTTACCATCTTTTACGATGGCTTCAAATGGATCATTGGTATAGCCTTGGTTTGGTTTTACTGTATCGTGGTGCGAATTCAGTAAAAGCGTTGGTTTGGACTTATCAAAATGTTTATTGAAAGCCCAAACATTATTATTCTCTCTTTCGAAAGGGATATTATTTTGTGTAAACCAATTTTCGATTAAAAGTGCTGTTTTGTCTTCTTCACTTGAAAAGGAAGGCGTTTCAATCAGTGCTTTTAATAGCGCAAAGGCTTCTTGTGTAAGAATTTCTATACTCTTCATAGTGTAATTGTAGTGTACAATGCGGTCTTGTCTTGCAACATGCGGTGATGACCAATTTTTATTTTTTGAACTCCTTTAGATAAACTATTGAAACAGTTGTCTAATTTAGGAATCATGCCCGAATGTATTGCTTTTTCGGCTTTTAATTTGGAATATAATTCTTGATTGATGTTCTCAATTACGGAAGAATCATCTTCGGCATCATATAAAACGCCTGGTTTTTCGAAGCAATAATTCAAAGTGACATCAAAAAATTCCGATAATGCAATCGCTAATTCACTGGCAATAGTATCCGCATTCGTATTTAATAATTGTCCTTTTCCATCGTGTGTGATAGCACAAAATACGGGAACGATATCAGTTGAAAGTAACGTTTCTAATAATTGCGTATTCACTTTTTTGACATCGCCCACAAAACCATAATTGATTGTTGGGTGGTTTCTTTTATCGGAATGAATTAAATTCCCATCAGCGCCGGAAAAACCCATTGCATTGGTATTGTTAGCTTGTAGTTGGGCAACAATATTTTTATTGATTTGGCCCGCATAAATCATCACAACTACATCAAGCATAGCGGCATCGGTGATGCGTCTTCCATCAATCATTTGAGGAGCTAAACCTATGCTTTCGGCCATTTTGGTTGCTGATTTTCCTCCACCGTGAACGAGTATTTTATTTCCTTCAATCTTAGAAAAATCAGATAAAAACTGTGATAATTCCGTTGGATTATCAATGATGTTTCCGCCAATTTTTATTATTGATAATGGTTTCTTATTTTCCATTTTTCAATATTTTTTGTAGCACTAATTGTGCAGCATAGGTTCTATTATTGGCTTGTTCAATAACAATTGAATTTTCGCTGTCAATCACTTCATCAGTAACAATTACATTACGTCTTACCGGCAAACAGTGCATGAATTTAGCATTGTTGGTCAGTTTCATTTTATCTGCAGTTACGGTCCAATTTGGGTCGGAATTCGTGATTTGACCATAATCGTTGTAATTGCTCCAGTTTTTGGCATAGATAAAATCGGCATTTTCGAAAGCTTTATCTTGGTCGTATTCAATCTTGGAATCTTTCGTGATTTCAGTATTCAATTCGTAGCCTTCGGGATGCGTAATAACAAAGTCTGCATCTTGTAACTGCATCATTTGCACGAAAGAATTGGCAACTGCTTGAGGTAA
This sequence comes from Flavobacterium psychrolimnae, assembly GCF_003312425.1. GTDB lineage: Bacteria > Bacteroidota > Bacteroidia > Flavobacteriales > Flavobacteriaceae > Flavobacterium > Flavobacterium psychrolimnae. The sequence continues at coordinate 85,316 of NZ_QNUX01000005.1, read as the reverse complement.
CGCTTTAGGATGTGGTGCCCAAGTTAAAACTACTTTTGGTCTGTGTTTTGTTTTGTATTCTGCCATAGTAATGGCGTCGGCTAGCGACTGTAATGGATGACCTGTAGCGCTTTCCATATTGACAACAGGTACAGTGGCGTATTTCAAGAAACCCATAAGAACCTTTTCCGCATTGTCTTTTTCTTTGTCTACCAATCCGGCAAAAGCTCTGATAGCAACAATATCGCAATATTGAGAAACTACCGCGGCTGCTTCTTTAATATGTTCTGAAGCACCAGAGTTCATGATAGCTCCATCTTCAAATTCTAGCGTCCAACCTTCACTGGTAAAATTCATTACCATGACGTTCATCCCCAAATTTAGAGCTGCTTTTTGTGTACTTAAACGCGTTCTTAAACTGGAATTAAAAAACAACATTCCTAAGGTTTTGTTTTTACCCATTTTTTTGTTTTTTAGTGGTTTTTTCTTGATTTTTAAGGCTTGTTTTACCCATTTATCGAGCGAATCTATGTTTTGTATGGAGATGTAGTTCATCGTAATTATGAATTATGAATTATGAATTATGAATTGTCCAAAAATCTAACAATCTAAAAATCCAATATTCGAATTAAATTATTTTAGTAAAAGGTATTTCGTTTTTTAAAGCTTTCAAAATAAAGTTGTCTTCCAATCCGTTGACAATCCAGGTTTCGATAGTGGCGTTTTTAGCTATTGCAGAAGCCTCAATTTTAGATTGCATTCCGCCGGTTCCGTGCGAGGATTTAGAATCGCCAATCTCTTTTTCCAATACTTTCAAATCGATTACCAAAGAAATTGTTTCAGGAACGGCATCATTGATGGATGCTTTGGTGTAAATCCCGTTTGTATTGGTAGCGATGATCAGAATGTCAACATCTAATAAAACGGCCGTTAAAGCGGCTAGTTTATCGTTATCACCAAACCGAATCTCATCTGTAGCCACCGTATCATTTTCATTGATAATTGGGATGTAATTATTTTTGACCAACACATTGATAGTGTTCACAATATTTACTTTGGATTGTTCTTTTTCGAAATCAGAATAAGAAAGCAAACACTGTGAAATCAGCAATCCTAAATCGCTGAAGTTTTCATGATAAATCCGCATTAAATGGGGCTGACCAATAGAAGCTAATGCTTGTTTTACAAAAACATCTTTGTCTTGATTTTCCAATTTTACAAATTGTTTCGCTGCGGCAATAGCTCCCGAACTCACAATGATAAACTCGTAATCGTCTTGTAAAGCGGCTATTTGCATCCCAATATCTTCAATCTTTCCTCTCGAGATGTGATTAGTTTCTTTGGTTAACGTATTGCTTCCTAACTTTAATAAAATTCTTTTTTTAGCCATTTTTTTAACCGCAAAGTGCGCAAAGTTAATTTTTAAACTAAACGTTGATAAACGCTAAGTTCGCAAAGTGTTGTGTTAATATTCTGAATTCTTACTTTTTCAATCTGCAATCAAAAATCGTTAATCTTCAATCAAAAATCTTTTTATCGGATTTGTCCATTTCCGTAAATATACCACTTATTAGTAACTAAATGTTGCAAACCAATTGGTCCACGTTGGTGTAATTTATCTGTGCTTATCGCCAATTCGCCCCCTAAACCAAATTGTCCTCCATCGGTAAATCGGGTAGAGGCGTTTTGGTAAACGGCTGCCGTATCCACGTTTTCCATGAATTCCTGAGCAATTGCATCATTTTTTGTTATTATCGAAGCAGAATGTCCGCCACAATATTTATTTATTTTGTCAATTGCTTCTTGATTTGAATTGGTTGTTCCAATAACAATTTTATAATCTAAAAACTCTTCGTACCAAATTAAATCCGATTCAATCTGAGGAACGTTTGCTATTTTTGAAATGCTTTCATCTCCCAAAACCGTCACGTTTTTTTGTTGCAATTCGGCAATTGTTTTCTTTGCAAAAGCTTCCCAATTTTTAAGATTAGTATCAATTAAAACTTTATCTAAAGCATTACAAACTGATATATTTGATGTTTTTCCATTTATAATAATATCAAGTGCCTGATCTAAATTAGCTTCAGCGTTTACATAAACAAAATTATTTCCTCGACCACTTATAATCACCGGGCAGGTTGCGTGTTTTTTTACGAAAGCGATTAATTTCTCACCACCACGAGGAACGATTAAATCTACTTTTTGTGTTGGTTTTTCCAAAAAAGCCTGCGTTTCTTCTCGATTGTAATTCAAGTATTCCACCCATTCTGTAGCAATATTGTTTTCTTGTAAAGCCTGATGCCACAATTCCACAATTTTTAAGTTGGATAGTACCGATTCTTTTCCGCCTTTCAATAGAATTTTATTCCCGGATTTAAAAGCGATTCCACCAGCTTCAACAGTAACATCAGGTCTAGATTCATAAATAATCATTATTGTTCCAAATGCCGCTGTTTTATTGATGATTTTCATTCCGTTTTCATGGTCGAAATTAAAACGCTCCACACCAATAGGATCTTCTTGACTGGCTAATTGTTGCATGGATAAAATCATGCCGTCAATTTTGGCATCATCAACCAATAAACGTTTTTCCATGGCCAAGTCATCTCCAGAATAATTATTTAAATCCTGTTGATTAACCGTTTTAAGGTTAGCTCTTTCTTCTTCAAGAAGTTCGGCCATGCGACTTAAAACTGCGTTTCGCTTTTCTATTGGTAATAAGTGGTTCATTAGTTTTTGGTTTTACTGTTTTAGAAAAAAAGCTAAACATATAAGTCACAAGTTTAAGTGCTTATATGACTTATATGTTTAAAAAAATCATTTCAATTCTGACAATGTTTCTTTTAAAGTGATAATAAAGGTGTCAATCGCTTCCTTCTTGATTGTCAATGGAGGAAGAATTCTTAATAAGTTTTTATTATTAGCATTTCCTGTAAAAATATGTTTGTCGATAATCATTTTTTTACGAAGTGTACTTACGTCAAAATCAAATTCTACACCGAGCATTAATCCTCTTCCTTTTACTTGGATAACTTCCGGAACTTGTTTAATTGCTTCTAAAAAATAAGCGTAAACGTCATTTACGTTATCCATTAATTTTTGGCTTTCAATCACATCCAAAACTGCAATTCCAGCGGCACATGCCAAATGGTTTCCACCAAAAGTAGTTCCCAATAATCCATAACTCGCTGTGAATTTTGGAGAAATCAAGATTCCGCCAATAGGAAATCCATTACCCATTCCTTTTGCCAGACAAATAATATCTGCTTTGATGTTATGGTGTTGGTGTGCAAAAAACTTTCCGCTTCTTCCGTATCCTGACTGCACTTCGTCCAAAATCAAAACGGCATCATAAGCCTCACATAGTTTTTCTAATGCCTGAAAAAATTCAGTTGTTCCTTGGTCTAAACCACCAACTCCTTGAATTCCTTCAATTATAACAGAAGAAACATCTCCTTTTTTTAGTTCGTTTTCTACCAACTCGATGTTATTCAATGGTAAAAAAGTAACGATTTGTTGTGCATTGATTGGCGCAACAATTTTTTTGTTATCTGTTACTGCAACTGCCGCTGAAGTTCTTCCGTGAAAGGAATTATCAAAAGCAATTACACGCGATTTATTGTTGTGAAAAGAAGCCAGTTTCAAAGCATTTTCATTGGCTTCAGCTCCAGAACTGCACAAGAATAAAGTATAGTCTTCCAATCCGGAAAGTTTCCCTAATTTTTCTGCTAATTCTACTTGCAATGGATTCTGAATCGCATTGGAATAAAAACCAATATTATCCAATTGATTTTTTAGTTTGGCTACATAATCCGGTTGGGTGTGTCCAATGGAAATTACTCCATGACCACCATATAAATCTAAATATTCTACTCCTTTTTCATCTGTAATAGTACAATCCAGTGCTTTTACAGGAGTGATGTTGTATAATGGGTAAACGTCAAATAAGTTCATAATAAATATTTTTCCCCACCCCGGCCCTCCCCGAAGGGGAGGGTGACGAGATAGAATTTGATTATTTTATTTTTTGCATTTCGTCTCCCTTCCCTTCGGGGAGGGTTGGGGAGGGGATTAGAATCCGCTTGGTTTCAAATGCAATCCTGTGGTTTCATCCAATCCAAACATTAAATTCATGTTTTGTATGGCTTGACCTGAGGCTCCTTTTGTTAAATTATCAATTACTGAAGTAATCAATAGCCGGTTTCCTTTTTTCATTAAACTAATGATGCATTTATTCGTTTGAACCACTTGTTTCATGTTGATTCCGGTGGTCGTAACGGTTACGAAAGGTTGGTCTTTGTAAAAAGCTTCATATTTAGCTACTACATCTTCCAAGTTTTCTTCGATTGTTGTGTATAACGTTGCGAAAATCCCTCTCGAAAAATCCCCTCTGTTAGGTACAAAAATCAATTCGCTTGTATAATCCGTCTGCAATTGGTTTACACTTTGGTTTATTTCTCCCAAATGTTGGTGTTCAAAAGCTTTGTAATGCGACATATTGTTTGATCTCCAGCTAAAATGCGTAGTCTCCGAAGGTGAAACTCCAGCTCCTGTACTTCCTGTTGTGGCATTGATATGAACGTCAGTCGTAAGCATTTCGTTTTTGGCCAATGGTAATAAAGCCAATTGAATCGCAGTTGCAAAACAACCTGGATTAGCGATAAATTGAGCGTTTTTGATTACTGCTTTATTTAATTCTGGTAAACCGTAAACGAAAGATTTATTATCGAACTCTTTGTCTTTTGTCAATCTGAAATCATTTCCTAAATCGATAATTTTGGTATGGCTTGCAAATTGATTTTGTTCTAAAAACGATTTTGATTTCCCATGACCCAAACACAAGAAAACCACATTTACATTTGGATTTACAGTATCGGTAAAATTCATTTCGATATCACCCATTAAATCATGATGTGCAACATGAAGAGATTTCCCAGCGTTTGTTGTGCTGTAAACAAAATCAAGTGTAGCATTGGGATGAAACATCAATATTCTGATGAGTTCCCCCGCTGTGTAACCCGAACCTCCAATTATTCCAATATTAATCATGTGTCAGTTTGTTTACAGATGAAAAAATGTTTTGGGCATTCCCCAGAATTTTGATAAATCCTTTTGCATCGTCAGATGTCCAAGCGTTGTTCATTTCTCCATATTGTCCAAAAGTGGTATTCATTAAATCATTTTCAGATTCGATTCCGTCCAAAGTAAAGTGATATGGTTTTAACGAAACGATAACGGTTCCATTTACAGTCGTTTGAGTATCTTCCAGGAAAGCCTCGATGTTTCTCATTACAGGATCTAAAAATTGTCCTTCATGAAACAACATTCCGTACCAGTTTCCTAGTTGTTCTTTCCAGTATTGTTGCCATTTACCCAGCGTATGTTTTTCTAATAAATGGTGCGCTTTGATAATTATTAATGGCGCAGCTGCTTCAAAACCTACTCGTCCTTTAATTCCGATAATCGTATCGCCTACATGAGTATCTCTTCCAATTGCATACGCGCTGGCTAATTTTTCTAAGGCAACGATGTTCTTTGTTGGTGCGTCCAAAGTCCCATTGATGCCTACTAATTGTCCTTTTTCAAATTGTAGTGTGACTTTCTCTTCACCCGTTTTTTGCAATTGAGAAGGATACGCTTCACTTGGTAAAGTTTGATTTGATGTCAATGTTTCTTTACCGCCTACGCTTGTTCCCCACAATCCTTTATTAATGGAATATTGTGCTTTTTCCCAAGAATAATGAACTCCGTTTTTAGATAAATAATCAACTTCTTCCTGTCTTGATAATTTCAAATCACGAATAGGAGTTATGATTTCAATTTCGGGAGCGATGGTTTGGAAAATTAAATCAAAACGAATTTGGTCATTTCCTGCGCCAGTACTTCCGTGTGCAATTGCTTCTGCACCAACAGATTTTGCATATTTAATAGCTTCAATAGCTTGAAAAACACGCTCCGCACTAACGGATAATGGATAGGTATTGTTTTTTAATACATTTCCATAAATCAAATATTTAATGGCTTTGTCATAATATTTATCTACAATGGTAAGATTTGCATGTTGCGCACTTCCTAATTCGTAAGCTCTTTCTTCAATAGCGGCTAGTTCAGCTTCATCAAATCCTCCTGTATTTATAAGAACGGTGTGAACTTCATATCCTTTTTCGTTTTTTAAATATTTTAGGCAATATGAAGTGTCTAATCCTCCGCTGTATGCTAATACTACTTTTTTCATGATATTATTTTTTTAAGAACAAGGCTTGTTTTATTGATTTTAATCGGTTTAATATTTTGACATTAAATGGGTGTTTAGGCGGATCTTTAAGCTTTTCTTTTGGGTCATAAAGCATTCCGGTGCACAAACACATTTTGTTGTCTTTACTTTTTAGGATTTCATAATTGGTACACGTTTGACATCCTTTCCAAAAACTTGGATCGCTGGTCAATTCTGAAAAAGGAACCGGTTTGTAACCCAAATCAGAATTGATTTTCATTACCGCTAAACCAGTCGTGATTCCAAAAACCTTAGCGTCTGGATATTTTTCTAAAGAATAATCAAAAACAAATGATTTGATCTTTTTGGCTAAACCTAAATTTCTGTAATCAGGATGTACAATCAACCCAGAATGTGCCACAAATTTCCCGTGTTGCCAACTTTCGATATAGCAAAAACCTGCAAATTTTCCATTGTCTAATGCAATTACAGCATCTTTGCTTTCCATTTTTTTCTGGATGTACTCAGGAGTTCTCTTAGCAATTCCCGTACCTCTTAAAAGGGCGGATAATTCTATAGTATCGCATATTTCTTGCGAATACTTATAATGTTCTTCCTGAGTTGTTATAATAGAAATATTCATTTCAAAAGCTGAATTTTTGAGTTATAAAATGATTTGTAATTTTGTAATTGAAATACCTCTTTGCCAAATTTAGTTATAATATCAAACCAGTTGATTGTTGTGCAATAGATTGAACCACAATGCAATAGTGATGAATAGATAGTTTTTTTTGGATGTGAAAATCCAATAGGAAATAAGATTGATTTCAAAACGAAAAAATGAAAAATGAATAATAAAACGAAACAGCTTTTGGGTACTATATAGATAGTGTCCGTACTTCGGGAGAAGTAGAAGGTCTGTTTGTCCGTGACAAAGAAGTTATATGTAAACTTGTTTTATTCATTGGTGCAAAAGTACACATATTTTTAAAACACAACACTAATTTTTTGTTTTGTAACAAAATTTTAATGTATTGTGTGTTTTTATTACAAATAAAAAACTCCTTGATAGTTTGATTATCAAGGAGTTTTGTATAATATAATTAGATTTAAGGTATTAGTTTCTAAATTTATTTCGACTAATGATATCTTTAATTTTAGCTTTTAAGTCTTCTCCGGTATCGTAAACCATTTGTTCACTGTTAGGAAAAGCTACTGGTTTTCTGTCAAAATAAGAGTAATAATTATCGTCAGAAGCACGTCGATCTCCTTTGTAAGTGGCATAAATATTTTCGAAAATGAACTCGCTGGTCAAAGGAAAAGATTGTAATAATTGATTACTTCTAAGATTAATATAGTCAATTTTTGCCGTAATTTGGCACGACTTAAATTGTCTGAATTCATAAATCCTAGCTGTTACAGTTCTAAGATTGTCGACCATAACTACTTTTCCTTTTTCGTCCAGCACTTCTTTTCCGTTTGCATCAATTAGTTTTTTGACACCGTCTTTAATGATGCGTTCTTTTACAAATTCTCTTTCTTTAATTTGCTCTGGCGAAATATAAATTTGTCTAAAATTGATTACCATTCCATAATCATAGCTGATTCCTTTTTGTTTGTTACTGTGATAAATAGTCCATTTGTCATTTAACCCTAAGGTGCTGAAATCCAATAAGTCATTTTCAAGTCGAACCGGAATGATCATATTCGTTTCATTTTTAGTGTAAACCGAAACATAATCAGAACCTTTGAATTTAGCTTCATCCATCAAACGTAAAACATCTTTATAACCAAGATTTATTTGGTTTAAATAATCCAAATCATCATATGCCTTTCTTAAATTCATCTTGTCTGATGTAGCCATTAGTTTTTTTGCATTCGCATATAAATAAGCGGACAATGCATTTTTGCTGTCAATGATTTGATCGTTGTAATTATCAAATGGGAAAATTGCATTTCTTCCTTCTTTAATTAATTTCAAAGGAAGTAAAGGTTTGATTTTTTCCTGACGGGAATTCAATTGCAAATACGTATTGTACATTTTTTCCAATTGCGCAGGATTGGCGTCTTTTGCCAACAAATTTATCGCATTCAAATCGCGTTCTTTAACTTTGGCGAAAGCCTCTTCGAGCAAATAAATATAATCTTGCTTGCCTTTTTTATCTTTATTGGTTTGCAAATTGGATACGGTATTATCAATTGCCTGATCGTAATTTCCGGAACTTAATAAATTTTGAGTTTGCTTTACGCCACAGGAGGAAATTAGGACGAAAAAGGATAATAAAAGAGTAATTTTTTTCATAAGCTTTCGATTGAGATGTGATTTTTTTGATGGCAATGCTGTTTTTCCAATCAGATTTATTGATTCTAATTTTTAAAATCCAAAAATAATGCCATAAAAAAACCTAACAAAAATAGTACAATTGTTAGGTTTTATGAAGCTGTGTTTATTTTTTTATTTTCTGACGAAAGGCGGCAGTAACTTACTGGAAACTTCCCCAAAACCAATGCGAACATGTCCGTTTTGACAATGTCCTTTCATGATTACAGTATCATTATCGTTGATAAATTTACGTTCGGTTCCGTCTTTCAATTTTATTGGATTTTTTCCGCCCCAAGTTAATTCTAACATCGAACCAAAACTGTCTGGAGTTGGTCCGGAAATGGTTCCAGATCCCATCATATCACCGGAATTTACACGGCAACCATTAGAGGTGTGATGTGCTAATTGCTGGCTCATGGTCCAGTACATGTATTTGAAATTAGAATGAGAAATAACCGTTGGTTCGCCGTTTTCAGGCTGAATGGCTACTTCTAAATTTATGTCAAAAGAATGTTTTCCTTTTTGTTGCAAATAGGGAAGAGGCGTTGGTTCTTGTTTAGGACCTTTGGTTCTAAAAGGTTCCAAAGCATCCATAGTCACGATCCAAGGCGAAATTGACGAAACAAAATTCTTAGCTAAGAATGGTCCTAATGGCACGTATTCCCATTTTTGAATGTCGCGTGCGCTCCAGTCATTCAATAAAACCATTCCGAATATATAATCTTCGGCTTCTGTTACAAGAATGTTTTCACCCATTATGTTGACATCCGTGGTGATAAAAGCAGTTTCAAGTTCAAAATCAACAGAACGAGAAGAGCCAAAAACGGGAGTAGTTTCTCCATTTGGTAACGTTTGTCCCATTGGTCTGTGAACCGGAATTCCAGATGGAACAATGGTAGAACTTCTGCCGTGATAGCCCACAGGAATGTGAAGCCAGTTAGGTAATAATGCATTTTCAGGATCACGGAACATTTTTCCTACATTAGTTGCATGCTCTTTACTGGAATAGAAGTCGGTGTAATCACCAATAAGCACTGGCAATTGCATTTCGACATCTTCCATCTTGAAAATTATGATGTCTCTATCTTTGGCATTATCTTGTAATTTAGAATTTTTGACATCAAAAAGCTCTGCAATTCGGTTACGAACCAAACGCCATGTTTTTTGACCATCAGATATAAAATCATTCAAAGTGTCCTGCATGAACATATCATCCGTCAGTTCAATGCCTTCGAAATAATTTAATTGTTGTAAAGCTCCCAAATCGATGGCGAAATCTCCAATTCTGGTCCCTACGGTTACTATATTTTCTTTGGTAAGAAATACACCAAAAGGAATATTTTGAATCGGAAAATCACTGTTGACAGGTACTTCTAGCCATGATTTTCTATTGGTATCGTTCGCTGTTATTGGCATATTTTGTTAATTATTTTGTTAAAAAATTACTCATCAAATATATTATAATCTAACTATTAACCAAACGTTTTTTTGTATTTTTGCATCAAATTAACGAAAATCAAAAAAATGCAACGCGACGAACAAATTTTTGACCTTATTCTGGAAGAACAAGAAAGACAAATTCACGGATTAGAACTTATTGCTTCGGAAAACTTCGTAAGTGACGAAGTAATGGAAGCAGCTGGTTCTGTTTTAACTAACAAATATGCTGAAGGATATCCTGGCAAAAGATACTACGGAGGTTGCGAAGTAGTTGATGTCGTGGAGCAAATTGCTATTGACAGAGCCAAAGAATTATTTGGTGCTGCTTATGCAAATGTACAGCCACATTCGGGCTCACAAGCAAATACAGCGGTTTACCACGCTTGTATTAAACCAGGTGATAAAATTTTAGGCTTTGATTTGTCTCATGGAGGACACTTAACGCACGGTTCACCGGTTAATTTTTCGGGACGTTTATACACTCCTTCTTTTTACGGAGTAGATAAAGAAACTGGAAGATTAGATTATGATAAAATTCAAGAAATAGCTACCAAAGAACAACCAAAATTAATTATCGCAGGAGCTTCAGCTTATTCTCGTGATATGGATTTTGAGCGTTTCAGAGTAATTGCTGATAGTGTTGGCGCTATTTTATTAGCTGATATTTCACACCCTGCAGGTCTTATTGCTAAAGGGTTGATGAATGATCCGTTGCCACATTGCCATATTGTAACTACTACAACTCACAAAACATTACGTGGACCTCGTGGAGGATTAATCTTAATGGGTAAAGATTTCGAAAATCCATTTGGTTTAACCACACCAAAAGGTGAAATCAGAATGATGTCTTCTTTATTAGACTTAGCTGTTTTTCCTGGAAATCAAGGAGGACCGTTAATGCACATTATTGCTGCAAAAGCAGTAGCTTTTGGTGAAGCTTTGAAAGATGAATTTTTCACTTACGCTTTGCAATTGCAAAAAAACGCAAATGCTATGGCGGAAGCTTTTGTAAAAAGAGGGTATGAAATCATTTCTGGCGGAACTGATAATCACATGATGTTAATTGATTTAAGAAATAAAAATATTTCTGGGAAAGATGCTGAAAACGCCTTAGTAAAAGCAGAAATTACCGTAAATAAAAACATGGTTCCATTTGATGATAAATCACCATTTGTAACTTCAGGAATCCGTGTAGGAACTGCAGCGATTACCACTCGTGGTCTTGTTGAAGAAGATATGGAAACTATTGTTGCCCTAATTGATAGAGTTTTAGTAGACCATACGAACGAAGATGTTATCGAGGCAGTAGCAAATGAAGTAAACGAAATGATGAGCGAAAGAGCTATTTTCGTATATTAATTTTTTTAGTTTCAAGTTTAAGGTTTAAGGTTTGAAGTTCTGGAATCAACGGTTATTTAATACTATTGGGTATTTAAATAATGTATTGGTTTCTGAATTTTAATTTTAAACCTTTTTCTTTAAACCTTAAACTTTTTCAAACTTTAAACAAATTTTGTAATGTCCGTACTAAGATTAAAATTACCAACCGACCCAAGATGGGTGAATATTGTAGAAAAAAACATCGAGGAAATCTTGACCGATCATGCTTGGTGCGAACAAAAAGCAGCTACAAATGCGATTACCATTATTACCAATAATTCAGAGCATCAGGATTTAGTGAAGGATTTATTGGCTTTGGCCAAAGAAGAAATCGACCATTTTGAGCAAGTTCACAATATTATTATCAAGCGTGGACTCAAATTAGGTCGTGAACGCAAGGATGATTATGTCAATGAATTGTACTTGTACATGAAAAAAAGTAGTGATGGTAGCAGGGTTTCCAGTTTAGTGGAACGGTTATTGTTTTCTGCAATGATCGAAGCTAGAAGTTGCGAACGATTTAAGGTACTTTCGGAGAATATCAACGATGAGGAACTATCGGTTTTCTATAGAGATTTGATGGAGAGTGAAGCAGGACATTATACCACTTTCATAACCTATGCTAGGAAATATGGTGTAGGAATTGATGTAGAAAAACGATGGAGAGAATGGTTAGAATTTGAAGAATCTGTTATTGCTAATTATGGTAAAAATGAAACGATTCACGGATAAAGTGTTTCGATATTTTTAGTTTAAGTAAATACAATGTTTTTTTAAGATAGTTGAAAATTTTTGATTACTGAAGATTTTGACATTCTAAACTAAAAGGCAGTCTTAATAATCGGTTCGTAATCTTTAGTAGCTTTTACAAGATTAAATCAATTATTAATAATACATTCACAGCATGAAGCTTAATTACAATTACGATGGAAATATTGCTTGCCGTAGAATATTAGAAGACCATTTAGAAAAATTAAACATTGAATATCAAATTTTAGATTTAGGCCAAATTGAAATTTTAGAAGATGTTCCAATACCCGTTTTTGAAGAACTTCAAACAGCATTAAATCGATATTCAATCCATATTATAAATAATCCAAAAGGGCAACTGATACAGCAAATTAAAGATGCCATTGTTGAAATTATTTATCAAAAAGATAAGTTTCCAAGTACCACAATTTCGCAGTATTTATCTGAAAAGTTGAATTTTAGGTATGGATACCTTACTAATATATTTTCGGAGCACACGTATACATCGATAGAGAATTTTATTATCATTCAAAAAATTGAAAGAGCCAAAAAATTAATTTTGGATGAAGAATTAAGCTTGACGGATATTTCCTATGAGTTAAATTATAGCAGCGTTGCTTATTTATCGACTCAGTTCAAAAAAGTTACCGGTTTGACGCCATCTATGTTTAAAAGAATAGTGGATAAAAGACGAAAATTATCAGATAAGATTGCATAAAACTACTTACACCCCAAACCAGAAATGATTTCTACTTTAGATAAAATACATATTTTAATTGCAGATGACGACGATGATGACGTGGTACTTTTCAATGAGGCTTTAGCAGAACTTAAAATGGACAATAAATTAACTTCGTTTAAAGACGGAAATGATTTGATGGATTACCTTAAAAATCCGGAGATTAAGCTTCCCCACATTTTGTTCTTGGATTTAAATATGCCCTGCAAAACGGGTCATGAATGTCTTAAGGAAATACGTGCAAATCCTCGGTTTAATGATGTTTCCATTGCAATCTATTCGACTTCTTCGTCAGAAAAAGATATTGAAAATACTTTTGTGGAAGGAGCCAATATTTACATAAAAAAGCCAAATGATTTTTCTAAAGTTAAAAAGATAATCAAAGATGTGGTAAACATGAACTGGCAATACCAATCATCAGGATTAAACAAAGAAACTTTTTTCTACAGTTTGTAAATCTTAAGAAATGAAAATTTTATGATTGTTGAAAATTTTCAAGTATTCAAAATTGCAATCTCAATATTTGCTGTTATTTATAGAACTTCATTTTTATGTACTAAGATGCGTGAACTAAACTTTTACTCTAATTTTAAGTTCTAAGGAAACCCAAATTGAACTGGAAAAACTATTATCCGTAATTCGTATTTACCTTTCAAAATTATCCAGTTTTAGACGTCATGAATCTACTTTAAACATGGATATTGTCGTATATTTATAGAAAGAAATTACAACAATGTGTAAAGATAAATATAAGACGAAATGAGTTTGAAATTACGAATACAATTTTGTTTACTAATGCTCAGTTTGCTTTCTTGTTCCAAAAATGAAATGGAAGAAATTAAACCAACTGTAGGAGAAGTTACGGAAGCGGTGTATGCTTCCGGAGTTATAAAAGCGGATGGACAATACACGGTTTATGCTACCGTAAATGGTACTTTGCAAAAAGTAAATGTTATCGCTGGTCAATCCATAAGTAAAGGGCAATCATTATTTGAATTGGAAAGTGATAAAGCGGAACTAAATACAGAGAATGCTCGATTGGCGTATCAATTGAGTCTGGAAAGCAGTCGTTATATTCAAGATAAAATTGCTGAAATGGAAATGAAAGTCCAATCAAGCAGAGACAAATTGACGCTAGACGAATCCATTTATAATCGAAATAAAAACATCAGGAATCAGGGCGGAATTTCGGAAGTTGATTTTGAAAGAGTCGAATTAGCGTATAAAAGTTCCAAAATTAATTACGAATCGGCTAAAAAACAATTGGCACAACTCAAAGCCCAATTAAAGAATGATCAAAGCAGAAATTCTGTCAACCTAAAAATCAACCAGAAGTCCCAGAGTGATTTTAGTGTCAAAAGTGCCTTCTCAGGAAAATTATTTGATGTCCTGGTAAAAGAAGGAACGTTAATTACGCCACAAACTCCTTTGGCAATAATTGGTCAGGAAAATTCATTTTTATTGGAATTGGAAGTTGACGAAAATGACATGGTTCGAGTAAGAACCGGACAACGAGTCTTGGTTACCATGGATAGTTACAAAGGACAGGTTTTTGATGCCGTTATTGATAAAATTTACCCGATAATGAACGAACGTTCCCGTACATTTAAAATCGAAGCACATTTCGTAAAACCACCCGAAAAACTCTACCCAAATCTTACTGCCGAAGCCAATATTATCATTCAGATAAAAAAGAACACGATCACGATTCCAAAAACATATTTAATAGAAGGCAAATATGTCTTAGTAAATAATGATGAAAAGCGGGAAGTGAAAACCGGTTTGAGCGATTATCAAAAAGTGGAAATACTATCTGGTTTAACCGCCGGAGAAACGATTTATAAACCTCAATAATGAACTTTAAACTCATATTAAACATTGCATTGCATTTGCTTCGGGCGCGATTGAAGCAAACGATTGTCGCTGCTATTGGCGTAACGTTTAGTATTGCCATGTTCATTGCTTTGGTTAGTTTTATGAATGGTTTAAATGATTTGCTCGATGGTTTAATGCTCAATAGAACGCCTCATGTATTGCTGTACAATGAAATTAAACCTTCAGAAAACCAACCTGTTCTCTTGTCCGAGGAATTTAAAAAAAACACCAATTTTGTTCGTTCGATTAAACCCAAAGATCGAGGGAAATCCATTTACAACAGTAAAACAATTTTGGCTGTTTTAAAACAAGATCCACGTGTTATTGACGTTGCGCCAAAGGTCACTACATCCGTTTTTTTTAATTCCGGGACGATTGAAATATCAGGGATAATTAATGGAATTGATGTTTTGTCCGAAGATAAATTATTTAAAATCAGTGATTATATTATTGAAGGAAAAGTAGCTGATTTGCTTCAGAATAACAGTATTATTATCGGAAAAGGTTTGTCAGATAAAATGTTGCTTACCAAAGGAGATATCATCAAGATTACGACTTCTAAAGGAAATTTGGCTTCGCTTAAAATTGTGGGTATTTCCGAAATTGGAATTGCTGAAATCGATAATGTGATGAGTTATACCTCTTTGGCGACAGCCCAAAAAATTCTGGGAGAACCTACAAATTACATCACGGATATTCAGCTGAATTTGTACGATATGACTTCAGCGCCTGCTGTTGCAAAAGAGTTCCAGAGTACTTTTAATCTGGATACGATTGATTATCAAACCGCAAATTCTCAGTTTGAAACCGGAAGTTCAGTGCGAAGTATCATTTCCTATTCCGTTGGAGTGGTGTTGCTGATAGTTGCTGGTTTTGGTATTTATAATATTCTGAACATGATGATTTATGAAAAAATGGACAGTATTGCGATTTTGAAAGCCACAGGATTTTCCGGTAATGATGTAAAATGGATTTTTGTTTCGCTTTCTATAATTATTGGATTGGCTGGAGGATTGTTTGGATTACTGTTTGGCTATGTTTTTTCTTCTATTATTGATGTGATTCCGTTTGAAACGGCTTCGTTACCTACAGTGAAAACATATCCTATCAATTACAATCCGTTATTTTACATTATAGGAATTACTTTTGCATTGTTTACAACGACCATTGCCGGACTTTTTCCTGCTTTAAAAGCTAGTAAAGTAGATCCGGTAGAAATCATCAGAGGAAAATAAAAATGGAAAATAATACTGTTTTAGAGACAATTGGATTGAGTAAATATTTTTACGATCCTGTAAAATCCCAGGTTTTAAAGGAAATTAGCATGAGTGTTAATCATGGTGAATTTGTTTCTATAGTTGGTAAATCAGGATGTGGGAAATCGACATTGTTATATTTACTTTCTACGATGGATACGGATTATGAAGGTCAGGTAATTATTCATAACGAACTTGTTACTGGAAAAACCGACAAAAAATTAGCACTAATCAGAAATGAAAAAATAGGTTTTGTCTTCCAGTTTCATTACTTATTGGCAGAATATAATGTGCTGAAAAATGTCATGCTTCCGGGAATGAAGTTAGCTAAATATTCGGATAAAGAATTAGAGCATCGCGCCATGGAACATTTGAAAACTTTGGATATGCAAGATCAAGCGCTGAAAATGCCCAATCAATTGAGCGGCGGACAAAAACAGCGGGTCGCGATTGCACGTGCTTTGATAAACGATCCACTGATTATAATGGGGGATGAGCCTACAGGGAATTTAGACAAGAAAAATAGCGACTTGGTTTTTGATATTTTTAATAAGTTGACTCAGGAGAAAAATCAAACTTTATTGGTGGTTACGCACGACACTGATTTTGCCCAAAAAACCAATAGGATTATTACCATGGAAGATGGGAAAATAATTTCTTAAAGCACTATTTTACTATAATTTCATGTTTGTAAAGTAATCCTTTTATACCTTCTAAAGCAAAAACGGCTTTTTTTAATTTTGTTGTTTTGGGATCTATAGTGTAGTTGTAGCTAGTTTTGAAATCAGCTTTGTTGGCAATTGCTTTTGCAAACTCAGAACGGTATAGATCACAGTTTTCAAAAACGACTTCGGTCAAATCTGTGCTCATAAAATCTACGGCAATAATGCTGCAATTGGTAAATGATGTTCCTTTTATTTTTAAAGTGTAAAATTTGGAGAAATCCAAAACACAATCGTTGAAAGCAATTTCGAAAATTAATTTATCGCACATGGCAAAATTCACGTCTTTGATTTCACAGTGATTGAAAGTTACGGTTCTAAAGGCTACATAATTAATTTTAGCATTGCTAAAAGTACAATCATTGAAAGTACAATCAATGAATGTAACCGCAACAAAAGCACATTGAGAAAAATTACAATTAGTAAACGTACAGCACTCAAATTCCTTGAAATTGACCTCTTCTTCCTTGTAAGTTATGTCTTTGTATTCAATATCTAGAAAATATTCTGCCATTTATGGGTTTTAAATTCAGTTTTTTATTGCTTTCTCTTCAACACAAAGAAACAAAAATCGGAATCGTTATATTGGATAAATTATAATATTATTTTTAGATTTAAACTCTTTCGTAGTCACCTTTCCAGTGCTGAATCGCTTTTTTGATTTCCTTTCCCGAAAGGTTTTCATTCAGTGCTCTTTGTGTAAGCAACGGAAACTCATCGTCTGGGGCAAACCGCAACGCAAATAGTTGGTCGTCATTTAATTGATGTTCAAATTTTTCCAGTCTTTTTCCTGTAATGGAAAAATAGCGATACCTCAGTTCTAGACGTACGATTCGGTTTTGTAAAGTCAATGCATAATGCTGGCGTAGCATGAAAGCCAGACAAAAAAGCACCACAAAAACAGCGCTGATAAATATCCAAATTAAAGAATCTTCAGTGGTACAACTAAAATAAATGCTGAAAGCCAGCAATGTCATGATTATTGGATAATAAACAAAATGATGCGGTGGATAATAGCGAATGTGATTTTTATAGGATTGTGATTTCATCATATTTTTTTTAAAGATAGTAAAAACCGTTAGCTTATGGAATTTTACTTCTTTAGAGGAGAAAAATACTTTAGAGATTAACTAAAAGTGTTTCATTTCCAAGGTTTAATTTTACTGTGTAATAGGATCGTTGACGAAATACATTTTCATCATTCCTTTATTTTTGACTTCAATTTCGCCTCTATATTCACAATCAAAGTCATTTTTGATTATCTGATACGTATGTTCCGATATATTAATTCTTCCTGGCTCCGAATTCGATTCCATACGAGAAGCAATATTTACGGTATCGCCCCAAATGTCATACGAAAATTTCTTGATCCCAACCACTCCGGCTACTAAAGGGCCAGTGTTAATACCGATTCTGATTTTAAAATGAGTTTGGTTTTGTGTAATTAATTCTTCGGATATATTCACAAACCGGGCAATTTCCAGTGCTGCAAGTGTCATTTTATAGGCATGATCTCCTGTTGGAAATGGCAAACCACCTGCGCACATATAAGCATCACCTACGGTTTTTATCTTTTCAAGATTGTATTTTTCCATAATAGTATCAAATTTCGAGAAATAGTAATCGATGCTTTCCACTAGTTTTTCAGGAGGCAGTTTTTCTGCATAGTGTGTAAATCCTTCAAAGTCAGTAAATAAAACCGTCACTGATTCAAATTTTTTAGCTTGTACTTTTCCGTTTTTCTTTAATTCAAGAGCAGTTTCTTCCGGCAAAATATTAAGCAACAGATTATTAGAACGATTTTTTTCTTCTTCAATAATGCTGTTCGTTTTTTTTACAAATTTATAGCGTCGGTAAAAACCAATTGTGATTACCAAAACTAAGAATAAAGAAATTGCTGTTATGTATATGATGTTTTGTTGTCTTTTATCTTTCAATTTCTGGATTTCCGAATCTTTTTCGAGTAAATCGACTTCAGTTTGCTTTTGCGAAACTTCATAATTCGTTCGTATATCTGCCATTTGTTGCATCGATTTAAGATTCGTTAAACTGTCCCTGTATGCAATATGATTCTTGTAATACGCAAATGATGCAGCCATGTTTCCGGTTTTCTGATGCAATTGTGACAGTTTCAGATTAGCATTGCTGATTTGTTCTTTAAGTCCATATTTTTGAGCCAAATCCAGACTTCGTTTGGCATAGCTGAGAGAAGTTTTCCAATCATTTAGTGCTAAATAAATGTCGGACATGTAGGTCAGGTATTCCGAAATGGCATAATAATCTTTTAACTCTTCCAGAATTTTTATGGCTTTACTAATATAGGTTTTTGCAAGATTATTGTTGCCGAGTTTTGCATGTATCATTCCAATATTACCCAGACTATAAGCAGTGCCAATTAAATAATCGGCATTATCGAAAATGATACTTGATTCTTTGAAATATTTTAAAGCTAAATTGTATTTTTTGTTTTTGGAATATTCGTCTCCAGCGTTTAATAATGCACTGGCTAACGATATAGAATCATCGGTTTTCCTTAATAAATGGATTGATTTGTTATAATAAATTTCGGCATTATCAGCATTTCCCATAATCGAATATACATCAGCTATAGCCATGTAGGCTACGCCTTCACCAATAATAAATTTAGCTTTGATCGCTGCTTCAACACTTTTGAAAAATGCGTTTAAGGCTTTGTCTAGATCGCCTCTGAGCCTATTTTTATTCCCTTTTTGGTAATATCCGCGATGGAGGTACAAATAGTTTTTTTCTAACTGAGAGAGCGCAATAAGTTCATCGGCATATTTTAGTGACAATTCGAGATTATTAACTTCATTAAAAGATAAATTTCTCAGTAATTCTAATTTCTCAGAATTTGCCAGGCTATTTTTATGATAGATCTTCACAAGACTATCAGCCACCTTTTGATTTTGTGCAAAAAAACTTAAGAACTGGAAAAATATAAAAAATACAGAAAATAAGATTTTGACAAAATATTTAAAATCTCTTAAAAGTATCATGGGTTTGCAGCTAATTTTGGATCGATGTGAAATGATTTAGAAGAATTTCCATCGGCATAAACACTAAAATTGATAGTGTATTTGTCAAGTTTATGAACCAAATTGGAATCATTTTTAACCTTAGCAGTTGCGTTTCCGGATCTTCCTCCAGTACCGTTAATGGTCGTGACATCAAAGAAATTCAAATCTCGGGATTCCGGTTCGTTAAAAATGCTGTCAATGGCAACGGAATAGCCGTTGTCGTTTGTCACACCATTCCATCTGACATCTTGGTTGAGGTATACGTTAGATAAAAAGTCTTTTAAAGTTCCGTTAGAAGATCTTCCTGAATTGTCATCAGATAAGGAACAAGCGTTATCAATATCCTCCTGTGATGGATTGCTCATTGCGTAAAGACTGCTGGCTTGAACAGTCAATGCGATTACTACTTTTTTGCCCATGATTATTATATTTAAAATTTATTAAATAGTAACTTAAATTGACAATAATAGAATGAGGCAGCGGAAAATAATATATTGATATTTAGTAGTTAAGGGGCTTATTTTAATATCAAATTTAATATTTTTTTCAAGATCAACATCAGTTTACTATGCATGCATCACTAATGTAATTATCCGTTTTTATATAATTATGAAATGGAAATCCGACAGGAATAAAATAGTGACCGAAACTATTTTAGAAAGATCAAAATAGAAAATTAAGAATACATGTACAAAAAGATAAATCAAATAAATATCTAAGTTCTTACTAGTCAGTAAATTGAAATTTATTTGTTACTTTAGTAGAACCAAAGAATAGTAATTAAAATAAATCGTTATGATTACTGATCAGAATTCAATCAATTGGAAAAAAATATTTTGTTTTAAAAATATTATTTTAAATTTAGTAGGAGTAGCCTTGATAACCCTTGCCTTAAAAGGTTTTATGATACCTAATAAATTTTTAGATGGTGGAATTATCGGTATTTCAATATTGGTTCATGAAATTACGAAATGGCCTTTTGGAGTTTTGGTATTAATGTTTAATATTCCTTTTTTAGTCATTGGAAACCGAATGTTAGGTAAAACATTTGCATTGCAAAGTTTGTTGACGTTCTTGTTAATTGCCTTCAGTATGACTTTTTTAGATGTGGATCCCGTGACTTCAGATCCGCTTTTGATTGCATTGTTTGGTGGCTGTCTTATCGGAGTAGGTATGGGTTTGTGTATCCGAAGCGGTTCTACAGCTGATGGAGTAGAAATCCTGGCTTTATTAACTACTAAAAAAATTGGGCTTAATGTCTCAGAAGTCATTTTTGCCTTGAATACGTTATTATTTCTTGCAGCTGCATGGTCTTTTGGAATTTCTACTGCTTTGTACTCTATTGTCACTTATTTTTCAGCTGTAAAATCTTTGGATTACATATCCCATGGTTTAGAACAATATACTTCGTTGCATATAATTTCTTCTAAAAGCGACTTGATTAAATCATTAATTGTCCAAAAATTTGGAAAAGGAATCACCATCATTAAAGGAGAAAGAGGATATTTACCGGATAAATTTGACGTGAAATTAGATTGTGATATCATTGTCACCGTGGTAACCCGACTAGAATTACTCCGAATTAAAGAAGAAATCCGAAAACTGGATCCTAAAGCATTTATGTTTATTCAGTATATCAAAGAGGCTAGTGGCGGAATACTGCGAAGTATGAATTAATATTGATTTGGAACCACATATAATTAATGGTAAATGCATTCACTATTTGAACTCGGAGAAAAATATTAAGAAGTGGGAATTTTGCAATAGGTTTAAAATGCAAGCTGGAATAAATTTCATAATTTTATAAAAAATTATAAAATATGATACCAACGAAGGGATACGCAGTACAGGATGCTAAGTCGGATTTAGCACCATGGAATTTCGAAAGAAGAGAATTAGGACCGCATGATGTGCAATTTGATATTCAGTTTTGTGGCGTTTGCCATAGTGATCTTCATCAAATAAAAGATGATTGGGGAGGAGCTATATACCCGATGGTTCCCGGACATGAAATTGTAGGGAAGGTAGTTAAAGTAGGAAGTCACGTAAAGAAATTTAAGGTAGGTGATTTAGCAGGAACAGGTTGTTTGGTTGATTCCTGCAGGACTTGTGAAAATTGTAAAGAGGGTTTAGAGCAGTTTTGTTTAAAAGGAAGAACAGATACCTATAATGCATTGGGACAAGATGGGGTAACACCTACTTACGGCGGGTATTCGAATACTATCGTAGTACATGAAGATTTTGTTTTACATATTTCAGATAAATTACCTTTAGCTGCTGTAGCACCTTTATTATGTGCCGGAATCACTACATATTCTCCATTGAGACATTGGAAAGTTGGAAAAGGACATAAATTAGCTGTTTTAGGACTTGGCGGGTTAGGTCACATGGCAGTAAAATTCGGCGTTGCTTTTGGTGCTGAGGTTACCGTCTTGAGTACATCTGCAAACAAAGAAGCAGATGCCAGAAAATTAGGGGCTCATAATTTTATAGTTACTAAAGATGAAAAGCAACTGGCAAGTGTTGCGGGTTCTTTTGACTTTATTTTGGACACTGTTTCTGCACCACATGATTTGAATCTATATTTATCTTTATTAAGAGTCAATGGGGTTCATATTTGTGTTGGAGTACCACCAACGCCATATGAAATTCACGCTTTTAGTCTTATTGGAGGGCGAAGAAGTCTTGCAGGTTCATTAATAGGAGGTTTGCCTGAAACTCAGGAAATGTTGGATTACTGTGCTGAACACGGAATTGTATCAGAAATCGAAATGATTGATATCAAAAATGTGCATGAAGCATATGACCGAATGACAAAAGGCGACGTCCGCTACCGTTTTGTTATCGATATGGCGACATTATAATCAAATATAAGAGAAAGTAAAGCCCTAAACATCATTTTGTTTAGGGCTTCTTTTTTGACTGAAATAGAAAGATAATTTTAATAATAGCTTTTTTAGTTTTTTAAAAATAATGGATTAGAATAATAGTTATTGATTGTACTATTTTAAAAATGTGTTTTTTTATTTTACCAATTTTTTTTAAAAAATCCGAGTATAAAAAAAACTCCTCAATTGCTTGAAGAGTTTTAGTGGGGAGAGCAGTCCCGAAGCTTCGGGAGAACCTGCTAAATTGTCTGCAAAAAAAAAACTCCTCAATTGCTTGAAGAGTTTTAGTGGGGAGAGCAGGATTCGAACCAATAAGCTGGAACCCGTGCCTATACTGCATTTTCAACTACTTATAAACTAATGTGCCACGATTTTGCCACAAAACTCAACATGACAATTTTAAGCCATTTTTTAAGTAAATTATTGAATTAACTTGTTTAAATTGAATGATGTAATTCATGTTTTGAAAATCAAAATTAAGTAATTTTATGATAGTCCAAAAAGTTTATTTAATATTTTTGCAGTTTAACGCTAATTTAATATTTTTTACTAATAGTGTCCTAAACGTTTTCTTGAACCAATTGTAATAATTTAAATACAGAAAAATGCATTGCTTTTTGATGAAAATGAGTATCGAACCCCAAGAATAAATGTGATTGAAAATAATATTTATTTTGATTAACAACGATTTAATGAATAAAAGAACCGAACAAATGAGTCATTTTCTCATTTGTCCTGATATCCTAATTTCAAAATTTTATAATGTCAATTTTAACGCATCATTCAATCGTAATGCTACATTATCCCAATTAATAATATTAAACAAAGCATCCACGAAATCGGTTCGTTTATTTTTGTATTTTAAATAATAGGCGTGTTCCCAAACATCAATAACCAATAAAGGAATGGCACCCCATTGTGTTAGTTTTTCATGGTTTTCGCATTGTAAAATCACCAAACTATTGCTGTATGGCTGATATGCCAAAATTCCCCAACCATTGCCATCTACATTTTTTGCGGTAGCAGCAATTAAGATTTTAAGTTTATCGAAACTCCCAAAATTTTTCTCTATTCGCTTTAGCAACTCGCCTTGTGGTGCTGTTTTTTTATTAGTTAGGTTTGTCCAAAATATGGAATGCAAGATATGTGATGAAAAATGATAGGATAATTTCTTCGTCCAGAGATCTACAGTTTCCAAATTATTATCGTCCAACGCTTTTTTTATCATTTGCAAATCCTTGTTCGCTCCTTTTACTGCTCCACCGTGATGAAAAGTATAATGTAGATGTAAGGTTTCAGCATCCATATAGGGTTCTAAAAAACTTTCGCTATAGGGTAAGGTCTGTTGAATATAATTACCATTGACATCTACTAATTTATCAATTGAATTGTCAGCTAAATTTTTGGGAAACGCATTTGTAGTGGGAAGCACTAATGCAGCTGCGCCAAACAATGTACTTGATTTTAAAAACTCTTTTCTGTCCATACTGTAAATTTACGTTTTTATTCTTCTACATTTTTCATTTTCATCAAAAGTGAATAAGCACCTTTAATCACAATAGTCGCCTCATTCAAATCGTCTGAAAGAATTTCTGTAAACCCATTTTCAGCTGTTCCAATTCTAATTTCTTTCATTTCAAATTGTTTGTTTTGTTTGGCAACAAAAATATAATTCTTGTTTTCATAATTCACTATAGCATCAGATGGCAATACATTTGATTGCTGACTTTTTAATTCTATTTCGGCATTCATATACATTCCTGGTAAAAGTGCTTTGTCGTAATTTGTAAAATGGCAATGCATTTCAGTGCTTCTGTTTTCGGAAAAATCCTTACCGATTAAAATAATTTTGCCAAGATATTTTTTTTCAG
This sequence comes from Flavobacterium psychrolimnae, assembly GCF_003312425.1. GTDB lineage: Bacteria > Bacteroidota > Bacteroidia > Flavobacteriales > Flavobacteriaceae > Flavobacterium > Flavobacterium psychrolimnae. The sequence continues at coordinate 60,841 of NZ_QNUX01000005.1, read as the reverse complement.
GATTGGTATTTGTATAGGATATAACTGATTGGCCAATAGTCAATTTATTGATGTCTTTTTCAAAAACGGTCAATGCCAAATGAATATCCAAAGGATTAACAATCTCGAATAAAATATCGCTTGGGTTTACATACTTGCCAATATTTACATTGACTTTAGAAATATAACCGCTTATTGGCGAATAAATATTGATGCTTTTTGAAATGTTCTTTGTAGAAACATTACTTGGATTTATCCCTGCGAATTTTAATTTCTCGCCATACGATTGTACCATTACCGATAGTGAGTTGTATTCTGATTGTGCTTGTTGATATACTTTATCGCTGCTAGCTTTGCTTCGGTTGAGTTCTTTTTGTCTTTCGAATTCGGCTTTTGCATACCCTATTTTTGCTTTCGCCAAAAGGTAATCTTCTTGTAGTTGAATGTATTGCTGGTCTTCTACAACGCACAATACTTGTCCTTTGGTTACATACATTCCCTCTAAAAGTTTGGTGTATTTTAAATAACCACCCATCGGCACACTTATGGAAACTAAATTTTGAGGCGGTACATCTATTTTTCCATTTAATTTTAAGGTAGATGAAATTTCTTTTTGCTCTATTTTCCCCGTTTCAATACCTGCATTTTTTATTTGTGCATCGGTAAGTGTTGTCGTGTTTTCGATAGTTGGAGTGGCTTCTGTTTGGCTTTCAGTTTTCTTGTCTCCACATGAAGAAAGGAATACTATTGCCATTATTGTAACTATTGTGTTTTTACTCATGATTGTATTTTTATTTTGGTGTTTGTGAATCTGCGATTTCATTTTATTTTGAATAGTAAGATAGTGTTTGTTATTTAAAATTTCATTGCCCTTGCTAATCGGTTAGGCATCAATCTTAACGCGAAGGAGTTTTACGGAATTAATAAAAACTAAAGTGTCAGGAAGCAAATGAATAGCAGCTGCTTCAATTGGTCCAATTATTTTAAGCAAGACAAGGGTAATTCCAATCACATGAACAACGCCAACTCCCACAAAAATATTTTCACGAATGGTTCGATAGGCTCTTTTACTAATAGCACGAGCCTTTGCGATTTTTTCCAACTTATCCTGCATCAGAACGATGTCGGCTGCTTCCATTGCTGCTTCGGTTCCCATAGCACCCATTGCTATGCCTATATTTGCCTGAACTAAAGCAGGCGCATCATTAATCCCATCACCGACCATTGCTACTTTTGAACCTTCTTTTTGCAATTCTTTTATAATATTGATTTTGTCTTCGGGCAATAAATTTGCTCTGTAATCGGTAATTCCTATCTGATTGGCAACGTGCTTGGCAGTTTCAGGATTATCACCGGTAAGCATAATTATGTTTTCAATTCCACTTTTTCTTAAACCTTCAATCATTTCTTTTGCACCTTCGCGTATCGCATCGGATATATAAAAGATACACGCCAATTTATTGTCAACTGAAAGATAAATAGCAGTATCGGTACTATTTTCTGAGGATTTCGACACCGGTACTTTACTTTCTTCCATAAAGAGCTTGTTCCCTAATAAAACCGATTTGCCATCTATTTTTGCGGAAACACCCCGTCCTTTTACCACCTCGAAATTTTCAGGCTCGCCATAGGTAAGTTTTAATTGATCCGCATAGCTTAAGATTGCTTTTGCTAATGGATGGCTGGAACGACGGTCAACATTAGCAGCAAATTGAACCAATTGGTTTTCATTATAAGCAGGATCTATTATTTCAACGGTATTCACAATAGGACTTCCAACGGTTAATGTCCCTGTTTTATCAAAAACAATGGTAGTTACTTTAGCAAGCTCTTCTAAAAACAAACCTCCTTTTATCAAAATACCTTCTCTCGCTGCACGAGCAATTGCCGCAATGGTCACAAGCGGTGTTGCCAAACCTAATTCGGCAGGGGAAGTAAAAATCAGCAATGCAATCACCAGTTTGACATCACGGGTAAAAAAGTAAACAGTACCAACAAAAATAAATACCACCGGAATAAGCCATGAAGCCACTTTATCTGTGAATTTTTCAATAGGTGCTTGCTGGCTTTCTGCCTCTTCCACCAAGGCTATAATACGCGAAAAAACGGTGTCTAATCCTGCTTTAGTCATTTCTATATCTAGCGCACCTAATTCCAGTATGGTTCCGGCAAATGCTTCACTTCCCGCTGTTTTTTCTTGAGGTACGCTTTCGCCGGTTATTGGTGCCTGATTCACAGAACCTGATCCGCCAATCACTTTGCCATCAACAGGGATTTTTTCTCCAGCTTTTACCAGAACAATATCACCGATTTTTAAATCGGTTATTTGCACTACGGATTCCTGATTGTCTTTTTTTACTATTGCCGTTTTAGGCACGGAACCAATCAACTCTTTTATAGATGCTCTCGCTTTTTCAGTGCTCGCACTTGCAATATATTCTGCAATGAGGATGATCATAAGCACGACAGCACCAGCCAAATATTCTTTGCCAAGAACTGAAATTATGACCGCTATGGTTATAAACAATTCGGTACCTGTTTTTCTTTCTTTTATGATATCCAGTACCGCAGTTTTTACTAACGAATAAAGACCGAAAGCCATTGCGGCTATCAAAATGGGTAATAGAATAACATCGAAATAAAATAATAAACAGGCTATTCCCACTGTTATGATCCGTACAATTTCCCAAAGGAACTGTCGCGAAAAAAAGGTTTGTGTATAATTCATATGTTGATATTTATTGTTTTTTATCGGTCATATGTAATTCGCATATCATCATTGGCGCTTGCGACCCCAATTACGGTCATGCTCATTTCATAATTAAACTATTTTAATTAGTTAATGCATTGATTTCTATTATACTTATATTCAATTTTCTAACCGCTTCAATATAATCACTTTGAATTCCTGTGCTTTGATTAATAAGCATTACCCATTCCAGATAATTGATGTCACCATTGATAAATTTATCATTAGCAGCTTTGGTTACCAAATCAACATTTTTCAAGGCTTGACTTTCAAAATAGGCAATAGTTTCTTTCTGTTTTTTATATTCTTGGACTAATTCCTGATTCTTACTTTCCAGTTTTAGTTTTTCATTATTTAAATTATTTTCGGCAATTTGGGTGTTTATCTCTAATGCTTTTTTCTTATTATTTATTGCCGCATTGAATAACGGAATTGCCACTCCAAATTGTCCGTAAACACCATTATAACTGTTTTGAAACTCCGCATTTGTTTTGAAAGTCTGGTAATAAACACCACCAATTAATTCGGGCAATTTTTTAGATTTTTCAAGTGAAATTTCAGCTTTGCTACTATTTACTTCTTGCTCAAATAATTTTATACTGGGTTGATTGCCAATAGCATTTTTATCTAAATTTTCGGTAAAATCCATTTTTAATTTATCTGAAACTGGGACAAAGTCTTTATCAGTATTAAGTAAATACTTTAATTGCGATTGTATTATTTTATAATCACTTTGTAATTCCAGAAGTTGAATTTTTATTTGTCCAGATTGGTTTTCAGCGGTTGCTTTTTCTAATATATTACTTTCGCCTTTGTCAAAACGAAGCGCTGTTTTCCTTAAAAATTCGGAATAAATACTATCACTTTTTAACAACAACTTTTCCTTTTCTTTTAGATACATCATTTCGTAAAACACGATTGTTACCTGTCTAGTCAATTCCTTTCTTTGCAAAGCTTCGTTCCATTGTCCTTTTTTGGCTTCTTCTATTAAAAGTTGTTTCTGCCTTTTGTAAACGGTTGGGAATTTTATGCTTTGCGAAATACCAATTTTCACATCATTTGCATTGCTGTTAAACTGACCGAATTCCCCAATAATTCCCGTGTTGGAAATATCATAGCCTGTTTTGGTCATTTTTTGCAAGTACTCTGAATTTAGTTTTTCGTTTTTAATTTTTATATTGTTTGAAAGAGCCGTTTCAATCGCTTTATCAATTGAAATTATTTCCTGAGCATCAGTACTTTGAAAAGAAAAAAGCAGTCCCAATACCATGATTGTTGTAATTGATTTTATCTTTTTTGGTTTTAAATTAATTCCTTTTTCAAACATGATATATAAAATTGGTAAAACAAATAATGTTAAGAACGTTGCAATCAACAGACCTCCAATTACCACAGTTGCCAAAGGTTTTTGTACTTCTGCACCAGAACCATTGCTTAATGCCATGGGTAAAAAGCCTAATGATGCTACAAATGCAGTCATTAAAACTGGTCGTAAACGTATTTTGGTACCTTGTAAAACAATCGCTTTTAAATCGGTTTCACCCGATTTTCGTATGCTATTGAATTCTGCAATCAATACTAAACCATTCAGAACCGCTACACCAAATAAAGCAATAAAACCAACTCCGGCACTAATGCTAAACGGCATTCCCCGCATCGCTAAAAAGAAAATACCTCCAATTGCAGAAAGCGGGATTGCGGAATAAATCAATAATCCTTGTTTTACGGAATTGAATGCGAAATAGAGCAAAATAAATATTAATAGTAATGAAACTGGAACAGCAATCATCAAACGATTTTTGGCTTCGTTTAAGTTTTCAAAAGCACCGCCATACGTAGGATAGTAGCCCGCAGGAAATTTTATTTGAGCTTCGACTTTACCTTGTAATTCTTTTACGATGCTTTGCACATCACGACCTCGAACATTAAAACCAACTACAATTCTACGTTTGGCATCTTCTCTTTGTATTTGATTTGGGCCTTCAGTAATTTCAACTTTGGCCAATTGAGATAGAGGAATTTGCGAACCAGTGGACGTTGGTATTAGTAAATTTTGAACATCCACCAAATCCTGACGTTTTTCGCCTGTTAAACGAACAACTAAATCAAATCGTTTTTCACCTTCGTAAACAACCCCAGTGCTTTGTCCTGCAAATGCGGTGTTTACAATTCGATTGATATCCTGAATGTTCAAACCGTATTGTGCAATGGAAGCTCTGTTGTAGTCAATTACTACTTGAGGCATTCCAGTAACGGTTTCTACATATAGGTTTGAAGTTCCTTCTACTGTATTTACAATTTTACCTAATTTATTGGCGTACAAAGCCAGTGTGTCTAAATTTTCTCCAAATATTTTACAGACTACATCTTGTCTTGCTCCTGTCATCAATTCATTAAAACGCATTTGTACCGGATATTGAAAACCATAAGAAACACCTGGAACGGCTTCCAATTCCTTTGCCATTTTTTCTGATAATTCATCAAAAGTTTTGGCAGAAGTCCATTCGCTTTTGTCCTTTAAAATAATCATCATATCACTGGCATCAATGGGCATTGGATCAGTTGGCACTTCGCTACTTCCTGTTTTGCCTACTATTTTCTCCACTTCCGGAAATTTTTCTATTAGTATTTTTGCGCCTTGTGAAATTGCAGTCATTGAAGTTTGCAAATTACTTCCCGGCAAAACCCTTGTTTCTACAGCAAAATCTCCTTCTTCTAACGAGGGCATAAATTCGCCACCCATGAACGAAAGTGTAATCAGCGCTAAAACAAATAATCCCAAAGTTGCACCGATAATTGTTCTTGGAATTCCTAATGCTTTGTTCAGAAGAGGTTGGTAGAAATTTTCTAATTTTTCCATCATTCTATCTGAAAAAGTTTTTTTGTGAGATATATTTTTATTCAAAAATAAAGCGGTCATCATCGGAACATAAGTCAGCGACAATATAAAAGCACCAAATAATGCAAATGCAATGGTTTGTGCCATTGGTAAAAACATTTTCCCTTCAATACCCCGCAAAGTAAAAATGGGAATGTACACGATTAATATAATCAACTCTCCAAATACGGAAACATTACGCATTTTTATTGACGTATTTAATACGGTGCTGTCCATTTCTTGCTGTGATATTTTAGACGTTTTCCTGCTGTGTAAACTAAACAAACACGCTTCAACAATAATAACTGCCCCATCCACAATTAATCCAAAATCTAGTGCCCCTAGACTCATTAAATTACCGCTCACCCCAAAAATATTCATCAGTATGACCGCTATCAGCATCGCCAATGGAATAACTGATGCTACGATTAAGCCTGCTCTTATATTTCCTAAAAATAAAATAAGAACAAAAAGTACAATTAATGCTCCTTCCAATAAGTTTTTTTCCACTGTTGAAATGGAATTATTGACCATTTTGGTTCGGTCTAGAAATGGCTCCAGAATAACGCCTTCGGGTAATGTTTTTTCGATTTGTGCAATACGATCCTTAATGTTTTTAATAACCACATTACTATTGGCTCCTTTTAACATCATTACTACTGCACCCGAAACTTCACCAGATTGAACTCCTTTTTTATTAAAAGTCATTGCTCCGTAACGGATAGCACTTCCAATTCGTACATCAGCTACATCACGAATAAATAAAGGACTTCCGCTACTGGTATTTTTAATAGAAATATCTTTAATATTTTCGATAGTATTAATTAACCCTTCACTTCTGATGTACAAAACTTTAGGTCCTTTTTCGATATAAGCACCACCTGTATTTTGATTGTTTTTTTCTAAAGCAGTAAAAACATCAGTAATAGTAATATTAAAGGATTGCAATTTATTTGGGTCAACGGCAATTTCAAATTGTTTCAATTTTCCACCGAAACTACTTACTTCTGCAACACCTTCAACTCCTAATAATTGACGGCGAACAATCCAATCCTGAATGGTTCTCAACTCGGTTACATCGTATTTTTTTTCGTAACCGGGTTTGGTTCGAACAGCATATTGATAAATTTCGCCTAGTCCTGTTGTTACCGGTGCAAGAACTGGATCTCCAATACCTTTGGGAATTTGGTCTTTAACAGCGCTTAATCGTTCTGTTACTTGTTGTCTTGCCCAGTAAACATCCGTTGCATCATTAAAAACAATGGTAACCACTGATAAGCCAAAACGAGAGAAACTACGAATTTCTTTCAATCCAGGAATATTACTATTCGCTTGTTCAATTGGAAAAGTAATCAGTCGTTCAATATCGGTTGCACCCAATGATGGTGCTGAAGTGATTACCTGAACTTGATTATCTGTAATATCAGGAACCGCATCGATTGGTAATTTGGTAAATTGATAACTCCCATATCCGATGAGCGCAAAAATAAATAGTCCAATAATGAGTTTGTTTTTGATTGAAAACTCAATAATTTTATTTAGCATAATTAGTAAGATTAATGGTTAGTCAATAGTTACATTGAATATTGACCTTTTAATTTTAGAGTAACTGTAATATCTTTATTTTCATTATTCCTAAAAAACCATCCATGCTTTCCTTCAAAAGGAGCATAAAAAGTTCCTACCATATTATTGGAATAAGCAAGTGTGTAACTTTCAAAATAGACATCATTAACTGCCTTTGCCTGTTTTACTTCACCGTGAAAATCTAAATAAACGGTTCCATCATTAGTTTTCCATTCGTATTTCATTTTTCCGCCTTTTAGCATATAGGTTTTATATTCAATCCCTTTTCCTGCAGGAACAATTACTTCAACCGTATCTTCTCTTTCTGCGTATTGCTTTTCTGGAATAGGATTATCCGCCTCGACTGGTCTTTTTACTTCTGGTCCAGAACCTGCTTTTTCCATTTTTATTAGAGGAAATGTTTTCCCGGTTGTTGTTGCTAAGCCATCAGGAGCATCCTCTGGCACATAAAGCTTACTGAAACCGAACAATTTCCCTGTTCCTATTGGGTCGATTCCATATTCAGCGGGTAAAACGGCACTAACTAAAATGACTATCCCTAATACCAATGCAAATAAGACTGCTTTGATAATTTCTTTTTTTTCTACTATTTGATGATTTATTTCTGACATTGTTTAATTTTTTTAAGATGTAAAATAACCTGTTAATTGATACCCTAATAAGACAAATCCAGCAGCAATAAGCATGGTATTTGTGAATGTTGAAAATTTCATGAAACTCGGGTATCTGCGCCATATTGTAATAAGGATTAACACAAAAGTTAATGCTATAAACTGACCAATTTCGACCCCAATGTTGAATCCAAGCAGATTGGTAAACAATCCTTCTTTTTCAAATTTGAAATCTTGTAATTTGCTGGCTAACCCAAACCCGTGAAACAATCCGAAAATTAAAACGGCTGCTTTTGTATTGGGCTGTTTCCCGAAAAATCTTTTGAAACCACCTAAATTATCAAAACCTTTATACACTATTGATAGTGCAATGATGGCATCAATTAAATACGAATTAATTGATATATTACTCATAACGCCAAACAACAATGTTGCACTATGACCAATTGTAAAGAAACTTACATAAAGTAGCACTTCTTTTGGGCGATAAAGGAAAAAGATAACGCCAACTAAAAAAAGCAAATGATCGTAACCCGTAAGCATATGTTTTGCACCAATATAAAGAAATGGGCCAAAAGCAACGCCATCATTTCCTGACAAAAAAGTTTGTGTATTTTCATCGACACCATGAGCAAAAACACCTGTGATGCTTACAAAAAAAAGTAAAACAAGAAATATTATTTTTTTTGAATTCATAATTTTATTTTTCTTTTAAAACTACTTCTCTCCTGCAATTTTTTGAAGAGAAGCAGCCTGTTAAATTATATTAATGCGTGTGTCCATGAGCCGTATCAACTTTGTCTTGCTCCACTTTATTAATACTATCCGTACTTAATTGACCAGTAGTATCTGTGATCACTTGAACTTGCTCTGTTGTTTCAATAGTTTGAACTTCAGTGTTTTCAGTTTCGTTGTTTGCTTTTTTGTTACAAGAAACTAACATTCCGATTGCGATAGTAGCTACGATTAAAATTTTTTTCATAATTGTAATTTAAATTGGGTTTATAAAGAATAATAAAATTGAATTAATGTTGGTGTCCATGATTAATATCTTGTTCAGAAACTTGGCTATTTCTAAATTTAGAAGAGATTGTTTTTCCATTGACAAGTAATGTGATGGTACAATAAGCATATATGCTTGCTTTAGGAACTTGTACTAATAAAGAATTGTTGGTATCCAAAGAAACTGGATTCGTTGCTTTTGTTTTATTGAAAAATTCAAAAACAGCCGATCCAGTAATTTTTTTATTTGAAACCGTTTTTCCTTTTGCATCCAGCACGTAAAAACTAATATTGTTTTCTCTTTCGACCATTTCTATTTTGTAATCACCTGAATTTTGTATTATTCCACCGTGTGGTGTTTTGCCAGTATTAGTACTTACTTGTGCATTTGAAATTGTTGTGCCTGCAATGGTTAGCAGTATCGCAACTGCAATGGATTTAATTGTTTTCATTTTTGATGTTGTAGTGTTAAAAGTAATTGAGTATGTCTTCGACATTACTAAAAAGTCAATTTATAGCGTATGCGGCTAAAAAATGATTCTAGTTATTTAGCTACATTAACTCACTAAAAAACTTGTTTTTTAATACTGAATATTAGTGAAATTGATGCAAAGAAACATTCGCTATAAGTATATAGCAAAGTACTTTTTAATACTTAATTAGAAATATTCAGAATATCATTAATTAAGCATTGAAAAATTAATTTAACTCAATTTGGGTGGAAGCCAGATGCATGCAAAAACATCGGAAGTGTAAAATTCTGGAGAAAACGGAACATTACTATTTACGGAAATAGTATTTGGTTTGCGAAATGAAAACTCGGTTATGTTTTCAAAAGCAAGTACAGTATTAACAGATTGGTTAATAGTTTTAAAAGGTAAACTTTGATGATTGTCTTTTTCTTGATTAGAATGATGTTGACTATCATTGTAATGAATCGCTATAAAATCTAAAAAAGAAATCCCGTGCTTATCCTCATCTTGATCGTGATGTTCTGTAAAGTGCTCTACTAAGTTGGGTAGTTTCAATAATTGCCCTATTTCTGTGTTGGCACACAAAAAGATGAAAAGGAATAATATGGCAATTGTTTTTTTCAAGATTGTAAAAGTACGGTATTTATTTAATAAAAATTAGTATGTGGTTTTATTCACATACTATTTTCTGTAATGTCTTTTTACTTTTATAAACATAGATAAAATATTAGGTAAGCAAGACGATATGCACGGAATGAAAAGATGATAAAACTCGTAATGGTTTTATGAAATGAATCATTCCTTCGGCATGATATATATTATTTATTTGTGGAAATAAAAATTTAAAAAATTCCAAGTTACATGCTTAAATAAACCGTAAATTTATATTAAATTACTGAATAATAGTGATTTATAATCAATTAAACATTTTTTAGTGATCGAAATTATTGAGTATTTGTATTTGGTTTAACTTAAAAACTAAAACAACAACTATGAAAAAACCAAAACAATATGGTGTGTTTTTCAGTCAAACTCTGCGTAAACTCTTCCGAACTATCAAAATCGAATTAGTAATCATTACCGCATTAATGTATACACAGTTGATACTTACTTCTTGCAGGAATTCTGAAAAAAAACAGAAACAAGTTAAACAGAACCACCCTCAACAAAAAGAAGAAGAAAATCACAACCATGAACATAGCGAACATTCACAATTAATGAATGAAACTCGCGAATGGTTAAAACAGGAATTGGGCGAAAAATATAATCAGCCCGTATCTCTCGGTACAGAGGAACAACTTGCACAAGGCAAAGATATATTCACAAAATATTGTGCTACTTGTCACGGTATTAGCGGTAAAGGCGATGGTCCAGGAGCAACGACATTACAACCAAAACCAGCCGATTTTACTGATCCTGAACATTCGTCATTTTATTCAAATCAAGGACGAATATACCTCATAAAAAAAGGAATGAAGGGAACTGCAATGGCAGCATGGGAAAACGTTTTGAGCGAAGAAGAAATCCTTTCGGTCTATGCATATGTAAATTCTCTGAAAAATTCAGGCGAAATGATGGAACACCAGGGGCAAAATTATTAGGAAAATGAATGAAAAAAAACATAAATAATTCAAATGATAATAACCGAAGTACTTTTAAAAGAAATGGAGAATATTTCAAATTCAGAAAAGTAATTGCAAACATATATTTATATCGTCATTATGTATAAAGCAATGGTAAAAATTCTTAAAACAGTATGGATATACACTATGGCATTATTACTATGGAGCTTTTCAGCTAAGAGTCAACAAAGATACCAAACAAGGAACGGAAGTATTGTTAAGTTTTTTATTTACGTACAATCTCCACAGAACATTTTGCATGTAATGCCACCGCTTGCGAAACCGAGCCAAGCAGAAAGCCTTCTATAACCCCATGACCATGAGAACCAACGATAATCAAATCAGCACCAAATGTTTCAGCTTCTTTGAGTATTGCACTTTTTGGAGAACCTTCAATAACCACTGTAGTTACAATTAAAGCCGGATTTTTATCACGCAAAATTTTCGCTGCATTTTCAGTAATTTTCTTTGCAGATTTAAAGGCGTTTTGGTCAACTTCAGCATAATACTCATGTGAAACTCCCATTGGTTCAAGAGTATTTATTAGCGACATTCTTTCATAAACAGAAACAATACATACTTTAGTGTTTACTGGAAATAGTCTGTTTGCAACTTCGTCTACAGCTGCTTTACTATAACTTGAACCATCGGTTGCTAGTAGAATTTTCATTCTTTTTTCTCCACTAAATTCATTCCACATTTGGGACATTTTCCGGGTTTATCCGAAGTAACTTCTGGGTGCATTGGGCAGGTGTACGTTTTTTGAGTTTCCATTTTTTTATATTTTAATGTTGTTTGTATTTGTATTATTTGGACATATCCATATTTTTATCCATTCCAGTCATTTTGTGTGATTGCATTTTTTTATCTTTCATCATATCCATCATTTTAGGATTATCCATCATCGATTTACACATTTCAGACATCATCGTAGTATCTGTTTTAGATGCTTCCATCATTTCAGTCATCATTCCTTTCATCATATCTGGATTATCCTTCATCATTTTCATCATATTTTCGTGATTTGTCATCATCATTTTTCCTTTACTACTGTTCATCATTGCTTGCATCATATCTTTAGACATATCGCTATTGTTTGCAATAGTATCCATAATTGCCTTTTTTGTATCTGAATTTGAAAGAATTTGGTTTACATCAGTTTTGGATTGACACGATGTAAACAAACCAATCGATACAATAATTAATGTGATTTTTTGTACTGTTTTCATAGTTTATAATTTTTATTGTTTTAAAATCTCTTAAATAATTCCTCTAAACGAAACTATATTTAAGAGATTTAAATACTCACATTTTACTCATATTACTGCACTCAACAGCACATTTGCGACAGGCTTCCGCACAATTTTTGCAATGCTCCATGTGTGCATGTTTTTCACATTCTTCGGCGCAAGCTGTACAAATTTCGGCGCATAGTTTGCAGATTTTTTCAGCAAACTCACTTCCGCTTGCCATAGACTGTATTGCAAATAAACAAATAGCTGCACAATCATGATCTAGTTTTATGCAACGCGCTAACATTTTTACGTCTTACTCATTCAAGCATTCACTTTCGCAATGCGAACATTCTACTGCACATTCTGAACATGCATCGATACAATCTTTAAATTTTTGATGACTCATCTTTTTTAAATTTAAATTGCGAATTAATTTTCGCAGTTTAAAGGTAGCTTTTTAACTTGAAAAAGTATTGTGAAATTCTAATAAAAATCATATAATTAACACATTGTCATGCGTATAGATTTGTTTTTTTGAAAATTGTAATTGCAAAAAAAGGACACTTGTCTTTTAGAACAAGTATCCTTTATATAAATTTAAAATTTGAGTTTTTTAATAATTCAAAGTAGCGCCAAAACCAATTCCCATATCACTATCATAGTGGGTTGTAAATCCAAAGTTTCTTTTGACAATGTATTTTAAACCTGCCATATATTCTTTGTCGGTATTCCACATTAAACTCATTCGTAGTCTTTTTGAAACTGGAATGTCTTTTCGTTCAAACTGTAAACGTACATTTCCGTCGGTAAAAACTTCGGCTTGAGCGACTATAAGCATTGGTAATGTGTAATTAACCCCTGCACTAAAAACAGCTCTGTTGTCTTTGGTATTGGTTTGCCCAAAAAGATTTCTTTCTTGATTGTCTATTCCCATTTTTCTGTATCTCCAATCAAAACCAATGAAAGGCATTAGCCATTGCATTTTACCAATATATCGACCTATGTGGGTTTCGGTTTCGTAACCGTGCATATCATTGTATCCTAATCTCCATTCTGTTCCAATACTCCAACGTGTACTTTGATACATAGCTTCTCCATCGTTTCCGTTTGTTGCAAAATCATTTTCTGCCATAAAGTGAAAAGCTCTATCGTCAGCAAACAATTTTCGTCGTGCTAATTTAGGATCTGGTATTTCGGGATTTGGTGCTTGGTTTTCATAACTAAAAACCCTGCCCATTCCGCTCATCATGTGATACAAAATATGACAATGGAAAAACCAATCGCCTTCTACATTGGCATTAAATTCGAATACATCGGTTTCCATTGGCATTATATCCACAACGTTTTTTAGAGGAGCATAATCCTCTTGACCATTTAATAGTCTAAAATCGTGACCGTGCAAGTGCATTGGGTGTCGCATCATAGAATTGTTGTGAATTGTGATGCGAACATTTTCGCCTTTTTTAATTAATATTTTATCCGCTTCGGAAACCACTTTGTTGTCTAAACTCCAAACATAACGGTTCATATTTCCTGTCAATTCAAATTTTAATTCTCTTACTGGTGCATCTTTAGGAAGTATCGTTTTAGTTGGCGATTTTAACATTGCATAATTTAAGGTAGTAATATCCGAAAGCGCATTACTATTATAATCGGCTTCGGTCATTTTCATATCCTTCATTTTTTTATCGCTTTTCTTTTTTTGTTCTCCGGTAATTTCTGGGTACATTACTACATTCATATCCATTTGATTGTAGGACATATTCATTCCCATATCGTCTAAATCGCCGTTCATTTTCATCATCCCATTCATCATTTTCATTCCCTCAAAATATTTAAGCTTGGGAAGAGGTGTAATAAGTTGTTTGATACCATCCCCAATAAAATAAGAAGCTGAATACAATCTATCTTCGGTGGTGGCTAAAAATTCAAAAGCAGTTTTATCGGCAGGAATAGTAACTAGAACATCGTAAGTTTCAGAAACACCAACAATTAATCGATCTACTTCTACAGGTTCTACATCGTTACCGTCATTTGCAACTACCGTTATTTTTCCACCGGCATAAGTAAGCCAAAAATAGGAAGAAGCCCCACCATTAGATACGCGTAAACGTACTTTATCACCTGCTTTTAAAGGTTTTCCATCAATACTTTTCACATCCGTACTTTGCTTACCATTCATAAGGATTTTATCGTAAAATACATCGCTTACATCCATTGCATTCATCCTTTTCCATTCATTTTTTAATTTAACACCTAAATAACCTTGCTTTATGGCTTCTGTATAACTTTGGGTTGTTCCTTTTTTGATTGCTGGATAATCGTTTGCGTTGTGCAACATTCTATGTACATTTTTTGGATTTAGATCTGTCCATTCGCTCAATACTATAGGAACGGTTGGCAAATCATCAATACCCTTTCTAAAAGTTAGATCATCCGTTTTTTTATTCATAATAAATGAACCATACATTCCGATTTGTTCTTGCAATCCTGAATGGCTGTGGTACCAATGTGTTCCTTGTTGGATAATCGGAAATGTATATTTGTGTGTCGTGTTGGGCTTTATTGGCATTTGTGTTAAGTTTGGCACACCATCTTCTTTGTTAGGTAAAAACAAACCGTGCCAATGCAACGATGTTTCTTCATCCAGTTCATTATGTACATAAATTTCAGCGGTATCGCCTTCGGTAAATGTAAGTGTAGGCATCGGTATTTGTCCGTTTACAGCAATGGCTCTTTTAGGTTTACCTGTAAAATTTACGATGGTGTCTCGCACATATAAATCGTAACGCACTGTTCTTGGTGGTGTGTTGTTTTCAATTTTAGTTACGGTTTCTAGAGTTGCTTTTGTCATATCCATAATGCTCATATTATGATTTTGATGTGAAGCATTAGCATCCGTTTTCATATTGTCCATGCTACCCTTCTTTTCAGAAGTCTTTTTCATGGGAATTTGCATTTCATCATGCTTCTTCACCACCGTTTTTTTACCCGTTTTAGCTTTCTCCTTTATCAACGTCATTCCGCATTTAGGACATTTTCCCGGTTTGTCAGCGTGAATTTCGGGGTGCATTGAGCAGGTATACGTTGTGGGCTGCACCTTTTGCGCCTTTTCCTTTTTTGACATATCCATACCTTTCATATCCTGTGCATGGGCAAAGGAATAAATAGACATGATGAATATTAATACTATAATTTTTTTCATTTTTTTAAGTTTAAAATTGATTTACAAATTATTTTGGAGTTATTTATCTAATTCTTTAAGCTTTGCTTTCATTTGTTCAATTTCTGCCTGTTGGCTGGTAATAATATTTTTAATTAATTCCTTTATTTCAGGGTCGGTAACCGATGACTCTTTTCCCATTAATATTGCTGCGGCATGGTGTGGTATCATTGATTTTAAAAATTCTTTATCCCCAACTGCCGTCTGTTGCCTAATACCTGCAAAAAATAGAATCAAAGCAATAAAACCAGTGACAAGCAGTGAAATATTTAATTTCTTATTTCCATACATGCTACCCATCACTAGAAGTTCAATTATGAGCATCGGCATGGTCATCAGTCCAGCCATGTAAAATTGGTTTATATTGGGTATTACATTGGCAAAAACATCTACCATTGAATACATTAGTATGTACATCGCTATAAATGATAACACTATCATAATCGCTAATTTCTTGTACATAGTCAAACTTAATTCTTTTGAATGCTCTTCTGTTGTGTGTTTCATTTCCATATTTTTTTTTTTTAAATTAATTATTTTTTCAATAGTAACTCTAACTCTAAAATTTGTTTTTTAAGTGATTCAACACTTTTCATTTTTTTTAATTCTGCTATTGATAAAGCTTTTTTCCCTGCTTCAATTGCACTTGGATAGTCTTTTAGTTCCGTTGCTATTTTTTGTCTCAAATTAGGATAGTAAAAATTCTGCGGATCTAATTTTTCGGCTTCAATTAGCCAAGCTATTGCTTGTTTGGAATCTCTGTTTGTACTGTAATAATAGTTTGCCGCTTGAAATAATAAATTAGCATCAAGGATTTTTTCTTTAATAATGTTTTTATCTATTACTGCTAAAATAGTTTCATCTGCTTTGCTTTTTAATGGTATTTTTATTGTAGTATTTTCCCATATTAGTTTTAGAAATCCCTCCCCTTTGCTGTTAATGTCATTTATTTCGATTGTAAATGTTTCATGAAAATTGGGTGTACTTTCTACTGGAACTGTAAGACGAAAAACATCTTTTTTATCATCATATCCAGTTTCGCCGTGTAATGTTGTATCTGTATTTATAATTATTGTCCACTCCTTTTTTGAAGGTATTGTGAATATTGAGTAACTACCCATTTTTAAAGTAGTATTTCCAAACACAATATCTTCATTGGTAGTTATTGTAGTACAATCACTGGCGCCAGTTCGCCAGAGTTTTTCAAATGGCACTAATTCACCGAATATTTTACGGCCTCTTGCTAGTGGTCTGCTGTAAGAAACTTTGATTATTGTGCTTCCCAATTCTTGTTCAAACGATGCGGATGGACTTGGAGAAGTTAGTTTTATTTGAACTTTTTCTTGTGCCGAAATTATTAAAGCTTGCAAAATAAAGAAGTGTATTAGAATTACTTTTTTCATGGTTTTTGATTTTAAATTGATTTTACTGTTTTTTATTATTTTAAATTATTTTTTTATTTTCCTCCAAATTTTTCTAATAGTAGGCGATGAGATATACCAAAGTAAAAAACCACTTAAAACGGTTATTAACCCCAATAATGAAAAGACTCTTAACACAATATTATTCATATTGTCTCTACCCTCATAATCCATAGTATGGGTCATCCATAAAAAATCAAACCATCTCCAATCGCGGTGTCTAATCGTTTGAAAAGCACCATCATTTGCCGAAATATAGACCTTTAAATTATTCGGTTCCTGATAGGATATAACATAGGCTGGCAGTAAATGCTCTCTATATTCATGATGTTTCCCTACTTCTTTAATGAGTTGTATCTCTTTTGCTTTTAAACCTGATACAATATTTTTATCTGCAATTGCCAATGCTTCTTCTTTAGTGATACCCTTTTTTAATTTTCCCGTCTTGGCATTATAAAGCATCTTCCCATTAACCCAATAAAAAGGGTTCTTATTAAACTCCCTTAATTCTATCGATTGGATTGCTATTGAAGGATGGAGTAGGGAAGGGCTTATTAAACCCGAAAACGACTGCGCAACAATTCCTTTTTTATGAAATTGCATGCCATGAATGTCATCAATATTGGTCCAACTAAAATACAGACCACTAATGGTCCACATTAAGAACTGAAGACCTATAAATATTCCTAAATATCGGTGAGACTTTCTAATCCATTTTGCTTTTTTTCCTTTAATCATTTACCTTTTAATTTTTTTTTTAATTGTTAAATAAACTGAACCAACCTTAAAAATCGCATTAAAATTTCACTTATTTAAAACAGAATATATTTGAATATTCATAGCTTAATTTTCTATTCCATTCCGCCCGTTTCGGACAAATAACTTATACCATTCGGTTTTTTGCCTACTGCAATTGTATTAATTACTTTTTGAGTTGCCACCTCTATTACTGAAACAGTATTGTCACCACTATTGGTTACATAAACTGTTTTTCCGTCTTTGCTAATCACTACACCATGCGCTTTATTGCCTACGGTTATCGTTTTAATAACTTTGTTACTTGTTATGTCAATTACAAAAACTTTATTTGAAACAGGTCTACCCATTGTTTCCCCTTGATCGGCTACATATAACAATTTACTGTCGGGCGTGGCATATAATTGAATTGGACCTTGCGCATCATTTGGTAATTTTATTCTTGTTATTTGAGCATTTTTAATATCATAGTTTACTACTTCTTTAGTATCATACAAACTCGCAAAAATAAATTTTTCATCTTGTGTAGTTGCAACTTGCACAGCCACTCCTCCCAGTGGAATGTCTGTTATTGTGCCATCAGAAATAGTAATAATCGACATACTTTTTGCATCCATATTTGCAACATAAAGTTTTCCGTTTTGATGTCTAAAACCATGTGGTAAATATCCTTTTCCTAACTCAAATTTTTGAGTTATTTTATATGTTTTAGCATCGACTTGAAATATCTGATTTGTTTCATTTGCAGTTGCATAAGCATATTCAGATTTATTATCTAAAACTACATGAGCCAGATGCAAATCCTTACCAAGTTCAATACGTTTTTTTATTGAATTAGTGTTTGGATCGATTACTATCAATTGATTTGTTGCTGTACTATCCATAGGTATCGCCGTCACCCAAACGGATTTCCCATCAGGTGCAACTTGTACGTTATGAGCCATAAACATCATTCCTGAAGAGTCACTAATTGATATTTCTGTATTTTTTGTGCTGTCCTGAAGGTTTATAACAGAAATGCTACCTCCATCCTCATTGGCTACATATACTTTTGCTAATTGCATTGTTTTTTTAGGATTATTGCAGCTGCCAATTATTAAGCCAGCCACTACTAATACTACCATAATCTGAAATTTTTTGAGTACTACAAGATTTTTCATTTTTTTATTATTTAAGTTGATTTTGCTATTTTTTCCATAATGGAATAATCTGAACCAAACTTGCAAATCGCATCACATTGACTTCGCAATTCTGAAAATAGTATGTATTTGATATTCATTTTTGAATTTTTAACAACAGGTCTATTCAATTGTTGTATCACATCTTTTTCGCGACTGTTTGGAATGATGATATAAAATACCTCTTCGCCATTGGAAATACTAAAATACAAGTCGGATAAACGTAAAATACCTGAATAAATACTGGTGCTTTTTTCTACTTCAAATGCTCCAATGATTTTGTTTGTTCCTTTTTTAAACCAAAGTACATCAATGAGTTTAATCGTATTTTGGGTGTCCTTATCTGTTGGTAATTCAGGAAATTTACTAATTGATATAAACGAAAAACTTTGACCATTGAATGCTTTGCTTTTATCATTACTGGCCGGAGTAACATCGTAACCTAATGAACTGCCAATTTTTAACAAATGGTATTGCATTTCGTTATGAAGGTTTTCTGCTAATTTTTCTTCCTGAATTTCTTTTTGGCGTTTTAGTATATTCTTTTCGAACTTTGTGCGTTCGTCTTCGCTTAAATATTCATCGTTACCAATTAGCATTTTTTGTGTTCCAATCTCAAAACACAATCCGGCAATCGCTCCTAAATCGTTAGATAATTCTGCTTTGTGTTTGCTGTTAGTTTCAATTAATGTTTCTCGGATTTTTAAATATTCTGTCCAACTTCCTAACTTCTTTTTGTCTTTGAATAAAAAATTAAATCCGTTGAGAATTGCCGTATTGAATGGCGGAAACCAAGTGGGGTGCAAGAAATATAAAATACTGGCTACCGCCGGACCTAAACCTTTTATTTTTAACTCATCCAATTTAACAATCTCTTTTATAATCTGTTCTTCGGTTTTGGCATTGATGCAGTTTTCGAGAAATTGGCCGAAAGCAATTTTATTGTTTGGATTTTCGTAAATATCTGGAATTCTTAATTTTGGTTTCCAATAAAAAGGATGTGCCACACCTACAAAAATTTGTTTTTGTTCTGCAATACAACTCAACACAAATTCTAAACTACTCCCTTTAAAATCATTTGGAAAAGTCTTGTCTTTGATATCGTCAATGACTTGTAAAATTCCTCTACGAATGGTTCGAAATGCTTTTAGCCTTTGGTCGTTATCGACAAACCAAGTATTATAAACACTTTCGGCATCGGTTTTGTATTGTTGGACTATTTGAGTAAGGTTATTCATTTTAATTTACCATATAAATTTCTATTCACATGTTCTAAAGTTTCAAACGTCTTAATCTTAACGCATTTACAATTACGGATACTGAACTAAAACTCATTGCCAAAGCTGCTATCATAGGAGAAAGTAAAATCCCGAAAAATGGATATAAAACTCCGGCTGCAATTGGCACACCTAAAACATTGTAGAAAAAGGCAAAAAACAAATTTTGTTTAATGTTACTCATTACTGCGTGGCTCAATTTTTTGGCTTTCACAATACCTTGTAAATCGCCTTTTACTAAAGTTATTTTAGCACTTTCTATCGCCACGTCAGTTCCGGTACCCATGGCAATTCCGATGTCTGACTGTGCTAATGCAGGGGCATCGTTGATGCCGTCTCCTGCCATCGCGACAATTTTTCCGAGGGATTGGAGGCGCTTAATTTCATTTAGTTTGTCTTCGGGGAGGGCTCCTGCGATGAATGAACTAAGATCGAGTTCGGCAGCGACGGCTTTTGCGGTGTTTTCATTGTCGCCCGTTATCATTATTACTTCAACACCCTGACGCATCAGTTCTTTTATTGCTTCTTTGCTTGTTTCTTTTATCTTGTCTGTAATGGTTACAAAACCCAAAGCAACCCCATCGATGGAAATATAAGAAACTGTTTTTCCTAGTTTTTGTTCGGCTACAATTTTATTTTCCAATTCATCAGAAACTGTGGCGTTCACTTGTTCCATTAGTTTTTTATTTCCGAGGGCCACTTTTTTATTGGTTACCGTCCCAATAACTCCTTTTCCAGCAATGGCTTCAAAATCGTTGACTTCGATTAATGAAATATTTTTTGCTTTTGCAAAATTGACTACGGCTTGCGCCAATGGGTGTTCGCTGTACTGATTTAAAGAAGCGATATTTTGCAATAGCCCATTTTCGTCATTTTGTAAGGAGAACACTTTTTCGACAGAAGGTTTTCCTTCGGTAATGGTACCTGTTTTATCAGTTATCAGAACATTTACCTTGTTCATATTCTCTAATGCTTCAGCATTTTTTATCAAAACACCTGATAGTGCTCCTTTACCTACGCCGACCATTACCGACATTGGTGTGGCTAATCCCAAAGCACAAGGACAGGCAATTATTAATACTGCAATGGCATTGATAAAACCATAGACTAGGGCAGGTTCCGGTCCAAATTTTGCCCAAACAAAAAAGGTTAAGACAGAAACTACAACTACAATCGGTACAAAATATTTTGCAATGCTATCCGCGAGTTTTTGAATGGGTGCTTTGGATCGGCTCGCATCATTTACCATCTTAACAATTTGCGAAAGCAAGGTTTCCGAACCAACTTTCTCGGCAATCATAACAAAGGATTTATTTCCGTTTATGGTTCCCGCTATAACTGAATCATCAATCTTTTTATCAACAGGAATAGGCTCTCCTGAAATCATAGATTCATCTATAGTACTTTCTCCATCAGTAATTTTTCCATCTACTGGAATTTTATCTCCCGGTTTTACTCGTAATAAATCTCCTTTTTTGATGTCGTGAATCGAGATTACTTTGTCCCCTCCTTCGATAACCAAAGTCGCTTCGGTGGGCGCTAATTTCAATAATTCTTTTATGGCACCGCTAGTTTGACTGTGTGCTCTTGCTTCTAATAATTGGCCTAACAAAACCAAGGTTAATATGACCGTTGTTGCTTCAAAATAAAGTAACACTGTGCCGCTTTCGGTTTTAAATTCATTTGGAAAAATATCAGGAAAAAACATGCCAACCAAACTAAACAAGAAAGCTACTCCAGTACCAATTCCTATCAGCGTAAACATGTTGAGATTCCAGGTAACAATTGACTTCCAAGCGCGAACAAAGAACATCCAACACGCATAAAAAACCACGGGAAGCGTCAAAATCAATTGTACCCAATTCCAGTATGAAATGCCCATTATCTTTTCTAACGGATTATTTGACATCATTTCTATAGTAGCTATTGCGAAAACAGGAATTGTAAAGGCTGTTGCTACTTTCATTTTCTTAAGCAAATCATTGTAAACCTTTTTGTCTTCACTATCTGTAGGTTCCATTGGTACTAAATCCATTCCGCAAATAGGGCAGGAGCCAGGTTCTTCTTTGATTACCTCCGGGTGCATCGGACAGGTGTATAATTTTTTAACCGCACTTAATTCATGAACTTTTTCTAAATTCATTCCGCATACTGGACAACTCCCGGGCTTATCGTAAACCTTGTCTCCTTCACAATGCATCGGACAATAGTATTTGCCTTGAGCATTACTTAGTGAAGGTATTGTATCCATGTTATCACTAGTTTTAGTACTGCAACACGATTTTGTTATTGGCTCATTGACAGTTTTGTGAGTTGTATCGTTAGCGCTACTCATTTCTATAGTGTACTTTCCAACGGTTGTTAATGCCTCTTGAAATTGATCCAGTGGAATGTGTTTTTCCATTGTTATAGTTGCAATTGGAGGATTCAAAGTAACCGTTGCTTGAATTCCATCGATGGTATTCAATGTTTTTTCCACTTTAGAACGACAGCTATCGCAAGTCATTCCGGTAATTTTATAGGTATGTATCATATGTTTTTTAAAATAAAATTTACTCTTTCATTTGGTGTTAATAATGGAACAAAAATGACTGGAAAACTTAATGAATTGTAAACCTCGAAAATTAATCTATGAATGGTTTTTTGTGCTTCTTCGTCTTCTGTTCTTGCATAGTCTTTTGTAAAAGGTAATCGGTCTAAAATAAAAATCTTTTTATAAGACACCCTCTTAATGGCATTAAGTAATTTTTCGTCATAATCAAGATTTAAAAACTGATAATAGGCCATCGCATCAGGAATAGCCCTGTCAAGAAAAACAGTTTCAATAGGTGATAATTCCGCTTCTTGTTCAATTTGCATATCTAGCACAGCTAATTGAAATTGTCTTTTATTTTCTCTTATTTCTTCTAGACTTTTACCTTCTTCCCTCATGCTATCAATGTAATGTCTGGCGTGTTCAATAGTTGTTTTGTAGCCCCTTTTCGATAACATATCAATTACTGTTGTTTTACCTGTACTAGGTCCACCTGTAATAACATACCAATTGGTATCTACTTTTTGATTGTCCATTTTCATCACTTTTAAAATTGCAAGTAGAACATAATTCATTCATACTAGTTTCAATTCGTTTTCTATTTATTATGGTTTTCAACCTTTGGCTATGATTTTTGCAAAGCACGCAGATCGAATATAATATTATTTTTGAACACGTGCCGTCTCAATAATACTATAGGTATGTGTCATTTCTTTCTAAACACTACATTTTCATTCCCTCCATAGGATCATTTCCTTTTCGGAATTTATATTCGCTATTTATGGCATACGCTCCAGTGATGACTACTTTTTTAGATGGATCCATTTCTGATTTAATTTCAATCATCCCATTGGTTTCTACTCCTGTTTCCACCATTATGCTTTCAAATACTCCTGGTCTTTTTTCAATCCAGATGTAAGAAGCATTTTCTTCCCTGATTACAGCATCAGTAGGTATGAATACTCCTTTTATATTGGATTGTGTCAATCTTGCAATTGCCTGCATTCCGGGTTTCAACAGCAAGTTTTGATTGGGCACTTCCATTCGAATTAAAAGCAGACGAGTATCTGGATTTATTTCAGGATTGATAAAAGAAACTTGCGCATTTATGGTTTTATCAGGAAAATCGGAAAATGTAATTTGGGCTTTTTGTCCTATTTTTAGATTCTTGGCATAGTTTACGTTTACCTGTGTTTCTAACCAAAGACTGTTTAAATCCGCCAATTTAATGATGGGGGAACCTTCCATTGCATAACTGCCTTCTGTGGTACTTATTTCCGATATTGTTCCACTGGCAGTGCTATAAAAAATGGTATAAGGAGAAACTTCCTTACTGGTTTTTATACTTTCAATCTGGGCATTGGTTAAACCAAAGAACAACAGCTTTTGTTTAGCTGCATTGAGCATATTTCGGGCATTCTTTCCAAAATCGCCAGGCATTGCGAGTTGTTTGTATGCCGTAAAATAATCCTGTTTAGCAATAGCAATATCTTCGCTATACAATTGATATACGGCTTGGTTTTTAGCCACATAATCACCAACGGTCTTGAAATACAACTTTTCAATTCTTCCCATTGCTCTTGAAGAAATGGTTTTGATTTTCTCTTGATTAATTGTCAGGACTCCCGTATAATTTTGCTCTAAACTGCTTTGGGTTTCTGAAATAGTTTGGGTAGTGATATTTCCCAGCTGTATTTGCTGTTTACTCAAACTTATTTCGTTTGCCTCTGTATCATCTTGTTTTATTGGGGTTAACTCCATATGGCAAATAGGGCATTTTCCGGGTTTGTCTTCCTTGACTTGTGGATCCATTGAGCAAGTGTAAAATGTTGTTGCTGCACTCTTATTGTGTTTGCTATGGTCTTCTTTTTCTTTAGTATTACAAGCCACCATTACCATAAATAGTATTGATAGTAAACTTATTTTTTTTATTGTCTTCATCATTATTCGGTTTTAATAAAGCTTTCGCTGTCAATTAAATATTGTGCGTTTTTGGCAATGGTGTCTT
Source organism: Flavobacterium psychrolimnae (assembly GCF_003312425.1). GTDB lineage: Bacteria > Bacteroidota > Bacteroidia > Flavobacteriales > Flavobacteriaceae > Flavobacterium > Flavobacterium psychrolimnae. The sequence goes on along the minus strand of NZ_QNUX01000005.1, from coordinate 36,309 downwards.
TTACTGAAATACCTTCCATAATTTGGATAAAATCATCTATTTCAATTCCTGTTTTTATGGACGATGCCTTAAAGCCATTCTCCATTTTTAAGAAAACTATTTTCTTGTTTCCAATACTTACCATTGCCTGTTTTTGAATCCAAATTCCTTTTACGGCATTTGTTTTCACTGCGCCTTGCAATCGCAAACCAACTGGTAATTTCAATTTATTGTTATTTAAATAAACTCGAATTCTATTGGTTTTATCAGCTGCGTTTAATTGTGTTTCGACAAAATTTATTTTTGCATCCATAAATTCATCTTTGTCAAGTTCGGAAGTAATTCTGATGGATTGATTGGCTTTGATTAGACTATTGTATCCTTGGATAACATTGAATATTCCCCATACTTTATCCGTATTTAATAGTTTAAAAATGACTTCTCCCTTTTTTATATAACTCCCTTCTTTAACATTCAAAACTTCAGTGTTGTTATTCGCACTTTGCATCACAGGAATAGTTGTATTATCCATCGTTGCTGTTCCATCAATAATCCCGGAAGCAGGACTATAAATTGTTATTAGCGGGTTTACTTTTTTGGAATTAGACAGCGCATTTATTTGATTTTGAGTCATTCCATAAAGCAACAATTTTTGTCTGGACGCATCAATAATCGAAGGATTTTCAACATCATTAATGACCATATAAATGAAGTTTTGTTGTTCCGTCAGTAATTCAGGGCTGTATAAATCAAATAGTTTTTGTCCTTTATTTACTTTTTGATATTTATAATTGACATACATTCGCTCAATTCTTCCGCTCATTCGAGCTGCAATATTTACCGATGAATTGGGATCATACCCCACAATTCCTGGTAGATTTATTTCACTGCTCAAAGTAGTGTCTATTGCCGTTGTCGTTTGATAATTTCCTACTATAAAATTGTCGGTAGGTTTTATAAGATTGTCGATTGAATTATCTTCAACTGAATTATTCTCCGTTATTTTTTTTACTAAAGTCATTCCGCAAATGGGACAATTTCCGGGTTTATCTCTAATGATTTCCGGGTGCATCGAACAAGTGTAAACCTCGTTTTGATGCTCCATTTCCGAATGATTATCTGATTTTTTGGCAAAGAAATAGATTGCAATTCCGATAATGGAAATTCCAATAAGAGCTAAACCATACTTTATATACTTGTTCATAATTATTTGGTTTCTAATTGTTTTTCAATTTCTACTTGTGCTGCCAAAATATTTTGCAATTTATCTAAAGCATCAATTTGAGCCATATTTAATGCTTCCCAAGCATCGAGAGTGGCAAATAAATCACCGGTGTTATTTTGCCAAGCCAAAATTGCTGTTTCATAATTTTTCTTCAAAGCAGGGATAATACTTTTTTGGGCAACTTCGTATTGTTTTTTTAAAGCGTTCAATTCATTGCTCATACCCGAAATCATTCCTGTGGCTTCATTCAATATCATTTCTTTTTGCCAATTGAGACTTTCATTTTTAATATGATAACTATTGATGTTGGCTTTATTCATTTTGGTTGACCAAGGCATAGGAATGGTAATCATTCCCATTAAGGAGAACTGTTGAGGTTGTGTTCCAAAAGCAAACATATGGTCGTATTTTATACCAAACTCGGGCAATAATTTTGTTTTTTCGGCTGCAATTTTGAGCTGATTTATTTCCATCGTTTTTTCTATGGCTTTCACATCGCTTCGGTTTTTAGAAAGAGAAGTTGTATCTGATATGGCCAAATTAAAATCTTTTATTTCGTAAGTTTCATCAATTTCAAATTTGGTGTTTTTATCTCTTGCCATCAAGGTGTTTAGCATAATTCGCTTTTGGGAAATGTCATTTTGCAACATTAGAATCATACTCTCTAATGCGCTGTATTGCGATTTTGCTTTGTAATAAGTAGGCAATTTATCCATATTATACTGGTAGCGTATTTCCATACTTTTAATCATATAATCTAAAAGCAACAAATTATCATCGGCTATTTTTATTTTTTTATTTAAAACCAACCATTGATAATAATTTGTTTTTGCCAATGCTTTCAATTGATTAACTGTATAGTTTTTGTTTTCTTTTTCAACAGATGACATTGCATTCATAAGATTAAAATCAGCTTTTAACTTGGATGCATTGGGTATCATTTGCGTAACACCCAACATATAATTTCCCATTCCTTGTCCCATTTCGCTTGCTTTCCAAAGATTGGAATTGTAAGGAGTCATAAAGAAACCCGTTTCCACTTGTGGTGGCATCCAACTTCTGGCACCTTTTGCCGCTGCATCCATACTTTGAATGTCGGCATCGTACATTTTTAGTTGAGGATTGTTTGTCTTGATTGTACTCAAGACATTATCCAAGGAAAGTGTTTGTGCTGCCAAATTAGTGGCGCTCAAAATCAAACAACTTATTGCTATATATAATTTATTCTTTAACATCTATAAGATCTATTTTTCCTTTTGTTCTTAATTCTCGAAGTTTTACCATTTCAAAAACAATCGGTGTTACTAATAATACATAAATCGTGGAAGTAATTGTACCTCCAATTAGTGGAACAGTAATGGGAAGCATTATATCAGATCCTGTTCCTGTTGCCCAAAGAATAGGGATTAATCCAAATAAGGAAACTGAAACCGTCATCAATTTTGGTCTTAACCTTTTGGCTGAACCATCAATAATATATTGTTTCAATATTTCTTCAGTTATGGTTTCCTTCGTGTTTCCGTACTTTTCTACCATTTTATTCATTGCTTCATTCAAATAGATGGTCATTAACATTGCCGTTTCGATTGCCATTCCAAACAAGGCAATAAATCCAACGGCAACAGCAACGGATAAATTAATGCCATAAAAATAAACCATAAATATTCCTCCAATTAAAGCAAAGGGTACTGTAATCATCGTGATTAATGCCTCTTTCATTGAATGGTACGTAAAATATAAAACAAGAAATATAATGACCACAACAATAGGCAGTATTAAACTTAATGTTTTGTTGGCTCTAATTTGATTTTCCCATTGACCGCTCCATTCCACATAATATCCTTTTGGCATTTTAGTCATCATTGCATCGAGTTTTTTCTGCGCCTCTTTTACAGTACTTCCTAAATCACGTTCCCGAACATTGAACAACACAGTGCCCCGAAGCATTGCATTTTCGCTATTTATCATTGGAGGGCCATCACTTATTTTTACATTAGCTACAGTTTCTAATGGTATTGGGCCAAAATCCATTGTTTGCACCTGTAGTTTTTTTAAGGCTTCAATGCTGTTACGGTATTCTTGAGCATATCTTGCATTTACAGAAAAACGCTGTCTTCCCTCGATAGTCGTGGTTAGTTTCATACCTCCAATAGAAGCTTCAACCACATTATTAATGTCGTCTATGGTCAATCCATATCTACCAATAACGTCTCTTTTTGCTTCAATGTCAATATATTTTCCGCCTGTTATGGGTTCCGCATACAAATCTTTAACTCCAGAAGTTCCTTCCAATGTTTTTTTAATTTTTTGAGCCAAAACATTGATGGTGTCTAAACTTGCTCCGTAGATTTTGATTCCTACATCGGTTCTGATTCCTGTTGAAAGCATATTGATACGGTTGATAATAGGTTGCGTAAAACCATTGGTCACACCAGGGATTTGCAGTTTGTTGTTTATTTCCGTGATAATATCATTCTTGGTTTTGTCTTCTCGCCATTCTGCTTGAGGTTTTAGCAAAATAATGGTTTCAACCATACTTATTGGACTGTTATCAGTTGCCGTATTTGCCCTGCCTGCTTTTCCCAACACGTGAGCCACTTCGGGAATCGACTTAATCAATTTGTCTTGAACTTGAAGAATTCTCTTTACTTCGGAGTTGGATACATCGGGTAAGGTTACTGGCATAAACAGTACAGATCCTTCATCTAAAGGGGGCATAAATTCTGAACCTAAACGAGTAAACATTAATACACCAATCAGCAAGGCAATGATGTTGATGCCCAATACCGTTTTCCTCCATTTTAAACAAAAAATCAAAATGGGTGTATAAATGCTTTCCAATTTTTTGTTAATTGGATTTTTATTTTCTGGACGAAGTTTTCCTTTTAGTAAAAAACTAATTAGCACTGGTACAAGTGTAATGGCTAAAAAGGCATCAACTATCAGAATAAAAGATTTCGTCCAAGCCAATGGTCCAAATAACTTGCCTTCCATTCCTGTGAGAAGAAATACAGGCAAAAAGGATGTAATTACAATTATTGTTGAGTAGAAAACACCTGGGCCTACTAATTTGGAAGAGCTTTCTATAAGCTTCAACTTATCTTCAGGAGATAGTGGATCGTTTTCTTTTTTGAATATATTTTTAATTTTATTTTTCATCTTATTTCCAATTACTGATTATTGTCCATTTCTTCTTGTTTCTCCGAAACTGTCCTGTAGGCATTCTCAACCATTACAATACCATCATCAACAACAACACCAATTGCCAGAGCAATACCCGTTAATGACATAATATTAGATGAAATGCCAAATGCTTCAAGTAAAATAAAGCCAATAGACACAGAAATAGGTAATTGAATGAGTATAATTAAAGCACTTCGCCAATGAAAAAGGAAAAGAAGAACCACAAGAGAAACAGTAATCATAATTTCGATTAAAGTTCCTTTAACTGATGCGATTGCTTTTTCTATTAAATCACTTCGGTCATAAGAGGTTTTAAAAGTAACCCCTTCAGGCAATCCTTTTTCAACTTCTTTCATTTTTTCCTTGACTGCCGTTATTACCTTATCAGCATTTTCGCCATAACGCATTACCACAATTCCGCCAACAACTTCACCAGTGCCATTTTCATCAAAAATACCTAGTCTCAAATCGCCACCCATTTGTATTGAACCAATGTCTTTAACTTTTACAGGAACGGAATTATAATTTTTAATAGCAATCTCTTCCACGTCCTTTATGTTTTTGATATATCCTAATCCTCTTATAATGTATGACATATCACTCATTTCGAATTTTCGCCCACCAACATCGTTATTATTAGCCTTGACTGCATTCATCACTTCCATCATACTCACATTGTAGTACTGCATTTTCAAGGGATCTAACACTAATTGGTACTGTTTTTCAAAACCCCCAAATGATGCTACTTCAGCCACGCCGGGAACAGTTTGTAATGCAAATTTCACGTACCAATCTTGTAAAGCTCTTTGTTCTCCCAAGTCCATACCGTTAGCCTCTAAATGATACCAAAAAACGTGACCCACACCTGTGCCATCGGGTCCAAGTGTTGGAACTACATTTTGAGGCAACAAGCGTTGGGCATAATTTAGTCTTTCCAATACACGGGTTCTTGCCCAATAAATATCGACATCATCTTCAAAAATGATGTAAACAAAGCTCATCCCAAACATAGATGCGCCTCGAATGTTTTTAACCTTAGGAATACCTTGCAGGTTGGAAACCAAGGGATATGTTACTTGGGCTTCGATAACCTGTGGACTTCTTCCCATCCACTCCGTAAACACAATAACTTGATTTTCGGATAAATCAGGAATGGCGTCAATGGGGTTTTGTTGGACGCTGTAAACTCCCCAAGCAAATAAGCAAGCTGAAACCAGCAAGACAACGGCTCGATTTCGTAGTGAGAATGTTATTAATTTTTCTACCATAATGTTTAGTTTTCTAATGAAAGACTATCTTTTGTTTTATTTATCCAATTGATTACTTCCTCTTTTTGAGCAGGTGTTACTATTGCATTTTTATGAAGTAACGTGTAGGACGCTAAGGGCATTTCATCAGATTTTATTTGTTTGATGATAGCTTCTAATTTGTTTTCTTGTTTTCGCTTGGAGTACTTTCCAAATTCATTAAAGTTCAAATCCTTCTTACCATCTTTAATGTGTTCTTCCATAAAAAACCGTGCTGGCTGAATGTAAGAATATAATGGATAATTAGTATTGTTACTGTGACAATCGTAGCAAGATGTCCGTAAAATAGTTTCAACATTTTTAGGAACATCGTACATTTTTGTAAAATTTGCAGTTAATTCCTGCTCATAACTTTCATTACGAGCAGGTTGATATAACTGCATCAACAAAAAAATAACAAACCCGATTATGAGTATTTTCTTGATGATTTTTTTCATTTTATAATTGTTTTTTCATAGAACCACAAGTAAGCATTTTCGAACCGTAGTATGGATTTTTTATTTCTTTGCTTTCACTTATCCAAATAGCCCCTTTTCCTTCATTATACATAGGACAAAAATCTTGATATAGTTTTTGTTTTGCTCCAAATATTTTTATCAAATCATTCACATCTTTACTCAACATCGCAAAATGTTCTCTTTGGTGGTCAATTTTCCCACCATTATCACCAATGTGTTCTGCCTGTTCTTTAGCATCATCAGAAATATCAATATATTCTGTTTTCAATTTTGGATCTATTGCATTGGTATTGACTTTATTGAAAGTTGCATATAATGCTTTACCCGCATTGGCTGCTCCTTTTGTATCGTCTTTTGTGAGTGCGTTTTTGAGTTTTAAATAGCCAGAGATTATTTCGCTTGTTGAAAATGTTGTTTGGGTAACCGATGTAGCTTCAGTATTAACTTCAACTGTTGTTGTATCATTATGACTATGACTACCATCAGTATGATCATGAGCTGCTTCATTTTGTACAACTGGTTCGGTTAATTCCATTCCACATTTTGAACATTTTTCACCTTTTTTTCCTGTAACCTCTGGGTGCATAGGACACGCGTATAATTGCGAGGTACTCTCTGTTGTTTCCGAATTAGTTGTTGCAGCTTCTTTATTTTTTTGATTACAAGAAACTAGTACAAATGCCATCGCTATGGCTGAAAGGATTAGATTTTTCATTTTATTATTTTTTTTAATTGATATTGTTGGTATTTGCAACATTTTTTGATGAATATTTTTTTGAAAACCCATTTTTATATAGAAATTAATTTTTTCGTTTTATAGGGTCATTAAAATCATTGCATCCTTATTATTGGTATCATGTGCATTGAATTAAACTAAAAGGAAATTTAAAATTTATGCGACTGGATTATTTTTTCTTACCCTCCGTTTTAGTCATTTCCATTCCACATTTAGGACATTCCCCCGGTTTGTCAGAAGTTGAGCCATCCATTGGACAAACATATTTTGTTACAATTTTAGTTTTAGGTTGACTGCCTTTTGTAGCGTGAGTATCTATCTTTTCGGTAATTTTTACCATTCCAGTTCCACATTTAGAACATTTCACTTCGGTATCAGAAGTTGAGCCGTCCATTGGACAAACATATTTTGTTACAATTTTAGTTTTAGGTTGACTGCCTTTTGTAGCGTGAGTATCTATCTTTTCGGTAATTTTTACCATCCTAGTTCCACATTTAGAACATTTCCCTTCGGTATCAGAAGTTGAGCCGTCCATTGGACAAACATATTTTGTTACAATTTTAGTTTTAGGTTGACTGCCTTTTGTAGCGTGAGTATCTATTTTTTCAGTGGTTTTTACCATTGTCATTCCACATTTGCTACATTTTCCTTCTATTAAACTCACTTCTTCTGGATGCATTGGGCAAGTATAAGTTGTTTTTTGAGCTTCCTTTTGCGAAGATTTTGTAGCTTCTTGAGCTGATGCTACTGTGCTAACTGCTAAGAATACGCTTAGTACGATAATTAGATTTTTCATTTTTTACAGTTTTAATTAATTGTTTATAATATTAACACTGATCAATTGCAAGCCATTTTAATCGTTTATCAAATTTACATTTGATATTTTAGAAATTAATAGTTTACATTTTTATTACAACCCCATTTGGTTTTTTACCAACATTGATTGTTTTAGTAACGGTATGATTGGTAACATTTACAACAGAAACTGTATTTGCTGTTTGGTTGGTTACATAGGCAGTGTTTCCGTCCATAGTGAAAGAAATTGCGTGAGCACCAGCACCCGTATTAAAAGCGCCACCGTGGATCCACATCATCATACCAGCATCCCAAGTCCAATAATGTACTTTTCCATTCATTGGATCTGAAACCCATAATTCGCTTTTTGTTCCGTTGTGTGAGGCAATTCCGGGCATAAATCCTAAAATAATAGTTTGGTCAACGGCATTTGTAGCTACATTTATAACAGAAATAGATTGTCCGTCTTCGTTATCAACATACATTTTACCATCTGTACCAGTCCAAGCTCCAACAGGATTGTTACCAACTGTAACCGTTGCAACTACTGATTTTGATGCTACATTGATTACTGAAACGTTATCATCATCGCCATTAGCAACATAGGCTTTTGTCCCGTCCGAAGAGAAAGTTAATTCTGCAGGCATCATACCTACAGTAATTGTACTTTTCAACGCATAAGTTGTAGCGTCATACACCAATACTTTTCCGTTCATATCCATTTGAGGCACCCAAATTTCTGTACCATTTGGAGAATAAATAGTATTGTGGTTCATTACAGGTAAACCCATTTTTTTAACAATTGAACCAGTTGTTGCATCAATAACAACAAGTTTACCCGACATAGTTCCTGTCACTGCGTGTCCTGCGCTTAAATCCATTCCCGGAACTCCAATTGCAAGATGATTTGAATGTGAAGAAATATGGTGTGGCCACATTATCATATCTGTATCGGTTCCCATCAATGGAATAGTTCCTGTAACTTCATTAGTTGATAATTTGATTACTGAAATTGTTGCATCTTCACCATTGACAACATACGCTGCTGGATAATTAACGTTTAATGCTGCATTTGTCATATCCATATTATCATCTTTATTACAAGATGATAAAAGTATTGCTCCAATTATTGATGCGGTAAAAGATATATTCTTCATTTTTTAAAGTTTTAATTTTATTATTTTATTGTTTCTACTGTTTTACCACAACTCAACATTTGTGATCCGTAGTAAGGATTTTTAATTGTATTTTCTTTACTTAACCAATTGGCATCTTGCATCGGGCAATATTGATAATAAACCGGTTCAGTAAATTTTGAAACTTTTATCAACTCATACGTATTTTTAGATAATGATTTGAAAAGTTCTCTTTGCTTTTTGATATCCTGTGTTTCAGAAATATTTTTTGCATCAGCAGTTAAATCTTTATAAACTTTCATCCAAGTCATATGTACATCCATTTTCAATGTTTCCATTTTTACGACAGTGATTGCGGTTAATAAATCTTTTGACTTTGCAGAAGCCATTTTACTATCTGTTTTTACCAAGGCATCTTTCAATGAAAAATAATTATCGAAAACTGGTTTTAGTTGGTCTGTTCCTTGGTTTTCAGTCATTGTAGAATGGTCGTTCATTTCCATTTTAGTTTCTTCGGATTTTGTTTCCGTTTTTACTGCAACTTTTGCTTCACGATCGTATTGACAACATCCCGGAAGTTTTGAATATGCAGCATCTGGAGCAAGGAATTTTTCGCTATCATAACCCGCAAGTGCAATACGTTTTAAGATTTCATCTTGATTGGTTTTTTTAGCATCATAAGTAAGCGTAGCCATTTTGGTGTCTTTATTCCAATCAACATTCGCAATTTTCTTGAGACTTCCTGCTTTTTCTATGGTGGTTTCGCACATTCCACAATTCCCGAATATTTTTACGGTTTCAGTTTTAGCGTTTTTGATTTGCGCATTAGACACTGTGAATGATAGCAATAGAGTTATTGCCATCACTATTTTTTTTAGTGATTTCATTGTAAAATAATTTTAAATTGAATTAGTTAAACAAGAACAAAATGACAGCACAACAAAGCCAGCCTTTTGAAAATGAAATTAACTGAGAAAGTAAATGATTTAAAGCAATAATTGCTTTTGATTTGACACAATTATGGCTATCAAATTTAAAATTTAGCCTATTTTTGGTATAAGCCATAAAGAATTGAAACCAGAAGAAATGGAGGTTTCGTAATTGTAAAAATTTTGTTTTTCTGAAAAGAAATTAAAAATATTTTTATTAAAGTTCAATTCATTAATAGAAACAGATGTGTTGCAAGAAGAAGCACAACCACATTTAGAATGGCTGCATTTTCCTCCACAACCTTTATGATTTTTATTCTTCGAATGATTATCACCTTCGCAACAATCTTTTTTATCTGTTTTAGAAGAGATTTCTTTTTTGCAAGATTGTTTTTCTGAATTGTTTCCACACGCAAAAGTTACCATTGGCATCAAGAAGAAGCCAAGTACAACGATTAATAAAATGTGAAACTTTTTCATTTGTATAGAAAATCTAATATTGGACAAAGTTAGAGAAATAATCTTAATTTTCAATAAAGACTTGTTAAAAAAATTTCATCACTACTATTTTGTTTTGATTTATATTCTCATTAAAAGTATTATTAGGGAAGCAAATAGATGAAGACTAAACTACTTAAATCTTTGTTATGAGTGTTAATCTCATCTATGTAAAAATTTAAATCATATAAATGGATTAATTCCTCATTATTATCTGGTATTTGAGCCAGTTGATATAAATTTTAGTTTTTCAGGAAAACTATTATATCGAAATTTTGAGTTTTCTCATCATAATCTAAAGTTAGAAATTTGAATTCACTAGCTTTTAATGTAATTTCATGGAAGATATATGACTATTCAAATCCATCGATAATTTTATCAATTCTTTCCGTTTGTGGAATAAAAGCGATGAATTTCCAGTTCTTCAGTTGGGATACGTTATCAATTAACTGGTTTCATAATCAACAATTATATTTCTTTTAATTTGTAAAAATTACTAATCTACATGTTACAAGTGTTCAGTAAATTAAAAACGATCTTTTAGTCCTAAAAACAAAAATACTGATTATCAATTAATTAAACTGTTTTTATTTCAGCGGGGTGTCACTAAACATAATTGAAGAATCAATTATAATAGAACATTTACAAAAAAATTAACATTCGAGTCAGCTAATAAAATTGTAGATTTGTGCCCAGTATGACAAAAAAGTTCTACATATTGCTACTCGTTATGCTTGGTTTTCTTTTGGGACCAACGCTTACTTATGCGCATGGGACAAAAAAAGAAATGCCATGTTGTAAAAAAGAATTTACAGTAAAAGACTGTTGCAAGAAAAAAGATTCTAATAAGAAAGAACACAATTGCGATAATAGCTGTGTAGGTAATTCTTGTGGTTGCCCAACTGCTTACTGCGGTTATTCCTCGATACTTTCTTTCCAAACAGAAAATAATTCTCTTTTTAGTTTTTCAGAAAGGAAACAAAATTACTATTATTCAGAAATCTTTATTTCTTCAGATTTCCGTTCTATCTGGCTTCCACCTAAAATAAGCTAGATTCATTTCCTGACAGTTACAAATCTGTCTAATCCAAAGCCTGTTTTATGGCTTAAAAAATCATTAAATATTAATCCAATCAACGCTATTCATAGCTCTAAATACTATGGTTTCTGTCATGCTCTAGGATTAATTCATTCAAAATTATAAAAACAATGAACTCAATAAAAAAATTATTGATGGCAATGACTCTATTGCTATCAGTCACTTTCGCCAGCGCGCAAATAAAAAACAAAACAACTGAAACCGTAAAAATCAATGGTAATTGTGGCATGTGCAAAAAAACTATTGAAACGGCTGCAAACATTGATAAAGTTGCCAAAGTAAATTGGGACACGAACACCAAAACCGCTACAGTTACCTACGATACTAAGAAAACCAATCTTGATGCCATACTAAAACGTGTTGCAGATGCTGGATATGACAATGAAAAATTTAGTGCCCCAAATGCTGTTTACGATGAATTGCATGGATGTTGCCAATATGATAGAGAAGCAAGTCCTAAAAAAGCGGAGTAATCATAATCAATCATTTAAATTAAATTTCATGTTCAAAATAAAAAATATAATCACATTACTCTCCCTGATAGCAACTGTTTCTATAGCAAGTGCACAAATAAAAATAGGAGATTCTTTTCCAGATGTTCAGCTTCAAAACAATAAGAACGCTACAGTTAAACTAAATACTTTTAAAGGAAAAACAGTTTTGGTAGATTTTTGGGCATCATGGTGCGCACCTTGCCGAATGGCTAACAAAAAATTGGTAAAAATGTATGACCAATACAAAGGTCAGAATTTTGAAATTGTTGGAATTTCAATTGATATCGATAAATCAAAATGGTTAAAAGCCATTGAAAAAGACAAAATGAAACACCAGCAATTAATCGACCCGAAAGGTTTTGATGCCAAAACGGCTGTGGCTTTTGGAGTTGAAGCACTGCCTGAAACCTATCTTTTTGATGCATCAGGAAAACTGATTGCCATAAACCCAACCGAAGCACAAATAATTGCTCAAATCAAAAAAAACAAAAAATAAAATGAAAACATTACATATAAAATTCGTAGCCGCTACACTTTTAGTATTATTAACTGGTGTAAAATCATATTCTCAAATCACTAAAGCCGAAATAATGGCAACAGGATTAACTTGCTCTATGTGTTCTAATGCTATAAACAAACAGTTAAAATCCTTAACTCAAGTTGATAGTATTGGTACCGATTTAAACACCAATACCTTTACTGTTTACTTTAAGAAAAACAATACATTACAACCTAAAGTGTTGAAAAATGCGGTTGAGAAAGCTGGTTTTTTTGTAGGTTCTATGGTCTTGACCGCAAAGTTTGATACTCCAAAAATTGAAGATAATGCAACAGTAAAAATCGATGATGTTACGTATACTTTTATAGATACTAAAAACGCAGTAGCTGATACAGAAGCAAAATTCAGAGTTTTGGATAAAGGTTTTGTAACCCAAAAAGAGTATAAAAAACTAATTAAATCATATTCAAAATATCCTGGTTATGCCACGGAAAATGAAAATGATTATTATTTAAAAGCCTTATAAAAATGAAATATCTATCAATTGTTTTCTTATTACTTGTTTCATTCAAAATAGATGCACAGGAATTATTTGTAGTAACCGAACCCGCTAGTAATGTTCCGGCGGGTTCTATTGGGGTTCGGGTTGGTCAATCTCTTATGAAAAATCAACTGGAAAGTGGGTCTATGTATAATTTAACGCCCGAAGTTACTTGGGGAATAAATAAAAATATCATGGTTCGTACCTCAGCTTTTCTTAGTAACCAAGAAAATGGATTGGGACTTAAAGGTGGTGGTTTTTATGCTAAATATCGTTTCTTTTCTGTAGATGATTTACAAAGTCATTTTAGGATGGCTGCCTTTGGACGATACAGTTATAATAACTCTTTTATTAATCAGGAAGCTATAGACTTAATGGGAGGAAACTCTGGTTACGAAGCTGGTCTGGTAGCTACTCAGTTAATCCATAAAGTTGCCATAAGTTCTTCTGTAAGTTACGCGCGGGCACTTAATAACAGTGATTATAGTTTTCCGGATTTTTTGGGTAACAGCGCAGTAAATTATACGTTCTCAGTAGGGAAATTAATGTATCCAAAAAATTATACAAGTTTTAAACAAACCAACATCAATGCGATGCTGGAATTTACTGGACAAACGATAACCGAAAACGGAAAATCATATCTGGATGTAGTTCCTTCGATTCAGTTTATCATTAACAGTCAGGCGAGAATTGACCTTGCATACAAAAAAGAATTGTATAGCTCGATGCAACGTGCCACATCTGATGGTGTTTTCTTAAAACTGGAATATACTTTTTTTAATGTGACCAAATAAATTACTTCGCCAAGATTTTAATTTAAATCTAAAGTTCATAAAATAAGTGTTTCGATGGCAAAAGACCATCGAAACACTTCCTATGGCTTATCGGGAAATGACACGTGTAAAATCAAATTATCACCAGAACAAATCGTTCTGATTAAACTTATAAAATGAAGAAAATCTTTTATTTATTACTCTTGGGCTTTGTTTTTGTCAAAGTCCAGGCACAGATTATAAATCCTGTGAAATGGGAACCTAGAATCGAGAAGAAATCCACCTCAGAATATGTACTTACTTTTAATGGTAATATCGAAGCAGGTTGGCACGTATATTCTCAATTTACACCTGAAGATGGTCCTCTTCCTGCCGAATTCATTTTTCATGATAACAAAAGCAATTATGAATTTATTGGAAAAGCAACCGAAAGTGAAACCAAACGAGAGTTTAATGAAATCTTTGGTGTCGATGAAATCTTCTTTTCCGATAAAGTTACTTTTACCCAATTAATCAAACAGATTAATCCAGAAAAGGAAATTATACAAGTGGAGCTTTCTTACCAAGTTTGCAAGGAAAACTGTATTAGCGAAACAAAATACTTTGAGTTTAATCTTAAAACGCTTGAAGCAAAAGAAATCCAAGCTGCGGATATTGTAAATGAGAAAACTACTAAAACTGATGCGAATTCCACAATAGAAAAACAACCAGAATCGAAAGAATCTGATTCGAGTTTATATATGATTTTCTTTATCGCTTTCTTATCTGGTTTTGCAGCCTTGCTTACTCCTTGCGTATTTCCTATGATTCCCATGACGGTAAGTTTCTTTACAAAACAAAGTAAAACCAAAGCCAAAGGGATCAAAAATGCGATTATTTATGGTATTTCGATTATCTTGATTTATGTATTTTTGGGAACAGTAATTACCTTAATTTTTGGTGCCGATGCACTAAATGCATTATCTACCAATGTATGGTTTAATGTTATTTTCTTTGTATTATTAGTTGTATTTTCGTTATCATTTTTAGGTGCTTTCGAAATCATGTTACCTAATTCTTGGGCAAATAAGGTAGACCGTCAAGCGGATAAAGGTGGAATATTAGGAATCGTATTCATGGCATTGGCTCTTGCAATCGTTTCCTTTTCTTGTACCGGACCAATTATAGGAACTTTACTGGTTGAAGCAGCTTCCAAAGGAGGTATCGCACCAATTGTAGGAATGTTAGGTTTTTCTTTTGCTTTAGCATTACCCTTTATGTTATTTGCCATGTTCCCAGGTTGGTTAAATACATTACCAAAATCTGGCGGATGGTTAAATACAGTAAAAGTATTTTTAGGTTTTATAGAATTAGCTTTAGCATTTAAATTCTTGTCTAATGCCGATTTAGTATTGCAATTGCACTGGTTTGAAAGAGAAATATTTTTAGCCATTTGGATAGCGATATTCGGTACTTTGGCATTCTACTTATTCGGAAAGATAACTTTGCCACATGATTCTCCTTCATCTTCTATTTCGGTAGGACGTTTATCTGTTGGATTATTAATATTGGTATTTACAATATATCTTATTCCAGGTTTATGGGGTGCTCCATTAAAATTAATAAGTGGCTTTCCTCCACCTATGACCTATAGCGAATCTCCATACGGTGTAGGCGGCTCCAACAGAGAATCTACATCAGCAATAGCATTACCAGACGGAGCACATAAAGGACCACATGATATTATGGCTTTTACCGATTATGAAAAAGGATTGGCTTATGCCAAAAGTGTAAACAAACCTATTCTCTTGGATTTTACAGGATTTGCTTGTGTAAATTGCCGAAAAATGGAAGATTATGTTTGGTCGGATCCTCGCATTTTATCTATTTTAAATAATGAAGTAGTTCTTATTTCACTATATGTTGATGACAAAAGAGAATTGCCTATCGAGGAACAATATGTCTCTAAAGAAACTGGCAAAAAGATAAAATCAATAGGAAACAAATGGAGTGATTTCCAAATCACTCGTTATAAGGCAAACGCTCAGCCGTATTATATCATTTTGGATACAAAAGAGAAAAGTTTAAACCAACCAGTTGGATATATGCCAGACATTACTGAATATGAACAATGGCTGAAATATGGCATTAAACAGTTTCAAAAATAGAAAAAAGCTGTCTAAAATGATTTGGACAGCTTTTTTTATAACGCAATATTTTTAGGGTTAAAAATAATAACTTTTAAAATACTTTGATTTTATTGGGTAATGGTTCTAGTCTCTAATGAGAAAAAATCTTGTAGTGTAGATGGTTCTTGTTGTGCAGGAGGAAAAACACCTCCAAAAAAATCATAAATATTTTAAAGAGCGTCCCTATTAATGGACGCTTCTTATTAATATCAGATTTAAAACTTCATTCGCTGTATTCTAACTGCATTCAAAATTGCTAATAACGCTACACCCACATCGGCAAAGACAGCTTCCCACATGGTTGCTAAACCACCCGCACCTAGCACCAAAACAATCCCCTTTACCACAAAAGCCAAAGTAATGTTTTGCCACACTATTTTCTTCGTCTGTTTTCCTATGTTTATTGCTGTGAATATTTTATGCGGTTGATCGTTTTGAATAACAATGTCAGCAGTTTCAATTGTTGCATCACTTCCTAAACCGCCCATTGCAATGCCGGCATCGGCAAGGGCAACTACTGGCGCATCGTTTACACCATCGCCAACGAATGCAATTTTTAGGTTTTTTAATTTCAATTCCTCTACTTTTTCCACCTTGTTTTCCGGTAATAAATCGCCATAAGCCTGGTCAATGTTTAATTCTTTTGCTACTGCATCTACAACGGCTTGTTTATCACCTGAAAGCATTACAGTTTTCACGTTTATTTTATGTAAACTGTGAATCGCTTCTTTGGCATCTTCTTTGATTTCATCAGCAATTAAAAAATATCCTGCATATTTTTGATTGATTGCAATAACAATAATCGTGAAAGGTGTAGTATCGATTTCTGGATCATAAATGATATTGAATTTTTTCATCAGTTTTACATTCCCTGCCAAAATTTCTTTTCCATCTACTTTTCCTTTAAGACCATGACCTGCAATTTCTTCTACGTCGGTAACTGTTGCTTCTTTTTCTGAACCTTTTGCATATTCGATAATAGCAGTTCCAACAGGATGGGTCGATTTAGTTTCTAGTGCTGCTGTATATTTTATTAAGTCGGCTTCGGAAATATCCACAGCAACTACTTTTTGTACTTTGAAAACCCCTTTGGTCAGCGTTCCTGTTTTGTCCATCACCACTACTTCGATAGATGCCATTAAATCCAGAAAATTAGATCCTTTAAACAAAATCCCATTTTTGCTTGCAGCACCAATTCCTCCAAAATAACCTAACGGAATAGAAATCACCAATGCACACGGGCAGGAAATCACCAGAAAAATTAAGGCTCTATACAACCAATCACTGAAAACGTAGTTTTCCACAAATAGCATTGGAAGCAAACAAATCCCGATTGCTAGAAACACAACCACTGGTGTATAGATTTTGGCGAATTTTCTAATAAATAATTCAGTTGGTGCTTTTTTGGCAGTTGCCTCTTGCACCATTTCTAAGATTTTAGATAATTTACTATCGGTGTAGGCCGTCGTTACTTCGACTAGAACAACCGTATTGAGATTGATCATTCCGGCAAGAACGGTTTCATCTTTTTGTTTGGTATCTGGTTTACTTTCTCCTGTTAGTGCTGCGGTGTTGAACGAAGCGGTATCCGAAAGTAGCTTTCCGTCTAATGCTAGTTTTTCTCCTGGTTTTAACTGAATAATTTCTCCAATAATTATTTCAGATGCTTTTTTTATAGTCGCATTTTCTCCATTCATTACTGTTGCTTCATCAGGTCTTTGGTCTAATAATAATTTGATGTTAGTTTTTGCTCTTTGAACAGCCAAGGTTTGAAACACTTCACCAACGGCATAAAAAAGCATTACAGCAACACCTTCGGGATATTCACGAATTGCAAATGCACCAATGGTAGCAATGCTCATCAATAAAAATTCCGAGAACACTTCTCCTTTACGAATACTTTCGAATGCTTCTTTTAAAACAGGGAAGCCAACTGGAACATAAGCAACTACATACCAAATTAACCTGATCCAACCTGTAAACCAGATTTGCGTAAAGTAATTATCAAAAGCGATTGCTATGAGTAATAATGTAAAGCTTATTAGTGCCGGAAGAAACATTTTGAGCGTACTTTCATTTCCGCCTGAGTGGTCATGGTCGTGTCCATCATCGTCTGAATGTTCGGATTTGTAATCAACTGTACAACATCCTGATTGCTTATCGGTTTTGCTGTTTATTTTTTCTTCTAGTGTACAGCAAAGCTGCTTGCCGTTTGCATCGTATTTATGTTTGTGATTTGGATCTGTTTTTATCATAATTATTTAGAATTTAAATTTTAATATTCTCGACTATTTTTTAAGTTTATAAGATTAATATGTTATTTATATTAAAAAGCACTGGCTGTTTATTTAAATATTTTTTTTGATAAAATTATTTACCAGAATACGCTTTTTGCATTTTATTACGATTAATAATTAACCGCTGAGATTAGAAATCGTATTGATTGTAAGCGCCACAATAACTGTATTAAATACAAATGAAATTAGGCTATGCATTAAAACAAATCTCCTGATTGCCTGAGAAGATATTGTAATATCGGAAACCTGAAATGTCATTCCGATAACAAAAGAGAAATAAGCGAAATCAATATAATCTGGTTGAATTTTGCCTGGAAAATCAATACCACCAACGTTACTTCCAGTATTTAATTTATTATGATCATGGTATAGGTGCGCATAACGAATTGTGAACATTGTATGCAACAAAATCCATGAAAAAAAAATAGGGGATAACGAAATAATCATATGGACTATTTTATTAGCTGAGTATTCATTTTTTTGAGCTATTAAGACTAAGGTACCAAAAAGGCTAAAGCAAACGGCAATCAATATGATGACGAATATCGCTTTAAGACCGTCATCTTGCTTTTCTACGACTGAGCATAAATCTTTAGAAGTTGTCGAAAAAAAGAATAGCCAGCTTAAAATAATCATTGAAAAACTAAAAGTATCCCAGCCAATTATTATTCTGCTAAATATTTCAATTTTAAAAAATGATAAAAATACAAATACTAAAATGGACACTACTAGACAAAATAGTAGTTTTTTTAGTCCACTTACTTTCGCAATAGATGATAATTCTTTTTGCTGTTTTTTCATGATTGTAATTTTACAATTAGTATCGGTATTAGTCTTGCTTTGGGTTTTTATCGTTCTGAATCCTGTTTTGCCAATTTCTGTAAAAACTGAAATGGTTAAGAGACAACATGAAGTACAGCAAGGCCGTAGTCACTACGGATATTACGTAAAATCCCAAAGCAGCGGCTACACCAATTGCAGAAACCGCCCATATATTCGCAGCAGTGGTGAGTCCGCTGGATTCGTTGCTTTGCTGTTTATTGTAAATAATACCGGCACCCAGAAAACCTACCCCTGTGATTATATTAGCAATAATCCTTGATGAATCATCAGTTTCTGAAAAATGCATTCCGACGGCTGTAAACAGAGCGGCACCGGCACTTACTGCGCCAAAAGTACGTATCCCTGCATTTTTGTTCTCGCGTTCTCGCTGGTAACCGATTATGCAACCAAGTATTGCAGCCATAAGTATTTTGGCTACCATTATCAGTTCAAATTTTATATCTGCATCTATCATTTCATAAAGTATTACATTAAGTAAAAAGAGGTTGGCTTTTCTTGTATTGGTAAATTTGTATCGTTTATCATTTCTTTGAGATTAATCTCAATGGTTATAGCAAGGTTTGTCATTGGTGTATCTGAAGGGGAATTTTCAAAAGGGTCTTGCAATATTATAGCTGTACGCTCTATAGTGATGAATATTAATGGTATCAATGTAGTTAAAAAAATTTCTTCAATTATGTACTTATCATCTAATCCAAAAGGTAGTAACGTAGCAAATACATAAATTAATAAATGGATTAACAAGCTGTAAGATTTTGGAAACACTGTGTTTTTAATACGTTCGCATTTTCCCATAGCATCGCACAAACGGCTTAAAGTACTGTCAATATGAACTTGCTTAAATTCACTTATTTCAAGTTGAGACAATGCGACACTATGTTTGTTCAGAATTGCGTTTGGAACATTTTTGTCTGTGATGTTTTGCTCATTAATATATTCTTTCACTTTATTTGAAAAAGGTAATCCTCGTAGAGATTCACCCAAGGCGTAGCACCAAATTATTTGTCGATGTGCAAATATTTCAATTGTTTTATTATTGGAATTATTTTTTGGAACAAACTGTATTAATTGTCTTATCAATGTTCTAGAATCATTAACTATAGCACCCCAAACTATTCTTGCTTCCCACCACCTTTCATAAGCCTGAGCTGTTCTGAAAGCTAATAATACAGATAAGGCAGTTGCTATTATTGCTGTCATACTAGTCGGGATTGATATTTTAGACAGAAAAGAGTATTGATCTACAATGCCTACTACAACTGCATAGGTTACAATGGTGATAATATCATACTTAATTTCTCTAATGAAAGTGAAAATTGATATTTTTCTATTTAACAGCATATTTTTTTGATTATGAATTAGCCTTTATAATTGTTTCGATAGCTTAGGTGTTTCCTTTTATAAACTGCCTCCCAATAGTGTCTAACTTTTTTTGGGGGCAGTCTATTTGTAAGGTTTATTTATTTTGATCGTATTATAGTTTAAAATTCACTTTTTAATGATCGTGTGATCCGCCACCTTTCATAGCAGACAGTAAATAAAAAGCTCCTTTAATTACAATTTTTGCATCGGCAGGAATTGCTTCAACAAATTTCACTTCGGTATACCCTAAATCTGTTGTTCCTGGTACAACTTCTATTGCTTTGAAATGTACTTCGTTGTGTCCTTCTTCCTCGCCAACAGCTTCTTCAGAATGTGCTTCGCCTTCTTTGTGTTCGTGAGCTTCTGCTTTTTTACCTGTGGCTTTTTCTTCGTGTTCTTCTTGGATATAGACAAAGTATTTATCTCCATTTTTTACAACAGCATCTTTGGGTAGGGCAGGGACGGTTGCATTTTTAATATTGATATTGGCAGAAACATACATTCCAGAAATTAAATCTTTGGAATCAGCTGGATTAATTTTGGCGTGAACAGCAACGGTTTTGCTTTCATTTGAAAAGGATTTATTGATACCAAATATTTTTCCTTTAATGGATTTGTTTCCTTGATTAGTCAAAATAAAGTCTATCGTTTGCCCCACAGAAATTGATTCCAAATCTTTTTCATAAACGTTTAAGTCCAAGTGCATCTGGCTATTATCCACGACTTCAAAAAGGGTTATTCCTGTTTCGGCAAATGCTCCTTTGGCAATGCTGATTTTTCCAACATAACCGGATATTGGTGAAACTATCGGTACCAAACTTGATCCGCTTGTACTCATATTCAGGGCTTGCAATTTGTTTTTTGCAGCTTTTGCTCTGGCTCTTTCAACAGCTAGTTTTGATTTTACTTCCTGAAGTACTTTTCTAGGGTTTACATTTTCATCAGTTAATGTCTTCTGGCGATTGTATTCTAATTGCAGGTATTCAATATTGGCAACAGCCGAATTATAATCTTCCTGCATTCCAACTACTTCTAAATTTTGAATAGTTGCCAGTACTTTTCCTTTGTTTACATACGTGCCTTCTAAAACAAAAATATCCTTAACCGTTCCTCCAATTAAGGTTGAAATGTTAGCCATATTTTGTGGTGGAACTGTCGTATATCCATTGGCTTTAATCACTAAATTAAGATTCCTGTTTTCTACAGAACCTGTTTGAATACCAACTGTTTTGAATTGTAAGGCTGTTAATGCTACTTCGTTTTCTGATTTTTCTTCTTCGTGACCTGCTTCTTCTGTTTTCTTTTCTCCACAAGAGGTGAGAAGTAGTAAGAATAAAGTATTAAGTATTAAGAAAATTTTGAATTTTGAATTTATATTTTTCATTTTGAGAAATTTTATTTGTTAGAAATAGATGGAAATTGCAATTGAATAGCACTTTGATTATAAGCATTGGTAGCTTCGGCATTTTGCTTTTTGATGTCGATAGCCTGATTCAAAAAACTGATGTAATACCAATAACTCATATCACCATTGGCATAACTTTTTTGAGCCGTTGCAATTATTTGTTCTGCATATAGCAAACCTTCCTTTTGATAATAATCTAATGCTTTTTGTTGCTTTTCGAAATCATTTTTCAATTCCTGCATTTGTAATTTCAAAGTCAATTTATTTTTGTCTAATTCTAATTGGGATTGCGAAATACTGATAGCAGATGCTTTAGCTTTAGCTGAATTTACCCCACCAAATAAAGGAATTTGTAAACCTGCCGTAAACCCTTGAAAATAAGATTTGGTATCAATGGTTTGTCCAAAATAACCTAATCCTAATTTTGGTGTTCGCAATGCTTTAAAAGTATTGGCTTCTTTTTGATACACCGAAATTTGCTGTGTATAATAATCGGTTACCAACGTTTCTACTTTGGATTGGTTTTCATTCGGTTGAAATGAATATTGCATTGGCGTTGTACTATCGGGTACAATATTCTCTTCCGTTTGAATAAAAAATTGTAATTGTTTTTGGTAAATTGCCAAATCAAATTCGAGTTGCGCTTGCTGTGTTTCTATTTCTTTTGACTTTGCTTTGGCACTGATTACTTCAATTTTTCCGCTTTCGCCTGTTTCAAAACGTAGTTCTGCATTCTTTAGGAATTTAGAATAAATTTCCAATAAATCTGCATTTAGTTTTTGTACAGAAACACCATATAAATATTGATAGTAGGCGATTGTTACTGCTTTTTCGATTTCATATTCGGATAATGCTTTTCGTTTTTCAGCTAGTTTCACCAATTCTTCCTGCAATTGACGATTGGCTTTTGTAATTCTTCCAATTGGAAAATACTGCTGTATCGAAACATTGCTATCATAATATTTACTATTGAATTGCCCACCCTGATATTGCACTTGCAAAGGATCTGCTTGAAATGCTGTCTTTTTCAGAACCGTTTGTTTCTCAATTTCCTTATCAGCAATCTTTAAATCAATATTATTGGTTTTTGCAATTTCGATAGCTTTTTGTAATGAAATAGGCTGGCTATTTTGAGCAAAAGAAAAACTACTTATCAATAAAACTATTAGGGTAACGATTGGTGTTTTTATTTTTCTTCTTGCTTTAATTCCTTTTTCAAACAATAAATAAAGTATTGGTAAAACAATCAACGTCAATAATGTAGCCGATAATAATCCTCCAATAACAACCGTTGCCAATGGTTTTTGTACTTCAGCTCCACCGCTGGTGGATAATGCCATTGGCATAAATCCTAAAGACGCAACAGCAGCTGTCATTAAAACAGGTCGTAACCGTGTTTTTGTACCCATTAAAACTCTTTGTAATGGATCGGTTATTCCTTCAGATTTCAATTGATTGAAATAAGAAATCAATACAATTCCGTTTAACACTGCGATTCCGAAAAGGGCTATAAATCCAATTCCTGCCGAAATACTGAAAGGCATTCCCCTCATCCATAGTGCGAAAACACCTCCAATGGCTGATAATGGGATGGCGGTAAATATTAGCAAAGATTGTTTCATACTATTGAAAGTAAAATATAGCAGCACCATTATTAATGCTAATGCAATAGGTAAAGCAACCGAAAGTCTTTTAGTAGCTTCAATCAAGTTTTCGAATTGTCCTCCATAAGTAACATAATAACCTGGGGGAAGTTTGAAATCTTTATCAAGTTTAGCCTGAATTTCTTCGACAACGCTTTTTATATCTCGACCACGAACGTTTAATCCAACAGTAATTCTACGTTTACCATTCTCACGAGAAACCTGAACAGGGCCTTGCTCATAAGAAACCGTTGCTACTTGTGATAGTGGTACTTGTTGTCCGTTTGGTAAAGGAATAAATAGATTACTCACATCTGTAATATCTGTTCGGCTAGCTGCATCCATTCTCACCACTACATCAAATCGTTTGCTTTCTTCATAGATTTTACCTGCGCTTTCTCCTGCAAATGAAGAGCGGATGATTTGGTTGATATCGGTAATATTCAAACCATATAATGCAATTTTATTGTAATCGTATTTTACAGTAATTTGCGGTAAGCCTGTTACTTTATCTGCTTTTAAGTCTCCAATGCCTTCAATATTATTGACTTTAGCAATCAATTCTTTGGCTTTAGTATCTAAAATTTCTAAATCATCACCAAAAATTTTAATGGCTATATCACTTCGGCTTCCGGTCATTAACTCGTTGAATCGCATTTGAATTGGTTGTGAAACTTCAATATTAGCACCTGGAATGGCTTCCATTTCTTCTTTCATTGCATTGGCTAAATCTTCCCAATTGTCGTAATCACCTGTCCATTCACTTTTGTCTTTAAGTACAATAATCATATCCCCACTTTCTATAGGCATTGGATCCGTTGGAATTTCACCACTTCCAATTTTGGTTACTATGGTTTTAATTTCGGGAAATTTAGCTTTTAGAATTTTTTCATATTCTGTGGTTGTTTTTACCATTTGCGAAAGCGAACTTCCGGTCATAATTGTAGCATTTAAGGCTAAATCTCCTTCTTCAATTGTTGGAATGAATTCGCCACCCATATTTTGAAAAATTACTAGCGCCAATACAAATAGACCTAATGAAATTGCCAAAACTGCTTTTTTGAAACGCAATGCTTTTTCTAAAAACGGGGTATATATTCCCTCGAACCAAGCCATCATTCTATCACTAAAATTGGTTTTGTGTTCTGTATTTTTGGATAAGAACATCGCACTCATCATTGGTACATAAGTTAAAGACATAACAAATGCACCTATTACTGCAAATCCTACTGTCATTGCCATTGGTCGGAACATTTTACCTTCTGTGCCAACTAATGCCAGGATTGGCAAATACACGATTAAGATAATTATTTCCCCAAAAGCGGCACTGTTTCTAATTTTGGAAGCCGATTGATATACCTCTTCATCCATTTCAGATTGGGATAAATCTTTTTTTCTTTTGAGTTTTTGCAAATGATGCATTGTTGCTTCGACAATTATAACCGCACCATCGACAATAATTCCAAAATCGATTGCTCCTAAACTCATTAGATTTCCGCTTACTCCAAAGGTATTCATCAAAATCACAGCGAAAAGCATTGATAATGGAATTACAGATGCTACAATTAGTCCTGCACGAAGATTTCCAAGAAATAAGATCAATACAAATATTACTATTAATGCACCTTCCAATAGGTTTTTAGTAACAGTTCCTATGGCACTATCTACTAATTTTCCTCTATCGATAAAAGCTTCAGCAACCACTCCCTCTGGAAGAGTTTTGTTGATCTGATCCATTTTTTCTTTTACTCTATTGACAACTGCACTTGAATTTTCTCCTTTTAGCATAAGAGCCATTCCACATACAATTTCTCCTTTTCCGTCTTTAGTAGATGCCCCATAACGTAGTGCTACACCTTCTCTAACTTCGGCTACATTTCGAATTAAAATAGGTGCACCGTTTTTATTGGCAACCACTATATTTTCTAAATCTTTGATGCCTGTAGCCATACCAACACCACGAATGAAATAAGAGTATTGGTCTTTTTCAATGTAAGCACCGCCTGTGTTTTGATTATTTTTTTCTAAAGCCTCAAAAATATCGGTAATGGTTATTCCTAAACTATTTAGTTTATTTGGATTAATAGCCACTTCGTATTGTTTTAATTTTCCTCCCCAGGTACTGACTTCGGCAACACCTTCAATACCCTGTAATTGTGGAGTGATAATCCAATCCTGAATGGTTCGTAATTTTACGGCATCGTATTTATCTTCATAGCCTTTTTTGGCATATACATCGTATTGATATATTTCTCCTAGACCTGTAGAAATAGGTCCTAATTCTGGAGAACCTGCATATTTAGGTATGTTTTCTTCAGCTTGCTTTAAGCGTTGAAAAATTTGCTCTCTTGCCCAATATATATCTACATCGTCTTTGAAAACAACAGTTACCACAGATAATCCAAAACGAGAAATGCTTCGTAATTCAATTACTTTTGGAATCGTTTTTACAGCTTGTTCGAGTGGATAGGTAATTAATTGTTCTACTTCCTGACTTGCTAAAGTAGGGGCAGTAGTAATTATTTGTACTTGATTATTAGTTACATCTGGCAAGGCATCCAGCGGTAAATTTTTAATAGAATAACTTCCCCAGGCTATAAGCACAAGGGTAAATAAGAGTATAATGAACTTGTTCTTTATACTAAATTGTATGATTTTGTCTAACATTGAAATATTATAATGAATTAGAAATCAGCAAATAGAATATTTGCCATTATTTGTGAAAAGGTCACAATTTTCTAACCCGAAATTACTCGGGCATCATTATGCTATTTGAGGCGGTTGCCAAATACTTCCGAAGAAATTGGAAGCAAAAATAGATTTATAGAATGGCTCTTTGGTTTTTATAACCGCAGAAATTAAAGGAAAATCGAATTTAATTGGAAAATGACTTAATATTTGCACTCCACAACAATTGCAAGCGCAGAAAGGAGAACACAAATCTTTTTCTTTATTGTGGGAATGGTTTTCTTTATAGGAGGAAAGTTCCTTTGATGTATGTACCAAACTATTTACTTCCAAATCAGCACAAGGCAAAAATGAAAGTGCTGTTAGATAAATTGATAGTATGAGGTTCATCCATTTCACTGATGCAAAAGTAGCAATAAAATTTTTATGATTTAAGGATTAATTAATTTTATTATCATATTTTTATTTAATTCGAAATATTAATTTAGCTTTGCCTAAAAATACTTTTTTGCAAATGAAAAACATTTCTTTACTTTATAAAATTACTGCATTACTATTATTAATGGCTTTTACATCATGTGAACCCACTTTTACAGATATTCCAGCTGATGATGAAGTTTTAGACGGACCCATTGATGGTCTTTCCCATGAAGAGTCAGCTCGTTTCTTAAAAGGTGACTTTGCATTTAGTGAAGTTTTTACTCGCGAAACAGGCCTTGGATCAACATTTGTTGCAACAAGTTGTATTAGTTGTCATGCAGGTGATGGTAAAGGACACCCCTCAACCACACTTACTCGGTTTGGACAAATTGATGAAACCGGAAATTTATTTCTAAATCAAGGAGGTCCACAATTACAAAACAGAGCTTTACCCGGATATTTACCCGAACAAATTCCATTTGGAGCTACTTTTTCTAAATTTACTCCGCCCGCTAATACAGGTCTTGGATTTTTGAATTTTGTAAAAGACGATGCTATCATTGCAATGTCTGACCCAAACGACAGCAATGGTGATGGGATTTCTGGTGTTCCAAACTGGATAGTAGCTCCATCCTTTATTACACCGAAGACTAATGCAATTTCACAAAACGGAAAATACATAGGCCGTTTTGGCAAAAAAGCCGCGGCTTTTGATTTATTGCATCAAACCGTAAATGCTTATAACCAAGACATCGGAATTACCTCTATATTCAATCCTATTGACGTTTATACTAATCTGGAAATTGATCCTGAAATTGCGACAAGTACCGTAAACGACGTTGTTTTTTACTTGCAAACACTAAAAGCTCCTATTCAACGCAATCAAGGTGATGCAGTTGTTAAACAAGGACGAACCATTTTTAACCAAATTAATTGCGCAAGCTGTCATAAATCTGAATTGAAAACAGGTTATTCACCTATTAAAGCCCTTTCAAATAAAACATTCGCACCTTACACCGATTTGTTATTACACGATATGGGAAGCGGTTTAGACGATGGTTATACTGAAGGAAGCGCAAAAACTTATGAATGGAGAACACCACCACTATGGGGAATAGGGCTTTCTGAAGGCGCACAAGGAGGGAACTATTTCTTAATGCACGATGGTAGAGCAAATAGTATTGAAAGTGCCATTTTAATGCATGGTGGCGAAGCAAACAACAGTAAAACAGGCTATCAAAATCTTTCACAATCAGACAGAGAGGCATTACTAAAATTTATAAAATCATTGTAATTATGAACAGAAAAGATTTTTTAAAAACATGTGGTTTTGGTTGTTTAGCAGGAATTTCAACTCTTACTTTATTACAAAGCTGCAGCACATCTAAAATTTTGGAAAAAGAGATAAAAGGTTCAGATATTCTAGTTCCATTGACTGATTTTGAAATCAAAAATAAGGGAATCATAGAATATAAAAAATACGTAATCATACAAAACGAAAAACTGACCCATCCTATTTGTGTTTATCGTTTTGACGCGAATAATTATAGCGCACTATTTATGCAATGCACTCATCAAGGAGCAGAACTGCAGGTTTTTGGAGATAAATTACAATGTCCGGCACATGGAAGTGAATTTAGCAACAAAGGAAGTTTAGAAAACGGCCCGGCTGATAGAAATTTACGAAATTTTCCGATCATAATAGATAACGGCACCCTTAAAATATCATTAAAATGAGACTAAAACTCCTATGCATAACATTTTTATTTTCTGTAAATTTCTATTCACAAATCGACCCTGTTTTACTAAAAAGGACGTCTAAAGACAGTACAAAACAAGCTTTAAATATGGATGCTGTTTATAATCGTCCTTTTTTAAATATTGGAAAAACACCCATTGCCGTTGGAGGTTATCTGGAAGCTAATTGGCAACGCCTTTCCACCGATGGCGTTTCCGAAGGACATCAATTTCAAGCCAGACGATTAACCATTTTTATGTCATCGGCAATCAGCAAACGTGTGAAATTTTTAAGCGAGATCGAATTTGAAGAAGGTGGAAAGGAAATCGCTATAGAATTCGCCTCTGTCGATGTTGAATTTAATCCCTTGGTTAATTTTAGAGGAGGAATAATCATGAATCCTATTGGGGCTTTCAATCAGAATCATGATGGTCCAAAATGGGAATTTACCGATAGACCCATTTCAGCAACACAAATGTTACCGAGCACTTTTAGCAATGCTGGGGCTGGGCTTTTTGGAAAAAAATATTCGAACAATTGGATGATTGGATATGAAGCTTATTTTTCAGGAAGTTTCGATAATTCGATAATTGAAAATACAGAGAACAAAACTTTTCTACCAGCTGCCAAAAACAATCCGGAACGTTTTGAAGAAATAAATAGTGGTACACCGTTATTTACTGGTAAAATTGCTATTCGAAACAGTAAAATTGGGGAGTTAGGACTATCCTATATGGGAGGGGTCTTCAATAAGTATCAAGATGATGGGGTAATAATAGACGAAAAAAGACGTGTTGATGTTTTTGCAATAGACTTTAACACTACTTTGCCAAAAGTAAAAACATTTATAACAGGTGAATGGGCATGGATTAAAGTAGATGTTCCGAAAACATACGGACAGCAATTTGGAAACAAACAGTTTGGTGGCTTTATGGATGTAGTTCAACCAATTCTTAAAAAAAACATTTTAGGATGGGAAAACGCGGTATTAAACATCGCTTGTCGAGTAGAATATGTAGACTGGAACGTAGGGACTTTTAAAGAGACCGGTGGAAATATTGGAGAAGATATTTGGAGCATCATGCCTGCGTTAAGTTTCCGTCCTACCTCACAGACTGTTTTTAGACTAAATTATCGCTTTCAGAAACAAACCGATATTTTAGGAAACCCTCCTGCAACTACTGCTGGGTTTAACATTGGGATTTCGACTTATTTTTAAAATATCATAAAAAAAAACGCTCCAAATATGAAATACCCCTCAAAAGTTAGACACTATTTGGGGGGTATTTTTATGAGAATCATACTAAATATTTGTTACTTCAGACAAAATTGGCTTATTTGTCTGAAATAACAATCAAAAAAATCCATCTACACAAAAATCGAAAGGTGTTGAAACAAATGGGATATAGCTTTGGCTAAGAAATTTCTCTTTTTAAAACTACCTCTAGTTCCGTTCAACACAGATTTCATTGTTCTTGTCCGCTCGTAACGATAGCTGTTATCGGTAGGACTAATTAACAACAACCAGAACCAGCTTGAATTGGGGGACATTTCACAGTTCCGTAACTGCAATACACGCAACAATCTCCTTCGAGTGGACGCAATCTTGTTTTACAATTTTCACATTCAAAAAAAAATTCACAAGCATTTGTAGGCATCATTTCTGTTTTTTTATGACCACAATTTGGGCATGTAATAGTTGATTCTAATTCTACTTTTTTTCCTTCATATATTGCACATGCCTTACAATTTCCATGCAGTTTGTTGCGATAATAATTTACAGCAGTTGCTATAAAAAACCCAAACATTCCTGCGTAAATCAAGTAAGTTGAGTTTTGAAGTTTACTGAAAAGATAAGCATAAAATATTATTACACCACTCGGAATTGCTATCATTAAAGGATAAAGGCAAAGATGCTTTCGATAAGAAATATAAAGCCCTCCAATCGAAATTAAAACCATTGCTTGAAAAACCCACAATGTCCAACCACCAAATAATTCAAAATTACCCAAGCCTAAAGCTGATGCTCCAAAAGCAAAAAGAGGAAAACAACAAGGTGATAAAAAAGCAGTTATAATAATGCCGCTTAATCCGAGTTTGTCGATATTATTTTTTATTTTCATTAGTTGTTTTTTAGTATTATTTTGGGCGATATTTATAGTTTTATTTTAATTCCTGCATTTACTACAAATCCATCTAGAGGAGCATAGATATCTTTAAATACTGGGTCTGTAATTGGACCACTGTAGATACTTCCAAATTTCGTTTGTCTGGTATCTGTAAAATTCTCAAAGTTCGCATAGATAGAAAAGTTTTCCCATAATTTCTCAATCATAAAACCGAAAATCCAGTAATCTCTTCCCGTAGAACCATCATTTAATTTTTGCGGGCTATAATAATACGCCTCCAAACCTGCTTTCCATTTATCTTCCACTTCATACATCAAAACATTATTAAGTCTATGTTTTGCTGTTAAAGGATTTTGAGATTTTATACCATTATTGTCTATTGAAGCATCTGTGTAGGTATAACCCAGAAATAGTTTGAAATCTTTATATCCTAATTTGATATTTGTTTCAGTTCCTTTGGTGTCTAAATAGCCATCAACATTTACAAACTGATAGATTTCATTTGGCACAGGAGTTAGAATTAGAGGGTTATTTACATTTGTATAAAAGAATAACTGGTTAAAAGAAAGTAATATCTCTTCGGAAATATTTGTTTTGTAATTAACGTCAAAATTAACACCATAACTTTTTTCAAGAGTATTAAAATCACTATTGATGGGAAGAACATTTCGGTATTGTATACGCTCACTTTCCTCCGTAAAGATGGTTGGTGTTTTATAACCTAATCCTCCACCAAGTCTTGACGTAAGTTTATTACTGATTTTAAATAATGCTGAAATTCTTGGCAAAAGCGAAAATCCATAATCAATAAAATAATCGCCTCGTAAACCAGTTTCAATATCAAGCCATTCTTTGGCTTTTACAGTATTTTGAACAAAAGCTCCGTACGTTATCTGACTGTAATTTCTTAAAGGAAAAGATGTTATTTCCTTTTCAGAAAAATTATCTGTATATAAATTAGCTCCTGTAACCCACTCAGATACATTGCCATTATAAGAATATGTAATTTCAGAAAAGGTACTGTTTTGCAAACCATCGAAGGTGTAATCAGGGATGTTTATTGCACGACTAAAATTATTAAAGCTATTACGTACCGTCAATAATTCTTTTTCATTAAACTTATGTGTAATTACAAATTGAGTACTTAATCTTCTGGTTTTGTTCTTTTCAAAATAACTATCAGGATGACCGCTTTCATCATTTATATAATCGATATCGCCTCCAATACGGTCTTCAAAAACAGCATTTACACCAAAATCAAGTTTTGTGTTTTCATTAAAATAAACAAATATTTTTGGATTAAAATTAAAACGCTCAAACTTTGGAATAGCCGTTAGGCCAATGTCCGCAGGGTCATAAGGTGCATTTCTATCATGCGATGCAAAAACGGTCAATCCTATTTTATTAAATCGCTGGGAATAAAAACCATTAATGTCCAACCCAAGTGCCGACGTACCGTTAAGTAAAAAACGCAATTCTCTTTCTTTTGTAGGTGTTTTTGATATAAGATTTACCAAACCTGCGATTGCTCCACCACCATATAGAGTAGAAGCAGAACCTTTAATTATCTCAACCTGTTTCAAATCTAACGGTGGGGTTTGTAATAAACCCAATCCACTTGAAGCGCCAGAATAAACAGGAAAACCGTCTTTTAATATTTGAGTATACCTTCCGTCTAGTCCTTGGATTCTAATCGATGAATTTCCTGAAGTTGCAGAGGTTTGCTGTGTTTGTATACCTGTACTTTCATTAAGCATCATTCGTATATCTCCAGGTTTCATATTGGCTTTTTCTTCCAATTCTTCTCCAGCAATGAATTCCACTCTGGTAGGAATGTTACTAATAGTTCGCGTGCCTCTGGTTGAAGTCACTATAATCTCATCCATCTCTTCCGCTTCGCTTTCTAATGATATTTCAAGAAGTTCGCCTATAAACGGCATTTGAAATGATTGTGTGTGCTCCTTATAACCATCAATGAAAAATGATATGGTATGTGCTCCATCAGGAACGTTTTCAAAAGTAATAAACCCATTAGGATCGGATACAGATACTAGATTCAAAACTTCAATTTTGGCAGTTACACCTGCAATCGGTTCATTGGTTTCAGAATCTTTAACAACGGTTTTAAATTTATTCTGCCCTTGTGCAGTGCCAATAGTCGCTATTGCCACAATCAATAAAAAATATTTAAACATTTATAATTTCTTAATATTAATATATAAAATAATGTTGCATCGATTTTAGCATCAAGCAACTTAAAACAAGTAATATATTAAGAAATTTTAGGAGGTTGCCAGATTTTGCAGATGTAGGAAGAATTAACAAACTTATCGTATGATATTATCGCGATGGCGATATCTGAATTAAAATCAGGTTTTTGAACAAAGTAAAAAGTACTGCAATTTATTGTAAATCCAACACAAGTCCCACATGTGTAAAATGGAGAACACTTTCCGTTACAATCATTACCGCATTCATGAGAATCATTCTCACAGCTTTTCTCCATACTACATTCTGAATGTTTAGCGTATGCAGAGCATGGTACTGCTGAAAGAAACAGCACAATAAACGATAGTATTGTCACCCATATTTTCACTTTGCTAATTTAGAGATAATATTACTATTAATGAAATATACAAAACCACTTCTACTATTTTTTACGGTTTTCCTCATTAAAAAATAAGAATTTGAAAGATGCTTAGGCATCTTTCAAATTCTTATTTTTTGTTTACTCATCAACTCGGTATTTTTTAATATCAAATTCAAAATCAAACAATTCTTTAGGATGAACTTGTAAAGCTCTAGCAAACTTCATTAAAGTTTTTAGCGTTAAATTTCGTTTACCACTTTCATACTTACTTACCTCTGCAGAATCAATACCAGTCAAAAATTCAATGTCCTGTTGAGTTTGGTTATTCTTTAATCTTATTTCAGAAATTCTTCTTCCTATATATTTTTGTAAATCTGCATTAAATTCCATTTTAATATGTTTTCAAGCAATTTCCATTT
The DNA here is from genome assembly GCF_003312425.1 of Flavobacterium psychrolimnae. Classification (GTDB taxonomy): domain Bacteria; phylum Bacteroidota; class Bacteroidia; order Flavobacteriales; family Flavobacteriaceae; genus Flavobacterium; species Flavobacterium psychrolimnae. The sequence continues at coordinate 2,955 of NZ_QNUX01000005.1, read as the reverse complement.
TATTAATAAAAATATTGTTGGGATATATGCCAGTATTTAAAAAATATTTCTATATTTGTTTCCTATTCAGAAATGAATTGTATTTTTGCGATCCTTCAAATAAAATATTGAAGCATTCGCTTAGAATCTAGCTCTTGAAAACTGGTAATTTTTGCAACTAGATGATAAGTAAGATGCTCACGTCCCATGGCGTGGGCTCACTTATTGTTGCACGGTATACCAGTACCTCAAGGGCAGTAAGCTGAGTTCCATGCCATTTTTTATGCGCAAAAGTTACTCCCTTTTATTCTTAGCAAATCTTCTTTTTTACAGTATCGTAAATCAATCAATTAATTGAATTAGTTAGTTTGGAAACGCACTGCCTGCGTTGGGCTGCAACTGGCAACGGCAGTGTACTTTCCTAAAAAAACAACTTAAATTCAAACGCCTTTGCACCCAAAAAAGAGTGTTCTCAAGGTTTGTGGTAACAGTAATAGCGCAAATCGAAATAATAAATTGAAAAACAGGAAACAAACAACAAAAACATGAAATACTATAAAACTATAAAAGTTACTTTAATTCTAGCTTTAATTACACTGATAATTTGTTGGCTTTATGGTTCCAATGCTTTTATATAAACAGCAATAACTAAGAAAAATAACTATTTATTTTCACATCACACGGCTTGCTTAGATGTGACAACACCTAATAAAATACAGATAACGCCTATGACTTAATAAAAAATAAAATCTATGCCTTAGCGCTTTCGAGGCTAATCACAAAAAAAAGGCCCTCTAACTCTTCTTGGCGGACGAATAGAGGACCAAAGCAAACTAAACCGAAGTCTAACTAAACCAATTCAAAAGTATGAAAAAAAAATCATTTTTGAAGTTTTGGACAACAACACAACTGTCCAAACTGTACTGCATCCTTTTCCTGTGCTTCATAACAGGATTAAATGCGCAAACACGATCTATCAAAGGTAAAATTACCGATGATACCAGCACAGTTCCTGGGGTAACCATAAAGGTTAATAATAAGCCAACAACAGCATTTTCTGATGAAAACGGCAATTACACTATACTAGCAGCGGCGAATGATGTTTTGGTTTTTTCCTATCTAGGCTATAAAACGATTCAAATTGTAGTTGCAAATCAAGTAACTATCAATGTAAAATTGACTGAAGATGCAACGACTTTAAAAGAAATCGTAATAAATGCCGGATATTATTCTATTAAAGAAAAAGAGCAAACCGGTAGCATTGCAAGAATGACTGCAAAAGATATCGACAAGCAACCTGTCACAAATGTATTAGCCGCAATGCAAGGAAGAATGGCAGGTGTCAATATCATTCAAGATGGGGGAACTCCTGGTGGTGGTTTCCAAATTAAAATTAGAGGTCGCAACAGCATTCGTCTTGATGGGAATGAACCATTATACATTATTGATGGAGTTCCCTATTCAAACGAGTCCATAGGTAGCACAAACACTTCAACAGCATTACCAAGCCAAGCCAGCCCGCTAAACAGTATTAACCCCAATGACATTGAAAGCATCGAAGTATTAAAAGATGCCGATGCGACTGCAATTTACGGCTCAAGGGGAGCAAATGGTGTGGTCTTAATTACTAGAAAAAAAGGAAAATCAGGTAAAACAAACATTTCAGTAACGGCCTCAACAGCCGTTGGTACAGCGACAAAATTTGTAGATCTTATGAATACGGAGGAATATTTATCGATGCGTAAACAAGCATTTATCAATGATGGAATTCCAATCTCGGATACTGATTATGATGTAAATGGGGCTTGGGATCAAACCCGATATACTAATTGGCAAAAGGAATTATTAGGCGGTTCAGCAACAATTAATGATTTGAGAACTAGTATCTCTGGTGGCAGTGAAACAACACAATTCTTGATTAGTGGGAACTACAGAACCGAGGGAACAGTCCTTCCGGGAGATTTCAGGTATATTAAAGGCGGTATTCTTAGCTCAATAAACCACACTTCTTTAGATAAGAAATTCAAAATCTCTTTTTCGGGAAATTACACGGCGCAAGATAATCTACAAGCAGCGACAGATTTGACATTAACAGCGCGTTATTTGGCACCAAACGCTCCCGCACTCTACGATTCAAATGGAAATCTGAATTGGGAAAATGATACCTTCGAAAATCCTTTGGCACCTCTAAATAGCACCTACCGTGCGAACACCAATGACTTGGTGGCCAACAGTGTGTTGTCATATGAACTAATTCCAGGTTTAGAAATAAAATCAAACTTTGGTTTTACCGATTTAAAAACCAAAGAAGTCAGAACGATACCATCCACGATTTACAATCCCGTTTACGAAGTTGGGAGTGACAATTCCTTACTATACTTAAACCATACCAGCAGACAATCATGGATTATTGAGCCACAAATAAGAGGTTTCAAAACTTTTGGAAACCACAAATTTGATGTACTACTGGGGATGACAAGCCAGCAACAACGCACAGAACGCCTATTCCAATCGGGTATTGGTTTTGCAAACAACAATCTGATTAATAACTTAGCATCTGCAATTACAAAAAACACAACCAATAGCGATATCTTTTTATACCGTTATCAAGCTTTTTTTGGTCGCGTTAATTACAGTTACAACGAAAAATACTTTTTAAACTTTACAGGTCGTCGAGATGGCTCTAGCCGATTTGGACCAGGCAAACAATATGCTAATTTTGGTGCTATTGGTGCTGCATGGATTTTTAGCAAAGAAAAATTCAATCCAGAAAATAGTAAAATGAGTTTTGGAAAACTCCGTTTTAGTTATGGAACTACGGGCAATGATCAAATTGGAGATTATCAATTTTATGATACCTACGGTACAACTGGTGCTAATTATCAGGGCATAATTGGGTTACAACCTACACGACTTTATAATGCCGATTTTGGATGGGAAACCAATCGTAAACTAGAATTAGCTTTAGAAACTGGT
>NZ_QNUX01000004.1 GCF_003312425.1 Flavobacterium psychrolimnae | reverse complement strand
CGAAGTGTTCGGAAAACGCCTCGGCTGGTCGCCTTTCTTTAATTTGAACTAGTTTCAGATTCTATTAAATCCTCATCATTTATTTGATGAGGATTTTTTGTTTTATAACTCTCTGAAGTTTGCAGACAACGCCTGGGCTGGTCGCCCATATTCAATCTAAACGCGTTTAAGATTTTTTTCATCATATTCATTAATCTGATTAGGATTTTTTGTGTATGCTAAGGTTTATGGATAATTTTTAGTTTTTTGAGTAGTATAATTCTTCTTTTTCTAATTTCTACAAGTTTTACACATGTATTATTTCTCCTTTTATAATATTTTTCAAACAAACCTGATTTTAAATAGCTATAAAATTATCCATGCATAGCTTACTGATTTTTGCGTAAATATTTTTAATGAAGTTAAGAATGGATTAATTTATTATCCTTAGGTGTTTGTTCGGAGTTTGATTAAAGTTTAAGTTGTATTTTTGTTTTAATTAAAAAAGTATAATATGAAAAGAATTATTTTGTTTTTGACATTTGTTATGTCTTTAAACTCACAAGCGCAACAACGCCCAAAATTAGTGGTAGGTATAGTGGTAGACCAAATGAAAATGGAATATCTATATCGTTTTTCAGATGATTTTTCTGCTAATGGCTTTAAAAGATTGATGAATAATGGCTATACTTTTCACAATATGCATTACAATTATGTACCTACTTATACTGCGCCGGGTCACGCGAGTATTTATACTGGAACTACTCCATCTACTCATGGCATAGTAGGGAATGATTGGTTTAATAAAGCTACTGGAAAAGATATGTATTGTACTGATGATGCTTCAGTTAAAACAATAGGTGACGGAACAGAAAAAGAGGGTGCAATGTCTCCAAAAAATTTGTTAAGCACTACCGTTACAGATGAGTTACGGATGGCGACAAATTTTAAAGGGAAAGTAATTGGGTTGAGTATCAAAGATCGTGGGGCAATTTTACCGGCTGGTCATTTTGCTAATTGGGCATTTTGGTACAGTAAAACTGGAGCTTTTATCTCAAGCACTTTTTATGGTCCGACATTGCCTAATTGGGTAACGGAGTTTAACCAAGAAAAGAGATACCTGAATTATATTAATAAAGGTTGGAATTTATTGAAGCCCATAGCTACTTATAATGAAAGTCTTCCTGATGATAATCCGTATGAAGGGAAATTAGATAAAGTTAATGCTCCGGTTTTCCCATATGATTTGAGTAAAATATACAAAGATAAAGGAGCTGATGTTTTGAGAACTACACCTTTTGGGAATGATATTTTGGCGGAATTAGCTATGAAAGCTGTTGAAAATGAAGATTTAGGTAAAGATGATATTACTGATTTTCTTACTGTTAGTTTTTCTTCCACTGATTATGTAGGACATACTTTTGGACCTCGTTCTATGGAGTTGCAGGATACTTATTTGCGTTTAGATCAAACGATAGCTCAGCTTTTAAACTATTTAGACAAGACCGTTGGAAAGGATAATTACTTGCTTTTTCTTACTGCTGATCACGCTGGAGCTGAAAATCCAAATTATCTAAAAGATAATAAATACAATGTTAAAAATATTCCTTCCAAAGATATTGTTGAGGCATTAAAAAAACATTCAAACGAAACATTTGGTTCAGATTTGATATTAGATTATTCTAACTTTAATATTTTCTTCAATAAAGAAATTATAAAACAAAAAGGTTTAGAATTAACTAAAGTAAAACAAAGTTTCAAAGAGTTTTTAATGACACAAGAACAGATTAAAAGAGTGTATACTGAAGAGGAAATTCTAGCATCTTCTGGAGACGATTATTTTTTAAGTTTTATTTCTAAAGGTTATGATCCTAAACAAAATGGTGACATTGTAATACTTGATAAAACGGGTTATATGGAATATCAAGCTACAGGAACTACACATGGTTCACCTAATAGTTATGATACACACGTTCCGTTACTTTTTTATGGATGGCATGTTCCAAAAGGAGAATTACATACAAAAAAATACATAACTCAAATAGCACCGACGCTTTCTCAAATGTTGAAAATTCCATTTCCAAATGGAACTGAATCTGAAGTTTTGGAAACGCTTTTGGAAAAAAAATAAAGGATTTAAAATCTTTTTAAATGAAAAAAAACTCCTCTCTTTTTAATAAGATAGGAGTTTTTTAATTTTATGGTTGTTTCTAAAATTTATTTTCTACTTCAGCGGCCTCTAGCATTAAATAATGTAGGTCGGTGTTTTTTATGAAAGGTTTCAGTAAATCACTTCCGGGTCCGTACATGGCTAACTCACTATAATCTGCAGAATGATCCATACTGATCCAACCTACTGAATTGTGTTTCTTTTGAATGTCAGCCAGTACTTTGAAGGGTAAATGTTTTGGATTATAGAGTCCTTCCTCTAATTTTATATTTGAATAAAAATTCAAAATTTCTTTTGCCTCATCTTCTTTTAAAATAGTTTTATTAGCATATTCAATTCTTTCAATTACTTGTGATACAGATGTTTCTTGACCAATTCCATTTAAAATCCAATCGTTAGTTTGTCTGTAATTTTGGATCGAATCAAAATTTTCATCAGCATCTTTTCCATAGATAATTCCTGGATTTGCATTTCCATGATCTGTTGTGATAATGACCAATGTATTTTTATCTTCTTCAGCAAAATCAATAGCAACTTTTACGGCTTCATCATGAGCTACTTGATCATAAAGTAATCCAGCGATGTCATTGCCATGTGCTGCCCAGTCTACTTTTCCTGCTTCAACTTGCAGTACAAAACCAGTAGGATGGTCTTTCATTTTAGCAATGGCACGTTCCGTCATTTCAGCTAGAGTTGGAATAGTTCCAGTAAGTTCTTTACTGCTTTCTCTGTCTTTGGAATAGGGTTAGGCCGTCGTTATAAAAAACTCCAAGTATTGGTTTACTGTTATCGCAGGCCAACATTTCACTTTTATTTTTTACAACAGAAAATCCATTTTTTGAAAATTTTTGGTACATATCACGTTTGTCTTTTCGGCTATCTGATGAGAAATAGTTATTTCCGCCACCCATCATGATATCAAATTTCAAGTCAAGATACATTTCAGCAATACTTTCCTGACTGTTTCTACTTTTTGAAGCAATACAAAAACCTGCAGGTGTGGCATGTGTTATAGGAACAGTCGTAACACATCCTGCCATTTTTCCTGCTTTTTTGAATTTTTGCCATATTGGAATGTATTCTTCTCCGTTTACGCCTACATTTAAGGAGCCATTTTTGACACGAAACCCACTTCCCCAAGAAGAACTTGCTGCAGCGGAATCTGTAACAATTGATGATGCTGATGCCATGTCCATCAATGCTCGTGTTACTTTGTTGTCTTTATACAATTGGATCCAATTACTCCCTATACCTGTTTTTCTATTCAAATAGATGTCAGCCATATTTAGTGTACCAATGCTCATTCCGTCACTAACGATTACAATTATATTTTTTGCTTTTTTATTTTTTTTTAAAGTGTCAAAATCTAGCTCGTTCGCCTTTCCTTCAAAAGGATTTAGGAGTGTAGCACCAATAGCAAATAAAGAACCGTTCTTGAAAAATTTCCGTCTATTCATTGTTAGTTTTTTTGTAAGAAGTTCAAAAATAAAGAAACTCTTTTACTGAATATGTTAAGGATTGATTATTTTTTGGAACATAATAATATTATTAAGAGATTTGTTTTGGTATCTAAAAAATAATCCCATTTACGAATGCAAATGGGATTATTTAGATTATGATGTTGTTACAGCTACGGGTAACGGAATTTGATTTTTAAGAATATCTTCAAAGGTTTCATGTGCTCTGATTAAATGCCCTTCACCATTCATCCATAAAACTTCGGCGGGCTTGTATCTCGAGTTGTAATTGGAAGCCATGGAGAAGCAATAGGCTCCTGCATTTCTAAAAGATAAAATATCACCTTCTTTTATTTCTGCAATTTTTCTGTTATTAGCAAAAGTGTCAGTTTCGCAAATATATCCTACTACGGAGTAGAAGCGTTCTTTCCCTTTTGGATGTGATATATTTTCGATATGATGTTGTGAACCATAAAACATTGGTCTAATCAAATGATTAAAACCACTGTCTATTCCCGCAAAAACTGTTGAAGTAGTTTGTTTAACGACATTTACTTTAGCCAAAAAGAAACCTGCTTCACTTACTAAAAATTTCCCTGGTTCAAATATCAAGGTTAATTCTTTTCCGTATTCGGTACAAAAAGCATTGAATCTTTTGGATAATTTTTTACCTAATTCTTCAATATCAGTTTCGATATCGTCTTTTTTATAAGGTACTTTAAATCCACTTCCGAAATCTAGGAATTCAAGGTTTTTGAAGTTTCTGGCGGCATCAAATAATATTTCAGCAGCATACAAAAACACTTCTATATCCAATATGTCAGAACCGGTATGCATGTGAATACCCACAATGTTCATTTTTGTATTTTCAACAATACGAACCAAATGAGGTAATTGGTGAACAGAAATACCAAATTTACTATCGATATGACCAACAGATATATTTGCATTTCCACCAGCCATTACGTGCGGATTTATTCGGATGCATACTGGAACATTTGGATATTTTGTACCAAATTGCTCTAATATGGATAAGTTGTCAATGTTTATTTGAACTCCCATGGCTGAAACTTCTTCAATTTCTTCAAGAGAAACACCATTTGGAGTGTAAAATATTTTTTCTGGTTCATAGCCTGCATGAAGTCCCAATAATACTTCTTGAATGGAAACAGTATCTAATCCTGAACCCATTTCTTTCAGTAACTGGAGTATGGCAACATTCGACAAAGCCTTCATTGCATAATTGATGCGCAACTTTTCTACCTTTGAAAAAGCTTTCGTTAATCTATTGTATTGAGATTGTATTTTTTCGGCATCATAAACGTATAATGGACTGCCAAATTGTTCTGCTAATTGTACTAAGTCTTTTGATTGCATGATTATTAATTTTGAGCAAATTTATTACTCTTTATTTAGTCCCACAAGCTAATGGATGAATTCTAACAAATTCTAACAAAAAGTTATAAATTAAACATTTATTTGAAATTTTATAAAAAAAATAACCCTTGACAAAATTTTTCTGTCAAGGGTTATATAATGGTATCAGGAGCTACAAGTTGGGTAAATCGCCATTTCCTTTGGTTGGTAAATTGGTATAACCCATTAAGTATTTATCGACTTCTCTGGCAGCTTCACGACCTTCAGATATTGCCCATACAATTAAAGATTGTCCTCTTCGCATGTCGCCCGCAGTAAAAATATGAGGAACATTCGTTTGATAATTGGTCGCTTTATAGTTGCTTCTCATATCAATTTCTAACCCTAATTGATTACTTAATGTTTTCTCAGGTCCTGTAAATCCAAGTGCCAATAAGGCTAAATCACAAGGCCATATTTTTTCCGAACCTTCTTTTTCTATCAATTCAGGTCTTTGTCCCGGTGTCATTTTCCAAGCCACTTCAACGGTTTTTAAACCTACAAGTTCTCCTTTTTCATTAGAAATGAATTCTTTGGTGTTGATTAACCAGTTTCTATTACAACCTTCTTCATGTGAAGAGGAAGTTTTTAATTGCAATGGCCAAAATGGCCAAGGAGTAGTTTCACTTCTTCCAACTGGAGGTTTTGGTAAAATCTCAAAATTAGTAACCGATTTGGCTCCATGTCTGTTTGATGTTCCCACACAATCAGAACCAGTATCTCCACCACCAATAACGATCACATCTTTACCGGTCGCCATTATTTGGTCAGGAATTATCTCACCATATAGTGATTTCGTTTGTTGCGTCAAGAAAGTCATTGCCTGAACAACTCCTTTACTTTCAATTCCTTTAGTAGGTAAACTTCTTCTTTCAGTTGCACCACCACATAATACGATAGAATCAAAAGCGTTCAATTCTTCAACACTATAGTTTACGCCAACATTTACATTAGTTTTAAAAGTGATTCCTTCAGCTTCTAAAACAGCAACGCGTCTGTCAATAATTGCTTTTTCCAATTTGAAATTTGGAATTCCATAACGCAATAATCCACCAATTGCATTGTCTCTTTCAAAAACAGTAACAGTATGTCCAGCACGATTTAATTGTTGTGCAGCCGCTAAACCAGCAGGACCAGAACCTATTACAGCTACAGTTTTCCCTGTTCTGATTTCTGGTGTTTGTGGTTTGATCCAACCTTCAGCAAAACCTCTTTCTATAATATTTTTTTCAATATTTTCGATAGCTACAGGCTCGCTAATAATTCCTAACACACATGATTTTTCACATGGAGCTGGGCATAAACGACCAGTAAATTCCGGAAAATTATTGGTTGATTGTAGTATTTCCAAGGCGCTTTCCCATTCTTCCTGATGCACCATGTCATTAAAATCGGGTATCAAATTCCCTAATGGACAAGCACTGTGACAAAATGGAATACCACAATCCATACATCTGGATCCTTGTTCTTTGATTTTATCTTTAGGTAATGTAATTGTAAATTCATTATAATTCGATACTCTTTCTGGAACAGCAACATTACTTTCGTCGGTTCTAGTATATTCTTTAAATCCTCCTATCTTTCCCATAACTATAGTGCTAGTAGTTCTTCAATTTGTTTTTCTTCAGCTAATCTTTGCAATGCTTTTTTGTAATCTGTTGGCATTACTTTGATAAAATGGCCGCGTTGGTTTTTCCAATCTTCTAAAATTCTTTTTGCCAAAGGACTATTGGTATACATAGAATGATTTTTTATCAAACGTCTCAGTTTAGTAAAGTCATCCTCTTCCAATGTTTCAAAAGCAACCATTTCCATATTGCATAAGGTAGCGTCGAATTTTTTATTTGGGTCAAAAACATATGCAATACCACCGCTCATTCCAGCTGCAAAATTTCTTCCTGTTTTCCCTAAAACTACGACAGTTCCTCCAGTCATATATTCGCATCCATGATCTCCAATCCCTTCTACAACAGCTGTTGCTCCAGAATTTCTCACACAAAAACGTTCTCCGGCCATACCATTTATATAAGCTTCACCAGTGATTGCTCCGTAAAGCGCCACGTTCCCAATAATGATATTTTCTTCTGGTTTGAAAGTGGCAGTAGGAGGAACTTTTATAATTAATTTACCTCCGGAAAGTCCTTTTCCTAAATAATCATTACAGTTTCCATGAATTTTAAAAGATAGACCATTTGTTGCAAAAGCACCAAAACTTTGTCCGGCAGAACCTGTAAAATCAACTAATATTGTATCCTCGGGTAAACCTTGTGCACCATATATTTTTGAAATTTCATTACTCAATATCGCTCCAACGGAACGGTCTGTATTTTTGATGTCAAAAGTAACTCTTGTTTTTTCTTTTCTATAAATAGAAGGAATAGCTGCTTTTATAATTTCAAAATCAAGTACATGGTCTAAAGCGTGGTCTTGTGTAGTAGTATTATGGTTTGGAACTTCTTTGGCTTTTTCTGGTTTGTATAAAATAGTAGATAAATCTAATCCACTTGCTTTATAATGTTTGATGGCTTTGTTGACATTTAATTTTTGAGATTGTCCTACCATTTCTTTAAGTGTTCTAAATCCAAGTTGTGCCATGATTTCTCTCAACTCTTCAGCAATAAAATACATGAAGTTGATGATGTGTTCCGGCGTTCCTTTGAAATTTTTTCTCAATTCAGGATCTTGTGTTGCAATACCAACTGGACACGTATTCAAGTGACATGCTCTCATCATGATACAACCAGATGCTACTAAAGGAGCGGTTGCAAAACCAAATTCTTCAGCTCCAAGTAGTGCAGCAATAGCGACATCACGACCAGTTTTTAATTGTCCATCACATTCTAAAACTACGCGACTTCTTAAATCATTTAAGATTAATGTTTGTTGTGCTTCGGCAAGTCCAAGTTCCCATGGAATACCGGTGTGTTGCAGTGAAGTTAAAGGCGCAGCTCCAGTTCCTCCGTCATATCCAGAAATCAAAATCACGTCGGCTTTTGCTTTAGCAACACCGGCAGCAATTGTTCCAACACCCACTTCAGAAACTAATTTTACATTAATTCTAGCTTCACGATTGGCATTTTTTAAATCAAAAATTAACTGTGATAAATCCTCAATAGAATAAATATCGTGGTGCGGCGGAGGTGAAATTAATCCAACATATGGTGTTGAATTCCTAACTTCGGCAATCCAAGGCACAACTTTTTCACCTGGTAATTGTCCACCTTCTCCAGGTTTTGCACCCTGAGCCATTTTTATTTGTATCTCTTTGGCGTTTGTCAAATAGTTGATAGAAACCCCAAATCTTCCAGAAGCTACTTGTTTGATAGCACTGTTTCTGGAATCTCCATTTAAGTCTTTTTGGAAACGCTTTGGATCTTCTCCACCTTCTCCCGAATTACTTTTCCCACCAATTCTGTTCATGGCAATCGCTAGATTTTCATGCGCTTCTTGACTGATAGATCCATAAGACATGGCTCCTGTTTTGAATTTTTTTACAATTTCAGTCCAAGGCTCTACTTCATCAATTGAAATAGGATCTAAGTTGTTGAATTCAAATAAACCTCTGATGGTCATCAAGTTTTCACTTTGATCATTGACCATTTTGGCATATTCCTTATAACTTTCAGGGCTATTTAGACGGACTGCTTGTTGTAATTTAGAAATCGTTGTTGGGTTAAACATATGTTTTTCCCCATTTCTTCTCCATCGGTAAATTCCTCCAATTTCTAAAGGGAGTAAACTGCTGACTTTTGAATTTGGAAATGCTTTTTGGTATCGTTTCTTGATTTCTTTTTCGACTTCCATCAGACCAATTCCTTCAATTCGGGAAGGAGTGTAAGGGAAATATTTAGAAGTGAATGTTTTATTTAGGCCTAAAATTTCAAAAATTTGTGCCGCTCTATATGAATGTAACGTCGAGATACCAATTTTATTCATGATTTTCAGAATCCCTTTTGCAATCGCTTTGTTGTAATTTTTGATGGCATAATCCGCTTTTATACCAGTGATAAAACCTTCGTTTACTTGGTTGTGAATAATTTCATTCACCATGTAAGGATTGATTGCGCTAGCTCCGTAACCAAATAATAAGGCAAAATGATGTGGTTCGCGAGGTTCTGCAGATTCAATTATGATTCCAAATTTAGAACGAACTTTTAGAATGTTAAGCGAATGATGAATGTAAGAACACGCCAGTAACATTGGTATTGGAGCCATTTTTTCACTTACACCTCTGTCAGAAATAATTACAATATTGCAACCTTCAGTAACTGCTTTGAAAGTCGCTTGTACAGCTCTTTCCAAAGCGCGTTCTAATCCGTTTACTCCTTTTTCTATATCATATAATGTAGAAATAGTAACTGATTTGAAATCAGCATGATTAATGTTTCTTATTTTATCTAAATCCTCGTTTGAAATTACTGGATTTTGAATTTTTAATTTTTTACAATGCTTTGGAACAATGTCAAAAATATTATAATCGCCACCAATCGCTAAACTGATATCTGTAATAATTTCTTCACGAATACCATCCAATGGTGGATTGGTAACCTGAGCAAACAACTGCTTAAAATAGTTGTATAAAAGCTGTGGTTGATCTGACAAAACCGCTAAAGGAGTATCATTTCCCATGGAACTTAATGCTTCTGCACCTTGAGCTCCCATCGGGTTTATGATTGTTTTTAAATCCTCTAAAGTGTATCCAAAGAGTCTTTGTCTTGTTTCAAAATCTATGTTTTCAACAGGAATTGGATTATCCGTATATGGTATTTGAGCCAATTGTACTAAATTTTCATCCAACCATTGTTGGTAAGGACGTTTGGTAACAATTGCGTTTTTGATTTCGTCATCTTCAATAATTCGACCCTCGTTCATGTCCACAAGGAACATTTTTCCGGGTTCTAAACGACCATGTTGTATCACATCTTCTGGTTTGATATCAAGAACACCAATTTCTGAAGACATAATTACGAAACCACTTTTAGTCAATGTGTAACGGGAAGGACGCAATCCATTTCTATCCAATAAAGCACCAATAACGTTTCCATCAGTAAAAGGAATAGAAGCCGGACCATCCCAGGGCTCCATGATACAAGCGTTATATTCGTAAAATGCCTTTTTGTCGGCTGACATCGTTTGGTGTTTTTCCCAAGCTTCAGGAACGACCATCATCATGGCTTCCGGCAAAGAGCGTCCTGTCATTAATAACAGTTCGATAACCATATCCATAGAAGCGGAATCTGATTTTCCTTCTAAAATAATTGGAAATAATTTTTTGATATCATCACCAAAAACGTCACTTTTCATCAATTCTTCACGAGCACGCATACGGCTAATATTGCCACGAAGTGTATTGATTTCACCGTTGTGACACATATAACGAAAAGGCTGTGCTAATTCCCAAGATGGAAATGTATTGGTAGAAAATCGTTGGTGAACCAAAGCTAATCGGGTTACCAAATCGTCATCCAATAAATCCGTATAATACCTGCTGATGTCTTCCGGCATCAACAAACCTTTATATATTATAGTCGTAGTCGAGAAACTGGAAAAATAAAACATGTGACTTTCTGAAATTCTTGAATTTCGAATCGCATGTTCTGCTATTTTTCTCGCTGCAAATAATTTAGCGTTAAATTGTTGTTCCGTAAGGTCTAAACCATTTTTACCTACAAATACTTGTTTTACTGTTGGTTCTTTCTCGCCGGCTATTCGTCCTAAATTTGTTGCGTCAACCGGAACGTCTCTCCATCCTAATATTTCTAGATTTTGATCGCGTATCGAAGTTTCAAAAGTAGTTTTACAAAAAACAACTTGATTTTTACTTTTTGGCATAAAAACCATTCCTACGGCATACTCCTTAGTTTCCGGGATATCAAATTCACAAACTTTCTTAAAAAAATCATGTGGGATATCAAATAATATTCCTGCTCCATCTCCAGTTCTGCCATCTGAACTCACAGCACCCCGGTGTTCTAATTTGATTAGAATATCCAGTGCTTTGTGTATAATATCATTTGACTTAATTCCATTTAAATTACAAATGAATCCTGCTCCGCAATTGTCGTGTTCAAATTCGGGCAAATAAAGGCCTTGTTCTTTAACTTTCATGCTTAAATTTTTTTCTACAAAATTAAAGATTTAGTAACATATAATAGGCGTAAAAGTTAAAAGCGCCTTGTTTTTACAGTTCTAACAGAAAAAGGTTAAATAAATCTCAATAATGATATTTAAACACTTCCGATTTGATTTTTCGATAAAAAGAAAATGTAAATGAGTAAAGGAAAGCACTGTTTTTGAAAGAAATACTTTGCCAATGAATTTTGCCAACTAATTATAACAAATTTGTAATTAATTTTTATATTTTTTTAAAATAGGAGAGCGTTCTGTTTTTGTTTAAAATATCTCTATTTTGACCTATATTTAATTGAAAAAAAAATAACAGTTAAGTTTAATTTTGCTATTTTTGTGGCACTTTTATTCTGAAAGAAATTCAGAAGCCAGACAAATTCTATATTATGAACATACACGAATATCAAGGAAAAGAGATTTTAGCTAGCTACGGAGTTCGCATTCAGCGCGGAATCGTTGCTAATAGCCCTGTAGAAGCTGTTGCTGCTGCAAAACAATTAACTGCCGAAACTGGTACAAGTTGGTATGTTGTAAAAGCCCAAGTTCATGCAGGTGGACGTGGAAAAGGTGGTGGAGTGAAACTTGCCAAAAATTTACAACAAGTTGAAGAGATTTCAGAGCAAATCATCGGAATGCAATTGATTACACCTCAAACTTCTGCTGAAGGTAAAAAAGTACACAAAGTTTTAATCGCTGAAGATGTATATTATCCTGGTGAAAGTGAAACTTCTGAGTTTTATGTTTCTGTTTTATTAAATAGAGCTACAGGTCGTAACATGATTATGTATTCTACTGAAGGTGGAATGGATATTGAAGAAGTTGCGGAACACACTCCTCATTTAATTTTTACTGAAGAAGTAGATCCTTCTGTTGGATTACAAGGTTTTCAAGCAAGAAGAATTGCTTTTAACTTAGGTCTTTCTGGAAATGCTTTCAAAGAAATGGTGAAATTCATCGATTCTTTATACAATGCTTATATTGGATCTGATGCTTCGATGTTTGAAATCAACCCGGTTTTAAAAACATCTGACAATAAAATTATGGCTGTAGATGCTAAAGTAAATATCGATGATAATGCTTTATACAGACAAAAGAAATATGCTGATATGCGCGACATTCGTGAGGAAAACCCAATCGAAGTGGAAGCGAAAGAAGTAGGATTAAACTATGTGGATCTTGACGGTACAGTAGGATGTATGGTGAACGGAGCTGGTTTAGCTATGGCAACCATGGATTTAATCAAGTATGCTGGTTTTGAGCCTGCTAACTTCCTTGACGTAGGTGGAACTGCTGATGCAAAACGTGTTGAAACTGCTTTCCGTATTATCTTAAAAGATCAAAACGTAAAAGCAATTTTGATTAATATTTTTGGTGGAATCGTTCGTTGTGACCGTGTGGCGCAAGGAGTAGTTGATGCTTACAAAAATATGGGTGATGCAATTAAAGTGCCAATCATTGTTCGTTTACAAGGTACAAATGCAGCTATTGCAAAAGAATTAATTGATAATTCAGGAATGCCAATTTTATCAGCTGTTGAATTCCAAGAAGCAGCGGATCAAGTAAAAGCAGCACTTTCTTAATTAGAAAAAATGTTATATATTGAAAATCCTGTTTGCTACGGCGAACAGGATTTTTTTTTGGAATAAAATAAATTTTGTGATTGAACAAATCACAATAATAATTGAAATTGCAAAGTTTTCTGACTCACAACAATTATCTTTGTTTTTAACTTTTTTAGTTATTATGAAACTCCAGATAAAAAATAATTTTACTGCTGAATTGCCTGCTGATCAAAGTGAAATAAATACTCCAAGACAGGTTCAGCAATCAGCATATTCGTATGTATTACCCAAAAAACCTTCAAATCCTTCCTTGATTCATGCTTCAATTGAAGTAGCTAATGCTATTGGTCTTTCTCAGGAAGATATACTTTCAACTGATTTTTTAAATACTTTTTCCGGGAATACTGTTTATCCGGAGACAAAACCTTTTGCCTTGTGTTATGCTGGTCATCAATTTGGGAATTGGGCGGGACAATTGGGAGATGGGCGTGCTATCAATCTTAGCGAAGTAGTTCATGATAATAAGACATACACTTTGCAACTGAAAGGAGCAGGACCTACACCATATTCCAGAACAGCAGATGGTTTTGCCGTTTTACGCTCTTCCATTCGAGAGCATTTATGTGCCGAAGCGATGCATTATTTAGGAGTTCCTACTACACGTTCACTTTCGCTAATGCTTTCTGGCGATCAAGTATTGCGAGATGTTTTGTATAATGGAAATCCTGCCTATGAAAAAGGCGCCATCGTTTGTAGAGTGGCTCCTTCTTTTATTCGTTTTGGAAGTTTTGAATTATTTGCTTCCCGAGAAGACCATGATAATCTCAAATTATTGGCGGATTTTACGATTAAACATCATTTTCCTCATATTCAACAAGAAGGTGTCGAAAAATACCTTGCCTTTTTCCAAGAAGTTACCCAAAGTACACTCAAGATGATTGTGCATTGGCAACGCGTAGGTTTTGTTCATGGAGTTATGAATACCGATAATATGTCTATTCACGGCATCACCATTGATTACGGTCCTTACGGTTGGTTGGACGATTACAACTCCAGTTGGACGCCAAATACCACCGATAATCAATATAAAAGATACCGTTTTGGGAATCAATCTGAAATTGCGCTCTGGAATCTATACCAATTGGCGAATGCGTTGTATCCTTTAATTCAGGAAGCGAAACCGCTGGAAACTATTCTAGATGCTTTTAGCACGGATTACGAAAAAGAGTATTTGAATATGATGCAAAATAAACTCGGTTTCCAAATCAAAAAAGAACACGATATTGTTTTGATTCAGAGTTTGACTCAATTACTTGAAAAGGTAGAAACTGACATGACCATTTTCTTTAGAAATCTAAGTAATTTATCCAAAGCTGATGCAGCAACAACCGCTTTCAATTCCATAAAGGATGCTTTCTATAATGAAAAGGATTTGGATCAAACTATTTTGAAAGATTGGCACGATTGGTTAGAGAAGTACACCATTCGAATTAATGAAGAAGCACTTTCTGATTCTGAAAGAAAAGAGCAGATGAATTTAGTTAATCCAAAATACGTGCTGCGAAATTACATGGCGCAATTGTGTATTGATGATGCGGATAAGGGAGATTATTCTTTGCTAAACGAGTTATTCGAAATGCTAAAAAAACCGTATGATGAACAACCAAATTTTCAAAAATGGTTTACCAAAAGACCCGATTGGGCCAGAGATAAAGTTGGATGTTCTATGTTAAGCTGTAGCTCTTAAAGTTGGATTTAAATAGTATTGGAAACAGAATCTATTTAACTCCTATTGCTTCATGACCTCTTAATAAAATCTTATTTTTATTTTCTAAATTTTCTTTCGTTTTACCCAAGATGTTGATGATGTCAAATTTGGTATTACCCTCTCTTAAGTTATAAAATTCTTCTGAATTAGTAACTTCAACTTTTAAAATATAGTTTCGGTCTAATTTGAATGTTTCAATATTGTCTGTTATAAATGCTCTATTTACCATATATATGACATCGTTACTTTTGATTTTTGTAAATTCAGATTTAATTTGTTCCAAACTTATTAAATCATATTTCTTAGGGTTTTTGGAAGTAATGTTAATTAGGCCACGAAACAAAACACCATTTATTGTGGTGTCCTTTTTGACAACATTTATTGATTCAATTTCATTTGGTTCGATATATTCCATCGAATTTAGCGAAAGGAAGTTTGAATCAAAAAACATGGCTGGTTGTTCAATTTTATTCTTTTGTCCAAAAAATATTGTTGTAAAAAATAATATGGAGAAGGTGAGGAGGCATTTCATATTCGAAGGTGTAAATTCATTTTGATAAACTAAATATACAAAAAATCCTGAACTCTCATTCAGGATTGTGATATT
The DNA here is from genome assembly GCF_003312425.1 of Flavobacterium psychrolimnae. Taxonomy (GTDB): domain Bacteria; phylum Bacteroidota; class Bacteroidia; order Flavobacteriales; family Flavobacteriaceae; genus Flavobacterium; species Flavobacterium psychrolimnae. Next base: position 247,643 of record NZ_QNUX01000004.1, on the reverse strand, counting down.
GTATTAGTTTCCAATTTCTTGAATCGCATCTGATTCAAATATTTTGAAACCTTTATTATTTGTTTGTGCAATTTTCAAAAGAGCTATGGCTACTGTTTTACCTTCAATGGGTTTGTACTTTTTCAAGTTTCCAAGGAATAAGAAGGAAAGTGTTTTCATGAAAAATGCACCCACTTTTTCTCCGAATCTAAATTCAGTTCGGTTTCCCAAAAGAAGGGAAGGTTGCAATACAGCAACGCTTTCGAAATTACAATCTTTAAGAAAATCTTGAATTTCTCCTTTTGTTTTCAAATAGAAATTTCCAGAATTTGCATCAGCGCTAAGAGAAGAAATAATCAAGTATTTTTGAACTTTATTCTGCAAAGCAAAAGCAGCAAACTGTCGAGGATATTCAAAATCTACTTTTCTAAAATCTTTTTTACTTCCCGCTTTTTTGATTGTTGTACCAATCGTGCAAAAGAAATCATCGCCAACGACTAATTCTTTATAGGTTTGCGGCTTGTCAAAATCAATAACGTGTTGCGTTAATTTTGGATGCTTTATTCCTGTATCTCTTTTTACGAAAGTGATTACTTTATCGTAATGTGAACTTTCCAAAAGTAAATTTAATAATTCTGAGCCTATTAAACCTGTGCTGCCAATAATCAATGCCGTTTTCACAGTTATGATTTTTTATTCTTGCCGAAATTAAATTTCACTTTCTCCACAACTTGAACTTTTGGAGTTCCTTTTGAGAATTGTTTTTTGAATGGTTTCTTAGCAGCAGGTTTCGATTTTGAAGGACTTTCATCACCTCTTGATCGTTCTTCGTCTCTTGGCTTTGCTTTAAATTCTGCTCTTTCCGAAGCTCCTTCTTTTACAGGAATTTGAGCTTTATGTTTGGCTAAAACATCATTTGGGTTTTTTGGATTTTCCTTTGTACCACGTAAATGAATTACCAATGCATTTAGGAAGTTACGCAACACTTGGTCACCACATTCCATATAATTTTCATGTTTTTCATCACGGAAAAAAGCACCCAATTCTGATTTAGTGATTCTAAAATCTACTAATTCTAATATTTCAACTATTTGATCATCGCGTAACATTAAGGCTACACGAAGTTTTTTAAAGATATCGTTATTTGTCATCATATTCTATATTTTTTACAAAGGTACGGTTTAAAAGCAATTGGACCACAATTTTAGATTCAGAATTGGTTTTGGTTCAGAAGGTGAATTATAGTATCCAAATCTTCTTTTTTGTGATTAGCAGTAATTACAATTCTGTTTAAATCTTTAGTGTCCGTTGGATATTTAAAATTGGTTACAATAATTTTATTTGCCGTGAAAATTTCATTTATTCCTTCGACTTTCGGATAAATGAGCGGATATTCAGGATCAAAAAGGACTGCTTTGTTTGTAATTAAACGAGTATTAATGTAGTTCAAATTATCTTTTAATTTTTTATGCTGTTGCAAATAAATTACTGTAGCATCAGCCATTGTTTGCACAAATGCGGCATTCATACCAGCACTGGAAACAAAAGTATCGTGAGTTGCAATCTGATTAATAAATTCGGAATCGCTGGCAATTACGCCACCCGTCAACCCAAAGGCTTTGCCCAAAGAGGACACCATAATTTTTCTTTTAATAATAGGAAGATTGATTGTCGAATAAATTCCACAACCATTTGTACCCAAAATTCCAAGCGAATGCGATTCATCAATAACCAAAGTAATTTCTTTATGAGAGGGAATCGAATTTAGAATCGTAAGATTAATTGGCTGTACATAAAATGATGGAACCGAATCCGTAAGAATCGTAATTTTTTCAGTTCTATTATCCAACAAACGCGGATTTAATTTTTCTCCGATAAAAACCGGTAAGCTGTTTGGCACTTTGATTGCCGCGTGCGTATCCGGAAAGTGAAAAAATAAATCGGTTTCCGGTATCAGAATTTCAATAACTAATTTTCCCGCTAGCATGCCCGAAGAAACCGTAAGTGCCGCATCCGCTTTTATGAAATCGGCTAAAAATCGTTCTCCATCTTCATACGCGCTTAGTTGAATATTGGCACTTCGGGAACTTCCATAAGCTGTTCCCCATTTCAAAATATTTTTGATAAGCAGTTTTTGAAAGTCGGGATGCGTTGACAAACCTAAATAAGCTGTTCCTCCAAAATAAAGATATTCTTCATTGTCGATTTCAATTGTTCGATCCGGAAATTGGTTGACTTTCATTTTAAAATCAAATTAAAGTTACACCAGTTCCGTTTAAATCAGAATACTTTATTTTTCCAAAATCTATAGTTACACCATTTGCAATATCTTCAGCCAAAAGCAATGCGCCGTCCATGTCTACATAATCCAGTTGCGGTAATAAATGCGCAATCGCAGATATCCCAACAGTTGATTCGGTCATGCAGCCCACCATCGTTTTTAAACCTAATTTTTTGGCTTCCTCAATCATTCTTCTTCCAGGAGTTAATCCGCCACATTTTACCAACTTCACATTCACACCATGAAAATGGTTGTGACATTTGGCTACATCTTCTTCTATAATGCAACTTTCGTCAGCTATTATTGGTAAAACCGAATGTTTGAAAACTTCTTTATGACCTTCCCAATTGTCCGCTTTCATGGGTTGTTCCAAAAATTCTACTCCTAGTTTCTTTAACTCGATGGCATTATTGATGGTTTCTTCCACACCCCAACCGCAATTGGCGTCAATTCTGAAAATAGCATTCGTATGTTTCCGAAGTTCGGTAACAATAGCAATATCTTCTTTGGTTCCCAATTTTATTTTATAAATCGGCCAAGGCAGTTCCTTCATTTTAGCAACCATTTTTTCAATAGACGCAATTCCAATTGTGTAATCTGTCAATGGATTTTTGGCAATGGTATAATTCCACAATTCGTACAGTTTCTTTCCTTTTTTGCGTGCATATAAATCATTGTATGCCATATCCAAAGCGCACAAAGCAAACATGTCATCTTTTAAATAAGGATGGATTTTTGCCCAAAATGCTGAAGGTGTTTCATTTGTTGCAGCTTCAATTACAGAACGAATTTTTTCTAAATCCTGCATCATCATCGGAACAGTTGTTTTGTAATACGGATTAGAAGTTGCTTCGCCAAAACCGGAGAAACCGTCACTTTTTAATTCCACAATCAAAGAAGGCTGAAAGTCTATGGACTCTCTCGAAATCGTGAATGTATGTTTTAATTTGAGGTTGTATTCTCTTAATATTAGTTCCATTTGAATCTGATTTTGTACTTAAAATTAATGAGTTTCTTTAAACAGGAGATTTAATAACCAAGCCATAAAACGGCTTTCACAAAACCATCCCGCCATAATTTTTCATTATGTTGTCCGCCTTTTATAATTTTTTTTTCATTCAAATTAAGACAGTAACATCTATTTGAATTTAATAAATATTCCATTTTGTTCAAATCTGAGACCATATCATCACTTTCACTATCGCCACATAGGAAATAGATTTTAGACTTTATCTTTTTGGATTTTTCAGTCAAATCATAAATGTCTTTACTGTACCAAAACGAAGGAGAAAACACACCCGCTTTTCCAAATATTTCGGGATATTTTAAAATGGCATAATACGAAGTGAGCCCGCCAAGCGAACTTCCCATAATAATAGTATTTCTCTTTTTAGTTTTTGTTCGATATGTTTTGTCGATTTGCGGTTTTAGAGTTTTTACGATAAATTCTAAATAACTATCTGCTTTTCCTCCACCATATTTCTCATTTTTAAAAGGCGTTAATTCATCGATTCGTTTGTCATTTCCATGTTCGATTCCCACAACAATAACTTGTGCTTTTAGGCTGTCCAGTTTCTCATCTACATTCCATTCACCTGAATAGGAAGTTTTAACATCAAATAAATTTTGAGCATCATGCATATAAATTATAGAGAATTTCTTTTTAGAAGTTCCATAATTTTCTGGTAAATACACCCAAATTTTCTTTTCCGTTTGTAGCTGCGGTGCTTGAATCATAAAGGTTGAAACTTGTTTTGAAGCAGTACTTTGTTTTGACGGTTTAGAGTCTTGAGCAGTAATTTTTGCTATTGTAAAAAAGAAGAGTAGCAGTAGGAATAGTGGTCGAATCATTATTAGTTTTTGTGTTTTGATTTAAAAACAATATTTTAGCTAAAAATAATAATTTGATGAATACATTCGAAGAAAAGAGGAGTTTACTTTTAGAGATGATTGCTTTTTCCACTGTTGATGGACATTTGCATAAGAGAGAGTATGATTTTTTAGCAATTATTGCTAAAGAATTGAGTTTCGAAATAGCTGTTTTTAAAGATTTATTTCATCAGGAATTACCACAATTACCTATTAAAACAGAGTTTTTGCGCATTCAGCAATTTTACAGATTGGCGTTGTTGATGTATTGTGATGGTGTTTTACATAAAAAAGAAATGACAACTATTCAGCAAATAGCGATTGATATGGGGCTTAATCCTATAGCCACAAAACGAATTCTTAAATTGATGAATGAAGCACCAAATGCTATTATTGATGGCGAGATTTTATTGAATGTTTTTCAGGAACAACACAATTAAATTTTTATTAAATATACTGAACTGATTATTAGTTATTTGGATTTTTTTATTAAGAACTAATTAATTAGGATTTCTCTAAAAAAATAATTTGAAATAAAAATCTTATTTATTTCAAATTTTTGCAAAAATTTAATATTATCATTTTTTTTTTTTTTAATAAAACATTTATATTTGTAAATCAACAAATAAAATGCTTATGAAAAAAATTACTCTTTTATCAGGTTTAGGTTGTTTATTTTTACTTTATTCGTGTGCTTCTAAAGCTCCAGTAGTAAAGTTATCTGGGCCACAAGTTACCGCAAGTGCTAAAGAATTAGTTAGAATAACGGATGATGTAGTGCCTGAATTTCAGCCATGTTTATCTCCTGATGGTAAAAAATTATTATACGTAATTAGAGATGATGCAAATACTGGATTCAGTAAATGGAGTATTAGATTAAAGAACGATGTAATGTTACCAGGTTTTACTCCATTAATTGGTAATAAAACAGACAGACCATCTTGGACTGATAATGAGAATTTTATTTTTACTTATTATGCTTCTAAACCAACTATAGCCGTAACAAGTGTGAACAAACTAGGGTTAACTTACATTGGTCAGAATGCTTATGGTGATTTCGATGCTGATGCCAGTCTATCTCCTGATAATAAAAAAATTGTATTGACAACTACTCTCCAAGATACAAGAAATATTTGCCTTGTTAATAAAGATGGAAGCAGCTTTACAGTTCTTTCTGAAGGAATTAATCCTAAATGGAGTCCAAAAGGAGATAAATTACTTTACACAAAACTTTCTGGAGATTTTTTCCAATTATTTGAATTAGACTTGAAATCATTCCAAAGTACTCAAATAACTACTGGAGAACAAAATTCTACAAATGGTGCTTACTCTCCTAACGGGAAGCATATTGTATACATCGGTACAAAAGATAAATTTAGCCATCTTTTTGTAATGAAAATAAATGGAACATCTTTAACTCAAATTACAAGCGGTGAATCTAATGAAACTCAACCGTTTTGGGGTGTAGATGGTAATATCTATTTTTCTTCCACTGCTGGCGCACGTCAACCAGAAAAAGCCGTTACTAAAATAGGAAATGTTTTTGCTAGAATTTCTTCAAACAATATTACTCAAGAACAATCAGCATACTCTTATCCATATACTGATATATGGAGAGTTCAACCTTTGATTGTTGAATAATGTATAGCTTATGAATTGAACGTTCATAAGAGAAAATAATATTAAAAAGAGCTGTAATATATTCTTACAGCTCTTTTTTCTTTTTATGTAGAGTTCGATAATAATTAAACATAGGATTTATGTTGGCCTGATTTTTTATGACAATTGCCCTTGTAGCACTTTTATTTCATCACGTAATTTTGCGGCCTGCATAAAGTCTAATTCTTTAGCTGCTTTTTCCATGTTTTTTCGTTTTTCTCGAATACGTTTCTCAATATCGGGTTTTGATAGATATTCTGTAACTGGTTCTGCTGCAGTTGAAAGTGTATAGCCTAATTCGTAATCTGCTAAAGGATTTTTGGTAAAGGCACTTTCTATTTTTTTATTTAATGCTTGAGGAACTAAATTATTTGCAGTATTGTAATTAATTTGCTTGGTTCTGCGATAATTGGTTTCATCAATGGTTTTTTGCATACTAGCCGTAATTTTGTCCGCATACATAATTGCTTTACCATTTAGGTTTCTTGCTGCACGTCCAATTGTTTGCGTAAGCGAACGATGGCTTCGTAAAAAACCTTCTTTGTCTGCATCTAAAATTGCTACCAAAGAAACTTCAGGTAAATCCAAACCTTCACGTAGTAAATTCACACCAATTAATACATCAAAAATTCCTTTTCGTAAATCTTGCATGATTTCTATTCGTTCCAAAGTATCTACTTCAGAGTGAATATAGCGACAACGAATATTAACTTTGGTTAAATATTTAGCCAGTTCTTCCGCCATTCTTTTGGTTAAAGTCGTTACCAAAACACGTTCATCAATTTCTGCCCGAACCTGAATTTCTTCAATCAAATCATCAATTTGATTTAAACTTGGTCGGATTTCAATAATTGGATCCAATAATCCGGTTGGACGAATCACTTGCTCCACAACAACGCCTTCCGTTTTTTGCAACTCATAATCGGCTGGTGTTGCCGAAACATAAATTACCTGATTTTGCATAGCTTCGAATTCTTCAAACTTCAAAGGACGATTGTCCATTGCTGCGGGAAGTCTAAAACCATATTCCACTAAATTTTCTTTTCGGCTTCTGTCTCCGCCATACATAGCGCTAACTTGAGAAAGTGTCACGTGACTTTCATCTACCACCATTAAGTAATCTTTAGGGAAATAATCGAGTAAGCAAAAAGGTCTTGTTCCTGGCAAACGACCGTCAAGATAACGAGAATAATTTTCGATTCCAGAGCAATAACCAAGTTCACGAATCATTTCCAAATCAAAATTGGTACGTTCTTCCAATCGTTTTGCTTCCAAATGTTTGCCAATTTCCTTGAAATAATCGACCTGTTTTACTAAATCTTGCTGGATTTCCCAAATGGCATTTTGCAAAACATCTGGAGAAGTCACAAACATATTAGCAGGGTAAATGGTCAGTCTGTCAAATTTTTCAATAACCTGTGAGTTCTTTGTATCGAAACTTTCAATTTCTTCGATTTCATCACCAAAAAAATGGATTCGGTACGCTTCATCCGCATAACTCGGATAAACATCTACTGTATCACCTTTTATTCTGAAACTTCCGGGATTAAAATCGGCTTCAGTTCTGGAATATAAACTTTGCACCAATTGATGCAATAATTTGGTACGAGAAATAATTTGTCCTTTCTCAATTGGAATTAAGTTTTTCTGAAATTCGATAGGATTTCCAATACCGTACAAACAGGAAACCGACGCCACTACCAAAATATCTCTTCGTCCGGAAAGTAACGAAGCGGTGGTTGACATTCGCATTTTTTCCAGTTCTTCATTGATAGATAAATCCTTTTCGATGAAAACGCCAGTTACAGGCATAAAAGCTTCTGGCTGGTAATAATCGTAATAAGAAACAAAATATTCGACAGCATTATTCGGGAAGAATTGCTTGAATTCCGAATATAATTGTGCTGCCAACGTTTTGTTATGTGCCAAAACTAATGTGGGTCTTTGTACTTCCTGAATCACATTGGCCACTGTAAATGTTTTCCCGGATCCGGTAACTCCTAAAAGGGTTTGGAATTTATCACCATCGATAATCCCTTGGGCTAATTTTTCAATCGCTTGCGGTTGGTCGCCTTTGGGCTGGTAATCGGATACTACTTGGAAATTCATTTAATTAAGGGGCAAAGTTTTAGAGTTGCAAAGGTACAAAGTTTGGATTCTTTTTTTACCAAAGTTTTAGCCAAAAAAAAACCATCCTGTCAAAGCAGGATGGTTTTCATAATTAAGAATAGTTCTTAGAAACTGAAGTTCAATCGAGCAAAAACAAAACGACCGTTTTGACCAAATTGGGAAACGTTTCTTGAGTATACAAATTGGTTAGCATTTGATAAGTCGATAGTTGCAGGAGCAGCGGTGTAATCAATAGCTCCTGATACTAATCTAGGTCTGATTGCAGTTTGCGTACCAAGATTCATATCTGGATAAATATCAAAAATATTATTAGCTCCAATAACAATTTTTGCAGCATTAGTAATTTTGAAACCAACAGATAAATCAGTAATTATTTTAGCTCCCCATATTGGGTGCTCAATTTCTACCGCTTGACCGTTTACTATAACACCTTCAACTCTTCCGTCTCCATTTACATCCGCAGTATTTGGATCGGTAACTTTACCGAAATAAACATTTCTCAAAAAGAAATCGAATTTTTTGTAAGTAATAGAGTTAGTTAAATTAGCTTTTACTCTAGGAATTGCTTCTTGTAAATATACTCTACTTGCTTCAGAATAGTATCTGTTTATCTGACCTGCAGCTTCTAATACTGGTGAAGCGTGAATTTCTCCCACTCTGTAGGTTTTAGAAAAAGTTCCTGATAAATCTGTTTTTAAAGAAACATTATTTCCAAAGCTTGTTTTATGACTTATCACAACATCAATTCCTTTTGATTCCGTATCAATAGCATTAGCAAAGAAAGTTGCTGCAGTTGCTCCAGCTGTATCAAATAATGCATTCAAAACTGCATTTGGAGATCCAGCTGCAGGAGTTCCGCCAGGTCTTGAAAATTGATCGGTAAGAACAACTCTGTCGTCTATTTTTACAATATAAGCATCAGCAGTCAAGGTTAAATTGGCTTCTGGTATTTTAGCAGTAAAACCAACACTTGCACTTTGAGATTCTTCTTGTTTTAATTTAGGGATTCCTAATAATTGTGCTGCTTGCGAGTCATTACTAAAAGTTCCTACTTCAAATGGTACGCCACCTACGAATTGTGTAGCGGTTGAATTGAAATAGATTTGATGTAACGATGGCGCTCTAAATCCAGTTGAAACTGCACCGCGTAAGTTGATATTATCTGTTATTTTATAACGAGAAGCTATTTTAAAATTAGTTGTGTTTCCAAAATCAGAATAGTTCTCAAAACGAACCGCTCCGTTAACTAACCATTTATCCGTAACGTCTAATTCTAAATCCGTATAAATTGCTACGCTGTTACGATCTTTGTCAATTGCATTTGCAGGTCTGAAACCTGGAAAAACTTGTGAGCCATTTGGTCTTGCTGCACCATAAAAATCAGTAACTTTTATGTTTGCTGGAGTAGTTCCAGTAACTACACCTCCATTAATGTCATATAAATTGTATGATTCCGGTTGACCTGCATTGATAGAGAAGTTCTCATGACGGTATTCTGCGCCAAAAGCAACGTTCAAACCTTCTAAAACATCAAATTTTCTGTTCATGTCAAAGTTTGTTGTGTTTTGGGCGAAAGCCAAACCACCTGCGTCAAATTCAGTAGGGGAATTTTCTCTCAAGGAAGCATTTACTGTATTTTCAACTCCGTAATCAAAAGCATTTCTTCCGAAAGTATTACTTAAATCAAAATTCCAGCTTTCGAAGATAAGACCTCTTAAACCTGCTGCCACAGAGACATCGTTGATTGTAGAATGTATTTCCGGTAAAAATCCGTTTGGATATAATCCCGTGTAGGATCGTGCTTGATTTGGTCTTCTGTAGAAACCTGCAGCTTCTCCATCTCTAAAACTTGTTCCCCCAAAGGCATAGGCTTCTAATTTATCATTGATTGGGTAAGCAGCATTCAAGAAGAATTGGGCACTTTTTAAAGAAGATTGTCCCACTCTCATATTGAAATTTTTTCTTTCAAGATTTCTATATGCAAGTTCTCCCGAAGTAGCGTCAAAATTCAAAGCAGCTTGCATTTGAGGAATATCAGCTGCACCACTAATCGCGGTTTGTTGCGCAGCTGTAAAGTAAGTTACCTGTGGTGCAAACGTTTTTATATTAGAAAGTATTTGAGCCGTATTTGGTGTATTTGTAATATTTCCAAAAAGTGCATTGATATTAGTACCTGCCTCAGCCGCTCTTTGCTCTATTGCATTGTAGGCATTAAATAATGTTCCTGTAACTTCTTTTGCTCTACTGGTTGCATCTCTAAGTTGGAAGCTAGCAGTTGCGTTAATAAAACTTTTTTCTTTACCAAGGCTTGTTCCGTAATTTAAATCCAATTGGTAATTTCCACCATCAAAACCGCCATCATGGTCGTTAGCGCCTTTTGAAAGATTTCCACCGCCAAAAATATTAACGTCTAATTTATTCGTGTTTTTCTTTACATTAATATTAATAACTCCTGCAATAGCATCTGAACCATATTGCGCAGAAGCTCCGTCTCTCAAGACTTCGATTTTTTCGATTGCAAAAGCAGGAATAGCATTTAAATCCGTTCCTACTGATCCTCTACCCGGTGATCCGTTAATATTTACCAATGAAGAGGTATGTCTCCTTTTTCCATTTATTAAAACCAAAACTTGATCCGGTCCTAAACCTCTTAACTGCGCCGGGTCAATGTGATCTGTTCCATCAGCAACTGTTTGAGTATTTGAGGTAAACGATGGGGCAACCATGTTTAAAATCTGATTTAAGTTAACTTGTGCTCCCTGAGAAGCAATTTCTTTCATAGAAATTACATCAATAGGAACTGCAGATTCTGTTACGGTTCTGGTTGGATTACGGGAACCAATTACGACAACATCTTGAAGTGTTTCACCACTTCCCGTTAAAGTAACGTTTAAGGTTGTTCCGGTTACAGTTACCGATTTCGTTTCAAGTCCCACATAAGAAAATTGTAAAACGTCACCAATTTCAGCACTGATGCTGTAAGTTCCATCGATATCAGTAGTGGTACCTTTTGTAGTTCCTTTTACAAGAATCGTTACGCCAGGTAAAGACTCTCCTTTTTCATCAACTACACGACCTTTGATTATTTCAGCAATCGTATTTTGATTTAATGTAGAGAAAAAATCTCCATTCATTCCTGTTGTTGCAATACCGTCTTTTTGTAAAATAATTTGGTTACTTACTTCGGTATAATTCATTTTTAATGGTTTCAAAATGCGTGTCAATACACTTGATAATGCTTCATTGTTAGCATAAACACTCACTTTTTGATTCAATTGTGACATTCTCGAATTGTACGAAAATTTCACATGTGCCAATTTTTCAAGTTTTGACAATGCTGTATCTAAGTTCAAATCGGTCACGGTAATAGTTACCTTTGTGTCCAGTTTTTTTTGACCTCTGATGTTATTCGCAAATGTTACGCTTGAAAAGACAAGGGCTAAGACAAATTGAAATAAGGTTATTTTCATAATTCGAATTAGTAGTCGTTGTTTAAGGACGGTTTTTTTCATAGTTTTGGACGGTTTTTATTAATATTCGTTAGTTAGGGTATTGGTTGAACACTGCAATTGCTCTTTACAGAGAGCGGATTGATTTTATTTAAGGCGTCGAGAATGTTACAGCATTTTCGGCGCTTTTTTCATTATATATTTTTATTCATAGGCAAGTTACTATTAATTACATCCATCGGATATAATACTAATTTGGTTACCATTCATTTCATAACTCGTATTGTTTCCAAGGCTTTTACAAATAATTTTAAGCTTTTCAGGCAAAGGTTGATCCGTTAAAGATGTTGTCAGATAGCAGTCTTTTAATTTGGATTGAGGAAAATCAATTTTAACTAAATAGGCTTGTTCAATTGTTTTAAAAATTTGTGCCACAGGAATATCTGTAAATTCAAATCCTAATTGCTCAATATTACTCGTAGAATTAATTAATGACTCATCTTGTGTAATATCAGTAATCTTATTAAAACTTAAGTTTTTTCGAACGAATCGCAAGGCTTGATTCGGTAATAAAACAATCAGTTCATCTTTTGGATTTGAGATTAATTCATTAGATCTTACTTTTACTTTTCCAGTCCGAACTACCACTTCTACATTTGGCTGATTAGCGTATGCTTTTATTTTAAAACTGGTTCCTACTACTTTAGTAACAATTTCATTCGCAAAGACAAAAAACGGTTTTTTAGGATCTTTGCTAATTTCGAAAAAGCCTTCACCGGAGAGGTACACTTTTCTTTCATTGCCCACAAATATTTTAGGATAACTTAATTTACTGTTGGGTTGCAATAAAACCGAACTTCCGTCGGATAATGTTATGATTTGTGGTTTGTCTGAATTGTTAGTTTGCTCCACCAAACCTTCCTCATTTTCATTGATAAGTTCGCTGTAAGTTAGTGCGGAATCATTATCGCTATTGGTTTGATTGTATAACCAGCCACTCAAAAGACTTATAATCAAAACAGCAGCAACTCCATTAAACCATCTTTTTCTCAAAAGTCTAAAAACTGGTTTTTCCTTTTTATCTTCCTCTGCTCTTTCAATTTTTCCCCATGTTGCTTCCAAAGCATGTTGAATGTCATCCGCAGCTAAATCATCATTAGGAACTTTCATTGCTAACAACCATAATCGGGCTTCTTCAACCAATTTAGCACGACTGGAATTTTCTAAAGTCCATTCTTCCCAATGTTGTTTGTCGTCTTTGAAACACACCCATAATCGGAATGATTCATCAGCTAAAAAGTGTTCTATCTCGGAATAATTATTTCGGTGTTGCATCAAAAAATGGGTTACAATTATATAGAGGACCATTTCTTTAATTGATACTCACTAAATGATATATTTTTTTGAATTTATTTTTTAAAACTAAAATGAGAATGAAAACAGCAATAAAATGCACCAGATATTTCCTTTCCAATCTTTGCGTAAGCTTAACAAAGCGCGGTGCAAAAGGTTATTTGCTGATTGATAATTAATATCCAGTGTATCAGCAATTTGATCCACGGTAAGTTCTTGGGTGTAGCGAAGGTATAAAGCTTCTTTTTGTCGAGATGGCAAATCATTAATCAGATGATTGAGGTGTGACACTTTCGAAGCTGTCGTTTCATCTGAGATAAGTTCGTGTTCAATTGAAAAATCAAATAAAAATTCAACCGTATCTATTGAGCTGCTTAGTCGAAAAATACGATCCCGTTCTTGTGATCTGGTAATTCGCTTGCGAACACAGGCTAATAAGTAGGCTTTTACAACCACTTTATCACTCAATTTGTTTCTGTAGATCCATAGATCTGTGAAAACGTCTTGAACACAGTCTTGTACTTTTTCAGGAAAAGGAAGAAAGGAATTTCCATAACGGACTAAATGAGAATAATGTCTTTTAAAAAGTATTGAAAAAGCGTTTTCATTCCCTTCTTTCAGGCTGTTCCAAAGTGTGGAATCATCAAGTATTTCGGTATGTAACAGTTGCTTTTCTACCATTTAGTTTGAATTAAATCACTGATTTTAAACGCAAAAAATAATCTGAAAAAGAATAATTAATTTGGTTTTTTGGGTTTAAATAATACGATTTTTAGTTACCTTATTAATGCATCGTAAAAAGAAATTTATTTATAATTATTTAAAGATTTCTTTACCAAATTTACGTAAAATTATGTTAAAATTCATTTTTACTCTTAAAAGTAATAAGAAATACAACTATTTATGAATAGTTGTATTTTTTTTTCGGTAAATTAAATTTATAGAAGTTTAATTATTGATTTAATAATGGAAGTTTTTTTAAGGTCTTCATTTTAAATGCATAATAGGAAAAAGTAGAGGTACAGATTGTTTTCCCGACTATCAAAAGTGATTTTCGGGATTGAATATTTAATCGAAATAGGAGGTTTTTATTCGAATTTCCACGCTTTTTGCTGTGCTTCACTTAGGAAAGTCCAAGCTACAATTCGGCTTGTTTTTTGACCTTGAGCCATATCAATCGTTTTAATTTCGACTGCACTTACTTTGTTTAATGTTTTGTAAAGACTAGAAAGATTTTCCTTTTTAGAAACCAAAGTGGTAAACCATAAACACTGCATCGGATATTTTGCACTTTCGTAAATCATTTGGGTAACAAAACCTAATTCGCCGCCTTCACACCATAATTCAGCATTATGACCACCAAAATTTAAAACAGGTTTAGTTACTTTGCTCGTGGCGCTCCGGGATTCTAAATTATTTATTTTTCGAATCGTACTTTTCGTAGCTTCATCTTGTGAGGCATGAAATGGAGGATTGCAAATAGTGAATGTAAATTTGTCTTCGGGAGTGATTATATTTTTAAAAATAAAACGCGATTCCGTTTGTTGCTGTAAACTGATGGCATCAATCAGTTTTGGGTTTTCTTCAATGATGGCACTACAGTTTTCAATTGCTTTTAAATCGATATCGGTTCCTACAAAACTCCATCCGTAGGCTGAATTACCAATTATTGGATAAATGCAATTCGCACCTACACCAATGTCCAAACCTTGAACAGTTTCTCCTTCAGGAATGATTCCGTTGTTACCTGAGGCTAATAAATCTGCTATATAGTGAATGTAATCCGCTCTTCCAGGGATGGGCGGACAAAGATAATTTTTAGGAATATCCCAGTTTTGAATGTCATAATGCGATAATAATAACGCTTTGTTGAGTGACTTTACGGCATCAGGATTACTAAAATCAATGGTTTCTTCCGAAGCATCTGGATTGTGCTTATTAGCAGAAACAAAAGGTTTTAATTCAGGAGATTTCTCTATTAATTGTTCAAAATTATATCCAAATCTATCCAGATTTCGTGGATGTAAATTAGTCTTTTCGGTAATCGTTTTCGCTTTCATTTTCTTTATTTCGATGCAAATATAGGCATAACTATTTTGTAAATAGTTAAAGACATTTTTGACCTATTAAACAGATGGAAAATAAATCATAAAATTAGAATATTGCGTTTTTTTCGAACCATAAAACGGTTACTTTTATAAAAAATACTATCAGAATGACTTTTATGCCCGCTTCATTTCATTTCAAAAAAAGATATATAGCTTACAGTTTGATGGTTTTGTATATTATAATGTGCCAATCTTGTATGACGATGCGATATTCGAATAAGGAAACTAAAAAATTTTTCGCTGGCTCTAAAACAGAATTTCAGGATAAAACAATTGCTTTTGAAGGATATAAAATACATTACGTAGCAACGGGAAATGCTGATAACCCGACCTTGTTTTTTGTTCACGGTTCACCTGGCAGTTGGAATGCTTTCAAGGAATACCTTCAGGATTCTTTATTGCTTAAAAAATATAGAATGATTGCTATCGACCGACCGGGTTTTGGATACAGTGATTTTGGCGATGCTCAAAATTTAAAAGTACAATCGCAAAGAATATCGGAGTTTATCAAAAAAATCGATAATAAAAAGCCGCTAATTTTAGTAGGACATTCCGTTGGCGGACCAGTATTAGCTCGATTAGCCGTGGATAATCCGTCTTGGTACAAAAGATTGGTGATACTGGCAGGATCATTAGACCCGAAAGCTGAAAACCCGGAAAAATGGAGAACGGTTATCAAAGTTTCGCCTTTACGATATTTAATTCCCGGAGCATTACGTCCTTCTAATGATGAGTTGTGGTGGCTGAAAAAGGATTTAGTTGATTTAGAGCCAAAGTTGAAAAATATTACTAGCGATGTTACCGTTATTCATGGAACAAAAGATGTTTTGGTGCCGTACAGCAATATGGACTTCATAAAAAAAAGTTTTGTAAATGCTAAATCGATGGATACAATAACGATCGAAAAAGCGAATCATTTTATTCCTTGGAGTCATTATGAGATTGTAAGAAACGCTTTGTTGAATATTCAATAAATACCTAATCCAAACATTCCATCATCAATAAATCGCCTTCATCATGTTCTATTGTTACGATTCCGTCTTTGATGACGTGATTGCTGCTTCCGGTTCTGTAACCAATAGTGAGACTATCATCTTTCAATGGATAAAATAAATTATCCGAATGAATTCCAGTCACGTGACCAACAGGAATTAATGAAATAGGAGTGTCCGCCGTATACCATTTTTCGAATTTCTTAGGCAAAAGAAATACCTTAGAGTGATCGTCCAGAATAACAATCTTCAATAGATTTCTGTATCGTGTGATGTTGGTCAGATTCGTAATCGTATGATCGGCTCTTCGTCCGGTTGCCCAAACGACATTTACAGCAGGAATTTTTCTTTCGATTAAATAGTCAAAAGCCTTTTCTAAATCGGTTTTATTCTGGTCCGGTGTATGAATAATTTCGATTGGGTATTGTGATGTTTTATAAATTTCAGGATCAAAACCTCTGTCGAAATCGCCTAAGAGAACATCGACTTTGATTTCTAATTCCATCACGCGAACCATAGCCGAATCTAATACAACTACAAGCGGTGACCATTCCAATAATTGACCCAATAGTTCCGGATTACAGGAAGCGCCATTGGCAATGATTAAAGCGGGTTCTTGGTCATCGCGAACGATATGGTGTGAAGACATGGTTTATTATAAATTATGAATTATGATGTAAAAGTAAATAAAAGTTCTCGTTTTATCCCTCACGTACTAGCCTAGATGGCAATGAAAACCAAAACAGGTTGTAAACTTTAGTTTTCCGGCTGTAGAAGAGCGACCAAAGGAAGCTCCTTATACGGACTGGAAACCTGTTTAGAACCTGTTTTTGGTTGTAATGAACAGCTGGATTAGCTCCTAATTATTCAATTGTGTAACTTCTAACATCGACTTCGCTTAGGGAGAAATAGCCTAATGGATAATTTGTCGAATCAGTGGTATTGATGATATTTCCTCTTACGGTTGCTGGCGGTGATTGAAATGGTCCGCCGCCACTATTTCCTGCGATACTTACTAAAACACTCATGTAATTGTAGTATGCTTTTGAAATTCCGTAGTGGGTTACCTCAATTTTATCGTCTTTTTTTAATTCGTCATTTTGAGAGATGCTAAAGAATTCGTTTCCGTTAAAAAACTCATCTTGATCTACATAAAAGTTTGATTTTACCTGGTTTGAATACACGTATTTGTAAAGGTAATAATTGCTTTCACCTGCCGGATCTTGGTAAAATGTCTTAATTTCAATGTCGGTTCCAGTGAAACCGCCTTGATTGTTTTGAACAATTTTTGTGATTGGCGTAACGGGTTTCAATGTTTCTATTGCGGTGTAGGTATTGCCATTACTAATCACTGTGAGCGTGTAGGTTTCGTTGATTACCGGTATAAAAGTAGCGCAAGTATATTCACCTGTTTTTTGGATTTCGGAAAAATTGAAAACTACATTAGAGCTGTTTTTTATTGAAACTGTCGCGCCGGAAACTTTTGGAATTTCTGTGCTGTAAAATCCTGTTGTAGTGGTTAGTTTTATTCTCTGTTGATTTCCGGTCGTTCCTTTTTTCCAATTGATAGCTGCTTCAATAACCAGTTTTGGTGGTGCATTATCTAAATCTACTTCGATAACATCTTCACAACTCGCTGAAAAAATAGCGATGAAAAGTACCAGATACAGTGTTATTTTTTTCATGATTTTATTTTTTATTTTTTGCTCTTTTTGAATACTAAGACTAGAATTTAAAGTTATAACTCACTGCCGGAACTACACCAAAAATCGAAGTTTTTATAGCTTCGTTGCTTCCAGTATCTGTATTTTGTCTGAAATTGATAGAAGCAGCATTTTTTCGATTGTACAAATTATAGATACTGAAAACCCATTCGCCTTTCCATTCCCTATTTTTGTTTTTTGTTGGAGTCAAAGTAGCGGCAATGTCAAGATGATGGTAAGCCGGAAGACGATTTTCATTCCTTAGTCCATAACTGGGAACATTGATTCCTAAGTAGTCATATTGTCCAACGGGATACGTCACCGGTTGTCCGGTTTGCAGAGCGAAATTAGCTCCAAAAGACCATTTTTCATTCAAATTATAGGAAGACGTTATCGCAATATTATGTAATTTATCGTATACTGAATTATACCATTGACCATTATTGATTCCCGTTTCTATTGGTGTTCTTCCCGGAGTTTGTTGCTCGGATTTGGATAATGTATACGAAATCCAGCCGTTAAATTTTCCTTCGTTTTTTCGGAACATGATTTCTAAACCGTACGATCGTAATTGCCCGTTCAAGATTATTTGCTCGATGGCTTTATTGGCAATCAAATCAGCGCCGTCAATATAATCCAATCGGTTTTGTACTTCTTTATAATACGTTTCTACTTCAAGAGAATACATATCGTCACTGAAGTTTTTAAAGTAACCCAAAGCCACCTGATCGGCAATTTGTGGTTTTATAAAACTATCACTTGGCGTCCAGACATCAAGCGGAGTAGGCGATGAGGTATTTGAAATGAGTTGTAAATACTGCACCATTCTGTTGTAACTCGCTTTGATGGATTGCTCTTCGTTGATTTGGTAAGCCATTGAAAAGCGCGGTTCCAAATAATTATAGCTTTGCATGATTTTATTTCTATCGTAAAATTTGGTGCCTATTGGAGTTGCTTTTTCATAAATCTGTAACGCGGAATTGAATGTTACAGGATTATTGTCAGCATAAATATTCACGGTGGATTGACCTAAACGATAAAACATACTGTAACGTAATCCGTAAGAAAGCGATATTCTATCTGAGATTTCGTGATCAGCGTTGATGTAAGCTGCGGGTTCAAAAGCATATTTTTTGTCCAATTGGTCAAAATTTATTCCGGAGTTCTCATCAGATGGTCTGATGGTTCCCGGATTGAACTCATAATATATTCCGTTTATCCCGTAATTCAATTTGAATTTATCCGAAATATAGTTCTTGAAATCGTATTTGATATTGTAGTTTCTAATGCCGGAATCCCATTTGAAACCTACAAAATCCAAATCTAAGCCGTAATAATAATCGCTGTAAATTAAAGATAAATTCGAAAATAGCTTTTCAGAAAACAAGTGATTCCAACGCAAGTTTAAAGTCGCATTTCCATAGATGTTGGTAAAACTTTTGTTCAGACTGAAAACATCGCGACCAAAATAACCCGATAAATAAAGACTGTTGTTAGAATCCAGTTTATAACTCAGTTTCGTATTCAAATCATAGAAATAAGCCGAGTTGTTTTTTTGTTCTTCGGAAAGCTTCAGGAATAAATGTGCATACGAACTTCTACCGCCAATCAGGAACGATCCTTTGTCTTTTACCAACGGCCCTTCGGCCAAAATGCGGCTGGAAATCAATCCGATTCCTCCATTGACATGAAATCCTTTGCTGTTACCGTCCTTTTGATAAATATCCAAAACAGAAGAAGCTCTTCCGCCGTATCGAGCTGGAATTCCGCCTTTGTATAATTTTAAATCTTTGATAGCATCCGGATTAAAAACGGAGAAAAATCCAAAAACATGCGAGGAATTAAAGATAGTGGCCTCATCTAACAAAATCAGATTTTGGTCGGCACCGCCACCACGAACATTGAAACCGGAGGCTCCTTCGCCAGCATTTGTAACACCAGGAAGTAACAAAATAGATTTTAAAACATCGACTTCACCCAGTACAACAGGCATTTTTTTGATGGCTGAAATGGAGAGTTTATTAACGCTCATTTCTGGTTTTTTAATATCTATTTTTGTTTTATTATCAGTGATGATGACTTCTTGCAAAGCTGTTTCATTACTAAATAAATTAAAATTGTTTTTTATATTTTGGTTTAAAGATATTGATTCGGAAATGGTCAGATAACCCAAATAACTTATTTGAACGGTATAATTTCCTTTTGGTATCGTAATGGAGTAAAACCCGTATTCATTAGTTGTTACTCCAGTTTTTAACTCTGGAATCACGACGTTGACACCTATTAATGTTTCATTGCTGTTGGCGTCAATAATAGTTCCGCTTAGTGTAAATTTCTCTTGCCCGAAAGACGAGAGCGCGGACAGTAATACAACTAAAAAGGTAATAATTTTCTTTGGAGTCATTGTTTAAATTTTATCGAAATGAAAAAACGCAAAGTACACTAAATTGAATAGCAATTGTCATATAACAACTGTTAAGGTATTGCTAATATAAAAAAAAGACAACCGTTTCCAGTTGTCTTTTAAATATAGTTAATAACTTGATTAAGCGATTTTTGCCAATATAGTATTGAAAGTTTCGCTTGGACGCATTGCTTTGCTTGTTGTTTCAGGATTTGGTTGGTAATGTCCACCAATGTCTTGAGGTTTTCCTTGAGCTGCAATTAATTCGGCGTTAATTTTCGCTTCGTTGGCTGCAAATTCTGCTGCAATAGGAGTGAAGATAGCTTTTAAAGCAGGCTCTTTATCTTGCGCTGCCAAAGCTTCCGCCCAGTACATTGCTAAGTAAAAATGAGAACCTCGGTTGTCAATTCCTCCTAGTTTACGTGCTGGAGATTTATCAGTTGCTAAGAATTTCTCCGTTGCAACATCAAGAGTTTCTGCCAAAACAATAGCTTTTGAATTGTTTAAAGTTTGTCCTAAATGCTCCAATGAAGCACCTAAAGCCAAGAACTCACCAAGAGAATCCCAACGTAAATAACCTTCAGCCGTAAATTGCTCTACGTGTTTAGGAGCTGATCCACCTGCACCAGTTTCAAACAAACCACCGCCATTCATTAATGGAACAATAGATAGCATTTTTGCTGATGTTCCCACTTCTAAAATTGGGAATAAGTCGGTTAAGTAATCACGTAATACGTTCCCTGTTACAGAAATAGTGTCTAATCCTTTGATTATTCTTTCCAATGTGAAGTTTGTAGCTTCAATAGGATTCAAGATTTGGATATCTAAACCAGTTGTATCATGATCTTTTAAATATTTAGTAACTTTTTCAATAAGTTCTCTATCGTGTGCTCTATTATTATCCAACCAGAAAATAGCAGGAGTATTAGATAAACGTGCTCTGTTTACAGCTAATTTTACCCAGTCTTGAATCGGGGCATCTTTTGCCTGACACATTCTGAAAATATCTTTGGCTTCAACGGCTTGTTCCATTAAAACATTTCCGTTTGTATCTACCACACGCACTACGCCGTCAGTAGTTATTTGGAATGTTTTGTCATGAGAACCATATTCTTCTGCTTTTTGAGCCATCAAACCTACATTAGGAACACTTCCCATTGTAGTTGGGTCAAAAGCACCATGTTTTTTACAAAAATCAATAGTTGCTGTATAAACACCTGCATAACATCTGTCCGGTATCATGGCAACAGTATCTTGCAGTTTCCCTTGTTTATTGTACATCTGTCCTGAAGTACGGATCATTGCTGGCATAGAAGCATCTACAATCACATCCGAAGGAACATGAAGATTTGTAATTCCTTTTTCAGAATTTACCATTGCTAATGCTGGTCCGTTTTCAATTGCTTGGTTTAATGCCATTTCTACTTCAGCTTGCATCGGATGTCCTGCAATTTTTGCATATACATCACCCAAACCATTTCTGGTATCAATGTTCAATTCATCAAATAAGGCAGCGTATTTTTCGAAAACAGAGGCAAAATATACTTCTACAATCGCTCCAAAAATAATTGGATCTGAAACTTTCATCATTGTCGCTTTCAGGTGAACTGAAAGTAGTACGTTTAATTTTTTTGCTTCAGCAATTGTTTTGGCAACAAACGTTTTTAAGGCATTTAAGTTCATTACTGAACTGTCAATTATTTCACCCACTTTTAGTGGAGTACTTGCTTTTAGAACGGTAGTTGAACCATCTTTAGCAACGAATTCGATTTTTACATCGGTAGCGTCAGCAACAGTAACTGATTTTTCACTTCCGTAAAAATCACCGCTTTCCATAGAAGCTACGTGTGTTTTTGAGTCAGCAGACCAAGCTCCCATAGAATGTGGGTTTGCTTTAGCGTAATTTTTTACTGCTTTTGGTGCTCTACGATCAGAATTTCCTTCACGTAAAACAGGATTCACTGCTGAACCTAATATTTTAGAGTATTTAGCTTTGATGGCTGTCTCTGCTTCGTTTTGTGGCTCTTCAGGGAAGTTTGGTAAATTATAGCCATGAGATTGCAATTCAGCAATAGCAGATTTTAATTGAGGAACAGACGCCGAAACATTTGGTAATTTTATGATATTAGCCTCTGGAGTTGTTGCTAACGCTCCAAGTTCTAGTAAAGCATCTCCTGTTTTTTGATCTTCGGATAAGAACTCCGGGAAATTTGCTAAAATTCTTGCGGCTAATGAAATGTCTCTAGTTTCAATTTCAATGTCAGAAGTTGATGTAAATGCTTGTACAATAGGTAAAAATGAATACGTAGCCAATAAAGGCGCTTCATCAGTAAGTGTGTAAAAAATTTTTGATTTCTGTGTCATTTTTTTATTTTTATAATCGAATCACGTTAAATGTAGCTTATATAAGGTATTTCACTTAAAATAAGGCGGACAAATATATGAAAATCAGATGTAATAGAGGGTGAATTTTGCATAGAAAAATACGAATTTTAAGATTACTAACTTGTTATTCTTATATTGTTAGTTTTAAGGGTTCAATAATCCTAAATTAGGAATTTATAAGGAAAATAGTAAACAAAAAAAAGTCCCAACAGTGTTGGGACTTTTATAGTAAAGAGATATTTGACTATCTTCTTTTGTCTTTAATCTTAGCTTTTTTACCAGTAAGTTCTCTGAAGTAGAAAATTCTAGCTCTACGAACTGCACCTTTTTTGTTGATTTCAATTTTTTGCAAAGCTGGCAAGTTAACTGGGAAGATACGCTCTACTCCAATAGCACCTGACATTTTACGAATTGTGAAAGTTTCTGTATTAGCAGAACCTCTTCTTTGGATAACAACTCCTTTAAAAAACTGTGTTCTAGTTTTTTCACCCTCTCTAATTTCGTAGTAAACGGTGATAGTATCTCCAGCTGCAAAAACTGGGAATTCTTTTCTTGTTACGAATTCGTCTTGAACGAATTTCATTAAATCTGCCATGATATTTTTTAATTATGGGTTGCATTAAATCAACATTCACGGATCTCGCCAGAGGTTAAACTAATGTGGGCGCAAAAGTAGATAAAAAAGTTTAAAGTTTAAAGTTTTTCTTGTTTAAAGTTTAGAAGTTCTTGAATACCAACTTTAAACCTAAAACTTTAAACAAATTTTTAATCTTCCAGCAAATCCGGTCTTCTATTCTTTGTGTGTTCGTAGGCCATATCCTCGCGCCATTTATCAATTTTGGCAAAATTCCCGCTGGTCAAAACCTCCGGAACTTTCCATCCGTTGTAATCCGCAGGGCGAGTGTAAATAGGTCCCGACAATAGTCCATCCTGAAAACTATCTGTCAATGCTGAGGTTTCATCACTCAAAACGCCAGGAATCAATCGAATCAATGCATCTGATAATACCAAAGCTCCTAATTCACCACCAGACAAAACATAATCACCAATAGAGATTTCTTTCGTGATAAAATGGTCGCGTACGCGCTGATCCACACCTTTATAATGTCCGCAAAGGATGATTATATTTTCGTACATCGACATTGTATTTGCCATTTTCTGGTTCAGGGTTTCCCCATCCGGCGACATATAAATGATCTCGTCGTAGGTTCTTTCACTTTTCAAATGCGTAATACATGCATCAATAGGTTGTACCGTCATCACCATTCCGGCACCACCGCCATAGGGATAATCATCCACACTTTTCTGTCTGTTGGTCGTATAATCCCGTAGATTATGAAAATGAACTTCCACCAATCCTTTGTCAATAGCACGTTTCATAATCGAAGCCTCAAACGGACTTCGCAATAATTCAGGGAGAACAGTAACAATATCAATGCGCATAATTTTTATTAAAAAGGTTCTAAGTCGCAAAGGTACAAAGATGCTGAGGTTTTCAAATAACCAAATATCTAATTCAGCAATTAAACTTTTCTTTTGGAGCAATTTCCAGCTGTCCGTTGCAATCTTTTTATCCGCCGAAAAGGCGCATAAAAAGGATTTTCACTTCCATCTGGGCTAGCATTTTGTGGAATTAAGGAGGTTTGTAGAACTGAAGTAGTGCGAAAATGCATTCAAAAAAAGAAATGCGTCTTTATTTGTAAGAAAATTTTATATATTTGAAGATGAATAAAGCGAAACAAACCTTCGCCTATATACAAGTTACCAGCCATATTACGACGACAGACACGATGAAATATACACTGACAATATTGACACTTTTATGTGGCTACTTTGCTTTTGGACAAAATAGTCGAAGCGAACTTTCGAACTCAAAAATTTATATCAGAGCGACTTACTTTGACAAGAAAAACGAATATATTGGACTACAAACAAGGACTGACTTAGCCGACACAATTATTGACAACGTAAAGTATCGAAAGTTTCAGACATCGGACTTTACAGACTATTCTGAAAAACAGGAAACAAAAATATTCTATGAAACTTTTACGAATAGTGTTTATTGTTTGCTTGACAATAGCAAAAAAGTAGTTCACAAAATCAATTACCAAAATAGCAAAGAACAAACAGGAACTATTTTCAGTAAACAAACACAAATTACACTCGAATTTATTGACACACGAAATAGTTTTCCGAGAGACAGCTTAGTTCCGACAAAAAAAACACCAAGAAAGTATTTTCAAAAGGACAATTCAGAAATCTATCTTGTAATTGTTCCCGACCTGCAATCACTTGTTGTTTCAAGCAACGGACACTTTTATACCAAACAGTTAATGGGTGACAATTATAATGATATAACAAACGGTTTCAAAAACAACTTTACAGCGTCAACAAAATTTGACATACAAAAAGGTGATGAAATTCAATTATTCTATCGCAGAAAATGGTATGACGACACGACTAATGTGGCTGAATACCAAGACAAACAATTCAAAAACTTCAAGTATTTAACCGACACAATCGTGAACAACACAAAAGCATTGAAATTTGAAGTGGAAGGTTACAATTATTTAAGTGGTTCCTATGATAGCCCACAAGAGCTTTTAGTGATCGTTTCAGACAGCGGCTATTATGTAGGTAATCAATTTGTTCCTTTTCAAGAGTACAAAACAGAAATGAAAATAGTTGAAACTAAAAATGGCAAAGATTTGTTTTTGCAAGGTGTTACATTTGACACAATTCACGGAAACACATATCCGAAAATCGTTCAAGCTAAAAGTGACCCATACAGATACTATATTTTGCCATTCTTTCCAATGCCGTTTATTGAATTTGGCAACGTGCAAGGAATAATTACTTACACAAAAATTAAAGGAATTGAAAAAGGCAAGAAACAAGAAAGAGGATACATCACAGATAAGAACAACATCAGAGATATAATCAGCAAAAAAAAGAACGAAATTGAAGTAATAATATTCTTTATTGACGAAGCAGAAGTCGAAATTGAAATTCAGGACTTTGAAACTGATAAAGTAATAGGAAGTTTGAAATCGAAGTCAAAGATAGGCTTAAACTCTTATTTAGTTCGTTCTAAAAATTTTAAGAAAAACAAACAATACGGCGTTCAGATAAATTATAAAAACAAGAACAACTCAGGTAGTTTTTCAAATAGTGTAACAACAAAATATTAACAACTGAAAAAAATACGGCTAGTAACAGCTTTGAGCTAGCTGGAGTTTAATGGAATTACCGTTTCGCATGACGTTTTAGTTAAGTCGAAAACTGAGCGGTTACGAACTTCCAGCCATCTCAAATCAGGGAAACCTTGGCAGTAATTTTATACAACACTTACTTTCAATATGACGAACGAATATGAAAATACATTACGACGAATTATAACTTCAGTAATAGGAGCTGAAGATAATTCAGAATTTGGAGTATCAAATGAGCGTTTGGAAAAATGGAAAGAAAAGCGAGAAATCGAAATTAAAAAATACAAAGGTCTGATTGCGGAAAGCCGAATAATTTACTTTTCTGATTTTTATGACTTAAAAAATATCATTCTAAAAAACTGGAGTTTATTTCTACCCATTTTGCTTAACAAGAAGAGATTCGAAGCCTTTTTCGATGAAGTCGAAAAATACAGAAACACAACAGCACACGGAAGAGAACTTTATTCGTATCAACTTGAATTATTGAAAGGAATTACGGAGGATTTAAAATCTCAATTTATAATTTATCATAACAAAAATATGGACGCCAATGATTTTTTCATAAGAATCTTAAAGATTTCAGATTCGCTCGGTTCAATATGGGAAATTGATAATTCGTACTTGTATTCATCAGGCAAAACTTTGCGAGTTGGTGATACAATTGAGTTTATTGTTGATGCGTTTGACCCAAAGGGAAGAAAAATCCAATATGGATTGTATATTGAAGGAGCTCGAATTGAAACTGACAACAACGTAATGTCTGTTACAATCACACAGAAGATGGTAAGCAAATTTGGTGTTTTTAGATTGACCGCCAAAACAAATGAGCAAGAATATGAAAATTACACCGCTTGTGAAATTGATTACGTAATATTACCATAAAAACAACCGCCAACAGCTACCACAACGGATTTGGGCAATTGGCTTAATGGCAAGTTGGTTTTGTATTTGTGATGATTTGTCAACTCCGAGAATAGGGCTTAATTTAGTCCCAAACCCCTGTAGTAGCCGAACTTTGGCAGATATTGCCCCAGAACAGAAAACAAAAGAAATAAAAAAATGAAAAAATTAACATTACTTATTGGAATTGGAATAACATTAGTTTTAACATCTTGCGCAACAAATAAATATATTAGCAAAAATGTAAATGCAACTGAAATTACTGAAATTAAATATTTTGCTCCATTCTCTTATGTAAGTTTAATTGAAAAAGGAAATAAAAGTGTTTTAAATGATTCTTTATCTTCTATTTCAAAAGTGCTTTTAGATTCAGTTATTAGAAATAATAACGATTTTAAAATTGAAAAAATAATTGACGTGAATGGATTGAAAAACAACATAAAAGTTAATAACGAATTAAGTTTTTTAATTCAAACTATAATGAGTACTAAAAAATTGGAAGGAGTGAAATTGACACCGACAATTGATTCAATAATGAAAGCTAACAAACAACGTTTTGCTATGGCTTCAGTTACAACAGGATTTGGCAGAAAGAAAGGCAATTATGGAAACCAAGTTGCGAAAGGAATTGGAGTTGGTATTTTAACACTTGGAATGTATGCACCTGTACCAATTAAATCAAGTTTTTCGCTGTTTACAATTATTTTAGATTCTGAACGAAATGAAGTTGTTTATTATTGTAGAACATTGCCAATTGAAAAATCACCAACAGATTTTAAAGCAGTTGAAAAGCAATATCGAACTTTATATCAAGGATATATGTATGAATAAAGCAACAATCTGCCAACCGCAGTTTGGGAATATGGCGGGTTTAGGCTTTATGTAAAGTTGGTTTTGTATTTGGAAGATTCAGCAAATCCGATAGATAAAACTGAAATTAATCCGAAATTGACTTTACTATCAGTAACTTTTCCAGTAGTTGCCTTAGGAAATCTGAGAATTCCAGAATCTAATACTTAATTATAGAAATTTATGAAAACATTAATTATAGCTTTACTCTTAACAATTTCAACTTGTCTTGGACAAAGTTCAATTGAGAAAAATTCACAAAATAAATTAATTCATAAGTGGGAATTAAAACAATTTGAATATGCTGAAAAAAATGGAGTAATAGTTACAGTTACCTTGACAAAATATGCTGACGTTGTATCATTTGAATTTAAAGACAATCAAACTTTAGAAGTGATTTATTCAAATGCTAAAAAAGAAAATTATTTGTGGAAGTATAAACGTAATTTAATAGAAATAACATCTGTCGATACACAGAATTTTAATGCTGAAATAATAGGAGCTTTTGAAATTTATTTTCAAGATAAGATTTCTCAACTATTTTTGCAAAGAAAAAATGATCCGCATCATGGGATAATGTTAAAATTATAAGCGACTAGTATAAATATATCGAGTTTCGTTGCGTGCGAAGCACGAACAATTAAACCCATGTTGAACAGCCTGTCCAGTTTTTATTAGTGAACCGGTAACTCGCAAAAACTATCAAGTTTTCGTAAAATTATGAGAGAGAATTATAAGAGGATTTAGTGTCCTCTTTTTTTTGGAGACAAATAAAATGACTTTTACAGCAAGAATTTTAATTGTAGTTTAAATCACATATATTTATCCACTAAGTAAGTAAATAGAGTCCGTTTAGAGATTTTTAGACGAACTGACGTCATAAGCCATTTTCCAAATTGTATAAATAAAGAAACAATGATTAAAAATATAATAAGAAATACAATGCTTTTTTCTGCGATTATGTTACTTAATTGCTCATATAAACAAGATTGTCCGGAAGGCATCAATTTGCTTCCGATGTATGGCGAAGCAAAAAAATGCGACGAACAAATCAAAAGTGATATTGAATTTCTTGCCGAATGTGACAAACAATTTAAAAGTAGAAAAGAAGCTGCTGAGAAATATGTTGAAAAAGCTTGGGGATATTTTTATAATAATGAGCCTGAAACTTCAATGAAAAGATTTAATCAAGCTTGGTTACTCGATAAAAATAATGCTGAAATTTATTGGGGATTTGGAAATCTTATGGGAATGAAACATGAATTAAAGCAATCAATTTCGTTATTCGAAAAATCAATAAAGCTAAACCCTAATAATGCAAAAGTTTACGAAAGCATGTCTATAAGTTATGGGCAGTTATTTTTCGAAACTAAAAAAGTTGAATATCTCGACTTAACCATTATAAATTTAAAAAGCTCTTTAAAGTTAGATCCTAATAATGCAAAAAATTATGGGTCGTTGACAAGTGCTTATGCTTATTACGCGCAAAAAGATAGTTTAAGAAAATATCTTAAAATTACAGATAAGCTTGATCCTAAACTGGTCGACCCACAAGTTAGGAAAATAGCTGGTCAAGAGTAAAACGGCTCATAATTCCGTGTAGTTAAAGCTTTTGGGTTTTCAGTAAAATGATGTTTTGAATTTGCGAAAAACCTTTATAATAACGTAGAATACTCAGTTCGCTCGGATTAGCAAATTCGCTAAGCTATAAAACTTCATACTGCCTAATAAACTGTTCATTTTGCAGCAAATCTATTTACACCAAAAACCTATTTCTAAACAATTCGCAAATTCCCAAATCAACGAATCCCCAAATTCCCTTTTTAAAATTAATTTCGTAAATTTGCCTTTCAATAAAAATTAAACAAAAATGGAAAACGGAATATATGCTAAATTCAACACCACAAAAGGTGCTATTTTAGTAAAACTAACACACGATTTGACTCCTGGAACAGTTGGGAACTTTGTAGGATTGGCTGAAGGAAACTTAGAAAATAAAGTAAAACCACAAGGGGTTAAATTTTATGACGGATTAAAATTCCACAGAGTAATTCCTAACTTCATGATTCAAGGTGGTTGTCCGCAAGGAACAGGAACTGGAGATCCAGGATATAAATTTGATGATGAATTTCACCCAAGTTTGAAGCACAATCGTCCGGGAGTTTTGGCAATGGCTAACTCAGGACCTGGAACAAACGGTTCTCAATTCTACATCACGCATATTCCAACAGATTGGTTGGATAACAAACATACTGTTTTTGGTCATGTTGTAGAAGGTCAGGATGTGGTAGATGCTATAGAGCAAGGAGATGTTTTAGAATCTTTGGAAATCATCAGAGAAGGTGAAGAAGCTAAAAACTGGAATGCAATTGAGGCTTTCATCACTTTCAAAGGATCTCGTAACAAACGTGATGCAGCTCTAAAAGCGGAAGTTGAAGCAGCTATGGAAAAATTAGCAGCCGGTTTTGAGAAAACTGAAAGCGGTTTGCGTTACCAATTCATCCAAAGAGGTGAAGGTAAAAAAGCAGAAAGCGGAAAAACAGTATCTGTTCATTATGAAGGTTCATTAGAGAACGGAAAAGTTTTTGATTCATCGTATCCAAGAAAAAAACCAATCGAATTCAGATTGGGTCAAGGTCAGGTTATCGAAGGTTGGGATGAAGGAATTGCGTTGTTGCGCGTAGGTGACAAAGCACGTTTCGTGATTCCATCGGATTTAGGATATGGATCTCGTGGTGCTGGAGGAGCAATTCCACCAAACGCTACTTTGATTTTTGATGTAGAATTAATGGAAGTAAAATAGTTTAAACTATTTCTATAAATTTAAAAACCCAAAACGTAAGTTTTGGGTTTTTTTATGCCTTAAAGTAAATTCATCAATGTTTGTAAATACAATTGACTGTTTGTTTTATGAGTTTAAAAATGCTACTAAATCTTCATTTAATCTGTCTTTTTCGGTATAAAATAATCCGTGTGGCGCTCCTTGATAAACGATAAATTTATTGTTGGGAATTAATTTCGCCGCTACTTCAGACGTAATTTCAATAGGAACAGTTTTGTCTTCATCCCCATGAATAATCAAGGTTGGAACATTTATAGCTGCCATTTCTGAGCGAAAATCGGTTGTTGAAAATGATACGGCACATTCCAAAGTTGCACGAGGTGAAGCAAAAGAGCACAGCATTCTGTAATAATCCAATAAAGCAGTACTGATTGGCTTACTGATAAAACTCACTCCAAAAAATGTTTTTCCAAAATTATCCAGAAAATCAATTCGGTCGGCTTTAATTAGTTCCGCCATTCCGTCGTATTTCTCTTGTGGAACTCCGTTTGGATTTGAATCTGTCTGTAATTGAAAAGGGGTTACCGATGCGATAAGAACCGCTTTTGAAATTCCTTTTCCACCATGACGACTGAAATAACGAACTACTTCTCCGCCACCCATCGAAAATCCAACTAGCGCAGCATCATTTAAATCTAAGTGTTCAATAATAGCTTTCAAATCGTCAGCCAAAGTATCGTAATCATATCCATCCCAAGGTTGCGATGATTTCCCAAAACCTCGACGGTCATAGGTAATAACTCTATAGTTATTCTGTATTAATGCATCAATTTGGTATTCCCACATTTCATTCGATAATGGCCAGCCATGAATAAGAATTACGGGTTTTCCTTGACCATAATCTTTCACGTATAATTTTACATTTGGCGCTGTCTCAATATACAAGTCTATACCAGAATTACTTTCTTTGCGCATTTTGCTGTCATTCATTTGACTCATTTCCATAATAGTTACTATTTTAAAGATGAATTTTAGTATTCGCCTTTTGTAAAATTATAACTATTTCACGCAGAAAGTTTTACAGAATTAGTTTAAATAGTTGTAACTTTCTTTGTTTTTGAAAATAGAAGGAAGGATTTTTGTTTAACGAAAAAAAAAACAACTTCATAAAATAAGGTGTTTAAAAAAGTTTATAATTAGTCGTTTGTAGTATTGCTTACGGTAATTATTTTTAAATTTTTAATGCCGGCAGGCAATTGCCATTCTACTTCGTCATTTTCTTTAAATCCAATTATAGCCACGGATAAAGGAGCCAAAATAGAAACTTTTCCATCTTTTATATTGGATTGTGAAGGCATGACAATTTGAATATTCATTTGCTGTTTTGTCTTAATGTCTTCGACTGTTACATGAGAATTCATTCGAATAATTGACGCGTCGAGAACACCTTCTTTTTTGATGATTGCGCGATCCAATTCTTGTGTAAGTAAGGCAATCTCCCTAATATTTGTACTGTCTTTTGCATTTTTTACCAATTTGCGAAGAATGTTATAATCGGTAATTGTTAAAACTGGAGTTGGTTTCATATCGATTTAATTTAAGTTTATTTTTTCGGTTTTAGTTTTAATTTGAAAATCATTAAAAAATAGTGATGTAAAACTTTCATTCGTTTTATGGTCAATTCTGCGGTAAAAAACATCTGGAGTAATCGCTTTTGGAGAATCAAATCCACAAGCTCCAATGAATTCTGCAAAAGCTTTTAGTGTGTTGTTGTGAAAATGGGCAACGCGCACACTTTTTTCAGTAATATCCAATCCTTTGTATAAAGCTTTATCTTGGGTTGCAATTCCTACAGGACATTTGCCACTATCGCATTGCAGCGCTTGAATACAACCTAGCGCAAACATCATTCCTCGCGCGCTGTAACATGCATCGGCACCAAGTGAAATCGCTTTGGCGATATCAAAACCAGTAATGATTTTTCCAGAAGCCATAATTTTAATTTGATCTCTGAGTTCAAATTGTCGCAAGGTTTTAGAAACAAATATCAAAGCATCCGAAAGCGCCATTCCCATATAATCAATAAATTCTAAAGGCGCTGCTCCAGTTCCTCCCTCTGCTCCGTCAACGGTTATAAAATCAGGTACAATTCCTGTTTCTTTCATGGCTTTGATGATGTCAATAAATTCATCTTGGCGACCAATACAAATTTTGAATCCGACAGGTTTTCCATTTGACAAGTGTCTTAATTTCTTTAAAAAAAACAATAATTCCGTGCTATTTGAAAATGCAGTGTGTCCGGCAGGAGAATGTACTGCAATGTGAGGCTGGATATTTCTAATTTTAGCAATTTCAGGCGTGTTTTTTTCACCAGGTAATAATCCTCCGTGTCCAGGTTTTGCTCCTTGCGAGAGTTTCAACTCAATCATTTTAACTTGTGGTAAGTTGGCTTTTTCTGTAAATAATTCTTCTGAAAAAGTACCATCATCTTTTCTGCATCCAAAATATCCTGTTCCGATTTGCCAAATTAAATCACCACCTTCTAAGTGAAAATCGCTGATTCCTCCCTCGCCTGTGTTATGCGCAAATCCACCTTTTTGAGCTCCTTTATTCAAAGAAGAAATAGCAGTTTTGCTCAATGCGCCATAACTCATGGCGCTAATGTTATAAATACTGGCACTATACGGTTGCAAACACTGGCTGTTGCCTACTGTGGTCCTGAAAAATTGTTTGTCGGCTCTTTTTGGATAAATAGAATGCGCCGCCCATTCATAACCAATTCTGTTTGGATCATCCTGCATTCCGAAAGAGATAGTTTGCTTTACATTTTTGGCTCTTTGATAAACGATTGTGCGTTGTCTGCGATTAAATGGTTTTCCGTCTAATTCACCTTCAAAGAAATATTGACGCATTTCCGGACGAAATGATTCTAGAAAATACCTGAATCGACCCACTATTGGGTAATTTTTTTTAACGGTATGCTTGGTTTGAAAAGTATCTGAAATCAGTAAATAGACCAATAAAAGTGGAACAGCCAAAAATAAATAATCAAGATAATCGAAATAAATTAATACACTGCTGATTACTAGAAACGAAAGGGTAGACGCCCAAATAATTTGGTGCGCTGCTAATTTTTTTAAAAACATGTTTTTAAATTATATTGAATTTTAAAAAGAGAACTTTTAAAATTTCAGATTAAATAAATGGTGTAAAGAAAAACCTTCGTCTCGAAGTAGTAGTTTGTTTTTATATAGACGAAGGTCTAATCAACAAAGGCTTTTGAATGCGAAAACTTAGCACCAAGCACGAAAATCTCTTTAAAAAGAGAGGTGCAAGTTGGTGTTGTATTTGGAAAGATTTTCATGAAAATTAAATTTCGCATTACAAAAGTACATTCATTTCTTTTAGTTCTAATACGTTTAACGTGTATTTAACACGTCAGATTAGTTTAGTATTCCTTTAATTAGTAAATATCTTCTTATAATGAGTAGTTTTTTCTTTTGTAAAATGTAACTTTATAATTCGAAATTAAAGCAAAATTAAATGGAACTGACTTGGACTGAATTTGAAAGAGTAGAAATGCGTGTTGGAACCATTTTAGAAATAAATGATTTTCCTGAAGCACGAAAACCAGCGTACCAATTAACAATTGATTTCGGTTCCATAATCGGAATCCGAAAAACATCGGCGCAAATAACCAAGCGTTATCAGAAAGAAGATTTACTCAACCGCCAAATCGTAGCGGTAGTCAATTTTCCTAAAAAGCAAATTGGTAAATTCATGAGCGAATGCTTGGTTTTGGGCGCAGTAGGGGAAGAAGGAGACGTGATTTTATTGGTGCCAGATTTTAAAATTGAAAATGGATTGCGAATTGGGTAAGCAATAGGTGTTCTATATTTTTTTTAATACATTTTAATTTTCAATTGGAAGATTTTCCAGTTGTCCCCATTCTGTCCAAGAGCCATCGTATACTGATTTGGGATTTTTACCAATCAATTCATACGCAATTAAATCAATGCAGGCAGTAACTCCGGAACCACAAGTAAATATTAGAGGTCTGCCGTCGGTTTTCAAAATTTTGACTAATTCTTCTTTTGGTAAAAATTTGCCGTTTCGTAAAAGTTGTGTGTATGGCATATTTATGGAGCCGGGAATATGGCCACTTCGTAATCCTGGTCTGGGTTCACTGCCTATTCCTTTAAATCGATTTTCAGCGCGAGCATCAATTAGAACCGAATCTTTAGTTTGTATGTTTTCTAAAATTTGTTCTTTGCTTTTGATCAATTCCGGATCAAATTTGGCTTCAAAATTCCCAATAGCATAGTTTGGAATTTCCGGTATTGATTCAACGGGATATTTTTGACTAATCCATTCCGGTAGACCGCCATCCAGAACAGCAACATTTTGATGTCCCATTACTTTAAATAACCACCATGCTCTTGGACTGGAATAAATGCCCAAATTGTCATAGACTACAATTGTACTGTTCTTGTTAATTCCAAGTTTTTTAGCTTCAAATTCAAACTTTTCAGGACTCGGAATCGTGTTGGGTAAAGTATTATTGTTATCGCTAAACGTGTTTTTTATGTCAAAAAAACGAGCGCCTTTAATTTGGATATTTTCAAGATCAGTTTTGATATTGGATTGATTTTCTTTGAAACTGGCATCGAGGAGTATTAAGTTTGGATTTTTTAGATTAGCTTGAAGCCATGCAGCATTCACGATTGGTTCTGTCATTTTAGTGGTTTCTACTGTTTATTGAAAAGTACAAAAAAAGTCCAAAAATCAAATGACTTTTGGACTTTTTTATTGGTAAGTAAGTAACTAAAAATTAAATATCATCAAATTCTATATCTGTAAAAGTTGATGTTTGCGGTATAATTTCATCATCTGATTTTTCAGATGCATATTCTTTTTTGAAATCTTTTTGGTGTCTTTCTGAGATTACTTCTTCGCCTTTGTGGTTCAAAACGTAAGATGTCATTTCTCCTAAAATTTCTGCGAAAGCAGCGAAATCTTCTTTGTATAAATAAATTTTATGCTTTTTGAAATGGAAAGATCCATCTTCTTCAGTAAATTTTTTGCTTTCTGTAATGGTAATGTAATAATCATCTGCTTTTGTTGCTCGCACATCAAAGAAATAGGTTCTTCTTCCAGCCCTTAAAACTTTAGAAAATATCTCTTCTTTTTCTAACATGTCATGTTCTCTCATAATCCTTTCTATCAATTTATGGTTGTTAACTAGTACCCAAAAATCTATAAAAAATATGTATTATACAACAATTATAGCATTTCTTTTTCTGAAAGTTGTTTCAAATACAAAGCCGCATAATACCCTTCTTGATTTATCAATTGATTATGAGAACCTTGTTGGATGATTTGTCCTTTATCAATAATTATAATTCTATCAGCATTTTTAGCTGATGACACACGGTGGCTTACAATTATAGTTGTTTTGTCTTTACAAATTTCGTGCAGGTTATTCAATATCGCTTCTTCTGTCTCCGTATCAACGGCCGACAAACAATCGTCAAAAAGTAAAATAGGAGGATTCTTAATAATGGCTCTGGCAATGGAAACTCTTTGTTTTTGACCTCCGGAAAGTGTAATTCCTCTTTCACCCAACACAGTTTCGTATTGTTTATTAAAGCCCATGATGTTATCATGAACAACGGCACTTTTTGCTGCTGATTCCACTTCTTGGATGCTCGCATTCTCCTTACCAAACATAATATTATTCTTGATACTGTCTGAAAATAAAAACGCATCTTGCGGAACGATACCAATGCTATTGCGCAAATCAAAAAGATTGACGTTGCTTATTTCACTTCCGTCAATGGTTATTTTTCCATCGGTTACATCATACATTCTGGAAATTAAGGATAAAATGGTAGATTTTCCGGAGCCTGTTTTCCCTAAAATAGCTAAAGTTTCTCCTTTTTTAACGGTGAAAGATATATTTTGCAACGCTTTGATATTAGTATCCTCATATGTATAGCTTACGTTTTCGAAAGAGATCGAGCCTTCGATTATGGATTTATTTTCGTTTTTATTTTTTATCTCCGGTTCAATTTTAAGGAATTCATTTAATCTTTTTTGAGACGCTTCTGCTTCCTGAACCATCGAAGAAACCCAGCCAAGTGAAGCTACAGGCCACGTCAGCATGTTGACGTACAAAATAAATTCTGCAATGGTTCCAATGCTATTTATGGAACCGTTGATGTACATTAA
Source organism: Flavobacterium psychrolimnae (assembly GCF_003312425.1). Taxonomy (GTDB): domain Bacteria; phylum Bacteroidota; class Bacteroidia; order Flavobacteriales; family Flavobacteriaceae; genus Flavobacterium; species Flavobacterium psychrolimnae. The sequence goes on along the minus strand of NZ_QNUX01000004.1, from coordinate 211,357 downwards.
ACCACCAAAATAAATTACGACTAAATTACTGATTCCTATAAGCGCTAACATTAAAGGACCAAATAAGGATTGTACTTTGGCTAAATTCAAGCTTTTGCTTTTGCTTTCATTGGCTAAATTTACCATGTTATTTTGATGTTGGTCTTCCAGTGAATATGCCTTTATCACACGGATTCCCGAAAAAATTTCTTGTGAAAAACTGGAAACTTTAGATAGATATTGCTGAAAAATGGTGCTCCTTATATTGATTTCGGAACTTAACTTGAAAATTGTATACGATAAAATGGGTAAAGGTAACAGCGTATAAAGTGTCAAAGTTGGGGATACATTATACATATAGACAATTACGATTGCAAAACGAATAACAGTATTAATCGTGTACATTACCGCAGGACCCACATACATTCTTACTTTTGAAACATCTTCGCTGATGCGGTTCATTAAATCTCCGGTACGATTTTGCTTGTAAAAATTTTGAGATAAATTCTCATATTGGCGGAAAACTTCGTTTTTCAAATCGAATTCTATGTGTCGGGACATGACAATTAAGGTTTGTCTCATCAAAAAAGTAAGAAATCCGGCAATGATTGTTGTGGCAATAATCAGTAAAATATTCGAAATTAATTCCTCATGAATGACTGATTTGGCTATGGTTTTATCTTTGGCAAAAGCCTCAATTACCTTGAAAGATTTGCTGATCAACTTTGGGGTGAAAAGCATGAAAATCTGTGCAATAATGGTAAAAATAATTCCCAGTAAGAAACTGTATTTGTATTTGACGAAGTATTTATTTAAATAACGTAATTCTTTCATTTTTTATGATATTCTGTGTTGAAATGATTTTATTTCTAAGTTAAAAATTTGTTTTTATTATTTTTACCGATAAATTTTCGATTACTCTAATTGATGAATTAACAAATTTCAGACAAAATGTTGATGCATATTTATATTTTATGTAAATTTGAAATGTCTTTTTGACGAATTCGTAATTTATCACTATAAAAACTTACACTATGAATGCAGCTTTCACAACTGGAAAGGAACTTCAAAAAATGGATCCCGTTTTTGGTCAATTATCATTTGATGATCACGAACAAATTGTATTTTGCAACGACAAAGATACAGGTTTAAAAGCAATTATTGGTATTCATAATTCGGTAATGGGTCCAGCTTTAGGAGGTACGCGAATGTATAATTACGCCAATGAATGGGAAGCATTAAATGATGTTTTGCGTCTTTCACGCGGTATGACTTTTAAAGCAGCGATTACAGGATTAAATATTGGTGGCGGTAAAGCTGTGATTATAGGAGATGCAAAAACGCAAAAAACGCCGGAGTTGATGCGCAAGTTTGGTGAATTTGTACACGGTTTAAGCGGAAGATATATTACTGCTGAAGATGTAGGAATGGAAACCGCAGATATGGATATCGTTAGAGATGTAACACCATATGTTACCGGAATTTCTGAATCAAGAGGTGGTTCTGGAAATCCGTCGCCTGTTACGGCTTACGGAGTATATTTAGGAATGAAAGCAGCTGCGAAACAACAATTTGGTTCTGATATTTTGAGTGGCAAGAAAGTATTGGTTCAAGGAATTGGTCATGTTGGTGAAACTTTAGTTGATTATTTGAGTAAAGAAGGAGCAATCGTAATTATCGCTGACATTAATGAAGAAAAACTGAATGAAGTAGGAGCGAAGTACCATGCAGAAATTTTCAGAGGAGACGATTTGTACAGCGCAGATGTTGATATTTACGCGCCTTGCGCCATGGGAGCAACTTTAAATGACAATACAGTTTATAAAATTAAAGCAAAAGTAATTGCTGGTGCTGCCAATAATCAATTAGCTGATGAGAATGTTCACGGTGCAATTTTACAGGAAAGAGGGATTTTATATGCTCCCGATTTCTTGATTAATGCAGGTGGAATCATCAATGTTTACGCTGAATTAGCACATTATGACAAAGCGGAAATCATGCGTAAAACAGAAAATATCTATAATACTACACTAGAGATTTTTGATTTTGCCATTGCTAACAACATGACAACACATCACGCTGCTTTGACTATTGCCCAAAATAGAATCAATCAAAGAAAAATAGAGAACAGTAAAAAATAGTTTTCAGTGCTCAATTATCAGTATTCAGTGAATATTTTAGTACCATTCACTGAGTACTGTTGATTGATTACAATAAAATAAGCGATTATATATTTTATTTTAAAAAATGAAATACTTATTTTTGCACCCTAATTAATAAAAGTTCTTACAAGGTGGTAAACAGAAGACACATTCGCGTTAAAGTCATGCAGTCCATTTATGCGATGCATCAAAGCGGTTCAGATAATTTGGAAAAAGAAGAAAAATTCCTTTTTTACAGTATCGACAATATTCAAGATTTATACCTTATAATGCTTTCTTCGCTGATTGAAATTTGCAAAACAGAAACTGTCTTTTTGCATAAATCAAGTTTGAAACATCTTGCAACTCCTGAGGAACGCAAGCCCAACGAAAAATTCATCAAAAACAGGATTTTTCAAATTCTTTCCGAAAATAATTCATTAAGTATTGCTCTGGAAAACCGTAAAATCAATAATTGGACTTTAAACGACGATTATATTTTATTGCTTTTGAATGATATCAAGGCGAGTCCATTGTATGCGCAATACATGAGTAATGCTGTGAACACGTTTGAGGAAGACCGACAGTTTATTGTTGATTTATTCATGGAAGTTATTGTTCCAAACGAGAAATTGTATGACTATCTGGAAGATGATAAATTGACTTGGGTTGATGATATTCCTTTAGTGAATACGCATATTATCAAGCAATTGAAAGCGATTAAGAATGGTGAAGATGATAATTTCCGAGTTCCAAAATTGTATAAAGACAATGAAGACAAAGATTTCGTGAAAGATTTGTTTAGAAAAACAGTACTTAACGAATCAGAATTAGCAAAAGAATATGTAGATAAAACGCCTAACTGGGACAGTGAGAGGATTGCCGAGATTGACACCATTATCCTGAAAATGGCAATTTGTGAATTCTTGAAATTCCCTTCTATTCCTGTAAAAGTTACGCTTAACGAATATTTAGAGGTTGCCAAAGAATATTCTACACCAAAAAGCAGTATTTTTATCAACGGAATTTTAGACAATTTAGTAAAAGAACTACAAGCCAGCAAAAGAATTATAAAAGCTGGTCGTGGTCTAATGTAATAATTAACAAATAAAAAGAGAATCAAAATTATGGAACAATTAACTCAATTTGCACCGTTTATATTAATGTTTGTGGTGATCTATTTCTTTATGATCAGACCACAACAGAAAAAAGCAAAACAAGAAAAAGAATTTGAAAGTACGCTAAAAGTAGGTGATAAAATCATCACCAAAAGTGGACTTCACGGAAAAGTTTCTGAACTTGCAGATACAACGGTTGTTGTAGAAACGATGTCAGGAAAATTGAAAATGGAGCGTTCTGCGATTTCTATGGAAATGAGTGCTATTTTGAACAAAAAATAATTTTCATTTTATAAATTAAAAAAAGTCTCAACCGGAAAATATTCGGATTGAGACTTTTTTTTTGCATAAAAAAGAATAATATTATTTTTTATTCTTTTTATTCTTCTTTGCTTTTTTAGATTTTGCTTTGGCTTTTTTAGCTTTGATCTTCGCTTTTACTTTTGCTTTCTTCGCTTTGTCCTTTTTCGCTTTTTTTGCCTTTTTGGCTTTTGCTTTTGCTTTTTGCTTTGCTTTTTCTTTTGCGTCAGCTTTTTTAACCTTTTTCTTGTCTTTATCTTTCATCTTTATCTTCTTTTTAGTGTCTTTTTTAGTGTCCTTTTTACTTGGTTCAGCAGTAGTATCGTCGTTGCTTTCAGCAGAAATTGTTATCGTTTCTTCAATAATTTCAGTGATTACAGTTTCATTTTCAGGTTCGATAATTTCGGCTGGTACTACTTCAGGGTTAATAATTTTTGGTTTTCTGGTTCGGGTTGGTTTTACAACTTCAGGTTTTTCCGGAGACGGTTGTGTTGCATCCTCTTCTTTTTTTTGTATCATAGTTTGTGTTTTTAGTGTCAGTTTTTGCTTTATTAAAACCAGTATTTTTTCTAGTTTTATTAAATTGTTAAGTTATTGTAAGTAAATATAGTGATTTAATCAATTGTCCAATGTTAAGCTTTTCTTTATTTGAATCTAAATTTGTACGAAGAAACGACAATGTAGTAAGCCAAATAAAGTGTATGAACAGAAATCCGAGATTAATTTAGCATTGATTACTGGAGTAAATTTTGGCTAAGTTTGTTTTTTTTAAATAAAAAAAGTCCCATTCCTGAAATTTCAGTAATGGGACTTAATCTTATCGGTATTTGTCATTAAGACCAATTTTATCAAGTATCATTGGGATGATTTTTTCAATCCGGGAACGCTTGGTTTCTTCTCGTTTTGCACTTTCAATATACTCCAAGAATTCATATTGCTTGTACACTGAAAATTTCTGAAAAGCCGCTGCTAATTCTGGATTAGCTTTTAATTCTTTTTGGAAAAACTCAGATAAAATTGGCGTTTTCTTTTCAGGCTTAGTCGTTTTTCCTTGCTTTTCATTTTCAATCGCTTCCTTTATATAATTCAGGACATCAGCTTCATTGACTTCTTCTTTTGATGTAAAACGCCACTGCCGTAATGCTTTTGTAATGCCTTCCTGTGCATTCACTAATAACTGTTTTTTGTCTTCTAGTTGAACACCGTTGAAAAACCAAATGGCAAAGTAATTTTTGAATCCACCAATTCCTATTACATTTTTGCCATTGAGGACATAAACAATTCCGCCCCATTTCGTGGTTTCCACCAGTTCAGTTTTGACAATAATTGATTTTAGAAATGCTAATTCTTTTAACCAACTATTATTTTTATCCCAAATATGAGTAGCTTTTGAGGATTCCAATATATTATTTTTTAACAGCTACTTCTAGCGCAGTCAATTCGGCTATTTTTACAATAACTTCAACTGCTTTTTGCATGCTTTCAGCAGGAACATATTCATATTTCCCGTGAAAATTATGTCCACCTGCAAAAATATTTGGGCAAGGCAAACCTTTGTACGACAATTGAGAACCGTCAGTTCCACCACGAATAGGTTTTATTAGCGGTTTGATTCCAATCTCTTTCATTGCTTTTTCAGCAATATCCACAATATGTTTCACAGGCAAAACCTTTTCCTTCATATTGTAATATTGATCTTTTATTTCGGCAGTAACTATATCTTCTCCAAATTGTTTCGCAAATTTCTTGTTGATTTTTTTGGTTATTTTTTCAATTAATTCTTTTCTTTTTTCAAACTTATTCTTGTTATGATCGCGAATAATAAGTTCCAAAACAGTTTCTTCGATACTTCCTGTTAGGTGATGCACGTGAAAAAAACCTTCGTAACCTTTAGTTTCTTCGGGAGTTTCTCCAGAAGGCAATTCATTTAGGAAATTATTTGCAATCAACATTGAATTTATCATTTTACCTTTGGCATAGCCTGGATGAACGCTTTTTCCTTTGAAAGTTATTTTGGCTCCAGCCGCATTAAAATTTTCGTATTCTAATTCTCCTACTTGGCTTCCGTCCATTGTATAGGCCCAATCCGCTCCAAATTTCTCTACGTCAAAATGATGAGCGCCACGACCAATTTCTTCGTCAGGTGTAAAACCAATTCTGATTTTTCCGTGTTTGATTTCAGGATTATTGATAAGGAATTCCATAGCGGTAACAATCTCCGTGATTCCGGCTTTGTCATCGGCACCTAATAAGGTTGTTCCATCTGTAGTGATTAGAGTTTGTCCTTTATAAAGCAATAAATCTTTGAAATAATTTGGGGAAAGGATAATGTTTTTATCCGCATTTAATACAATGTCTTTACCATCATAATTCGGGACTATTTGCGGTTTTACATTCGCACCACAAAAATCCGGAGATGTGTCAAAGTGTGAAATATACCCAATTGTAGGAACTTCATGCGCTACATTACTGGGCAAAGTTGCCATAATATATGATTTGTCATCTATTGAAACGTCTTGCATTCCAATCGTTTTCAATTCTTCAACTAGTTTATTAGCTAAATCCCATTGTTTTTTTGTGCTTGGTGTAGTTTCTGAATTGGCGTCAGATTCTGTATCAATAACTACATAACTGATGAAACGGTCTATGATATGTTGCATTTTTCTTTGTTTTATGCAAATATAATCTTTTTTTTAGGAGGATTTTGAAGTAAATTGAAGACTAAATTTTGTTTAATGTAATTTTGAAATATTGAAGTATTGGATTCTAATTTGCAACGAAATAGATAGTCATAAAAAAACCACCCGAAGGTGGTTTAAATTTAGTCTCTAGCTTTATTTAATTTTTTTTCAGCTTTCTCAAGATCTTCTTCCAGTTTGTTGATTTTGATTTGTTGCTTACTGATTTTAATATTTTCTTTCTCAATTTGAGTAGAATTTAATCGCCCTTTCGATTTTTTGGTCTCAAACTTTTCTTTATTTCGAATTAAATTTTTTTCTCTATCCGCTAATTTATCTTTTATTTTTCGGACTGATTTTTCGCCTGAGGCAACTTTACTTTGCTGCTTTTCGAACTTGTTTTTTTCTTTTTCAAAGTCTTTTTGCTCTTTTTCTTTTTTTTTAGCTTCTTTCAACGCTTTTTTCTCCGATTTGAGTTGGCTATTTAAAGATTTTGCTTCCTCTTTCAATTTAGGATTTACAATACCTGGAGTTGCAGTAACATTAATCGTATCATTTGTAGTTGTCACGGTAGTGACAGTAGTTTTTGTAGCAACTTTTATAGTGTCATTTTTTACTTCTTGCGCAAAAAAGATTTGAACTATAAAAAATAAAAAAAGCGTTGTTGTAATTTTCATTTTCATGGGACTAAATATTTAATTTAAAATATGGAATGTGTTAAAAAAGGATTCCTTTGCTAAATTAAGTCATTTTCGCCCTAGTTATGACTTTAACCGTGAACTATATAAAAAAAAAATCTTCTTTGACTTTTTCTTATTTGGCCACAGCCAAATAAGATATGTTTATATCCGCTTTTTATTATTCAAAATGATTTTAGAAATTATTTTCCAAATATTTATTTATCGGATAGATAATTCTATTTTTGCACAACACAACAACACAACCATGTACAAATTACTCTTACGCCCAATACTTTTTTGGTTTGATCCTGAAAAAGTACATTATTTTACTTTTTCACTGATTCGCTTTTTATCTAAAATCCCCGGATTTACAGCTCTTTTTAAATCGCTTTATGAAGTAAATGATGCCAGATTAGAAACCGAAGTTTTTGGATTAAAATTTAAAAATCCGGTAGGTCTTGCAGCAGGTTTTGATAAAGATGCAAAATTGTATAAGGAATTGTCCAATTTTGGTTTTGGTTTTATCGAAATAGGAACTTTGACTCCAAAAGGTCAGGAAGGAAATCCTAAAAAACGATTGTTTCGTTTAAAAGAAGACAGCGCCATCATCAACCGAATGGGATTTAACAATGGCGGAGTTCAGGAAGCGGTAGAACGATTAAAAGGAAATAAAGACGTTTTGATTGGTGGAAACATTGGGAAAAATAAGTTGACGCCAAACGAAGAAGCGACTTCTGATTATGAAATATGTTTTGATGCTTTATATGATTATGTTGATTATTTTGTGGTGAATGTAAGTTCTCCAAATACGCCAAATCTTCGAGCGTTACAAGATAAAGAACCGTTGACACAACTATTGCAAACGCTCCAAAACAAGAATTTGGCTAAGCCAAAGCAAAAGCCAATTTTGTTGAAAATCGCTCCTGATTTAACTGATGAGCAATTATTGGATATTATTGATATTGTAAAAGAAACTAAAATTGCGGGTGTTATTGCGACTAACACTACGATTTCCCGTGAAGGATTGCAATCCGAAAACAAAACAGAAATGGGCGGATTATCTGGAAAACCATTGACACATCGTTCTACTGAAGTGATTCGGTTTTTATCGCAAAAAAGTAATAAAGCCTTTCCAATTATTGGAGTAGGAGGAATTCATTCTGCCGAAGATGCAATAGAAAAATTAGATGCAGGAGCAAGTTTAATTCAGTTGTACACTGGTTTTATTTACGAAGGACCAGCTTTGGTGAAAGCCATAAATAAGAAAATCTTAGAAAGATTGTAGCTTTTAAGCAGTTGGAAATTCTAGTCTTCATCAATTTTCGAAAATTTGAAATCAGAATTTAAAATTCTTAATTGTTTTTCTATCTTTGGCTTCCTATGGAGCCAATAAAAATTATAGAATGTCCACGCGATGCCATGCAAGGCATCAAACCCTTTATTCCTACGGAAAAGAAAGTGGCTTATATTCAATCGTTATTGCGGGTAGGTTTTGACAGTATTGATTTTGGAAGTTTTGTTTCTCCCAAAGCAATTCCGCAAATGCAGGATACAGCCAAAGTTTTGGCACGACTTGATTTATCCCAAACCCGAAGCAAACTCTTAGCGATTATTGCTAATACGCAAGGTGCAACTCTCGCTGCAGTTCATCCTGAAATACAATATTTAGGTTTCCCTTTTTCGATTTCTGAGAATTTCCAAATGCGAAATACCCACAAAACCATAGCCGAATCGTTAATCACCTTACAGGAAATTCTGGAAATTGCAGATAAAAGCAACAAAGAAGTCGTGGCATATTTATCAATGGGTTTTGGTAATCCTTACGGTGATCCTTGGAATGTTGAAATAGTAGGAGAGTGGACTGAAAAATTAGCATTAATGGGAGTGAAAATCTTGTCACTTTCGGATACGGTGGGAAGTTCGACTCCTGATGTAATCTCGTATTTATTTTCAAATTTAATTCCAAAATATCCTGAAATAGAATTTGGAGCGCACCTTCACACGACACCTGATAAATGGTTTGAGAAAATTGACGCTGCTTACAAAGCGGGATGCCGTCGTTATGATGGTGCTATTCAAGGTTTTGGCGGCTGTCCAATGGCGACTGATGATCTTACTGGTAATATGCCTACGGAGAAATTATTGTCTTATTTTACAGCACAAAAGGAATACACAAATATGAGTCCAATGAGTTTTGAAAGTGCTTATAATGAAGCTTCTAAGTTGTTTGGTGAGTTTCATTAGAAAAAAATAGACAAATTATTACTGAACTCTTTACTTTATAAATAATAAGTGTAATAATGATGCGTTGAATATAGATTCCCGAAAACTACCATATAAATTAAAATCATGAAAACACTTGGTTTAAATAGAGTTATCAGTCTATCACTGCTGTTGTTATTATCTTTTTCATGCGCGAGTGATTTAGACTACGATCAGGTAAACGATATAAAGTTGGAGCCTGTTTTTATCGCTAATTTAGCCTATTTTGATATTCCTGCAAATGAATTTGTGACTGGTGGAGTCGAACAAAATGTCATATTTGATGCCCCAACAGTGGATGTATTCAATGATAGTTTTTTCAGGAAAAGTTTAAAAAAAGTAGATTTTTTCCTTGAAATGGAAAATACCATAGCTAGAGCTTACGTGGTTGATTTAGTATTTTTAGATAGAAATAACCAAGTCGTTCATACTACAAATTTTACTGTTCCGGAATACACAGGCTTAGAGAATAAAGTGACCAGAACGGAGATATTCGAAAACACACAACTTGACTTATTAAAACGAACTGTTAGAATTGCTTTCACATTGAGGATGCTTCCGGGTGCTCCATTGACGGAGACTAGTTCAGGGAATTTGAAATTGCGTTCTGGTGTAACCGCTTATTTAGTAGTAGAATGAGAAAGATGATCATGATTTTGGTTCTATTACTTGCAATAGATTGCTATTCACAAAACAAACAAATCTTATATAATTTTACTTCAGTACCACAGTCGTTGATGACTAATCCGGGTGCCGATTTCAAGTACGATTGGTATGCTGGGGTTCCCTTGTTGTCTGGAATTTCTGCAAATGTAGGTTCGAGTGGGTTTTCAGCCTATGATTTATTTGCAGATAATGGAGTCGATTTTAATATAAAATTACGCAATGCAGTATTTTCTACCACACGAAAAGACAAAGTAGCAATCAACGAACAAATAGAAATTTTTAACGGAGGTTTTAAAATAGCAGGAGAGGAAAGTGATTCCTATATTTCGTTTGGAATGTACCAGGAATTCGATATGCTGAGTTATGTTCCTAAAGATATTGCCATTTTAGCTTTAGATGGAAACAGAGACTATTTGGGTAAGGTTTTTAATTTGGGCGATTTGAGTGCCAAAGCAGAAATGTTATCCGTATTTCACCTTGGATTTCATAAAAACATCACCGAAAAACTTATTTTAGGAGTACGCGGGAAAATTTACTCTAGTATTTATAATGCTAATTCTACTAATAACTCTGGTTACATTTATACGATTCCTTCAGAAACAGGAGTTTATGAACAGATGATTTATTCGCAATTACAGCTGAATACATCTGGAATTGCTCCATATGATGATGAAGATTATGAGCCAAATGTGACGAAAGATATTACCAAAAGAGCACTTTTAGGAGGTAATTTAGGTTTGGGATTTGATGCCGGTTTTACCTATTATCCAAAGAAAAATATTCAGCTTACCGCCAGTGTTATTGACGTAGGTTTTATTAAACACAGCAAAGAAGTGGAAAGTTTAACCTTTAAAGGAACGTACAAATACGAAGGTGTGGTTCCAAATTTCAGTTCTGGAAATTCAGCAGGAGGGGGATATCAGGAATTTAAAGATGCTATTCCTTTGGATACCTTGTACGCGGATTACACAACTTGGCGTCCGGCAAAATTCAATACTTCGGTTCAGTATTCCTTTGATGAAGAACGCCCTGAAGATTGTAATTGTCTTAATTATGATCCTGAAACGACTTATAAAAGTGCGGTTGGTGCCCAGTTATTTGTGATGTCTACGCCAAGAACGCCATTAGTAGCATTTACCACTTATTACCGAAGAAAAATATTCAAGGCTTTACAAATGAAAGCCACGTACACGCTAGATTCTTATTCATATAAGAACATAGGATTGGGATTGTCCAGTCATTTTGGACCTGTGAATTTCTATGTTCTTGCCGATAATCTTTTAGAATATAGCGATGTTACCAAGGCAAATAGTCTTTCTTTTCAACTGGGACTGAATGTTATTTTTAAGAATAGTAAAAAATAAATTTCTGATTAAAATTGGACTTTTCTTCGTTTAAATCCTTTGTAAATTTCGATCCAAAGCACCGAAACAAGACCCACTAAAATACTTAATCCTAATTGGAATCCCGAAACCCTTTCGAACTGGAAAAAAGCAGCAAATAATGGTACAAACAACAATGAAGCTGTAATTAGAATGGTTACGCTAATGATCATCAATACCAAATTATTTTTGTATTTTAATGTTGTGAATATCGAGTAATAAAAAGAACGATTCGTCAGCGTCAGAAAAATGTTAGATGAAATTAATGTCAGAAAAACTACTGTTCTCGTTGCGCTTTCGGAACAACCTGTAGCTACACAATATTGATACACAAACAAAAGCCCCGCGGTGATGACAAGTCCTTGAATTATACTGATGGTAACTTCTTTAAGTTTGAAAAAAGTATTGGTAAAAGGTCTGGGTTGCAACAGCATTAAGTTGCGTTCCATAGGTTCATTTTCATAAATTATAGAGCAGGTTGGCCCCATGATTATCTCCAGAAAGATGACATGAACCGGCGAGAAAATATTGGGGTAAATCCAGCCCAATGCCAATGGAATAAAGACAATCATGATGATTGGGATATGGATGGAAATGATATATTGGATGGCTTTTTTTAGATTATTATATATTTTTCTGCCCATGGCAATGGCGTCTATCATTTTAGAAAAATCATCATCAATTAGAATCAGATTGGCGGCTTCCTTGGCAATTTCGGTTCCCTTTTTTCCCATGGCAATTCCAATGTGCGCAGATTTCAAAGCCGGTCCGTCATTGACCCCGTCACCCGTCATAGCTACAATTTGATTATTGTCTTTGAGTGCTTTTATAATTTTAAGTTTGGCCTCGGGAAACATTCTTGTAAAAATGGACGTTTCCATTACTTTTTCTCGAAGTGTAGCATCGTCCATGGCCATTAATTCATCACCATTTAGCGTTTTATCCGCATTTCTAAAGCCAATTTGTTTGGCAATTGTAGCAGTTGTTTCGGCATTATCGCCAGTAACTATTTTGACTTGAATTCCGGCTTTATAAAAAGTTTCGAATACTGCTTTTATATTTGCTTTTGGAGGATCGTAAAACGCCACCAATCCTTTAAAAATAAAGGAGAATTCCTGTTGCTTTTTAGGATAATCAGTACCTGAAAATTCAGCTAAACCAACACCCAATACGCGATATCCTTGCAAAGCCATTTTTGTCATTGCAGAGAGAATTTGTTTTTTTTTGTTTTCAGTTACATTTGAAGTGGCAATCAATGCTTCGGGAGCCCCTTTGGCAGCAATATATCTCGTTCCATTTTGATTTTCGAAAACATGAGTCATCATCGGTGGTTTTCCATCCAATGGATATTCGTGAACTAATTTAAAATTAGGGCGTTCATCTGCGATTTTTAACTTCGAATATGCTTCGTGCAATGCAATTTCCATTGCGTCAAACGGAATGGGTTCGCTGGCCCACATGGCGAGACTCAGTAATTCTATATCATGCTCATTATTATTATTATTATTATTAGTTTCATCACTGTTACTTCCTTTAATAGTATCATCTGATAATGTGTACCATTGGGCCAGACTCATCTTGTTCTCGGTGATTGTTCCTGTTTTATCTGTACAAATTACGTTTGCACTCCCTAAGGTTTCCACCGTTTTTGTCTGTTTCACGATGATTCCCATTTTCATTAATCGCCAAGAACCCAAGGCCATGAATGTAGTGAAAGCTACTGGAATTTCCTCAGGAATGATGCTCATGGCCAAAGTAAGCGCTTTCAACAGACTGTCTAAAACATTGTTTGAATTGTAATAATTGATAACCCAGACAAAAACAAATATCACCAAGCCAACAAGCGACATTTTTTTGACAAAATTCCCCATTTGGATTTGCAACGGGGTTTTTTCTTCAACGATTGCCTCCAGACTTTTTCCTATTTTTCCTAGTTGGGTTTTGTTGCCAATAGCAGTTACTTCGCAAATTGCCAAACCACCAGTTACAATGGTTCCAAGAAAAACGGTGTTATTTTCGGCAGTTTCATTTTTAAAAACAGCCATCGATTCCCCGGTAAGAATAGATTCGTTTACTGAAAAATCATTGGATTGAAGAATAACGCCATCGGCAGGAATAAAGGTGCCTTCTTCTGTTTGGATGAGGTCGCCAACAACAATTTCTTCGCTTGGAATTTCGGTTATTTCTCCATTGCGAATGACTTTGCTTTTGGGTTGGGATAGTTTTTTTAACGCTTCAATTGCTGTTCTGCTTTTGGATTCCTGATATAATGAAATGGTGGAAACCAACACAATTGCTGCACTCATGAAAATTCCATTTCCGTAATCTCCGGTAATAAAATAAATACTGGTTGCGGTGAGTAACAGGAGAAACATTGGTTCTTTTACCATTTCGAACAGGGATTTCAAGAACTGATTTTTTTTCTGATTCACTATGGAGTTTAAACCATTTTTCGTTCTCGAAAGTAAAACCGCCTCATTTGAAAGTCCTTTTAATTCTTGTTGAGTTTCTGTCATAGCAAATAAATTAAACGGATTTTCTGGGTTGGAAAGTAAGTGGCAATTTAGAACCAAAGAATTGACTTTGAACTGCAATTTAATTATTTATTGGAAGATGATAGCAATTTTTTGCTTAAAATTATCTATATTTGCACGCAATTAAACTCCAACTACAATTGCAATGATCGCACACAACTCTAAGATTATCGGTGAAGGATTAACTTACGATGATGTTCTATTAGTTCCCAACTACTCAAATGTGCTTCCTCGCGAAGTGAGTATTCAATCCAAATTTTCAAGAAATATAACGCTAAATGTTCCTATTGTATCCGCTGCTATGGATACCGTTACCGAAAGTGCTATGGCAATTGCTATGGCTCAAGAAGGAGGAATAGGCGTTTTACATAAAAATATGACTATCGAGCAACAAGCTGCGAAAGTTAGAAAAGTAAAACGTGCAGAATCCGGAATGATTATCGATCCGGTTACTTTGCCTTTGACTTCGACTGTTGCCGATGCCAAAAATGCCATGAAAGAATATGGGATTGGTGGTATTCCAATTGTAGATGAAAATAAAATTCTGAAAGGAATTGTTACCAATCGTGATTTGCGTTTCGAAAAAAATAGCGCCAGACCTATTGTTGAGGTTATGACCACTAAAAACTTGGTTACTGTTGCTGAAGGAACTTCTTTGGAACAAGCAGAAGTGGTTTTGCAAGGACATAAAATTGAAAAATTACCGGTTGTAAATGATAAATATGAGTTAGTTGGATTAATAACCTTTAGAGATATTACCAAATTAACCCAAAAACCAATTGCCAATAAAGATGTTTATGGTCGTCTACGTGTTGCTGCAGCAATTGGTGTTACAGGTGATGCAGTTCAAAGAGCCGAAGCATTAGTTAACGCTGGTGTTGATGCTATTATTATAGATACCGCTCACGGACACACACAAGGTGTTGTAAATGTATTGAAAGAAGTAAAAAGTAAATTTCCTCAAATAGATGTTATTGTAGGTAATATAGCAACTCCTGAAGCAGCTAAATTTTTAGTTGAAAATGGAGCAGATGGTGTGAAAGTAGGAATCGGTCCGGGTTCTATTTGTACAACTCGTATCGTTGCCGGTGTTGGTTTTCCTCAGTTCTCTGCTGTTCTTGAAGTTGCTGCGGCTATCAAAGGAACTGGAGTTCCAGTAATTGCTGATGGTGGAATTCGCTACACGGGTGATATCCCGAAAGCAATTGCTGCTGGTGCTGACTGTGTGATGCTAGGTTCATTATTAGCCGGAACAATGGAATCTCCAGGTGAAACTATCATTTTCGAAGGAAGAAAATTCAAATCGTATCGTGGAATGGGTTCTGTTGAAGCGATGCAGGAAGGTTCAAAAGACCGTTATTTTCAAGATGTAGAAGATGATGTAAAAAAACTAGTTCCGGAAGGAATTGTAGGTCGTGTTCCTTACAAAGGCGAATTGAACGAAAGTATGCAACAATTCATTGGTGGTCTTCGTGCCGGAATGGGATATTGTGGTTCAAAGGATGTTCCAACTTTACAGGAAACCGGTCGTTTTGTTCGTATTACTGCCAGCGGAATCAATGAAAGTCACCCTCATAATGTAACAATTACGAAAGAAGCTCCAAATTATTCAAGATAATTTTTAGTTTTTTAAAACAATAAAAAAGGCATAATTAATTCCGTCATCGGTTTTAATTATGCCTTTTTCCTGTATCGGAAAATCGTTATTCATTAGTGTCAGCTAAGTTGTTTTTCAAATGCTCGCTGTCCCAACTGTGGTTTGTTGCTGCAACTTGCGAATAGAAGTCAGTTTTTAAAAGCTGTTCCTGTAATTCAATTTCTTCTTTTATGGTAATCATATACGCCATTTTATCATGACGTTTTTCGGCTAATTTGCGGGTAGTAATTTCATCGTATTTTATAAACTGCTGACCTTGTCTGGTAGCCGAATATTTTCTGTGACCTAATTCTACCAATGCATCAACGCCCATATTTACCGCGCTATACAATGTTTCCCGATATATATGTTGCACTTTATGATCAATTAATTCATACGCATCGTTTCTATTTCGGGCACGAGTTAGTATTTTTAAATTCGGAAAATGCTTTTTCAAAGTTTCAATCACTTGTAAATTCACTGTAGGATTATCTATGGCAGCAATAAAAATTTTAGCATTCTCGCAACCTGCGGCTTTCAATAATTCCAGTCGTGTTGCATCACCATAATAAACTTTGAAACCCATTTTTCGCAATAAATCAATTCGATCAGAATCATAATCCAAAATGGTTGCTTTCACTTTATTGGCTCGTAACAAACGTCCAACTGTACTTCCAAAATGACCAAAACCAGCAATAATAACTGGGTTGTCTTCATCTATGAAATCATTATCCTTTATTGTTTCGGTTGTTTTTTCTTTATACCTTGAATTCGGATAAATTAATCGCTCATTTATCAACAGTAAAAAAGGAGTTGCGACCATACTCATTGCGATTACTGCCATTATTTGATTGGCTAACATGTTAGGGACAATATTCAACTGCATACAAAAACTCATAATCACAAAGCCAAATTCTCCCGCTTGGCTTAAGCCAAAAGCAAACAATAAATTTTGATCGATGTTTTTTTTATGAAATCTGCTGATTATAAATAAAACTGCAAATTTTACAAGAGTCAGGATGGCTCCAAAAGCAAAAATAAAAAGTGGATTTTCAATAATTAATTGGAAATTTATCGAAGCGCCTACGCCAAGGAAAAACAATCCCAAGAGCAACCCTTTGAATGGTGCAATATCACCTTCCAATTCATGACGAAATTCGGAGTTAGCCAATACGACTCCTGCCATAAATGCCCCAAGTGCTGGGCTTAAACCAACTAATTGCATAGCATAAGAAACGCCTACAACCAGTAATAATGCTGATGCTGTAAATAATTCTTGTAACCTTGTTTTTGCAATGATGTGCAATATCGGTACAAATACATAACGACCTGCAAAATAGATTGTAGATATGATTCCGAGTACTATTAATGTTTGTAACCAGCTTGGAAATTCCGTAATTAAGGATTGTGGCGCATCATTTGTTGTCTCCAGATTTACTGTTGACAGAAGCGGTAAAAAAGCTAAAATTGGGATTACCGCAATATCCTGAAAAAGTAAAACCGCAAATGAAGAACGTCCAACAGAGGTGTTTGACAATCCTTTCTCCTTCAAAGTTTGTAATACAATAGCTGTAGAGGATAATGCCAATGCCAATGAAATAGCCAATGTAGTTTCCCATTTCCAGTCCATAAAAAATAGACATCCCAGAAAGAGTATGAGCGTTGTTCCTATTAATTGTGCCGAACCCATCCCAAAAATGAATTTCCGCATTTTCCAAAACTTACTGGGTTCCAGTTCTAAGCCAATCAAAAATAACATCATTACCACACCAAATTCAGCAAAATGCATGATGTCCTGACCTTCTTGACCAATAAATCCAAGTAAATAAGGACCAATTACGATTCCGGCTAATAAATAGCCCAGAATGGAACTCAATCCTAATTTTTTAGCAATTGGGACACAAATCACCGCTGCAGTTAAATAAATGATTGCCTGTAATAAAAAATTGGTATCCATCTTAAGTTAGTATTGTAGCAAACCATTCGTTCAAATAATGGTATTGCAAAATTTCATCGGTATCTAAATCATTATTTTCTAAGTAGTCCAGAAAATAACCGTAAACCAATCCGTTTTTTTCATAATCTTCTTTAGTCATGTTGTGAGTACCATGAACTACAAAAGGCGGTAAATACGTCATATTACACACTTTTGCTGTTTGATTAAAAGGTTCTAATAATTCAAGAACAGTGTATCTGTCACTACCTGTTTCGCAATAATTTTCTTTGTCGCCACCAGTTGTAATAACCTGAAAAATAATTTTATCCTGCAACATAGTCCCTTTTTTGCCATAAGCCCAGTTGTGTTCCAGAACCATGTCAATCCATTGTTTCATCAATGGTGGGCAGCTATACCAATACATGGGATGATGCCAAATGATAATATCGTGCTGACTTAACAGCGCTTGCTCTTTTTTTACATCAATATCAAAATCGGGATATTCCTCATATAAATCATGAAAAGTTATGTTTTCTGAACTGGGAATATTTTCCACCAAGGCTTTATTCGCATGTGATTTCTCAAAAAGCGGATGGGAAAATAGGATTAAGATTTTGTTTTTTGACATGAAAAATATTTTTGCTGTTTGTTTTTTTAATTAATGTGTATTATCTGTTTGATTTTTAGAGTAATATGTAATTTAAAAACATTTTGAAAGATATAAAATATTGGTTAATTCTAATGCTATAATTTTTTTTAGAAGCTATTTTTTATTTAAAAACAGAAAATCCTGTCAAAACAAAATCGTAATTTTTATTCTGACAGGATTTAATTAAATGAGATTTTTGAGCAATTATTCAACCAAAATTGATTTGGAATCACAATTTTTAACGCATTTATCGAATGTTTAATTTTTGAAAAACGTGGTTAGTAATTTTTTGCTCCCTACCACCCAAAGAATATCATTTTTTTCTAAAATCATATTGGACTCTGGATTCAAGATTCGTTTTCCACTTCTTTCAATTCCCACAATCAAACCATTTGTTTTTTCACGTAATAATGAGTCGCGGATATTTTTACCAATAAATTCTTCTTCCTTAAGTTCTAATTGTTTCAAAATAATATCGGTATCCGTAATTTTTTCTGGAATTTCTATTTCATTTTGATGCAAATACGATTTAAATTCCTTGACTTGGTTATCTGTTCCAATGACACAAATTTCATCACCGGGAAATAATCGTTCGTTTTTATTTGGAATATTAATCATTATTTCCCCACGTTTGATGAAGGCGATATTAATCCCTAATTGCTCCCGAATGCGTAATTCTTCTAATGTTTTTCCGGCAATATTGGATGTTGGAGCAATATCAAAAGTTGTCATGTGACCGTCCCACGGTGTCAAATCGCTTCGGCTTCTAATGGCTTTTTTGATTTCTCGCGCATTAAGGTTTTTTAAGAAATGATCTTCTATTTTATGGTATTGTGCGTTTAATTTTTTCGGAAAAACAAAATAGATAACAACCGCTGCTATCAAAGCTATAAATGCAATTATTGGAGAGAAAAAGATATTCAATAAAAATCCAATATAGAAAAGAGTCAACACCATTCGCAACAAAATCATCATCAAAATGGGACCGCGATATTTGCGTTCCTCTCTTAAAATAGCTACTTCTTTCACTGCAACTCGGCGTAAAGAAAGCGCCCATAAAAAAGGAGAAAGTATTACTAATGTAATTAATGCGGCAATTATATTTCCAAATTGTGAGTCTTTTACTAGTGGTAAAATGAATTTCGACGAAAGTAAAATAACTGCGACTATAATAACGGAATGTATAATTACCTGTGTCAGAAAAGCGCGTACCACGATTTGCCAGTTGCTTACCAGTTTTATAGATTGAGCATTGGCGCTGTAACGTTCAATTGTTTTAGTCCATTTTCGAGGCAATTTCCTTTCCAGATATTCAGAAAATGGAGTGGCGAATTTCACCATAAAAGGAGTCGTAAATGTGGTTACTGCAGACACAGCTACAACAATAGGATATAGAAAATCACTAGTTACATTCAATGTCATTCCCAATGTGGCAATTATAAAAGAGAATTCCCCAATTTGCGATAAACTCATTCCGGTTTGCACCGATTGCTTCAGTGGCTGTCCAGAAAGTAAAGCACCAATCGTAGAACTGATGGACTGTCCCAAAATCACCACAAAAGTCAAAATAGCGACTGGTAAAGCATATTCGTACAACGTATCTGGGTTAATTAACATACCTACTGACACGAAAAATACGGCTCCAAAAAGATCTTTTACGGGTTTAACTAAATGTTCAATATGTTCTGCCTGAGTCGTTTCGGCAATGATGGAACCCATGATGAATGCGCCTAAAGCAGGTGAAAAACCAACATTAGCAGCAAGAATAACCATCATCAAACACAAAGCAAGTGAAATGATTAGCAGCATTTCATCTGTCAAAAGACTCTTTGCTTTTTTAAGTAAGGTTGGGATAAAAAAGATACCGCCAACAAACCAAATGGTCAAGAAAAATATTAATTTAAAAACAGACAACAGTAACTCACTTCCTGAAAACTGTTGGCTCACCGCAATTGTCGATAGTAAAACCATCATCAAAATGGCAACTAAATCTTGGACAATGAGTGAACCAATAACGATTCCAGCAAATTTTTGGGTCTTTACTCCGAGTTCATCAAAGGTTTTTAGGATAATAGTAGTAGAGGAAATGGAAAGGATTACTCCTAAAAAGATACTGTCCATAGGTTTCCAACCAATCCATTGACCTACTAAATAACCGATGGAAACCATTGCGAGGATTTGTGTTATGGCTGTAATTGATGCTGTTCCGCCCACTTTCATCAGTTTTTTAAAACTGAATTCCAGTCCTAAACTGAACAACAAAAAGATTACTCCAATCTCGGCCCAAACTTCTACGCTTTTAATATCTTTTATGGAAGGGAAAAAATCAAAGTGATTTCCAGCCAAAAATCCGGCTATTAAATAACCGAGAACTAAAGGTTGTTTGATTTTTTTAAATAACAAAACGGCCACCGCAGCGGTCATTAGGATTAATCCTAAATCACTGATTAAAGGTTGTAAATGGTGTGAGGCGTTTGCTACTGTTTCTGCGGCATCCATAGGCGTTTATTTGTTTTTTAAGGTTTTGTGTATGTTGGTAAGATATAAAAAAACTTTAATTTTGAAAGTATAATTAATGCTTAAAACAGCTTTTTATGATTTTTTTAGCAACAAAAATCCCGTTGAAAAGAATTTAGTGTTCCTTTTCAACGGGATTTTATAAAATCGAATAATTTTGTTAAACTATATTCCTAAGAAATTGCTTGGAGTTATTTGCATCAACTCTGCTTTGATTTCATCTGAAACATCTAGGGTTGCGATAAAACCATGAATTGCGTTTTTATCAATCGCTTCATTGGTTCTGGTCAATCCTTTTAACGCTTCATACGGATTAGGATATCCTTCACGACGTAAGATTGTTTGAATCGCTTCCGCAACAACGGCCCAGTTTTTCTCTAAATCTTCGTGAAATTTTGGTTCGTTCAATAACAATTTGTTCAATCCTTTCAAAGTAGCTTCAAAAGCGATTAATGTGTGTCCCATTGGTACACCAATGTTTCTCAAAACCGTACTGTCCGTTAAATCACGTTGTAATCTTGACAAAGGTAATTTAGCCGAAAGATGTTCGAAAATGGCATTAGCTATTCCTAAATTTCCTTCTGAATTTTCAAAATCAATTGGGTTTACTTTATGTGGCATCGCCGAAGAACCTATTTCACCCGCCTTGATTTTTTGCTTGAAATATTCCATTGAAACGTACGTCCAAATATCTCGGTCTAAATCAATGATGATGGTATTTATTCTTTTTAACGCATCAAAAAATGCAGCAAAATGATCGTAATGTTCAATTTGTGTAGTAGGGAAGGAGTGGTGTAAACCAAGGTTTTCCTCTACAAATTTCCCTCCGAATTTTCTCCAGTCAATTTGTGGATAAGCCACGTGATGTGCGTTATAATTTCCGGTTGCACCACCAAATTTAGCCGCAAAAGGAACATTAAACAACAAACGCATTTGCTCTTCTAAACGTTCTACAAAAACACCGATTTCTTTACCCAAACGAGTTGGAGAAGCCGGTTGACCGTGTGTACGGGCAAGCATTGGAATAGCCGCCCATTCAATACTTAAATCTTTCAATTTTGAAGTCAAAGTAATCAGAGAAGGCATGTATACTTTCTCAAAAGCTTCTTTTGTCGAAAGCGGAATCGCTGTGTTATTAATATCTTGGGAAGTCAATCCAAAGTGAATGAACTCTTTATATTGGGATAAGCCTAGTTTTTCAAAAGCATCTTTGATGAAGTATTCCACCGCTTTTACATCGTGGTTGGTTACTTTCTCGGTTTCTTTAATCCAAAGCGCATCTTCAGTAGAGAAGTTTTTGTAAATGTTGCGTAAACTTTCAAATACATCTGGGTTTACGTTTGTAAGTTGTGGCAAAGGCACTTCGCACAAAGCAATGAAATATTCAATTTCAACCACTACGCGGTATTTGATTAAGGCTTCTTCGGAGAAAAATGGAGCCAGTGAAATAGTCTTGTTTCTATATCTTCCGTCGATTGGCGATATAGCATTCAATTCGTTTAAAGTAGTCATTGTTTAGTTGTTTGTTCGAAAGGCACAAATATAAACCTTTCGTGACAAAATAGAAAACGAATGGTTTTTTAAATAAACTCGGCAAGCTTATTTTTTAGTATTTTCATTCCTTCCGATGCTACTTCTGGAATTACCTCCAATGGATTTCGAAGATTTGGGATTTTTATCGGTTTTGGATCAATATAAAAAATGGGTGTTTCACGGGGGGCAAAATCGATTAATCCAGCCGCAGGATACACTTGTAATGACGTTCCTATAACAGCAAAATAATCCGCACTTTGAGTTAGTGTTATTGCTTCATCAAGCGCTGGAACTTCCTCGCCAAACCAAACAATATGCGGACGCAATTGATTTTTATTCTCATCTAAATCGCCAAAATTCAAATCCTCCTGCCAGTCCAGAATGTAATTTGGGTTTTTGGTACTTCTCACTTTTAATAATTCGCCATGCAAATGCAACACATTAGTACTTCCGGCGCATTCGTGTAAATTATCCACATTTTGAGTAATGATGAAAACTTCAAAATCCTTTTCTAATTCAGCCAAAATTTGATGACCCAAATTAGGTGTTACTTCGCGGAGCTGTTTTCGTCTTTGATTGTAAAAGTCCAGTACCAAAGCCGGGTTTTTATGCCAACCTTCCGGAGTGGCGACATCATTGACGTTATGACCTTCCCAAAGTCCGTCACTATCGCGAAAAGTTTTGATGCCACTTTCGGCACTGATTCCCGCTCCGGTCAAGACGACAAGTTTCTTTTTCATGTATTTTGTTATTAGACGCAGAAGAAACGGATTTTCAAACGCTGATTTTTAAATTATTTAATAGAAATTAAAATTAGTGTATTTATACTTTTTTTTCGCCACAGATTCACAGATTTTTTTAAAATAGAAAATAGAAAATTATAAAAAAGAATAAGGGATTTTAGCATTTGTAGTTTTTTTTTGCAACAGATTCACAGATTTTTTTTGAAAACAGGTTTTAAATAACAAGTTTAAAATTATAAAAATGAATAGGAATTTTTAGCAGTTAGACTTGTTTTTTCGCCGCAGATTCACAGATTTTTTTTGAAAATAGCTTTTAGATAACAAGTTTAAAATTATAAAAAAAAATAGGAATTTTTAGCAGCTAGACTTATTCTTTTCGCCACAGATTCACATGTTTTTTAGCATTAGATAAACGATTTAATCTGCGAATTTGCGGTTAATTTTTGTTTCATTACTTGTTTTTTATTTACGTTGTACTAAACAAATGATAAATCAGTGAATTAGTGGCTATTTCTTTTTACTATTTTTGCAAAAAAATAATCCCCAATGATTGATTTAGAGTATCTCGCCTTTCTTGAAAATATACTGACTGATAACCGAAAAGAAAAATTTCTGAAAGTATTGGAAAACAGAACTAAGCATTTTACAATCGCTGTTGAGGATATTTTCCAAATGCACAATACTAGCGCGGTGATGCGCAGTTGTGAGATTTTTGGAATTCAGGAATTGAATGTTATCGAGCAGCGTTACGGAAAAAGTATCGACAAGGAAATTGCGATGGGTGCCCAAAAATGGGTCGACATCAATACCTTCGATAGTATTACGAATTGTCTGGATACGTTAAAAAGTAAAGGCTACCAAATCATTGCTACCACACCACATGAGAATGATTGTTTGATGGAAGATTTTGATATTTCTAAACCGAGTGCTTTATTTTTTGGAACAGAAAGAGACGGATTATCTGAGGAAATTTTACAACGTGCCGATGGTTTCCTAAAAATCCCGATGGTAGGTTTCACCGAAAGTTTAAATATTTCGGTTTCAGCGGCGATAATCATTCAAAACCTTACGAATCGATTGCGAAATTCAAATATTGATTGGCATTTATCTAATGAGGAAATTTTAGAAAAACGTTTGGCTTGGGCCAAAAATTCCATAAAAGACATCAAGCGAATTGAAGAACGGTATTTTGCTGAAAACGTGAAATAGTTTTTTTTCTAATGTTATAGTAATGTTATTTATTTTAGATAATAACATACCAGTAGGAATGTTTTAGTAAATTCGTAATATGAAGCAAGAAATTAAATCGGAGTTGACCAGACAATTAATTATCGATAAAGCATTTGTATTGTTTTATAAAAATGGTTTTCACGCTATTAGTGTTGATAAGGTGATGAAAGAGACAAAACTTACGAAAGGCGCTTTTTACCATCATTTTAAAGACAAAAAAGAGTTAGGTCTTGCGGTTATCAGTGATAGGATTGAGAGTAGAGTTTATGACAATATGATTCTTCCTTTGCTAGAAGTAGGAGATCCATTTTCGATTTTGAAAACTGTTTTTTGCGAGCGAATTAAAAATTTTTCAATTGAAGAGAAACAATCTGGTTGTCCAATGAATAATCTCATCAATGAAATTTCGGATAGTGAAGTAGCGTATCAATTGGCATTAAAAAAAATTATTGAAGAATGGAAATTAGCACTAATTCAGCTGTTAGAAAAAGCAAAAGCAGATAACTTGATTGCTAGTGAGGTAAATACTTCTTCGGTCGCAGTTTTTTTAATCAGTGCATTTGAAGGCGTTAGAGGAATTCGAAAATTGTACAATAATGATGTTGTTTTAGAAGATTATCTTTTAGCAGTAGAGCGCTATATAGATCTTTTAAGATAATTTTTTTAATCAAAAACATACTATTAGGTATGTTTTTAAAATATAATTTAAATAAATAAGAATGAAAGAATTTAAAAAAAGCAGACGGAATTTTATTAATAAGGCGATAGCTGTGGGTGGATTAGGAATTGTGGCTCCGAATCTTGTTTTTACTGCAAAAGGGAATTCAATTGGGGTAAAGGATGAGCAAAAATATCAGCGTCCAAAGGTCTTATTCTTTGATGTTAATGAAACATTATTGGACCTGAATGGGATGAAAAAAAGTATAGGAAATGCTTTAGGAGGTAGACCTGATTTAGTATCGCTTTGGTTTACAACAATGTTACAGTATTCATTAGTAACTACAGTAGGAAATCAATATCATGATTTTGGCAAAATAGGAGGTGCAGCGCTAAAGATGGTCGGTCTTAATAATGGTGTTGTTATTAGCGATGAACAAGCTGGCGAAGCAATTAAACCAATCTTATCTTTACCAGCGCATCCTGAAGTAAAAGAAGCGTTGATACTATTGAAAAAAGAGGGATATACGTTAGTTTCGTTTACCAATTCATCCAATAAAGCAGTTGAATCCCAATTGAAAAATGCTGGAATATATGATTTGTTTGATGATCGATTAAGTATTGAAGATGTAGGTAAATTCAAACCACATTATGATGCTTATAACTGGGCTGCAAGAAAAATGGGATTTGAATCTAAGGACTGTATGCTTATTGCAGCTCATGGTTGGGATGTTGCTGGGGCTAATTGGGCTGGCTGGCAAACTGCATTTGTGAGCAGACCTGGACAACAGTTATTCGGTCTGGCAAATCCACCGGAAATAAATGAAAAGGATCTTTTGTTGATTGCAAAACAATTGGTAAAATTATAATAGACTTGAAAACTGAATTCTTATAAATTACTTAAAAGTGTTTTTATTTAGTACCGTAGTAAAGGAGGTGACGCTATTTGCTGTTCTACCTCCTTTATTGTGTGTAATAGTTTGCAGTAGTTTAAACTTTTAGGGACACTATCTTTTGTATTGCAAGGGGATTTAGTGTTTTCTTTTCACTTGGTGCTTATCGCTTTGTAAATCCGAAACCCGGTTCGATTATCTAAATACTGCTTTTCACTACCGAGTATGCTCCTGAAAGGTTTTCAAAACTGTGTAGTTTTCATTTTGTAGATTTAGAAATCTTTAAAGTCACAAAAAGAACATTAAAAGGTTGTTTCACTCTCCAGTTGTATGTCTTTTATATTATTTGGATTCATTTTATAACGATAGACGCCGTTATTCCCAATGGCAAATAAGGTGTTGTCACGTACTATTAAATCAAAACAATTTTTCTCAATTGAATGAACCAAAACAGGTTCAACAGGATTTTGAATGTTGAATATTTTGATAACATCATCGCAAACCAATAAATAATCTGCGGTGTAAAAACTGATGCCTTTAGGTTGCGAAAGTGTTCTGCTATGAATTAATTTTGGATTCGTTAGATCTTTGGTGTCATAGACCTGCAAAACGTTAGTGTTGTTGCCACAGGTTGTGTTCGAGTTCAAGGTTACATAGGAGTGAGTGCTATTGGCAATCACAGGATCACAAGCGGTAAAGTGTTGCACACTGGACAACTTCGTTGGGTTTTCAGGATTGGTGATTGAATAGATAAACATTCCGTTTCTAGATCCAATAAATAAATTATCTCCATATGAAAACAGGGTTTCAATATCAAAACCTATTGGGATTTCATTGACTTTTACGGGTTTTTCATAATCGATTAGCGAGAATACATTTAGTTTCATTTGGTCTACGCCGTATAAATAATTGCCTTTTATGGCAAAAACAGCAAGTGAACCACCTTGTCCTGTGTCGCCGTTGTGTGCGCTGTCACTGTCCGAACAACCCATTATAAATACTAGTACTACGAAGGATATAATTTTTTTCATGTGTTACTTGATTAATGTCCAATCGATTATTATTTCATTTTCTTTAGTGTAGCCATATAAGCCGTTGGGAGCTTGCTTTTGCGGAAATACATTTTTGTTTCTGTTGGTAACCGTAAAAATTTTGGTGGCAGGATTGAAAGTGGCAGTGACTAAATCGACTGCTTGATTGATGTACACCGTATTTCCTTTGATGGCTAAGTCAGTAGCGCCCGGAGCTTTTATAAAATGGAGTCGGATTGGTTTTTTAGGATCCGTGTAATCATAAACATGAAAACCTTTATTGACATCGTTAATAAACATTAAATCGTCCTTGATATAGATTTTCCCCGATTTGATAATGGGTTGTGCATTTTGAAAAGCAATGGAATTTTCCAGAGTGCTGCGGTCAATAATCACTGGTTTGTATTCTTGACGTGCAAATTCACCGTTATCTGTTGTTGGCCAGCAGGAAATGAATAGAAATGAAACAAGCAGGAGAAGTACTATTTTTTTCATTGATTAATGTTTTTATAAAGATAGCAAAAAGGGGATTTGGTTGCGTTATGACATTGTTATTGTTTGCGTTGCATGTAAAATAAGACATTAGCTATCGGATTTTAGCGGTGTATTTTGTCATTGCGAGGAACGAAGCAATCACATGTAGTATTTTCTTTTTATTAAGTGTTTTATCGTTGTGTGCACAGATTCTTAAAATTGCGCAAAGTCAGAGACATTTGCGCATCATTTACGAAAAATTTATTTGTTTTTAGGGATACTTTACGGAGCGATGTGTTTTTGTTTATTTTGTATAAGCTTTAATATAGATATACTCAATTTTATTTTCGCCATTATTAAAGAAAGTAACATCATTTATATTTTCAATATCGTTCCATTTTATAGATATAGTGTTTTCAAAATTTGGTACTGTTGACGACAATCCTAATAATGTTATGTTTTCTGAATTGAAGTCAAAATTTGAGATATTATTAATTGTTATCCAGTCTGATTTGCCATCAATAAATACAATTTCAAATTTATTTTTTTGATAAAACTTTTTTTCACAAGGAATATCTTTACAAGGTGTGTTGCTTGGAGAAACTTGTTCACTATTTTCTGATTTTCCAAGTATTTTTTCAATCTCACTTTCAGTCTTCCCAATAATTGTTTTTACATCAATTATATTTTTATTAGAGTCATTTTCATTTTCCGTTTTTGAATTCCCACAAGAAACTAAGAAGAGAACAGAGATAAGTAATGTAATTATGTTTTTCATTTTTAAAGTTTAAAGTTATTTTTTACGTTTTGTTAGGCATTCGGTTCTTTGTTTATTATAATTTTCGGTTTAGTTTCTGCGCCGTTTTAAAGTCAGAAACACAATTAAAAGTATTTATTATGATTTTTGAAAATCAAGAAATTAGAATTAAAATTGAGAATGGAAGATATCATTTAGCAAGATGACAGCATGGAAAGTCAAAAGGACAATATCGTCCAGTAACACCAGAGACTATTTTAGTTTGGATTGTTTTGGTTTTAAATGATTTTCAACTACTACGTTACCTTGATCATCTGGATAAACTAACTGAGTGAATTCAAATTGTAATTCATTTCTACGGTCATTTAAGCGTTCAAATTCAAGTCCGCCAAAGTAAATTTCTAAATCTTGGTTTTCTGCTTTTAGTTTTTCGATTAATTCTCGAACAGTTATTTTCATTATTTATAAAATTTATTATTATGTGGTTATTTTTTAAGAACATTTCCAAAATAGAAAAAGCACAATAATTATTGATATTACAACAATCTTACTATGTGTTTGTTGATCATTTGACTTGTCACTGTTACACCAATGACACACTTTCCCACTAAATGGAGTTTCTTTTCCGCAGTTACTACATCTCATTTTTTTGAATGTTTAGTTGTTTAAAACTTTTTTTTATGCGTCATTTAGGTTGAACTGATACATAACTTATATCTGTCTTATAAAATCAGACTTATCATCCCGAAATTGGGTAGATAGGCCTCGTAAACATCAGATTTTATTTATTTTCAAATATATAAATAAATCGCTGAAAATACTTATAAATAAAATAGTACTTCATTTATTCTCAAAGATATATTCTTTACTTACAGGATTAGTACGGGAAACCGTAAACAGAGTTATTTGCTGCAAAATCCCTAGCCCCGACAGCAGTGTAAATCCTTGTGGGGCTTTCGTTTTGCCCCACAAGATTGAAACGTATGGCGGGAATAGCTCCAAAAAAAATTCCCCAACTACTTTCGTAATTGGGGAATGTAATAATAAGGAATTGAAACGGTTATTAGTTCACGATAACCCATTGTCCTGAAGCGATTAGGCTTTCGGCTTTTTTGTATTTCATTTCTTGTGTTTGTCCGTTGGCCACGTTTTGAATCGTAACAGTATCGTTGCGATTAATTTTTGGCATATCTCTCACGATAGTTTCGGTAACTTGACGTTGTTGCGTTTCTCCAGCCTCACGATTTGCAGCTTCGCTACTTACGATTTCATCTTTTGAAGTCGTGTAATCTTCTACCGGAGCAACTTCTTTCGCTTCTTGAATTTGTTGGTTTTCCTGAGCTGGTAAATCTCCTTTGAACAAGAATGAAATTACCTCTTTGTTCACATTGTCAATCATGGCTCTAAACAAATTGAAGGCTTCCAGTTTGTAAATAAGTAATGGATCTTTTTGTTCGTGAACGGCAAGTTGAACCGATTGTTTCAATTCGTCCATTTTACGCAAGTGTTTTTTCCAAGCTTCATCTACAATTGCTAACGTGATGTTTTTCTCGAAATCAGCCACTAATTGCGCGCCTTGCGTTTCGTAAGCGGTTTTCAAATCAGTAACCACATTCAACGATTTTATTCCATCTGTAAACGGAACAACGATGCGCTCAAATTGGTTGTTTTTATCTTCGTAAACACTTTTTATGATTGGGAAAGCTTCTCTGGCGCTTCTTTCCGTTTTCTCTGTATAATAGTCTAAAGTTGCTTTGTACACTTTTCCTGTTAATTCCATTTCGCTCAACTTCGTGAACTCACTTTCAGTAACTGGTGATGTGATAGAGAAATAACGAATCAATTCAAACTCAAAGTTTTTGAAATTGTTAGTCGCTTTATTTTCTCCAATGATAAGTTCGCAGGTGTCATAAAGCATGTTGGCAATGTCCAATTTCAATCGCTCTCCAAACAAGGCATGACGACGACGTTTGTAAACTACTTCACGTTGCGCATTCATAACATCATCATATTCTAATAAACGCTTACGAACTCCAAAGTTGTTTTCTTCTACTTTTTTCTGAGCACGTTCGATAGATTTTGTCATCATAGAATGCTGAATCACTTCACCTTCCTGTAATCCCATACGGTCCATCACTTTAGCCACTCTTTCAGAACCAAACAAACGCATCAGGTTGTCTTCAAGAGAAACATAAAACTGAGAACTTCCAGGATCACCTTGACGTCCTGCACGACCACGTAACTGACGGTCTACACGACGCGAATCATGACGTTCCGTACCTACAATTGCTAATCCACCAGCGGCTTTTACTTCGGCAGATAATTTAATATCGGTACCACGACCAGCCATGTTAGTTGCAATAGTTACTACTCCAGGTTTTCCGGCTTCTTCAACAATTTGTGCTTCTTGTTTGTGCATTTTTGCATTCAAGACATTGTGTACAACGCCTCTCATTTTCAACATTCGGCTTAATAATTCTGAAATCTCTACCGAAGTTGTACCAATAAGTACCGGTCTTCCTGCTTTAGACAATTCAGTTACGTCTTCGATAACGGCATTGAATTTTTCACGAGTTGTTTTATAAATAAAATCCTCTTTGTCTAATCTGGCCATTCCTCT
This sequence comes from Flavobacterium psychrolimnae, assembly GCF_003312425.1. GTDB lineage: Bacteria > Bacteroidota > Bacteroidia > Flavobacteriales > Flavobacteriaceae > Flavobacterium > Flavobacterium psychrolimnae. The sequence goes on along the minus strand of NZ_QNUX01000004.1, from coordinate 180,941 downwards.
GTTCGTAGGAATTTCTACTACGTCCAGTTTATATATTTGCCATAACTCGCCCGCTTCCGTAGAGGCAGTTCCAGTCATTCCTCCCAGTTTGTTGTACATTCTGAAGTAATTCTGTAACGTTACGGTTGCAAAGGTTTGAGTTGCAGCTTCGATTTTTACATTTTCTTTGGCTTCAATCGCTTGGTGCAATCCGTCAGAATAACGACGACCGTCCATGATACGACCCGTTTGCTCATCAACAATCATGATTTTGTTGTCCATGATTACATATTCTACATCTTTTTCGAATAAAGCGTAAGCTTTCAAAAGTTGTGTCAAGGTGTGAATACGCTCGCTTTTTACACCGAAATCCTGAAATAATTTTTCTTTTTCTTCAGCTTCAGTGTCTTTATCTAATTTTTTCTTTTCGATAGCGGCGATTTCAGTTCCAATGTCTGGAAGTACAAAAAAGTCAGCATCAGTATCTCCAGAAAGATATTGAATTCCATTATCTGACAATTCAACTTGATTGTTTTTTTCTTCAATAACAAAATACAATGCCTCATCAATCTTGTGCATTTCTCTTTTGTTATCCTGCATGTATTGATTTTCTGTTTTCTGAAGCAATTGTTTGATTCCTTCTTCACTCAAAAATTTAATTAATGCTTTGTTTTTTGGTAAAGCTCTGTAAGCTCTTAATAATTGGAAACCACCTTCTTTAGTTTTTCCTTCTTTAATTAATTTTTTAGCTTCAGATAAGAAACCGTTTGCTAATTGACGTTGTAAACTTACTAAGTTTTCAATTTTTGGTTTCATTTCCATGAATTCATGACGATCTCCTTGTGGAACTGGTCCTGAAATAATCAATGGAGTTCTGGCGTCATCAATTAATACAGAATCGACCTCATCGACAATAGCATAATTGTGTTTTCTTTGTACTAAATCGGCAGGTGAATGCGCCATATTATCTCTCAAATAATCAAAACCAAATTCATTATTGGTTCCGTAAGTGATATCGGCATCGTATGCTTTTTTTCTTCCTTCTGAACTTGGTTGGTAATTGTCAATACATTCCACTGTCATCCCGTGAAATTCGAATAATGGTGCTTTCCAGGTACTATCCCTTTTTGCCAAATAATCATTCACAGTTACTAAATGCACTCCGTTTCCAGTTAACGCATTTAAGTAAAGCGGTAAAGTTGCCACTAATGTTTTTCCTTCACCTGTTTGCATTTCAGCTACTTTTCCTTCATGTAAAACCATTCCGCCAATTAATTGTACGTCATAGTGAATCATGTCCCAAGTAATTTCTTTCCCAGCAGCACTCCATGAATTTGCCCATATGGCAGTATCTCCATCTAAAGTAATGTAGCTTTTTGTTGCTGAAAGTTCACGGTCTTTTGGAGTTGCCGTTACCACGATTTGTGTATTGTCTTTGAAACGTCTTGCTGTTTCTTTAACCACTGCAAAAGCTTCCGGAAGAATTTCCATCAATGTTTTTTCGGAGATATCGTAGGCCTCTTTTTCAAGAGCGTCAATGGCTACGTAAATATCTTCTCTTTGGTCAATATCTACAATGCTTTCCACCTCTTGTTTCAGTGCTGCGATTTTCGCATCTTTTTCTGAACGAGCTTGTTTTATTTTGTCTTTAAAAAAGATCGTTCTTCCTCTAAGTTCATCATTGGATAATGCCTTGAGTGGTTCCTCGAAAGTTTTTATTTTGTTGAGATAAGGTTGTAAAGCTTTGACATCTTTTTGTGACTTATCGCCAACAAAGACTTTAATAATACTGTTTATGAAACTCATGATATTTTTTTATTTCTAATTGTGTAATTCTGTAAATTTAAACCAAAAAAAAGCCTCTTTTGAGACTTTTTTATTGGTTTACCTTTTAATATTCATCCTCGTTCCAAAGATAATCTTCGTCCGTAGGATAATCTGGCCATATTTCTTCCATTGATTCATATATCTCGCCTTCATCCTCGATTGATTGAAGGTTTTCTACTACTTCTAATGGAGCTCCTGCTCTAATAGCGTAGTCAATAAGTTCGTCTTTGTTAGCAGGCCACGGGGCATCACTTAAATAGGATGCTAATTCTAATGTCCAATACATCTGTTGTCGATTTAGTTTTGTGCAAAAATAAATTTTTTACTGAAAAATACAAGTAAAAATTGATTTATTTTTAGTTAAAGTTAAGAACGTTTGATTGATTGCTGATTTTTGATTTGAGATTAACGATTTTTGATTTAAAAAAAATGATATTCAAATCTTTTAAATCAATCTAATCTATTAAATATGAATTTTAAGTTTTAAAAAATCTGAAATCAAAAATCGTTAATCTGAAATCAAAAATCTTATTTTCTCGGAATCCATTGAACTTCGGCAGCTTTTAAGTCATGAGACAACTTTCGTGCCAACACAAAAAGATAGTCAGAAAGTCGGTTTAAGTACTTAATTGCGATTTCAGCAACAGGTTCATTGTGGCTTAAATGTACTGCTAAGCGCTCTGCTCTGCGACAAACGCAACGTGCAATATGACAATATGACACAGTGGTATGTCCGCCAGGAAGTACAAAATGAGTCATTGGCGGTAATGCTTCTTCCATAGCGTCAATTTCATTTTCCAATAATTCAATATCGGATTCTATAATTCCTAGTTTTTTCAAACGAAGTTCACCGTTTTTCATCACTTCTTTTTCCGGTGGCGTTGCTAAAATAGCGCCAACAGTAAACAAACGATCCTGAATTTCGATAAGAATTTCTTTATAATGACTGTTCATTTCCTGATCGCGAATCAAACCAATATGAGAATTTAATTCGTCAACGGTTCCATAACTTTCTATGCGGGCATGGTCTTTTGGGACTCTGGTTCCGCCAAAAAGTGCCGTTGTTCCTTTGTCTCCAGTCTTTGTATATACTTTCATTTTGATTTTAGATTGTTGATTAACGATTTTAGATTACAGATTTATAGTTGTGAATAAAAATCATAAATCTAAAATATAATTATTGAATTCAAGCTGCAAATGTAACTAAGCAATAAGAATAAAACAATGTCGCATTTTTTAACATATAAGTCATATAAGTTTAATTTTAGTTGAGCTTATATAACTTAAATATTAATAAGGTCACTTAAGGTTTAATGCTTACACGACTTATATGTTTATTGGTAGTGCATACATTCAATAGTACGATATTAAACTCGTTTAACTGCTCATTAATTCAAACATAAGAGTTAATCAATGCTGTTTTAAGTATATAAAATTAAGCTATTAATTCCACTATTTCTGCAACAAATCGTTCCATTGCGTTTTCACTCAGATTGAAATATAAATCGGGTTCAATGCATTCAATTTCCATTAAATAAAGTTCGTTGTCAATAAGAATTCCGTCTACTCTGGCGTATAAAAGATCTTCCTGAAAAGTGTCGACAATTTTTTGGGCTTTCTGAATCATTTCTGAACTTGGATGAACCAAAGTATATTTTCCTCCAAAAAGTGATTGTACTCTGAAATCTCCGTCAACGGGTTTTTTATTGACCGCGTGGGAGAATTTTTTATTGAAAAAGATAAAAGAGGTTTCTCCTAATGTTTGAATCTCAGGCATGAATTCCTGTAAAAGCAACTCTTTCTCAGCGGCAATACTTTTATATTTTTCGCTTATTGCTTGAATTTCGGAAATTTCAAAAACTTCGGTCAGATAGGAACCTGCTGAAAATGCTGGTTTTATAACCGCTTTGTACCAATGTGCCGGAATGAGTTCTGCCAGATTAAGAGCATCTGTTTTGTCAATGAAAACAGTAGGCAAAATAGTAATTCCTTGCTGTTCCATTTCACGCAAGTAAAACTTATGGATATTTTGCTTGATTGTTACAATTGGATTCAGTGTTTTAATTTCCAGTTGCGCTATTTGGTTAAGCCAAATTTTAAATTCGGTTTCTTTCTCGAAATAGTCCCAAGTATTGCGAAAGACTAAATAATCAAATTCAGACCAATTTATGGTTTTGTCACTCCAGATAGCGGCGGTAGCTTGAATATTATGTTGGGCCAATGCCGGAATTATTTTTTGATCTTCGGGATTTAGGTCGGGAAGTTTTTCGCAGGTTAGTATGGCGATTTTCATTTTTGGAAAGGTTTTTTTTGGAATTGTAGACGCAATTTTAAGTAGGATTTCCTAGCCCGGATAAAAGCGGTATCCTCTTTCTTGTTATTCAGACAAAGGAAGAATGACAAGAAAGAGATACAAGCGGATAGCCGGAAAAAGCTCCTGAAAAAAAATTATTTTGTAGTGTCGCTTTCGATCAGTCCATCACGCAAACGGATTACTCTGTGGGCATATTCGGCAATTTCTTCCTCGTGCGTTACCAAAATCACGGTGTTTCCATTGGCGTGTATGTCTCCAAAAAGTTTCATAATTTCAAGCGAAGTTTTGCTGTCAAGGTTTCCGGTTGGCTCATCGGCAAGAATGATGGACGGTTTGTTGACCAAAGCACGGGCAATAGCCACACGCTGGCGTTGACCTCCTGAAAGTTGGTTGGGCTGGTGATCCATTCTATCTGCAAGATTTACTTGTTCCAACACTTCGGTGGCGCGTTTGTTTCTTTCGGATTTTGAAAAACCGGCATAAATCATGGGTAAAGCCACATTATCTAGCGCAGTTGTGCGAGGTAAAAGGTTGAAAGTCTGGAAAACGAATCCGATTTCTTTATTTCGAATTTCGGCTAATTCATCATCTTTCATTTGGCTGACGTCTTTTCCGTTCAGAATGTAACTTCCGGATGTTGGCGTATCCAGGCAGCCTAATAAATTCATTAAAGTTGATTTTCCAGATCCTGAAGGTCCCATTAATGCTACATATTCGCCTTTATTTATTTCTAAATCAATGCCTTTAAGAACATAAACGATTTCATTTCCCAGAACAAAATTTCGTTTGATATTGGTTATTTTGATTAACGGGTTTGCCATTAGAATATATGATTTTTGACCTTTGACTTTGCGCAGGCTGCTATTAAATTAGATTTTAAAAGTACAAAAACTTTTGAATTATTAATAAGTAGTCGTTTTTTAAATTTGTTACACTATATCTGCATTGAAATTTTGACGGTTTCAGAATGTTCTTCTTACATGCTTGGGATTTGTCTTTATTTATACATAAAATACGTATTTGTTTTTTTACACAATTTTAATATCAATTTGTATAATTCACACTTTTATATTTTTTATTTCACAATTATTTAAATAAGTTATATAATTATTGGTTAAATATTGATTATTGTGTAATGTTATTTACATTTGTTTAATAATAATTAATCAAATCAAAAATTATGAAAAATACAAAATTAGCATTAGGATTAGCGGTAATCGCTATTGGATTTACATCTTGTAAAGATGAAAAAGCGGAACAAGCAGGTAAAAAAGTGGACACTTATGTAATGTACGTAGATTCATTAGGTAATGTAACAGCTGAAGACGCTAGAGAAAACTGGGAAGGAATTGAAGCATCTTACCAACTAAGAAGTGCTGAAGCTGAAGCTGCTATTGCTGACATGAAAGACAATGCAGAAGCGCAAGCTCGTCTTGATGCAAGTAGAGCTAAATATGAAGCTTTGAAAGCTAAAATTGAAGCTGAAAATGCTGCTGCACAAGTAGCTGCAACTGCAACTGCACCAAACACAAAACAACAAATGAGAAATTCCTTGTTTGGTGAAGGAAAAATGGGTGAGGACATGAACTTTAGTTGGGTAAATGCAGCTAATATTCATAATGTATACCAACAATTTGTACATACTGTTGAGGATAATAAAGATAAATATTCTCGTGAAGACTGGGATGAAATTAAATTGATGTATGAAGCATTAGATAGCAGAAAAAATACTGTTGAAAAAGAAGGTTTATCATCTGAAGACAACAGAAAAATTGCTGGTTTAAAAGCAAAATTCGCACCAATGTACACATTGAACAGAATGGGAGCTAAATCAGGAGAAATGAAAAGAGCTAAAGAATAAAGAAGAAATAATAAAGAATTGGTTATTCTACATTAAGAATGGCAGTCAGGGATGGCTGTCATTTTTTTTGCGTTACATTCTAATGATAAAATGCTCTTTGGGTTGCTCCCTTCTGAAAAATACCAATCCCCACTGAAACGTATCAATGGTTACGGTCACATTTGGATGTTTTTTGATTATTTCCCAAGCTTCTTCCATTTCTGGCGACCAATGAATGTCATCAAATATCCAAACCGTTTCGTTAGTAATTGTAGGAAGTAGTAATTCGAAATAGTCTAAAGTGGCTTTCTTAGAGTGATTACCGTCAAAGTAAATAAGTTGGAAGTTTAAAGTTTGAAGTTGGATGTCACCCAAAAAACTACTAAATTCATTTACGATTTGATTTACATTATCCAAATTAAAGTTTTCAAATTGTAATTGAGCAATTTTTGCAGTTTCCGGACAACCTTCCAGCGTTGTGATTTTTGCTTTTCTCCCGACGCTTCGAGACCCTAAAGAAAGTGCCGAAGTAGCCAATCCTAACGAAGTTCCAATTTCTAAAGTACTGTTTGGCTGAAAATAATTTGTGATTCTAAATAATAATTCGGCTCGTTTTGGAGAAATCCCCGCCGTTTTTGCAATCTTGGAAATTACTCTTGTATTGGATTTAAAAACTTTCGAACCCGCACCAAAATCAGTAACTTCAATGGTATTATTGTTTGCTAGAAGCGAGTTTCGGTACTTTCTTAAAACAGCATATTCCGGTTTTAATTTTTTGTCATAAAAGCATTTTGTCAATAAACTAAATACAAACGGAGAATGTACGGCATGCTCATTTTTTGAGTGCCAAAGGAATTGTAAATACGATTTTATTTGGAATAACATAAAGATAGTTGCAAAGTGGGTGCGAAGATAGTAAGATAATAGCCGAAAGTCAAAATGCAATAGGATCATCTTCACGCTTGGATTTTCGGCTGTATTACCTTGAAACTTTCCGACTTTAAAAAGGCTATATTTGCACCCTTGGAATTTGCACAAGAATAATATCCATTTTTTACGATAATGACTGAACAAATAGAACATAAAACTGCGATAAGCTCGGAAGAAATTGACCGATGCATCGCTATTTTGGCACAACTGAATACCGATACCGACCAAATATTTGATATTCCAAAAGAACAACGAACGGCTTTAATCAAAGCGGCAGGAATGTTTTCCAGACCCGATCGTGACGAACTTTCCCGTAGAAAAAAAGACGGAAAAGAGGCTGCCAAACGCAAAATGGAAAAACGCGATCGAACCGCCCGAAAGGAAACAGGAATTCGTCATGCGCGCGAAGCGAGTATTTTTATGGCGCCAAAATTATTGGCGTACAATGATCTTGTGAACAAGGAACAATTGGAACTGGAAACTCCACGAAATTGTTACGTGTGTAAAACGGAGTTTACTAAAATGCACCATTTTTACGATACGATGTGTACGGATTGTGGTGATTTTAATTATGCCAAACGTTTCCAAACCGCAGATGTAAACGGACAAGTTGCTGTTATTACTGGTTCTCGCTTAAAAATTGGCTATCACATTACGTTGATGCTATTGCGTGGTGGAGCAACCGTTATTGCTACGACTCGTTTCCCGGTGGATTCCGCTTTGCGTTTTTCTATGGAAGACGATTTCATGGATTGGGGACATCGTTTGAAAATTCACGGATTGGATTTACGACATATTCCCAGTGTGGAGATTTTTTGCAATTTTATAGAGCAAAAATACGAGCGTTTGGATATTCTGATTAATAATGCGGCGCAAACGGTGAGACGTCCCGCTGGATTTTATACCCATTTAATGGAAAATGAAGAGCGTTCTATCGCTTCTTTACCACAACAAGCGCAAGAATTATTGCTGGATCATACCAATTGTTTGGATGAATTAAAAGTATTGACAGCAGGCGCTTCCTCTAATCAAAATATGCCGGTGACTTGGCACGGACCAGAACCTGGAATTGGGTTGCGGGCTTCCGCCAAATTATCCCAGATTCCGTATTCGTTTGATAATGCTTTGGTGGCGAATGAAGTTTTCCCAGAAGGAGAACTTGATGCCGATTTGCAACAAGTTGATTTGCGAAAAACCAACAGCTGGCGTTTGCGATTGGGACAAATTGAAACCACAGAAATGATTGAAGTGCAGTTGGTGAATTCCGTAGCACCTTTTGTATTGTGCAACCGCCTTTCGGAAGTGATGAAGAAAGACAACACCGGAAAAAAACACATCATCAATGTATCAGCAATGGAAGGGAAATTTCATCGCTTTTTCAAAGAAGACCGTCATCCGCATACCAATATGGCCAAAGCTGCCTTGAATATGCTAACGCACACATCCTCTGGAACCTTGGCAAAAGACGGCATTTTTATGAATGCTGTTGATACGGGTTGGGTAACCGACGAAGATCCTGCAGAATTAGCTAAAAGAAAACAGGAAGAAGAAGATTTTCAGCCGCCATTAGATATTGTGGATGGAGCAGCACGAGTGATGGATCCGTTGTTTGACGGAATCAATACAGGAAAGCATTGGTGCGGAAAGTTTTTAAAAGATTACAATCCGATTCCTTGGTAGAAATCCCCCTAACCCCCGAAGGTGGAATTAAAAATAGTCACAGAATAAAACAACCACAACAGAATTGGATTTTGTTGTGGTTTTTTATCACTACTATTGCGGGCACATAGTCAAAGACATTTACTTAGCTCAACCAAGAACTATTGCAAGCTTTTAAGAGCGGGCTAAACTTAAAATAGAACAATTGGTAGTTCATGTTGACGGCTACCATCTTTAGCGCTTGATTCAAATAAAACAAGGGTTAATTTAGAATTCTCTCTTTTTTTCTCAACAGTAATTGTAAAGTCAAAGTTGCCCCAGTCGGGCGCTCCCGCATCAGTTGTCTGAAAGCCCGTCTTTAATTCGTCGTGTCCGTCTTCAATAATCCAGTTGAAATTTGCCTCAAAGATTTGCCCTTTTCCGCGTACTCGAAATTTATTTTCGTCTATACGTTCCACAGTTACTTCTTTGAAACGTGTATTAGAATATTGCTTAGGCAAAAGAATTTCTGGCTTTTCAGCCTTTACTATTTTGGTCGCTTCAGGAATCGTTACTAAAGTGTCATTCACAATAGTAGTGCGCTGATTTTCCTTCTTATTGCATGCGAATAATAATATTATCGATAATAAAATTGTCCATTTCATAATTATATTTTTTATTTTTTTGCTCATTGTTATGGGCGCAAAGTCAGAGAAGTTTGAGTAGCATATCAAGAATTATTGTATACTTCGAAGAGCGGGATTATAAATGCGCAATCACGGTTTAGAGTCTACAATCCGGCGAACTCTGTCCCGAAAAGGCCGACTGCAAGTTCTATCCAAATAAGGAGAAGCGCTACCATAATAACTCCACAAAGAATTATTCGATGATTGGTTTTTTTTATCTTTCTCATGACAAACTCACAGACAAGGCCAGTGCCGAGCAATAAGACAGCAGCAACCACAAAATCGGACAGGGTCCAGTTTACTTCATTTGTGAACTGTATTGCTACTAAAGGGATTAGCAATAAAAAAACTACTGTGAGAATGATGCCAATACCTCTTTTGTTTTCCATAATCATAATTTGCAGTTTTATATATTAATTTGGTTGTGCATAATCCGAAAGTGAAACTTTCAATCGTTTAAGTTACAAAAATAAACCCACAACAAAATCAAAATTTTGTTGTGGGTCTAATCCTGAATATTATTAATGTTTGTTACTGCAAACTGCGACTGAACACTGAATACTAATTCTATCCTTCTATCTTTGCTGAAAGCTCAAACCAGCGTTCTTCTTTCTCTTCAATTTTATTGATGATGTTTCTCAGTTCGTTAGCTTTCTTTTCAATGTCAGCCTCTGCAATTTTCCCATCTGAGAATAATTGCTCAATAGCTACTTTCTGAATCTCTAAATCCTTGATTTCTCGTTCTGTTTTCTGGAATTCTTTTTGCTCGTTGAACGTCAGGTTTCCAGTTGGATTGTTTTGTTTCCAGTCTTTCTTTTCCGCTTTGTTTTCTTCTTTTTGAGCCACATCAGTACTGTCTTCGTAAGCTCTAAAATCAGAATAGTTTCCAGGGAAATCTTCCACCACACCATCACCTCTAAAAATAAATAAGTGATCCACAATTTTATCCATAAAATACCTGTCGTGAGAAACCACTAAAAGGCAACCCGGATAATCCAAAAGGAAGCTTTCTAAAACATTAAGCGTTACAATATCTAAATCATTGGTTGGCTCATCCAGAATCAAGAAATTCGGATTCTGAATCAAAACGGTACACAAGTACAAACGTTTCAATTCTCCACCACTCAATCGGTCCACAAAATCATATTGTTTTTTAGAATCAAATAAGAAACGCTCTAACAATTGCGAAGCCGAAATCAATTTTCCTTTCATCAACGGAATGAATTCTCCGTATTCCTTAATTACATCAATTACGCGCTGACCCGGTTTTGGGTTGATTCCGCTTTGTGTGTAGTAACCCACTTTTATTGTTTCACCAATCACTACTTTTCCACCATCAAGTGGCAAAGTTCCGGTCAATAAATTCAAGAAAGTCGATTTTCCTGTTCCGTTTTTTCCAATGATTCCAATACGTTCACCACGTTGAAAATCAAAACTGAAATTATCCATGATCACATGATCCTTGAATTTCTTGGAAATTTTGTGAAGCTCGATAATCTTGCTTCCCATGCGTTCCATATTAATTTCAAGCTCTACTTTATTTTCGCGACGGCGACTTTGTGCTTTTTCCTTGATTTCATAAAAATCATCCTGACGCGATTTCGATTTGGTCGTTCTAGCTTTCGGCTGACGGCGCATCCATTCCAGTTCTTTCACAAAAAGATTCTGTGCTTTATCCACACTCGAATTTTCGGATGCGATGCGTTCCTCTTTTTTCTCTAAATAATAGGAGTAATTTCCTTTGTATTGGTATAATTTTCCGTTGTCCAGTTCGATGATTTCATTACAAACACGCTCCAAGAAGAAACGGTCGTGCGTCACCATAAACAACGTAATATTTTCTTTAGCAAAATAGCTTTCCAGCCATTCAATCATCTCTAAATCCAAATGATTCGTAGGTTCATCCAGAATTAATAAATCAGGACGATTAATCAAAATGATAGCAAGTGACAATCTTTTTTTCTGTCCACCTGAAAGATTTTTCACTTTCAATTTGAAATTTTCCAATTTCAGTTTGAATAAAATTTGCTTATACTGCGTTTCAAAATCCCATGCATTGTGCTGATCCATTCCGTCAAAAGCTTTTTGGTAGGCTTCTTCGTCTTCCGGATTTTCTAATGCTTTTTCATAGGCTTCAATCACTTTCAGCGTTTCATTATCCGACGCGAAAATGCTTTCTTCAATCGTTAACTCCTCCTTCAAGTTATTATTTTGCGAAAGGAAAGCCATTTTGATGCCTTTTCTCAATACAACTTGTCCGGTATCCGATTCTTCAAGACCATTAATGATACTCATAATAGTCGTTTTTCCAGAACCATTTTTGGCTATGAAGGCAATTTTTTGATCTTTATTAATTCCAAACGAGATGTCTTTAAACAACGTACGTTCACCAAAAGATTTCGAGATATTTTCTACAGAAAGGTAATTCACAAGGCTAAATTTTTTGCAAAAGTAAGCTATTAAATACCGATTTGCCAATAGTTTAGTTGAATCTAAGGTATCATTAACAATTTTTATTTCAGATAATTACCTAGAAACGCACTTAAATCAAAGTGATGCAACTTTTGGGAGACCGTAATAATTGGTTTTCTGGAGAAATTTTCATTGGTTAAATAATAGTGAAGTCCATCCTGAGTAGTGATGCCTTCCACCTGATGCAAAGGCATGGAAATATTGATTTTTCTCTTATTTCCAGAAAAGAAAACGGAACCACTATAATCGTAAAACAGATACATAAAAGGTGATAAAAACCTGCTGTAGGCAGCCAAAACTAGCAGCTTTTTTCCGGGTAGAAACGTTGCTGAGGTTACTAATCCATCCACGTTGTAGGATTCTTTGAGTTGAGCAATATGTTTTCCGGGGATCTTCGGAATTTGATATACGCTGGTTTTTCTCTCTTTCCATTGTTTTGTAAACAAGTAAATATTTTCTCCCGAAACAATAAATGCCTCACAATCAAAATTCGTTGCATTCACTTTATTGTTCTTGAAATCCTTTTGATTGGAATACGAAAACGAAAGGGTATCAATTTTTTGTTTCTCTGTGTTAAGCGATTTTTTTTCAATTCTTAAAATCTGCAAATCTTTCCTGTTTCCAGTACGATTGTTTCCAAAATCGCCAATATAAAAATAGTCGTTGTCTTGCGAAATTTCCTCCCAGTCGGTATTGGTGACATTTTTTAGCTGGATTTTATTTTGAATGACACCTTTTGCATTCATGCCATAAAGAACCGTTTCCGTATTGTCATTACTAGTCCATAACAGCGAATCACTATGTATTAAGCTGGACGTTTCTTTTAAAAGCGCATTCAGCTTAACGGAATATTTTGGTTTTATTTTTACCGAAACATACGCACAACTTCCGTCATTAATAGTTGCGGCAGGATTGTAATTTTTAGAAAGTGGATCGGTGCAACCTGAAATTTGAGCTTGTGAAGTACAAATGGTAAACAAGAGGACTAATAAGAATATCTTTTTCAATGAATTATTTCTTGGGATTCGTGATTAGTCGGCAAAAGTACTGAATTCTTAACGTAAAAATCAGAATTTAAATTGTTATGAGAGTTCGAGTTACCTTTATTTGCCGATTGCGTTTGCGCTTTCGTTTGTGATCTTTGTTAGTTCTTCTCAAAGTATTTTTACGGTAAACTAAGTTGACTCAGCACGCATGAAAACATAAGTTTACTGAGGTAATTGAGGCTAAGGTGTAGGAAGTGTTTGTGTTTTTAATATTCTGAAAAAAACGTATATTTGAGTGGTTGAAAAATTTGTATTATGAAAACGGAGACTTTAAAAATCAATATCACACAAAGAATCTTAAATATTAATGACAATAAGATTCTTAGCAAAATAGCAAAACTTCTTGATGAAGAGAACGTTATTGGTTATGACGCAGAAGGAAATCCTATTTCTGAAAAAGAATATGCTAAAGATATTCATGAGGCTCTGCATCAATTGAGCGAAGGGAATTTAGAAACCTACTCAAGTGAAGAAGTCAGAAAAAAAATTCTAGGTCAATGAAGGTTCTTTGGAATAAAAAAGCATCAAATGAATTAGAAGCTATTTATAAGTACATTAAAAAAGAAAGTCCTCAAAATGCTATTTTAGTATTTAATGAAATTTATGATTTGGCAAATTCTCTGCCGAATTTTCCCTATAAATTTCCGGTTGAACCAATAATTAATATAGAAAAAGTTAGATTTGCAGCCATTTGGAGTTTTAAAATTGTTTACTCAATAGAGAAAGAAAGTATTGTGATTTTAAGAGTTTTCAATACGAAACAAAATCCCAAAAAATTAAAAAAATAAGCTTTGCAATTATCTGTCATCATTCTCAATTACAACGTTCGCTATTTTCTGGAGCAATGTGTTTTAAGTGTTGAAAACGCTTTAAAAACCATTGACGGAGAAATAATTGTAATTGATAATAATTCTTCTGACTACAGTTGTGCCATGATGAAGCAACGTTTTCCAAACGTCAAACTCATTCAAAACAATGAAAATTTAGGTTTCCCAAAAGGGAATAACATTGGCGTAGCCCAAGCGCAAGGAGAATATATTTGCATTCTGAATCCAGATACGGTTGTCGCCGAAGATACGTTTACAAAAGTATTGGCTTTCGCCCAAAAACAATCGGATTTAGGGGTCTTGGGTTGTAAACTCATTGATGGAGCCGGGAATTTTCTACCAGAAAGCAAACGTGGTATTCCAACGCCTTGGGTCGCATTTACAAAGGTTACGGGTTTGTATAAAATAGTTCCAAAATTTAGAATATTCGGTAAATATTATGCGCAGCATTTAAACGAAAATCAAACTGGAAAAGTAGACATTCTCGTTGGTGCTTTTATGTTCTTAAAAAGGGATTTGTATCTTGAAGTTGGCGGATTTGACGAAGATTGTTTCATGTATTCCGATGATATCGATTTGTCATATCGCATTTTGCAAAAAGGAAAATCCAATTTTTATTTCCATGAAACGACCGTAATTCACTATAAAGGAGAAAGTACCGTTAAGGACGAAACGTATATGAAGCGGTTTCAGGAAGCAATGAATTTCTTTTACAAAAAGCATTTTCGTGTTTCCGCGTTATTCTCGATTTTTATGAAGGCTGGAATCGTGTTTTTTTCTTTGGTAAAAATGTTTCAAGGGAAATCTGTAATAAAAACAGTTCCAAAATCATATCTGCTGTACTCGACGAACGAAAAATTAGCAGAAAAACTGCGTCTTGTTTTGCAAAATAAAGTCCGGTTTCACGATTTAAAAACAGAAAAAATGGTAATTTCGTCTTCTGTTAAAAACAAAAAAGCAGTGGAAATTATTTTAGATAACGAATTCATTTCTTTTCAAGAATGTATCGCAATTCTCGAATCGTCAAGGAATAAAGGGATTACCTTTAAAATTATACCTAAAACCGCTAATTTTTTAATAGGAAGTAACAATAGTAACGAGAGAGGTGAGATTATAAAAATAGAGTAAAAAATTACATTTAATGTAATTTATATTTGAAATATTTAGTAATTTCGCAAACTGAAAATCAATATCACCTTTTAGGTTAACAATATGGCAAGATTTGAATTAAAACTTCCAAAAATGGGAGAAAGCGTTGCGGAAGCAACCATTACAAACTGGTTAAAAGAAGTTGGAGACAAAATTGAAGCGGACGAAGCCGTACTTGAAATTGCTACTGATAAAGTAGACAGTGAAGTGCCAAGTGAAGTTTCGGGGATTTTAGTGGAACAATTGTTCAGTAAAGATGATTTGGTTCAGGTTGGTCAGACCATCGCAATTATTGAAACTGAAGGTGGAGAATTGGTGTCAATTGTAAAAGAAGCAGTTGCTCCTGAGGTTATTGCTGAAGTGGTAAAAACAGTGGATGCTGCCAAAGAAAGTGTTGCGGCTCCGGTAGATTTCTCTGATTCTGAAAAATTTTTATCGCCTTTAGTTAAAAATATTGCTAAAGAAGAAGGAGTTTCTGTAGCTGAATTAGCATCAATTTCAGGAACAGGAAAAGAAGGAAGAGTAACTAAAAATGATATTTTAGACTACGTAAAAAATAGAGCAAGCCAACCTGTAGTTGCGGCTCCGGTGGCAGCAGTTCAAAAACCAGTGGCAGCTCCAGTTGTACAAAAAGCGGCTCCGGTATCTGTAAGTGGTGGTGATGAAATTATTGAAATGGATAGAATGCGCAAGCTAATTGCGGGTTACATGGTCGCTTCAGTACAAACTTCGGCTCACGTACAATCATTTATTGAAGTCGATGTGACGAATATTGTGAAATGGAGAGAGAAAAATAAAAATACTTTCGAAAAAAGAGAAGGTGAAAAATTGACGTATACGCCAATTTTCATGGAAGCGGTTGCGAAAGCGCTGAAAGATTATCCTGGAATGAACATTTCTGTTGATGGGGATTATATAATCAAAAAGAAAAATATCAACCTTGGAATGGCGGCTTCGTTACCAAATGGAAATTTGATTGTTCCCGTTATTAAAAACGCGGATCAATTGAATTTAGTAGGAATGGCCAAAGCGGTAAACGATTTAGGTGGTCGCGCAAAAGCGGGGAAACTAAAACCGGATGACACGCAAGGCGGAACCTATACGGTTACCAATGTAGGGACTTTTGGAAGTGTTTTTGGTACGCCAATTTTAAATCAGCCGCAAGTGGGAATTTTAGCCCTTGGAGCAATCCGTAAAATGCCGGCCGTAATTGAAACTCCAGAAGGAGATTTTATTGGGATTCGTCAGAAAATGTTCTTGTCGCACAGCTATGACCATAGAGTTGTTGATGGCGCGTTAGGAGGCAGTTTTGTAAAAAGAGTCGCTGAATACTTAGAAGCTTTTGATGTAAACAGAGATGTTTAAAATTATATAATTACAATATAAACCCGATTGATTTTCAAAAATCAATCGGGTTTTCTTTTTTTGAGGTTTTATGGAACTTTAAACGTTGAACTTTAAACGAAATTAAACCCAAATTTCTATATTTGTATCCACACAAAATATAAAAATGGAACTTAAACTCAATAAACCAATTTGCTTTTTCGATCTTGAAACCACAGGAATTGACATCGGTAAAGATAGAATTGTAGAAATCTCAATATTCAAAGTTTTTCCAAACGGAAACAAAGAAAGCAAAACCTGGTTGGTGAATCCTACGATTCCAATTCCCGCTCAAACTACTGCTGTTCATGGCATAACCGATGAAAAAGTAGCAAATGAACCTACTTTTAATGAATTAGCGACG
The DNA here is from genome assembly GCF_003312425.1 of Flavobacterium psychrolimnae. Lineage (GTDB taxonomy): Bacteria > Bacteroidota > Bacteroidia > Flavobacteriales > Flavobacteriaceae > Flavobacterium > Flavobacterium psychrolimnae. The sequence goes on along the minus strand of NZ_QNUX01000004.1, from coordinate 164,486 downwards.
CAAGTTTACAATATGATTAAGGACAGTGATTTGGCTGGATTTAATTCGGATCGTTTTGATATTCCGTTATTGGCCGAAGAAATGTTACGTGCCGGCGTAGATTTTGATATGAAAAACAGAGTTTCAGTTGATGTGCAAACTGTTTTTCATAAAATGGAAGAGCGAACTTTAAGCGCGGCACATAAGTTTTACTGCGGAAAAACGCTTGAAAATGCACATTCTGCAGAAGCTGATACGATGGCGACTTATGAAATTTTGAAAGCGCAACTGGACCGTTATCCGGAACTGGAAAACGACATGAAATCATTATCAGAGTTTACAACTCGAAAAAAAATAGCTGATTTTGCAGGAATGATTGCTTTTGACAAAGACAATGAAGAAATTTTTACTTTTGGAAAGCATAAAGGAGTGAAGGTGGACAAAATTCTGGAAACAGAACCTGGTTATTTCAGTTGGATTCAAAACGCTGATTTTCCGTTGTATACCAAGAAAGTTTTGACGGCCATTAAACTTCGAAAGCTGAATAATAAATTAAGCTAATTTTTGAATCTTTCAATCATTAAATTTTTGAATTAATTAAGAAATGAAAATAATCTGCATCGGTAGAAATTATACCAATCACATAGAGGAATTGCATAACGAAAGACCAACGGAACCTGTGGTTTTCATGAAACCGGATTCGGCTGTATTGTTGAAACAACATCCGTTTGTAATCCCGGAATTCTCGGAAGATGTACACCACGAAATTGAGATTATTGTCAAGATAAGCAAAGTGGGTAAATACATTGAGCCTAAATTTGCGCATAAATATTATGACGAAATTAGTGTCGGAATCGATTTTACCGCTCGTGATTTACAAGATAAATTAAAAGCAAAAGGGCTGCCTTGGGAAAAAGCAAAAGCATTTGACGGCTCGGCGGTTATAGGTGAATTTTTGCCAAAAAATCAATTTAGTTCACTAGAAAATATTACTTTTGAATTAACCAACAATAATAAGACGGTTCAAATAAGTAATTCTAGTTTTATGCTGTGGAAAATTGACGAGCTTATTTCGTATGTTTCTCAGTTTTTTACGTTAAAAATTGGCGATATTATTTTTACCGGAACCCCAGAAGGTGTCGCTGCGGTAAAGCCGGATGACGTTTTAGAAGGATTTTTAGAAGGACAACAACTATTTAGAATACAAGTAAAATAATGGCTATAAATTACAACCTTTCAAAAGTGTACGCACTTTCAGACAACGATCCGGAATTTGTAAATGAAATTCTGACTTTATTCGTTACCGAAGTTCCAGATGATTTGCTGCAAATCAAAGAAGGAATAAAAAAGAAAGACCACAAGCATGCTTATGCTTATGCACATAAGATAAAACCAACGCTTGATTTAATGGGATTAAATGTGGCTTTTGAAGAGATTCTTCAAGTCGAAGCATGGACCAAAGCCGAAGGTAAAAAGAAAGACATCAAAGAAACTTTTAAGAGCGTAAAAAACCAAGTTAACGACGCTATCAAAGAAATCAAAAAAGATTTCGATTTGTAATATTGTGGCGTGACCCGCTGAAAAAGTGGGTCGGGCTATCCGTTACAAACGAAGTTCACTGAACTCCTATGAAAATAATTGTTAGGTGAAGTAATCTCTCTCGTTAAAAAACGAGAGAGGATTTTCACTACTATCCCTCACGCAAAAAAAAACTGAATGTGCTATTTTACACACTTCTCTTTTAAAATTGCAATCCCATAAAAAATATCGCAAAAAAATGAAAGCAACCATAGTTACCATTGGTGACGAAATTTTAATAGGTCAAATTGTCGATACGAATTCTGGTTTTATTGCCAAATCATTAGATAAAATTGGTGTTGAAATCAACGAAATGATTTCGATTAGTGATGATAAAAAACACATTTTAGATACGTTTGCATCGCTTCAAAACAAAGTCGATTTGGTTATTATAACAGGTGGTTTAGGACCAACTAAAGATGATGTTACCAAGAAGACGTTCTGCGATTATTTTGAAGACGAGTTAGTGATTGATGAAGCAGTCGAAAAGCACGTAATTGAGCTTATAGAGCGCGTGATGAATAGAACGGCATCCCAAATTAATAAAGATCAGGCACTGGTTCCTTCAAAATGTACGGTACTTCACAATCAGGTGGGTACGGCGCCAGGAATGTGGATGAAAAAGGAAAATACTGTTTATATTTCACTTCCGGGAGTTCCTTATGAAATGAAATATTTGGTAGAAAATGAAATCATTCCAAAAGTTGTTCGAGAATACAAACGCCCTTACATTATCCATAAAACAATTCTGACGTATGGACAGGGCGAAAGTCTGGTGGCGGAACGAATTGAAGATTGGGAAAACAATCTTCCTGAATTCATAAAATTAGCTTATTTACCAAGTCCCGGGAGAGTTCGTTTACGGCTTTCAGCACGAGGTACCGATAAGGAAAAATTAGAAGCGGCTATTGATGAAAATGTAGCTTCTCTTGATGTACTTATTCATGACATAATTGTTGGTTTTGATGATGACGAAACGATTGAAGTAGTAGTTGGAAAAATGCTTACAAAGCAAAATAAAACCATTTCCACTGCCGAGAGTTGTACGGGAGGAAAGATTGCAGAAGTTTTAACATCCGTATCAGGAGCTTCGGGATATTTTAAAGGCAGTGTAGTTTCGTACGGAACCGAAGTAAAAATTAATGTTTTAGGAGTTCCCAAAAGTCTTATAGACGAATATTCTGTGGTGAGTAGAGAGGTAGTTTCGGCAATGGCTTTGAGCGTGCAAAAGATGATGAAAACGGATTATGCAATTGCGACAACGGGAAATGCCGGACCGACAAAAGGAGACTCAAACGCGGAAATAGGGACTGTTTTTATCGCATTGGCTACGCCAAATGAAATAATTGTTGAAGAATTTAATTTTGGGCAACCCCGTGAAAAAGTGATAGATAGAGCGGTAATTAAAAGTTTAGAACTATTACAGAAAGAAATTTTAAAAAATGTACGATAATATTGTTGGTTAATAGGTTTATTTTTCTTTTCTTTGCACCCTGATTTTGAATAACGATAAAAGATAAGTATAATGTCAAGAGTTTGTGACCTTACAGGTAAAAGAGCGATGGTAGGAAATAACGTTTCTCACGCTATGAACAAAACTAAGAGAAAATTTTCTGTAAACTTAGTTAAAAAGCGTTTTTATCTTCCAGAAGAAGATAGATGGATTACTCTAAGAGTAGCTGCATCTACGATAAAAACAATTAATAAAAATGGAATCGCTGCAGTTTTGAAAAAAGCGCAGTCAGAAGGATTTATTAAATAATCCCTTCCAAAATAAAAAAATAGCAAGATGGCAAAGAAAGGTAATAGAATCCAGGTAATTTTAGAATGTACTGAGCACAAGACTACTGGTGTTGCAGGAACTTCAAGATACATTACAACAAAGAACAAAAAAAATACACCAGACAGATTAGAGATTAAAAAATTTAATCCAATCTTGAAACGTGTAACTGTTCACAAAGAAATTAAGTAATAATTAGAGATTTTGATAAAAATCTCAAATGTTCTACATTTGAAAATTTTATTTAAATTTTAATAACATTTGAATCATGGCAAAGAAAACCGTAGCATCGTTACAAACAGCTTCTAAGAGATTGTCAAAAGCCATCAAAATGGTGAAATCTCCAAAAACAGGTGCATATACATTCGTAGAATCTATTATGACACCGGAATCAGTTGACGAATTCTTGAAAAAGAAATAATCAACATTCATATTATATAGAAAAGCTACTTTCATTCGGAAGTAGCTTTTTTATTTTCTATATTTACCGTTAGAAAACGTATTGGTTCTTTGGACTTAAATACTTCATTCTTAATACTATTTATACAATGAGTTTTTTCAAAAGAATATTTTCATCAGAGAAAAAAGAAACATTAGACAAAGGTCTTGAAAAATCAAAAACAAATTTCTTTTCGAAGTTAACCAAAGCAGTTGCCGGAAAGTCAAAAGTGGATGATGAGGTTTTAGATAATTTAGAGGAAATCCTAGTTGCCTCAGATGTTGGTGTAAATACAACATTAAAAATAATCACCAGAATCGAAAATCGTGTTGCTTCAGATAAATACTTAGGTATAGAGGAGCTTAATCAAATTCTTAGAGAAGAGATTGCTGCTTTATTATCAGAGACAAATACTGGAGAAGCCAGTGAATTTGTAATTCCAATTCAGACCAAACCTTATGTTTTGATGGTCGTTGGGGTAAACGGTGTCGGAAAAACTACTACCATTGGTAAATTAGCGTATCAATTTAAAAAACAAGGCTATAATGTGGTTCTTGGTGCAGCCGATACTTTTCGTGCCGCAGCCATAGATCAGTTGCAAATATGGGCGGATAGAGTAGGCGTTCCTATTGTTCGTCAAGAAATGGGAAGTGATCCGGCTTCGGTGGCTTTTGATACCTTGCAATCAGCTGTGGCGCAAAATGCCGATATTGTTATTATTGATACGGCAGGTCGTTTGCATAATAAGATTAATTTAATGAATGAATTGACCAAAGTAAAACGAGTAATGCAAAAAGTCGTTGGTGATGCACCACATGATGTATTATTAGTTTTGGACGGCTCAACCGGTCAGAATGCTTTTGAACAAGCGAAACAATTTACAGCGGCTACTGAAGTTACTTGTTTGGCTGTTACTAAGCTTGACGGAACTGCAAAAGGTGGTGTTGTCATTGGAATCTCCGATCAATTTCAAATTCCTGTAAAATATATAGGTGTAGGCGAAGGAATTGAAGATCTTCAGGTTTTTAATAAATATGAGTTTGTAGATAGTTTTTTTAAATAATAATTAGAATGGATTTCTCTTCATTAAAAAATACACCTCCGATGTATCTTTATTTAGTAAGCATCATTTCATTTATATTGGCAAATCTTGTCCGAGATAAAAGTCTTGGTTTTTATTATTTTTTATTGATAATGGGTTTGGTTTCCTTTGTTTTGGGTTTTATGAAAAGTTTGAAAAGCAAGTAGATTTATTGATATAATGCACTGATTTTTTGCCATAAAACTTCATCAAAATCGGATAAGGCAAACGTTGGATTGTCTGGATTTGCAACATCGCCCATTCGGATAACGACCATTTTTTTGCTTGGAATAATATAAATTTTTTGATCGTTTTTCCCTAATGCCATATACATATCGGCTGGTGCTGTTGGTATTAAACTACCGTTAAACAGGAGTTGGCTTTGTGGCAAATGATAATTTGATTTTCCGTTTAGCCACCATAAATAGCCGTATCCCAGATTTATATTTTGTGAAGTATTTGTAGCTTCATTTAAATAATTCTCATTCACTATCGTGTTACTTTCCCATTTTCCTTTGTTGTAGATTAACAAACCAAAGCGTGCCATGGAGCGAGTATTACTTCCATAAACAGAATTATTGCCTAATTGAAACCACGCGCCATCCATTCCTATTTTATCTTTCAATTTGGTATTGAAATAGGAATTCCAGGTTTGACCGCTGGCTTGCGCAATCACATCCTGTAATTTTACATATACATTATGATACGCCCAACGCGTTCCTGCATCGGCTTTGAATTTTAGGCTTGCTGGATCAACACCATCTGTACTGTCATCTAATCCGGAAGTCATGTTGAGTAGGTGTTTGTTTGTAATCAAGTTTTCTTTGGCTAAAGGCAAACTTGTCCAGCCGGTTCCTATGTATTGCGAAACTTTATTGTTGATGTTGATTAGGTTTTCTTGTTGTGCAATTCCTATTACAGTTGAAGTTAGCGTTTTTCCGGCACTTGCCCAATACCAAAAAGCATTAGCGTCATGACCATTGAAATAATTTTCCATTACGATTCTGCCGTTAACAAGAATGATGAAGGATTTTGAATTTTTGAGTTCTAAATAATCTAATAGCGGTTGAACAGCGGTTTGTTTCCAACCTAAACTTGCTATAGATTTTGTTTCCCAAGTTGTACCAGTTAAAGGTGGAAAATAGAGTGTTTCAGTTGTGGGATTAGGAGTTGGCTCAGGAGTGTCGGAACTGCAGCTACTACAAAATAATAATAAGATGAGCAGACTACAGATTATTTTTGACATTTTACTACTGATTTATTTCTAATTCCTTTAAGACCAAAAATATAGAAAATAGTTTAATGTGTTTCCACTATTTTTGTTTTCTTTGAATTTAATAAGAGTAACTTTGTAATTAGAGCAAACTTGATTTAACTCAAATTCCCTAGCCCTGATTGCAGCGTAAATCCTTTTTAGACGCTTTTTCAGCGGATAAAAAGATTGAAGCGAAAAGCAGGAAACAGCTCCTAAAAATAATAATTATATGAAAAAGACAGTTAGCATTCTATTTTTTGCATTCCTTTTTGTGGGGTGTCAGCAAAAGGTAAAGCCAGAAGACATTTCTAAAATAAATGGATATTGGGAAGTGGAGAAGGTTGTTTTTGATTCCATAAAGGATAAGGAATACGGGATGAATGAAGTGTATGATTATTTTGAAATAAAGAATAATAAAGGGATTCGGAAGAAAGTGATGCCGCAATTAGACGGAACTTTTTTAGTGAATGATACGTATGAAAACGTAACGGTTCGATTTGCGGATGACAAAGTTTTTTTAGACTATTCTACGCCTTACATGAAGTGGAGTGAGGAGTTAATTGCTGTGTCAGCGGAAGAATTAGTGCTGTTGAACAAGGAAAAAACAGAATATCATTACAAGAAAGCAACACCAATAAATTTACTGGGCGATGGCAAAACGACTAAATAATCAAAGTACGATAGGGGATGTTTTGAAACAGATTATCCAAGTGAATAAACTGCAACCCGGAATGGATCAAATTGACGTGAAAGATGCGTGGAAAAACCTAATGGGTAATGGCGTGAACAGCTATACGAATAATGTAGTTTTGAAAGGAAGTACGTTGTATGTAGAGTTGACTTCGTCTGTTTTGCGTGAAGAATTAAGTCACGGAAAGTCTAAAATTGTGGCTATGATTAATGAGGAATTAAGACGTGATGTGGTGAAAGATGTGGTTTTGCGTTAGACTTCTTAGATAGTTAGATTTTTAGAATAGATTAGATATTTTCGATTGTTAGATATTAAGATTTAAAAAAAAAAATGATATTTTAAAAGAGCTAAAAATTACATTAAAAGTAAAACCCGCTTCATTGAAGCGGGTTTTACTTTTAAAGAATCTAAGTAGTCTAAAAATCTGACTATCTAAGAAACTATAATTAGAACTGCTCTCTTCCAGCAAAATGGAAAGCACCTTCGATAGCTGCATTTTCATCGCTATCAGAACCATGAACTGCATTTTCTCCAATAGAAGTTGCGTATGCTTTGCGGATCGTTCCTTCAGCAGCTTCAGCTGGGTTTGTAGCACCAATTAAAGTTCTGAAATCTTCAACAGCATTATCTTTTTCTAAAATAGCAGCAACAATTGGTCCTCTTGACATGAATTCAACTAATTCACCGTAGAAAGGTCTTGCAGCGTGAACTTCGTAAAAAGCTTGTGCATCAGCAACAGTTAATTGTGTTAATTTCAAAGAAACGATTTTGAAACCTGCATTTGTAATCATTGCAAGTATGTTTCCGATGTGTCCGTTAGCAACAGCATCAGGCTTAATCATTGTAAATGTTCTATTAGTAGCCATCTTTTATTTTTTAAATTTTGTGCAAAAATAGTTTTTTTTTATTGATTATTTTTACAAATTAGGCATTCAAATAACGGTTATCTGATTAAAGTACAATAATATCAAATTTATTGTCCAATGGTTTGAGTTGTTTAACCAATGTTGGAATCAGATTTTCGCCGTATTCCAAATAAAATTCCGAAAAATTAGTTTGTCGTTCCTGTAAACTTTGGTTGGGGAATAACTCATTTTGTAACTCAGTGATGCGCTGTAAAATATCGCTTAACTTTCTTTTTTGTGCTTTCAGTAAGCGTTTCTCTAGATTTTCTAATCCTTTGGTTTGTTTTGCTTCCTGCGCTTTTACAGCTCCAATGAAGGCTTCATCTGTTTTATTTGCTACTTCATAAAGTGCACTAAATTGTTTTTGCAATTGGATTCTAAGATGCCTTAAATCGACTGGGAAATCTGATAATTCTTTGGTTTTAGTAGTTATTAAATGGGCTTGTTTTGAAAATAAATCGGCCCAATTCAAGTCTAATTTGTCTGCTTTTTTAACTTGCTTTTCAGTGGCTAATAGCACAGAGTTTCTAAGTAAAAGTATTGGAAAAGTTACTTTTGCAGCAGCAAAAAAGGATTTTAGCTCCAACCAATAGGCAATTTCTCCACCTCCGCCAATGTAGCAAAGATTAGGCAAAATCACTTCCTGATATAATGGACGCATAATCACGTTTGGACTGAATTTCTCTGGATGATTTTCTAATAATGTTAGAATTTCTGTTTCAGAAAACTCAATTTTAGTGTGATTTACTTTGTAGGTATCGTTTTCAAAGATGATACGTTCTCGTAAATCATCTTCGATATAAAATAAATTGATTTCACGAGGATTCACCTGAACTGTATACTCTTTTAATTTTTCAGCAGTTTCCAAAACTAATTTATGGGAGGATTGTTGTAGCAATTCTTCTTTTACAAAAGGGATAAAGTTGCGTTTTAAGTCAGCATTATCCGCATCCAAAATAACCAAACCATACGCGCCAAAAAGCGCATTAGCCAGAAATCTAGTAGCATCGGCTAAATTATTGTGATTGAGATAGGAATCTTCAAACAGTTTTTTTAGCGTATCTGCATTTGTACTGGAGCCTAATTCCAAAGTATATACTTCAAGAAATTCATATAAACCTTCAGTAGACAAGCGGCCAACAGGACCTGTACTTTCTTTGTTCCAACGGAATTTTTTGCCTTTAAAGTTGAAATAATTGATTTCTTCAAAATCATGATCTTCAGTCGCCATCCAGTAAATGGGTACAAAATTATAGGTTGGATATTTCGCTTTTAATTCGGTTGTCAAATTAATAGTTGAAATGATTTTATACAAAAAATATAAAGGTCCGCTGAACAAATTTAACTGATGTCCTGTTGTAACAGTAAATGTATTTGGGTTATTTAAAGCGGCAATATTTTGTTTGGTCAAAACCGATGTTTCAACTTTTGAATATTGTTTTTCTAATGTGGAAACTAATATTTGTCTTTTATGAGTACCGTTCTCATTGAAGTTTGCTTGCTTTTCTTGGATTTGTGCCTCAAAGTTCTCAAGTGTTGGAAATCGGTTGTATAAGGATTGTAAGTTTGTTTTTTTTTCTAAATAATCATTCATCAAAGAAGAGAAATATCCTGAATTCTGATAGCTGATACAGTCGGTTGGCATAATAAAGTTTTATATGTTGCTAAATTACCAATAATAATTGGAACTATAATATTTGTTACTTTCGAAAAATAGTGTCATTTTTATCAAAAAAATTAACAATTTTATGAAAGATAATTTAAAGCATTCAAATAAAAACTCCTTAAAACATGTTCTTTTTGGCAGTTTAATTGGCACAACTATAGAATTTTTTGATTTTTATATTTATGCAAATGCTGCAGTTTTAGTTTTTCCTCAATTGTTTTTTCCTTCAAATGATAGTACTAATTCCGTTTTGTTATCCTTAGCGACATTTTCAATAGCTTTTCTTTCCAGACCTTTAGGTTCTGCGGTCTTTGGTCATTATGGTGATAAAATTGGACGTAAAACCACTTTAGTAATTGCGTTATTAACAATGGGGATTTCAACAGTTTGTATTGGTTTTTTACCAAGTTATGCCAGTATTGGAATTACAGCTCCTTTATTATTAATGTTATGTCGCTTTGGTCAAGGAGTTGGTTTAGGTGGCGAATGGGGAGGAGCGGTATTACTGGCTATCGAAAATGCTCCACCTAATAAGCGAGCTTGGTACGGAATGTTTCCGCAACTGGGAGCACCAATAGGTTTATTGCTTTCGGGTGGTACTTTCTTGATTTTGACAGATACAATGACTTCCGAAGATTTTCTTGATTATGGATGGAGGATTCCTTTTATAGCGAGTTCATTATTGGTTGTTGTAGGTTTTTATATCCGATTAAAGATTACCGAAACTCCTGCTTTCGAAAACGCTAAAAAAGAGAAAGAAGAAGTTAATATCCCATTTTTTACTTTACTGAAATTTTATAAAAACCAACTAATTTTTGGCACATTTGCAGCGATTACTACTTTCTTGGTTTTTTATCTCATGACGGTTTTTACACTTAGCTGGGCAACTTCTGATTTGGGTTATTCCAAAAGAGATTTTCTATTGATGCAATTGTTTTCGGTATTGTTTTTTGCACTTTTCATTCCTGTTTCAGCTTTAATTGCGGATCGTATTGGCAGAAGAAAAATGCTTATTTACGCAACAATTGCTATTGCTATTTTTGGTTTTACATTTTCTTTTTTCTTGAATTCCGGCAATACAGTTCTTGTGACTTTATTTTTATGTGTTGGAATGGCTTTGATGGGATTCACATACGGTCCTTTAGGAACTTTTTTATCTGAACTGTTTCCTACAACGGTTCGTTATTCAGGAACTTCTTTAGCATTTAACTTGGCAGGAATCATTGGAGCTGCTTTTGCTCCTATGATTGCAATTTGGTTAGCAACTCAGTATAGTTTGACTTATGTTGGGTTTTATTTGAGTACGGCAGCCTGTATTTCTCTATTTTCATTGTTGATGGTCAGCAAAAAAGAACATAAATTTTGATAATTTTTTATCGTTTCAAACTAAAATGTCCTTTGTATTCATTTCCATCTGTTCTTGTTGCGATAAACCAATAATCATCTGCTGGAAGGGCATATCCATTCATGGTTCCGTTCCAATTGTTATTTTGGATTAATTCTTTGATTAATTTTCCATAACGATCAAATATTTTTACAGTCAAGTTAGTTTCTAGTTCTGAAAATTTAATATTCCAATTGTCATTATAACCGTCTCCATTTGGCGTGAAATATTTAGGATACATTAATAAAAAGACTTCATCTGTGGCGGTTCCGCAACCATTTTTGTCTCTGACATGTACGGTATATTCGCCACTAAACAATGCCGAAAATTGATTGCTGTCCTGAAAATGCGTACCATCAATTGAATATTCGAAATCACCTTCACCTGATGCAAAAACGGTGATTATATTCTCATTATCAGTCCAGTCTTTAGTTTCAATAGCTGTAATTGTTGCAATGTTTGATTTTCGTACTTCAAAATTCTTAGTACTCGAACATGAAATTGTACTGTAATTAGTAGTAACGGTAACAGAATAAATTCCTGGATTTGCAACAACTATCGTAGATGTCGCTGCACCTGTTGACCATAAATAAGAATCGAAACCTGAACCGGCACTAATCGTGATTGTATTGTTTTCACAAATGGGAACAACATCTGGAATTGTTATTTTTGGTTTTGATAAAAGGGTTAGTTTTAATTCAACAATGGCATAACAAGGCGTATTTGAGTTGATGCGAACGTAAATTTTGTTCTCACCTAAAGCTAATTTGTAATTTGAAAAATTAGTTATTTGATTACCTGTCAATTGATTTTCTGCACCTAAAAAAGTCGAATAATAAGAAAAACTATATCCTGAAGTATTTGAAATCAGCTTCGAATTATAGTCTGATAAATTCACTTTCTCGGTGCCGTCATTCAAATCGTCACAAAATAATTCTTCATAATTATTTGCAGGCAAAGTGTTTATAAGTGAAATGGTAATAGCAAGTTTATTAAGACTTTCGCAGTTGTTTTCTGTTTGCGAAGCATAATAAGTCACGCCGTCTTGTAAAGGAGTTGAATTGGACAAAAGAATTCCGGCTGAATTATAACATTTTATCTGATTACCCGAAATTACAATGTTTTCTAGAGTTGGATTTTGACTGGAACACAACGTTTGATTTGTATTTCCTGTTGGAGCAGGAGTATTTTGGATATTTATTAGGACAGGAATTCTTTCACTTTCGCAGCCACTAATGGTTTGCGATGCGTAATAAGTGGTTCCGTTTTGTAGTGGAGTTGTGTTTGATAAAAGAGTTCTATTGGTTAAAGCAGTATACCATTTTATGTTTTGACCCGTAATTGCAATGTTACTAATTGTTGCATTTTGTTGAATGCAAAAATTTTGTGGCGAAGTTGAAATTGGTACCGGCTGATTACTAATTGTTATGGTTTGGTTTTGTGTTGATGTATTTCCGTTTCCATCATTATAATTCCAAACCACAGTATAGGTTCCGGGAAGGTTATACGATAGTGCATTAGTAGTTGTTGCTGTAATCGCTCCTGCACAACTATCGGTCGCTGTTGGTATTGTAGTAATTACAGTATTACAATCACCGCTAATTATAGGAAGTGAAGTAAGATTAGGAATTGGCGATTCAACATCACCAAAAATTACATCAATTATTTTTGTATCGTCGCAACCGCCAGTTCCGGTAATCAAACATGAATATTGACCGCTATTTAGAGCTGTTGCATTAGGGATTGTTGGATTTTGTTCCATTGATGTGAATCCGTTTGGTCCAGTCCAAGCATAATTTGTTCCGCCAGATGCTTTTAGTTCTATGGTATTTCCAATACAAATTGGGGAATTGGAAGAGATTTCAGGAGAAGAAAGACAATCTTGAAATTTGGCTAAATATATATTATATAGCCCACCTAATGAATTTAGCATGTAATTTTCTTGATGTGCTCCCGGAGTTGAAATTCCTGTAGTACTGTTTGTATTACCTACTAAATAAATGTTATCCAACTGATCCAACGACATTTTATTATTAACATCCGCAGCTCCATTATTTCCTTCATTACCATTTCCTCCATAATAAGTACCCCATTCTCTTTGTCCGATTTCATTTAACTTTATTAGATAGGCATCCTGTCTCTGAATACTGGAAGAATATGATCCAGCAGTCGCTATACCTGTTACCTGATCTGTACAACCTGTAATGAAAATTTTATTATTTGAATTGACCTTTAAATCCTGTATTACTTCTCCGAAATAAGTACCCCAAACTAAACTTTGTGTAGTAACATTAAATTTGGAAATATAACTGCTGAAATCTAAATTTAGGGGTAAATTTATGAAATTTTCATTAAAAGTTCCAGCACTTTTCAAGTTATCATGGCTATTTGTAATCCCTGTAAAATATAATAAGTTGTTATTTATTTTTGATTTTGTAATGGTTGCACTAGTATTTCCACTAAAATAAGTACCCCAAACTCTTTGACCATCTAAAGTAAATTTAGCGATCATCCCAGAAGCAAAGCCAACCATATTTGGTTGATAAGAATTAGAAGTCGATATACCATTAGTACTGCAGGTATTTCCAGTTACATATAAAAATCCATCATCAGAAATATTTGACGAAAAAATTTGATCCCCATCAGTTCCTCCAAAATAAGTACCCCAAACTCTAATTCCCTGAGTAGTAAATTTAGCAATGAAACCATCATCATCAAGATAACCTGGTGCATGAGAAGGTTGATGTGTATTACTTGTGGCAATGTTTCCATAGCTACCTGTAACACCAACCAAATAGACATTGTTGTCACTGTCAAAACTGATGTCATTTCCTTTATCGGCTGAAATACCTCCATAATAAGTTCCCCATTCTCTTATTCCGGATGAATTTAGTTTCACTAAAAAGGCATCGTCATATTCAGCATGTAGTGGCTGATGTGAACCGGGAGTTGATACATTTGTTTCTCCCCAAGTTTTCCCAGTGAAATATAGATTTTCATTAGAATCTACTTTAATAGTTGATGGAGTAGTGGAGTAATAGACTCCCCAAATTCTTGTTCCATTTGAATCGAATTTAGCTATAAATCCATTAGTATAATAATATGGTACTGGAAAAGATCCTGATGTAGCTATATTTGTTGTGCTTGATGTATAGCCTGAAATATAAACATTATTATTTTTATCATTACATATGTCAGTTGAGTATTCACTATTGTTACCAGCATAATAAGTTCCCCAAAGTCTCACCGGTACTGGGTCTATAATTACGGTTTTGTCAGAAATAGAATATTTGGTTTCAAATCCATAAATATTATTTTTTATTTTTTTGTAACCAATAGTAATTCCCTTTTTCTCTTTCCCGTCTTCTGTCCAACTAGCGGGCAGGGTTTCTTCCATTTTACCAAAACGAACATTCATTTGGATCTTGTTATTAATTAACTCCGTTTTGGCCCCATTAAATTTCATTTGGATATCCGAAATTTTACCGTTTGGATGCACCACAAAATTATATTCCACGGTTTTCAAAGAGTCTTTTGGAATTGAAAAAACTACATCAATATTAGGGTAAATATTTTTATACGTAATTTGTTGGTACTGATGTACGTTAATAACACCTTCGGGTTTACTCGGGATATTGTAATAATTGTCGTAATCTTCAGAAGCTTCTGTTGTAACTAATTCTACGTTGGGATTAGAATTAATAAAATCGATATCTATTCTATGAAATACATATTCTAAAGTGTAATCTGGTATATTTTCTTTATTGTAATCTAAAGGAGAAAAGCTTCTTTTTTCTTCTATCGAATGTCTTATAGGATGTTTTTTGATCTCATAAATATCATAAGAAAATCCATTTTTCTTTAACTGTACATTTAGTCCATTTGAATTTAACAGGTACTTTACAGCTGGATTCGCTTTTCCTTTTTGGTCAATAATCTGGCCTTTATTTTCTTTAAAACCGATCGATTGATTTTTATTTTGAGCTAATAATGGTGTAATTAACAATAAAAATAATAGCAGTAATTTTTCTTTCATCTGTGCTGTTTAATCAGTTTTTGCTGGGTTATAATTGCTACCGCTTTAGACTAAAATGTCCTTTATATTCTTTGCCATCAGCTCTATTTATTACAAACCAATAATCATCGGAAGGAAGTTCATATCCATTCAAGGTGCCGTTCCAATCGTTATTTTGGATTAATTCTGTGATTAATTTTCCATAACGGTCAAATATTTTCACAGTCAAGTTGGTTTCCAAATCTGAAAATTTAATATTCCAAGTATCATTAAAACCATCACCGTTTGGGGTAAAGTATTTAGGGTACATCAATAAAAAGACTTCATCTGTGGCGGTTCCGCAACCATTTTTGTCTCTGACATGTACGGTATATTCGCCACTATACAATCCCGAAAATTGATTGCTGTCCTGAAAATGAATCCCGTCAATTGAATATTCAAAATCACCTGTGCCAGATGCAAAAACGGTAATTGTATTCTGATTGTCGGTCCAATCTTGTGTTTCTACAGAAGTAATGTTGGCAATGTTTGATTTTCGTACTTCAAAATTCTTGGTACTCGAACATGAAATTGTACTGTAATTAGTAGTAACGGTAACGGAATAATTTCCTGGATTTGCAACAAGTATCGAATATGTCGTTGCGCCTGTTGACCACAAATAAGAGTCGAAACCTAAACCAGCATCAATAGTAATGGAATTGTTTTCACAAATGGGTACAACATCAGGAATTGTAATAATTGGTTTCGATACAAGAGTTAGTTTTAATTCAACAATGGCATAACAAGGAGTATTTGAATTGATACGGACATAGATTTTGTTGTCGCCTAAAAATAATTTGTAATTTGAAAAATTAGTTATTTGATTACCTGTCAATTGATTTTCTGCACTTAAAAAAGTCGAATAATAAGAAAAAGTATATCCTGAAGTATTTGGAATTAAATTAGAATCGTAAACTGATAAATTCACTTTCTCGGATCCGTCATTCAAATCATCACAAAATAATTCTTCATAATTATTTGCGGGTAAAGTGTTTATTAGAGAAATAGTAACAGCTAGTTTATTAGGGCTTTCGCAATTGTTTTCTGTTTGCGAAGCATAATAGGTCACGCCGTCTTGCAAAGAAGTTGAATTGGACAAAAGAACGTTGGCTGAATTATACCATTTTATCGCATTTCCTGAAATTACAATGTTTTCTAGAGTTGGATTTTGACTGGAACACAATGTTTGATTTGTATTTCCTGCTGGAGCAGGCGTGTTTTGAATGTTTATTAGGACAGGAATTCTTTCACTTTCGCAGCCATTAATGGTTTGCGATGCGTAATAAGTGGTTCCGTTTTGTAGTGGAGTTGTGTTTGATAAAAGAGTTCCATTAGTTAAAGCATTATACCATTTTATATTTTGACCCTTAATTGCAATACTACTAATTGTTGCATTTTGTTGAATGCAAAAGGTCTGGGGAGTATTAATTGTTGGTTTCAGTATCGAATTGATAAAAGAGATTATGGTAGCTTTGATTGCATCGGAAATACATCCATTAGTATTTTTGATTTTGATAAAATATTCTCCTGAATTTAAAAAAGTTGAAACTGCTAAAGTATTCCATGTGATACCATTATCAAAACTATATTCAGATGCTACAGTATTAATTGTAATTTTCCCTTTAGAATTATTACAATTTGGTTGAGTAATAGTATAGGTTGGGATAGTAGGAAAGTCCGTAGGTAAATTTATTTGAATACTAACTGATTCTGATTCACAGCCTGCAGAATTCTTAATCTTAATCTTATATGGTCCGGAAGGTAAATAAGTAGCAGTAGCATTTGTTGTCCAACTTAATCCATTATCAAAACTATAAGCAAAGGCAACTGTTGTAATACTAATTGAACCAAAGGGATTCGCACAACTTATTGGTTGAGAAATGACATAATTTGGTGTTTCTACTGCATCAAGAGCTGGATTGATAGTTACTTTAACAGATGGAGATGGGCATCCGATAGAACTATTTTTAATTTTAATAAAATAGTCACCTGGATCTAAATCTGTAGCAGTAGGGCTAGATGACCATGTAAGTCCGTCATCAAAACTATATTGATTAGCATTAGTATTTACAGATATTTTTCCTTTGGACGAAGTACAGCTACTAGGCTGTTGGATTGAAATAATAGGTTTTTGAGCAGGCGGATTTACATTGTAAAGATAGACTGAACTGTAATTTGATTCGCATCCTAAATTGTTTTTTATTTTTAAATCATAAGATCCTGGTTGCAAATTATTAAAAGTTCCACTAGTATACCAAGTGATTCCGTTATCAATACTGTATTGAGCTGTAATTGTAGTTATGCTTATGGTGCCTAAAGATTGACAATTTGGCTGTGTTATAGAGTATAAAGGTGCATTTAGGAAAAATGGTGGAACATAAATGTTGATAGGATAGGATTCGCATCCTAGTTCATTTTTAATAATAACTGCGTAAATACCTGCCTCTAAATTTTGTGCTATAGGATTTGTACTCCAAGTAGCACCATTATCAAAACTATAAAATGCTGACGGAGTGGTTATTGAAATACTTCCTCCTGTTCCGCAAATAGGATTTGTTTTTGTATAGCTTGGATTTGGTAAATAATAATGATATAATGTTTCTACTCTGGACCAAGATTCACAGCCTAAGTTGTTTTTTACTTTAATTAAATAATTTCCAGCCGATAAATTTGTAGCAGTATTGTATTGACTCCAAGTCATACCTCCATCAAAACTATATTGATCAAACATAGGATCTACTGTTATAGTTCCTCTGTTTCCAGATTCGCAAGTAGGTTGAGTAACTTGAATATTAAATCCCGTTAAATACTCCTCGGTGAAATGAACTGAATTAAGAGTTTCCGAGATACAACCAAATTCATTTTTAATTTTAGGATAATAAAAACCATTAGGTAGATTAGTAGCTTTAGGGTTTGTCCCCCAAGTTTCTCCCCCATCAAAGCTGTAAAATGTTGCCGGTGTGGTAATTGTAATAGTTCCTCCTTTACCACAAGATGGATTAGTAACGATAAAATCAGCCTCTTTTATTTTAAAAGGCATTATTTCGGTAATTAGATTTCCTGACTCGCATCCTGCAGCATTTTTAATTTTTAGTTGATACTTAAATCCTACTGGAAGATTTAAAGCTGTAGGGTTAGTGCTCCAACTTAAACCACCATCAAAACTATATAAGGCGGCTGATGTCGTAATGGTAATACTTCCTGTAGCGTTGCTATCACAAGTTGTTGGTTGCACTATTGTATAAGCCATATTATCAAGGAAATTTGGGTTAAGAACAAATCCATTCGCTGCACTTATACAGCCTGATTTGTTTTTAATCCTAATAAAGCCACTTACGGCACCATTTGGATATTTAATGAGATTTGGATCTGTACTCCATGTTGCTCCATCATCAAAACTATAAAATTCAGCAGGAGTAGTTATGGTAACAATTCCTGGAGTAGTGCAAGTAGGTTGTGTAGCGACAAATTCAGGAGCTTCTAGAAAATAAGTATTATTTATAGTAGCGGCAGTAAAATTTGATTCACAACCTAAAGAATTTTTTATTTTTAAGAAGTAAGTTCCAAAATCTAAACCAGACTTTGTTGAGTTTGTACTCCACGTTACTCCTCCATCAAAGCTGTAAGATACAGCAGGAGTTGTAATCGAGATACTCCATTTTGATTCCGTTTCGCAATTTGGATCAATTATTTTAAATGTCAGATCATCAAGATAAAAAGGAGGTAAATAGGCATATTCAACATCGGATTCACAGCCTATTTCATTTTTAATTTTTATATTATAATAACCCGAAGCTAAATTAGATGCCGTTGGATTTGTTGTCCATGTTTCACCATTGTTAAAGCTATAAAAAGCTGCAGCAGAAGTTATGGTAATGCTACCATTTGTAGCACATGATGCCTCTACTAGGGTGAATGTAGGTTTAGGTAAATAAAAATTAATTTTAACTTCAGAAACAAGAGATTCGCAACCCAATGCGTTTTGTGTTTTTAAGAAATAATTGCCAGGTTTTAAATTTGAAAAAATGGGTGTTTCCTGCCACGTTTTTCCGTTATCAATACTGTATTTGTTTGAGGGTTTTAAAAAAGAAATAATTCCGGTTTCACTACATGTAATTGGTTGATTAACTTTGAATTCAGGGTAAGAATTCACATACTCATTAAAATAAATTTGATATATATGAGGTTTAGATACACATCCATTTTCGTTTTTAATTCTAACATTATAATAACCATTAGGTAAATTAGATGCAGTTGAACTAGTTGTCCAAGTTTCTCCATTGTCAAAACTATATTCGGATGCGGGTGTGGTAATGTTAATAGTTCCCCCTTCGTTGCAGGTAGGCTGCGATATAGTATAAGCTGGAGATTCAATATAGAACGGAAAGAGAAAGACACTTTGTGCAAAAGATTCGCATCCGCTACTATTTCTTATTTTTAGTAAATAATTTCCTGAAGCTAAATTTGTTTTGATAGCATTATTTTGCCAAGTGGTTCCATTATCAAAACTAAACTGCGATGCTGAGGTGGTTATAGTGATAGTTCCTCCTGAATTACAAGTTGGTTGAATAGTTGAAAATGCTGGTCTGTCTAGTAAGATTGGGGGATCAATTGTTACAATTGTAGGTGTAGAAATACAACCAGAACTGGTTCTTGTTTGAATATAATATTTTCCGTATTCTTTTGTGACAAAGTTGGCATCTGTTTGCCATACCAAATCTTTTGTAACATAATTGTCATCTGAAAGGAAAGCCAAACCTTTATCAAAACTATATTCTATTCCCGGTTCATTAACTTTAATATAACCATTTGTATCTTGACAAGAAGGTTGAACTACTGTTACAGAAGGATTGGGAATTGAATTGTTTACAGTTAATTTTGAGCTTATGAAACATTCATTTCCATACGTAACTTTTACAGTATATTCCCCCAAATTTGTTTTAAGTGAAGGAATTGAATAAGATTTATTAGTTCCTCTGTTTATCGCTATCCCGTTTAAATACCATTGAAAAGTTGTTCCTAAATTCAGGGTTTTATTCAGGTTAGCAGTCAATGTTAAATCATTATTACAGAAATTTCCACTCTGGATAATAGTAACACCAAAATTTTCAGAAGTATTTAATCTTAAATTATCATATAAGAAAGAAGGCTCATAATCAGTGTTAAATGATGGAGGTAATGTTTTCTCTGGTCCTATCATTATTGCGTTAATCTCAATATTTGGGATAAAACTAATTGTTATTTCTCCCCAAACAGTTTGTGGTTGGTATAAAACTTTTCCAATTTCAACCCAGGATTGGTCAAATGAACTTGGATCTGAATTGGTATATAATGGTAAATTATCTTTTTTGTTACATCCATAAAGTGTTACATAAGTAGGCGCTAAAAAATTAAAATCAAAACGTTTACTTAAGTTATTTGTTTCGATACCCATTAATGTAGCAATATTCAGTGTTAACTGATAATTTACTCCAGTAACCAATGGAGCTGATAATTTAGTAGCGATATATTCTTTTTTATTGTTTTTATATACAGCTCTCACAATTCCTTTACCGTCTGGGAAATTTTCAAGATTTTTCGTATAAATAGTATTAAAAACATTGCAGTCTTTGTTTATGTAGTCTGGAGATGGGATTGTTCCTTTTGTCCAATGATTGATTGTCAGAATGTCATCAAAACCTTGAGGACAAATTGTTTTTTCTTCAAAAGAAGGATTCGGAAGTAGTGAAGTTATTACAGAGTTATTGCAAATACAATCACTATCATTTAAGTCAATTTTTCCGTCACCATCATCGTCAATACCATTGTCACAATTTTCTTGTGCAGAGCAGAAAGCAGAAAATAATAAAAAAAGGAAGAGTAATTTTAGATTCATTTGTTTAATTTAAACAACCGTAAATGTAATTAAATATCTACAGATTACATAAAAACTAAAAAATGCATTATTTTATATTTGAATCTAAAGAATAAATAAAAATGTAGCCTTTTACTTTTGTGAAAAGAATAGAATTATCCCTTATTTTTGCACCAAACTTATTTCTTTTGAAAACCAAACTATTCCTCATCACGCCTCCTTTTACCCAACTGAATACACCGTATCCAGCAACTGCATATATTAAAGGGTTTCTGAATACTAAAAATATTGAGTCTGTTCAGGCGGATTTGGGTATTGAAGTAATTTTGAAATTGTTTTCAAAAGAAGGACTTGAAAATTTGTTTAAAGTCGCAAGTTTAAAGTTTAACGTTGGAGAAGTCTCAGATAATTCGAAACGTATTTACGCTTTGCAAGATGAATACCTTAAAACTATAGATCCTGTCATTGCTTTTTTACAAGGGAAAAATCCAACATTGGCACTTCAAATTTGTCAGGAAGATTTCTTGCCGGAAGCGTCTCGGTTTGCACAATTAGAAGAATTAGATTGGGCTTTTGGAACTATGGGAACACAGGATAAAGCGAAGCATTTAGCGACTTTGTATCTCGAAGATATCTCTGATTTTATTGTGGAATGTGTCGATGCTAATTTTGGTTTTAGCCGCTATGCAGAACGTTTAGGAAGATCGGCAAATTCTTTTGACGAATTGTATGAAGCCCTGCAACAAGAGCCAACGTACATTGATACCGTTCTTCTTTCTATTTTAAAAGAGAGAATCGAAACCATTCAACCCACATTATTCTTGATTTCAGTTCCGTTTCCAGGGAATTTATATTCAGCTTTTCGTTCCGCACAATGGGTCAAAAAGCATTATCCGAATATAAATATTTCAATGGGTGGCGGTTTCCCAAATACGGAACTGCGTTCGCTTTCGGATGCTCGCGTTTTTGAGTTTTTCGATTTTATTACTTTGGATGATGGCGAAGCACCAATTGAAGAATTGATAAATGCTGTCACTTCGAGCGCAGTCGAGAAGCTATATAAAAGAACTTTTCTGTTGGAAGACGGAAAAGTCGTTTACAAAAATAATTCCCTAAAACACGATTACAAACAATCGCAAGTGGGAACTCCCGATTATTCGGATTTACTTTTGGATAAATATATTTCGGTTATCGAAATTGTGAATCCAATGCACCGAATGTGGAGCGATGGACGCTGGAACAAACTCACCATGGCACACGGTTGCTACTGGGGGAAATGTACTTTTTGCGATATTTCTTTAGACTATATTAAAGTATATGAGCCTGTTGCAGCCAATTTATTGTGTGATAGAATGGAAGAAATGATTGCCCAAACAGGAGAGAACGGATTTCATTTTGTAGATGAAGCGGCTCCTCCAGCTTTGATGCGCGCTTTGGCTCTCGAAATCCTTCGCAGGAAATTAGCAGTGACGTGGTGGACAAACATTCGATTCGAAAAAAGTTTTACCAAAGATTTATGTTTGCTTCTAAAAGCTTCAGGTTGTATTGCGGTCTCTGGTGGTCTCGAAGTGGCCTCGGATCGATTATTAAAACTAATTGACAAAGGCGTAACGGTAGAACAAGTGGCGAAAGTCACCCGAAATTTCACCGAAGCAGGCGTTATGGTTCATGCGTATTTAATGTACGGATATCCCACACAAACTATTCAGGAAACGGTGGACAGTCTCGAAATGGTACGTCAATTATTTGAAGTTGGAGTGTTGCAATCCGGATTTTGGCATCAGTTTGCGATGACTGCGCACAGTCCAGTAGGCTTGTATCCGGAGAAATTTGGTGTAGTGAAAGAAACCGAAGCGATAGGAACTTTCGCCAATAACGATATCAATTATACGGATGCAACAGGAATCGATCATGATAAATTCAGTTTTGGACTCAAGAAATCCTTGTTCAATTTCATGCACGGAATCTGTTTTGATTATGAACTGCAGGATTGGTTCGAGTTTAAAATTCCAAAGACTAAAATCTCCCCTGATTTTATATTTGACGCTTTACAGGAAGAGGAGGATTTCAACATCAAGCCTACAGCCAAAATCGTTTGGTTAGGCGGAAAACCATTTGTGGAACATTTTACCAAATCCAAAAAAGGAAATTCCTGGGAAATGATGACTTTGACTTTTCATGATAAAAAAGAAAGTTTCAATATTCAAACGAATAAAAAGGAAGGAGAATGGTTGGTTGAAATGCTGCTGAAAATTTCTGTTTTGAATGTTAAAATTTATAATTATCAAGAAGTTAAAGCTGATTTCGAATCAAATTTGGAAGACTTTGAATTGTTTTGGTACTCAAAGCCAATTAAAACCCTTAGAGAGTTTGGATTATTAGTCTTGTAAATTTATTTCATATAACTATATCTATTTAGCATAAAACTTTTATTTTTCGATTACGAAAACGTTTTCTTTTACTTATTTTTACGATTCTAAAATAGAAACAAATGAGTATTGGTTATAAAGTTAATGTAAACGACACTTTTCAGTTTGATTTGGAAAAGGAAAGTGTTTCACAACTGGATGCAGTGCGTGTGGAAACGAATAAATTCCATGTTCTACACGAAAACACTCCTTATCAAGCGGAAATTATCACTTCTGATTTTCTTCAAAAAAACTACACCGTCAAGGTAAATAACAACACCTACACCGTTGCCATTTCAAATCCTTTGGATATTTTGATTAAGGAAATGGGGTTCGAAACGGGACTTACCAAACAAGTCAATTTTATCAAAGCACCTATGCCCGGATTGATTCTGGAAATCAGTGTTGTGGTAGGACAAACTGTAAAAGAGAATGACAACCTGATTATTCTTGGAGCCATGAAAATGGAAAACAGTTTCCTTTCGCCCCGCGATGGCGTTATTAAAACCATTTCGGTTGCGATGGGAGATGCTGTTGATAAAGGACAGTTGTTAATTGAATTCGAGTAGAGATAAAAGATACAAGATAAAAAGAACCAAGAATTTATATTTCTTTGCTCTTGCAGCGAAGCGGTCTTTATTCTTTTAGTCTTATTAAATATGAAAAAAATATTAGTTGCCAATAGAGGGGAAATCGCTATCAGGGTGATGAAAACCGCACAAAAAATGGGCATTAAAACCGTAGCAGTGTATTCAACTGCCGATAGAAATGCACCGCACGTAAAATTTGCTGATGAAGCCGTTTGGATTGGAGAAGCACCTTCAAGTGAATCCTATTTATTAGGAAGTAAAATTATAAAGGTTGCCAAATCCTTAAACGTAGATGCCATTCATCCAGGTTATGGATTTCTGAGTGAAAATGCAGATTTTGCTGAAGAAGCCGAAAAAAATAACATCATTTTTATTGGTCCAAAGTCGAAAGCAATAAAAATCATGGGAAGTAAACTAGCGGCAAAAGATGCCGTTAAGCAATACAATATTCCCATGGTTCCCGGTTTTGACGAAGCCATTACGGATGTCGAAAAAGCAAAAGTGATTGCCAAGGAAGTTGGCTTTCCTATACTGATTAAAGCATCTGCCGGTGGTGGAGGAAAAGGAATGCGTGTGGTAGAAAGCGAAGCTGATTTCGAATCTCAAATGGATCGCGCTATTAGTGAAGCGATTGCTGCTTTTGGAGATGGTTCTGTTTTTATCGAAAAATATGTGGGTTCACCAAGACATATCGAAATCCAAGTTATGGCAGACAGTCACGGTAATGTACTGTATTTATTCGAAAGAGAATGCAGCATCCAGCGTCGTCACCAAAAAGTGATTGAAGAAGCACCTTCTTCGGTTTTAACACCGGAATTACGTAAAAAAATGGGAGAAGCAGCCGTTTTGGTTGCGAAATCCTGTGATTATTTAGGAGCTGGAACGGTCGAGTTTTTATTGGACGAAAATAATAATTTCTATTTTCTGGAGATGAATACGCGTTTGCAGGTGGAACATCCAGTTACGGAATGGATTACCGATACCGATTTGGTCGAACTCCAAATCAGAGTGGCCAGAGGTGAAGAATTGGCAATTAAACAAGAAGATTTGAAAATTAAAGGACACGCGATGGAATTGCGTGTGTATGCTGAAGATCCGATGAATGATTTCTTGCCGAGTGTAGGGCATTTGGATGTGTATCAATTACCTGTTGGTGAAGGAATTCGTGTGGATAATGGTTTTGAGCAAGGGATGGATATTCCCATTTATTACGATCCAATGTTAGCCAAATTAATCACTTATGGCGAAACCCGTGAAGAAGCGATTCAAATTATGATAAAGGCTATTGAAGACTATCGTGTGGAAGGTGTGCAGACAACATTGCCTTTTGGGAAATTTGTTTTTGAACATGAGGCGTTTCGTTCCGGAAAATTTGACACGCATTTTGTAAAGAATTACTACAGTGCCGAAATGTTAAAAAATCAAATAGCGCAAGAAGCCGAAATTGCTGCGAAGGTCGCTTTGAAACAGTATTTTGAAGATCAAAAAATCGTACGCTTACTACATTAGAATAATGATTTTAAAAAAATTAGCGAATTAGCGGTTAAAAAAAGAATAGTATGAAAGACAAAATAGATACATTAAATCATAAAATTGCCGAAGCGCATTTGGGTGGAGGTAAAAATAGAATAGCAAAACAACATTCGAATAAAAAACTAACCGCAAGAGAGCGTGTCAATTATTTGATGGATGAAGGTTCTTTTGAAGAAATTGGGATGTTGGTAACGCACCGAACGTCTGATTTTGGAATGGAAAAAGAACTGTATTACGGGGATGGAGTCATTACTGGATATGGAACCATAAATGGGCGATTGGTTTATATTTTTGCTCAGGATTTTACGGTTTTTGGAGGTTCTTTATCTGAAACCCATGCTGAGAAAATCTGTAAAGTTATGGATATGGCCGTCAAAATGGGAGCGCCCATGATTGGACTGAATGATTCTGGTGGAGCACGTATTCAGGAAGGAGTTCGTTCTTTGGGTGGTTATGCCGATATTTTTTATAGAAACGTACAAGCTAGCGGTGTGATTCCGCAAATCTCTGCTATTATGGGACCCTGCGCCGGTGGAGCCGTGTATTCTCCAGCCATGACTGATTTTACCATGATGGTTGAAGATACCAGTTATATGTTCGTTACAGGTCCGAATGTGGTGAAAACAGTAACCAATGAAACCGTGACTTCGGAGGAATTGGGTGGAGCAAGTTCGCATTCTACTAAATCTGGTGTGGCACATATTACTTCTACCAATGATGTGGAATGTCTTGAAGATTTGAAGCGCTTGTTGAGTTATTTGCCACAGAGTAACAAAGAAAAAGCACATAATTTACCTTATGAACTTAATGACGAAGTTCGTACCAAATTAGCAACTATCATTCCAGATAATCCCAATAAACCGTATGATATGCATGAGGTGATTGGTGGAATAATTGACGAGGATTCCTTTTATGAAATTCATAAAAATTATGCAGAAAACATCTTGGTGGGTTTTGCTCGATTGGGAGGAAAAAGCATCGGAATTATAGCCAACCAACCGATGATTTTAGCGGGCTGTCTTGATGTGAACAGTTCGAAAAAAGCGGCAAGATTTACCCGTTTTTGCGATTGTTTTAATATTCCGTTATTAGTTTTGGTGGATGTACCGGGTTTTTTACCTGGAACCGATCAAGAGTGGAACGGAATTATCGTTCACGGTGCAAAATTGTTGTATGCTTTAAGTGAGGCAACCGTGCCGAGAGTAACTGTAATTACTCGTAAAGCGTATGGTGGAGCGTATGATGTAATGAATTCGAAACACATTGGTGCCGACATGAATTTTGCTTGGCCAACTGCCGAAATTGCCGTGATGGGAGCCAAAGGAGCCTCAGAAATTATCTTTAAAAAAGAAATTAGCGAAGCCGAAGATCATGAAGCAAAACTCTTAGAAAAGGAAGCGGAATACGCTGATTTGTTTGCGAATCCATACACTGCAGCACAACGTGGTTTTGTAGATGAGGTAATCTTGCCGCAAGACACTAGACGCAAATTGATAAAAGCTTTTAGTATGCTCGAAAATAAAGAGAGTATTACTCCTAATAGAAAACACGGAAATATTCCTTTGTAATTATTAGATAGAATTAAGATTTTAAAATTTGAATTACCCCAAAAAGTTAGTTACTCTTTGGGGTTTTTTATGGAAAAAAATTTTAAGACGCTGTTTATTTTTTGATGTAAGAATTTCCAATTCTAGATTTTGTAATAATTTGAATTTGCAATGCTGGTTCAGAGGAAAAAAAGGTAAAATAAATAAGTAGATAAAACATCAATGGGATCTAGGAGATAAATTCACAATTAAAATACAGATTGATTTAAGCTTTGAGTTAAATTAGTTGATAAATAGCTCATAAATGTGATAAACTGCATTAGTTTAATCGGTTGGGTTTTTTTTTGAATAAAAAAAGCTTACCTTGCGCCAGCTAAAAAAAAGTGATATATCTTACAAAACAATGCATAAGATTTTTTGATTACTTTTTTTATTTGTCTAATTATTATGAACAGATTATTTAATTTAAATACGTATTTCAAATTACTTTTGTTGATTGCTTCAACAACTGTTTTCTTTTTTCTACTATACACTTCACTGTATCTATATACGCTTAAGGAAGAAGAACGCTTCTATAAAACTACCTATGATCAGTATGATAATGAGGTAAAATCATTGTTCAGACTTAACTCTAAAACGCCAACAGCCACAATTATCGATGTTACATTTTGGGATGAATTAGTCAATTTTACTAAAACAAAAGATGAAAAATGGTACAATGATTTCATAGTAAGTGAATTTGAATCCTATGAAATGGATTATATCGGAATTTATGATTTAGATAAAAAAATAATAAATAAAACTACATCGAACAGGATTAAAAGTTTTGATTTTATTCCAAAAGAGATGATGAGCGTACTCTATGAATCTAAACTTAAAAGGTTTTATGTAAAAATTCCTGAAGGTATCGTTGAGGTTTTTGCCGCGACTATTCATCCTTCAAGAGATCCAAAAAAGCGTAAAACAAAACCTTCAGGCTATTTTTTTATGGCCAGACTTTTAGATAAAACTTTTTCGTCTTCTTTAGGAAATATAAGCAGTTCCAAAGTTAATTTGACTGATGCAGATTATGTGGCGAATCCCGAAGAAGATTTTGTTGTAGTAGCTTTGGATTTAAAAGATTGGAGAAATGAAGTAGTAAGCAAATTACTTTTTAAAAGACCCTTTAATTTAAATTACAGCAAAACAAAAGAAATTCTTTTTATAGTTGTGGTGGCCTCGATAATAAACATGCTTATTTTCATTTATTACACTAAAAAATGGGTTTATAATCCTTTAAAGTTAGTCAAGAATATCTTGGAAACCGGAAATGTTAAGTCGATAAATAGTTTAAGAAAATCCAAAGGAGAGTTTGGTTACATTGGAAATCTTTTTGAAGAAAATAATAACCAAAGGAAGCAATTAGAGATTGCCAAGCAAAAAGCTGAAGAAAGTGATACGTTAAAATCATCATTCTTAGCTAATTTATCGCATGAAATCAGAACTCCTATGAATGCCATCATGGGTTTTAGTGATTTATTGAATGATGATAAGCTGACAGAAAATGAGAAATCCGAATATTTAAAAATCATCAGAAATAGCGGAAATAGTTTAGTTTCAATAATTGAGGATTTAATTGAAATGTCCAGAATTGATGCAAAGCAAATTACGCCAAACTATAAAGGCTTAGATTTAGAAAAATGTATGGCCGATTTGCATAAGTCTATAAAAATCACCATTCCTAAAGAAAAAGAAATTGAGTTTTTTATAGTTGAAAGTGCAGATAAAATTCAGAAGAATATCTTAACTGACGAAACAAAACTGAAACAGATTATTGTAAATTTAATAACTAACGCAGTAAAATTTACCGAAAAAGGTTTCGTGTCTTTTGGATATAAAATAAACAGAGAAGAAGGAGTTGTAACCTTTACGATTCAAGATTCCGGGTTAGGAATTAGCGAAGATTATTCGAAAGTTATCTTTGATAGATTCAGAAGAATTGAAGATAATGCTACTAACGAAATGACAGGATTAGGTCTTGGTTTGTCTATCACTAAGGCTTATGTTGAAATGTTGGGCGGAGAAATAGGCGTACAATCTACAATGGGAATTGGATCTGTTTTTACATTTACAATACCGTTACAGTATGATGAAGCTGCAGTAGAAAGTTTGCCAAGGAAGAAAATATCCTTTTCTGGAAATTATGAGAATGAAACTATTTTAATTGCGGAAGATGACAATATCAATTTCTTGCTGTTAAAGAAAATTATTGAATCAAAAAACCATACCGTTTTACGCGCATTTAATGGTCAGGAAGCCGTAAATATATGTGCTGAAAACCCAGATATTAGTTTGGTTTTTATGGATATAAAAATGCCGGTTTTAAACGGTTTTGAAGCATTTGAACAGATAAAAGTATTCAAACCGGAACTTCCCGTTATTGCTCAGACTGCTTATTCCTCCTTTGAAGACAGAGAGCGAATCATGCAATTTGGTTTTATGGACTATATTACAAAACCATTGGATAAAGAAAAAATATTCGAATTATTGGATACTATTTTTATGGAAATTAATCCCTAAATTTTGAATATAAAGTACTCAGATTTCCATTTGAGTAGTTGTCTTTTTCTGTTAACCTTTTCTTCTGAATCAATTAGAAAATCTGCTTCCAAATTGATTTCCTATCTTCTAAACCTGCATTCACAAAGAATTTAAAATATAAATGACATGATATTTAAATCGATAAATCCATTTTCACAAGAAGTGATTGCGGAGCATGAAGTATTAACTAATTCGCAATTGAATCAAAAATTGCAATTATCCGAAAGTGCTTTCAAGATTTGGAAAAATACTTCTTTTCAAGAAAGAGCTGACAAGATGCGTAAACTGGCTAATATTCTCCGTGAAAACAAGGAGAAATTAGGATTGCTGATTACAAATGAAATGGGTAAGATCATCTCCGAAAGCATCGCAGAGGTCGAAAAATCAGCAGCAAATTGTGATTTTTATTCGGAGCATGCAGCAGAAATGTTGAAAGACGAGTATTACGATACGTCTTTCAAAAGTATGTCGGTTTATGATCCTATGGGAGCTGTTTTTGCTATTATGCCTTGGAATTATCCTTTCTGGCAAGTATTGCGTTATGCTGCTCCGGCAATTATGGCGGGTAATGTGACACTTTTAAAGCATGCACCAAATGTTATTGGTTGCGCTAAAGCAATAGAAAGTGTTTTTTTAGAAGCTGGCTTTCCCGAAGGTGTTTTCCAAGAAATTTCTATTGATATTCCTCAAGTAGAAAGTGTCATCGCTTCAAATATCGTTTGTGGGATCACATTGACAGGAAGTGAAATGGCAGGGTCATCTGTGGCTTCTTT
The DNA here is from genome assembly GCF_003312425.1 of Flavobacterium psychrolimnae. Lineage (GTDB taxonomy): Bacteria > Bacteroidota > Bacteroidia > Flavobacteriales > Flavobacteriaceae > Flavobacterium > Flavobacterium psychrolimnae. The sequence goes on along the minus strand of NZ_QNUX01000004.1, from coordinate 134,389 downwards.
GGCAGGAAAGCACATTAAGAAATCTGTTATGGAATTAGGCGGTTCAGATGCTTTTATAGTTTTGAATGATGCTGATCTTGAAAAAGCCGCAACAGTTGCAACGCAATCTAGGATGTTGAACGCAGGTCAGGCTTGTATTTGTGCCAAACGTTTTATTGTTACTGAAAAAGTTGCGGATGAATTCGTTGCTCTTTTTACGCAAAAAGTACAATTGCTGCAACAAGGAAATCCATTACAGAATGGAATTCAAATGGGGCCATTAGCCCGATTGGACTTAGCAGAAAAATTGGAAGGTCAATTGGCAAAATCACTTCAACAAGGAGCGAAACTACTAGTAGGCGGAGAGCGGGAGAATTGTAATTTCCAACCCACATTAATTGATTTTGTGGATTCGAATAATGTTGCGTTTCAGGAAGAAACTTTTGGACCGTTAGCTACTATCATTAGAGCGAAGGATGCAAATGATGCAGTTGCTATTGCTAATAATCACAGATATGGTTTGGCTGCGGCAATCTGGACCGAAGACCGTGAAAATGCGTATCAACTGGCGCGGGAAATTGAAGCGGGAAATGTATTCGTAAATTCTTTGGTACGTTCAGATTCCAGAATTCCTTTTGGAGGAATAAAAAAATCAGGTTATGGCAGAGAATTAGGCGCAATAGGAATCAAGGAATTTATGAATATGAAATCCTTAGTTATCGAATAACGATTATCACTAACTGGCACAATATTATTTTAATACACATTTGGTATAGAATGTTTGTATTTAGGATGTTAAATAAAGAATCGAGAACAGCATTTGTAATTGTAACAAATATGTTCTCGATTTTTCATTGAATTTATTACTAATTAATACAAGTTTCCAGAGGGTATCAGTTGCTTTGTTCTACTAATAGGTATATACTGCCGCTTTTAAATCTTTCGGATTATTGGAAAGAATTACAATAAATGGCGATCCTTTTAGTGCTGCATTCTGTTTCAATCGTTTTTCACCGTTATCTGAAAACGATACAGGAGATTCTCCTTTAATTCCACCGTAAAAACTTGTGATTATTCCAGATTCTTTCAATCCTTCAGTTTGATGTTTTTCTAGCACAACAACCTTTTTATAATCAGATTTTCCATTCAGCTGAATTTTTTCTGATAGGATTGCTGAAGCAGTTTTTGATTTTTCATTCAGCTGTGACACGGCATATTGACTGATTGTTTTTTCTTCAGCACTTTGCGGTAAAGTGTAGTAAACTATATTATTTTCTTTTTTAATAAAGTTTACATCCATCGTTTCGCCATTATGTTTGACTATTTGATGTGTTTGAGCAAGTAAAGAAGTAGTAAATAAAAATGTGAACGCTATAAATAAATTTTTCATGTGTGTATAATTAGGAGTTTCTATGTCTCCATTTTTGGATTGGGACATAGATTAATAATGTTTTTTAGTAAAAAAATGGGTTTAAGCTTGTTCTGGTGGTGGAGTCAGATTCTGTAAAATAAACTCTTTAATTTGAAACGAATCAAGAGAATTGATCTTTCTACTCTCAAAAGAATCGTATTCAAAACAATTTATAATTTCTATTGTAGCAAGAAAGAGTGTTTTAGATTTACTCTCTAATGTGTTTTCTTCTGCATTTTTTTCGGTTTGTTCGTATAAATCTCTATTCTGCTCATTTGAAAGCATAGACAATTTCTCGCTTATCCAAAAGGAGGAAAAAGCGACAAATAATAGCAAAACGGAAAACTTAATTAGTAATCGAATCATGTTATAAATTTAATGAAAAAGGATTTTTTATGCTATTAAAATTTTCATAAAAAATAGAGAAATAAGCCTGTAGCAAAACTGACGGAATCACAGTTTAATTATTGACTTAATTAGTTTAAATTTTGGTGAAATTGAATCAATTTATGAAATCTCAATCTAATGTTTTTATATAAATATCGTTTTTGTGTTTTTAATTAATAAAACAATACACCCCTATTTTTAATGGGTATATTGTTTTATTTTATTTAAATATTTGGCGTATTCGTGTATATTTTGATTAAACTTGATAATTTTTTATAAAAAATTAGGGTATTTTTTTAAAATCATGATTATTGAATTTTTAAAATTGTTCTTTATAAATATGGAATATCCATTTTTTTTTGTTCATTTTTCGTTATTGATAATTCTTCTTAAATCAAGGTAAAAAAGTTGTAAATAGTAATTTTAGTGAAATAAAAGTTAATAAATTCGCCTCAGATAAAAGGATAATTTAGAGCTAAAAAGGTGTAAAAAAACATGTTTTTCTTAAAATCCCGAGTTCTGAATTTCATAATAGTATTAACCAAAACCAAAAAATTACCAACTAGATTACTAACTAAAACCAACTAAAGATGAAAAACCAATTAGCAGCCATAGCATTATTGCTAACTACAACATTAACATTTGCACAAGAAACAACACCGGCACCTGCAACTACTTTTGCGGGATCAGCAGATGCTTATTACAAATATGATTTTTCCGGAATAGACAATAGCTTAACCAGTTTTACAAATTCTCATAACTCATTTGAATTGGGAATGGCTTCCATTGAAGCTTCTCATAAAATGGGGAAAGCTTCTGTTTTTGTTGATTTGGGTTTTGGTAGCAGAGCCGCTCAATTTACGTATAATGACGATTCTACTACTTTTATGATTAAGCAATTGAATTTTACTTATGAGTTCTCAGACAAATTCAAAGTAACTGCAGGAAGTTTTGGAACACACATTGGATATGAATTATTGGATGCAGTAGATAATAAGAACTACAGTATGTCTTATGCGTTTACTTATGGACCATTTTTTAATACGGGTGTTAAAGCTCAGTATACTTCAGGAAAGATGAGTTTTATGGCTGGAGTTTCAAACCCAACCGATTTCAAAACAACTATTGAGGCTGGTTCTTCTCAGAAAACTTTCATTGGGCAAGTTGCCTTTTTAGGAGATACAGGAAGTGCTTATTTTAATGTGACTTCAGGTAGCAGCAACCCATCTTCTGATGAAAATAAAACGCAGTTTGACTTCGTTGGAACAAAAAAACTGAGTGATGTCTTTTCATTAGGATTTAATGGAACGTACGCAATGACTAACAATGATTTTGATAGTACCTTAGATGGAGAATGGTTCTCTTTGGTTGGATACGCAAATTTAGCATTGAAAGAATCATTGAGTCTGGCTTACAGATTAGAATATTTGGATGCTAAAGAAGCTACAGCGGGTCTTGGTGTACTAGCAGGAACAAGTGTGGTAGGGAATACTTTATCATTAAATTATAAAGTAGGAAACCTAACTATTATTCCGGAGTTTCGTGTAGATACAGCATCTCAAGATATCTTTTCAAATAGTGATGCAGCACCAAAAGGTGTTACCGCTTATGCTTTATTAGCAACAACTTATTCTTTCTAATTCCTCGATAATATATTTTTTTTTTTTTTTGCTGCCAAGATATTATAAAATATTTTGGCAGTTTTTTTTATTAAGTTTTCCCTATTGAAACAAACTACGTATTGTAGAGACTAGAGTTTCATGTGACTTTATTGCAAAAGAAAACGGTTTTTTGAAAGATTCAAAAAACCGTTTTTTATAGTTTGATTGTACTACTAGTTATTGTTTTTTATAAATAGAATAAATAGTGTTTATTGTTTTTTCATCTAAAAGATCGTTGACTTCAGTTTGAATAAAATGCAGTTTGAAAGCCATAATTGCCGCTGGTAAATTTTTTGTATCATATCCTATGATTCGCAATCCTTGTTCTACATTAAAATCAGTAGGAGCTGTTTCTAAATATTCATCGGGCCAAATTCCAAATCCTTTCTCAGCTAGGATTTTCCATGGAAATAATGCACTAGGGTCTTTTTTTCTGGTTGGTGCAATATCCGCGTGACCAATGATATTTTGTGCTGGTATATTATAATCCTTTTTCAGTTTAGTCAAAAGCGCCAATAAACTATTGATTTGCGCTTCAGAAAATAACTCAGTTCCGTTATTATCCAGTTCGATTCCTATTGATGTGGAATTAATGTCAGTATTTTTTCCCCAAGAACCATTTCCTGCATGCCACGCTCTGAGATAATCATTCAACATTTGAACCACTTTACCGTCGTCTGAAATGACATAATGAGAGCTAACTTGAGCTTCTATTTTTGTAAACGTTTTTATAGTTTGTTGTAATGAATCTTGCGCAGTATGGTGGATAATGATAAAATTGGGTTTTCTTAAATTAAAATTTACAGTTCCAATCCATTCCGTATTAATGCCATTTTCTAGTGGTGTTGAACCCATTTTAAAAATTGTGTCTTTATACGTGTGTAATTGTTTAGTATATAAAGTATCAACATTTAGTACTACTTTAGGGATCACCGGTAATGGTTGAGATTCCTTATTAGAAATAGTTTCTTTGAGCGTTTTTAGTTTAGAGTCGTAGATTTTCTCGCTCTTTTTGTAAGGATTCGTGGAGCATGAAGTGATGACAACAGCAAAAATTAAGTAGTAAAAAATTTTTCTCATATTGGGAATTAATTTTTGTGTTTAACAAAAAAATTATTGTTTAGCTTTCTTTTTAGCTTTCGATTTTTTTGGATTTTTTGCTTCTTCATTCATTGCAATATATTTTTCCTTCTGGTCCTTATTAAGCAATTCCATTATTTTTCTGTCTGTGACTTCTGATAGCGCTTGGATGTTTTTTATTTTATCTTCTTGGCTAACTTCTGCTTTTATAAGCATACCTTGTGTTTTTATACTCTCCACCAGAATATTGGATATAGCAATTTCCTGAAGTGCATCAAGAGAGAGTTCCGGTTTTATCTTTTCTATAATTTTTCCAACGGTGACTTCAACAGGAATTTCTTTTGGTTTGTCTATAGCTCTGGTTTGATCCATTCCGCTATTCATTCTACGATTACTTCCATATCCATTTCCATATCCGCCATTCCCGTATTGTGCGGAAATAGTATTTGTTGATAACAGTACAAATGCGAAAATTAGTAAAGATTGAATTAGTTTCATAAATAGCGTTTTAAAATGATTTTAAAAATCGTCCCCAAAATTATGCTGGTTCTCCGTACAAATCGAATTCTGTTGCTTCAATGATTTTTATCATTACAAACTCACCCGTTTTTACGTAATGTTTGGTTGCGTCAATTAGTACTTCATTGTCAACATCAGGACTGTCAAATTCAGTTCTTCCTACAAAATGTCCACCTTCTTTTCTGTCGATGATGCATTTAAATGTTTGTCCAACTTTTTCTTGGTTCAAATCCCAAGAAATTTGGGATTGTAATTCCATGATTTCATTAGCACGCTCTTGTTTTACAGTGTCAGGAACATCATCTTCCAGTAAATATGCATGCGTATTTTCTTCGTGAGAATAAGCAAAACAACCCATTCTGTCAAATTTCATTTCTTGAACAAAATCTTTCAGTATGTTGAAATCCTCTTGTGTTTCTCCTGGATATCCCACGATCAACGTAGTACGAATCGCCATTCCTGGAACTGCCGCACGGAAGTCTTTCAATAATTTTGTTGTTTTTTCTTGAGTCGTTCCACGGCGCATTGATTTCAATACTGAATCAGCAATGTGTTGCAACGGAATATCAATATAATTGCAAATTTTTGGTTCGCGTTTCATGATTTCCAATACTTCCATTGGGAAACCGGTAGGGAAGGCGTAATGCAGACGAATCCATTCGATTCCTTCCACTTTTACTAGTGCTTCCAATAATTCTCCAAGAGCTCTTTTTTTATATAGATCTAAACCATAATAGGTCAAATCCTGAGCAATTAAAATTAATTCTTTTACGCCATTTTTGGCTAAACCTTCTGATTCTTTCACCAATTTTTCAATGGTTTGCGAAACGTTTTTTCCGCGCATCAATGGAATTGCGCAAAAGCTACACGGTCTGTCACAACCTTCAGAAATTTTTAAATACGCATAATTTTTTGGAGTAGTAGTTAAACGTTCTCCCAATAATTCATGTTTGTAATCGGCACCCAATGCTTTTAATAGTTGTGGCAACTCTGTAGTTCCAAAAAACTGGTCTACATTAGGAATTTCCTTTTCTAAATCCGGGCGGTAACGTTCTGAAAGACATCCGGTAACAAACACTTTGTCAACCAGACCTCTTTCTTTCTTGTCAGCATATTCAAGAATCATATTCACTGATTCTGCTTTAGCATTATCAATGAATCCGCAGGTATTTATAACAATAATATTGCCTTCTTCGGCTTCTGGAGCTTCATGTTGTACGTCTTTACCACTGGCGCGAAGCTGGCCCATAAGCACTTCACTATCATACACATTTTTCGAACACCCAAGAGTGATTACGTTAATTTTATTTTTCTTTAAAGACTTAGTTCTCATAACAGTATAATCCCGATATTTTGGGAATTTTGCAAAATTACAATTTTTTATTCAAACTTTCCCGATACTTTTCGGTATTGTTTAGGCTTCCTGCCGATGTTTTTTTGGAGCTATTCCTGCTATACGCTACAAACAAAGTTCACTGAACTCCCATAAAAATGACTGCTAGGTGAAGTAATCTCCCGAAAAAAATCGGGAGGATTTTCACTTCTATCAGGGCTAAAAAAAATCCGTTTCATAATCACGAAACGGATTCTAAATTTTATTTTTTGGTAAAATTACAATTCAAACAAAAGGGATACAGACACTGTATTATTAATAGCATCTACACTTGCTCCGTCCGTAAATCCTTGATTGAAAAATCCTTGTTGAGAATTTCTTTTAGCATAAGAATACGCTAAATCTACTTTGGTTGAACCAAAACTATATCCTAAACCAGCTGAATATCCAGTCAAATCTCCTATTGTCACTCCATTTTTGTATGGACTTTGCTCATAACGATATCCTGCTCTTAAGCTCAAGGCTTCTATTTTGTATTCAGCGCCTATTCTTAATTCTCCAGTAGTGTCTAATATTGAATTGATATCACTATTTAATCCGGTAAAATAAGAGTCGTTTTCAGGTTTGAATTTAGTGTTGCTATAGTCTTTAAGAGCATAATCAACACTGATTAATCCAGATTTTCCAAAAACGTAAGCAAAGCTTCCGGTTAACTTGCTTGGAGTTTGTAATGTATAGGCTTCATAAATATTGACAACCTGCGGATCTACTGCATCTGCTGGTAATTCTCCGCCAGTATTAGCACTTACGGCAACAAGACTTTGTGATAATTCATCCGTCAATTTATACCAAGTTGAAGATTCATATGCTAATCCAAAACGAACTTCATTAGTCAATTTTGCAATGGCTCCCACTTGGAACGAGAATCCAGTTCCGTAAGTGTTTAAGTCATTATTGAATTGTAATCTTGAAACGGTGTAATTATTAGTTAATGGCGCATTATTGTCTTCGTAAAAACTGGACGATTTTTGATAATCAGTAAAATGCGAATTTAAGTTTAATCCAATGTATAATTTGTCTTTGTAAGAGGTTGCTGCATTAAAAGAAAGTTTACCGTTGTATCCTGTGCTGTAAACAGAGTTTTCCTGATAATAATTTCCGCCTGAAGGAGCATTTGAGGTATAGGTAGAATTGTTATTGTTTTCATCAATTGCATCTATAACAAAGGCTTGATATCCTAAAAATGCTTGCTGTGCATCAAAACCGCTTAGTCTAGGAAATTGACTATTAGGTAAATTACTTCCTAAAAACGAGTATAAATCAGATATGGATTCTCCAGGTTCTCTATTGACAAACTGTTGCGGAACGGGCGCTCCATTATTTCCGTTATTGGCATAACTTAAAAAATAATTGGCTACAGAATTGTTTGGGTTTGTTCCTGCTGCAAATAATCCATTATCAAAATTGTTGGTATTTTCATAATTTATACCCATTGAAACTTTTGTCCAATTGTTATTTGTATTTCTGTTGTTGAACACAAAAATAGCTCCGGCTTGGTTCAAATCGAAAGAATTGGTTTTCTCGGATGAGTTAGTCCCAAAGTAATTCGAATTATTTTTAATGTCGTTATTACTTAGAGTAATCGCCATTTGGTTATTAGTAAAAATAGCTGAACCGGCAGGATTAACATTAATAGAAGATAAATCACCACCAAGTGCACCAAATGCGCCACTCATTGCTCTAAAGCGGGCGGTTCCGTTCAAATTATCTTGCGAATAACGCATCGCATCAGAGATTTCTTGTGATTGCGCAACACTTGCTGTCAAGCCTAATGCTAATAAAAATATATATTTTTTCATGTATTTCGAAGGTTTTAATGTGTTATATAAGTAAAACGAATCGGATTATCCTCTTCCGCCTCTTCCGCCACCGCCAGTCGATCTTCCGCCTCCACCGCCACCAGAATTACTAGATCTTGAACTGCTGTTTGAGCTTGGACTGTATGATCTGGAATTGCTATCATTTCTGGTAGCAGGAGTGTAAGACCTTGTAGGAGTATTACTTTCATTTCGAGCATTGGTAGTATTACCTCTTCTGCCTGGATTATAATTAGAATTGTTTTGTGATTGTACTTGATTTCTAGAAAAAGTTGGACTTGTTCTGTTCAATCGACCTGCTGAACCTCTACCAAAATCAGTGCTGTTATTTCCTCTATAGTCTGAGTTTACAGCTCTTCTGTTAATTGTAGTGCTTTGTGTTCTATTATAATTTCCAGAATTTCGATTGCTATTTACTGAATTTGCGTACGAAGAACCTCTGCGACCTGGATTGTGTGAGTACGCTCTATTGTTGTAATAATTTGAATAACCCCAGTTGTTTCCATACCAGTTATTCCATCCCCAATTGTTACCGTAATAATTATTCCATCCCCAGTTATTCCATCCGAAACCAATGTTGTTTCCCCAGCCAAAACCGCCGTTCCAACCCCAATTGTTTCCGTACCAGTTGTTCATTCCCCAACCGAAACCACCATTCCATCCCCAGTTGTTACCATACCAATTGTTCATACCCCATCCAGTATCATAAACGTTTATGCTCACGGTTTGAGGATTACTGCCCCATCCGGGATAGTTGTTGTAGTCTAGGCTGTCGTTTTCTATATTATAATCATTGTAGTTGTCTACATCTGTAAAAATTTCTACAGGTTGATTGTTGTTTTGCAAAGACCCAAAGTAATCTTTGTATTGATTATTTGGATCGTTTTGTGTCTCTACTTCTACAGCTCTTCTTGGAGCGTTACCATAAATTCCATCGGAATCATAGTAAGAACTGTTTTGGTAAGAGCCACAAGATGTCAACAAGATGCTCAAAAATCCAACGAAGTAATATATTGTTGGGTTTCGGAAGGAAAGAGTACTAGTTTTCATATATATGGAGTTTTTATTGTTGCACATTACAAAAATAGTTAGTTTTGCTGAACTATTTATTTAAAAATATTAATGCAAAATTTGTGCCAAACTATTCAATATGAGTAAGAACTTAACTACAAGAGCAGAAGATTATTCAAAATGGTATAATGAGTTGGTTGTCAAGGCCGATTTAGCCGAAAATTCAGCAGTTAGAGGATGTATGGTTATCAAACCGTACGGATATGCAATATGGGAAAAAATGCAAGCTGAATTGGATCGAATGTTTAAAGAAACTGGTCATCAAAATGCCTATTTTCCTTTATTTGTTCCAAAAAGCATGTTTGAGGCAGAGGAGAAAAATGCTGAAGGATTTGCAAAAGAATGTGCCGTTGTTACTCATTATCGTTTAAAAAATGATCCTGATAGACCTGGGAAACTTATGGTTGATCCTAATGCAAAATTAGAAGAAGAATTAATTGTTCGTCCTACTAGTGAAGCTATTATTTGGTCTACATACAAAGGATGGGTTCAGTCATACAGAGATTTACCTTTGTTAATTAATCAATGGGCTAATGTGGTCCGTTGGGAAATGAGAACCAGATTGTTTTTGCGTACCGCAGAATTTTTGTGGCAAGAAGGACATACTGCGCATGCAACCAAAGCGGAGGCTGTGGAAGAATCAGAAAAAATGATGAATGTATATGCTGATTTTGCCCAAAATTTTATGGCGATTCCAGTTATAAAAGGAATAAAAACTGAAACAGAACGTTTTGCGGGGGCAGAAGAAACCTACTGTATCGAAGCGTTGATGCAAGATGGTAAAGCTTTGCAAGCGGGAACTTCACATTTCCTAGGACAGAATTTTGCTAAAGCTTTTGATGTTAAATTTGCAAATGCCGAAGGAAAGCAAGAATATGTTTGGGGGACTTCTTGGGGTGTTTCAACTCGTTTGATGGGTGCATTAGTAATGACGCATTCAGATGATCAGGGATTGGTTTTGCCTCCTAGTTTAGCACCTATTCAAGTCGTGATTGTGCCTATTTATAAATCAGATGAGCAATTAGAAGTCATAAGTACTGAGGTAAATGTTTTGACTGCTGCTTTGCGAAAAATGAATATCTCTGTAAAATTTGATAACAGAACTACTCAAAAACCAGGTTTTAAATTTGCGGAGTGGGAATTAAAAGGAGTGCCGGTACGAATTGCTGTAGGTCCCAAAGATTTAGAAAATGGAACTTTTGAGGTGGCAAGAAGAGATACCCTGACTAAAGAAGTTGTTTCTAAAGATGGAATCGAAACTTACATTAGCGATTTGCTTGAGAAAATTCAAAAAGAATTATTCGAAAAAGCATTAAATTATAGAAATACGCATATTACTGAAGTAAATAGTTTTGAAGAGTTTAAAGAGGTTATAGATTCTAAAGGAGGTTTTGTATCAGCGCATTGGGATGGAACAGCTGCCACAGAAGAGAAGATTAAAGAGTTGACTAAAGCTACTATTAGATGTATTCCTTTGGATAGAGTAGAAGAGGCGGGAAGCTGCGTTTTCACTGGGGAAATCTCCATTGGAAGAGTGCTGTTTGCAAAGGCGTATTAAAAAATAATAATTTTTTTTGCATGTACTATTGTACGTTTCAAAAATAGTTGTATTTTTGCATCCGCATTAGAGAAGCAGGGCCCGTTCGTCTATCGGTTAGGACGCATGGTTTTCATCCATGTAAGAGCGGTTCGATTCCGCTACGGGCTACTATTTTTATTGCATATTAAAGTTTTCCTGAACTTAGAAGGAATAATGGCCCGTTCGTCTATCGGTTAGGACGCATGGTTTTCATCCATGTAAGAGCGGTTCGATTCCGCTACGGGCTACAATTTCAATGTTTTAGATTGATAAAAACTTAGGGGATAATGGTCCGTTCGTCTAGGGGTTAGGACGCCAAGATTTCGTCTTGGTAACAGGGGTTCGATTCCCTTACGGACTACGATTAGTTGTAAATAAGTTTTGTAAAACAGAGGTTGGTGTCTCCAATCGTTGTTTTATTAGTTAAAACCAAAGTGATTGATTAACAATTGTGGGAGGTTTTTCTTTTTTAACTAATAAATTATAACAATTATTACAATTAAAAAAAAATAAAGTAAAATGGCAAATCATAAATCAGCTCTAAAAAGAATTAGAAGTAACGAAAAGAGAAGAGTATTAAACAGATACCAACACAAGACTACTCGTAATGCTATTAAAGCGTTAAGAATAGCAACTGATAAAACTGATGCTACATCTAAATTATCAAGTGTAATTTCTATGATTGATAAATTAGCTAAGAAAAATATCATTCATGATAATAAAGCTTCTAATTTAAAATCTAAATTAACGAAACTTGTTGCTAAATTGTAATTAAAACAATTTGTTATATATAAAAAAAGCTCTCATTTATGAGAGCTTTTTTTATGTCTTGTATTTTTTTATTTTAATTTATTCTTCAGATATTCAAGCATCGATTGACTGATAGGCTTTGATAAAAAGTCAATTACCATTGGGTATTGTTTCGATTTTTCGAGGTCTTCGGGATCAATTGTAGAGGAAAGAACGACTACTTTTATAGTGTTGAATTCTGAAAATTCTTCGCTATTGAAATAATCCAGAAATTCCCAACCTCCCATTACAGGCATGTTTAAATCTAAAAAGATTAATTGTGGTTGTGGAATTTGCTTGTTTTTGTTATTTGTATATTTAATAGTGTTGAAGTAGCTAAGGGCTTCTTCGCCATTTTGTGATGTGATTATTTCATTTGAAAATGAGGATTTTGCAATTACTTTTTTACAAAGCATCAGTGTTATAGGGTCGTCATCAATACATAGAATTTGATCTAACATCATTGTTTGTTTTTAAATGTTAATGTAAATGTAGTCCCTTTGTTGACTTCGCTTTCAATGTCTATTGTTCCTCCCATAGTTTCAACTTGTGATTTTACTAGGTATAAACCTAGTCCTTTGCTGTCCGGATAATTATGGAAACGCTGGTATAGTCCGAAAACTTTATCTTTATTTCGTGCTAAGTCGATTCCTATTCCGTTGTCTTTAAAAATTAAAACAGCAGTATCATCAATTTCTTCGGTGGTTATGGTTATCTTCAGTTTTCTGTTTTCTGATTTGTATTTGATAGAATTTGTCAATAGATTCAATAATATGCTCTCAATATAAGCTTTGTTGGTGTTTATTATAGAAACTTTTTCAAAATTGAGTTTGATGATGGGTTTGTACAATTCAATTTGGAAGTTAAGTTGACTAAAAACATTTTCGAAAATCTCTTTTATCAGTACCGCTTCTTTTTTAATTGAGGGGTTATCTTTTATAATAATCACTTTGACAAGATCGTTAATAGTGTCGTTTAGTTGATGCGTAGATTTATTAAAACCGCTTAATATTTCTTTTAACTCTTGGTCTTCAATAGTGATGTCTTCAATTAAGTTTAAAAGACCGGTCAGATTTGATAATGGCGCTCTAAGGTTGTGTGAAGTAATGTAAGAAAATTGCTTTAAATCTTTATTGTTTTGGGTTAGTTCTCTTATAAGTTGTTCTTTTTCCTTTTCTTGCTTTTTTTCTTCGGTAATGTCTCTTTGAATGGAAATCCAGTGGGAAAGCTCATTGTCAGCATTGTAAATTGGTATCATAGAAAGGCGTACCCAGTATTCGTCTTTATTTTTGGTATAGCTGATGGTTTCTATCAGGCATTCTTCTTTGTTTTTTATTGCTTTCAATAATTTTTCAAGCTCACTAACATCTGAGTTTGGACTGTTGAAAAGATCTGGGGATTTTCCAATAATTTCATCAGATTCATATCCTGACATGATGGAAAAAGCGGGGTTTACATAAATGATATTTGGGATTTTTGCGTCAATAGAATCAGCTTCTGTAATGATAATGGAGTCTTTGGATTGAGTAATCACCGTCTCTAATAATTTAAGTCTCTGTTCTTCCTCTTTTTGTTTGGTAATATCTTGTATGGCTCCAATCATTCGGATTGCTTTACCATTTTCATCTTTCAAAAGGAAACCTCTGTCTAAGACATATTTATAAGAGTTGTCAGAACATCTGAAACGGTATTGATCTTGCCATTTTTCCGTTTTTTGTTCGATGAAGGAGTATAATTTAATAGACATTTTGATACTGTCTTCAGGATGGATTTTATCAAACCACCATGTTGAATTTTCACCCACTTCTTCTTGTTTGTAGCCAAAAATATTCTCAATTCCTTTGTTCCAAGAAAAGTTGTCATCTTCTATTTTCCAGTCCCAAATGGTGTCACTTGTTGCCTTTGCTACAATATCATATTTTTCATTTGACTGCTTAATTTCGTTATTCGAATTTTTAATTTTTTCAAATGTCGCTATGTTTCGGTTGTCGTTTTTCGAGAGGATAAGTTTGAAGATTATTCCGGTAAAGAATATAAATAATATATCCCTAGTAAAGGTATAAAATGGAAGTTTTTCATTAGAAATATATTGTAGTAATAATTTATGACTAACAATAGCTACAAACATTGAAATAAGAATGTAGATGATGATTACTTGATTGGTTTTGCTTTTCATTACTCAAATATAAATAATTATTGCCGAATTATTAAACATGAATGATAACTTATTTTTTAGGTTTTTTTTAAGGTCTGTTTTTGTGTCTAATAGGTTAACAATATGTAAACTATTGGATAAATATTTTTTATATCAAAATAAAGTGTACCTTTGCACCCATTAAAAATCACAGATGGAATCTATTAGAAACATTGCAATTATTGCCCACGTCGATCACGGTAAAACAACTTTGGTTGATAAAATTATGTATCACTGTCAGTTATTTCGTGACAACGAAAACACAGGTGACTTAATCCTTGATAACAACGACTTAGAGCGTGAAAGAGGTATCACTATTACTTCAAAGAATGTTTCTGTAGTATACAAAGGAACAAAAATCAACATTATCGATACTCCTGGTCACGCCGATTTTGGTGGTGAAGTAGAGCGTGTATTGAACATGGCTGATGGAGTTTGTCTACTAGTAGATGCTTTTGAAGGACCTATGCCTCAAACTCGTTTTGTTCTTCAAAAAGCTATTGACTTAGGTCTTAAACCTTGCGTTGTAATCAATAAAGTTGATAAAGAAAACTGTACTCCTGAAGAAGTGCATGAAAAAGTTTTTGACTTAATGTTTGAATTAGGCGCTGAAGAGTGGCAATTGGATTTTCCAACTGTTTACGGTTCTGCTAAAAATAACTGGATGTCTGACCATTGGGAAAACGTAACGGATAATGTGGAAGCATTGTTGGATATGGTTATAGAAAATGTACCAGCTCCTAAAGTTTCTGAAGGAACACCACAAATGTTGATTACATCATTAGATTTCTCAGCATTTACAGGTCGTATCGCTATCGGTCGTCTTGAAAGAGGTATTTTGAATGAAGGTATGCCAATCTCATTAGTAAAAAGAGATGGTACAATAATGAAATCTAGAATTAAAGAACTTCATACTTTTGAAGGACTTGGTCGTAAAAAAGTGCAACAAGTAATTGCAGGAGATATTTGTGCAATTATTGGTGTTGAAGGATTTGAAATTGGAGATACTATCGCTGATTTTGAAAACCCAGAAGCATTGAAAACAATTGATATTGACGAGCCTACTATGAGTATGTTGTTTACAATTAATGACTCTCCTTTCTTTGGTAAAGAGGGTAAATTTGTAACTTCTCGTCATATTAGAGACCGTTTGACAAAAGAATTAGAGAAAAACTTAGCAATGAAATTGGGTGAAACTGATTCAGCTGATAAGTTTATGGTTTTTGGTCGTGGTGTACTTCACTTATCTGTTCTTATTGAAACAATGAGAAGAGAAGGTTATGAATTGCAAATCGGTCAACCACAAGTTATCATCAAAGAAATTGACGGTAAAAAATGTGAGCCAATTGAAGAATTGACAATCGATTTACCAGAATCACTTTCGGGTAGAGCGGTTGAGTTCGTTACTATGCGTAAAGGTGAAATGCTAAGTATGGAAACTAAAGGGGAACGTATGATTGTAAAATTTAATATTCCATCACGTGGAATTATTGGATTGCGTAATCAATTGCTTACCGCAACAGCTGGTGAGGCTATTATGGCACACCGTTTCATCGGATACGAACCTTACAAAGGAGAAATTGCCGGACGTAACAAAGGTTCATTGATTTCTATGGAAAAAGGAAAAGCTATTCCTTATTCTATCGATAAATTACAAGATCGTGGTAAGTTTTTTGTTGAACCAAATGCTGAAATTTACGAAGGTCAGGTAATTGGAGAAAACTCTCGTGGTGATGATATGTGTGTAAACGTAACAAAAGAGAAAAAACAATCTAACGTTCGTTCATCAGGAAATGACGAGAAAGCAAGAATTATTCCTCCAATTATTTTCTCACTTGAAGAAGCTTTAGAATACATTCAAAAAGATGAATATGTTGAGGTAACTCCAAAATCTATTCGTTTGAGAAAAATCTATTTGACAGAAACTGATAGAAAAAGATTTAAAATCTAATTCTATTTTTTATAAAATTGTAAGCCATTCGTTTATTCGAATGGCTTTTTTTATGACTTTGATAATTGTAATTGTTGAAATTAGATTTCTTTATTACTATGGATTTGCATGAGGGATAGGAACTAGCTACCGAAGTAGCGTGGATAGCCGGACAGCATAAAGGGAAAGGGCTACTCATTACAACAATGAATAGCCCTTTCCCTTTATGGTGGCATGCCCTAAAACTTAATTATCTTTTTAAACTAAAATGCCCTTTAGCTTCTCTTCCGTCTTCTAATTTGATGGTGAACCAATAATCATCAGAAGGTAAAGGCTGTCCTGTAAAAGTACCGTCCCAACCTTGACTGGAGGTCGTAATTTGTTTTAGCAATTTGCCGTAACGGTCATAAATATAGATGGTAGAATTTGCATTAAAATTTGCGTTTACTCCTTTTACATTCCAATAATCATTTTGGCCGTCTCCGTTTGGAGTGAAAAATTTAGGGATTCCAATAACAGCTATAGTTTGGCTCACCGTTCCACAACCATTTTTGTCATTAATGTATACTTCATGAATTCCAGCAGCTATATTGTCAAAGAAATTAGAATCTTGAAAAGGTCCTGAAGGAGCATCAAGACTGTATTCGTATTGTCCTTGTCCAGTAACATCTATGGTTATGGAGTTTACATCCGATAAATCGGTGATCGCAATATTCGTAATTTTTGCAATATCGGAAGCGGTTACTTTTATGGTTCTAATTCTGCTACAGCCGTCAAGCGAAATTACTTCTACAGTATAATTCCCTTCATGATTTACATCCAATGTTGGTTTAGTTTCATTCTCTAAAACAGCATTATCTTTAGTCCAGACATAAGTATAATCAGAAGTTGGTGAACCGTCTTGAAAACCTGCGTCTAATGTTACAAAAAAAGTGGGAAGGTTTGAACACACCAACTGATTTTCATCTAAATCTTCATTTGTATCAATATTTGGTTTTGGATTTATGGTTAATGTAACTCTTGGACTCAAACCATAACAAGCATTATCGGCGGTGCTTTCCACTCGAACCCATATTTTTTGTTGATTCGGATAGCCTTCATTTCTATAGTTTGAAGTATTTGTTATTGCATCATTTTCAGATAAAGCATCTTGCTCATTTTTGTAATATTGAATGGAGTAAGGTGTTGCGGTGGGAGGAAGAATAGCTATGATTTCTGTAGTGACGCTACTAAAATCAAAAGTAGCAATTCCGTCAGTATCATCATTAGCAATACCTAAATCATCACATGTAGATAAAGAACGACCGAATGAAGCTGGAATTTGAGTAGTAGATACAATCAAATCAATTGCGGCGGTGTTGTAGCAGCCATTTGAATTTGTAACACGTGTCCAAACCGACATATTTCCGGCAGTGGTATTTCTAAATGCGAAAGGATTGGAAATTAATTCCGTGGAATCTTCATTTTCAGCTCCAGCAAGTGAAGTGTAATAGGTAAATGTTTCTGGAGTTGCATTAGAAGAAATTTCATTGTTTTTGACCGTTAAATTAAAATCAGAGAATCCATCTGTATCATCATCACATTGTACAATTGAGATTCTATTGATTACTGGTTTAGTATAAATTATCAGAGTAGTCTCATTAGAAATCAAGCCACATGAATTCCCTGCTTTTTCTAATTTTACTCTGTATTTGTAATTATTCATTACATTAGTAACATTTATCAATCCTAATGTACTTGTTGTGGCATTTTGATAGTTTCCATAATTCAAGATGTCATTCCAGATTATTCCATCAATTGATAATTGCCATTGATAGGTATTTCCTCCATTGTCAGCAACAGTGATTGTGGTGTTTTCTAAGTCACAAGTGGGATTTGCCAACGGTTGAGAAGTGATTACTATTGGTGCGGCAATTATATAATTATTATTTGGGGTCGAGTAGCCTATGCCGCTGGTAACTTTGCCTTTTTGATTTACAGTTATTGGGCTGCTGCCTAATATTCCATCAGTATCACTATCCATTAAGCCGGCTTCTGTTACATCGAAACAGGAGTCATTGTCGCTATCCAGGTCAATATAATTTAAAGCTCCATCTGAATCGGTATCAGAAATAGTATAATTGATTTTTCCATTATCCGTAGCTGTTTCTAGTCCGTCAAAAAGTCCATTCACTCCAAAAATACTAGAAACGCCATCAATAATTCCATCTGTGTTGGAATCAACAGCATTATGACCTGATTCAACTAAATCATAAATACCATCATTATCACTGTCTAAATCAAGATGATCTGCAATTAAATCCCCATCGGTATCAATAGGTACAATTTCAGGTTCGAATGCATTATCCAAACCATTTTTGTTTCCATCTATTCCTGAAAAAACTTTAAATCCTTTTCCTTGCGCTTCAATGGTATCTGGAATACCATCATTGTCACTATCAATATCCAATAAATCGGGAATACCATCAGAATCTGAATCAAATGTTTGTGTATGGCTTATAGCAAAGATCGCTTTGTTAGCATTGGTTTCAGAAAGATTAGTATGAGTAAATGTTATTGAATTAGTAAGATAAGATGAAAATTGGAAACTTCCTGAACCAGGTATTAGTGGAGTGGTACTTTTTAGTCGGAATCGGATTTCAAAGGAAGAAAATTCAGTTACACCGCTTTCGTAAATTCCGTCATAGTTAGTATCTACCAATAACTGGTTTTGAGGATCTGTCAAAGTAATGGTTTTATCCGTTGGCACTTTTATTATAAAATCGCCTTCTGCATTTAGATATTCAGAAACATCAGTAATTTGGTTTGGACTATCCTGCGAAATGTAATTAATGTTGATACTCTCTGTTTTTGTAAGATTTAATGTATACGTTGTGAAATTTGTTATTCCAGCTAGTACTTCTGATACAAATCCGTACAATGGTTTACCGTTAATCGTTCCGCTTCCTGATGTAGTTGCATTGTAATTTGAGCTTGCAGTGGGATTTGACTGATTGAAGAGTGAAATATTCGCTTCCCGATTATTAGTTATTCCATCATTATCTAAATCAATATCAATGTTGTTATTTGTTCCGTCATTATCTGAATCTAATGGGCATTCGCTTACCGGAATCTTGTCTGAGAAAATAGGAACAGTATTTGGGCATCCTATAATGCTCCCTTGCACCTGGTAATAGCCAGCTTGTGTTGGTGTGAATGAATTTGAATTAGCGCCAACAATTATTTGGTCATTATAATACCACTGAAAAGTATCATAAGAAGATAGCGTACTTATTTTGAGGACAACATTTGGAATACAAGCTGAATTAGATACAGTAATTTTATCAGTAACAATTTCTGGTTTAGTGTCAAATCCGGAATAGTAACCACCATAAGTTGCAGCTCCATTTGTACCAAAATAAGAAACGTACACTTGTCTCGTGGATTTTACCGCAATATTTCCTGTCAAATTAAAAAGGGAATATCTTACATAATTGGTATTCCCTATTACGGGAATAGCAATTGAATTAATTGGACTATTATTTATTGTTACTGTAGCACCTGCCTCAGTAACAATATTCAATCCACCATCATATGATATATTGCCAATCGATTGAATGGCCGGAATGTAGTCAACTATATTTGGAGTCGCACAATTTAAAGGTGGAACAAAAAATAAATTTTGGTTGGCTGATGAAAAATCGCCACCGATACTTTGATAAGCTGATACGTTTTCAGAGGTTGAAACATATAAGTTTCCATCAATAAATTGGCTTCCATCGATGACAGTATATTGTCCTCTATTGATAGTGGCAAAAGGAGTTGTTGATCCGTTGATGAAAATTTTGGTGTTATCAAGATTTGCAATCAATAAAACTCTTTCTAATTCATCACTTCCTAATCCTTTTACAAAAATATATTCTTTTCCAGTTTTCTCTAAAGGTACAATTTGGTCAAAGCCCACATCTCTTCCAGCAGGATTTCCCTGTGCATTCACAATTGTGCTGTTGCTACCTGCAAAAGAACCAGAATTGACTACTATTGGTTTATCCGATTCCACTAAAGCTCCAATCATTTTTGAACTATTGGAAACCGTGTTGTTGTAGTTTTCAAGAGCTAGAATGTAACTTTCATTTTTGTTTAAAGTAATTTCTATTGGTCCAGAAATAATGGTTCCATTTGCTAATCTTGTCCCTGTTTCTATATTTGAAATAGTTATTTTTGTTCCGTTTTCTGTGGACAAAATAGAAGCAAAATTTAAAACACTGCTATCAAATACAGGATTTAACATTGCACCTAATCTGAAATTTTTACCTAATGCACTATTTCCTTTAGAGACTAATCCTCCTGCGTGATTATAGGAATTATTTTGAGAAGCAAAACCAGCATTTACCCTAACGCTTACATAAATTAGATCTTCGGCTTCAATTACAAAACCTTTATTTATAATAATTCCTAAGCTAGCCTTTGGAGTAAATAATTGTGTGTTTTGTCCTTGTCCTATAAAATAGATGTAAGGCGAATCTTTTTTTACAACTCCGGTAACAATAGAACCTCCGTTTGCCATAATCTTAAAATTCACATCAGTAGCACTAGGTGTGGAGATATATAAATAATGATCACCTGCTAAATTGGTAGAACAGGTTAATGGCGGGATATAATGTGTTTTGCTAAACTGCGAGAAACAACTTATGGAAAGAAGGATAAAGAGTGCGAGTAAAGTTTTTTTCATTTGCTAAAAATAGCAAAATTTATATTATCTTTTCAATGAAAAATGACCTTTTATTGTTCTGCCATTTTCCAAATTTAAATGAAACCAATAATCATCAGCAGGTAACGCAGAACCATTGAAAGTTCCGTTCCAACCATTAGATGAAACTGTTAATTGTTTCAGTAGCTTTCCGTAACGGTCAAATATGTACAAAGTTGATTTTGGTAGTGTATCTAAATTTTTAATTTTCCAAACATCATTGTATCCATCATTATTTGGTGTAAAATAACGAGGATAATCTAATACATAGGTTACAAAAGGAAGCGATAAACCACAACCATTTTTATCTCTGGCCAAGAGTAAATATTCTCCCGGAGCAACGTCTTCAAAAGTTGAATTATCTTGAAAAAAATCACCGTCAATTGAAAATTCGTAATCACCACTTCCCGTATATTCAATTGTAATTGAATTTCCATTTCTAGCAAAATCATTTACTTTTACTCCGGTAATTGTTGCAATTCCTGAAAGGGAAACAATAAATTTTTTAGTTTTTTGGCATCCATTTTCATTCGTTACTGTAACGTAATATATTCCCGGAGAATCAATTGTTATGCTGTTTGTTGTAGCTTCGGTACTCCATAAATAGCTCGAGAAACCTATGTCAACAACTAAGTCAATTGTGTAACCTTCACATAGTATTAAAGATTCGTCTTGAAAATTGGGCGGGTCAAAAGGGTTTACTTCAAGTACAATAGGTGGAATTGCATAGCAATCAGGACCATTTAAAATTTTAGCAAAAATCGTTTGCTGATTCGGAACCGTATTTTTAAAAAGAGTCGGTAACTCATTTTGTTCCACAACAGCATCATTGGTTTTCAAATAATATTTAACTACTAATCCTGGCGGTAATCCAGCTAAAACTTGAGGCGTGACTTGCGAATTTAAGTTAAATTGAGCCAATCCATCTTCGGAACCATCGGCATCACAAGTAGCAATAGGATTTTGTGGCGCTATTGCAATATTAGAAACAAGAAGCTTTATTTCTGCAAAATTTTCACATCCTAATGCATTGTTCACTCTTGCAAATACGGATTGATTGGTGCCGGTATTTGTGAAAGAACTGGCATTGGTAATTGGATTCAGTTTTGCTTTGGCATCAGCTAAAGAATTATAATAAACCACCGCACTTAAATTTGGTATGTTATTTTTTACAATTGCATCTACTTTAGTCAAATCAAATATGGTGAATCCATCCGCATCATCGTCACATTGTGAAAGAGTAGTGTCCATTAAATCGATTTCCGGAATATATTCGATTTTTATTTCCTCGGTCGCGATACAACTGGCGGTGAGCAACACCTCTACTTTATAAATTCCAGGGCTGGTAACGTTATAAGTGGGTGTAGTTTCGGGTAAAAGCACATTGTTTTTGTACCATCGATAGGTGTAATTTGAAGATAATTTAGGATCGATTGTAAAGCTTTCGCCAAAGCAAATTGCAGTATTTGTTGTCAACAGTCGATCAGGTCCTAAGTCAATTTTTGGCAAAAAACTACCTGCTTCAAGAAATACTGCTGAGTCATATAGATTATTCTGATCATCTGCAATCACTAATTTTATATGATACAGTTTACCTGCAATAACGTTAGTTTGGGCATTTAGAACGATTGTCTGAGCACTGTAATTTATTGGGCTGGTACTACCATTATATCCTCCAAAATAGTTTTCGTTTTCAGGAGGACATCCTGCTATGAATCCGTTGTCATTATTGTATCCAGAAATTAAGGGATGTACATTTGTTGAGGAGACCGGAATCGCAATGTTGGGTAAAACCGCTATATTTTGATAGGCTGCAGTACTTCCTTTTTCTTTGATTAAAAAAGCAAATCCATCTGAATATAGACAAGGGAAATTGGACTGATATTCATTAGATGCAAAGATATAATTGAAGCTAATGAAATTAGTCAAAGGCACAAAATCAAATTCAAGAACAGTCGCATTAAATGTTTGATTTAGATTTAATGCTTGTTCTAAATCAGAATCACCAGCCCAACGCGAGTCGCCACCACCTCTATTTGTTACAAATGGACCTTCGGAATTTTGACTGGTCCAGGTACTCAAAACAACTCCTTCTTTGAACGGAAAACTACTAGTAGCAGCATTAAAATAAGCATAACTTTTTTGACTTCCAGAATAATTATCGCCAGTTGCTGTTGGGTTCATAATGGTGGCACAGGAACTATTTACTAAAACATTTTCTATAAGTTTACTAGCCGTATACGTGTCGTTTACTGTAATAGATTGTGCAGTTGCATTACTGGAAATGCAACAAATGAAAAGATAAAATAGTATTGTTTTTACACCACTCATAGAGATGTAAAGATACTATAAATCTCTATTTTTCAGTAATCGATAGGAAAGGAAAATGAAAATCACTGTCCAGCATAAAACAATAATAATGGATGATAATTCTACATCATATTTTTTAATATTATCTAAGCCAATTTGTGTTCCCAAGTTTTTAACTACAGATAATCGGGAAAAAGGTTCAACAATTAAATTCGACATGGATTCTAAAGGGAAAAACTGCATAATTGAGGCTGCTGTTTTACTTTCAGGGAAAATTTTGAAAGTCAAAACTCCCTTGATAATCCCTTCAATAATATTCCAAACCAATAGAAATCCCAGCGCAAACGCAGAACGTTTGACCAATATTCCTAAAAATAAACAGAAAGAGAAAAATCCAACTAATTTGATGAAATAGGCCAGCAAGTATTCTAAATCCGAGAATACAATGCTAATTTCCGTGTACGAAGAAAAGCTAAATCCTAAAAGAAGCGACATTATAAAAATAAAAACGGTCGATACTGTTGCAAATAAAACTACGGTTAGAAACTTAGATTGAATAAATTCTTTCTTGCTCATACCATCAATTAAATTTTGTTTCAGCGTTCCATAACTGTATTCGTTTGCCATCATGGAAACTATTACAATTGCTAAAAACAATTTTAAAACGGCCGCAATATAAGTATTGAAATGCCAAATAAAAGGGAAATTGAATATTCCCATTTCCGCAAGATGAAATTTGAAAATACCTAAGTCAAATTTTATCGAGGCGATTAATGCAATGAAGGTTAAAAGGATAAAATAGGTCAAAGTCAAAACCCGGCTTGCTTTGTTTTTCCAGATTTTTTGAAGTTCTATTGAGAGAAGTCGTTTCATTATAAAATTGTGATTTAAGTTTTAAATGGTTGTGATTAGTAAGACCGCTGTTATTGATTTTTTGTCAATTCCAAAAATTGTTCTTCCAAGCTGTTTTTTCGCTTAACCAAGTGATTTAATATGATGTTTTTTTCAAAAAGAAATCGGTTTAATTCTTTTGCGTCTAAGTCGTCTTTTAAATAAACTAAAACCTTTCCTTCTTCATTCACAACCTTTTTTACGGCAGGATGTGTTTGTACCACTACTATTAAATTGTCAATATCATCAGCATGTATTTCAAAGAAACCTTCGTTTGCAGACATTCCGTCTACTAATCCGGTGTATAAAATCTCGCCTTTTCTTAAAACCAAAACATGCGTACACACTTTTTCTACTTCATCCAATAAATGAGAAGCCAGTAAAATTGTAGTTCCTTTGGCTGCAATTTGTTTGATAATATCTCTTATTTGATGAATTCCCTGAGGATCTAAACCATTTGTGGGTTCGTCGAGAATTAAAATTTCAGGATCATTCAATAGGGCTGAGGCTATGGCTAAGCGTTGTTTCATCCCTAGAGAAAAAGTACTGAATTTGCTGTTTTGACGATCTGTTAAACCTACTAATTCCAATTTTTCGTTGACTTTAGCATAGTTTATTCCTTTGATTTTACAAACCAGTTCCAAGTTTTCCTTAGCGGTCATGTAGGGATAAAAGTTGGGTCTTTCTATGATTGCTCCCACTTTTTTTAGGGCTTCATGAGTTTCCATTGTACCGCCAAACCAGCTGTATTCTCCAGAAGTTTTATTGACCACATTCAGAGCGATACCTAAAGTTGTTGATTTTCCGCTACCATTGGGCCCCAGAATTCCATACACATTGCCTTTATGAATATCGAAAGAAACGTTTTTTAGTGCTTGAAGTGCGCCATAACGTTTGTTGAGATTTTTGATAGAAAGTATCGTTTCCAATGGGTTCATCTTTTACAGTTTTATATAGGACGAACAAGAAAGGAATTTGTTACTATTTAATCGGAATTAGTTTATTTCTCCAATTAAGAGGCAGAGCGTATTTAATTTTTCGGCTGTTATGGGCTTCATAATGTACTGTTTAACAACGCTATATTTTTTTGCCATCTCAATATCAGCAGGGTCTATAGAAGAAGTCATGATGAAAATAGAGATTTCTTTTTTTAGGGATAATAAAATAAATTCATCTAAAAACTGCCATCCGTCCATGAAAGGCATATTCAAGTCCAGCAAAATGGCATCGGGTAAAAATCCATCTTCAAGGTCATTTTGTTTTAATTTATCAATCGCGTGTTGCGCGTTATAAAAGGATTGGATTTCCTCACAAAAATCATTTTTAGAAATGAGAATGCTCATTAGTTTCACGGTTAATTTATCATCATCAATGATATACGTCAATTTATTTTTCATTTAGATAAATTTTAAAATTAGAACCTTGACCTTCTTCACTTTCTACTTCAATTTTGCCATCCATAGCTTCCAGTTGGTTTTTGGTTATGAATAAACCAATCCCTTTTGCATCTTCATTACCGTGGAACGTTTTATACATTCCAAAAAGTTTATGACCGTTTTTTTCTAAATTTAATCCTAGACCATTGTCTCTAAAATTTATTACAATATAATTTTCAATAATTTCAAATCCTATTGTTAAGGTAGCATTTCGTCTTGGTGATTTGTATTTTATGGCATTTGTAAACAAATTTAGTAAAATACTGTCTAAGTATGCGGGAATTGCAGTAACAATTAAATCATCAGGAATGGTGTCAGTAATTTGTATTTTACTTTCTTTTATTGCTAAACGTAATGACTTTTTTGTTTTTTCGATTTCTTGCTTTAAACGAATTTCTTTCTTTTCAATATTTGTTTTTTGTTGAATAGTTATAATTTCGTTTAAATATTCAATGGTTTCCGATAGTTTTTCGGTTCCTTCTTTGAACAGGTCAAAATACGAAAGTTTCTCATGAACATCATCTGTATTTTCAATCACGTCAACAACCATAGAAAGGTTGCTGGTATGGGAACGGATGTTATGGGAAACAATGTGTGTGAAATTGTATAATTTGTTGTTTTGACTGCTTGTGACTTCTAAGAGTTTTTTTAATTCTAACTCTTTTTCAATTCTTGACGTAACATTTCGGCCTACACCAATGAAATTTATAAAGTTATTCTCGCTGTCAAATACTGTCGTAATATTCAACTCAAACCAGTATTTTTCTTTATTTTTAGTGTAATTGAGTATCGTGATTTTTATGCTTTCTTTATTTTCGATTGCTTTTTTCATCAATAAAGTAGCTTGTTCATCCGTTTCAGGACCTTTGGATAAATAGCCTGGTTTCTGTCCTATTACTTCTTCCATTTCTAAACCCGTAAGATCTAGATATGCTTGGTTTGCCCAAACCGCAACTCCTTTTGCATCTGCAATTACAATTGTATCTGTAGTTTCGGAAGCAGCAAGTGAAAGTAAATTCAATTTGTTTTCAACATTTTTTCTTTCACTGGTATCTCTGATATAACACACTAGATACGTGATATCTCCCACCTGAAATTTCTTTCCGGAGGCTATCTCGACAGGAATTGAATCTCCCCATTTAGTTTTTATATACGTTTCATTTACGGTATATTGATTCCTGGATAAATTATATCTAAGAAAATATCGTGCTTCCTGCCTGTGTTCCTCTGGAAAAAGTCTAGAATTGTGAAGACCTTTTAATTCAGAAATTTGATATCCGGTGAGTTCTTCGGATCTCGGATTGCAATCTGTAATAACCCCGTTAGAAGTGTCAATAATAAAAATAGCGTCATTAGCACTCGAAAATATAGACGAAAATTTTTCTACATTTAATTGAAGTTCATTAATTAAATTTTGCTCATTTGTGATATCTTGAAAAGTACCCAATAAATTGAAAGGTTTTCCATCAATAAATTCTACTTGACAAATGCATTCTACATATTTAATATTGTTTTTTGCCGTCGTTATTTCAAATTTGTCTTCAAATGAAATCCCTTCGCTGATTGCTTTTTCGACAAGTATTGCAATTCGCTCTCTATTTGGACCAGCAGTGTAAAAATTGATTCCACTACCGTAAACAGGCTCAAAATCATCGGAAACTTCCAGAATACACTTTGTAACCATATCCCAGAAAATGTGATTGGTTTCTAAATTCATTTTCCAAATACCAATCTTGGCTGATTGCGCAGCCTTGAAATAGAGTTCAAGTTTATCTGTCATTAGTAGGTTTTAAATATTTTAAGGCATTGGGGGCTTTCAAATATAAAACTAATATCTTCGGTGTCGGTTTTTTTAACATAAAAAGACTTCTTCACCAAGTCGAAACTAAAATTTATAAATAACTTACTAGAGATTTAACAATAAATCCATTTCTGTTTTTGTTTGAACTTTGAAATAGATTATTCAGTTTAGTTTTTCTGCAGGATGAAATGTTATTTCTATTATTTAATTGGTGAAAATTTGAAAGGATACTCTTTATGGAAGTTTAACTTTCTGTTTTTAAATTTTTGATCTGTTTTCTCTTTAAATTATTCAATTTGAAACGGGTATATATTTAGAAACTATTCCCATTCAGCAGGTTAATTTATTGTAATTTTGTATTAAATTTTTTCCAATGAGTGAGCCAATAATGCTTTTCAAAAAACCATCATATCCTATAAATGATTCCCTTTTGGAGTATTTAGAGCGTTTTGATCGGATATCTAAAGTTTCAATTTTTTACGATGATTTATTACGCTTTTCAGGGTCTGTAACGGTTTATGATAAAAACGATCAGGATACCTTATGGATTAGGGTTTATTACAATGAATTTGAAAGAGAAGAAATTGATTTGAATCTAAAAAAAATCTATTCGTTGTTACACTCGGATGGAAATTTGGGGATTATCAAATTCTTAAATGTGGATTCCATTGATTATTGCACTTTTGGGAATTCGAAACCATTCCGAATAAAAGTGAGAAATATTCTCAATGACAATTACACTCATTTTTACATCAAGAAAGCCGATGCTTCCCGAGTGTATGGCTTAGAACTGGAACACATTCTTTCGCCTGATAAAATCAACTTTTTAGTCTATAAAGACACTTTGATTGAAGAACATATTATGGGAATTCCCGGCGATGTGTTTATCAAAACCTTACTGGCTGATTGTACAGAAACCGAGAAATCTCAAATAGCCAAAGAATTTGTAAAGTTCAATGAACGCTGCATGATTCGATTATTAGGGGATATGCGTTCCTATAATTATGTGATTGTTCCCACGCATGATTTTGATCACGTCGTTTATAAAATACGTGCGATCGATTTTGACCAACAGTGTTATGAAGGAAATTTCAAAGTCTATCGTCCGCAGTTTTTTAAAGAGAATTACCCAATGGTAAAATTGGTCAAAGACAAACTTCAAAACAGTTCTATTGAACAATATAAAGATGAGGAAAGATCTGTATTGGCCAAAAGAATTCTTTCTGCTGAAAACAGAATAAACAGGTTGTTAGAAATTATGGGTGAAGATGAACTTGCGCCTGAATCTCATTTGAAACAATTGCAACTGGAATTGTACCGTTATACCAATGATTTGAATTTTAAAAAGGCTAAATCAATGGGGAATATTATGACTGCAGCATTCGAATTTATCACACGAAATTTCAAAGGAAATAAGGTATTCAAAAATAGAATTTAAAGTATTCTGGTATTTAATATTCAGTTTAGTATCAATTATCGTTTTAATAATATGAAAAAATATTGCTCTATTATCGTTGTTTTTTCTCTGTTTGCTTGTCAGCAAGAATCGGAATCCTTGACAACTCTCTATGCGTTGCCCAACAAATTAAAAGAAGTTTCAGGAATAATATACAGTCCTGAAACGGATTTACTTTGGACTTTGGAAGACCGTGGCAATGCCAATGCAATTTATGGATTAGACTCTAATGGCAAAATTGAGAGAACTATTACCATCGAAAACACAGAGAATATCGATTGGGAGGATATTACAAAAGATCAGGAAGGTAACTTATATATTGGTGATTTTGGTAATAATGATAATGAAAGACAAGATTTAAGCATTTATAAAATCGAAAAAAACGCTTTAACTTCTAAAGGTACAAATCCGGTTTATAAAGTTTCCTTTGCCTATCCGGAACAAAAAGATTTTCCACCTAAAAAATCCGAAATGTTTTATGATGTAGAGGGTTTTTTTGAGTTTAAAAATAATTTCTATCTCTTTACTAAAAACCGAAGCAAAGGATTTGATGGAACCGCATTTTTATATAAAATTCCAAATACACCCGGTTTTCATCAAGCGGTTTTAATGGGGGAATTCAAGACATGTGACGTGTATAATTCTTGTGCCATTACAAGTGCAACAATTAGCCCTGACGAGACTAAAGTTGCAATTTTAACTCATGATAAACTCTTTTTATTTGAAAATTTTCAAGGGGATAATTTTCTAAAGGGTACAAAAACAATATTAGAATTAGATCATTTTTCCCAAAAAGAAGCGGCTTGCTTCACCGACAATGATCGAATATTAATTGCCGATGAAAGAACCAAAAGTCTGGGAGGAAACGTTTACGATGTTTCCATAAAAATGTTAAAATCCAAATCCTAACCCAAAAGCTATTCGCGCTTCTTCACCTGCACTTTTAAAATAAGTCAGACGTGCCGTCAATGCATTCAGACCGTTAAGCCATAATCCGCCACCAAAAGATTGGTGCCATTTCTCTGAATTTTCGCCTTTTAACCAAACTCTCCCGTAGTCAAAACCTCCTAAAACTCCGAAAGACATTGGGATAATACTTCTTTTTATTTTGCCTAAATTCCAGCGTACGTCGCTACTTTGATAAAAGGATTTGTTTCCTAAAAAACGTTCGTTTCTAAATCCTCTTAAATCATAATCACCGCCTAAAGTGGCACCTTGATAAAAATCAAAATTGTTATTCAATACCATTTTTCCCCTCAGGATGGTGGCCAAAACTAATTTTCCGTTAGCATCAATTTTATGGTTAAAATTTAGTTTACTTTCTATGGCAGGGAAATTTCGTTTGGTGTCATCCAAATTCATTTTCCAAGTACCAGCAATCGAAAATCCCATTCCCATGGTTGGAAAGGAGGGAACATCGTAATTTTCAAAACTGTATTTTAAGGTTGCTCCGGCAAATTGTTGGTAATCAAAAACAGATGGACTTATATCTCCAGAAATGTCTACAAATCGATTCATGGTTTCTTCCACAGTGATTCTTTCAAAACTGGTTTGAAACTGGATGGCGCTTCCGTATTTGCCAACTCGTTTTATGGATGGCATCACTTTCAACATTTTGATACGAACGCGATTAAAATCCATTCCAAAAGTATCATCAGCATTCACCGTCTCATTTCCGTAACCAAAATAATTGATGGTAAAATTTGGACTGGTAAATCGACTTTCAAAATCTAAATTCCATTTGCCAAATAATTTTGGAAAATTAGCATTGTAAATCAGTTCATACCCTTTGGTGGCAAAGAAATAATTGGCTTTAAAACTGTGTTTTTGCGTATATGGATTTTGTTTAAAGTCATTGACAACATAACCACTGACAATTCCTAATTTGATACCGTCATCAGGATTAAAACCAATATTTGGAAGTGCTGAAAAGAAATTATATTTTGGTTTTTTATAATCATACAAACTCGTTTCATAGTCATCAGATAACAAAACTTTACTTTTAGAATCTAGATTATACGTATTGTTTTTTGATTTAAAATCATGGATTTTTATTTTTCTTCCATTTTCAACTACATACGAATCTTCGTTTTGTCCGCCAATTAGGCGTATTTTTATTCCCGAATTTGATGTGCCATTTACTTCAAAAATATCATCATCATCTAACCCATAAATCCATATTTTCTTTGTTTTTTTAGCGGTGAAATTTTTAGTGTACTGTAATTCGTCTGTCCCATTTTTCACACGATACACTTGGATTTCAAGTTTGTTTTTTTCTTTGTTCTGAATTATGAATTTATCTTTTTTATCTGTTCCAACAATCAAAACGGTGTGTTGCAATACTAAATAATATGTTGAAGCAGATTGATGCAATTCATTTCTTCTCAGTTTGAGTTTACGCTTGATGTCCTTGATTGTTTCGTCCTGAACTTCGTCTGGTAAATTTGTAAAAGCACCATCAATATCCGCATCTGAAAGGTTTTCCTGAATGTATTTTGCTTGTTTGATCCATTCATTTTCATCGGCACTTTTTATAAAGGCAAGATCTAACGGGTACGGTTCACGGTTCATCAATTTGACATTAGATATTTTCTCATTAAAAGGTTTCATGTGTCGTAATGCAACGTTTTTCATTAAAACAAATAGTAAAGCACCGTCATACTTTGTAAATGCTTGATCTCGGTCACGCGGAATTGGCTTGTAAATAATTTTCTTTCCTTCCTGATAGTCGCCCCAGCGCCATTGATCTTCATGTCTGTCCCAATCTCCTATGAGCATGTCAAACAATCTAGCTTTGATGTAGGCACTTTCATCAACAGAATATTTTTCGTCCTTGTGAAGGTTCTTCATTACGTCTTCCGTACTGATAATGGCTAGAGGATTGCCAAAACTAGTAACATTTATCTGGCTGTCCGTTGGTCGTTCTTCAACAAGGTACAATTCGTCACCAAAATTAGCATTGAAATTTTTCAACGCTTTGTGTTTTGGAATATAATACAGTTTCGGGTTGGTATGCGCCACACCAATTTTTGCGGCTAAATTCCCCACAGCAAAAGGAGTGTAAGGATGCGCGGTTGTATAAAAATCAGATAACAAATCGTCGGCATACGTGTTCTCAAATTCGTCTTGAATAAATTGGTTTTTAAATGCCACTGCTTGCAGGAAACGCGTGGTACTTTTTTTCATGGCACGCATCACATATTCTTTGCCGTTCTTATCTGTGAGTTGCAATGAATTTGACTGATGGCCACCACCGGAACGTTTGGGTTGCAGTCCGCCAAAAAGGGTGTCAATAGTAGTTGTTGCTGCTGCTATTGGCAGGCTGTAATATTTTCGGTAATGGTTCCCAAAGAAGAATCTGTAAAATCCTGATTTCTTAGTTTGTTTGTTCGTATAAATGCTTGAAGTAGTCGTTTTTGGAAATGTACTAGGGAAAACTTTGGTGTTATAATCGTCTTTTTCATCCAAGACCAATTGCTCGTAAATAAGTTTTTCTTTGTTATCTTCCTTACCAAAAAAAGAAACTTTTGCGGCTCCATTTTCATAAACAGCCAACGTTGCATATCCATTTCGACCATACGAAAAATCATTGGGGAAAATTGCTTTTGCAGCTTCTGATTTGGAACCCGCGCCACTGATAATTTGTTTGATATTGTCTTTTTCAATGTATTGCAAATTGTGGTCATGACCTGAAACTACAATAACATTATCTTGATT
The DNA here is from genome assembly GCF_003312425.1 of Flavobacterium psychrolimnae. GTDB lineage: Bacteria > Bacteroidota > Bacteroidia > Flavobacteriales > Flavobacteriaceae > Flavobacterium > Flavobacterium psychrolimnae. Next base: position 102,239 of record NZ_QNUX01000004.1, on the reverse strand, counting down.
TTGCAATAGTGTTTTTACTCTTTTTATAAAAAGGGTGTATTGTTTGTTTTGAATGTCTTGCGGACTTACACCAGAGGTTTTTCGTAAAAAATTGGCAAAAGAACCTAAAACCGGAAGTGGAATTTTTTGTTCCAATGGAAAAAGTTGTTTCTCTACTGAAAATTGTCCTCCATGAGATCCATTACTCATTAATGGATGATGCAAAGCTAAAATGACTGTCTTTTCTTGGTTTTTAATTAGAAGATTTTCAAACTCGACAAAAAAAGCTTCTCGGGTTTTTATCGTGCAATCATCGTTTATAGTCGGACTGTTATCCCAATCTTCCAGAAACCATTGGCTGTCAATAGTAATTAAAACCAGATTTTTATTTATTTCTAAATCATCAATACCACAGCTTTTTCTGGGAAGGAATGACTTTTTATCGTTGAGGTATTCGGTTACAAATTTAGCCTGACGTTCTAATCCTTTTATGCCACTGTACCAATCATGATTTCCGGGAATGAAAATAGTTTGGCCTTTGAAATTTTTAGATAATTTTAGTTGATTTGTCAGTTTACTTTCGGCAATAATGCGTTCGTTCGTAAGTTCAGTATTGGGCAATCCTTTTGGATAAATATTATCTCCAAGAAATAAAAGAGTAGTATTTTCTGTTGCTTTTTTTAATCTATTTTCCAGATCTGCCAGTGTTTGTTTTGCTGTTTTTTCATTGGTGTTTCCGGCATCGCCAATTAAATAAAAAGTATGCGCAATTTTTGAACTGTCTGTTGCGTTCAGAGTAACTGGATTTTTGATGTTTTGTCCAAATTGTGCGTGATGCGTTGCACATGATTGCATCATTAATCCCGATAAGAATAATATAAAACCTGCTTTATTGAATGTAATAAAACAATTATCAGAAAATAATTTCATAATTTAGTAGTATAAAAATATGTCCATGAATCTAGTAGAACAGGCCAAAGACTTTGTTGAAAAATTGTTCAAAGATAAACTTTCTTCCTCATATACCTATCATAATCTAAAGCACACAACTGATGTAGTTTCCGCTGTTCATAAGCTCGTTGATTCTCAAAATATAGTGTCATCTGATAAAGAAATTTTGCTCGTTGCTGCATGGTTTCATGATGCAGGATACATTAACGGTTGCTGCAATCATGAAGAAAGTAGCGCTGCGATAGCGACAAATTTCTTAACTGAAAACAATCAATCGGCGGATTATATAGGGAAAGTGGCTGATTTAATTCGTTCTACAACGTATGGATATTTGCCAAAAACGCCTCTTGAAAAAATAATTAAGGATGCGGATTACTACCATCTTTCCACTGATGAATATACATCAAGCTGTAATGCGTTGCGAATAGAGTGGGAGAATTTAAACCAAAAAACATATTCTGATGCCGATTGGGTAGCTGAAAACATCGATTTTTTATCGAACAGACATCAATATTATACTGATTTTGCTTTGGAAAATTGGCAAGCATTAAAGGAGAAAAATATAAAAAGATTGCAGAAAAAAAGAAACAAAATGGAATTGAATACCAATAAAGAATTAGATAAGGAATTAAAAAAACGCGAAAAGGAGGAAAAGCCTGATCGTGCTATTGATACTTTGTTTCGGGTAACGTTGAACAATCACACCAGTTTAAGCGGTATTGCTGATAGTAAAGCTAATATCTTACTTTCGGTAAATGCTATTATAATTTCTATAGCGCTTTCTACTTTAATCCCAAAATTAGACAGTCCAAGGAATGCGCACTTGATGATTCCTACTTTTATCATGCTGATGTCCAGTGTAATTACTATTGTTTTTGCAATACTTTCGACACGACCAAAAGTGACTAAGGGGATTTTTACTCGTCAAGATATCGAAGACAAAAAAGTGAATTTACTTTTTTTTGGAAATTTTTATAAAATGGATCTGGCAGAATACCAATGGGCGATGAATGAAATGATGAAAGACAAGGAATACCTGTATAATTCAATGATTAAAGATTTGTATTTTTTAGGAGTAGTTCTCGAAAAAAAATACCGTTTATTACGAATTGCTTATAATTTTTTTATGATAGGAATTGTTTTATCCGTAATTGCTTTTGTGATTGCTTTCAAAATGGTGTAAGTCTAATTTAACTCATCCAACAAATCTTGGTACGAAAAGCTTTTTTGAGTTTCGTCTGTATTTTTATTGCTGACTTTTACACGAATGGCTCTAAGTCCTGAAACTCCTTGTAATTCCTCCACTTCAAATTGTTCTACGGTAGGTTCCAAAACATTTTTGAATTGTAAAAACTTGATGTAATTCAAATATTCGGTTTCTTCGTTATTGTGCGAATAAACAATCGTGATTTTTTCTTTCTCGGTAATCCGTTCTTTGGTTCCTTTGATATTGGCTTTATCAATGCGTTTTTTCACCACTTCATAGCGGGCATTGTACGTGCCATCCACATCAAAACGTTTTTCGTCCATTCTGAAGCGTATTGAAATGGGTGAACTAAAAACTAAAATCAATGAAGTTACATCGAGTTCATACGGTAAGGAATATTTCAATTGGTGATGTTCCAATTCCATTTCACATAAGGTTTGCAACTGCCACAACCTCAAATTATGCAGATACATGGTGTCAAAAGCTTTTGATGGAGCAATAGAAGATCCAATGTAAAGATTGTGTTCTACGCCATCCGTTTTGAAACGTTCGTAATAATGAGGATAAATATTTTGTGCTTCGGCTTGTTTTTTATCAAGAATTGAAGCTAATTTTTTATTGATAATCGACATGGCGTTATCGAATTTCTTTCTCGAATGATAAAACATTCCTGATTTTTCATCCAGACTTTCAAAATAATTTTTTTCCAAAATTTCTCCTGCAGAATCCGTTTTAGTATTTCTTAAAATGGGATGGATTTCATTTTCAATATAAAGCTGAATTTGTTGCTCCGTATCTGCTTTCAAAGGCGAATCTAGTTGTTTTAGTAGCGATTGCAGTTCGAACTTTCGTTGTTCCAATAAAACTAAATTCGTCTTTGTTTTTTGATTGTCAAAGATTTGGATAAGCGCATTCAACTGGTTTTTTAAATCCTCTTTTACGGTTTCATTTCGGTGATTTGAAGAACCTTTAATATCAATTTGTCCATATAAAGGATAAACTTCCTTGAAAACAATTTCTTTAAAAATGTAATCTCTAGTCTGTGTTTGAAAATATTTCTGTGCTTCTTTTCGGAATTTCCAATATACACTTGGGTGAATTGCCGTATATTCTCTTTGGATTATTGCCTCAATTTGGTTTTGCATATCCGTGTTGTATCGTTCCACCGTATCAATCAAATAAGGTAAAATCAAGTCCAATTTGCTGGCATTAATGCTGTTCAGCTCTCTCGGACTGGCTGAAACAAGCTCAACTACTCCTAGAAGCATTCCGTTTTTTATAATAGGCGCAAAAATACAACTGTGAATGTTTTGGTTTAATAAATGACTACCAAATATTTGGTTTCCGGGTTCGCGAGCAAATTTTTCTACATTAGAAATGGATAGGACTTTGTTGTTTTCCAATAAATTTTCAAAAGAACAACCCAACAGTGCGTTTTTGCAAGGTACTTCTTCTTCAGTTGAAAGAATAAAGCTGCTCAGACTAGTGTCATTCAACGTTGGTTTTACAAATTTATCTTCCTCTGCATTGTAAACAATTACGCCAACTCTTAAATCAGCTATTTTAAAAATGGAACGAAAAATGGATTCGAAATTTTCTTGTAGCGCTATTTGTTCTCTTTCCGGTTTCAAGAGATTACTTTTCAACTTAGAAATGGAACTTTCGGTAGTCGCATCAAAAAGAATAGCGATGCCAAAACCTTTTAGAATCCAGCTCTCAACCGGAAATTTCTCTTTCCATAAAGCAAGGTCATCATAATTATCCATCAACAAATCGATGTCGTCTTGTGATAATTTGGGTGATTTATCAGTGGCAATTATTTCTAAAAAATCAGCATTGTACAAAATACGATACTGATTCATGATTCCTTTTTTGTTAGGAATATCGTAAAATAAGGGTTTGTTGAAATCAATTTTCTGACCATAAAATTCATTCAAAATCAGTGTACAGCTCATCACGTAGAATTGATGTTCATCAAAGTCCCGAATCGCTATGTCAAATGATACACCTGCTTCATTTACTATTTTTTTGAAGCGTTCTGTATAATTAAAAGTAAAATTCTGAAACGGAATTGTTACAGCTTTGATTTCATTGTTCGTTAAAGCGGTCGGGAATAAATCAGCTAATAAGTATTGAATTAAAGTTTCCTTTTCTTGGAGTAAATCCAAATTTTCAATCCCTGTTCTAAATTCGGGAAAAGGTTCAATTTCTTTGAGTAATGCTTTAGCATAATTCGCTCGATAATCTACATTGGTAATCGCAATTTCCTCCAAGGCTTCTATGAGCTTATGAAATGAAATCATGGTTTTGAACGGACTTTCTTTAAAAAAAATTTGAGCCATTTTCTTTTGTTTTGGAGAAGCAAATTTACAAATAAACCAAATTTCAATGGTTGGTTTTTACGTTTATTTCGAAAAAAAATCTCCAACTACTTTCGTAATTGGAGATTGATATTTATGAGTAGCGTTTTTTTAACAGCGACTGAACACTGAACTAATTACTAGCTACTAACTTTTCTCTTCTTTGTTAAAATAAACTAAGTAATAATACATTTGTTTCTCTTCATCCCATCCTTTTTCTACATATTTTTCAGCACTTTCAGGGTTGATGAAATCCATTTTAATTTGGATGTGCGTATCTAAGTTAATAACGTTTTTGATTGATTTTCTAGCATCAGAAACCGCTGCATTCGCAATAGGAAAAGTAGTTACATCTTCAATGCTGTACTTTTCTCCTTTGTCCATTTTGTAGTTTTTAAACTCTGGAATAAGGTCTGGATTGTCTAATACTTCATTTAAAAATTCAGTTTCTTCAAATTCATCGTTTTTGGCAAAATAGTTTACCGAACGGTTCATAAACATCACTTCTTCTTTCTTGTCCTCGGCAGGGAAAACGACATCTTTCGCAAAGTTCTGACAGAATTTCAAATATTTTTTAGTGATAAAGTTTTCATCTTCAAAAGCATCCACAGATAAGAAATGCTCTAGCCAATATCTGGCATCATAGCGGTTACTGTCAACAGTTAGGATTTTGTATCCTTCTTCTTTTTTGTAATTAAAGATAATACAACCTTTGTCCAGCTTATTCAAACTGACACCTTGCTGCAAAATCATTTCTAAGTGCGTTGCTTTTTCTTCAAACTGCAAAAAATCCGCTTGAATCTCACTTTTGAAAATTCCTATAGCATCCACCACATTATTATCAATGCTCACGTTCGTTAAATACGTTACGTAAACTTCACCATTCTTAATGTGCGGATGGTTGGACTGCTCAAATAAGTGCGTAGTAATTTTTTTAGAAACGTCATGAATCGTACTTGGATTATCAAAAACTTCCGTTGCAAACTTGAACATATCATTGTAATCCAAATCAATTTCATGGGCAAACTGAAAATAGTTTTCTTCTTTCTCTCTAAAAGGTTTAAAGAAAAATTCTTTCATTAAAGGCACAATCTCATCATTCAGATTAAACGGTTGCTCCGATAAAAAAATGGCTTCGTTTCTACTTTTATTACCCACTCTGTGAATGGATAAATTTTCGATGTGTGTGTTATATAAGTTGATCATGTTTTTTTATAGGTTCAAAGGAGCAAAGATACTAAGGTTTTAAATTCGCTCTTTAATTTTTCGAGTGAATGAACTTAACATTCTTTCTATTTCTCTGCTTTCTCCGTATATTTTGTTAAATTGAATTTCGTTGGTATATTTTAAATTGAATGATATTTCAAGTTGTGTTTGCATTTCGAATAATGAAGCTATCGCAATATTCAAAAATTTCAAATAATCTTTGTTACCGTCTCTGCCATATCCTTCAGCAATATTACTTGGAATTGATATTGAACTTCTTCTGATTTGCGAAGTCAAACCGTAAATTTCTTCTTTTGGAAATGAATTTGTTAACTGGTAGATATCTGTAACTAAAATCATAGATTTTTGCCAAATTAATAAGTCTCTAAATGTACTCATACCTCTTTATTTTAAAAGCCTTTGAATCTTTGTTACTTTGAATCTTTGTATCTGAAAATTAATTCCAATTCTCCTCAAATCCATAATCTTCAAAACTGTCATCGCCCTCAAACATATCCAGATCATCTTCGTCTAAGCCATCTTCAAATTCAGCGTTGTAGTCATCGGCATTGTCAGATTCAAAGTTTTTTTCCATTGCTTCATCCGGCATTTCTCCATGAGAAAAAATAGTTTCAGGATATAAATTTCCAACAACTTGATCTTCTACAGCAGCAAGCTCTACAAGGAATGTCCACATATTTATGAAATCATAGACATATAAAATTTTGGTGTTTTGCTTGTCTAAAATATCGGATAATTGGTAATCACTCATGATTTTTTGTTCGCCTGGAACATCACCGGTATCAAAAAGTGAAATCTCCTCTTCTTGGTTCCAAGTTTCATCACAAGTATAAAAAGAAGCCACTTCCATTCCGTCAAAACCGAAGGAATTGAAAATTGCATTGTGCAAATCTTCTAAGGTATCGTCTTCAAGTATTGCAATGTCTCTAAAAACATCTTCTTCCGCGTCTAGAATCACTCTAAATTTATAAACCATAATCTTTGTTTTTATGAAAGGTCAAAGGTAAAATATAATTTTAGATTTAGATTTCAGATTTTCGATTTGTTGATAATATTTTTGCGTATGCGTTAGCAAGGAATCCATCAATATCGAAATATTTTCGAAGAAAAGGAAAACAGTAAATCTTGTTTTAGAACTAAATATGTACCCTCGAAGTTAAAGTTTTTAGTCGTTTGGTTTAATTTTAAAAACACTTGCGACTCTTTTTCGGAACTGATGGTATTTTTTATGAGTGGGATATTGTCTATTTGATGTCATGTTGTTAAAAACCAAAGCTACGGCTAGCAAAATAAGTACACCGCTTAAAACAGGAGAAAATACATACCAGTAGCCTAAATTTTTTATTTCGTTTGAGCCAGTTACCGCTATCAGTGCCGTTGCGCCGCCTGGAGGGTGTAATGTTTTAGTCATTTGCATAAAAACAATAGAGAGGGAAACAGCAAGTGGAGCGGTTAACCAAACTATATCAGGAACGAATTTATATACTGTAACCCCAATAATCGCAGAAATCAAGTGTCCTCCAATAAGATTTCTCGGCTGTGCCAATGGACTTTGGATTACACCATAAACCAATACGCTCGATGCTCCAAAGGAACCGATTAAATAAACCACATCAGATTCTGGCAGTGTTTGAGATTGTAAATAAGCGATTAATCCAATGCCTATAAAAGAACCGAGAAAAGCCCAGAAATGTTCTTTGAAATCAACCAAAGTTTCTTTGTACAGAATGTATTTGGTTTTGCGGTAACTCCTTTTTATTTTTTGAACTGCCATCGATAATTATTTTGCTAAACTTGGAGAATAGGAATATACTGTGAAAGGATAAATCATTTTAGCCGTATATTTTGAAATCAAACAAACTACTAGAATTGGAAGAAACAACGTGTAATCATTGGTTAAACCGCAAACCAAAAATAGTGCTGTAAAAGGCGCATGAATACTGGCACTTAAAACGGCTGCCATTCCTATTATGATGAAGTTTAGCGGAATTACATTGGCATTGAAATACGTGTTGAGAATCAATGCGAGCAATAATCCTAAAAAGGCACCAATAAACAAGCTTGGAGCAAAAACGCCACCATCTCCTCCAGAAGCTAAAGTGGCTGATGTTACAATAGGTTTCAAAACTAAAATCCCGATGAAAGTAAGTACCATTGAAACTGAAAGTACCATTCCATTTGGGTTAATAAAAATAGTTTTGATGGCATAATATCCTTCGCCATAAAGCTGTGGAAATATAAAAAGAGAAACGCTTAAAATTATAGATCCGAAGATGATTTTGAAATAAGGCACTTTTATTTTCGAAAATTGTTCTTTGAAAAATAACACGCAACGGGTTAAATAAACCGAATTTATTCCTGCAATAATCCCAAGAAGTACAAAGTAGGGAACAGCTCGTAAATGCCAAGTCATATTATGTACTGCAAATAAAGGTTTTTCGTCCAACAAATAAATAAGTCCAAAAGCGATTGAAACGGCTATCAAGTTTGTTAATACAAATGCTCGAGTTACTTTTCTGGAGATTACTTCGAGCGAAAATAAAACTCCGGCAATTGGGCTGCTGAATAATGCGGTAATTCCCGCCGCAACTCCCGCACAAATTAACTCGGTTTTGTATTGTCGGAATACATTTTGTTTCCTTTGTGCAACAGAACCAATCGTTGCCGAAGCGACAACTGTGGAAACTTCGATTCCAGTAGAGCCACCAAAAACGACTGTCAATAAGCCGTTAATAAAATGAGAAGGGATTTTATAACTGGGTAAATTCTTTGAATTGGAATTAGTGCTTTCAAAAACTTCTTTTATGCCTTTATTTTCCTTTTTCTTGAATAAATATTCGCGCAGAAAATAAATAATTGACAATCCAAAAACGGGAAAAACAACAAAGAATATTGGATTTACAATCGTTTGATGAAAAAAGATTTCTTCATAATATTCGGTTGTGTTTTTTAAAATAACGCCTAAAAAAGCAGATAGAAAACCAATTAATATGGATACAATAACTAGTTTTTGAACTTTAATGATGCGATAATTTTTTTTAATTTGTGTGGTATTGTTCATTTGAAAAATTAATTATCTGAGTATTACAAAATTAAAGAAACAAAATCGGAATCGAATTGAAAAAAGGGTTGAACTATTTTCTTTTGCGATTTAGATATTATTTTTACTTTTTTATAAACAAAAACGCCTTATTTTTCATAAAATTCAACCGGTAAGTTATCTGGATCTGCGATAAAGAAGAAGCTTTTCTGAGTAAATTCATCAATACGAATTGCTTCTGCAGTTATATTTTTATTCACTAAATAATCTCTTGTTTTTTGAATGTCATTCACTTCAAAAGCTAAATGACGCATACCAGCCGCTTCTGGAGTGGAAGGACGTTTTGGCGGGTTTGGAAATGAGAATAATTCAATCACATATTCTCCGTTAAGTGCCAAATCAAGTTTGTATGATTGTCTTTCTTGACGGTAGATTTCCTGAATTATTGTTAATCCGAGAACGCTTGTGTAGAACGTTTTTGATTTTTGATAATCGGAACAAATAATAGCGATATGATGAATCTTATTGAGTTGTAGCATTTGTATTTTAATTAAGAAAGCCTAATCGGTTGATTAGGCTTTAGTTTTTTATTTTTTTGCATCGGAACAAAGTCCCACAATTTCATGGAAAGTGTCGTGTAAATCAGTAATTGATTTCACAATTGCGGCATCAGTTCCATTAGATTTTACTAATTTGTGAAGCGCTTTACTTTTAAGTTGTAATCGTTCCGCTGAAGCTAAAATAGCGTCAGTTCTAAATTCTGTTGGAATATCTGATTTTAATAACATCGCTGCTTTGTTCATCATTTCTTCCGAACGTGCTTTTATTGGAGCCAAATTTCCTTCTTCTGCCGGATGGAAAGTTTGCGACATTACTTCGTGAAATTCTTTTATGGCAGGCCATTTATCAAAAGTGGATTGTGCCGAAACAGAGTTCGCGACAACGATAAGTGCCAAGACTAGAAATGTTTTGAGATGTTTCATTATGATTTGTTTAAGTTGTTATAACAAAGATAGGAAAATTTAGTTTTGAGAAATTGTAATTCCAATATTCATTATTCATTCAATTTCCGAATCACTTTTGCAGGATTTCCTACGGCCAAAGAATTGTCAGGAATGTCTTTTGTAACCACAGAGCCAGCACCAATTACACAACCATTTCCGATAGTGATTCCCGGACAAATAACTGAATTACCGCCAATCCAGCAATCATCGCCGATGGTTATAGGCAATGCATTTTCTAGTGTTTTTCTCAGTTCAGCATCCAGCGGATGAGTAGCGGTGTACAATTGAACGCCTGGAGCAAAAAACACATTGGAACCAATAGTGACTTTGGCGCAGTCCAAAACAACACAGTTTACATTGAAATAGACATTTTCGCCACAACTAATATTGTAGCCGTAATCACAAAAAAATGGAGGTTCAATATAAAGATTTGCTCCTGCATTAGGAATCAGTTCTTTCAGTATTTCTCTCGCTTTTTTGGTAACTCGATATTCAGTAACATTTAATCGGTGGAGTAAATTTTTAGATTTCCGTCTGTCTTTTACTAAAACAGAATCGCCTGCCAAATAATATTCTCCTGCAATCATTTTTTCTTTTTCAGTTATCATATTATATTTTAGTTTTAGCTATTTTATCATGAATTTTAAGTGTTTCCTGCAGTGCTGCGCTTCCGTACCAAAGTGTTAGTTCAGCTTCCAGAAGTTTCGATTGTACCGCTGGATCTGTTGCTACAAATGTTTTAGCTTCTTCTATACTACTGGCGTTAAAAATATAAATGCCTCTATAATTACGTTCGTTTTTCATGAAAGGACCTGCCACAACCAGTTTTCCTTCTTTGGCTAATTGATTGATATTAGCCATGTGACCCTCAAATAGTTTTTTAGTTTCTTCTTTAGTTGCAGTTGTATTGCTTCCTGTTTTTAATAGACAAAAAACATATTGCTTCATTCCGTAATCATCTGCATTCAGCGATTTTGCCAGCTTTTCATCAAATGCTGATTCCGTTTCTTGAGAAAATATCGCAGTACTAAAAGAGAACAATAAAAGGAATAAGATTAATTTTTTCATTTTTTCAGAATTTGATTTTACACAAATTTAAGGTTTTCATTAATAATATAAAAAATACGTGATTTTAAATTCGGAATGTATTGATTAAAACAACTCATCCTGTAATTTCAACAGTTCAGTATTAACTTTTTCCGATTCTGATTTTTGCTGTAGATATTTGCTTCATCAAAATCAAACATTATGAAACCATCATTTACGCATCATTCCAATCATTCTCAGAAAAGTCTTAAATCGATTTTTTCATTTGCCTTTCTGTTATTTAGTCTAGCTGTTTTTTCACAAAATACAATTTCTGGAAAGGTGGTCGATGAAAAAGGAAAACCCGTTTCTGGCGCTAATATTTTTATCGAAGGAACTTATGACGGCGCTTCCAGCAGTGAAACGGGTGATTTTAGTTTTACAACTACAACAACCGGAAATCAAACTTTGGTGGTGAGTTTCCTGATTTATGAAACTTCTAAAACAGTGATTGATGTGGCTACTTTTCAAAATAAAATCATCAAATTACGAGAAAGTGTTACATCGCTCGATGCGGTTGTTATTACGGCCGGAACATTAGAAGCCGGTGACAAAGCTAGAGTTTCAGTTTTGAAACCATTAGATATAGTAACTACTGCGGGTTCGGCGGGAAATATTATTGCGGCTTTGCAAACATTGCCGGGGACACAAACGGTAGGTGAGGACGGAAGATTATTTGTTCGTGGTGGCGAAGCCAATGAAACACAAACCTTTGTAGACGGAATTCGTGTCGCGCAACCGTATGGCGCAACCACAAATAATTTGCCAACACGAGGAAGGTTTTCTCCTTTTCTGTTCAGCGGAATTTCTTTTTCTACAGGTGGATATTCAGCGGAATACGGCGAAGCGTTATCCAGTGTTTTATTGTTGAATACACAAGATGAGCCAGACCAAAATAAAACTGAAATCTCTTTGATGACCGTTGGTTTAGGAATAGGAAATACCCAAAAATGGGCAAAAAGTTCGTTGAGCGTCAATGCGAATTATATCAATTTAGCGCCTTATCAAGCAGCAGTTCCTCAAAACGTCGATTGGAACAGTCCTTTTCAATCGTTGTCTGGAGAAACGGTGTATCGCTATAACTTCAATAATGGGATTTTGAAAGTGTACGCTGCTTTTGACTCTTCAAAATTTGATATTAATCAGGAAAGCATCAATTCAGCGGAGAAAATCAGAGTTGATTTGAATAACAATAATTTTTATTTGAATTCGTCTTACAAAGGCGTTTTTGGTAACAATTGGCAAATTACTTCTGGATTGAGTTATGGTTACAGCAACAACAAAATAAATTTAGATTCAGATAAAGTGGCGAATGATGAAAATGCGGCCCATTTGAAATTAAAATTAAGAAAAAGCTTTTCAGAAAGAGTTAAAATATCCTTTGGAGCGGATTATTTTGTGACCCAATTCAATGAAGATTTCAACGAAAATTCAGGTTCGGTTTTCACCAATGGGTATGATTCGAACATAGCAGCTATTTATACCGAAGCTGATATTTTCTTCTCTAAAAAATGGGCTGCAAAAGTTGGAATAAGGGCTTCAAATAATGATTTGCTAAACGAAACTGCTATCTCACCCCGAATTTCATTTGCGTATAAAATGGCCAAAAATAGTCAGTTTTCATTTGCGTATGGCGATTTTACCCAAACTCCAAATGCCGAATATATCAAGTATTCCAGTAATAATCAATTTGAAAGCGAAAAGGCATCACATTACATTTTGAATTTTCAGTACAATAAAAATGGTAAAACATTTCGTGCTGAAACCTATTATAAAGACTATCGCAATTTAGTGAAATTCGATACTGAAACAGCACGTTATAATTCGGTTTTTGATAATTCCGGTTCGGGTTACGCGAAAGGGTTGGATTTATTTTGGAGAGACGGAAAATCAATCAAAAACTTAGAATATTGGGTTTCCTATTCGTACATCGACACAGAGCGAAATTATAAAAATTTTAGTTCGCAAGTGACGCCAAGTTTTATTGCAGCTCACAGCTTATCAATCGTTACTAAATACTGGATAAACGACTGGAAATCACAAATAGGCTTCACGAATTCCTACAGTTCCGGGCGTCCCTACAACAATCCAAATGAAACGAAATTCATGAATGGAAAAACAAAATCGTACAACAGTTTGAGTTTCAATTGGGCGTATTTATTGAGTCAACAAAAGATTTTATATTTCTCAGTCTCCAATGTTTTAGGTTCTCAGAATGTATTTGGATACGAATACGCAAACAATTCGGACAATGCAGGCTTTTACAACAGAAAAGAAATTATTCCTACAGCCGATCGTTTTTTCTTTGTAGGATTCTTTTGGACCATCAGCAATGATAAAAAAGACAATCAGTTGAGGAATCTTTAAAAGAAGTCATAATATCTTAAAGTGAAAGGTCTAAAGTCCTTGTAAACGAAAACTCTTTAAACTTTATGACTTTCGACTTTACGAATTTCAACTTAATCACAATTCATCCTTCAAAATTGACAGTTCAGTATTTTTAAATTTTAAACCAATAGAAACCGAGATACTTTTGAAGTATAAATAACACAATGTTTCAATCATCAAAAAAATAACCATTTAAAACCAAGAAATCATGACAAAAGTTATCACCACAATCGTATTTTTTATCTGTAGTTTAGTATCTGCTCAAGGGCAATTTGAGCAAGGAATGGGAAAAGCCTTCCAGTTATGGGGCGAAGGAAAGAACACCGAAGCTTCGGATTTATTTGAAAGAATTGCCGCTGCAGAAAAAACAAGTTGGTTGCCTAATTATTACGTGGCATTGGTAAATACAACAACTGCTTTTAGAACAAAAGATAAAGATCAAATGAATTTATTACTTTCGAAAGCACAAAAATCATTGGATACAGAAATGGATAAGAATCCAAATAATGCCGAATTATTGGTGATGCAAGCGATGATTCATACGGCTTGGATTGCTTTTGATCCAATGACAAACGGACAAAAATTATCAGGAACCGTGATGGAATTGTACGGGAAAGCCCAAGCAATTGCTCCAGAAAATCCAAGAGTTGTTTTTGGTAAGGCCGAATTTGAAATTGGTGGAGCGCAATTTTGGGGAACTGATACCAAACCAATGTGTGCCCAAATTGAAAAAGCTATTGGACTTTTTGCTACTTTTAAACCGGAAACACCTTTTTCGCCAAAATGGGGATTGGACAGAGCTTTAGCAGCACAGAAAAATTGTAAATAGGAGAATTGGAAGAAAAAAGACAGAAACTTTTTCTGAATTGCATCAGAATAAATATCAAAATAAAATGAGCAGAATATACAAAGAACTTCAAAGAGCGATAAAATTGACACTTATTATTTTTGCTGTGATTCAATTAGTCAATGTGATAATGGGAAGTGAAATTTATTTTGGTAAAAGATTGTTAGTAAATTTTTTATTCACAATGATGTATACTTTTTCTTTATACGCTGCAAACATGTTTCTTTTTTGGAAATTAGACTCTTATTTTGAAGATAAATTTTCGGTAAAAAGACTAACACTGGGATTTATAGGTTCGTTTTTAGTTTCATTATTAGTGATTTTTTTAATGCACGTATTTGAAGTAGTCGTGTATAATAAAAATTCTTTTGATTATTTCTTGGCCAACGAAAAACCTTCAAGTTATTTAGGGTCAATAATCATCACTTTTTTTGTCACATTATCCATTTACACCATTTCATTTTACAAAGCGTATAATGAAAACAAAGTAAAAGAACAGAAAATTATTGCTGGTACAGCTAACGCCAAATTCGAGAGTTTAAAAAATCAAATTGATCCTCATTTCCTTTTTAATAGTTTGAACGTCTTAAGTTCCTTGATTGAAGAAAATCCGGAAAATGCACAACGATTTACGACTTCATTATCTAAGATTTACCGATATGTTTTAGAACAAAAAGATAAAGAACTGGTTTCGGTAGATGAAGAACTGGCTTTCGCCAAAACGTATATGAATTTATTAAAAATGCGTTTTGAAAACAGCTTGTTTTATGAAATGCCCACAACTGCAATTTCGGCTGAAGCCAAAGTCGTACCGCTTTCTTTACAGCTTTTATTGGAAAATACGGTGAAGCATAATGTGGTTAGTGAGCAAAGACCATTGCATATCCGGATTTACGTGGAAGGCGATTATCTGGCCGTTCAAAACGATTATCAAAAGAAAGAAGTTTTGCAGGAGCGTCAAGGTGTTGGTTTGCAAAACATAATCAACAGATATGGAATCATCACGAATAGAAAAGTCCTGATTGCTCAAAATGAACAAACATTTACGGTTAAAATACCTATTCTAACAAAACAAATAACTGTTATGGAAACAACTTTAAACACCAATGAAAATACCGCATATTACAGGGCCAAAAAAAGAGTGGATGAGCTGAAAGGTTTTTACGCAAACTTGATTTCTTACTGTTGTGTTATTCCGTTTTTGATTTATATCAATTTAACTTTTTCACCACATTTTCAATGGTTTTGGTTTTCTGCAGCCGGATGGGGATTTGGATTAACGATGCATGCTTTCAAAGTTTTTGGTTACAGTTCCAATTGGGAAGAGAGAAAAATTCAAGAAATTTTGCGTAAAGATCAGCAGAAACAAACTTGGAAATAGGAATTAAAACATTTTAAACATAGAAAATTTAAATAAAAAATCATGGAAAATACATATCAAAATGAAGAGCGCTATTTTGAAGCGAAAAAACAAGTGGAAGAAATTAAAGGTTTCTATGGGAACTTGACTGCCTATATTGTCTTTAATATTGCTTTGCTAATCATAAATTTAGTGACCTCTCCGGAACATTTATGGTTTTTTTGGCCAATGTTAGGATGGGGAATTGGAGTGATTTTTCATGGTATGAAAGTCTTTAACTATATGCCGTTTTTTGGTAAAGATTGGGAAGAACAAAAAATTAAGGAGTTTATGGAAAAAGAAAATAGGAGAAAAGATACTTGGTCGTAATACCTAATTTTTTCAGTACAATTGAATCGCTTTTTTAAACAGTAAATGTCACTTAATCAAATCAAAATGAAAAGAAATTATAATTACGGGTTTGGAGAATTTCAACCGGAAGATAAGTACGCTGCCGCCCAAAGGGAAGTGAAGCGATTGAAAGGTTTTTATACGCATTTAATAGTGTATATAGCCGTAAACATAATGATTGTATTCATTAATATTAGAGATTTAGATCCAGGAGAAAGCTATTTCAAATTAGAGAATTTCTTCACGGCATTCTTTTGGGGAATAGGGATTGTGGCGCACGGATTTTCTGTTTTCTTGCCCAATTGGATTTTTGGAAGAAACTGGGAAGAGAAAAAAATCAAGGAGTTGATGGAGAAAGAAAAAAGTGAAAAATGGGAGTAAAAATGAGTTTTCAGGATTCATTCGCAGGTTTCAGTTAAACAAATAACCAGATAAACGATTTTACATAAATGACCACAATAATTATAGAAGACGAAAAACCAGCTGCCAGATTACTGCAAAGAAAACTGGAAAAACTAGATATTGAAGTAGGAGTGATGCTGCATTCCGTGGAAGAAGCACTTGATTGGTTTTCTAAAAATGAGCATCCTGATTTGATTTTTCTGGACATTCAGTTATCAGATGGTTTGTCCTTTGAGATTTTTGAAAAGGTTGAAATTAAGAGCGCCGTAATTTTCACGACCGCTTATGATGAATATGCGCTTCGTGCTTTCAAATTGAACAGCATCGATTATCTTTTGAAACCTATTGATGAAGATGATCTCGAAGTTGCAGTTACTAAATTCAAGTCGCTTTTGCCAAAACAGGAATTACAAACACAAAGCCTTGGAATTGATTTTGAGCAAATCAAAAGGATGTTGACCAATCCGTTTGAGAAAAACTATAAAAAACGATTTACGGTAAAAATAGGACAACATTTGAAAGTGATTTCTATTGATGAAATCGAATGTTTTTTTAGCGAAAATAAAGGAACCTACATCCATACTTTTGACAATAGGAATTATTTAATCGAATGTACGTTGGAACTTTTAGAGCAGGAATTGGATCCTGCAGATTTCTTTCGAATCAGCAGAAAATTTATAATTCCATTGAAAGCAATCAAGGAAATCGTGTTGTACAGCAACTCCCGTTTGAAAGTTATTTTGCCATCTTTTAAAGAAGAGGATGTTATTGTAAGCAGAGAAAAAGTATCCGACTTTAAGACGTGGATTGGGTAGTTTTAAAACATAAAAAAACTGTTTCAAATGCGATTCAAAAAATCCTAAAAGGAAATTTTTGACTCTAACAATTGAAACAGTTTTAAGTACCTTTAGGATTTAGAAATTAATCAAATAATGATTTAATTTCTTTTTCTGTCTTGCCTAATTTTTGTTGTAATTTACCCCACATTTCATCTTCTTTTCCTTCTTCGTATAGCAAATCATCATCCGTCAAATCGGCAAATTTCTGTTTAAGTTTTCCTTTCAACTCATTCCAGTTTCCTTCAATCTCTTTTGAATTTGGCATAATATCTAAGTTTTAAATTACTATTTGTTCTTTACAAATTTGGTGATTTTAAGCTCTTTGATTGTTATACAATTCTGTGAATCTGTTGTATAATTCCTATAGATGGTATTGTCTAATATGTATTGAGGAGACTTATTAAATTGAAATAGATATTAAATTATAACTACAAGTATGTGTTTATAAAACAATGGTAGTGTGAAATTTGTGTTTTCGATATAGATGTTCTCTATGATGAATTTAGACCTTAAAAAACGACTTTCGAATACCAATTAGTACAAAAATCAATACCGTGAAGAGAATGAAAAAAGGGATGATATAATTGATTAAACCTGAGGGTAACATTACCGCTATAATCAATAACTGAAAGCCTAAACCGTAAATAGAAACCAAAGTCATAAACCAGTTAGGAAAGGTTTTTACTTTGTAGGCATCTTTATCGAGAAAGTGAATTATCTTGTCAAACGTTCCATAAACGATGGTGTAAATGCGAAACAAAATATCGACCGATTTTTGCGTTTCTCCTGGTAAAGCTCTGGGTGATTTGTACTCAAAAATTTTACTAGTTGTATCTCCGCCAACGGACTTATTTCGTAAAATCACATAATAATAATTGTATAAAGTTCCTTGTAATTGAATACCAATAAAGGCCAAAATAGTTAGCCAAAATGATGTTTTAGAGACATAACAAATCGTCATTAAAAACAGAAAATTCAGGATGATATCAAATACGCTGTCCAAGTATCTTCCGGTGTAAGAAGGTGTGTTTTTTAAGCGTGCCAGTTCGCCATCGGCAGCGTCGATTCCGGATTTTAGCAAGATGAAAAAACCAGCTAAAAAGTAGGATTCATCTAAAATATAGTAAATGGCTATCAGACCGGAAACGCCAAAAAGCAACGTAACATGTATGGGTGTAAAACGGGTATTTTTTAGTTGATTGGCGAGAAATTTTCCGAAAGTTCTTCCATAATCTGATAAATCTAAAAATTTATCTTGAGCGGCAAGTTTAGACATTTACGTTAATAAGCAAAGAAATGTGACAATATAGTCAGGCAATATTGGTATTGAATTATGATTTTATTTGGATAATCGATGCAAAGAAAATGTCATTGCTGTCAGTAAAAAGAAAGCCATTACTTGGTGTAACAATCCCAACCACAACGGAACACCGTATAGCAAAGTAAATACACCTAATGCAAATTGTAAAAATACAATAACCACCAAAGTCTTGATTCCTCTTTTCTGTAGCACGGTAAGCAAGTATTTACGGCTTGTAAAATACAACGCCAAAATAAGTCCAACTACCACATAAGCCATTGTACGATGAACAAATTGAACGCCGCTTTTTCCTTCAATTAGATTTAAAAATAAGGTGCTTTTCTCTATAAAAACACTGTCGTGAATGAATTGTCCGTCGCTCATCAAAGGCCAGTGATTGTGAATTAAACCTGCATTTAGACCTGCAACAAAACCACCATAAATGATTTGGATAACCAGAAATACTAATGCAACGCGTGCAAGATTACGCAAAGGAACTATTACTTGGGATCTGTTTGGGTAAATTAAATCCAAAGCAACCCAAAGTGTATAGGCAAATGTTATGAAAGCAAATGTGAGGTGTAAGGCCAATCTAAAATGACTTACATCCGGATTGTCAATTAGACCACTACGAACCATGAACCAGCCCAAAAATCCTTGAAAACCGCCCATGAAAAGCAAAACAACACATTTTTTAATGGTAGCAGTCGAAAGACGTTTCTTGAACAAAAAATAAACAAATGGGACTATAAATGCCAGACCAATTATTCTACCAATAAAACGGTGAAACCACTCCCAAAAATAGATAAATTTGTAATCGCTTAGCGTAAAATCATTGTGGATATTGATTTTTTGATATTCAGGAAATTTTTTATATTCTTCAAAGGCTTGTGACCATTTTTCTTCTGTCAAAGGTGGAAAAGTATCGGTAACTAAATGCCAGTCGGTCATTGATAAACCAGAATTAGTCAATCTGGTAATTCCTCCCACTAAAACCATCATAAACAATAATAAGCATCCTGATAACAACCAAATGATAACGTAATTATTCTCTTTTTTCATTGTTTGAAATTAATTTGTACAAAGATATTTGAAACGCAATTAAATGTTAATTCAACAAGCGTTAATCTTTAATCCGATTTTCGCGGCTCTTTTTAACATGAAATCATATGCTGCCTGATATTCATTAGGAATTTCTCCTTCTAAAATGGCTTCTTTTATGGCTTCTTTCAGCATTCCGATTTCTTTGGAAGGCTTTAGGTCAAAAATCTTCATGATTTCCTCTCCAGAAATTGGCGGTTGAAAATTACGAACCTGATCGCGCTCTTCTACTTCAACAATTTTCTTGCGCACGATTTCGAAATTATTATGGTATTTCTTGAATTTATTTGGGTTCTTGGTCGTAATATCGGCTTCGCACAACGTCATTAAATTCTCAACATCTTCGCCTGCGTCAAAAACCAAACGGCGCACCGCAGAATCCGTTACTGTATCTTGGGATAATACTATCGGACGGGAACTCATCATCACCATTTTTTGCACAAATTTCATTTTGTGATTCAATGGCATGTGCAAACGTTCAAATATCTTTTTAGCCATTTTTCCGCCCAGAAATTCATGTCCATGAAAGGTCCAACCTTGTTTTTTATTAAAACGTTTCGTTGGCGCTTTTCCAATATCATGCAACAATGCTGACCACCGCAGCCAAACGTCATCCGTATGCGGACAAATATTATCAACAACTTCCAGCGTGTGATAGAAATTATTTTTGTGTGTGTGACCTTCAATTTCTTCAACTTGATTCAGCGCAGTCAATTCTGGAAGAATAATATCTAAAAGTCCAGTTTTAAATAATAGCAAAAATCCTATGGAAGGTTTTTCAGTCGAAAGTATTTTATTCAATTCATCAACAATACGCTCTCCTGAAATGATTTTAATTCGCTCTGCGTTTTTTGTGATAGAGTTCAATGAATTTCCTTCAATATCAAAACCCAATTGGTTCGCAAAACGAATGCCTCGCAACATACGCAATGGATCATCAGAAAAAGTAATATCTGGATCCAAAGGTGTTCTGATTATTTTGTTTTTTAAATCTTCAAGACCATTAAAAGGATCGGATAATTCTCCAAAATTTTCAGCATTTAAAGATAAAGCCAAGGCATTTATGGTGAAATCGCGACGGTTTTGGTCGTCTTCTAACGTTCCGTTTTCTACGACAGGATTCCTACTTTCAAAATGATAGGATTCTTTTCTGGCGCCTACAAACTCAATTTCAGTATCTTCAAAACGCAGCATTGCTGTTCCGTAAGTTTTGAAAACTTGAACTTTTGGTTTATTAGGAAGTAATTGAGAAACTTTTAAAGCCAATTCGATTCCGCTGCCAACGGCAACAATATCTATGTCTTTTTTAAAGTCTCTGTTCAAAAGTAAATCTCTAACAAAACCACCAATCACATAACTTTCAACGTTAAGTTCTTGTGAAGCTTGAGAAATTACTTCGAAAATTTTATTATTTAAGGCTGTTTTGTAATTCATTTTTTATTACCGCAAATTCGCTAATTATTTTTTGGTATCAACGATACGTTTGTATTCTAAAGAGTTAAGGTTGAAATTAACTAAAATTGCAAGTTTGTTTCCAGAAATTTTCAAATAATTTAAACATTGATTGTAATGGCTATTGTTAAAACATTCAACAGTTTTTATCTCAAGAATTATTTTGTCATGAATAATAAAATCTGCGTAAAATTTATGTTTTAAAATTGAATTTTTATATTTAACGGTATATTCCTTCTCTCTTTCGTAAGGAATATTACTTTCGTTTAATTCAAATTCCAATGCATCTTTATAAACAATTTCAGAGAAACCTCTGCCAAGATTTTTGTGGACTTCATATAATAGTCCAACAATTTTATAACATTCTTCTTTGTAAATTAAATCATCCATTTTCAAATTGAATTAGTGAATTAGCGGTAAATAATAACTATTTCCGAATCACTTTTACCTGAGAATCGTTCGTCAATTTTATGATTGTCGAAGGTTTACCTGCGATTTTTTCGCGATGCAAATTTACAACATAGTCTACACCTTTTATAATTTCCGGACTAATATCTTTAAAGGCAATAGGAGTAGGCTGTCCGGAGATATTTGCAGATGTT
This sequence comes from Flavobacterium psychrolimnae, assembly GCF_003312425.1. Lineage (GTDB taxonomy): Bacteria > Bacteroidota > Bacteroidia > Flavobacteriales > Flavobacteriaceae > Flavobacterium > Flavobacterium psychrolimnae. Next base: position 80,704 of record NZ_QNUX01000004.1, on the reverse strand, counting down.
GAAACCAATGGTTTTTTCATTTTTTCCATCAACTTAAAACAAAAAGGCTCTTTTACAATACGGATTCCCAATGAGTTGTCTCCTGAAACTAAATTTGGAGCTACATTTCTTGGTTTGTCTAAGATTATGGTCGTTGGTTTTTCGGATAAATCAATTATTTGCCAGGCTACTTCAGGAATGTCTTTAAAAACATTGTACATCATCTTTTCGCCATTCATCAAAACAATCATGCTTTGAGTTTCGGCTCTTTTTTTGAGTTTGTATATTTTGGCGACAGCCTCAGGATTTGTGGCATCACAACCTATTCCCCAAACGGTGTCCGTAGGATATAATATGATTCCACCTTCTTTTATGACTTCGTAGGCTCTATGTATTTCGTCGTTAATATTTTCCATTTAAAATAGTTTTATATTCTTGTAGCGTTTTTTGTGCCATAATCGATGTCGTATAATACTTCAACAGATTTTCTTTAGAAATAGCGACAAAATTAGCTATCATATTCTCATTATTAAATAAGTATTCAATTTTTTCGGACAGTATTTGAGGGCTTTGCTTTGGAGCTAAAAGTCCGTTAATTCCATCTTGGATTATTTCAGGTATTCCCCCAACATTTGTACTGATGACAGGGACTTCATGATAGAAACTTTCATAGATTACTTGTGGAATTCCTTCACTTTGTGAGGTTAATAATAATGCGTCGAATTGCGGAATGAAATTAGAAGCACTTGGCATGTAGCCAAGAAATAATAGGTTTTTTTCTAAATTTAAGCTTTTTACACTTTGCAATAAATCCTCAGTACGATCTGTATGACTTCCTATTTGGATGAAAATAAAATCAGTCCTTTTTTGTAAATTCACAATTATATTTACGGTCTCAATCAGAGTTTCAAAATTTTTGGCCCGGATGTGATTGCCTATAATTCCAATTATTTTTGTAGAAGGATCAATCCCAAATTTGTCTCTCAGTAGAAATGGTGTTTGAGAATTTTTAGTTCCAATATTAGTTCCGTGATAAATTGTAATTAATTTATCCTTATCAATGATGGATTCTTCTGTGATTCTTTTTGTTTCCTCCGAGACACATAAATACTTCTTAATTTTAGAATAATTGTATTTATAAAGAGTCAGCTTTTTATTTTTTATAGGAAAAGATGTTTTTTTGCTGAAAACAAAAGGTGGTAAACCAGCAAATTTATCAGCTACAATAGCCAGAACAATTGCGGATGGATCGTGCAGGTGAATGACATCAGGTTTGTATTTTCTATTCAGCTTAATTATTTTTAAGACAAAACGAAGATCCATATTAATAGACAAAGGTGCAGTTTCCGCGATGATATTAGTCTTTGATAAACGTTGATGAAAAAGTTCATCTTTTACACACAAAACGATGTTGGTGACTTCAGGATTTGATTGCGCCAATTCAAAACACAAGTTTTCAATATGATTTTCGCCGCCACCCCAACTTTTTACTGCAGATATGTGTAGAACTGTCATTATTTTTTTTTCATTTTAATGTTGGTTTTTCGATTTGATATCTTGTATTTATTTTAAAAAAAATACACTATTTTTCAAGAAATAGTTGGTCTAACTATGCTGTTTAATTTCGTTCAACGATGACGAATAATCAGTATTAGAGATAAAAATTCGGGTAAAATTACATTAAATATTTTAAGTCTTGAATTCAATACTTACTTTTGTCTTTCAATTCTGCTTTTTATGAAATATATCTTTAACCCTTCTTTTAAATCTTTTGAAAAACAAATTAGAAACTTTGTAAATAATTTTGATACAACAGGAATACTATTTGGTGACGGTCAAAGAAATAAGATTAAACTATTTGATTTAGAAGACAAGACCATTAATATCAAATCTTTTAAAATCCCTAATATTGTCAATCAAGTGGCTTATAAATATTTCAGAAAATCTAAAGCTAGACGTTCTTATGAATATGCGAATAAATTGCTTGAAAACGGAATAGGAACTCCTCAGCCTATTGCTTATGCCGAAAATTTCAAATTATCAGGGCTGGAAAAAAGTTTCTACATCAGTGAACATCTACAGGCAGAACTAACTTTTAGAGAATTAGTGCTGCAACCTGATTATCCCGATCACGAGAATGTTTTAAGACAATTTACCAGATTTACATTTGATTTACATCAAAAGGGAATCGAGTTTTTAGACCATTCGCCAGGAAATACATTAATCAAGAAAGAGGCTAACAACGCTTACAGTTTTTACTTGGTGGATTTAAACCGAATGAATTTTCATGATGTTATGGATTTTGATTCTCGTATGGAAAATTTCAACAGGCTTACGCCAAAAACAGAAATGCTGGCTATAATGAGTGATGAATATGCTAAACTTTACGACAAGAAATACGATGAAGTTTTTGCTAAAATGTGTTTTTATACCAGTGATTTTCAGACAAAATTTCACAGAAAAATTGCTCGAAAAAAGAAACTATTGTTTTGGCGATAGCGATCCTTCGGTATTCCAAAGTTGTTCCAATTCTTGATATCGAATATGAATTGAATTTGCGTTTAAATAACAAATAATCAAGCCTTTTTTTCCGTCAAGAAATCCTAATCGCACAATATAATTGAATAAAAAATTATAGGCAGGATGCAAAAAATGCAATATTATTGAAGGTTTTTGTCTCTTCAAAAATTTCTCCTGAGCCTTAAATTTTCCGTAGCTAATGGTTTTTGATTTGTATGCTTGAAAATTGGAATAGGAGTAATGAATGAGTTTGTTTTTTAGCAAACCTATTTTTCCACTGACTTTTAATTTTTCATGTACGAGCCTTTCTTTAGTGTAAGCTGCATGATTTTTATTGAAAAGTCTAAATATTTTATCATTTTGATTTCCACTGAAATATAGGACTTGGTCTTTGAACATAAAAGTTCTGTAAAAAAGAAAAGCCGAATATGTTTGATTAGTATTTACTGTGGATATGATTTCATTTTTTAATGCAGGAGTCAGTCTTTCATCAGCGTCCAGAAATAAAATCCAATCATTTTTTGCTTTTGAAATCGCAAAATTCCGTTGCGATGAGTAATTTTCAAATGTATTTTGAACGAAAGTGACTTTGTCAAATGATTTGCAAATAGCTTCTGTTTTATCCGTACTGAATGAATCGACAACAATAATTTCATCAGCAAAATCCAAATCATCCAAAAGTGACTTCATTTGATTTTCCTCGTTTAATGTGATTATTAAAACTGAAATGTTGGTGTTGTGATTGTTTATCATTAATTTTTGGATCTTCTACAAAAATATAGTTTTCGGATTAAATTCAATTTTTTACTTTGAAAGTTTATTTTAAATGTGTTTCTAAAAAAGTATTTAAGGCAGGATAAATTAATTCAGGAGTAAATTGATTGTAAAATGTAACGGTTTCTTTCTTTACGATTTTAGCGGTTTTGTTTTCAAATAAATCGGGTTTGAATTCATTTAAATGAAGTGAAACATGGTTAATTCCATCTTCAAATGTGGCCCAACCTTTTTTATCAATCCAAGGCGAAAAAATAATAAAAGACGGTTTTTCTAAAGCTTTTGCCATATTTATTGCGCCGCCATCATTACCAATTATCATATCACAATGGTTCATAATAGCAATAAACTCTCGGATGCTTTTGCCTAAAACGGAAAAATAAATCTTCTGTTTTGTAGTTTCTTTACAACTATCGTAAATTGTTTTAGCTTCCCCAATTTGCTTTGGAAAATAATTAAAAAGAATATTCACGTTGCCTTTATCTGCAATAAAATCAACTAATTGCGACATGTGTTCCAGTGGATAAGTTTTGTCTGGACTGCTGCCAATTATGCTAATCATAATTGTTTTTTTGGATTTGTCTATTCCGTGCGATTCAAAAAGTGAAGTAGCAAAATCATGTTCTTCTTTCGTAACATAAATACGTGGGAAAGTCTCTAATTCAATATCCAGATGTAAGGGATTTAAGAGCTCTAACCGTTGTTCGATGATTAAACCCAAATTAGTATTTGAGGTTTTTTTTCGTTTCACGGTATCCGTATAAAGAAATTCTCTTCCTTTTTTCCAATATGATATTTTTTGTTTAGCGCCCGAAAATAATACGACCAGCCAACTTTCTAATTTAGAATAAGCGTCAATGACAATGTCATATTTTTCTGCTCGAATGGATTTCAGTAACTTGAAATATTCCCATTTGTTTTTTTGATGTTTTTCCTGAAAAAGTATAAGATTATCAAAACTTGTATTTCCTTGTAAAACAGCAATTGTCGATTCGTAAACCATATAATCAATTTGCGCTTTTGGATACGCTTTTCGTAGATTGTCGCATAAAATGGAGCTTACTAAAACATCACCAATCATTTTTTGTTGAATTACAAGTATTTTCATTTGGAGAAAATTAGGGGAATTAAGCTTTTGTTTTCAAGTAATTCATTGCACGAGGACTAATCCAAGTTTGTTTTTGAAGCGCATTAAAATAGTAAACGGATAAGTTTTTAAGCATTAATCGATTCACCTTTAATTTTGGAATAAAAAACAAAAATAAACTTAAAACAGATAATAGTGTTTTCTCCAGAAGCACTCCTATAATTAATAAACTTTGTAAATAGATTTGAATTCCTGTTGAGAATTGATTGCTGATATAAACGTGTTTAGAAATAATCACTTCGGTTTTGGTCAATGCTTTTGTCTTGACGTTTAATCTGGATGCGCCGCCATGCTGATGGAAAATCGTTGCTTTTCTCGTTACGGCAACTTTTCCTCCAAGGTCAGAAACTTTTTTGCAAAGGTCAACATCTTCAAAATACAGCCAGTAATCTTCGTTCCAACCTTTAATTTTGTCAAACCAGTTTCTACTTATGAAAATAACTGCACCAGTAACCCAATCCGGATAAAATAAATCTGTTGTAGTGTTGAAACGTTTTTCTAGTTTGGCTTTATTCAGTTTTCTAAAAATGGCTCTTGAGATTCCAAAAAAGCGTCCTAACGCCGGAAATAAATTATTCTGTTTGTAAAAAACGTTGTTTTCATTTATTTGAAGACAAGATAAAATTCCAATTTCAGGATGTGAAACAGCAGTTTGCAAAAGCGTTTCTAAAGCTCCAAGAGTAAGTTTTGTATCTGGATTTAAAAAAAGGAAATGGTTTCCCGTAGCAATGGCCGCACCAAAGTTGCAACCATTTGAGAAACCATTATTACCAGTATTTTCTATAAGTGTAAACTTAGAATATTTTTGTTTGAAAACAGGAAATTGTCCGTCATTAGAAAAATTATCCACTATGATAACTTCAAATGAAAATGTTTTCGAACTAATGGAATCAATAGATTCTAAACACTCGTCTAAGGCTTTCCAACCTCTGTAATTGACTATAATTATTGAAATATCCAAGAGGTTTTTTGTATATAAATTTTAAAACAAAACTGAATTATACTGCTACGTCATATTCACGCAACGCATTATTCAAAGATGTTTTTAAATCAGTTGAAGGTTTGCGGGTTCCAATGATTAACGCACATGGAACTTGGAAATCACCTGCGGGAAATGATTTTGTATAACTTCCTGGAATAACAACAGAACGGGCAGGAACAAATCCTTTCATTTCAATAGGTGTTTCACCTGTAACGTCAATAATTTTTGTTGATGCAGTCAAACAAACATTGGCACCAAGAACGGCTTCTTTACCAACATGAACGCCCTCAACTACGATACAACGGGAACCAATAAAAGCACCGTCTTCAATGATTACCGGAGCCGCTTGCAACGGTTCTAAAACACCACCGATTCCAACACCACCGCTTAAGTGTACGTTTTTACCAATTTGAGCACAGCTTCCTACGGTTGCCCACGTGTCTACCATAGTTCCTTCGTCAACATAAGCACCAATATTTACGTAACTTGGCATCAAAATAACACCGCTTGAAATGTAAGCACCGTAACGTGCTACAGCATTAGGAACAACACGAATTCCTTTTTCAGCATAGCCTCTTTTCAATAACATTTTATCGTGGTATTCAAAAATTCCCGATTCCCATGTTTCCATTTTTTGAATAGGGAAGTACATAACCACCGCTTTCTTAACCCATTCATTTACTTGCCAACCTTCACCAACTGGCTCGGCAACACGCAATTTCCCGGTGTCTAATAATTCAATAACTTCTCTGATTGCATCAGTAGTTGTAGTTTCTTGTAACAAAGCACGGTTTTCCCAAGCTTGTTCTATAATCGGCTGTAATGGATTCATTTTTTGATAATTTTTGACAAAGATAAGATTTTTAGGCAAAAGCAAAAAAGCAAAATAGGTTGAAAATGTTACAGATTTAACTTCTTGTTTGATTGTCTTTTTCCAAGTAGTAAGATTTGGTTTTTACTTTATAAAAAGTTATATCTTTGTATATTAAACAAAAGGATTATGGAAACAATTAGATTAGAATTTGAACCAAAAATAAAAGCTAAAATACTGGAGTTATTGAGTTCGTTTTCATCTGATGAATTAAAAATTTTTCAGGAAGATCTTAATTTTGATGAAAATAAGAGAAAACTAGATGTTGCATATGCTAAACTTAAAAGCGGAAATGAAAAGTTGTATACAGTTGAAGAAGCTGATGCAATTTTAGATAAAATATTTTCTGAATATGACAGTTAATATTTCTAATGAATTTTTAAAATTATTGACAGAGCAGGTGCGCTATATTTACAAGGATAAACCAAGAGCAGCTTTAAAATTTAGAAAAGATTTACTTAAAAATATTAAAAAAGATCTAAAGCAACCTTTTCATTTTAAAAAATCAATTTATTTTGATGATGAAAATATAAGAGATTATGTTTTCAAAGGTTATACTTCTGTTTATGAAATTGATGTAATGCAAAATACCGTTTTTGTTTTCGGATTTATCAAATATAAAGATTCTCTTTAGTTTTTGTAAATCATCCTTTTTACCTTTGAAAAAAAATATAAATGCCAAGAATTCTCTCCATAGATTACGGTCAAAAACGAACTGGAATAGCCGTTACCGATGAAATGCAAATCATAGCTTCAGGGCTTACAACCATTCCATCTACAACCGCAATTGCTTTTTTGAAAGACTATTTTTCCAAAGAGAAAGTAGAAGCAGTTCTTATTGGTGAACCAAAACAAATGAATGGACAACCTTCCGAAAGTGCATCTATAATAAAAGGTTTTGTAACGCATTTTACGAATCATTTTCCAGAAATGAAAGTCATTCGGGTAGATGAGCGATTTACTTCAAAAATGGCTTTTCAATCCATGATTGACAGCGGTCTCAGCAAGAAACATCGTCAAAATAAGGCATTAATAGACGAAATTTCGGCAACTATAATGCTTCAGGATTATTTATCCAGTAAAAGATTTTAAAATCAAGACAAAAAACCAGTGTTTAGGCTGAAAAGGTTTGATAAATGTAACTTTTGAGTCAAAATTTATGCTTTTTTTTGCAATTATATAAATTATCTTTGCACTTTAAAATCTAGTTATGCCTGATACAACCATACGTACAAATAGTGAAGTAGTTCTTATAGGAGCTGGAATTATGAGCGCCACTCTTGGTCTAATCCTAAAAGAGTTGCAGCCGGATATCAAAATTGAAATTTACGAACGCTTAGATATTGCCGCCGCTGAAAGTTCTGATGCATGGAATAATGCCGGAACGGGACATTCTGCTTTTTGCGAGCTCAATTATACTCCTGAAAGTGAAGATGGAAGCATCAATCCTAAAAAAGCAATCGGTATTGCGGAGTCTTTTGAAGTTTCGCGACAGTTTTGGGCATATCTCGTTCAAGAAAATAAAGTACCATCACCGGAAAATTTTATAAAAAGCATTCCGCACCTGAGTTTTGTTTGGGGTGAAAAAAATGTGGAGTACCTAAAAAAGAGATATGAATCTTTACAGGTGAACCCTCTTTTTGAAGAAATGGTTTTCAGCACGGATTTTTCTGAGTTAAAAAAATGGATGCCTCTGGTTATGGAAGGCAGAAAGGAATCTGATAAAGTTGCCGCCACTTCAATGGCGATTGGAACCGATGTAAATTTTGGAGAATTAACCCGAAGTATTTTTGGTTATTTGACAAAATTAGAAGGCGTTACGATTCATTTTAACCATGAAGTTCAAAAATTAAAACAAAGAGACGATAAATCCTGGAGAATAAAAATTACTGATTTGGCTTCAGGCCAAAAGAAAAAAGCATACACTAAGTTTGTTTTCATTGGTGCTGGTGGCGGTTCTTTGCCATTATTAGAAAAAGCAGATGTTCCAGAGGGAAAAGGATACGGTGGTTTTCCTGTGAGCGGGCAATGGTTAAAATGTACCAATCCTGAAGTGATTGCAAAACATCAGGCCAAAGTATATGGTAAAGCTAGTGTTGGCGCACCACCAATGTCTGTTCCGCATATTGATTCCCGAATGATAAATGGTGAGAAAGCATTGCTTTTTGGCCCTTTTGCAGGTTTTTCAACTCGGTTCTTAAAAAATGGTTCCTATTCGGATTTGCCTTTATCGATAAAACCAGACAATATTATTCCTATGGTAGCTGCAGGTATCAAGAATATACCACTTACTAAATATTTAATTCAGCAAGTACGTCAGTCTCCTAAAGATAGAATAAACGCTTTAAGAGAATATGTTCCAGGAGCACGATCTAAAGACTGGGTTCTTGAACGAGCAGGACAACGCGTTCAAGTGATTAAGAAAGATGAAAAAGAAGGTGGGATTCTAGAGTTTGGTACCGAAGTGATTACTACTGCCGATGGTTCTTTATCTGTTTTGCTGGGCGCTTCGCCTGGTGCTTCAACCGCTGTTTCTATTATGGTTGATTTGATAGGAAGGTGTTTTAAAGATCAATTCGAAACGCCGGAATGGCAAGAGAAATTAAAAACGATGATTCCTTCTTTTGGTCAGAAATTAAATGATAATCCTGATTTATTAAAGGAAATCAGAAAAGAAACCGCTACGGTTTTAAAACTAAATAATTAGAATTTTATAAAAATAATAAAGGCGCTGGATTTTAGATTGTATCTAATTTCAGCGCCTTTTTCGCTAAGAATCTTTTAGTGTTTTTGTAGTTTTCAAAATATTTTCGGATAAATTAGTTAACCAGATTAATTGTTCAATTACCAATTGCGCTTCCTGCATTTTCAATTGAAACGCCTCTTCATCGATAGGAATTCCTTCTTTTAACTCCTTTTCCCGAATGTTTTTCAGCTCTGTAAAGCGCAACGCTAAATCTTCTTGCGGAAGGTTTTCTTTGAGTGCTACATTATTTTCTTTCAGGATTGCAATGGCATTGTCTAAGTTTTTAATGGCAGTATCAACGACTACATTAAACGCCTCAGAAGCAGTTGTGGTTTTGTGGGACTGAATATAAGTCCCTAATGAAGCCAAAGAAGACAGTAAAGAATGATTTAAAACGGTCAGTTTGTATACTTGTGGCATTTGCTTTTGCTTTGATTTAGGTTCTTGAACCATTCTTTGAAACGAAGCCATAAGATTCCCAATTTCGATAAAAGCATTTTTTCGTGCGAGACGATAGGAAGTAGAAATATTCCCTTTTTTATTGTAAAAAATAGAAATTTCTTTTAAATAATCTTGGTTTGCCTTAATTGCTTTTTCTAAATAGAGAGGAATATTCAAAAACTCCCAGGAAGGCCATAAAAAGTGATTCGCCAAGAAGGCTAAAGCGGCACCCACAACAGTGTCTAGGATTCGATATTGAACTAAATCACCAATATTAGGCGTAATTATTCCATAAATAAAAACGACATACATGGTGACAAAAATGGCGCTCACCTTATAATTAATTTGTGTAAAAGAGAATCCCAACAGCATACAAACAATAGAAAGAACACTGATTATGATGTTGTCTTTTACGATGAAAAGAATCCCAAAAGCAATTAAACCACCAATCACTGTACCAATTATTCGGTGAAAAGAACGTTCTTTTGTCAAACCATAACCCGGTCTCATAATTACAATTATGGTCAGTAATATCCAATATACATTATGGAACGGTAGAAATTTTCCAATAATAAAACCAAGCATTAAGGTTATTGTTAATCGCAAGGAATGCCTGAAAATAGTAGAAGAGAAACTCAGGTTTTGGGTCAAAGTGCTCAACGGATAATATTGTGGGGTCAGGAATTTTTCCAAATCGGTATCGATTCCTTTAAAATCGTGAGAATTAAAAGTAACTGTAAAAGCACGTTCAACAATTTTTATTTTTTCGACTTGTTTTTCAGCGTATTGCAGCATCGTCGTCAACATAAAAACACCTTCGGAAGCAGTAGTTTTTCCTAAATCATTTTCATAATCTGCAATGGCAAGTTGTAAGGCATTCAAATCGCCCAATAAAGTATGTTTAGAAATGTATTTCGTACTTTTTTTTACACTTTTAGATAATTGCTTCAAGCTAGCCGCCAGATTGTAAGCTAAATTTTGATACGTATGTAACACCTTTGGATGATCATCGAATTTTTGATGTAATTTATCATGGTCGAAAGCTGTGGATAACGCGAGTTCCAGAATTTCTACCAACGAAATAAAAACCAAAAGCATTTTACGGTTTTGATTGGAAGAACCGGAAGTGGTATGACTGCTGATCAATACTTCTCTAATATTTTGATGAATGGTATTCAGCTCAACTTGAAGGTGCAATTGTTTTTCAATGATTGATTTTCTATCAGCATTCAATGTCCACAAATCGCCACGCAGTTTCAAATATTTTGCGGTAAGCTTGATGCATTCCGCAATTTGTAACTCGACATAACGATGCGGTCTGATGTAATGAAAAATAAGCGAAATCAACAAGTAAAATAAACCACCTGCAAGAATTAATCCGGCATGAAGGAGCATTGCCCAACCGGTATTGATGCTTGCAAATGCTAATGAAACTGCGATAAGACCAGAGAAAGAAACCATGGTAGCGCGTTGCCCATAAACAGAAAGCATCGATATTAGGAAAATTAAAACCGCCAAAAATGGATAGAAAATCCAAGAATATGGAAATACAATATTAACGAGCAAATTGATGCCCGAAACCAAAAAAGCAGTTACCAGAACACCGTTAATTTTATGTTTGAGACTGCTTGGAATATCACTTGGATAGGTGAAAAAAGCTCCAAGAGCCATGGCAAAACCCATTTCAAATTTTCCCAAAAACGAAAATATTACAACGGGAATGACTGCCGCTATAGTAACTTTTATAGCATTGGTGAAATAAGTGCTGTCGGTAAATTTTCGGATTTTGTAAATCATATCATAGTATTGTTGCAAAGGTAAGATTTGTATGAATTATACAACCAATAAAGGAGGTGATTTGTTTTAAATTGTAAATATTAGCTAATATTTAACGGCAGATTATTCATTGTCTATTTTTTTACTATTTTTGCAAACTGAATGAAAAGGAAACATATTCCAGTTTCAGTAGAAAATACTTAATACAACACGAATGATTTTACCAATTATAGGATATGGCGATCCAGTTTTAAGAAAAACAGGAGAAGTTCTTTCACCGGAACATCCAAACTTGAAAGAAACGATAGCCAATATGTACGAGACCATGTATAATGCCTATGGTGTGGGTCTTGCTGCGCCACAAGTAGGGTTAGCGCTTCGTTTATTTGTAATCGACACCACTCCTTTTAGTGATGATGAAGAATTAGAAGATGCGGAACAAAAAGAATTAAAAGGATTCAAAAAAACTTTTATCAATGCAAAAATGATAAAAGAAGAAGGAGAAGAGTGGAGTTTTAATGAAGGATGCCTGAGTATTCCTGATGTTAGAGAGGATGTTTACAGAAATCCAACCATTACAATCGAATATTGCGAAGAGGATTTTGTAATGAAAACAGAAGTTTTTGACGGATTAATCGCCAGAGTGATCCAACATGAATACGATCATATTGAAGGAATATTATTTACCGATAAAATTTCATCATTAAAGAAACGATTGATTCAAAAGAAACTGAAAAACATCTTAGAAGGAAAAACATTCCAAGACTACCGCATGAAATTTTTTGCCAAAAAAGGAAGATAAAATAAATCTAAGGCTTTGCTTGGTACGATTTTTGGTTTTAAATGAAAAAATAATAAGTCAAATTCTTAATAATAATTACACAAAACATGAATTTAGAAAAAATATTAGCCATTTCTGGGAAACCAGGTTTATATGTATTGAAAGTGCAAACAAGAACTGGCTTTGTAGCAGAATCATTAGCAGACGGAAAAAAAATCACAGTGAACTTGAAAAGTAATGTGAGTTTATTGTCTGAAATTTCAATTTATACGTATGAAGGCGAAAAACCTTTAGCTGAGATTATGCAAAAAATTGCTGATAAAGAAAGCAAAGGTCCAGCACTTTCTCATAAAGAAGACAATGCTAAACTGACGGCTTATTTCAAAGAAATTTTATCGGATTATGATGAAGAAAGAGTGTATCCTTCTGATATCAAAAAAGTTTTAAACTGGTACAATATGCTTCAGGCAAAAGGATTAGTTACAGATGAAGTTCAAGATGCTGCTGTTACTGAAGAAGTTGCTGCAGTTGCAGAAGAAACTCCAGAAGCTGAAGTGAAAGCCCCTGCTAAAAAAGTAAAAGCTAAAAAAGAGTAATTTTACACTACAATAATATTTAATCCTGTTCAGCTATTTTCTGAACAGGATTTTTTTATTTTTACCAAAAACAATTTCTGATGAATTCAAGACAAAACCAACTGCAAGCTTTCGAAAGATTATTAGACATTATGGATGATTTGCGCGAAAAATGTCCTTGGGACAAAAAGCAAACCATGCAAACCCTGCGTCATCTTACCATTGAAGAAACCTATGAATTAGGCGATGCTATTTTAGATAATGATTTAAACGAAGTCAAAAAAGAATTGGGTGATTTGTTATTGCATATTGTTTTTTATTCCAAAATAGGGAGCGAAACCAACGATTTTGACATGGCTGATGTTTGCAATGAAATTTGTGAAAAGTTAATTCACCGCCATCCACATATTTATAGTGATGTTGTGGTTAAAGATGAAGAGGAGGTGAAACAAAATTGGGAAAAACTAAAACTGAAAGAAGGTAAAAAATCTGTTCTCGAAGGTGTTCCAAGAAGTTTACCCGCATTAGTTAAAGCAAGCCGAATTCAGGATAAAGTAAAAGGAGTTGGTTTTGATTGGGAAGAATCGCATCAGGTTTGGGATAAGGTTCAAGAGGAATTGGAAGAATTAAAAGTTGAGGTTGAAGCAGGTGATCAAGATAAAATTGAAGCTGAATTTGGAGATGTTTTATTTTCGATGATTAACTACGCCCGATTTCTGAATGTAAATCCTGAAGATGCTTTGGAACGAACTAATAAAAAATTTATCAAGCGATTTCAATATTTAGAAAGTAAAGCAGGAGAATTAGGAAAACCCCTAATGGACATGACTTTAGCTGAAATGGATATTTTTTGGGAAGAAGCGAAGAAGTTGTAGTGTTCAGTATTTAGTAATCAGTGCTCAGATTTCAGTCCCGATACTTCGGGATTAGTATCCAGTTTTAAATAATTAAATTATCCAATGTCAGAAAATAAAACCGAGTTAAAACGTTCTTTAGGATTAATAGATGCCACGAGTTTAGTAGCTGGTTCCATGATAGGATCCGGAATTTTCATTGTAACATCTGCCATGGCAAGGGATATTGGTTCTGCTGCCTGGTTATTGGTCATTTGGTTGGTAACGGGGTTAATCACTGTTGCTGCTGCGTTGAGTTATGGAGAATTGGCAGGAATGATGCCTAATGCAGGCGGTCAATTCGTTTATATACAACGCGCTTACGGAAGATTAGTTTCTTTCTTGTACGGCTGGACTGTTTTCACGGTAATTCAAACCGGAGTTATTGCTGCTATTGCGGTTACTTTCGCTAATTATGCCGCTATCTTTTTTCCTGTTTTAGATCAAACTCTTTTTACTGTTGGTACTGGTTTTATTTTTTCGCACCAAAAAGTATTGGCAATTTTTAGTATAATTCTGCTAACTTATATTAATACTAAAGGTGTTGAAAGCGGGAAAACGGTTCAATTGATTTTTACTTCGGCTAAACTAATTGCGCTTTTTGCATTGATTGTTTTAGGCTTGTATGTGGGTTTACAAACTGATGTTTTGTCTAATAATTTTGCAAATATGTGGGAAGCCAGTAAAACGGTAGTAAATCCTGACGGAACAATTACGGTTACAAAATTAGCAGGAATGGCTATTTTGGGTGCTGCAGGAGCAACGATTATCAATTCATTATTTTCCAGTGATGCATGGAATAATGTGACTTTCATCGCAGGAGAAATTAAAGAACCGAAAAAGAATATTCCTCGAAGTTTGTTTCTTGGAACCCTGATTGTGACTGTTATTTATGTTTTGGCTAATCTGGCTTACTTGGCTTTGTTGCCAATGCAAGGAACTCCAAATGCTGCTGATAGTTTGAGTAAAGGAATCATGTTTGCCAGCAACGACAGAGTAGGAGCGGCCGCAGCAAGTATCATAATGGGAAATGTAGGTGTATTTGTAATGGCTGCGTTAATCATGGTTTCCACTTTTGGATGCAATAGTGGTTTGATTCTTTCGGGAGGAAGATTATTTTTTGCCATGGCAAAAGATGGATTATTTTTTAAACAAGCTACAGAACTCAATAAAAATCAGGTTCCGGCGAAAGCATTGTGGGTGCAATGTATCTGGGCTTGTGTGCTTTGTATTTCGGGAAAATTTGGTGATTTATTAACATACGCAACTTTTGCATCATTGTTGTTTTATATCCTGACGATTCTGGGTGTTTTCATTCTTAGAAAAAAAGAACCCAATGCGGATAGGCCTTACAAAGCCTTTGGATATCCAGTTGTACCAGCCATTTATATTATAGTGACTTCGGCAATTTGCTTCACTTTATTGATTTATGATACTTTTAATACGGGATTAGGATTGTGTATTGTGGCGCTGGGAATTCCGGTATATTATTTTGTAATGAATAAGAAAGAGTAAAATGAATCTGGCTATTCTGCTAATTTTTTTAGCGCATTGATATCTTTTAAAACAATTTTTTTACCTGTCAATTCAATCAGACCTAATTTTTTAAAATCCGATAGCAACCGAATGCAACTTTCAGTGGCAGTGCCAATTATACTGGCTAATTCGTCTCTTGAAAGTTGTACTTTTAAAGAGCTATCCTCGTTTTTTCCAAAAGTGTCATTTAGATAAAGGAGCGTTTCGGCTAATCTTTCTTTGACTGTTTTTTGAGCCAAATTCACCATGTGATCATCGGCTTCTTTTAGATCACCGCAAATACTTTTCATCACATTCATTGAAAACTGGTTGTTCTTATCGAAATATCCCATCACTTCCGACTTTGGAATAAAACAAACCTGCATATCTTCAAGAGCTACGGCGCTCAAGTTGACCGGTTCATCACTAATCATTGAGCGTTGCCCCAGTAATTCTCCTTTAGTGACTAATTTCACAATATGGTCTTTGCCGTTTGCGCTCAATTTGGTCAGTTTGCACACACCATCTTTGATACAATAAATACCATTTACATTTTCTCCTTCTTCAAATATAACATCTCCTTTTTTAATGATATGGGATGTTTTACAGTCAGAAAGTTTTATTAATTCGTCTTTAGTTAAGGCTTTTAAAGAGCTAAATTCTCTGACGATACATTGTTCGCATTTGCTCATATTTTTCTTGATTTATTTGCATTACAAAACTAACTATTTAATATGACAAATATCATATTTTTAACTCATTCAATTGATGATCTTTGTTCTAGGTAAAATGAGCAAAGTTATGGACACACAAAACTGTTTCCATTGTGGTTTAGATATTATAAAAGAAGAAGAAATTATTTTTGATGCGAGAAATTTTTGTTGCAATGGTTGTAAAACCGTGTACGAAATTTTTAGCCTCAATGATTTGACTTGTTATTATGATTTTGAAAAATCCCCTGGAGCAACCCCGCAAGACATTAATGGTAAATATGATTTTTTAGACAATGAAAGTATTGTATCCAAACTTTTGGAATTTCAAGAAAATTCAACCGCAATTATTTCACTTAACATTCCTCATATTCATTGTAGCTCGTGTATTTGGATTTTGGAAAATCTACAACGTCTTCAAAAAGGAATAAGCACTTCGCAGGTTAATTTCCCTGAAAAAAGAGTCCGAATCACCTTCAATCCAGAAGTAGTTTCTATTAAAACGATTGTTTATTTGTTGAGTTCTATTGGTTATGAACCCTACATTAGTTTAGAAAACTATGAAACGGGGAGTAATGATGTGGATAGAAGTTTAACGTATAAATTAGGCGTTGCTTTCTTTTGTTTCGGAAATATCATGTTGCTTTCGTTTCCGGAATATTTTGAGGTAAAAGAATATTGGTTAGACCAATACCGTGGCTTTTTCCGTTGGTTGATTTTTGCGCTAGCATTACCGAGTTTCTTTTACTCGGCTAGTGGTTATTATGTTTCTGCGTACAAAAGTATCAAATCTAAAATGCTTAATATCGATATTCCTATCGCTTTAGGAATTGTGGTGATGTTTGTGCGAAGTACGTTTGATATTGTTATGGATTACGGTTCCGGTTTTTTTGACAGCTTAACAGGATTGATATTCTTTATGCTTTTGGGGAAAATGTTCCAAATCAAAACGTATAGTTTTTTGAGTTTCGAAAGAGATTTTAAGTCCTATTTTCCAATAGCGATTACCAAAATCAATTCGGATTTATCAGAGGAAAGTGTGGCAATTTACGAAGTTGAAAAAGGCGATCGATTACTCATCAGAAACCAAGAACTGATTCCCGTTGATGGGATTCTAATTTCTGAAAAGGCAGAAATCGATTATAGTTTTGTTACCGGAGAAGCAATTCCTATTACGAAACAATCTGGAGACAAAGTTTTTGCAGGAGGAAAACAAATAGGAAAAGTAATTGAAATGGAAGTTTTACATTCTGTTTCCCAAAGTTATCTGACGCAATTATGGAGCAATGATGTGTTCCAAAAAAATGTAGAGCAAAAACACAAAACGATTACCGATAGCATTAGCCGTTATTTTACACCTATTTTATTACTGATTGCTTTTGCAGGATTTGGCTATTGGATCTTTATAGATGCCAATACTGCCTTCAATGTGTTTACAGCAGTGCTTATCGTTGCTTGTCCTTGTGCTTTGGCATTGACGGCACCATTCACTTTTGGGAATGTATTGCGAATATTAGGAAAACAGAAATTCTATCTCAAAAATGCTTTGGTTATTGAACAATTAGCAAAAGTGGATACGATAGTTTTTGATAAAACAGGAACGATTACGACCAATAAAAAATCGAATATTTCTTATGAAGGAACCGTTCTTTCCGATGAGAATTTATTGCTGGTAAAGAATGTACTTCGCGCATCTAATCATCCGTTAAGCCGAATGCTATATGATTATTTGCCTATTCCAATTTTGCAAAGTAAATCAGGAAATGAAGCCAAAAAGGTAAAAGTAGATCATTTTGAAGAAATCACCGGAAAAGGAATTCAAGCCCAGATTTTTGGTCACCAAATCCAGATAGGTTCTGCCGATTTTGTTGAAAAAATCGAAGAAAAAAACGTTCAACAAACATCGGTTCATATTAAGATCAATACTGTTTATTACGGAAAATTCGTTTTTAACAATCAATACAGAGAAGGATTGGAAGCGCTTTTCAGGAACTTAAGCACTAACTATCAAATCAAGGTTTTATCAGGTGACAATGAAGGCGAACGCGCTATTCTTGAACAACTTTTGCCGAAAGGCACGGAATTGATTTTCAATCAGAAACCGGAACAGAAATTAGAATTTATTAAAAACTTACAGGAACAAGGCAAAAATGTGATGATGGTAGGCGATGGATTGAATGATGCCGGAGCTTTGGCACAAAGCAATGTAGGGATTTCAATTTCTGAAAATGTGAATGTTTTTTCACCGGCTTGTGACGCTATTTTGGATGCCAGCGAATTTCAAAAATTGAATTATTTCTTGAAGTTGTCTAAGAACTCTATTACCACCATCAAAATGAGTTTTGGACTTTCCTTATTGTACAATGTGGTTGGATTATCATTTGCTATAACCGGGAATTTATTGCCTTTGGTTGCAGCTATCATTATGCCGTTGAGTACAATAACCATTGTAAGTTTTGTAACAGTGATGAGTAGTTATTATGCTCGGAATAAATAGAATGGAGTACGATTTAGTTTTTTCTTCACATATATTTAACAAAAGTAATAAGTATGATAATTGTCATGTTTTACTTGGAAACGTAAAACTAACTTTGTTAACACAAATTAAGGTATGAGTGTCATTTATTTATTAATCTCCATCAGTATAATAGTCGCCATTGGTTTCTTTATTGCTTTTATACGGGCAGTAAAGACGGGTCAATATGACGATGATTATACTCCGTCAGTCAGAATGCTATTTGACGACGAGCTAATTCAGCCCAAAGTTGAGAAGTCAAACATCGAAAGCCAGGAGACTTTGTGATATTCAACAGTAATTTTTTAAATTTTTCAATCATTTAATTTTTTTATTTATGGAAATGCAGCAGTTTTATTATGATAACAAAATTGTAAAAAACTTCATTTACGCGACCATTGTTTTTGGAGTAGTAGGAATGTTAGTAGGACTTACATTGGCCTTTATGTTTCTTTTTCCAAATATTACCGATGGGATTTCGTGGTTGAGTTACGGTCGATTAAGACCTTTACACACCAATGCGGTTATTTTTGCCTTTGTAGGGAACGCAATGTTTGCGGGTATTTATTATTCATTGCAGCGCTTGTTGAAAGCCAGAATGTTCAGTGATTTTTTGAGTAATCTTAATTTCTGGGGCTGGCAATTAATAATCGTAGCGGCCGCTATTTCATTGCCACTTGGATACAGTACCTCTAAGGAATATGCCGAATTGGAATGGCCAATAGATATTGCGATTGCATTGATTTGGGTTGTTTTTGGTATCAATATGATTGGAACAATTTTAAAACGTAGAGAGCGCCATTTGTATGTTGCAATCTGGTTTTACTTGGCGACATTCGTAACGGTTGCGGTTTTGCATATTTTCAATAGTTTGGCGTTACCGGTTTCCGGAATGAAAAGTTATTCTGTTTACGCAGGGGTTCAAGATGCTTTGGTACAATGGTGGTACGGTCATAATGCGGTTGCGTTTTTCTTGACTACACCTTTTTTAGGATTGATGTATTATTTTGTTCCAAAAGCGGCAAATCGTCCGGTATATTCTTATAGATTGTCAATTGTTCACTTTTGGTCGTTGATTTTCATTTACATCTGGGCAGGACCGCACCATTTATTATATTCTGCTTTGCCTAACTGGGCGCAAAATTTAGGAGTTGCTTTCTCTATTATGTTGATTGCTCCATCTTGGGGTGGAATGATAAATGGATTATTAACCTTGAGAGGGGTTTGGGATAAAGTACGTGTGGAACCTGTTTTAAAATTCTTCGTAGTAGCAATTACCGGTTACGGAATGGCCACTTTTGAAGGCCCAATGTTATCCTTGAAAAATGTAAATGCTATTGCGCATTACACGGATTGGATTATTGCTCACGTTCACGTAGGTGCATTGGCTTGGAACGGATTCATGGCTTTTGGTATGATTTATTGGTTGGTTCCTAGAATGACTAAAAGTAGTTTGTACTCTCTTAAATTAGCTAATTTCCACTTTTGGATTGGTACTTTAGGAATCATATTATATACCATTCCAATGTATGTTGCGGGCTTTTTACAAGCATCTATGTGGAAACAATTTAATCCGGACGGAACTTTGACTTATGGTAATTTCCTGGAAACAGTAACTCAAATTATGCCAATGTATTGGATGAGAGCTATTGGTGGAACCCTTTATTTAATTGGAATGTTCACCTTAGTATACAATGTAATTCAGACGGTTCGATTAGGTTCTAAAATTGAAGACGAATTAGCAGAAGCTCCTGAGTTAGTAAAAATTAGTGCAGGTAGAGTAAAAGGAGAAAAATTTCACCCTTGGTTAGAAAGAAAACCTATTCAATTAACGATTTTGGCAACTGTTGCTATTTTAATTGGAGGTGTTATCCAAATTGTTCCTACAATTATGGTTAAATCTAATATTCCAACCATTGCCAGTGTCAAACCGTATTCTCCACTAGAATTAGAAGGACGTGATTTATACATCCGTGAAGGTTGTGTAGGATGTCACTCTCAGTCAGTTCGTCCTTTCCGTAGTGAAGTAGAACGTTATGGACCACAATCTAAAGCTGGTGAATTCGTTTACGACCATCCATTTCTTTGGGGATCAAAACGTACAGGCCCGGATTTATTAAGAGTTGGAGCAAAATATAATGACAATTGGCATTTTAACCACTTCTGGAATCCACAAAGTATATCTGCAGGATCTATTATGCCAGGTTACAAATGGCTTTTTGATAATAAACCGATGGATGTTTCTTTGACTCAAAAGAAAATGCAAGCTATGGTGACGCTTGGAGTTCCTTATACTGAAGCTCAAATTGCAAGCGGTTTAGATGATTTAAGAAAACAAGCTGTTGCAATTGAAGAAAGCCTGAAAAATGATCCTGACTTTGTGAAAAGTTATGACGAAAGCAAGAAAAAAGCCGAAGCCAGAGGAGAGAAATTTGTTCCAATGAACGAAAGAGAAATCGTTGCCTTAATTGCATACATGCAAAGACTGGGAACCGATATTAAAGTAAAAGATATTGCTAAAAAATAAAAGTCATGTTCGAACAAATAAAACATAATATGGAAACGATTGAAGGTGTGGCGATTTATCCCATCTTATCCTTATTGATTTTTTTCGTCTTTTTCGTAGGCCTTGGTTTATGGGTGTTCTCATATAAAAAAGAAACGATTAGTGAATTAAGTCAAATTCCATTGAGAGACAACTAAATAGTATAATTTTTTAAAATTTAGAAAATGAAAAAATTAATTCCAGCATACGTTAGGGTACCTGTTATTTTCTTCGCTGTATTTATGGCAATGGAATACTTCATAGACTCAGGAGACAGACCTGCTTTTATAAAATTCCCAATGGTTTCCGTATTCTTATTCGTGTTTCTTTTCCTTTTGATAGCAATAGAAATTACCGTGAGTGCAGTTGATAATATTACATATCAATTATTGACCGAGGAACAAAAAGCCCAATTAAATCTAGCAAGTGATTTGAGTTTCAAGGATAGTGAATGGTACAAGAAATTGATGACGAAATTGACTAAAACAGAGTCGTTGGATAATGAAGATCAGTTGTTATTGGACCACGATTACGACGGTATCAAAGAATTAGACAACAATTTGCCGCCATGGTGGGTGTACCTATTTTATGCTTGTATCATCTTTGGAGTTGTTTATATGGTGCGATTTGAAGTACTAGGTGCTGACAATCAGGAAATGGAGCTTAAGAAAGAAGTGGCTCAAGCCAAAATTGATATTGCAGAATACATGAAAACTGCACCAGACATGATGGATGAAAAAACAGTGACCTTACTTACAGATCCGGCGGATTTAGCAGCTGGAAAAGAAATTTTCACAACAAATTGTGCAGCCTGTCACAGAGCTGACGGTGGAGGACAAATTGGACCAAACCTTACGGATGACCAATGGATTTTAGGTGGCGGAATAAAAAATGTATTTCATACGCTGGTAAATGGTGGACGTGACGGAAAAGGAATGATTTCTTGGAAAGGTACATTGAAACCTAAAGAAATGCAGAAAGTTGCCAGTTATATTTTATCCTTAAAAGGAAGTAATCCACCTGATGCTAAAGCTCCGGAAGGTGAGGTTTGGGTAGAAGAAAATGTTACTGTTGCAGTTAAATAACAATTAGAAACACACGTTTTATTTAGCTTAATAATTATTTTGAACTTGTGTTTTAAATAAAAAAAAATGTCAAAATTACCAGACGAAGCGTTTAGAGATACCATTGGAACTATTGATGAAGAAGGAAATAGAAAATTCATTTTCCCCAAAAAACCTTCGGGAAAGTTCTATGATTACAGGAAATGGGTGAGTTATTTTTTACTGATTGTACTTGTTGCTAATCCTTTTTTGAAGATAAATGGGAATCAGTTCATGATGTTCAATATACTGGAGCGCCGATTTAATATATTCGGATTTCCTTTTTGGCCTCAGGATATTTATCTTTTCGTTCTTTTTATGATTATTGGCGTCGTTTTCGTCATTCTTTTTACCGTAATTTTTGGACGGATATTTTGTGGATGGATTTGTCCGCAGACCATTTTTTTAGAAATGGTTTTCCGCAGAATAGAATATTGGATTGAAGGCGATCGTGGTGCCCAAATTCGTTTGGAAAAACAAGAATGGAATGCAGAGAAGATCAGAAAGAAAGGCATAAAATGGACTATTTTCCTAATCATTTCTTTTTTCATTGCCAATGTGTTTCTAGCATATCTTATCAGTAGTGACAAGTTGCTTTTGATGATTGAAGAAGGGCCTGAAAACCATGTTAGTACTTTGGTTTCTTTATTCATCTTTACAGGAGTTTTCTATTTTATTTTTGCTTGGTTTAGAGAACAGGTTTGTATCATAGCTTGTCCTTACGGAAGATTGCAAGGCGTTTTATTAGATGATAAATCTATAAATGTTGCGTACGATTTTGTTCGTGGCGAAAAAGAAGCAGGCCGTGCTAAATTCAACAAGCAAGAAGACAGAGCGACTACTGGAAAAGGCGATTGCATCGATTGTAAACAATGTGTAAATGTTTGTCCAACCGGAATTGACATCCGTAACGGGACACAAATGGAATGCATTAATTGCACCGCTTGTATTGATGAATGCGACACGATTATGGATAGCGTTGGTTTGCCAAAGGGACTAATTCGATACGCTTCAGAAGATGAAATTGAGAAAAAAGTAAAGTTCAAGTTTACGCCTAGAATGAAAGGCTATTCAGCCGTATTGTTCATTTTGACAGGAATTTTAATTGGATTATTGTTCTTGCGTTCAGATGTTGAAGCGAGTATTTTAAGACTGCCAGGACAACTGTTTCAGCACAAAGGCGAAAATATCAGTAACATTTATACTTTTAAAATCATCAATAAAACAAATAATGACTTTGATGATATTCATTTTAAACTTGTTGGAATAAATGGAACTTTGAAAGTGGTTGGAAAACAAGAATTAAAAGTGCCCAAACAAGGGATGAATGGTGGAACCTTGTTTGTTGAAATCAACCAAAATTTATTGGATAGTGATAAAACAAAATTGAAAATTGAGGTGTATAATGGAAACAAAAAAATTGAAACGGCGACCACTAATTTTTTAAGTCCGCGTAGTTTTGATTAATAATTATCTAATTCAAGTTTCAAAAAAATAAATATAATATCATGAAAATAAGCTGGGGAACAGGAATCGTAATCGCTTTTGGTTTGTTTATGACCTTTATTTTGTTTTTTGTTTTTACGGTTCAATCCGATTCAAAATACGATAATGAGTTAGTTGTAGAAGAATATTATAAACATGATGCACATTTTGGAGATGAAATGGCTCGTGTACAAAATGCAGCTGATTTGGCTCAAAAACCTACAATTAACAATGTTTCAAATGGAATTGAAATAGTATTTCCAAAAGTTTTTGATCCAAAAAATATCAAAGGTAAAGTGTCCCTTTATAGACCGTCTAACAAAAAATTAGATTTTGAAATTCCAATTTCACTATCTGATGCTACTACTTTGCTCATACCTAAAAAAAGTTTGGCAGGCGGTCGATGGGACATTAATATGGAATGGCAATACGATGGAAAATCGTATTTGACTAAAGAAACGATATATATTAATTAGTCTTACAGTAAAAAGTTTTAAAGTACATCAATTGGCTTTAAGCCCTTTTAACTTTAACATTAGAATAAAAAAATGCTTTATACTGCCTTCATTTTCGGTTTAATAAGTAGTTTTCACTGCATCGGTATGTGTGGTCCTATTGCTATGATGTTGCCTGTGGACAGAACGAATCAGACTAAAAAAGCAACTCAAATCATTACTTATCATTTAGGAAGATTAACGGCGTATGCGACAATAGGCTTTGTTTTTGGACTGCTTGGAAAAGGTTTCTTCTTGGCCGGTTTACAACAGAATTTATCTATATTTATTGGTGTAGCCATGATCTTAGTAGTTTTGACTCCGGAGAAAATTTTTGCGAAATACAATTTTTCAAAACCGGTTTTTAAATTAATTTCAAAAATAAAAACAGCTTTAGGAAGTCAGTTTAGAAACAAAAGTTACAAATCCCTTTTTACTATTGGTTTACTGAATGGCTTTTTGCCTTGCGGAATGGTTTATGTGGCCTTGTTTGGTGCTATTGCCATGCAAAGTGAAAGTTTGGGTGTTCTGTATATGATTCTATTCGGATTAGGAACCGTTCCTATGATGAGCAGCGTTGTGTATATCAATTCATATCTCACAATTCCTATTCGAAACCGAATCCAAAAAGCAATTCCTTATGTTGCGGTATGTATTGGCTGCTTATTTATTTTGAGAGGATTGGGATTAGGAATTCCTTATATTTCGCCATCCAATATGAGTTTATTTATTCAAGCCGATCCAAATTGTCACTAATTTTCTAATAGTTTAGCATAGAAAAAGCACGCTGCTAGGCGTGCTTTTTTATTTTGTAAGATTGAGAAACATTAAATTGTCATCGAAAACAATTCGGTTTCCGGCGCTTTTCTTTTCAAGCGTAAATCGAATGCCATACAAATATTCCGAACATAAGGCTTTCCTTTTTCAGTAACGGCAATTCCATTGTCTTTAATTATAAGTAATCCGTCGTTTTCCATCTCTTTCAACTGAAGTATAACCTCTGGAATTTCATTGAAATAACCCTCTTTGGTTTCCCAGGAAGTTTCAAATTGGCACATTAAATTCAGAATGTGTTTTCGGATGATGAGGTCTTCATCGGTCAATAAATGCCCTCTAAAAACCGGTAATTTGTTCCATTCTAATATTTGATAATAATCTTCCAAATTTTTAACATTCTGTGCAAAACTAAACCAACTGTCACTGATGGAAGAAACTCCCAATCCAATCATTAATTGTGTTTTGGATGAACTGTAGCCCATGAAATTACGGTGCAATGTGCCATTTTGGAAAGCATCGTATAAACTGTCTGTCTTCAATGCGAAATGATCCATTCCTATTTCATGATAGCCATTTTCAAATAATAATTTTTTACCTGTTTCATAAAGCATTCTCTTTTTATCATCTTTTGGAATGTCTTCATCGTTAAAACCCCGCTGTCCATTGCCTTTAATCCAAGGAACGTGCGCGTAACTATAAAATGCCAAACGGTCGGGTTGTAATGATTTTGTTTTTTCAATCGTATCAATTACATCCTCTATTTCCTGAAAAGGCAGTCCAAAAATGATATCGTGACCTATGGAAGTATACCCAATTTCTCTGGCCCAAAACGTAACTTTTGCCACATTATGAAAAGGCTGTAAACGGTGAATTGCTTTTTGTACTTTCTCGGAATAATCCTGAACGCCAAAACTTACTCTTCTAAAACCTAAATCGTAAAGCTTTTGCAAATGTTCGTGAGTTGTGTTATTCGGATGGCCTTCAAAACTAAATTCATAATCTTTGGCTTTTTTGGCATGAACAAAAATACCATTTATTAAATCCTCTAAATTTTTGGTAGAAAAAAAAGTGGGAGTTCCACCACCCAAATGAATCTCTTTTATAGTTGGTTTTTCTCCAAGAATCTTACAATATAAGGTCCATTCTTTCAAAACTGCTTCTATATATGGATTTTCAACGCCGTGATTTTTGGTGATACGCTTGTTACAGCCACAAAAAGTACATAAGCTTTCGCAAAAAGGCAAATGGATATACAAACTAATACCTTCTGAAGAATTACTCGCTTGAAAGGATTTTTTTAGCGTTTCAGCCCATATTTCATCTGAAAAATCAGTTTCATCCCAATAGGGAACCGTTGGATAACTGGTGTATCTTGGTCCCGGAACATTGTATTTTTGTATCAAGGAATTTTTCATGGCAAAATCATTTATCGTTGTTCAAAAGTAGAACGACTACTCAACTATTAAAATGATAATTATCATATTGAAGAAACCTTTTGCAAAAAAAAGAGGCTTTAAAAGCCTCTTGTACAGAATAAATTAATTGTTTACATCGCTATGCAATCCTGAATCATTTTAGTCCATTTTTTGGCAAGTTGATGATCTTCATATAAACAAACTTGACCAATTTGATCATTCTCAATTTTGTAAAACGGTATAAACTCTGTTTTTTTGCCATCTTTGTATTGAAATTCAAATTCAATTTTTACAATTGTATCACTATTATTTTCCGTAGTTGGAATCAGTTTGCAAGATTGAATTGTATTTAAATCAACAAAAGAAACAACTTCTTCTTTTGCATTAAAATCAATCAAAAGAAAACCTTTATTTTTTTCGTCTAAAGCCAAGACTTTTTTGTTTTGCGTTTCAGTCAATTCAAAAGTAAAGTGATTGTTTTGGCTGAATTTGGTTTTTATGGCTTCAATTTTTGCTTTGTTAATTGAAGATGACCTCATGGAATAGAATAGAGGAATGGCAATTAATAAAGTTAATATTAGTCCAATTATAGTTACGGAAGTGTCCATTTTTTATTTTTTTAGTTATTTGTAAAACATGATAAGTTAAACTGAAATCTAAAGGAAATCAATTCAAAAGGGAAGATACTATATCTTCAATTTACGAAATCAGTGTTTCAATTCACCAAAAAAAATGGAAAGGAAAGAGTAACAGCGAAACCATCTCACATCGATTGATGTCTTGTTTCGCGAAACGAATAAAAAATGTACTGATTTTAAAATCCGGAATTACATTCAGAAAATTTTCCAGATATTTTACAATCGTGTAATCAGGAGTTTTATGATAGGAAGTAAAAGTATTACTTACTTGAGGTTGTATAAAATCTGAAGAATGAATGCTGTTCGCAGACAATGAAGAATTTGACTTTTCTATTTTAATGGTTTTAATAGTAGCTTCATTTGCACTAAAAGCAAATAAAAAAACTATTAAAAGTCCAATAAAAACAAGTGTTTTTCGAAACAAATTCATTTTGTAAAAATAAAATTTCGCTGTTGATTACTATAATTATTTCTAATAAATGAAAGTTAAAATTTGAATGCAGAAAATCGTTTTTATAAAAAAGCCCCGAACTAATATTGTCCGAGGCTAATAGTTTTAAAATAATATCAAAATTTATTCTATTTTCAAATTTCTCAATTGTTTTAGTTTTTCTTTCCAAACATCAAGACTTTCTTTATGAATGGCGATGTTTTTGCGGACTTCTAATACAATTGAATTTTCTTTTTTTGCATTTCTCGTATTGGTAAAGAACTGAATGTTGTTTTCTAATTGGAAAATTTCATTTTGTACTTCGTCAATTTTACGCATAATAAAAATCTTCTCATTATCTAGTTTGCGAGTATCATGACTTTCTGATAAATGATCCATTCTATTGGCGAAACGCATCATATCAGTATCTTTTTTACTCAAACTCAATTTTTCAAAAAGTGCATCCAGGATTTTATTGAATTTCCCTTCGATATGCCTTCTTGGAAAAGGTACTTTTCCAAAACCTTTCCAAGTTTCAATATGCAACTTAATCGCATCTAAATCCGTTTTATGGTCTCCAGTCAACTGAAATTCTCTCAAAGTTTCTAAATAGGCTTTTTTATTATCAAAAGCTTCTACTTCTTCGCTGTTCTCTTCGTTTTTCTGCTCTTTTAACTTGTCAAAATAATGGTTACAAGCATCTTTAAACTCTTTCCAGATCTTATCTGAATATTTTCTTGGCACATGACCTATCTGTTTCCACTCATCTTGAATTTGTTTCATGATAGGTGTTGTAGCGGCAAAATCAGTGCTTTCTTGTAATTCTCTAGCTTTGGCAACAAGCGCTGTTTTCTTATTTAAATTGTCATTTTGATCTTTCTTAATATCTTTATAAAAAGAGTTTTTGAAAGAATTAAAGTTTCTGACAGCAGTTTTAAAACCGGCCCAAGTTTCCTCATTTACTTCCGATGGTACTTTTCCTGCAGAGAAAAAAGCTGTTCTTAAGGCTTCAACTTTTTCTATTTGAGCTAGCCATTGCGCATGAGCATTGACTTTCTCCATAGCTAAAACTTCAATTTTAGCAATTATTTCTTTTTTCTTTTCTAAATTCTCCAGTTCTGTTCCTCTTTGATTTTCGAACAAAACCTCACGTTTATCGTGCATTTGTTTGGTCAAATCGCTAAATTTATTCCAAATATCATCACGGTGTTCTCTGGAAACCGGTCCAATATCTTCTTTCCAGATTCGGTGTAAATCTTGTAATTCTCGGAATGCTTTGTTGATATCGGCTTCTTTTACCAATTCTTCAACACGCGCTACAATTTTTTGTTTTTGCTCTAAGTTATGTTTGAAATCCAAGTCTCTCGCTTCTCGGTCCAAGTGTAAATAGTCGTAGAAATTTTCCACATGAAAATGGAAGTTGTTCCAAACGTGGTTGTATTTATCCTTCGGAATCGGTCCTGCATTTTTCCATCGTTCTCTTAAATCATTAAAATGCTTTAAAGTGTCTTTGATGTTTGCCTGAGGGTTAATCAGTTCCTTTAACTCTTCAACAATCGCCAAACGGTTTTCTAAATTAGTTTTTAGATTCGTTTGTAAACTTTTGAAATGGGTATTTTTAGTATCTCTAAATTGAGTATAATATTTATCAAATTGAGTTTTCAGCGGAGAATGGTATTGAAAATCTTCATTTGGATCTTGATTTTCTGCAAGGAATTCCTCTTTTTTCTCCTCAACAAGATGGTTGTATTTTGCTAAGAATGCTTTTTTAATTTCTTCAATATGATCCTTAAACGACATTGCTTTTTCATTAGAAACCAAACTTTTAAGCTCGTCAACCAGTGATTCAAGTGACAAAGTGTCGTAATCCTGCATCGGTATATCATGGCGCTCTTTCAGCGTTTCATCTTCACTTTCTTCCGCGTTTGATTCTGCTATTGCATCAGTGGCCGATTGATTTTCTGTCTCAGCAGTTGGCTCTGTTTTTGCAACTTCATCCTCAGATGGAATTACAACATTATCCTCTGCCGGAAAATCGCTAGGCTCCTCAATTGACGCACTTTCTAAACTTTCAGGTACTGGTTGATTAGATTCAACAGCTTTGTGCTCTAAATTTCCATCTGCCTCAAGCAGGTTATCGTTCTTTTCTTCTAACATTTTTTCAATGTGTAAGGTTTCTAATTAGATTCAACACGAAAGATAGTAAAGCAGTATGAAAATACAAAATAAAACCCCTTATTTATTGTCATTTTAGGTTACAAAATATTTCTTTTTAGAGCATTTTCCCGCTGTTCGCTGTATCTTTTTTGTTCGCCAAAAAGGCTCTCAAAAAAGGATGCCGCTTCCATCAGGGCTAGGGTTTTGGGATTTCAAATTATGTTTTTCTAGTTCATAATAGTGTTACAAACAAAAAAACATTCAATAAAGAATGTTTTTGATGTATACAAATAGGTCTATGAAGCTAGTTCCGTTTTTAGATTATTTATTCCAAATCTTCCATGCTTTCTCTGCTTGAAAAATAAGCATATCCAGACCATTTTTGATTTGTGCGCCCTGTTGTTTGGCTTTTTTTAGGAATTGCGTTTCTGCAGGGTTGTAAATTAAATCATAAGCAATATGCTTGTCTGTGAAAAATTCGTAGGGAATTAATGGAAACGCATCTACATTAGGACTTGTTCCTACCGGAGTAGCATTTATAATGATTTGGTAATTGTCAAATGTGGTTGCATTGATTCGGTCGTAATCAATTCCATTTTCTTTGGCTTCTCTCGAAACAAAAGTATAGGGGATATTAAGTTCGTCCAGAGCAAAAGCGACTCCTTTTGAAGCGCCTCCAGTTCCTAAAATCAAAGCTTTTTTGTGCTGCGGTAACAATAGTGGTTCTAATGATTTTTTAAAACCATAGTAATCTGTATTGTAACCTTTTAATTTTCCTTTTTTGGTAATTCTAATGGTGTTTACAGCGCCAATTATTTCCGCTTTTTTTGATAATTTATCCAAAAATGGAATTACCGTTTCTTTGTACGGAATAGTAACATTCAATCCTTTTAAATCCGTAGTGTTTTTAATCACCTCTGGAAAATCTGATATTTCTGGAATATCAAAATTTTCATAGCTGCAACCTACAAAGTTTTCGTTATTAAATTTGTCAGTGAAATATCCTTTCGAAAAGGAATAACTAATGTTACGTCCTAATAATCCAAAGCGTTTTATAACTGTATCAACCATTATTGTTTTTTATGTTTTGCAATATAATTTTGCACCATTTTTTTTGTCCAAACTACTGGGAATAAATCTTCTAAAAGGATGTAATTGTCAAAATTTAATCGTAGAGCATTGCTTAAATGGAATTTTGCTTTTGTATTATCCGCAAGCATAAAATACAATCCTGCTAAACGGTATTCTACTTCGTTCTCTTCCGGAAAATATTCTGAAGCTTGTAACAAGGTTTGAATAGCACTTTCGAATTCACCTAAAAATTGCAAAATATCTACCCAAAATAACCAAGTGTCTAAACTATAATCACCAAATTCGACTGCTTTTCTATATCCAAATTCAGCTTCTTCAAAGAAATTCATTTGCTTGTTGATAGTAGCAAAACGTTTCCAGTACAAACGATTTTGATTGTCAATGGCTAATGCTTTATTGACAAAAAATAGCGCTTTTTGGAAATTTTTCTGACGGACGTAAAAGTCAGTGATGGCAATCCAACCTTTATCTAAAAGCGGATCTTCATGCACGGTTTGATTGAAATATTTTAATGCTAAAGCTTTGTTTCCTAATCTTTCATAACATTTCCCCATTCGAAGTAGCGCATAGGAAGTTGCGTCATCTAATTCGATGGTTCTGCTGTAGCTTTCAATGGCTTCTTCATATTTTTTTAATCGCTCATACGCTTTTGCTTTTTCCATGAAAGCACCAAGGAATTCATCATCGATTAATGTGGCATAATCAAAGGCGCGAATCGCATTTTCATATTCTTTAACGCCATAGTGCAAACGTCCCAGTTGATGCCAAGCAATTTCACTGTATGGGTTTTTGTCAATGTATTTTTTTAAATAGCTGATTGCTTCTTGGTTTTGGTCTAAAAACTCAAAACAATACACCACGTTGTACAATGCGGATTGGTCTTCCAGATCTTCTTCTAAACATTTGATAAAGCTTTCTTTTGCCATTTCAAGATTGTCCATAAATAGGTATTCCATACCTATTAAATTATAGACATCAGCAAAATCATCGGTGTATTTTAAAGCTATTTTTAATAATTCAACTGCCTTTTCGTGTTGGTCTCTTTTAGAGCAGATATTAGCTTTTTGAATGTAAATTTCTTCATTGTTTGGTTCAATGGCGTACAACTCATTCAATAGCTTTTCGGCTAATTCGAGTTTGTCATCATAAACAAGCATTTCCACCTGAACAAGTTTTAGTCCAGTAGATTTTGGGTGTTGTTCTAAAGCTAGTTTAAGTGCTTTTTTTGCCAAAGCGGCCTTACCCATATCGAGATAATGAAGAATAATTTCTTCAAATTCTTCAGAGTCAAAAAAGAGTACTTTGTTGGTTTTCAACATAGACTCAAATTTAGACAGGGATAAGTTATAGTCTTCTTCTTCGTTGCTTAATTGCATACTGTGTGTTTTTAATTTGGCCTAAATAAATTTAGGGAATCGTGCGTGTACTGTGAGGGAAAGTTAGAATTGTTGTGAACAATTTAATTAACAAAAAAAGGGTTGGTTTAAACGGATTCCATAGCCCTGATAAGAGTGGAAATCCTTTTACTTTTTTCTTTAAAAAGTAAAAGATTATAACGGATAGCAGGAATAGCTCCCAATTTTTTTAATTGTTTTGAATAGGTATTTTGATGTGTATTTCCATTCTTACTACTACTGCAATCAAAAATCGTTAATCATCATTCTTCAATCATCATTTCATCCATTACTTCAAGTATGATACTACAACCTTCTCGTATTTCTTCTTCAGAAATGGTTAGAGGAGGCGTTATTCTTATGGCGCAACCTTCAAATAGTAACCAGAATAAAATGAGTCCTTTGTCTTGACATTTAAGAATCACTTCATTTGTTATGTCGGCAGTTTTTGTCATTGCGGCCAGCATCAATCCTTTTCCTCTTATTTCTTCTATCAAAGGATGTACCAAAAGTGATCGGAATAGCTTTTCTTTCTCCATCGCTTCGGTCATCAAATTGGTCTCAGTTATTTCCTGCAAAGTCGCTAAGCAGGCTGACGCAATGACAGGATGTCCTCCAAAAGTTGTGATATGACCCAGTTTTGGATCATGACTCAACAATTCCATCATTACCGATGAAGCTGTAAAAGCGCCTACTGGCATGCCGCCGCCCATGCCTTTTCCCATAACTACGATATCTGGAACGACATCATAATTTTGGAATCCGAAAAGTTTTCCCGTTCTCCCAAAACCAGGTTGGATTTCGTCCAGAATCATCATGGCGCCAACTTCGGTACAGCGCTCGCGTACTTTTTTAAGGAAATCATTGTGCGGCTGAATAAATCCGGCGCCACCTTGAATGGTTTCCAGAATAATTCCTGCTGTTTTGGTGGTTATTTTTTGTAAATCTTCTTCGTTGTTGAAGGTGATGAAATCAACATCAGGAATCAACGGACGAAAGATTTGTTTGCGTTCTTCAAATCCCATGACACTCATAGAGCCCATAGTATTGCCATGATATGCATTATGACATGAAATCAAATGGCTTCTTCCGGTGGTTCTTCTGGCGAGTTTCAATGCGCCTTCAATAGCTTCTGTACCTGAATTGACTAAATATGTGGTATCTAAAGGAGCGGGCAGGAGCGAGGCTAACAATTTGCAATATTCTACAGCCGGGCTTTGTGAATATTCGCCATAAACCATGACGTGAGAATATTTGTCTAACTGATCTTTAATGGCTTGATTGACTCTTGGGTGTTGGTGTCCCAAGGCACAAGCCGAAACTCCAGCTACAAAATCCAAATATCTCTTAGAATTAGTATCGTAAATGTAAGAACCTACTGCATGCGAAACTTCCATGCCCAATGGATAGGGAGAGGTTTGCGCTTGGTATTTTAAGAAATCGGTATTCAATTTTTTAGAAATTTAACCGCAAAGTTTGCAAAGTTTTTTCGCAAAGTTCACGAAGTTTTTTAAAGGTATTTTTTTTAATCGGATATCCTGAAAGCTGTTGTCTGTAGCTTGAGACTGAAAACTGCTCCCGAAACTTCGGGATGAAAACCTAATACTATTTTTTCACTTTCTTCTTATCGTAATTCAGGGTTTCCTTTCGGATTTTCATCGGAATATCCTCTTTGGCTTCAGCCGTTTTGGTAGCTTTTGCTATTTTGTCGTTGTCTTCATTTTCTTCAGGAGGAAAAATATCATCCTTCGATTTTATTCGTTCATCGCCACGCCAGACTAGTCCTCGCAGTTTTCTGGCATTTTCTGGTAAATCCTTTTCCGGAAAAATTTCGCCATCTATTTGTTGAAAAAAGGTAATGGTTTCGACCTCATTATCTTCAATAATAAGATTGATTTTGCTGCTTTTATTTTTGTTGATACCTATGAGCTCCTGTGCTTCGTTTCGCATATAATAAATTACTTCGGCATTTTTTACAATATCAACATCATGAAGTTTTCCCTCCTTAAACTTGCCATAGAGATCTTGTCCCTTGACTTGATTATAACCGGTTCCTATCGTGTCTTTAGAAACGATAAATGTATTATTGAGCACTTTGAGTGAATCTAGTTTTTGAGTTGTGTTATTTCCTATTAGATGCATAACATCGCCAGTAATTTGATTTTCTGCATTCCAAAGTATCGGATTTCCAATCATTTTTGTCAATGCGGTTTTGGAACTCGAATGAATCGAATCGCATTTTCCACTCATATCCGTTTTGAAGAATCGAACATTATTGAACGCTCTTATAATTCGGTTTCCTTCTTTTCCGGTAACCATTAATTTTTTTCCGTGGATATAAACAGAGTCATTTTCGACAAAATTTACAGCAACGGCTCTTTTGGTCACGTACATGGAATCCAGTTTTTTATACACTTCGGCATAATGTCCTTTCACGATTCCGCGATTGATGGAATCCGTTATTTTTACATTGCGAGTTGCCGATGCAAATTCGCGGTTTCTGTCATAATATAAACTATCGCCTTTAATCACCCGATCATCGTATCTGATGTAGGATTTATTTAGGAAATGTGCCAGATTTTTTTTGGTATCATAAAAGCCTTTTTCAGTATAAATATAATTGGCTTTGCTGGTAATTGTCGATGGTCCAAAAAGATATGAATGCCCGGAATTGCTATAATAATCCAAGTGATTTGATTTAATTACATACGTTGGATTTGTGATAGTAACCGCAGTAAGGAACTGGAATTTTTTCTGTTTTACGTAGTATCTTCCTGAATTACTTTTTAGCGTATTCTCTTTATTGGTAATTGTCCCTGGCGTATCGTAAAATACTTCTTGAATGTTTCGGTCAAAATTAATTATTTCCGTAGTCAAAGTTGATTCTGGTGAACTCATTACGGCATCTCCGGAAGCATACGCTTTTTTTACATTACCGTTGTATTCCGCGTATTTACTATTCAAGAATAAAGTGTCTCCTTGCACCATTTGAACATTTCCAAAAGCCTTTATGTAGTTTTCCTTTTGGAAATAATATGCCTTGTTACAAGTCATTACCACACCGTCATGATTGACGCGTACGTTTCCGATAAGTAATAATGCATCAGGAATTTCTACTTGATTTACATCGGCAAAATCAGAGTTTTCTACAATAATTTTTTTTGGGGCTTGCGCCAAAACCAAATTAGTGACAAGCAGTAGCAAACAATAACGAAGGAAAAACAGTGATTTCTTCAATGGATTTAATTTTTGTCAAATTTATGAAAAAGGAAACAATCCTAATCCATATTAGGATTTATTTATAATTAGTCAAATGGGCAGCGAAAGTTAAGATTTTTCCTTTTTAAAGTTATCAACAAATGCCACAACTCCTTCGTTGTAGTGTCGGTTTTTGAAAACAGAATTATTTAATTTCAAACGATATAGACTTGTTTTATTGAAAAAATATTAAATTTAAAAATTGATATTCATTTTGTTATTAAACAATTGAAATCAGCATAAATAATTTTATAAGATGAAAAAAACAACTATTGTTGCCAGTATAAGTGTAGTGCTTTTGGCTGCAGCCTGTAAAACGAAAGATCTAAAAATGAACGCAGAACAGAACGAGAAAGCCTCTAATAAAAAAGAGGTTGTATATCAGGTTTTTACCCGATTATTCGGAAATAAAAATACCACCAACAAACCTTGGGGAACCATTGAGGAAAATGGAGTAGGCAAGTTCAATGATTTTACGGAAACAGCTTTGCAGGAAATCAAGGATTTGGGAGTTACTTATGTTTGGTACACCGGAGTTCCGCATCATGCTGTGATTCGGGATTATTCTGCTATTGGGATTTCTAATGATGATCCGGAAGTGGTCAAAGGACGTGCTGGTTCTCCTTATGCCGTAAAAGATTATTACAATGTAAATCCAGATTTGGCCGTAAATCCTGCGAATCGTTTACAGGAATTTGAAGCTTTGATTGCCCGAACACACAAAGCGGGTTTAAAAGTGATTATCGATATTGTTCCCAATCACATTGCGCGCAAATATGAAGGAAAAAGCAATCCTGCTGGCGTTAGGGATTTTGGCGCTGATGATGATACATTGGTTGAATACAAAAGAGACAATAATTTCTATTATATTCCAAATACACGCTTTGAAATCCCAGATACGCATAAACCGCTAAATGGAGAAAAGAATCCATTGATTGATGGAAAATTTGAAGAAAGTCCAGCAAAATGGACTGGGAACGGTTCCCGTTTGGCGAAACCTGATAAAAATGATTGGTATGAGACCATCAAAGTAAATTACGGTATTCGTCCGGATGGCTCCAAAGATTTTCCGGAACTTCCGGCTGGTTTTGATACCAAATCATATCAGGAACATTTCGATTTTTGGAAAGGAAAAGACGTTCCAGATTCTTGGGATAAATTCAAAGATATTACGTTGTACTGGACTGCAAAAGGAGTGGATGGTTTTCGATTTGACATGGCCGAAATGGTTCCGTATGAATTTTGGAGTTATATGAATTCAGCTATTAAAGTGAATAATCCGGATGCTTTTTTATTAGCCGAAGTTTATAATCCTAAAGAATACAGAAACTATATTCATCTGGGTAAAATGGATTATTTGTATGATAAAGTAGAAACCTATGATAAATTGAAAGATATCATTCAAGGAAAATCATTACCTGATGGCTTGTCAGACATACAAAACGGAATGGCTGATATTGAGCATCACATGTTGCATTTTCTGGATAATCATGATGAACAACGTTTAGCAAGTCCTGAATTTGCGGGAACGCCACAAAAAGGTAAGCCTTTGATGGTGGTTTCTACAACCATAAGCACTTCGCCTACGATGGTTTATTTTGGACAGGAAGTAGGGGAGGCTGGGAATGAAAATGCAGGATTTGGAACCCATTCTAGAACTTCAATTTTTGATTATATCGGAGTTCCAAATCACCAACGCTGGATGAACGGGGGAAAATTTGATGGCGGTCAGTTGACAAAGGATGAAAAAGAGTTGCGTGATTTTTATAAAAAGTTATTGAATTTTTCTTTGAATAGTTCGGCGTTAATGGGGAAATACCAAGAAATTCAAACCTTGAATCGCCAAACAACTCAAGGTTACGATCCGGGAATTTATGCTTTTACACGCTGGTCTGATATTGAAAAACTAATAGTTGTCACTAATTTTTCTTGGATTACCACCAGCAATTTTGAATTAAAAATCCCTTCAGATATAATTCAAAAATGGAATTTGAAAGATGGAAATTATACAATAACGGATCAATTATACCACAAAAATTCTGTTGAGTTAAAAGTATTTAATGGGGAAGGAAAAGCGCAAATTACAATCGCACCTTCAGAATCGTTTATTTATCAATTGTAAAAAAATCAATAACTAAATTTTAAACTCTATTTAATGACTAAAAAAATCACAATTTGTTTACTGTTTTTAGTATTCATACCATCATTTGCACAAACTGATTTTACCCCAAATTGGAGTAAAGGAGTAGTGTGGTATCAAATATTCCCAGATCGGTTTCATAATGGAGATCCTTCAAATGACCCAAAAGTAGAAGATCAAGATGGAGCTTATCCTTTTGACAGTACTTCTGATTTTCAAATTCATCGCTGGACGAGTGATTGGTACGAATTGAAACCTTACGAAAAGAAAAACGGAAAAGATATTTATTACAATCTTCAACGCAGACGTTACGGTGGAGATTTGCAGGGAGTTATTGATAAATTAGACTATTTGCAGTCATTGGGCATTAATGCTATTTATATGAATCCGATTTTTTGGGCGCCATCTTCCCATAAATACGATGCATTGTGCTATCACCATGTTGATCCATCATTTGGACCTGATCCGGAAGGTGATAAAAAAATGATAATGAACGAAGATCCTTTAAATCCTGAAAAATGGGTTTGGACCAAAGCAGATTTACTGGCTCTTAAACTAATTGATGAAGTACACAAACGTAAAATGTTTATCATTTTTGATGGTGTTTTCAACCATTTAGGAGTGAACAGTTTTGCTTTTCGAGATGTGGAAGAAAAACAGGAAAAATCAGCTTACAAAGATTGGTTTATGGTCGATAGCTGGAGAGATGCTGCCAAAGGAACTAAGTTTGAATACCAAGGTTGGTTTGGTGTAAAAACCTTACCAGAGTTTAAAGAGGATGAAAACGGAATCGTATCCGGTCCTAAAAAATATATTTTTGACGCTACTAAACGTTGGATGAATCCAATGAATAAAGGCGCTCAAAACGGAATTGATGGTTGGCGATTGGATGTAGCGTATTGCATTGCTCATCCTTTCTGGAAAGATTGGAGAAATGAAGTAAAATCTATTAATAGCGAAGCGTATCTGACAGCTGAATTAGTTGATCCTATTGATAAAACAAAACCTTATTTATCTGGAGACGAATTTGACGCGACGATGAATTATAATTTTTCTTTCCTGGTACATGACTTTTTTGTGCAAGATGCAAAGGGAATTTCTGTTACTCAATTTGATACTCAATTGAAGGAATTGCGTGAAGGATTTGGAGAAGGTGTTGCACAGAATATGCAAAATTTGGTAGGAAGCCACGATGCCACAAGAATTGGTAGTGCCGTAGCAAATCCTGACGGGAAAAAATTTAGCGATTGGGGTACCTACTTTAATTGGAGTCAAAAAAGTAATAATATCGATTACAATGCTCGAAAACCAACCGATAAACAATTAGAAAAGCAAAAATTGATTGCGGCATTTCAGATTTTATATTTAGGTTCACCAATGATTTATTATGGTGATGAAGCTGGTATGTGGGGAAGTAACGACCCAGATTGCCGTAAGCCAATGGTTTGGTCTGATAAAGAATATGATTCAGAAACATTTAATCCTAACCAAAGTAAACATGAGGCAGATAAAGTAGATTTCAACACTGACTTATTCAATTGGTATAAAAAATTCATTGCTTTACGCAATCAATATGAGTCAATCAGGATTGGGAACTTTACCACGATTGAAACTAATGATGCCGTAAAGACGTATGCTTTTAGTCGTAAACTTGGAAATCAGGAAGTGATTGTAATCATTAATCGAAGTGATAAAAATATTGATTTCACCAATCCAATTCTTAAAAAAGGAAAGTTCAGAGATGTTTTTACTAAAAAAGTAATGAAAAAGCTGGTGGTAAAACCTATGGATGTTGTGGTATTGAGCAACACCATTTTGAAATAATCTAAAATGTTTAGATAATGTTCAAGTTATAAAGAAAGTATTAAAGAAAAGTTTATTGTAAAAAAAATACTGATATAAATTTATATCAGTATTTTTTTATGATTAGAAGTGAAAGCTATTTTTTTGCAACAGCATCAAAATTTTCTTGGACTTTTTTCCAATTGATGACATTGAAAAAACCATCAATGTAATTTTTCCTTCTATATTGATAATCTAAATAATAAGCATGTTCCCAAACATCTAATGCTAATATTGGTGTTCCGGGGATAAGTGCATTTCGCATTAAGGGATTATCTTGATTTGCGGTACTTGTTACCTGAAGTTTTCCAGTTCTATCCACTATAAGCCAAGCCCAACCGGAACCAAATTGTTTTGTAGCTTCGTCTTTGAATAAGGTAACGAAGTTATCAAAAGATCCAAAATCTCTTGTAATAGCCTCGGCTAATGTATTAGTTGGCTCACCACCAGATTTTGGCGCCATACATTTCCAATATAAAGAATGATTGTAAAACCCTCCGGCATTATTTCGAAGTGTGGCGTCGTTAGGATCTAATTTGGCTAATACTTCTTCTATTGTCAAATTCTCCAATGGAGTTCCTAATACGGCTCTGTTCAAATTGTTTGTATAAGTGAGATAGTGCTTAGAATAATGCATTTCTAATGTTGTGGCTGATATGCTCGGAGACAGTGCATCGTAGCTATAAGGCAACTTATCCATTTGAAATGATCCTTCATCAGCTTTGACGTCATCAGGAGAACCAATCGCTATTTTTTCTTGAATATCAGTTGGTAAAGGGACTTCAACTACTTCAATTAATTTTTTGTCATTGCAGGATTGTAATGTCATAAAGAGAATTACAAAAGGACTTAAAAAATATAAATTTTTCATAATTAGATTATTATTTCAACAGAGAATGAATTAATTCGATATACTGTTCTTTGGATTCATCCGGACTCAGATGACTGATTTGCATCCAAGCATTGGTTTTAAAAGCATCTCTTAAATGGTAAGAAGAATTTTGTTTTAGATCTAAAGTTCCCAAAGTAGCTTGTTTATAAAACGCATACAGTCGCAATTGTACATCTTGTGGGAGTGATGCTTGCGTCATTTCGGAGGCTATTTCTACAGCTTCCAGAAATCGGGTATTTAAATCTTTTTCAATCATTATGCTTTGGTCGCAATAACTGTCTTTCCTCCAATTGCTTTTTGGTTCAATACAACATTTATAGATGTTCCTAACGGTAAGAAAATATCAACTCTGGAACCAAATTTTATGAAACCAGCATCAGTTCCCTGAACGACTTGAGTTCCTTCTACTGCATAATTTACAATTCTTCGGGCTAATGCACCTGCAATTTGTCGATATAACACTTCGCCAAAGGTTTTGTTTTCTATTACAATAGTTGTTCTTTCGTTTTCCTCACTTGCTTTTGGATGCCAAGCCACCAAGAATTTTCCAGGATGGTATTTGCTGAATTTTACTAATCCACTTAAACCATATCGCGTAACGTGCACGTTTATTGGAGACATGAAAATTGATATTTGCAGACGTTTTTCTTTGAAATATTCGCCTTCATAAACTTCTTCTATGACCACAACTTTACCGTCAACAGGAGCCAGAATCTGATTGTCATTGAGTACAACACTTCTTTTTGGGTTTCTGAAAAATTGTAAGATGATAATCAAAAGCAATAACGCTGCTATTTGAATGGCCATTTTAAGCCAATTGGTGTCTATAAAATTGTCAGACAATAAAAGGACAACAGCTGTGAAAATGGTGCCTAATAAAATAGATTGGGTTCCTTCTTTATGAAACATAGTTTAAAATTTGATAAAATAAAAATATAATTGGTGCTACAAATATAACACTATCTAAACGATCTAGTATACCTCCATGGCCAGGCATTATGCTTCCGCTGTCTTTTACTCCTGCAATACGCTTGAATTTGGATTCGATTAAGTCTCCAATAGTACCTGCAATTCCTACAATAACAGCTATAGAAGTCCAGATTAATATGGATCTCTCGCTAAATTCAGGATTGGCCTTGATGTAATATTTGGAAATTAAATAACCTGCTAAAATGGCAAAAAGTATTCCGCCTAAGAATCCTTCTATTGTTTTTTTAGGTGAAATTTTTTCGAATAATTTTGTTCTTCCTATAGATTTACCCACAATGTAAGCAAAAGTGTCATTCGTCCAGATCAAGATAAATAATCCAATTATGATTTTAGGATTATAGTCATTGATACCAAATGAAATTTTAGTAATAAACACAAAAGGCAAAATTATGTAGCCTAATAAATATAAATATTTGGAAGAAGTGCTTATTTTTTGAATGTTGTCATAAAACAAAAAAAGAATACATTTTATAGAAACAACTAAAGCTATCACTAATAAAACGATATCTAACTGTTGGATATTTATATCAATTAAATAATCAGTATTGAAAATTTGATTTAAAGTGTTTGCAGTTATTGTATTGTAATGACTCACTAAAGTAACCATAGCATATATAGCAGTGGCTAAAATAATTGGAAAAACTTTGTGTATTGAAACTAAATTACAAAATTCATAGACTGCAATAATGAGAAATATACCAAAAAGGATAAAAAAGCTTTCCGTTGAATATAAAATAGAAGCAAGTAATAGTATAATATAAACAGCTCCTGATATACCTCGTTTTAGAGTTTCGTTCATTTTAAAGATCTTCTAAAAGCAATAAATAAAGATTTTTGGCTGAACTTCCGTATTGTGTAAAGTCTTCTTCTTTGGCTTTCTCGAAATATTTTATTGTAGTAATGTTGGTAGGATAATCTCTTTCGTACTTCTTTTTAATGGCGCTTAATCCATCACTTTTAGCTCCTAGAATTTGGCTAGTTTTGGCTAAAACAATAATGTTTGCGGGTAATTCGTTTGGTTTATGTTGTTTGATTTGTTTAGATGAAAATAAAATTGAACCTTCATCTGCAATTAAATTTTCACAACTTGCAAGAAGAAATTTAGGATTTGCAGGTTTGTCATACGTAAGTTTATTATCCTCAAGCATACTGAAAAGCGTTGGGTCATAACATAAAGCTTCACTTTCAAACCAGTCATTTTCTTCTAATATATTTTCAAACTGCTCTTTTACTTCATCAGCATTTTCACAATATAAAAATTTGCCTCCATTTTTTTTAAAATTAAAGATAAATTGTTCATCAATAGAGATAGCGTTTTCAGCATGGGATTTACTAAATTCACTTTCTTTATCTTCCTCAGAAGTAGGATTACTAGAACCAAAAATTTTTCTAAAAAGACTCATATTTCTGTAAACTGCTATAATTTATTATTTGAAAACGTCCAAAGATAAAAAAATCTTAATTCAAAAGTAGTTTTTGAATTAAGATTTTAAAAATAATTAAATAATGATGTGTTTTTCTAAGATACTACTTCTTCTAAATTTTTATCAAAAGTTCTTTTTCCGAAAATAGCTTCTAAATCATCTTTGAAGATTACTTCTTTTTCAATCAAAATATTTGCTAATTGATCAAGTTTGTCTTTATTTTCTTCTAATATTTGAATGGCTCTTTGGTACTGGCTTTCAATTAGTAATGAAATTTCCTCATCAATAACTCTAGCTGTTTCTTCAGAATATGGTTTAGAAAAGTTGTATTCACTTTGTCCAGTTGAATCGTAATAAGTTACATTACCTATTTTGTCATTCAGTCCGTAAATAGTTACCATAGCGCGAGCTTGTTTGGTTACTTTTTCTAAATCGCTCAATGCACCAGTTGAAATTCTGTTGAAAGTTACTTTTTCAGCAGCTCTTCCGCCCATAGTTGCACACATTTCATCAAGCATTTGATCCGGACGAACAATTAATCGTTCTTCCGGTAAATACCACGCAGCTCCTAAACTTTGTCCTCTAGGAACAATGGTTACTTTGATTAATGGAGCAGCATGTTCTAACATCCAACTTACCGTTGCGTGACCTGCTTCATGGATTGCAATTGCTTTCTTTTCATCAGGCG
This sequence comes from Flavobacterium psychrolimnae, assembly GCF_003312425.1. GTDB lineage: Bacteria > Bacteroidota > Bacteroidia > Flavobacteriales > Flavobacteriaceae > Flavobacterium > Flavobacterium psychrolimnae. Next base: position 37,715 of record NZ_QNUX01000004.1, on the reverse strand, counting down.
TAACAATTTTGTTTTTCTTTTCAAGACCACCAACAATTCTGTCAACAGCGTCAAGGAAATCTTGTTTGTCAACAGCAGTTTTGTTATTTCTGGCAGCAATCAAAGCAGCTTCATTACATACATTTGCAATATCGGCACCAGAAAAACCTGGAGTTTGTTTGGCTAAAAATTCAGTATCTAATCCTTCAATTTTTTTCAAAGGAGCAAGGTGAACTTTAAAAATTTCAGCTCTTTCGCGAATGTCCGGCAAGTCTACAAAAATTTGTCTGTCAAAACGACCAGCTCGCATTAATGCTTTATCCAATACATCAGCTCTGTTTGTTGCAGCCAAAACGATTACGTTAGAATTTGTTCCAAAACCGTCCATTTCTGTCAGTAATTGGTTCAATGTATTTTCACGTTCGTCATTTCCGCCTGACATATTGCTTTTTCCTCTTGCTCTACCAACAGCATCTATTTCATCAATAAAGATGATAGCAGGAGATTTTTCTTTGGCTTGTTTGAACAAATCACGCACACGAGATGCACCAACACCTACAAACATTTCCACAAAATCAGAACCTGATAAAGAGAAAAATGGTACTTGCGCTTCGCCGGCTACGGCTTTTGCCAATAATGTTTTACCTGTTCCCGGAGGTCCAACGAGTAAAGCTCCTTTTGGAATTTTACCTCCCAGATTAGTGTATTTTTCAGGATTTTTAAGAAATTCAACAATTTCTTGGATTTCTTCTTTTGCACCTTCTAAACCAGCTACATCTTTAAAAGTCGTTTTGATATCGGTTTTTTCGTCAAATAGTTTAGCTTTTGATTTTCCGATATTGAAAATCTGACCGCCACCACCTGCTCCGCCACCTGACATTTTTCTCATGATAAAGATCCAAACGGCAATAATGATAATGATAGGTAATAGACTAATTAAAATATCCGACCAATTGTTTTTTGGTAAGAAATTGAAATCTTTCAATTTACCTTCTGCAACTGCTTTTTCTAATTTATTTTGAAATATTTGGTCGTTACCAATGTCAAAGGTATAATGTGGACCTTTATTTGGTCGGTCAAAAACATCTTTAGAAACTTTCTTGTGAACAGCATCTTTCATTGCTGCAGCATTTAGAAAAACCTCTGCTTCAGTTTTGTTGTAAACAATCACCTTTTCAATTTGGCCTTTTTCTAAATAGTCGTTAAACTTAGAAGAGGTCAATTGTCCCGGTTCGTTTAAACTTGAACCATTGGTTATAAAACTTATAAATAAGAAAATTAATAATATTGCAGTATAAATCAGCCAAGGGCTTACTTTAAACTTATTCGGATTTGGATTATTTTCTTTAGCCATTACTACGGATATATGTCTTTAGTATTTGTTTTCTATGGTTGTTATTTTAGCATCGCCCCATAAACTTTCGATGTTGTAGTATTCGCGGATGTGTTTTTGAAATACATGAACTACTATATTAACATAATCCATCAAAACCCATTCTGCGTTGTCAGTACCTTCAACATGCCAAGGCTTGTCTTTCAATTCTTTAGAAACTGTTTTTTGGATAGAGTTTACTATGGCGTTAACTTGTGTATTTGAATTACCGTTACAAATGACAAAATAGTCGCAAACTGCCGTGTCTATTTCTCTTAAATCAAGGATGGTAATGTCATTTCCTTTTACTTCTTCTATTCCCTTAATGATGTTCGCCAATAGGTCATCATTATTTATAGTCTTTTTCGCCATGAATTATTTTTATATAAGTTTGTAAAGTTACCATTTTTTGTGATTATTTTTGAACCTTAACACAATATTAAATTCTGTTTCACAAATAAACGTATATGAAAGTTATCAAACTCGATGCCATAGATTCAACAAACGAGTTCCTTAAAGGGCTATCGAACAAACAAGAGCTTGAAAACTTTACGGTTGTTACTGCGGAGACTCAAACGAAAGGTAAGGGGCAAATGGGTGCCATTTGGGCCTCTGAGGCAAGTAAAAACTTAATAATGAGTATTTTGGTAAAGGATTTTCTGTCGGATATTTGTCAGATATTCAATCTTAATATTGCTGTTTCGCTTGCTGTAATTGAGGTTTTAGAATCCATTAATATTCCGAATCTTAGTATAAAATGGCCTAACGACATAATGTCATACAATAAAAAAATAGGTGGCATTCTGATTGAAAATACTATTAAAAGTGACGGGACAATCCTTTCTATTGTCGGTTTAGGACTCAATGTGAATCAAACTGATTTTGAAAATTTGCCAAAAGCCTCTTCTTTGGCTGTTATTTGTGGTAAAGAATTCGATAAAGAAGCACTTCTTTTTGAAATAGGCAGCACAATTGAAAAAAATATTGGGTTGTGGAAACAGCATCCCACTATCTTATGGACTAAATACATCGATAATTTATACAAAAAGGGTTTGCCAATGCCTTTTTCAGACCAAAATAAGGGTAATTTTATGGGAATTATTCAAGGAGTTTCTGCGATAGGTAAACTTCAGGTTCTTAGGGAAGATGATAGTATTTCAGAATTTGATATTAAGGAAATCAAGATGTTGTATTGATTTGGAGCATCTACAAAACAAATTTTTCTCCTAAATAAAATTTAATTAAAGCATTATTGAACAGCAATTCATATTTTGCTTGTATTAATTCTGCTTGTGAATTATTAAAATTCATCTTTGTCAGGTTTAACTCGTTGATATTTATTTTACCTAATCCAAATTTTAATACATCGGCTTCATAGCTTTTTTTTGAAAATTCAAATGCTATTGCCGCTGATTCATTTTTTTTAATGGATGTTTTGGTGTCTGTTATTACTTTTAAAATTTCTTTAGAAAGACGATTTTGCTCAATTTGTGTTTCTATTTTGGATTGGCTGTAATTGAGTTTGCTGGTTTTAATTCTTAAAAAATTTTCAAACTGGTTGAAAATTGGAATAGTTAAGTTGAATCGAAGTGCTTTGGATAAATTAGCGTTAAATTGCTCATCAAATGTAACTTGAGGATCTTTTATAATGTAATTTGAACCTATTGAAAAACGCATATTCAATGAAGGATATAAGGCTGATTTAGATATTGAAATTTCGTTTCGCATTTTTTGTTCATTTAGGACACGCATCAAATAGGATGGATGAATTGCTACCGCATTATTAGTCAAAAAATATTGATTTTCATTTATTTCCGGATTTTTATAGAATTCTAAATTTGGCTTTATTAAGATAATTTCGTTCTCCAAAGAGATATTCATCAATTGCTTTAAACTGATGAAATTATCCGTTAAATGATTCTGATTTGTTAACAGATTTAATTCTTCTGTAGCTTTTTGAGATTTTATTTTGAAAACCTCACTTTCACTTATAACGCCCGATTCAAACTTTAAAATAGCTAATTCCAATTGTTTTTCGCTCGCTTTTATTTGTTCTTGATTGGACAAAATAATTTCTTGTAAATATAAAATGGTAATGAATTTCTGTGCCAAATCAATTGTGATTTCATTCTCAATTTTTTGAATATTTACTTCATTGATCTGAACATCCTTTTTCGCTGATTTTATAGTATTGATTGTGGAAAAACCGGCGAACAAATTATATTCAGCGTCAATATCCCCAGAATAATTTTCAATTTTTTTATTGACAAATAAATTAGTATCCGGATCAATTTCCCTGCCCCAAGATTGTTTCTTTTCAACTGCTCCGTTTATCGATGGCAGAAGTTTGCCATAGCTGGATTTGTATTTATAGTTGCTTATTTCTTTAGATAAAAGTGCGTTTTTCAGGGCCAAATTATTTTCTAAGGCTAATTCGAGACAGGAGTTAAATGACAAGAGTTCCTGTCCAAAGATTGCATTGGAAAGTAACAGCAGCACTATTTGAAAAAGCCTGGTTTTCATAACTTTTAATTCAAATTATTATCAATTTTATTGAATAATTTTTTCATGATATATTGGTACAGTTTCATTTTTTCAATAATCACTTCTCCTTTTAGTTTGTATCCTGCTTTGAGATTAATATTAGAGTTGTATTTTTTGATTGTGGCTAAACAATAAAAGGTTTTATCCACATCGGAAGGGGAAACGTATGTGATTTTTCCTTTGACTGCACCAAAACGGTAATAGTTATATGCATCCAGTTTTAGGTTTATTTCCTGACCTTTTTTGATATATGCAAGGTCTTTTTCATCTAAAATTACTTTGGCATAAAACGCTTCTTTTTTGGGTGCGATAATGGTCAGTATTTCACCCTTATTTACAATTTCAAGGTTTTGTCTGGAGTTGAAAAGATTCGAAATAGTGCCATCAATGGGGGATACAACAAGCAATTTCCCCAATTCGTCCGTAATGTAAATTAGGTTTGATTTTCCATCTTTAATGAGCGTTTCGAGTTCCACAATATCTTGCTGATAATTATGGATTTGATTTTCCACATCAATTATATTCCGAAGTAGATCATTATTTGTTTTCTGATAATTGTTAGATAAGTTTTCAAAATCATAATTTTTTACTTCATAAGTCGACGTGATATCAATTTGTCCTTTTTTGTCATCCAGATTCCTGTTTTTCGTTTCGGTCAATTCATATTTCGAAATGGCGCCTTTGGCATAAAGCACAGAATCGGTTTGAAATTTATCCGTCAAAATCGAACTTTGTTGTGATGATAAATTGATTTTATTATTCAGGGAACTAATTTCTTGTTCTGCTTTTCTGCGATCCGTTTGGTAAATATTAGATTGTATGTGTAAGAGTTGTTTCAAAGAGTTTTTGCGATTTCTCGTATTCTGAATCAATTTATGAATGATGTTTATTTTGTGTTTCATCCCAGCTACGCCAATATTCAAAATCTCAAAATCTGATTTTGTTTTTTTATTTTCCAATAAGAAAAGAGTATCTCCTTTTTTGATTTCCTGACCTTCTTTTACCAAAACCTTAATTACTTTGGCTTCATTTGGTGCATTTATTTTTAGTTGTGGCGTGTCAGAAAAGATTTGTCCTTCTTTAAAACTTACTGTATCATTCATCTTTATAGTAAAAATCAAAATGATAGTAATGAGAAGAAACGCCACTAAAATCCGATTTAGAATTTTAATAAATCGGATTGACTTCGTGTTGTAATATAAAGAGTTCTCCATTTGCTATTTTATATTTTTTAGAAAAATTGATATTGGTTATTGGTTCATGCGAGATGATGATGTAGGTTTTTGTGTCATCTTCATCAATCATTGTTTCTATCTTATTCCTCGATTCTATATCCATTCCAGATAACACTTCATCCAAAATAATGAGTTCAGCCTGAGAAAATAAAGCGCGAAGCAAAAGGATTTTTTTTCGTTGTCCTGTAGAAAGATTTTTCCCGTTTTCGTTGATGATAAAATTCAATCCGTCGTCTTTTGAAGCTATAAAATCATAAAAGTTGATTTGTTTTGCCATGTCCAAAATTGCCTCGACTGAAATTTCTTTTCCCAGAATGATATTGTTTTGAATAGTATCGTTGAACAACGTGTCCTCATTGGTGACCAATAGTATTTTGTCCCGCATTTTATCGTCATTATAAAATTTCTTTTCTCTTTCGTTGATCAAAATAGAACCGGAATTGGGATGATAAAGTGTGGTTAAAACTTTACTGAAAGTTGATTTTCCAGAACCATTTTGTCCTTCAATCTTAATTTTTTCACCTTTTCGAATTTTTAAATTAATGTCTTTCAGTACAAATTCATCGGGTAAATAGCCGTAATTCAAATTCTGAAATTCAATTTTTTCAATGCTGAAATCCTGAATTCCTTTTTTACAGACTTTTTTTGTTTGTTCATCAAAATCCAAATACCTTTTCAGGATTACTTCATTTTCCTGAAGAGTCAAGTTATCATCTAAAATGCCTTTCAAAGACGAAAATATCTTCGAAGAGAGCGCTATAAAAGTCACGATTTGACCAAGAGTAATGATTTGAGTTTCAATCGCAGATTTGGTCAGAAATAAAATGATAAAAATCGTGGAAACAATGACTATCAGTGCAACAACAATCTTATTCAGTAAATCGATATAGCCGTTTCTAAGTTGGATTTTCAAGTATTCATTTATGCTTACAAATATTTTGTTCGAATGAAACCGCTCTATTCGGAAACTTTTGATAACCTGTATTCCATCTACTTTCTCCATCATTTTAGAAAGAAAATCGGCTTTCCGAATATAGCGCAGTCTTTCATTTTGTTTCAAATACGGAGTTATGAATTTGAACCAAAGGAAAAACAAAATCATTACTCCCAAAACAATTAAAGTCAGAGTTTTATCTATAAAAAATAAAATACATAAGGAGTAAATTGATACACTGACATCCACTAATATGTTAGTAAAAAACTTCATAAAAAAGCTTTTTAGTTTCAACGAATCACTTACGCGCTCCATTAAATCCCCTTTTTTATAAGAATGAATATAGGATAGGGACGAATTATTGATTTTGTTATCGAAAGAAAACAAGAAATATTTATCCAAAGCATTGCCTAAATGAATTCCCACAAAGTTTTTATAAACCGTGGTGAAAATGTCAAAAATTTTATAAATCCCAAGACCGATTGCAAACAATACCAGCGTGTTCAAATTATAGGTCGGTAATACATTATCAATCATAATCTGATTGGTGAAAACGGCAATTTGTGCTGTTGCTGCTGAAAATAAAGCAGCAAAAATATAGATGTACCAAAGATTTTTATATTCGCCTAATTGATTGAATAATTGCCAATATAAACTGTGGCTGTCTTCCTCTGGAATGGACTGTTGTGGTTCTATTTCCTGTGTTTCTTCTTTGACAACAAGGATAAGTGGTGAATTGTTTTTTATTTTTCCCTTTTCAAATTCCAGTATTTTAAAGCTATTGGGAATCGCAGAAATTTCCTGATTTTTCAATAAATCTTTTATAAAATTTCTTTCGGCTTCGGAGTCTTTAAAACCAAAACTTTCTTTTAGGTATTTGAAATAGGTGAGTTTGTTAAACAGTAAAGCGTGACCGTTTTCTTGTAAAGCATTTTTATAATTAATATGGTATTCTGCTAAATCTTGGGTGCAAATTGTTACTATTTTATCTTCGGTATCTGTTAGATCCCAATGATTTTTGTTGAAATGTGCTTTTCGTTTTATTTCTTGCAAGGACAAAAAGTATTGACTGCCCTTGCTAGGATCGTATATTTTGAGTTGTTTGTTTTTTAATTCGTTAACAACCACATAATGCAAACCATTTTTATTTTCTATAGGAAGAATAAATGGGAATAACGCTTGTAGATTAGCTTCATTTCCTGTAATGTAATTAATGTCAAATAATTTAAACTTCGCTTTAAAGCCATTTGAATTCAAAAAATTTTTGATATCCGAAATCCGTGATCCTTTTTCTTCCAATGGAACATTTTGCTCGATATATTTTCGAGAAATTTTCCTTTCATAAATATTAAAAATAGTTTTAATTGCGCTAATTCCGCAATCGTTGCTCTTTAATTGGGGATCAGTAATTGGCATGGATCATTTGATTTTTTATCTCTTGCTATGGGGCTAACTAGAGTTTAAATTATTATTAACTATTTAATAATCAGTAATTTACTAACATTAAATGAGTAATATAATTTTTTTCCATAAAGAACCCAAAAAGACGATAAAATGACATTTGTTGCCTTTTATGTATAAAAAAAGTCTCTTAGTTTTCACCAAAAGACTTCACTGCATTATCTTATTGTTACTATTTAAAATAGTTTTTACAATTTGTTCATGTTGCTTGCTAAAGTTTCGATAAATTTTCCAATTGGACCTTTTATCATCATGGCCATCATAGGATTGAAATCACCTTCAAAATCAAGTTTTACATCACTTGAAGTTTCAGAAACAGCATCTATATTTGCTACCAATGTAAATGGAAGTTTGTCGCTTGCTGCACCCAAAACTATTTTGGAGGGAGCTACTTTTTCTTTCATTTTTAACTTTATTTCCGGCATCCCTTTTAGTCCAAAAATGAAAGCATCGTCACCAATAACTTCAAATTTAGCAATGTTTTCTGGCATTAATTTTTCAAAATTTTTCACATCACTCAATAAATCAAATAATTCTTGAGCTGATTTTTGAACAGTAACTTTAGGACTTTCTAAGTTCATTGTTTTTATTTTTTATTAATTGTTTAAACTTCAATTGTCCATGTGGACGGACTCACATTCCATTCTCGTAGAGTCTGTTCTTCGTCCTCAGTTATATATCTTTTGGCAACAGCCAAATTCAATAAATTTTGATAATTACTCAGAGTAAATAAATCCAAATGTGCGCTTTTAAAATTCTGTTCAGCTACGTCAAAACCGTATGTAAAGATTGCAGCCATGCCTTTGACATTGGCACCAGCTTCGCGCAAGGCTTCTACAGCAAGTAAACTGCTGTTTCCTGTACTTATTAAATCTTCTACAACAACTACATTTTGTCCTTTTTGTAAAAAACCTTCCACTTGATTTTGTCTCCCGTGTTTCTTTGGTTCAGGGCGAACATATACAAACGGTAATCCCATACTTTCCGCTACCAGCATACCAATTCCTATTGCTCCAGTGGCAACACCGGCAATAACATCTGGTTTACCAAATTGCTTCTCAATATTCTTGGAAAATTCATCCCGGACATAATTTCTTACGGCTGGAAATGAGAGGATTAATCGGTTGTCACAATAAATAGGCGATTTCCATCCAGAAGCCCATGTAAAAGGATTTCTTGGATTCAATTTAATTGCATTTATTTGCAAAAGAAATTCGGCTGTTTTTTCGGCTGTATCTTTATTAAAAATCATAGTACAAATGTATAAAGTTTTTGTTAACGACAAACCACTTTTTTTGACAAATCACATCTCTAAGGAGACAGATTTTCAATTATTTCTATTAGAAAGTATTGACATAGAGCAACTTATAGTTAAAATCTTTCAAAATAAAATTAATAAAGCCTATCTGTATCATCCTGACGAAAGCTTGATTATGAAGACTTTAAAAGCTAAAATCCCAGTTTGCAAAGCGGGAGGTGGCTTGGTTTACAATAAAAAAGGGGAAGTTTTATTCATTTTTAGAAATGGAAAATGGGATTTGCCCAAGGGCGGAATCGAAAAAGGCGAGGAAATTGAGAATACAGCCATGCGAGAGGTAGAGGAGGAGACTGGCGTAAATGGCTTGTCAATTTCGCATAAACTTCAAAAAACGTATCATGTTTTTAGACGAAATGGTAAGTACAAATTAAAAATCACGCACTGGTTCGAAATGCAATCTGATTTTGAAGGAACGCCTCAAGGGCAATTAGATGAAGGAATCGATAAAGTGGCGTGGATGAATCCGGAACAAATCAAGGAAGCTTTGAAAAACTCCTACGAAAACATAAAATTATTGTTCGAAGAAGAGAAGATTATATAAATAAAATGCCCCCAAAAAGTGAAAACTACTTGGGGGCATTTCTTTGAAATAGGAATTTTTATTTCAATAAACGATAGACTGGATATTGTAAGTGTGCCTTTTCATAATAAGCCGAATTTTTGTAAATCCAGTCGAGTTGGGCTTCCGGATTATTGATGAAATTCACATCACTTTGTTTTTTCAAATCAAATTCAGCTTTTAATTTTGGATTTTCTTTTAAAATCTGTGTTGCTGAATCTTCAAAAACATAATCAGAATAGCCTTCTTTTTGTTGTAACATCGTGTCGAAAAAGTTCCAGTTGAAAAAAGAATCGATTGCTTCCGGTTCTAATGTTTCCAATAAATATTTGATTCCTTTTTGTTGAGTGGGAATTACGTAATCTCCTTTGGCGAAAGCCACTTTCTCCATTTTAGAAGTTACCGAAGTGTTTCGGTGCAAATAATGGCCTTCGTATGCGGAATTTGTCGTTTTGAAATCTGCAATTCTGTAGCTTTCGACTTCAATTATGGTGTCTTTTTTTAGTTGGGTATAAGTAATCGTATTACTTTTTAATAAATCGATTACTGGCCAAAATCCCCTTGGAATGATATACGCTTCCGGAATAATTATCTCTTTTACGGATTTGAATTCCTTGCTGTACGGAATGTCTTTTTTAAATGGTTTTGTACGGTCGTAAAACAAGCGATTTCCTGATGTGACATCACTTTTTTTGTAACTGGCTTCATAACCTAAAAATGAAAAAGGAACCGTTTTGGTACTGTCTATTTCCCACTTAATCGTATACGATTTCTTTGGTTGGTACTGCTCTTCATTTTTTGAACGCAGTTGTTTGATTTTTTTGTAATTAGCATCCGTAAAATCAATTGCTGAGCGCATGTATTCATAAGTCACTTTCACGCGATCGGCATATTTTTTCAGCATGTGCGTTTCCACTACAAATCCGATTGTATTGAACAATGAAGTATATCCTGTTGCAAATCGTGGACTTTCAAAAAATTGCCCAAAACCTTTATCCGGTGTGTCCTGAAAAGCATTGACATAAGGCGTAGTTTCGATATTCTTTTTTTGCAAATCTTTGACCAAAGCAGGCATCATTTCAGTATTTAAAAAATCTCCTAAAACAGTTCCCAATTTGTTATGTTGCGTCATAATGTAGGTGAGTTTGTATTGGTAATCCGCGCCGTTGCTAACGTGATTGTCAATAAAAACATCGGCATTTATTTTATGGAAAATTTCCACAAAACTTTTCGTATTTCTTGTATCTGATTTAATAAAATCCCGATTCAAATCATAGTTTCTCGCATTGCCACGAAAGCCATAGATTTCCGGTCCGTCCTGATTGGCTCTTGAAGTGGAATTTCTGTTTAATGCACCGCCAATATTATACACTGGAATATAAACAATAACCGTGTTTTTAGGAGCTTTTATTTTGCCTAAAGCTAAATCTCTAAACAATTGCATCGAAGCGTCAATTCCATCCGGTTCACCTGCGTGAATTCCGTTGTTAAGCAAAATTACCGCTTTGTTTTTTTGGATAATTCCAAAGTTATATTGCTTTTCAGGATTAAAAACTACCATGTGCAACGGTTCACCGCTGTCTGTCAATCCCATTTTTTGCATTTCGATAGTAGGAAAATCATCTGCCAAAAGTTTGTAATAAGCAATTGTTTCTTGATAAGACGCTGATTGATTGCCATTGCCTTTTTCGAAAAAAGTATCGTATTTATTCGTTTTTTGTGCAAATGAACTGATGGAGAATAGTAAAAAAAGGAATGTGAAAACTCTCATATTTCGGTTTTTAAATTGAATTTCAAATGTAGCTTTTTTTAGATAACTGTAGAAATGAATGTACTAAAAGGAATTTTCCGATTGAAAAAGAATGAAATTTGATAATTCAAAATTCATAACTCACAATTAAAAATTACCTTTGCACCAAATTGAAAAAATGAATAAGAAACACCATTCCAACAATATACTTTTGAATTTAGGCATTGAAAGCCTGAATGAAATGCAGGAAGTAGCACAAGATGCTATTCTGAATGACAATAATGTTTTATTGCTTTCGCCAACAGGTTCCGGGAAAACATTGGCTTTTTTATTGCCTATTTTAGAAATGTTGCAGCCTGAAATTCAATCGGTTCAATGTTTGATTTTAGTTCCATCACGTGAATTAGGATTGCAGATTGAGCAGGTTTGGAAAAAAATGGGAACTGATTATAAAGTAAATGTATGTTACGGCGGGCATTCCATTGATACTGAAATCAAGAATTTAAGCAATCCTCCAGCAGTTTTAATTGGAACTCCGGGAAGAATTGCCGATCATATCGACAGAGGAACTTTCCGAGTGGATAAAATTCAAACCTTGATTTTGGATGAATTCGATAAATCCTTGCAATTGGGTTTCCATGAGCAAATGTCATTTATCATTGGGAAATTAACAAAACTGAACAAACGCGTTTTGGTTTCGGCCACTTCTGATATTGAGATTCCTAGATATACAAGAGTCGTGAACCCAACGATTTTGGATTTTATTCCAGAAAACGTAGCAGAAACGAATCTTTCCATGAAAATGGTCGTTTCCAAAGAGAAAGACAAAATAGGAAGTTTGTTCAACTTGATTTGTTCGTTGAAATCACAGTCGGCTATTGTTTTTTGTAACCATCGTGATGCTGCAGAACGTATCAGCGATACGTTGAACGAAAAAGGAATTTATGCCACTTATTATCACGGCGGAATGGATCAGGACGAAAGAGAACGCGCGCTAATCCAGTTTAGAAACGGAAGTGTGAGCTATTTAATCACAACTGATTTGGCGGCTCGTGGACTTGATATTCCTGAAATGAATCATGTTATTCATTATCATTTGCCATCGAAAGAAGACGAATTCACCCATAGAAACGGACGTACAGCACGTATGTTAGCTTCTGGAACTGCTTATATTATTGCTCATGAAAGTGAGAAAAAAATGGATTACATCGATTATGGAATGGAAGATTTGAAAGTTGAAAACTCCACTTCATTACCAAAACCACCTGAATTTCAAACCATTTATATCAGTGGTGGAAAGAAAAATAAACTAAATAAAATTGATATTGTAGGTTTCTTTTCTCAAAAAGGGAAATTAGAAAAAGGAGATTTAGGATTGATCGAAGTGAAAGATTTTATCTCTTTTGCTGCTGTGAAATTCAACAAAGTAAAAGATTTATTGCAGGCCATTAAAGACGAGAAAATGAAAGGCAAGAAATTTAAAATCGAAGTTGCCCGAAAAGTAATTAAGAAAGAAGAGGAAAATTAGTTTTCAGTTTCTAGTGAGCAGTAAAAAAAACATTATACCAATAAAAAAATCGTTAACAGTAAATTTGATTACTGTTAACGATTTTTTGTTATTAAGAAAGTCACTGATCACTCTTTTTTCCGATCACTGATCACTGTAAACTATATTTTCTTAACGTATTGTGTAATAATTACAATAGTTTGGCCGTCAACTTTTCCTTCAATATATTCGGCGTTTTCATGATCTAGTCTGATGTTACGCACTGCAGTTCCTTGTTTGGCCACCATGCTGGAACCTTTTACTTTCAAATCTTTGATTAAAACGACTGAATCTCCAATTTCAAGAATCACTCCGTTGCTGTCACGGTGTATAATTTTATTTTCATCATCTTCTCCTTCACCAGTTGCCTGAGCCCATGCTAAAGTATCTTCATCAAAATACATTTGCTCCAACAATTCTTGAGGCCAACCATTTTTAGGTAAACGGCTTAACATTCTCCAAGAAACAACTTGTACTGGAATATGTTCGCTCCACATACTGTCATTCAAACATCTCCAGTGGTTTAAATCCTCATGTCCTGCATTTTCCATTTGATCAATACAAGTACTGCAAGCCATGATGCTTTCATCTACTCCACCTTTTTTTGTAGGAAGTACTTCATACACTTTTAGGTTTTCTGTTGCACCACAAAGTTCACATTTAGATCCGCTGCGTTTACTTAATTCTCTTTCTATACTCATGTTTAATGGCTTTTATTTTTGGTGAAAGTACGGCTTAACAGCGCTTTCCACAAATTTTATTGTTGTTTAGTTTTAATCTACAGTTAATGACCGAAAACTGCGACTGACCACTGAATACTAATCACTATTTCACTCGAACTGCATCTGGAACGAGCATTTCATATTGCCCTCCATTGCGGATTACATCTCTGACGATGCTGGAACTGATATAAGAAGTTTTTGCTGCGGTCAATAAAAACACGGTTTCTATTTTTGATAAACGGCGATTGGTGTGGGCGATTGCTTTTTCAAATTCGAAATCGGCTGGATTGCGTAAACCACGCAGGATAAAGTCTGCTTTCAATTTTTTACAAAGTTCAGTAGTCAAACCCTCGTAAGTAATTACAGAAATTTTCGGTTCGTTTTTGAAGGTTTCTTCAATAAAACGCTTTCTGTCTTCCAGCGAAAACATGTATTTTTTTTCAGCATTGATACCAATGGCAATTACGATTTCATCAAATAAAGGAATGCTTCTTTTGATGATGTCTTCATGTCCTAAAGTGATTGGGTCAAAAGATCCCGGAAATATGGCTTTTCTCATTGTATAAGATATAATTAAATCGAGCTTATGTTTTGTTCAATTAGGTTTTTCGAAGTGTTTGTATGGCTTGGACCCATTCCGATTTTGCACAAACGCTGCACAGTGCATTTCCTTGTTTGTGACTTTCCGTATTGCCACAAAAGGTGCAGGAATAAATACCTTCTGCTGGAATCGTTTTACTTTTGAGTTTAAATAAAAAAGGTAAAATTGGTAATCCTGGTTGAACATCGTGGTCTTCATAGTAGAAAACACTGATTTCGCCACTGGTTTCCATAAAGGCATTTTTTACCTGTCCTAAATGCTCTATTGATTTCAAACGGAGTTCTGAAAAGAATTCATCTTGAGCCAGACTTTCTTTTTTAAAGGTAGCAATTGAAAATTTTCCTTCGCTGATGATGCATTCGGTTTTTCCTTCTATAAACTCCTCAAATCGTTTACTTTTTCCGGTGAGCCAAGTTACTAATCGGTACAAAAGGATAATGACAAGAAATACGGTTATGGGTGGAATGATTCCAACTTCTTCATAAAACATAGGATCTCCGGCTGCTGATCCCAAAGCAATTATGATGACTGTTTCAAATACCGATAATTGTTTTACGCCACGTTTTCCAGCCACTTTTAATGTCAATAGTAAAACTGTAAACATTATGGTGGAACGGAAAATAACTTCTAAAAGAAAGGATTCTGGTAAATCATTGTATAATAATCGGTTCCATTCAAAGATTTCTGTCATAATGAAAAGTTAGTTATTTAATGCCAATTCTATCGCATTAGTAAATAAATCTTCTAATGAAATTCCGGCGGCTTTGGCTTGTTGCGGAATCAAACTTTCCGTTGTTAATCCTGGAATGGTGTTCATTTCCAACATGTGTGGTTCTCCGTTTACCAATATAAATTCGCTTCGGGAGAAACCTTTCATTTTGAGGACCTCGTAAGCACGTTTGGCTATTTCGCTCACTTTTTGTGTCATTTCATCTGAAATTCTTGCCGGTGTGATTTCTTGTGATTTACCTAAATATTTGGCTTCGTAATCGAAGAAATCATTGTCAGAAACTATTTCAGTTATCGGTAAAACGGTTACTTTTCCTTTGTAATTGATGACTCCAACAGAAACTTCGGTACCATCCAGGAAACTTTCGATGATGATTTCGTTGTCTTCTTTGTAAGCAACTTCTATTGCGATTGGCAATTCGGCAGCAGTTTTAACTTTTGAAATTCCAAAACTGGAACCGGCTTTATTGGGTTTCACAAAACAAGGCAAACCTACTTTAGCGACAATTTCGTCCGTATTGATCAAATCGCCTTTGTTTAAGTAATAGGAAGTGGCGGTTTTTATGCCGTATGGTTTTAAAACCGATAATAAATCACGTTTGTTGAACGTTAAAGCCGCTTGGTAATAATCGCAAGATGTTTGTGGAATATGCAATAATTCGAAGTACGCCTGCATCAATCCATCTTCGCCGGGAGTTCCGTGAATGGCGTTGAAAACACAGTCGAAAGTGATTTTGTTACCATCAACAGTTACTGAAAAATCATTTTTATCAATAGGGAATTCGGAGTCGTTAGCATCAACATAAACCCATTTTTCTTTAAAAATATGGATTCGGAATCCGTTGTATTTCGTTTTGTCCAGAAATTGATATACGACGTTTCCGCTGATGAGTGAGATTTTATACTCGCTGGAATATCCGCCCATGATGATGGCAATGTTTTTCATTTTGTATCGTTTTGTTCTTAGTTGTTCGAATAAATAATAAGGTGATTTTAACACTAGATTCTAGCCCCGATAGTAGTGGAAATCCTTTTTATCAGCCTTTTCGGCGGATAAAAAGATTGCAACGAATAGCGGGAAATAGCTCCAAAAAGCATTAAACAAAATTATCATTTTTTTTGGAACGAAATAGCTTTATCTTTGCCGCATATAAAAATAAATTTATGAGTTTACGTAAGTATCTTACCAGCCGTGTCTTTTTTGTACAAGTATTAATTGCAATTGCCATTATTGCTGCTTTGGGCTATTTGTTTATGCATTGGTTGACTTTTACAACAGATCATGGACATGAAATTGAAGTTCCCAATTTGAGTAAATTGACTGAAGAGCAAGTGGAAGAAAAGCTGGACGAGTTGGATTTAGATTATGTGCTTTTGGATAGTGTAGATTATAGAAGTGATTTTCCGCAATACAGTGTGGTAGAGCAAGATCCAACCCCGGGCACAAAGGTAAAAGTAGGACGAAAAATATATATAAAAATAAATACTTCAGGATTTTCATCTGTTCGAATTCCTGATTTAGTGAATAAAACATATCGTGAAGCGGTACCGACTTTGAAAGCTTTAGGACTTGAAGAAGGATCGGTTACGTATGTTCCAAATCTTGGAAAAGACATGGTTTTGGAAATGCGTTTCAAAGGAAGAAATCTGAAAGCAGGGGACAGAGTCTTGAAATCATCCAAAATTGATTTGGTTTTAGGAGACGGAAAAATGAGTTACGAAGAAGAGGAAAATGCTGCCGATACGCTTGTAGCACCAATAGAAGAAGAAATACCAGTTGATGAACAATAATATAGATACAATAGATTTAGAAGACGAGTTATTTGAACATTTCAGGTTTGAAGTTCCTAAAGGCCAAGCGTCCTTGCGAATTGATAAATACTTGATGAGCCTTATTCAAAATGCGACTCGCAACAAAATACAAACTGCAGCTACCGAAGGGAATATTTTTGTAAACGACGCTACAGTAAAGTCAAATTACAAGGTAAAAGCCAATGATGTGGTTCGCGTTATGCTTACGCATCCTCCTTATGAAAATCATATTATTCCGGAGAATATTCCGCTTGATATTGTTTACGAAGATGAAACATTGTTGTTGATAAACAAATTGCCAGGAATGGTGGTGCATCCCGGTCACGGTAATTATACCGGAACTTTAGTGCATGCGTTGGCGTATCATTTTGATAATTTGCCAATGAACAGCAGCGAACGTCCCGGATTAGTGCATCGAATTGATAAAGACACTTCGGGTTTATTGGTGATTGCCAAAACGGAAGCGGCGATGACGCATCTGGCCAAACAATTTGAAGCGAAAACGTCCGAAAGAGAGTATGTCGCTTTAGTTTGGGGAAATGTAGTGGCTGATAAAGGAACGATTGAAGGAAACTTAGCAAGACACTTGAAAGATCGCATGCAAATGGCGGTTTTTGCTGATCCCGAAATAGGGAAACCTGCCGTGACGCATTACAAAGTATTGGAACGTTTTGGATACGTTACGTTGATTTCGTGTCAACTGGAAACTGGAAGAACACATCAGATTCGTGCGCATTTAAAACACATAGGACATCCTTTATTTAATGACGAGCGTTATGGCGGTCATTTGATTTTAAAAGGAACTACGTTTACAAAATACAAGCAGTTTATTGACAACTGTTTCAAAGCATTGCCAAGACAGGCTTTACACGCTAAAACATTGGGTTTTGTGCATCCTACAACCGGTGAGATGATGCGTTTTGATACGGAACTTCCGCAGGATTTGCAGGATTGCATCGAGAAATGGAGAGGCTATTCTAAATCCCATGGTACAGACGAAGTAGATGAATAAAAATATGAAAAGCCCCGAAATTGGGGCTTTTTTTGTGGAAAGTAATTTGTATTACTTGTATATAAAGGCACACAAAGATTATTATACTATAGGTTTTTTGGTATGTTTATTGTTTGCCTTTTAGCTTTTGGGCTTTTACCTTCGTTTTCATTTCAAATGATATAAATTAGTTAGATTTGTAAACGTGAACTTTTTGGGATTCCATAATCTTACTGTTTCAATTATGAAATACAGAGACAGGGATTCCCATCATATAAACTTAAAGGATGCTAATTTAATTTTGTCACTATGAAATTTAAAAATATAAATACCATGAAATTGACACTGTTTATTGGTTTATCGGTACTTGTTTTAGGCAGTATTGCGTATGTTTCATCTAAAACGGGTGGGTTTTCATCCCAAAAAAATGAAACTATTGTCAAAGATACCTTGGTAGATCCAATTGACAATAACACGTATTTGGGAGACAACATTGTCAATTTTGGAATGGGATTATTAGGAACACCTTATGTAGCAGCTGGCTGTAGTAAGAATGGTTTCGACTGTTCCGGATTTGTTTATTATGTATATAATAATTTTAAAATTAAGGTTCCACGCAGCTCGTCGCAATTTGAGAATTTTGGTAAAGAAATCCCAATTTCCGATGTGAAAAAAGGTGATATTCTGTTGTTTTTGAGTCCTACCAGAAATGTTATCGGCCATATGGGCATTGTAACAAATCCAAAAGGAATGGAAAGTGATTTTATTCATTCTACCTCAGGTCGTGAAATGAAAGTGGTGATAACCAGTTTAAAAAAGCCTGGTTATACACGTAGATTTGTAAAAGCGATACGTGTTTTGTAGATAAATTTTTTTTGAAATTCAGGAATTATTAACTTTAAGTAAATAATTTTAATTAAAACTAAATATGTAGGTTTGATAATAATTTATTCTCGCAAAACTGCTATTTCTTAAAACTAATTTCATCCAACCCAATCGTGTATTCTGCACGTTGATTGTCATTAACATCCCAAATTTCCATTTTTATTTGTGGGATTTTCTTTTTCCAGTCTATCGTTAATAAACCAAAATGGTTTTCCATAATAGGGCCTTCAATTCTATTTTTGTTGGGTGTTGCAAAATGCCAAGTAGAGGAAAGTCCGCTTGAGGTAAAGTCGTAAATAGGATACAGCCCGGGTTCCGCAAGTTTAGAGATTTCCCCATAATGCACGTCACCCGTTAAAAACAAAACACAGTTTGCCTTCGTTTTCTTGATAAGGTTTAAGAATCTTTTTTGCTCCAGCGGAAAATTAGCCCAGCCTTCGTAACCGTTGTATTCAATTCCAAATTGCGATCCTGAACCAATCAGTCTGACATCAGCGGGTTTTTGCAATTCTGCTTCCAGCCATTTCCATTGAGCAGCTCCTAAATAGGTCGAGTCGGGGTTTTGTATTGGCGCATAATCCAAAGAGTAGAAATACCGCTTATCATCCTTAACTTCGTCGTTATATTTCTTGTAATTATCTCTGAAAGTGCGGTTGTCTAACAAGATAATTTGTACTTTTTTACCTTTGTTTTCATACATATAGGACGTGTATATTCCGCAATGCTTACGTCTTTCGGAAGCTGCAGGTTCATCAAAAAATTTCAAGAATAGTTCTTTAGATTCCGCTTTTTTGGGATAATGCCGACCCGCATCATTTTGTCCGTAATCGTGATCGTCCCAAATAGCAATAATAGGTACATTTTTTTTCAAATTTTGAAAAGTAGGTTTAGCCGCTAATCGATCGTATTTAGATTGCAGCGTATTCATATTGTCTGTATCTCCGTAAATGTTGTCGCCTAGAAATACAAATAAATCAGGTTGGTGTTTTACCACAACATCAAAAATAGGTAAGGGATTACTTTGGTTCGAACATGATCCGAAAGCAATTTTTGAGATGTTTTTTTGCGAAAAACTATTCAATGATACTAGTAGGATAGCTATAAATAGTACGGATTTTTTGAAGAGATTATTTAGAATCATAATTTAATTTTTAGTGTTTTAAAGTTTCTCTACAAAGAAAAGTTGTTCCCTAAAGAATTTCCAGTTTCCATTTAATTTAATTGCCGACTGCAATTCTTCGTATAAATTCCAAAAAAATGTATTTCCAAATGTAATAAAAAAAGGGTTGTAACTAAAATGAGTCGAAATATGAGCTAGAATTAAAAAATCGCCTAAAAAGTAATCAACGTTTGTTAATTAAAAGTTAAACCAATGAATACTATTCAATTTGCTGACACTAAAATATATTTTTGATATTGATTAACCACTAAATAACCATTAAATGAAGAAATTTTTCATTTTAACAGCAATTGCTGCGGCGATGCTTGTGCCTACCACCCAATTTGCACAATCCAAAAGGAAAAAAGATAAAAATGCTACAGTAGTTCCGCCACCGGAAAAGAAACCGGAAGCCACCATTAAGGAATATAGCAAGGTAATCACTAAAGATGCCGTTTCTGACGATGGATTATTTATGGTTCATAAAGTGGATAAAAAATATTTCTTCGAAATCCCCAATAAATACTTGAATAAAGACATGCTTTTGGTCAGTCGATTGGCTAAACTTCCAGCTAATTTAGGCGGCGGATATGTAAATGCCGGTTCTGAAACAAACGAGCAATTGATTGTTTGGGAGCGTTTTCAAGATAAAATCCTGATTAAATTAAAGTCATTCAGTGCCGTGGCTAATGACAGTTTACCTATCAGTATTTCGGTAAAATCTAATAATTATGAGCCTACTTTATTTGCTTTTGATATTGTAGCGTTCAGCAAAGATTCGTCAAATACGGTAATTGATGTGACTAAATTTTATGCCACCGACGTGAAATCAATTAGCGGTTTATCGGCTGATATGAGAGAAACGTATAAGGTAAAAGGACTGGATGAATCCCGCAGTTTTATCAATACAATGAAAAGTTTTCCAATGAATATTGAAGTAATTCAGGATTTTACCTATAACGCTTCAAAACCGCCCGTTCAGGCAGATTCAGAAACAATCAGTATCCAAATGAATCAATCGATGATTTTATTGCCTGAAAAACCAATGCAACCCCGATTAGCAGATCCGCGAGTGGGCTGGTTTACGATGAATCAAATTGATTATGGAAGCAACGAATTAAAATCCGACAGTAAAACGTACATACGCCGTTGGAAATTGGAACCCAAAGATCCTATCGCTTACGCAAAAGGTGAACTGGTAGAACCCATTAAACCTATTGTTTATTATTTAGATCCTGCCACGCCTGAAAAATTACGCAAGTACATCAAGCAAGGAATTGAAGATTGGCAAAAGCCGTTTGAAACTGCTGGATTTAAAAATGCGATTATCGCCAAGGACGCACCTACAAAGGAACAAGATCCTGATTTTAGTCCGGAAGATATTCGGTATTCGGTGATTCGTTATGTGGCTAGTACAACGCGTAATGCAGTTGGACCAAGCGTTTCAGATCCTAGAACAGGAGAAATTATTGAAAGTGATGTTATTTGGTACCACAACCATTTGCGTTCGTACAGAAATCGGTATTTGTTAGAAACCGGAGCAGCAAATCCTTCGGCAAGAACTTTGAATACCAGCGACGAGGAAATGGGCGAAATGATGCGTATGGTTATTGCGCATGAAGTGGGACACGCTCTTGGTTTTCCTCACAATATGGGGGCAAGTTGCGCGTATGACACTGAAAATTACAGAGACGGTGCTTTTACTCAAAAAAACGGAATCGCAGCGAGTTTAATGGATTATGCCCGTTTTAATTACATTGCGCAACCCGGAGATAAAAATGTGCGTTTCATTCGCCAAATGGGACCTTACGATCATTATGCTACCAATTGGGGATACAGATTCATTCCAAATATGACTTCGCCAGAGGCTGAAGTACCCACATTAGACAAATGGATTTTGGAAAAAGCGGGAAATCCAATCTATAAATTTGGATCTCAAAGCAGTAGTTTTGACCCGACTTCGCAAACAGAAGATATCGGAAATAATTCAATGAAAGCGGGTTCGTACGGACTTAAAAACTTGCAATATGTAGCGGCTCATTTACCGGAGTGGACGAGTGATATCACTAATAATTATGATGATTTAGAGGAGTTGTACGAAGAAATGGTGGGCGTCTGGAGTAGGTATGTAGGTCATGTTGTGACCAATATTGGAGGCGTTTATGAAGCGACTAAAAAACCAAATCAAAAAGGAAGTATTTATGATATTGTACCAAAAGTAAAACAACAAGAAGCGATGCAATGGTTGCAAGCGAATGCATTTGCTTCTCCAACTTGGTTGGTGAATGTCAGTACATTAAAAAACATAAATTATGCAGGGTACACTGAACGTTTCCGAAACTTACAAGCCAGACATTTGAATAGTGTATTGAGTTTTGAACGCCTAGGTCGATTAATGGATGCAGAAATAATGGGAGCTACTAATTATAAAGCCTTGAATTTATTGGGAGATATGCGCAAAGGAATTTGGAAAGAGGCTAGTTTACCATCAAACGTGACGATTTACAGAAGAAATTTGCAACGGGCGTACATCGAAAGAATGGCGTATTTGATGAAAGAAGAAATTAAATCCGGTCGTCCATCTGATTATTATAATGTGGCTCAATCTGACTTGAGAGGATTGGTGAGAGGCGAGTTGAGTGCTTTAAAAAACACTTTATCAGTATCTAAAACCAGAGCTATAAATGCAGAAACAAAGTACCATTATGAAGATGCGATTAAAAGAATTGAATTGATTTTAAATCCAAAATAATCAGAATGTAAATTCTGTTTCACCAAAAAATCCGCTTTCGTAGCGGATTTTTTGTGTTATAAAAAATAAATCTAGATTGAAGAAAACCAATTATTTCAAAGGGAAATTCGCTTCGAAAGTTTTGAATCTGGCATCTAAATCTTTTATTAATTGCTTTTTAACAGATTCTTCTTTTATAAAACTATAATTGATACTGTTGTACACATATTGCTTGATATCCGTATAGGAAACGTCTTTGTATCTTTTGGCTAACAAAACGTATTGTTCGGTCATATTCGTACGCAAAATCCCTGCATCATCGGTACTGATTACGATGGGAACGCCAAACTGTTTATACAAAGTCAGCGGATGACGGTTTTCTTTCACTTTCAAAATAAACTCGTTACTCACTAAGTTAATTTCGATAGGAATGGTTTTCTTAGCCATATAACGCAATAAATCATACGAATCTTTCTCGTACGCCATATCAACTCCGTGACCAATACGATGAGCTCCTGCAGTATAAACGGCTGCGCCAATGTGCCAAGTCAAATCTTCGGGTTGCACTAAACCAAGCGTCAGCTCGCCGGCATGCATCGTATATTTTACATTTGGATAACGAGAATGACAATATTTAAACATCACCATGTGTAACCAGTAATCTTTCATTGAAGTTTCGCCATCTTCCGGCGACACAATGTTAACTCCAGCCATTAGCGGACTTTGATCTGCCGAAATGAATGCAATTACCAGATTTTTGAATAAATCAACAGGTTCCATGAAACGCAAAACAAAATTTTGATAGCGCATCGTAAATTGCTTATCATCAATTTTTAAATCGTTGTGCATTTTTGCTACAAAACTAGTATTGAATGTTTTGGCGTAGGATTCAGCATCTTTTTTCAGTAAGGAATTGTACATTGAATCCAATGTTTTCAAAATTGCTTTTTCATCTTTTGCCAAAGCTAATTTTCGCAATCTGGAATTGAATTTCGTCAAATTATCCGTGTTCATTGTAGTTGGAATCGTAGAAAGTTGCGTTTCGATGTAACTGACATTTTCTGAAATGGCTCTGTTTTTTAGTTCCAATAATCCCTGCCCAAAATTCCCTTTTATGGTCGGTTCAAACTTCATAAAAGATTCAAAAAACAATTTATCCGATGGATAATCCACATAATTATAGTCTTTTACGGACCATTTTTGCATGATTTTTTGTTTGTAAATGTCTAATGTTCCGTTGCTTTTTAATGTCGAAAATAATTCCCAGTTTCCGGTTGATGGTTTTTCTTTTAAAACATCCATCGTTTCGATATTGAGATAAAAATCATCAGCAATCGCACGTTGTAATAATGGCTCCGCGTAAATCGAACCGGAAAAGTGGTGGTGTAAATCGCCGCCTTTTGGCATTTGTGAAAAGAAAGCAGTTAATTCAGCTTCATTATTTCTAATCTTTTCAAAATAGTGATTCGTCGATTGCGAGTAACTGACATTTAAAAGAAGTGCGAAGAATAAAGTATGTAGTAATTTCATAGGTTTTTTAATTGTGTCGATAGTGTTCTGCTTGTCATTTTCATAAAATGGTATTCCATTTTAAAGATATTGATTCAAAGCTATTTTTAAATTTAAATCGAATGATGTCGCATTTAAATGCTTGTTTTATGAAAAAAAATGATAATTTTCGCCAAATTTACGCAATTTCACTTTCTGTTTGGGTAAACGAGTTAAAAGTTTTATTTTTGCAGCTCTAATGTAAAACGTTATCCTAGTAATCTCAGAATGTACTCCAACCTGATTTAGAGTCTTTAAATCGAGGGATTTTCCCCAAAAAAGTTTATCGAAATTTTTTTGCGATGCAATTTTGAACAATAAAATTGTATCGGAAGTTTCTTATTATAATTATTCATGAAAAAAGCATTTAATTTATTTGATTTCTCACAAAAAGTCAATTACAGAACAGAAATTTTAGCGGGATTAACGGTTGCTATGACCATGATTCCAGAATCTCTATCTTTTGCTATAGTAGCGGGTTTTCCCCCACTGATGGGTTTATACGCTGCATTTATCGCTGGTTTAATTACGGCAGTTTTCGGTGGAAGACCTGGAATGATTTCCGGTGGAGCAGGAGCAACTGTTATTGTTTTAATCGCTTTAATGAATTCTAACGGATTAGAATATGTTCTTGCTGCCGTTGCCTTGGCTGGTGTTTTACAAATTTTAGTAGGTATTTTTAAACTTGGAAAATTTATACGATTGGTGCCGCAACCCGTTATGTTTGGTTTCGTGAATGGATTAGCGGTTATTATTTTCATATCGCAGTTGGATCAATTTAAAGCTGTAGTCAACGGCAAAAATACTTGGCTATCGGGAACTCCTTTGTTCATTATGGCGGGATTAGTTGCACTGACTATTGGAATTGTAGTATTGCTTCCTAAAATAACAAATGCAGTTCCAGCTTCATTAGTGGCTATTCTTGTGGTTTTTGCATTGGTTTTTTTCTTTGGAATTGAAACTAAAATCGTGCGTGATATTGCTTCCGTTAGTGGTGGTTTTCCGCCATTTCACATTCCGAATATTCCAATAAATCTGGAAACGTTGCAAATTATATTTCCTTACGCTTTAATCATGGCTTCGGTGGGACTGACAGAAGGTTTATTGACATTGAATTTAGTTGATGAAATCACGGAGACAAAAGGAAATGGAAATCGCGAATGTATTGCGCAAGGGAGTTCGAATATTTTGAATGGCTTTTTCTTCGGGATGGGCGGTTGTCCTATGATTGCACAAACTTTAGTTAATCTTTCGGCGGGTTCCAGAGCGCGATTGTCCGGAATTGTTGCTGCGCTGACTATACTTATGATTATTTTATTTGGTGCCCCAATAATTGAACAATTGCCTATGGCGGCTTTAGTTGGTGTCATGATTATGGTTGCAATTGGGACCTTCGAATGGGCAAGTTTTAGAATCATTAATAAAATGCCGAAGCACGATATTTTTGTTGGAGTTTTGGTTGCGTTGATTACTATTGTATTGCATAATCTGGCTTTAGCCGTTTTAATCGGAGTTATTATTTCTGCTTTAGTTTTTGCTTGGGAAAGTGCCAAAAGGATTCGAGCTAAGAAATATATTGATGAAAAAGGGGTGAAGCATTACGAAATTTATGGGCCTTTATTTTTTGCTAGCACTACGGCTTTCTCAGAAAAATTTGATGTCTCTAATGATCCAAACGAGGTCATTATTGATTTTAAAGAAAGTAAAATCACCGATATGAGTGCGATTGATGCCGTAAATAAGATTACGGAGCGGTATGCAAAAGTCAATAAAACGGTTCATTTGCGCCATTTAAGCGCAGATTGCAGAACCTTATTAAAAAATGCTGACACCGTAATTGACGTAAATATTCTTGAAGATCCTAGCTATAAAGTGGTAATAGATTAGCGATTTAATTTATAGAAAGGCAAAAAAAATAGCCACAGATTCACCGATTATAATTTTTTTGACAAATTAAAAATCTGTAAAATTGTGGCAATAATCGATTTATAATGTAGAGCAAACTATATTTTCATCGCTTCAGCAGCTAATCGTCCCGTTTTCAATGCGGCATTTATAGAACCATTCAATAAATTGTCTCCACAAATGAATAGCGTATCCGAGATTTTTATTTCAGAAGCATCAATCGTATTTCGAACACTTTCCTGCGTTGGCAAAGCATATTCAATGCGATAGGCTTTTAGCATTTTCCATGAATTTACTTTTTCGCCATACCATTGTTTCAATTCTTGCTTCATGCTTTCTGCCAAAGTTGCGTCATCAACAGTTGGAATTCCATTGTAGGAAATTGAAATAAGTACTTTTCCTTTTGGCGCATACGCTTTGGAAACATTAGACATCACCGTCAAATTATTTACCCATTTTTTCTTAGTTGAAGCATTTAAAATCACTACTGCTTTTTCAGTAGGCGCTTCATTGGCTTCAAAATAAATATTTGTTACTTGATGCGAAGTCATTTTTTGCTTCGGGAAGTATTTTTGGGTCAAGTGATTTGCGGTCGTAGCCAAAAGGATTTGGTTGGCTTCCATAACGGTTCCATCTTCAGTAATTACGGAATTGTCGTCAATAGCAATGACTTTCATATTGTATTGAATACTACATTCGGGAAGCATGGCAACTAATTGTTTGGGTATTTCTTCCATACCAAATTCAGGAACTGCAACATCACCATCCGAAAACATTTTCATCACAAAATCAAACATTCGACGGGAAGTTTGCAGCTCGTTTTCCAAAAAGATACCCGAAAGAAAAGGCGCATAAAAACGTTGAATCATTTTTGGACTAAAACCATAATCAGCCAGTTGCTTGAGAGTTGTTTGTTCCGGCTGTTCGAAAATTTCTTTAATGGTTAGTTTTTGTAATTTATTCTTTAACCAAAGCGTATTGATTTTATCTTTTAACGTTCCAACTGGAGCAAAAAGAGTGGCAAAGGCCGCAGAAGGTCTTCGGAATGGATCTGCAATTTCAAAACTTCCTCCGTTATAAAGAACGGTAGCTCCGGGTAACATTTTTTTTAGTTTTAAATCGGTATAATTCAGTAATGTTTGTGTTTCAGGGTAAGCAGTCAAAAGCACTTGAAAACCTCTGTCTAAAAGAAAACCTTCATGTGAATCAGTTTTAATTCTTCCGCCTGCACGATCACTGGCTTCGAGAAGAAGTACTTTTCTACCTTGACGTTGCAAATGAACAGCAGCAGCTAATCCCGCCAATCCCGCTCCCACAATAATTACATCCTGTTTCATAGTATTTTGATAATGTTTGGCACAAAAATAAGTCAATTACCGTTTTAGAAGTGCCTAAACAAGTGATAATTTAATTTTTATTAACGTATTTGAAGTTGCATCAATAAATCTGTTTGCTCGTCATTACCCATCATGAAAACGTGTTTGTCAAACACAACAAATCCATTTTTCGTATAAAATCGAATTGCTCTGTGATTTTCTTCCCATACACCGAGCCAAACAGAATCAACGTTTGTAATTTGCGCAATCTTCTTTACTTCATCAAGCAGTAGTTGTCCAATATTTTTTCCATGAAAATTTTGTAAAACATAAATCCGTTGCACTTCTAAAGCATTTTCGTTAAAAGATTCCGTTTGGGCATCACTAAAGTTTATTTTTAAATAACCAACAACTTCATCATTTGAGTACGCGATATAAAACTGTGAGTTTAGATTTTTCAACTCCGTAGTTAATTGTGCTGAATTCAGGCTGTTTTTTATATAATCGGCTATATTTTCCGGAGTATTTACAGCCGCAAAAGTTTCAGTAAAAGTTTGGATGCTTATATTTTGGATTGAATCCAAATCAGATACTGTTGCTTTTCTAATCTCAATCGTATTCATAATTACTTGGCGGTATTTTTATTTTTCAAAAATAATTAAATTATGAAACAATTTTCATTCTCTATCGAACTATTAAACAAATCAATTTAATGATTCGTGATTTCTTGATTGCAATTAGTACTTTTGAGAAAATTAATAAAAAACGCTCAAAAGAGTATTGTCTATGAAAATTGTAATATCGCCAGCCAAGTCTTTAAATTTTGATAAAAATTTGCCCACTGCATTGCATTCGGAACCTTTATTTTTAAAAGAATCGCGTCAAGTTCATAAAGTTTTGAAAGAGAAAAAGCCTGCGGACTTATCTGATTTAATGAGTATTTCGGATAAACTGGCTGATTTGAATTGGAAGCGAAATCAAGATTGGAAAACTCCTTTTACGACTTCAAATGCGCGTCCCGCTATTTATACTTTTGATGGAGATGTTTATATAGGATTAAACGCTTATTCGATTCCTGCAAAAAAAATAGAAGCTTTACAAGATCGCTTAAGAATTCTTTCTGGTTTGTACGGATTACTGAAACCGTTGGATTTGATTCAGGCATACCGATTGGAAATGGGAACAAAATTACCCATTGGCGACAGCAAAAACCTGTATGAATTTTGGAAACCAATAATTACAAAGGCTTTAAATAAAGAGCTTAAAGAAGATGAGCTATTTGTCAATTTAGCCAGCAATGAATATTTTTCGGCAATAGATGTCAAGGCGTTGAAAGTTCCCGTAATTACTCCGGAATTCAAAGATTACAAAAACGGAAAACTAAAAATAATCAGTTTTTTTGCTAAAAAGGCAAGAGGAATGATGGTGCGTTACATTATTGACACAAACGCTCAAACCATTGATGATTTAAAAGGATTTAATTACGATGGCTATCAATTTGATGCTAATTTATCAGAAGGAAATCATTTGGTTTTTACTAGGTAGGTATAGACGCGACTAATCGCTTGTTTACTAATGCATAGCATCAGCCGGGTTGATTTTGTTTTTCCCTTTTTTAATAAAAAAGATAATTGGAATGCAACATAGGAACATAATTCCGAGATACATAAAAATATCCATATACGATAAAACAGCACTTTGTTTCATTACAGAGTAGTCAATGACCTGATACGCTTTTTTCAACGATTCATTAGCAGAAAATCCTTTTGACATAAATCCTTTTTGCAGCATCAAAACTCGCTCTTGAACTTGTAATCTGGTTGTGTCTAAATGTGAAACTAAAATAACTCTGTGTTCCTGGCTAAATCGGGTGATAAAAGTTGTAATGATGGCAATACCAAAAGAACCTCCTAATTGCCGCATCATTCCTGTAAAGGCAGCACCTTCACCAATATCTTTTCCTTTTAAAGTGGAAAGAGACAATGTGGTTATAGGTACAAACAGCAATCCTAATCCAATTCCTCTTAAAATTAAGCCCCAATATAAATGCTCAACACCAGTATTTGGTGTCATACTGTTGTGCATCATATAAGTAAAGAAAAAGAAAATTAAAAAACCAAGACCTACCATGTAACTTTGGGGAACACCTTTTTGAAGTAAATTTCCAACAATTGGCATCATTAAAGCTGTGGTTATCGAGCCTGGAATCAGTAACAGCCCCGCATCAGTTGCAGTCCAACCTAAAATTGTTTGTGTATAAATTGGGATGATTAAAGTGGAACCATAGAGTCCAAATCCTAAAATAAAACACATTACTGTTCCAATTCTTAGATTCCCATCTTTTAAAACACCCAAGTTGACAATCGGATATTTATATGTTAACTCTCTCCAAATAAACAATACTAAACCAAAAACGGTAATAGTGCTTAAAAGTATAATTGTTTTATTATTGAACCAATCGTCTTGTTGCCCGTGCTCTAACACATATTGCAAAGAACCAATGAATGCCATTAATAGAAAAATCCCCAACCAATCGACTTGATTGGATTTCAACTTTTCGCCATATTTGGGACTTCTTACAAAAGTCAGTGCTAAAATAGTGGCTATAATTCCAAGTGGAATATTGATGTAAAAAATATATGGCCAAGAAAAATTGTCAACGAGATAGCCTCCTAATGGTGGTCCCAAAGTAGGTCCAACAATGACACCCATTCCGTAAATCGCTTGGGCCATACCTCGTTTTGCAATAGGATAACTCTCGGTTATAATGGTTTGAGCTGTCACTAATAAAGCGCCACCACCCAATCCTTGAATAAATCTAAAAGTTACAAGTTCCCAGATATTGTCTGCATTCCCGCATAAAAAAGAAGCTACCGTAAAAATAATGATGGAAGTAACAAAATAATTCCGTCTTCCAAATTGTTGTGACAACCAACTGGTCATAGGAATTACAATAACATTGGCTATAGCATAAGCGGTAATTACCCACGCAACATCGTTTAGTGTAGCACCCAGACTTCCCCTCATGTTTGTCAGTGCTACATTGACAATTGTGGTGTCTACGATTTCGAGCAGGGTACAAAGTATTGCTGTAATCGTAATCAGAACTCGTCTGTAGCCATATTCTACTAAATCGTCTTCTCCCGCTTGTACCATTTATGCTAAAGTGTAAACTATAATTGTCTTAAAAGGATCGCTTTTTTTATTTTTTTAAATCTAGAAAAATAGATTTATTTTAAATGCACATCGACATCGACATTCATTCCAGGGCGCAATAATTTTATTTTTTCAGGGTCGTTTGTTGCGTTCAAACTTATTTTTACCGGTAATCTTTGAATCGTTTTTACAAAGTTTCCTGTTGCGTTATCTGGCGGTAGCAATGAGAATCGAGATCCTGTTGCAGGTGAAAATGATGTTACTGAACCTTCGAAATCATAATCAGGATACGCATCTACTTTTACGGTTACTTTTTGTCCAATTACCATTTTGTTCAATTGCGTTTCTTTGAAATTAGCAATAACCCAAGCTTCTTTGTTGTTGATAATATAAAATAGAGATTGTCCCGGCTGAACTAATTGTCCCGGCTGAATATCAATTTTAGATACCTGACCATCAATCGCAGCAGTTACCGAGGTATAGGTTAAATTCAATTTTGCTGCGTCAAGCAATGCTTTTGCTCTTTTAATATTGGCAGCAGCCACTTCGGTTTGTTTATCAGAAACCTTTGATTTAGCCACAATAACTGATTTTTGAAATGCACTGGCTCTTTCTTGCTGTTGCAAAACACGAACTTGACTTTCTGCTTCCAGTTTTGCCGCTAAAGCTTGTTCGTACTGCTGCTTTGTGATAGAATGGCTTTTGTACAAATTCTCATATCGGTTGTAATCACTTGTAATGCGGCCCAATCTTATTTTTGCGGATTCTATATTTCCACTCGCGGATAACACATTAGCATCAGAAACAGAAATGCTGGCTAAAGCACTTCCAATATCAGCTTTTGTCACTGCAAAATTACCTTCAGCGCCAATCATTGCTGCATTGGCTTCTTCAATTTTCAATTGGTAGTCTCTTCGGTCAATAGTAAAAAGAGTATCGCCTTTTTTTACAAAATCGTTGTCTTTGATGTACACTTTATCTACATATCCGGAAACTCTCGGGATAATTGGATTCATGTTTTTTTCAATTTGTGCATCATCAGTTTCCTCGTGGGATTGGGAATGGATGTATTTAAAAGTTCCATAAGTACCTCCTAAAACAACCAATGCTACTAGGATAATAATGAATTTTTTATTTGTTTTTTTCTTTTCCATGGTAGTTGATTATTTTTGAGCAAGATTGAACGATTGAGATAATTGACCTGTTACGGAGAGTAACTCGTAGTATTTTTGGATCGTATTGGCTTTCGCCAAAGCTTTATTGATTTGTGAATTTAGCTGTTCCACATCAGCTTCGAGCAAGTCATTTGTGTCCGAAAGTCCATTGTCATATTTGTCTTTTACAATTCGGAAATTTTCAGTCGCCTGTTCTTGTGCTTCTTCATAAACCGTGTTTTGTTTCAATGCTAAATCGTAATCTTCAATCGCTTTATGGACTTGAATTTTAATGTAGTCCGTTAATATTGCTTCAGAATTCTGTACTTCTAAAAACTTATTTTCAGCCAGTCTGACCAAAGTTCCGTTTTTTAGAATAGCGCTTAAATCATAAGAAATTCCAACTCCGATATTCATTGCATTTTGAACCGTAATCACGTTGCTGAGGTCTAAAGCGGTGTATCCGCCAATGATTGCGATGGCTGGATAATAGGAACCTTTCGCTATTTTGATATTCGCTTCGCTGGCTTTTCCCTGAAACCGAATCGCTTCTAAATCCTTCCGATTTTCTAAAGCCGGTAATTCATTGATTGGAATATTTGTCATTTGGAAATCAGCAAAATCATCCTCCCGAATTTCCAGTTTGGTATCTGGATTTAATTTTAAAAGTGTAACCAAATAAAAGTTGATTATTTTTAAATTATTATTTGTCTCATCCAGTGACAATTGTATTTTTGAAGCCTGCAATTTAGATTTTAACAGATCATTTCTGGGAATGATTCCATTTTTTTCAAGCTCTATAAAATCTTTAACGCGTTGTTTGGCACTTTTTTGATTTTCTTTCAGCAGTTCAATTGTTTTTTGCGCTTTGTATAAACTGGCATAATAATCTATTACCCGCAACGCTATTTCTTCTTTAGTTTGGGATGCTGTCGCCATTTCAGCCTGATACAAATTTTCATTTGCTATGATGCTGTTTTGGATTTTAAAACCAGAAAATACCGGAACACTGGCATTCAACTGTCCAATCATTAACTGATTGACAATAGGAAGCGTCTGCGGAGTACCGGAATTGTTTTGATTCAGTTTAAAATCTACTGATGCATTCGCCAATCTTTGGTACTGACCAGAAAGTTTCAAATCAGGATATTGATTGTTTTTTGTAGCCTGCAATTCGTATTTTTTGGTCTTTACTTTCGTATTGGCCAGCGTAACTTCATTGCTTTTGGTCCAAGCCAAATTAATGGCTTCGTTCAATGTTAAACTTGTTTTTTCTTGTGCTGATAAGGATGAAATTCCGATGAAGAAAATCCCAAAGAGCATGAATTGATTAACTTTCATATATCAGAAGTGCTTTTATAGTTTGTTGAATATGCTTTGTCAAATTGGTTTTGATATAATTATTGTATAAATCTTCGGTTTTCAGGTTCAATAAATTTTCGAAGAAAGGTTTATTCATGTGAAAATGAAAGAATGTGCCCAGAATAGTGGGCGTAATCAACGGAATAATAACGTCTTTTCTGAAAATGCCTTTTTTCTGACCTTCCTCAATAATAGTTTCAAGGGATTTTAAATTTCCTTTTTTTAATTCCGAAAAAGCCTGAAGATTTTGCTCTCTCTTTTTAGAAGTAAATTCGTAATGTAAAATTCTGTAAATTCCTCGGTTGCTATTGATTCTATTGATATAAAGGGCAATTAGCTTATTAATTTTTTCAATAGGTTCAAGATCTTCCAGTAGTAAATTTTCTAATTGATTTTTGAGATCCGAAGTTCTGTAAACAATAAGGGATTCCAGTAATCGTTCCTTGGAACCAAAGTAATACGAAACCATAGCAATATTAATTTTCGCCACTTTTGCTATGTTTCTAATGGAAGTGCCATCAAATCCTTTCTCTGCAAAAAGAGTTTCTGCAACTTCGAGTATTTGAATTTGTTTGTCGTTAAAATTACTTTTCAATGGAATCGAATTTTCGTTAAACAAAACTAAACAAGTGTTTAATTTAAACAAGTGTTTAATATTTTTTTAACATTTTTTTAATAAAAATTATGGGTTGTAGTAAAGTTGAATTTTCAATTTAATTAATTAGAAAAATTTTTATAATCTGCTTGTCAAATATTTTTGAATCATTGAAGGTTCCTTATTGATATCTTCAACCCATTTTTAAAAGTGAATAGCAAAAAAATCATGTTTATCGAAATGTTTTCTTTTCCCTTACATTCATATAAGTGTAAACAAATCATAATTAAATCTAATTTATGAACGTTCATTCTTTTTTATGGTACCTTTGCATTTCAAATGTGATTTTAGTACAAATTTATTTTTGAGCATTTTTTGAATGAGTACTTATTTATTAGAAAAATAAAAATAATAGCAAACATGGCACAACTTCAAAAAAGTATTGATAAACGGACTGCTCTCTTGAAGGCTACTTTGACTTTAGTAAATAATGGAGGAATTCAAGGGGCTTCAATGGCGAAAATTGCTAAAATTGCAGCCGTTTCTCCCGCCACGATTTATCTTTTTTTTCAAAGTAAACAAGATTTAGTCAGTCAATTGTATCTCACGGTAAAATCATCTTTTGCTGAAGCTGCCTTTTCAGATTATAATCTTCAGGAATCAGTGGAGGTTAGGTTTAAAAAAATCTGGTTCAATATGGCACATTATAAACTGACTCATCGAGAAGAAGCTTCTTTTTTATCGCAATGTGATAATACGCCTATGATCGATGAACTAACAAGACAAGAGGGATTAGAGTTTTTGACACCGCTTTTTGATTTGTGGGTGAAAGGGAAAGAAGACTGTATTTTTAAGGATATCTCACCTTATCTGATGTATGCTTATTCGATATATCCAATGGCTTTTTTGATGAACATGAAAAATAGGGGATTGTGTCCTTTGGATGAAAAAACATTGCAAGAAAGTTTTCAAGCGGCATGGGACAGTATAAAAGTGTAAACTTTTTGCAACATTATAAACGAACAGTAATTAATTAATACAATAGAAATGGAATTATTAGACAAATTGAATTGGCGCTATGCAGCCAAAGCGATGAACGGA
The DNA here is from genome assembly GCF_003312425.1 of Flavobacterium psychrolimnae. Lineage (GTDB taxonomy): Bacteria > Bacteroidota > Bacteroidia > Flavobacteriales > Flavobacteriaceae > Flavobacterium > Flavobacterium psychrolimnae. Next base: position 3,250 of record NZ_QNUX01000004.1, on the reverse strand, counting down.
GAAAAAGTAGCTCAAGAAAAAATTGATAACATTCTGGAAGCAGCAATTCTAGCACCTACATCAAGTGGTTTGCAACCTTTTGAAATATTGGTGGTAACCAATCAAGAAATTAAAGAAAAAATCAGAGCAATCGGTTGGAATCAATCCGTGATTACAGACTGTTCCCATTTATTAGTATTTGCGGCTTGGGATACGTATACAGCGGAGCGAATCAATAAAGTATTTGATCATACCAATGATGTAAGAGGTTTTAAAAATGAGGGTTTTGAAAATTACCGTCAGATGTTGTTGAATACGTATCCACAAAAAGATGCCGAAGTAAACTTTCAGCACGCAGCAAGACAAGCTTATATTGCTTTTTCAATGGCTATTGCAGCTGCCGCTTTTGAAGGCGTAGACAGCACACCAATTGAAGGTTTTGAGCCAGACGCTTTAGACGAAATTTTGGACCTAAGAGCAAAAGGTCTTAGAAGTTGTGTAATTCTTCCTCTAGGCTACAGAGATGCTGAAAATGATTGGTTAGCAAACTTAGCAAAAGTCAGAAAAAACAAAGAGGATTTAGTTAAATTTATTGATTGAGACTCAATTCTGAAGAAATATTTTATAAAAACAGCCTTTGCAATAAGCAAAGGCTGTTTTTTTTATTTGAGTAATTAATTCTTTTAATTGAAATAAAGATCAATTCCATCTGCTGCCTAAAATTGTGAATATCTATTTTAGTAATCCTGTTGTTTTTTTTCTTTTAAATCTATCTTTGACATCCTTAAAAAAAAAAGAAATGAGCACAACTTGGTACGAATGCAAGGTAAAATATAGAAAAACAGATGAAACTGGCGGACAAAAGATTACAACTGAACCATACTTGGTAGACGCGTTGTCTTACACGGAAGCTGAAAGCAGAATCAATGAAGAAATGTCAGCGTATATCAGTGAAGAATTCAAAATCACGAATATAAAAGTCGCTAATTATGCTGAGATTCATCCTTTCGAAAACGCGGATCGCTGGTTCAGATCTAAAGTTTCATTATTGGCATATGACGAAGAAAGCGGTAAAGAACGCAAAACTAATATGTATTTATTAGTGCAAGCCAATGATGTAAAAGAGGCTTATGACAACACCATTAGCGTGATGAAAGGTACGATGGGCGATTACACCGTTCCTGCAATTTCAGAATCTCCTATTATGGATGTTTTTCCTTATTTCAGTGGGGAAGAAGGAGAACTGGAACAATTAGAAAGATTCAATGCGCTCAAAGCATCAAAACCGGAAGTAGCAACGGAAATCGAGGATCACATGGAATTTGAAACTGCTCCTGAAGAAGAAGCCGTAGTTTAATATTTTTTTTTTAAAACTCACCGCAAATTTGCAAAGTATTGAAACAGTTGTTAGCTGTTTTTATTTGCGAATTTGCGGTTTTTTAATTTTAATTAGTTTTCTTTAGTTAAAACTTTCTCGAATGCTTTCCTAGGGCTTCCTCTAAAATATACTTCGCCACAGTAGGTATAACCTAAGTTTTCAAAAATTTTCATCATGGCGATATTATCAAAATTTGTGTCTGCTTTTACACTGTAAATGTTGTTGCTTAACGCAAAATCTTCTATGTTTTTTAGCATCAGTTTTGCCAGTCCTTTACCCAAATATTTTTCAGAAATGGCTACTCGGTGCATGACAACAAAATCATCGTTCGTTAACCAGTTTCCTTCAATTGTAGCGTAAGCAGGTTCATCATTAATAAGTACCGCACTGTAACCGATTATAGTTTCTCCGTCTGCCAAAACAAATCCTTCTCTTTTTTCAATGTCTTTTTGTATGACTTCAGGATTTGGATAACCGTCTTGCCATTGGGTACTCCCATCTTCTTTTCTGCGTTGTATAGCTTGTTGTAAAATTTCCCATATCGGAGCTATTTCAGATAGTTCCGCTTTTCTAAAGTGATAATTCATTATTGTAATTTGAGTTTTTCAGTTAATGAGTGTGCTTTAAAAGTACAAAACAAACTTTGAATTTTGGACAATCTGTATCATGGAATGATTTATTATTTGGAAACTTAATTTGAGGAGCGTGTTTATTATTAACAGCCTGCAGCAATTATCTTGTTTTCCAAAGTATTTGTTGCGATTGCTAGCGCAAAGTAAGAGACATTTGCGCAGCATTAACGAGAAGTTTATTTTTTTAGAAGAAGACTTTGCGGAGCGGGTAAATCAATCTTTCCGCTAAGAATTTCTTTATTGTTAACACTATAAAACAGATTTTGCCCTTTTAAGCTAAATCCTGCTCTTAAAGTGCCTCTAACACCACGATTAGATAGAGGTACAACATAAAATGCAGTTGAACTCTTTGGTTTAATAGTTCTCTTCAACGAAGACGATTTATAACGATTATTATCTAAAAAATATTTTATTTTCAGACCATAATCATTCATGGGTTCTTTATCAATTGTCATTGTGTCGGAAGGAACAAGTAATTTCATAAAGTTGCCTGATGAAGATGGAATTTCAAAAGAATCTAAAGGAAAATCAATTGTCAACTCGATAGGATTTACTGTGTTATTGATTATTTGAGTCCAAAACACTGCATAAATATATTTCTTACCATTCGGATCAGTGTAGTTTATGCCGCTTTTTGGAAAGCTGTTTTGTATTATTAGTGATGTACAGTCAGACTGATTGTATTCATATTTAGTGTAAAAATTATTTTTATTGTGCTTAGCTGATGGCTTTTGACTTTTGTCAATTTTCGTCGAAATCAGAGTTTCTTTACCAACAGTACCTGAAAAGGATGTACTTCCTTGATTACAGGAAATAAGTCCTATTGTAGTCAAAATCAATAATAATCTATTTTTCTTCATTTTTTCCGCCAATATTGTGTTTCATTTTCTTTCCCATAGTACTCGTTACATAGCCAGCAACTCCTTCTTCTTTTCGTTGACCGTTTGATAAGTAATCAATGTTTATGGAACAGTCACCAGTTATGTCAACCCAAACTGTTTCACTTTCTCCACTTTCTAATTTGTCAATGTGTCCGCCACCACAACCACTGATTTTTATGTTTGTCAAAGTTGTCTGAGTCGAGTTTATAAAATTAATTCTCATTGTGTTGAGAAGAATAACAGTAACCCAACAATAAAATAGCATTACAGGAATATTAACCTGGAAAAACCAGTCAAATTGACCATCCTATTCCAGTGCAAATTGACCACCAGTTTCGGAGCAAACTGACCACCACTTTCCAGTTCAAATTGACCACCTA